>JAKVCA010000099.1 GCA_022448315.1 Pirellulaceae bacterium | reverse complement strand
TACGATGCCACGAGTGATACGGTGCGATTGACGCCCCTCTCAGGAATTTGGACTCCAGATCGTGTTTATACGATTCACCTCAATAACGCGGTCAATTACACCATGATTGCGAAGCCTGGGGCTGAAATTGTAGACGGTCAGAGCTTCGTGGTACGTGACAAGCTGGGCAATGAAACGACATTTGAATTTGAGCAAGGTTACCGCATTGACGTTCCGCAGACATCGCAAATTGTGATTCCGGTGGGCGCCGATGGTGTGGTCAACGCGATCAGCGAAGGTGATCAATTCACTATTAGTGACAGTTTGCAGTTGCCGCTAACCTTTGAGTTTGATCGGGATGGCAGTGTAGATCCCAACAATGAGGTGATCGAGTACGAAACGAACCTGTCCGCAGATGAATTAGCTCAGCGGGTCGTGGATGTACTTAGCAATCCGGCACTTGATCGTGGGCTTGTTCCCAAGGTCTTGCCAGGTGGGCGTGTCCACTTAGGGACGAAGGGCAATCACTTCATTAATGTGGTGGCTTTGTCGAATCTGCGCGTGGATGGTCTAACGCAAGGCGTCGAAGATGGTGACACCTTTACCGTCGATGACGGGACAAAACTTGTCACCTTTGAATTTGAAGATACAGACATTGCAGATGAGGTGGGTATTGGGAATCTTCCGATTCGCTTCACTCAGGGAGAAACGCATGAGGAACTCGCCAATATCATCGCTGCGACCGTCCGTGACGCGGAGGTCGGATTGGATCCAAGGCATCTTGGTGCTGGTCAGATTCATTTGGGGAGTGACATCAATCATGTAGTCGACGTTACCTTGAGCCAACTTACTAGCTTCGGTGCACCGGGTGTCACCCCTGCCTTTGGTCTGAAAATTCCCTCGGTCGCTGGGCAGATTTCAGGACTGCTCGATGGCGAGACATTTTCGATTCGGGATGGCTTTAATCCGGCAGTGGAATTTGAACTGAACAACACCGACGAAGATCCAACCAACAGTGTGGGGACGGTTGCGATTAACTTCAACGATGCCACAACCGTTGACGAACTGGCGGAAACGCTTGCTATCGCCATTCAAGGTGCCGGTTTGGGATTAAATCCGGAACATGTCCCGGGTACGCCCGTCGTGACGCTTGGTGGAAATGCGGGGCACGTGTTGGTGGGCGCAGTGGAGCCAAACGTACAAGCCACGACAAGTCTAGTGAAACTGGGAACGCCGGGAGTCGCAGCGGCAGTACCCGTGCCGATTTCTCGAGTCGCTGAGTTCGACGGCAATCAGGTGGCTGTGGCGATGATCCAGGCGATCAATAACACAGTAGATCCCAATGCCTTGGTGGGCGTGAAGGCAACTCCTAAGGGTGGATCCACAGTGGTGGTTACCGGAGCGGATGACGATGCTTTAGCTCAAGCGGGGGTCCAAGACTTGAGCAATGTTTTCATCGACGTCGATTCTACGGCGAGCGTGCAAACCGTTGTATTCACCAATGCCATTCGAGATTTGGCGGGCAATCCTTTGAAGCCGAACCAGTTGTCTGGGGAGACTCAGATTACAATTTTCCTCGGAGATGTAGCGACCGATATGGGCGATGCGCCGGATGGTCCGGTCCCGCCGTTTGTTTCCCCACAGAATAGCTACCCAACCTTAGTGGGGAGTAATGGTGCGGCCCATATGGTAACGCCAGAAGGGCCATTCTTGGGATCCTTGGTAGATACCGAGCCGGATGGACAACCGATAATCGGCGATGGTGCAGACGAAGACGGTATTCGTTTTGCAGGTCCTCTGGGTGGTCAATTTAACGCTCATATCCCCACGTCGGTAGAAGTGACGGCCAGCAGTCCCGGACTTTTGGATGGCTGGATCGATTTCAATCGAGATGGTGATTGGGATGATTCTGGCGAGCAGGTGTTTGCCAGTGAGGCGATCTTTGTGACCGATCCTGAGGTACTCGCGGGTATCGCCTTTGGTCCACAAAATGATAATTGTCACCAAGATGCGACCTCTCAACTGATTGTTTGTTCGTTGGTCGTCGATTCACGTTTAGTTCCCGAAGTGGTGCCAGGGCCGACGTATGCTCGCTTCCGCTATAGCAGCGAGGGTGGCTTGAGGGCCACGGGGCTTACATACAATGGTGAAGCAGAAGACTACACTCTCGAGATTTTGCCGGGCAGTCCACCGACGGCAGTGGACGATCCCGCCGTGGATGCGGATCCCGAGGACTTCCAGACCGAAGAGGACTTTGCGATCCTTTTCCAGACACGGCCCAGTCTTTATGTCAATGATTTTGACATGGATGCTGGGGACGCCTTCGGAATCGCTTCCTTGCAGGGCCTCAGGGTCGTCGACCCGACGGATCCTAATGTCCTTGTTGCGACAAGTGACAAAGGAGCTGAAGTTAGAGTCAATACGTCGCTGTCCCTCGGTACGATGCCGAATCAAATTGGTGGTTCCTGGTTTTATGATCCATCAGTTTCGTCTCAGCTTGCGGAATTGGCCGTAGGAGACAGTGACTTGGATACCTTCCAATATACGTTGCGAGATTTACAAGGCTTCGAGTCTCCTCTGGCAGCGACGGTGACGGTCGAAGTGATCGGCCTCAACGATCGCCCCGTGGCGCACGATCTCAGCGTCGAAGTGCTTGAAGATGGCGTGGTAGTTACGGGGATAGATTTCGATGGTGACGACCCGGATCGAGATGATGACGGCTCGACCCTGATCTATCGAGACGGGGTCATTCCTGCACCCCTGAGCGATAACTATGTGAATAATGAGGATGGTACCTTCGACTTCGATCCAGGTGAGGACTTCCAGGACCTTGCTCTGGGGGAAACGATGGCAGTGACGTTCTCCTATGAAGTGGAGGATAGCCACGGGGAATCGAGTCTGGTCGATGGGATTGTGACCGTGATTGTCAACGGGGCCAACGACAGCCCCATGGCACATGACCTGAGTTTTCAAGTCTTTGAGGACGGGGGTCCTGTCACGATGGCATTTCAGGGAAGCGATATTGACAGTGACGACTCCCAGTCGACACTGTCGTATGCCATCGATCCCGCTGTCTTGGGAGATGGGAATGGTTCGGTTGTGAACCACGATGATGGTACCTTTAGCTTTGATCCCGGCACCGATTTCCAAGACTTGGGTGTCGGACAAAGTCGCAATGTCTTCTTGCCTTACACGGCAATTGACCAGCACGGTGCCATGAGTCTTCCGCCTGGCGGGCTGATTACGAT
>JAKVCA010000098.1 GCA_022448315.1 Pirellulaceae bacterium | reverse complement strand
TCTTCGTCGCTGCAATCGCGCCAGTAAGGATTGTCGTTGAGATTCTTTTTGTCGACCGAAGTGGTCAAGGGGTTGAACGATCGTCCGAGCCATCCTGCATACTGCCCGGGACGGCGGTATTGACCGCTTTCCTGCAATTTGCCCAGCCAGTTCGGCACCACGGCATAGCTGGGGAGTTCTCGATCGAGGCCGCCCGGGGTTTGTTGGTCGAGATATTCCACGACCGAGCCGATGGAGGGCCAATCTTCGGGAGTGGCGAGAAAACCACCGCCGACCGGGACGTGCCACTTTCGTCCTGTCTGAATGTAATGTCCGCCCCCGCTGTGATCGTTGAAATCATGGGTCATGGATCGAACGACACAGAACTTGTCCGAGACATTGGCCAGTTTGGGCAGGTGTTCACCGATCAGCAGCCCTGGTGTGCGACAACCGATGGGGAGAAAAGGCCCTCGGATTTCGGCGGGAGCATCCGGTTTGAGGTCGAAGGTCTCGTACTGGCTCGGACCGCCGAACAGAAACAGGAAGATGACCGACTTGGCTCTGCCCTGCCCTAGCGTTGGGGCTTGGGACTCTGCTGCCAGAATCTGGGGCAAGGAAAGTCCGAGTAGACCCGCTCCGCCTGCGGTCAGAAGCTGTCTGCGGGACAGGCCAGAATTTGGGTGAGGTTTTCCGTAGATCGACAACATGGTCGCAGCTCCCCGGGGTGCTGAAAGGCGGCCGACAATTCTCTTCCAGTTTACTGCAAATGAGGGTTAGGGAGCCATGGAAGGCATGAAATAGAAAAACCCGCAGCGAACTGCGGGTCTTTGAAAGATTGGAAAGTACCCCCAAGGGGAGTCGAACCCCTGTTGCCGGACTGAGAATCCGGAGTCCTAGGCCACTAGACGATGGGGGCCTGAATGTTGTGTCATTATGGCAGCCGACCCAGTGCGGTCAACTCCTCGTTCAGCTGAGATCGGGGGGAAATGCGGCGATTCTTGAGTGAAAATGACTGGTCCGGGGTTTTTAGGCGGCATCGTTTGCTCCACCTCTTCGACTTCCGCGGACTTCTTCCGGGCTCGCGACCATTGACGAAACTCGCCCGTAGCAGTAGCTTTACCCGATCGACTTTAGCTAACCATTACGCGAGTTATACCAATCATGAAGCGACTTGTTATACCAATCATGAAGCGACTTGCTAACCTTCTGCTCCGCCACGAACAACGAGGACTGCCGTAGGGTTAGCGAAGGCAACGCGATTGAAAGATTCACCCGAGGCAGGCCAAGCCTCGGGTTTTTTTGTGACCTAAACTCTCACTGAACCATTGACGGTTCCCTTGAAATCCTACCCATGGTGATGTCCTGTCGACCCTTCAAGGGTTTCAACTCGTTTGCTCGTCGCGTGTCTCAACGCGTCGGCTGGCTGCTTGCCACGCCGGCGTCGGCCGGCCGCCCCTTGGCTAGATTGACGGAGATCAATCTCACATAATTTTAAACGGTGATTGATCCTGAGCAGGAACGACGGTTGAGCCTATTGACGTCGAGCCCGTCTTCCGACATTTACTCATCCCAATGACGAGACAATCCTCCATGAGCGACGTTCGATCCATTCGAATTTTTGACACCACACTTCGTGATGGTGAACAATCACCTGGCTGCAGCATGAACCTCTCCGAAAAACTGGAGGTCGCTCAGGCCCTGATCAATCTCGGTGTCGACATCATTGAAGCCGGGTTTCCCATCGCTTCTCCCGGTGACTATGAAGCCGTTCGAGAAATCGCGACAAACTTTCGAGGCGCCACGATCTGTGGACTGGCACGCTGCAACGAAAAAGACATCGACCGAGCCTGGGATGCGCTCAAGCACTCCGATGATCCGAGGATTCACGTTTTCCTCGCCACCAGCGCGATTCACCGCGAATTCAAGTTGAAGATGACGCCTGACGAAATCATCGATCGAGCGGTACGCGGTGTCCGTCACGCGGTTCAGTATTGCGACAACATCGAGTTCTCGCCCGAAGACGCAGCCCGAACCGAACTCGACTTCCTCTGCCAAGTCGTCGAAAAAACGATTGAAGCCGGGGCGACCACCATCAATATTCCCGACACCGTCGGTTACGCGACCCCCCTGCAAATGCATCGGGTCATCAGCACCTTGAAAGAACGTGTCCCCAACATCGATCGTGCCGTGATCAGTGTGCACTGCCATGACGATCTGGGGATGGCCGTTGCCAACAGTCTCGCCGCCGTCGAAGCCGGCGCCGGGCAAATTGAGTGCACCGTCAATGGCATCGGCGAACGAGCCGGGAATTGCTCGCTCGAAGAAGTGGTGATGGCCATGCGAGTTCGCGGCGACCATTACGCATGTGACACTCAGGTGGTTTCGAATCGTCTTGTCCCGACAAGTCGCCTCGTTTCTGCGATCACGGGTATGCGGGTTCAGCGAAACAAGGCTATCGTCGGAAGAAATGCTTTCGCGCACGAAGCAGGCATTCATCAGGACGGCATGCTGAAGGAACGGTCGACCTACGAGATCATGCGTCCTGAAGATGTCGGATTCGAGAAAACCGACCTGGTACTCGGCAAGCACAGTGGCCGTGCCGCCCTCGCGGACCGTGCTCGCGAACTGGGCTACCGTCTGAGCGGTGAACAACTGCAGTTGGTTTTCGAGGAATTCAAAAAACTGGCCGACAAGAAGAAGAATGTCTATGACGGCGATATTCGAGCGCTGATCAATAGCGAACTGAGCGGCGCAGAAGACGCACTCTGGTCGGTCGTGTCATTCAAAATCCAGACCGAAAAGGACCAGCCGCCCAAAGCCAGGCTGACCTTGCGACGTGGTGATCAAGAATTCACCGAGGAATTGCAGGACGGGGATGGGCCAATTGATGCCGCTTTTCTGGTGACTGAAAAGATCACTGGAGTCCCGCTGCAGATTCGAGACTACACGGTCCAAGCCGCGACTTTGGGGCACGATGCTCAAGGTGAAGTTCGAATCTCGGTGGAGCACGAGGGAGAGCTCGTCCGGGGCATCGGTGTTTCAACAGATACGGTGGAAGCCACGGTGATGGCCATGCTCGACGCGGTCAACAGGATCACTTCCGCTTCGGGAGCGAGCGAAACCACGGAGTGAATGACGTCCGATTCCATTTTGCGGGAGCAAATTTAATGGAGCGGGCAGGCAGCATGTATCTTTTCAAGGGTCTGCCGAGCAAAGGTTTGACTCCACTTCGATCAAGTCTTCTTCACGGCCCATCCATTTAAGAATGGAAGGCGGTTAAGTGAGGATTTTAGGGG
>JAKVCA010000097.1 GCA_022448315.1 Pirellulaceae bacterium | reverse complement strand
GGCTTCGAGGGATCTATCAGCATACCGATTTCGACGGAGCATGCGACTGAATTCCAACAGAAGATCTGTCAGAATTCTCTTACGATTAACAGGGTAAATGAAGTCAATTGCGCGAGCAATCAATCTTTTTTTCGCTTCTCGCGTGCGCGCACAGTGGAAAAAAGAAGCAACTCCGGTTCAGCCACCGCCGGACTGCCGGATGATACGAGTCAGAAAACAGAGCGAGCGATTTTTTCAGGAAAACCATTGCGGCTCCCGATCGCTCAGGATCTAAGCTCGCTGGGTTGTCGATTGTTGTAAGGTCAGTACCATGATGCCTTGGGGTTGGCGGTGTCGGGCCGAACGTGAGGCTCATGATCCCGTAATCTTGACCATGACAGGCACTGCCGAGAGGCGAGAATGCCGGGAGAAAACCAATGAGCAATCAAGCAAAAGTTGATGAAATCACTCAGGATCTCGATTTTGCAGCCAAAAAGTACCGAGTCGATTTTGAAACGACTGCAGGCCCTATACGCTTGAAACTGAATAGCGATGTGGCCCCAGGACATTGCCGAAACCTGATCGGTCTCGCTCGGATCGGCTTTTATGACAATTTATCGTTTCATCGAATCATCGAAGGGTTCATGATCCAAGGTGGATGCCCGGAGGGGACGGGAACGGGTGGCCCCGGTTACCAGATCAAGGCAGAGTTCAACGACATGCCGCATGAACCGGGCGTGCTCTCGATGGCACGTTCCCAAAATCCTGATTCGGCAGGCTCCCAGTTTTTCGTTTGCTTGGCGAAGCATCCTCACCTCGATGGAAATTACACCGCTTTTGGTAGCACCGCTGACGAAGCGAGTATGCAAACGGTTGCTTCGATCGGTCAGGTTGAGACCGACAGTCGTGATTGTCCAATGGAACCGGTCATGATTGTCAGCGTTTCCGTCGTCGAAGTGGACTGAAACGTCAAACCTTAGCCATGCCTTCAGGGTGTCTGTTTTTCGGGGTAACTATCTAGAGGGCTGATGAAGTGGGTGAGGGCTTGTCGTTCAGCCAATGGACTTACGCCAACAACGCATCGTCCAATGAAGCTTGAAGACGCCGGTGAGCAACGAGGCAACTGCAAAAAAGGTTGGGTCATGCCGCAGCATGTTCAAGTCAGATTGAAGCCTCGAAAAGCTGCTCCTTTCTTTGGTCGACATCCGTGGGTTTTGGCTTCCGCCATCGATCGCATCGAAGGGGAAGTTGTTGCCGGAGACGTTGTCGATCTGGTTGCCGAGAATGGTGATTTCATTGCCCGAGGAATCATCAATCCAGAGAGTCGCATTCGTGTCCGACTCTACACGTGGCAACGAGACGAAACGCTCGAACACGAATGGTGGCAACAAAAGCTATCGAAAGCTTGCGAATTGCGAAGGGAAATGGGCTTGCTGACTCCCGACGGAGCATGCCGCCTAGTGAACAGCGAAGCGGACGGCGTCAGTGGACTGATCGTGGATCGATTTTCCGACTACCTGGTCATCCAACCCACCTCTTTGGCCGTCTGGAGGAGGCTCGATTCCATCGCGTCCATTCTGCAGGCAGAAATCGGGCCAAAAGGAATCGTCCTGCACTCCGACCCTCAGATCAATCGCCGTGAGGGAATCAATGCCGTCCTTCAACCGACGTGGGGCGAATCTCCCAATCATGCCGTAACGATTCTCGAAGATGGCCTGCGATTTCAGATCGATCTCGGTCAAAGTCAGAAGACCGGTTTTTATCTGGACCAACGGAATAATCGTCGAGCAGCCAGTCACTATTTTCGCGGCAAAACGGTGGCAGACGTCTGCTGTTACAGTGGCGGCTTCTCAATTTTTGCCGAAAAACGGGGCGAGGCGAGCCGGGTGATTGGCGTCGACGCCAGCCAATCAGCTATCGATTTAGCGCAACAACATGCAGACTTGAATGAATGCGAGCGCTGCGAATTTGAAAAGGGCGACTGCTTCAAGTGGTTGGATGGCGTTGTCGAACGCCAAGAACAATTTGGAGCCGTCATCCTTGATCCTCCCAAATTTGCGAGCGGTAGAAAGGGAGTATCTGCCGCGTTGCGGGCCTACCATCGACTCAATTTGCAGGCGATCAAGGCAATTGAAACGGATGGCATTTTGGTGACTTGCAGCTGCACCGGCAGTGTCCACCGTGAGGAGTTTATCGACACACTCCACGGTGCGGCGGTCCGCGCAAAACGAGCGATTCAGATCCTCGAAAATCGTGGGGCTGCTCCCGACCATCCGGTCGGGACACATTGCAGGGAAAACGACTATCTCAAATGCCTGATCTGCAGAGTTCTTTGAACTCATGCGACAACACAGCATTCAGTCCAGCCCGGGACTCCTCAGACACGTTTCTTTCGTGAGATCGACCCTCGAGCCACCTCGCCCTTGAATGGCGTCCAAGCGTTTTTCAGACTTCTCGTTGCGCAGGTGGACACGTTTTTAGGGGCGAGCTACCATTAGCTGAATGCCGGGCAATTCCCTTGCCGATTCCAAAAGGTCGGGCGCAGCCTGCGGCGACCTGATGGCGCGGTTGTAATGACGTTAACGGCGATCGGAAAGCCGACACGCTGTTTTCATCCGTGTTTATTTGCGACAGTTCAACTGGAACGGAGTTCTCACTTTCCATCTCCGATTCTTCCACCTCACCTTCGACGGAATACAAGCATGGGAATCACCTATTTCAAACGATTCCGCATGGAACTCGACTTGTCCGTCGAACTGTTCGAACCGCCAGATCGACCCAATGGATACTATCTGCTTGAATGGGAGGAAAGCCTGCTATCCGCCCATGGGCGGGCAAAGTATGAGAGTTTTCGAGACGAACTCGACAGCAATGTTTTCCCATGCTTGGGAGACCGCGAAGGCTGCCATCGGTTAATGCGTGAGATTTCGAAGAGAGCAGGATTCATCGAAGAGGCGACCTGGCTTCTCGGGTGCCAATTTCCGGGTCAACGAAAATTCGACTACTGCGGCACCATCCAAGGGTTGCAGGATGCCCAAGGCACAGGGTCGATCCAGAATCTCGGTGTGACACGCGGCCATCGCAATCAAGGTCTCGGTCAACTTCTCCTTTGGCACTCTCTGGATGGCTTTCGCCGAGCAGGGATTCGAGTAGCAAGCCTCGAAGTCACTGCCCAGAACACTGGGGCACTACGATTGTATGAGCGGCTTGGATTTCGTAACGTGAAGACGGTTTACAAGGCGATCGACGTCGCCTACGCCTAAAATCGATCCTTCAGCACGGCAGTGGGAGGCAGTGCTAGGAGATGGCGGAGAGCAACCCGCGTGTGCTGCTTGAAGGTTCTTTTTCGCCAAAGCCCTTTC
>JAKVCA010000096.1 GCA_022448315.1 Pirellulaceae bacterium | reverse complement strand
CGAGTAATCTTCGAAGCGGCAGTTGTCGATGAGCACCGATCCGGTCGTGTCCACCGTGGAATTGTCCGATTCAACCTGATGCCCAAAGTAAAAGGAGCAAAATGCGTGGCTGAAGTTGGAGCCTCGAATAATGATCGTGTCCGATGGCTGAATGTTGTAAAATCTGCACATTTCCTGGTCCGTGAAGCTGTGCTCGAAAAACGAATCGATAATCTCGATCGTCGACGACGGCACTCCCTCCACATCCACTCGCGTCACGTTGATCGCCAAATTGTCGTACAGCGGACCGAAGTGGTGCTTCCTGATGATAACATGCAGCGGATCCACGAGATCGGCATAGTCGTCCTGATTCGAGCTGTGGTTCACCGTCTGCACTCGCACCGGACCCGCCGTCAAATAGAAGTCCTCCGGATTGATATCGATCAGCTCGTTGTCGTCGAGCACAAAGAGGAGCGGCGCGCCCTCCGTCGACAGATAAAACATAAATTGCTGAGCTGACAAATCCGTGTAATTCCGCATCACGTTGCGCCGGAACTCAATGTACGTTTCGTGATTCTCCGCCAAGCTGTTGAGCTCAACGTGGAGCGCCGTGGTCGTGAACTGGGAGCGCGTCACGTTGAGGTTGAGGTGGTAATCACCGTATTCGTCCAAAGAAGTGTTCCATTTCAGCACCGACGAGTTGACGCGCTCAAACAGCGAGTTGTCGATCGTCATATAGGTTCCCTCGGCCTCCTCCTCGCCGAACACATAAAACATGTAGTTGACGAAGGGCGAGGCCATAATGCTCGACGACACCGAGATCACGTCGCTCTCCGTGAAGTTGACAAAGTGCATGAACGTATTCCCGAAGTCGTTGCTCTCGTTGAGGTTCGAGACGCAAATCGGTGCGTCCTCCACGATCTGGTCCTGCTGCCATCGCCGCCGCAGACTCCAAATGAACGTCCCGTTGTTCCGAGCAAACTGCGTCGACGACATCGAAATGGAGCAGTCCGTCACCACGATGCAGCCATCGCCGTCCGACGTCAGCTCACCGTCGAATTTGCCAATTTTGCTCAGCTCCAATTCGTCCACCGAGTCTCTGCACAAATTGTCCTCGAAAACGAGCGACGAAATGGCAATCCGCTGATGATCGAGCTGGATGAGATGCGACGCCGCAGACTCTGCGCTGTGGATTCTGTTGTTTCTGAACGACACCGTGTCGATCTCGAAAATACCACCATTTCCATCAGCATCCGCGTCGTCGTACGATTCGCCGGATGGACATTGGAAGCTAAACGGCGCTCCGTCGGTGCCATCCGTCTCTGTCTCCAATATGGTGCCTGTGTTGTCCTCAAATGCTGTGTCCACGAACTTGATTCGCGTCGCCGCCAATTCCTCGACCGAGCCCACGATGGAAAACAGTGAACCGGAATCCGAAGAGTTGGACGCCGTGAAATTGCAATTTTCGAACAGGATCTCTTCCTCCAAATCAATGCCGATACGGCCAATAGAGCCCTGGTGCGAGTCCACCGCGCTGTTGCTCACCACCAACGATGACCGGTTGCTCTCCATCAAGGCGCCTTCGTTGCGCAGGAAGCGAGTCCCGACCATGTTCAGCGCCGACGACTCCAGCAAACACAGCATACACCGCGTCGTCCCGACGTTGTCGCTCAACGTCACGTTGTCCACTGAGACCACACTTTGCCGCGTTTCCAGCATCGAGTCCATGTTGGCAGTCCACACGGAGTCCGTCATCTCAATGATTCCGAAATAAGCTGCGATCATCGAGTCCGCGAATCGCGCGTTGCCGTCGAACACATTGCGGGTCAAAACCAAATGTGCTGTGCCATCGTCTGCGAACACAGAGGAAGCGTCAGCCGATGCCCTCACCGTAATCATCGACGACAGAGCAGACATCGAATCGTTCGACTCCTCGTTTTCCCGCCAACTGCAGTCCTCGAACGTGACCACAGTCGATGGGCCATACGGTCCGTACTCGTGCAGCAGCACCGATTTCTCGTTCCGGATGAACTCGACGTTGCTGAACGTCACCAAGTTGTTGATGGTGACATTGCCGCCAATGTCCGGTTCCTCGATGCTCCAGATATCGCCGTTGTTGTTCTCGAATCTCGTGTCCTCGACACGGAAAATGGACTGCGCTCTCTGGTTGAGGTTGTTGCTGTGAATCGCAAACAGCGAGGTATTGTGGGACTGCGAGTTGTTGTCGTTGTTCAAAATGGCCGAGCTCCACAGAGTGACATTGGGCATCCAATCCTGTCCGTTGGACTCCAAGTAAAAGGCGCGTCGATCTCCGACGTGGTTCCTGAAGCTGCAGTTGTTCATATCGAGCTGCTCTCCGCTCGAAGTTGAAAAGCTATCGGCAGTTCCACTCCGCACGGTCATCGTCGACTGCTCAAAGTCCGAGTCGTAAATATAAACAGAATCTGAAGGCTTCAAGTACATCTCCATCAAATCGCTGCTATCGACAAAGTGCGAGGAATAAATATCGATTCTGGCTCCGAACGAGGTCTTTCTGCTGTCATTGAGATAGAGCACTTTCGTGCGCTCCGCCGAAATATCAAATATCTCGACAATGGATACGGCCGATGAAACGACCAAAGTCTCATCGATCAGGTTCGATGCTGATAATTCCAGCTCGCACTCTGTGACATCGAACAGTCCGATGTCTTCAGTGCCGCTCCAAAACGCATTGGCGGTGGCTCGGACCAACGGCGTGGTGGAAGCCGACAGATTGACGATGTGGTCGCCGCCGTCGCAGTGCAGCAGCGAATCGACGTGGTTGTTGGTATACGAATTGTTGACGAGATAGAGCGAGGGCGCTCCGCCGGTGCCGGCATTGAGAGAGCGGAGAGCGATGAGATCGTCGACGAAGTCATTGTCATCGAAGGTGTTGGCGTCGACGATGACGCGATAATCGTCCTCGACGTTGTCGTTGTTCTCGATGAGTTCAATCTCAATGAGTGATGAGGGGCCGTCGCAGTCTCTGAAGCTGTTGCCCTGGAAATACGAGACGCCGCGCTGTTTGGCGGTCGTGGTGTCGTAGTCAATGTCTTGCAGATAAACCGCAGAATGACTCGTCATCGAAGTAAAATTGGAGTCGCGGACGGTGAGCGAGTGGGTGACCGCGTCGTCGTCGGATTCACCAAACGAGATGTTGACGAAGGAATGGACGAAGTGGTCCGATTCGAGCAGCACCTCATCGACGGGCTGCACGTTGCTCAGCTTCACCATCTCGTAGTCGCTGCCTTCATTCTCGAACCGCGAGTCGTAAATGGAAATGGAGACCGACGGCGTGAGCGCCATATCGACTCTCTCCATCTCAATGGCCGATGACAAAAAGTTGGGGCCAAACAGGTGGTCCCGAATCTCAATCGAGGTCACGT
>JAKVCA010000095.1 GCA_022448315.1 Pirellulaceae bacterium | reverse complement strand
TTGAGTTTTCCGGCGACGCCGGGCTCAATCTCTGGTCGCGGCGTTTCTAGCCACGATTCCGCTCGCTTCGTTCGCACTTCCACCTCGCGAACCGCCACCAGATACTGTTCCAGCCGACCGCGGTCTTCTTTTCCCAGTTTACTGGAGAGCGACTTGGCATCGCCCAGGACCAGATCGAGCATGCTCTCCTTGCGGTTCAGCGCTCGACGCTGCTTCTCGATTCCACCAGCAGGCTCCATGAAAAACCGCTTAAACACCACCGCCGGATTCTTCTCGGCAGGAAGCTGAATACCATCGGCACTGACCGCCAGTCGGTGCCCCTGGTTGCTCAACTCAAGCGAGGGAAACCGAGTCTCCAACGCCGTCATGCTGGCGATGAGTTGATCAACCGAGATCGAGTTCCTGTCAGTGGGCCCGTGCCTGGCGCCGGTAAGCCACGTTTGTGTCGCCTTGTGAGCGATGCCAAAGGAGTTGGGATGATAAAGTCCGCTGATCGGCGTGATGCTTTGCCGATGTTTTTCGAGCGGCTTCAGAATCCGCGAAATCTCATAATTGTTCCCCGCCTTCGCGATCTCAAAGTCATTTGTATTTACACCGTTCGGCAGGTAGATAAAGACACTCCGCCGCGGCCGAGCATTATTCTCAGCGGCGCGCAACGGCCGCATGCAATCGAGCAACGGTAATGCCAACGCCACGCCGGCCCCTCGCAGGACCTTCCGACGATTGACCAGCAAGTTTTGAGACAGAAAATCTACCATGTTGGGTTTCCTTTTCCGCGTAAGCGAATTGGCCTTGATGAATGGATCGGTTGACACGAATAGTGCCCCATCATTCTAACTCCCTGCCATAGTTCATATCAAATGCAAGATGCCCATGTATTACAAGGAAGGGTGGCAGTGTCATTTTGGGTGCCACTTCGGTCGTGAACCCTCCTGCACTTGGATCCGACGCGAAACTGCTGAAGTTTGTCCAACCGACGCAAGTTAACGTGAAAGCAAACTGCATTCGGTGCTGTCGATCTGACGTTACCTTGCGCGATCTTTGATAGAGGATTGCGGCTTGGGTCGTTATAATCGCGTATGGCGTCGACGTTGTTGCGTCGACCTTGTTTTCGATTGCTGAACACTGGTTCGGTGAATAGACGAGAAGAATTGGTGGCTAGTCGCAGTACCCTTCCGACAATGCAGTGATTCCAATCAAAGCCGAATAGTCCACGTTGCGACCAACCGTCCCATGTGTCGTGAATTTGGGGCTGCGAACGATACAAATTGCATCGCCAGTTCTTTGTAGCGAGTTGACGAGATCAATTATGTGCGTGTACAGAGCAAACCACGCGAAAACTGTTGCTGGGACGACTGCGAATCCGGCGTTACAGAATGCGCCGACATTTCCACGTTCAACGACCGCGAACCACTCGAGATCAGGACCGGGCAAGATTCCTTCAGCTGCGTTTGGTAATTCGATTTCCGAGAACATCGTCGAATATCAGGAATAACGACATGACGGCAGGGATCACCGGGCCGCGGCAAACGACATTGATTTCAATACCCGCGCGGCCCGCGGCTCCGGCTGCAACACATTGTTATTCGACAATCCGTGCAAGTTTGATGATGGATTCCATTTTTTGATCGAACCAATCGGTTGCCTCTTCGATGGATCGAGTAAAATTAAATTCGGTCCATAAACGTTCAAATTCGTCGATTATTGCCGTGCTGTTTAGCTTGTCGAAGTGCTTCACAGCACCAAGTACATCAGCCTGATCGAACTCCAAATCTGGACGCCGCAAATAATGGTGGAGGTATTTTTTGAGGTAGTCAATCGAGTCTGGTGAGTTGATTGGGGTCAAAGCAAGTGCGTAACCACCACCGGCGAAACATACGTCAGACCGAAGTAGTAGTTTTCCGATGTGGTCGCAATGGTTCGCCATCTGTTTAATCGCAACGAAGTACGCCGCCGTAATCCTTGGACGCCAATTTCGTTGTGCCAGTAAATCAGTAATCAGTTGGTTGTCGATTTCTTCGGCGATGGGCCGAAAGTTAGATTCGAACGTTTCGTACTTATGAACAAGGTTGGTCAGGTAGAAGGGTTTGACCCATTTGTCGACGTATTCTTGAGTCGGCATCTGGTCAGAAACGGGAACGACGATAGTTGCGTAGTCTCCAGCACGTGCAAATGCAGCGGCTTCAAAGTCGTAATCGTTGGACGGGTCTGCCAATAGTCTTAAGTCGAATAACGACAAGGATAACCGGGCCGGAAGTTGACGTTGATGAGGCTCGCGAGCCCGCCTGGCTGTTGCGGCTCCGGTTCATCCGTTTGTTCAAGGAAGCCGCTGTCGCGGCGGATTGGAGCGATTGGGTTCAGTCTAGCGGATTGGAGACGCCAAGCCAATTTTATCGGAAATATGTTCTTGTTGACCTTCCTTCCCTCAACAAGGAGACGCTTCCATGGCCAACTATGCCCTTCCCGCAACGTCGAAGTTCTTCATCGGCAAACGCTACAGCCGGATGTACGATGATCTGCATTTGGGCGGTATGAGCCAGCGGACCGTTCATGCGTATTTGCGATCGGTTCGGCAACTTGCCGACTTCTGCCAGACCACGCCCGATAAGGTGACCGAGGCTCAACTACGGAGGTTCTTTCTCCACCTGAAGAACGAGCGGAACTTCGCACCGTTGTTATTCCAGCGTTTGATAGTGGTGCGGGAAACTCGCAGGCAGTCCATGAGCACGAAGATGTCGATGAATTTCGTGATCGGTTCGTTATTGTGTGAATGTGTCATGGCGGCTCCTGGCGTATTGCGTGCTATCGTGCCCAATTCTACGGGTGGGTTTCGGTCGGTTCGTGGCTTGGCAGGTTGGGTGAATGACAGGTGAAAGTTAGAAATAACTTGACGGGGGTGTCGCCGGTTCGGTCCGAAAACCGCGGATGTTTTAAGCGATTGTGCCTCTAAATAACCCGTGGGAACTCCGCACGTTTGGAGTAACACACCAAGCCCCGCCGCCCCTCCTGCCGCCGGTGCGGGTCCGGCCCTTGTCCACACGCTGTGCGCGCCAGTCTCTATATTGGTGGCGTCTGGATATGCGAACCGAAGGAGCTGAACATGAAACGTCTGCTGGGTCTGCTGCTGGTGATGGTCGGTTGTGGTGAGCCCACGCTGGAAAAAATCTTGCAGAGTTAGAGAAACTCGTAGCCAAGATCGAGCGGAACGGCCAGGGTGAAGTAGTGGAAGTTGGTCTCGACGAAATTAAGATCACTGAGGCGGCGCTGGTACATCACAAGAGAATGACCAAACTGAAAATCCTCTATGTTAATGACACCAAAGTCACCGATGTCGGCGTTAGTGCATATCAAGGAGCTGGCCAATCTGCAGGAACTCTGGATCGCCTCC
>JAKVCA010000094.1:2990-3393 GCA_022448315.1 Pirellulaceae bacterium | reverse complement strand
CGATCATTGTCATCAATCACCGTTGCGCGGGCTGTAAATTTGCGCGCTGCAACACGATGGAGAAACGACACGCGTTAGAACAGTCTCCAATTGTGAGCTGCAGAGTTATGAAAAAAAGACTTTACTGTCGACCTCTCGCGCGATTTTCCCTGGTCACCAGTATTACTCTAGCTTTCCATGCAATCGGCTCGCTTTCGACTTGGGGGCAAATTGCTGAAGAACTCCCTGCTCCTAGCCGAACGGATCGATCGATCATTCCTTCCATGGAGGTCATTGAGAAGGAAGCGACTCTGATCGCTGAAGTCCTGGATCCAGAACTCGTTTTTAAAATTGAACCCACCCGATCCAGGATTCTAAGAGCTCGAATTCCAATCACTCGTGTTTCGATTACCGATCCGTCGAT
>JAKVCA010000094.1:0-2980 GCA_022448315.1 Pirellulaceae bacterium | reverse complement strand
GAGGTCTCCGAACTCAGCCCTACCGATCTTGAAGTGATCGGAATGAAAGCAGGTGAAACCACTCTCACGCTGTGGTTTAAAACCGCAACAGGTGAAGATGCGATACTACGGTACCTCGTGGAAGTTGGCTCGGATGAAGCGGCCCAAAAACAGATCGAAGTCGAATACGGTAAACTCGAAAAAAGAATCAATGAGCTTTTCCCATACAGCCGTATCCAACTGATTCCAGTTGCTGACAAATTGATCATCCGTGGCGACGCTCGAGATGCTTCGGAAGCAGCCCAAATCATGGCTATTTTGGGCGGTCAGGGGACCGATCAAGACGGAAACCTCGTCGGTAGTGCGGTAAACGCGGGACAGTCAGCGAGCATACCGACTCTCGAAAAATTGCCCGCGAAAAACATTATCGACCTTCTGAGAGTACCCGGCGAGCAGCAAGTCTTACTGAAAGTTCGAATCGCCGAGGTCAGTCGTTCTGCGGCGAGGGAGCTTGGGGTAAATCTTGACGTCATGGGGAACGCGTTCGAATTGGCAAGTTCGTTTGGAAGCGCGTCCAATTTAGCAGCCATTCTGGATAGTGGAGATGTCGAGCTATTCATCAGGGCATTCAGTTCCAATGGTATCGGAAAAATTTTGGCCGAACCAAACCTGGTCACCCTTAGCGGTCAACCCGCAAATTTTATCGCGGGAGGCGAATTCCCGGTCCCAACGGCGGTCGGCGTCGACGGAATCGGTGCAGTGGCAACCAACTTCCGTGGGTTTGGTACACAACTCACCTTTGTCCCCTCGGTCATCGACAAAGACCGGATTCGGCTTAACGTGTCACCTTCGTTCAGTTCTGTGAACAATGACCTGACAAACAACGATGGAACTCCTGGCTTGAATATCCGTGGCGCGAACACAACCGTGGAACTGCGAGAGGGGCAATGGCTTGCCATCGCTGGGCTTATCCAAGAGCAAACCGACGGGTCTCGCTCCCGCGTGCCTTACCTTGGCGATATTCCAATAATCGGCTCAGCATTTGGGAACCAAACCACGGGCCGAGACGAAACCGAACTGGTGATCCTGGTCAGCCCAGAACTCGTCCACCCACTCGAACCCGAGCAAGCTCCGCTCTTCCTCCCGGGGATGGATGTCACAGAGCCCACCCCCAAAGAGTTCTGGCTCCACCAACAGATCGAAGGCCTTCCTGGTGAATACTTCCGCTCCACCATATGGCCCTCTTATCGAAACCAGCTTCACCACATGAATAAAGACATGCGTCAGGCAGAGCATGGCGTGATTAGAAATTATCAATATCAAGATTCGCAAGATTACTACATGTTTGGTCCACAAGGTTTCTCCAAATAATCTCCGCCTATCCACGCACCAAACGCTTTTCATTCAAACGATCGCACGACACACAAGATCAGGTTTCGCCCTTACTGGCTAGGAAGCGAAGACATGAATACTACACTGCCCTGGCTACTGAACCCTTCTGTGGCTGCCTTGATAATCTTCGGAATCGTGGGTTGCTCGCAGAACCATCATGCCAAACGAGTGGTCGCCGAGTCCCCCATGGCATTGGGCACGCAAAGCGATGACATTTGGCGCATGCAGGAAGAAAATGCAGAGGCCGCGAAATTCATCGTCTATGACCATGAATTCCTGGCCCCCGACGTAAACAATGGAATGACTTCCGGAGGCTGGCGACTCAACGCCTACGGCGAGGACCACGTCAAGCAAATTGCGGCGAATCTGAATCGCGGCGACATCTATCCGGTCATTGTGGAAAGAAGTCAGATCACCCCAGATCCTCAGTCAGAATTTAAATATCCCGTGCATTTCAACGAAGATCTCGATTCACAACGGCGGCAAATCATTGTTGCTTCACTCGCCGCGATGGGCGTTGAGAATGCCGAGGAGCGGGTCGTTGTCGCCCCCTCGTTTGCTGAGGGAATTACTGGATCGGAGGCTCGACGGGCGTATATTCGCGGAACCACTGGAAGTCGTGGACAGGGAATGAATGGAGGCGGAGCCGGAATCAGGGGAGGATTTGGAGGAGGATTCTGATTCCGTTTTTATAAACACCTTCGAACCGACATTGCCTGCGGTCCAAATTGCACTGGAGTTTTATTGTGAACATTCGGCTCAAATCGTTCTCCCTCCTCGCTATGTCGTTAGCGTTTACCGGGTGCGTATCATCCAACGGCATGGTTTCCTTCAAGCGACCCTCCTCTAAAGAGGGACTAACGACCATGGAACGCCAACTCAGCATGGCTCGTCTTGGAGAGCGGCATGGTCAAACTGAGACGGCTCACAAGATCTACGAGAAAGTCCTGCTGCAGGACGCCGATAATGTCGAGGCGCTGCATCGTCTTGGCGTGATGGCCGCAAAGACTCAAGACTACGAGACGGCAATTTCCTACCTGACCAAGGCGGAGATGAATGACCCCTCAAGTGTCGAACTGCTCAACGACCTTGGTTATGCGCTCTTCCTGACGGATGACTTGGCAGGTGCCGAGGAAAAACTTCGATTGGCGATCCGTTTGAACCCAAGCCATCGTGCAGCTAGAAACAACCTTGGACTGGTGCTTGGAAATGCAGGGCGTTGGGACGAATGCATGGTTCAGTTCAAGCGAGCGGTCAGTGAGGCGGAAGCCTACGCGAACCTCGCCTTCGTGCAAGTTCAAATGGGCGAATTCGCTCTGGCGGAGAAAAATTTCCACTCGGCCCTCGATCTCGATGATGAACTCGATGCTGCCGCTGAGGGATTGGTACAAATCCTTGCAAAAAAGGACATGCTTGAAAAACGATTCATCGCCGATTTCAATGAGCAATCGGCAAAGCCCTCTGTAGAGCACCAAACGGTGGAACTGGTGCCAACAGTTGTCCAACCACTCTCTCCCAGCCGTTATCAACTGCGCGCTTCCGAGGTCTCTCAGACTCCCAGCGTGGTTGCCGCAAAGCCCCAGAACACGATCAATTCCCCTAATCCCGC
>JAKVCA010000093.1 GCA_022448315.1 Pirellulaceae bacterium | reverse complement strand
TGCCATTTCTGGATAGGTCTTCCAACCATCCAGATTTTCGCCATTGAAAATCGAATCTGCGCCGACGGGTTTAATCCGAATTTCACGAAAATCTGTCCGTCCTTGGTTGAACTGCAGGCCAATGAGGCCACGGCGGACCGGTTGGGGATCCTCGTAAGTCAGAATCGTCTGGCCATTCAGCATGATGCGAATTTCGTTCTGGCGCGCCCCAATCAGGAGCGTCTGCCAGTCGTTGCTTTGGATGAAGCTTTGTGCTTTTTGGCGTCCGACCAAACTTCCCGTCGGAAATGGATTGTCGTTCGAGGCGATATTGACTTCATAGGTGGTGGTCGTGACGTCTTCGATTGTGACCGCGGCAGGAGTGCGAACGAATACACCACTGTTCGCATCGGCGTGGCGACGAAAATCGACACTCAGTAAAAAATCAGTGAATTCAGTATTGGTCGTAAGTAGACCCGGTTCTCCGGAAGAAACCGTAATGACACCGTTTTCGACCTGCCAATCTGCTTTGGACTGGGGTGTCCAGCCGAACAGAGTTTCCCCATCGAAGAGCGAAATCCAGCCGTCCGTTAAGTCTTCATAGGACAGCCCTGTGGGCGAGATGAATTGGTCTTCTGACTCAAGGGTGCTGGCAGTTAAGCCTTGGAGATCTGTGGCGTTGGTGGGAGTGGATGAGTTGTTGTTGCAGCCGCTTCCAGCCACCAAGGCGAGTACAGAAAATAGTCCCGCGGTGGCCTGAGAAAAATGAAACCTGCAAACGCTGGCACGAGAATTCATGTTGAATGGCCCTCTGGCTAAGGGAGCGGAAGTACAAGAAATGTTATCAAAGGATAACCTGCAATGGATGGTCTGCGAACCTGTCGGAAAAGAATCCAGCCTACTCCGATGGCCCTAACAATAACTCTGCTAGACGCTCAAAAGTTCAAGCCTTACCTCACCAAGAATTCCCCCCGGTTGGTCGCCACGTCCAGGGCGGGGGAGGGGAGCACTTGCGTCGTTGACTTCCGGTAATTCGACCTCAATTCGCAGTTGATTACGACTGGTAAGTAATTTGGTCACTTCAAAGCTGGCCGGTCCGGTCAGGAGCGAAGCCTTGCCGAGTTGTGCGCCGTTTAGGTGAACGGTGGCCCAGGCGTCGACTTTTTCGACGCACAGTAAGATGCGTTCGTTGGTTAGTCCCGATGGGCATCCAAAAGAACGCAGGAAGTTGACACGGCCTCGAAAGGAATGCCCTAAGCTCTTGCCCCAATCATTAGGGAGGATAATTTTAGCTGGAGGTGGGAGTTGGCCGTTCGTTTCGTGTGAAGAACCGTCAGGCAAACGCACCGTCGTGGCCAAAGGTTCGATTTGCCACGGACCGTGCAAGCGGATGGTGTGGCAAGATTCCAGGGGAATCGTCGGATCGAGCGTTTGTCTGGGTTTTGAAGAGGCGGGGTCGCACAAAACAATTACAGCCAGCGAGAAATCGCCTTGTCCTTAAATGCGTGGTTGGTTTGCAGCGATCTATTCTGGCTTCAGATTGGCGACGACGGTCATTTGCCGTACTTGACGTGTGCTCGGTTCCACAGCCCGCACGGTGATCTGAGCGCCGCGTAGGGGGAAGGGGTATGGCGAAGAAGTTTCCCGTTCGCCGACATCGTCGATTCCGTGGAGACCGTCGTCGTCAAGGCCATTACTCCCCTGATCGAAGATGCTGAGTATCGCAGGCGTGGTTGCTAGGCCAAGTACGGTTCCTTCGTCGGTTTCGTCCACTTGTGTATCGCCGTCATCATCGACGCCATTGATTACCAAGTCCTCGTTAAAATTGTTTTGTTCGTAACGAAACGATCCGGTGTCGTAGAACGCTTGGGCAATCCCGCCTAGAAAAAATTCTGGAGTTCCATCAAAAATACCGTTTGGTGTGCCACCCGTTGCCGGTGGCAGGTCACGAAAGGCAGGTACTCCTGAAAAAAAAGATTGTCTTGTGGGATTCGTAAAGCTGCGTCCCGCTGGGTTTAACGCGGAACCTTCTTGCATGTAGTTGAGGTCGACATAGGCTCCACGTCCCACCAAGTCGGTCGGTAAGGTGGTTGTAAAGGGTCCCAGACCCAAGACGACATTGACGTAGCGTGCGTCGCCGGGTACCAGCGTCGTGGCATTGTCATCGGAACCGCCCGCATTGGCCTCCGTGACGTCGTCCAAAGTGCCGTTACCGTCGTCATCATTGCCGGCGATTCCCCATTGTCCGTCCGGACCTTTCCCGATGGCGACTAACGGCGCTCCTGGGTCAAAAACCCGCAGGTCGAAGGCCAACAGGTTGGCGAGCATCGTGTCCTCTCCGGTTTGCGTTCCGGATTGTTGCCATTGCCAGACGGAACCGGTAGCCGTAGTCACAGCAACGAGTTCAAACCCCTGCACGAGGCGATCCAACGTTGTCAGGCTGCGCAATTGGCTGGCATAGTTTGTTCCATGAGAAAGCAAACTTGGTTCGCGAGCTAACTCAAAGGGGTAATCCTGTAAATTTCCCGAGGCAGAGGCCCAGACAAAAGGAGAAGCGGGAGGCGTTACTGTGGGATTGAACAAAAGCACTGGAAAGTGTGCAAAGCGGTTTTCCCGTTGGGTTAAATCCTCCAGCGAATTAGCGACTGCATAAGCGACTCGGTTTGGTCCCGTCACGGCAACTTTTTCGCGGATGCGGACGGAAATGTCACAGTGTGCCAGGAAGTCGAGCAACTCGCGAGCGATTTCGAGGGTGTTCGAAGAGGCGCCTTCCGCGGGTAAGTTTCCAAACCAGGCAATGATGTGTTCGTCCAACTCGGGTTGGTAGAAATTTAAATCGGGGCGCACCAATAACTCTCGGCGATGGAGGCTCAGGCGATCATTATCGTCGACGACATAGTTTAAATTTCCGAAAGGAGGCGGGTCGATGACGCGTGTCCACCAAGCAATCTCTGCCTTCTTGGATTCAACCGTACGGATGACGCGCTGAAAACGGTCATTTACATTGACCAAGGCAACATGCTCACCGAAAAACGGTTCGCTGGCAGTGCTCGATGTCAGCATCAGGACATCGTCGTAATCACCAAACATGCTTTGTGTCAGGATGGGCGGCGCACCTGCGGCGACCGCAACTGGAGTAGGGTCGATGTCCCGACCTGGACCCTCGAAAATTTCTAGATATCCGACGCTGGACGAGGTTTCAGGCAAGGGACGCGCTGGCACCGTTAGACCGTCCAGGTCACGTTGCAATCTTTTGGAGACATCGCGCAGTTCAGTAGACAATTCGACAATGGCCCGTCCCATGCTGATGTTATCACCGATCACCCTAAACATCTGTACCAAAGCCCCGACGAGGATCACCGTAACTGTGGTTGCAACCAGCATTTCCACCAGAGTGAGACCTGTTCGGCAAGTACGGGGCCTTGTTTGGCGAACCTCTGGACATAGCTGT
>JAKVCA010000092.1 GCA_022448315.1 Pirellulaceae bacterium | reverse complement strand
CAGCAGCGAATCGACGTGGTTGTCGGCATACGAATTGTTGACGAGATAGAGCGAGGGCGCTCCGCCGGTGCCGGCATCGAGAGAGCGGAGAGCGATGAGATCGTCGACGAAGTCATTGTCATCGAAGGAATTGGCGTCGACGATGACGCGATAATCGTCCTCGACGTTGTCGTTGTTCTCGATGAGTTCAATCTCAATGAGCGATGAGGGGCCGTCGCAGTCTCTGAAGCTGTTGCCCTCGAAATACGAGACGCCGCGCTGTTTGGCGGTCGTGGTGTTGTAGTCAATGTCTTGCAGATAAACCGCAGAGTGACTCGTCATCGAAGTAAAATTGGAGTCGCGGACGGTGAGCGAGTGGGTGACCGCGTCGTCGTCGGATTCACCGAACGAGATGCTGACGAAGGAATGGACGAAGTGGTCCGATTCGAGCAGCACCACATCGACGGGCTGCACGTTGCTCAGCTTCACCATCTCGTAGTCGCTGCCGTTATTCTCGAACCGCGAGTCGAAAATGGAAATGTTGACCGACGGCGTGAGCGTCACATTGACTCTCTCCATCTCAATGGCCGATGACAAAAAGTTGGGGCCAAACAGGTGGTCCCGAATCTCAATCGAGGTCACGTCCACAGCATACAGCCACGACGAGTCCTGGTCCACCGACTGTGCGGTCATCACCACGTTCATCGGTCCCGAGAGCTCGAGATAATGGGAAACGTCATTGGCTCCGTCGACAAACACGTTGCCGGCGAGATTGAGTCGTAACGGCGCGCCCATCGTGTCCAGCGACAGCAGATAATCCTCGGCGTAATAGCTCGTGTAACCATCGAATACGTTGCTTGCAAACGACACTCGACTCTCCTCGTTGAGCGCATCGCTTCCGAGTTGCAAGAGGAGCGCAGTGGTGCTGAATCGGGAATTGCTCACATTGAGCGTGGCCACGTAATACTCGCCTGATGATGATGCGGTGTCCCAGTTCAGCACTGCCGACGATACGTTGCTTGCATTCAGTGAATCGATTTGCAGATTGAGTCCGTTGACCGCCGCCTCGTCGGAAATGGTGGAGCCCGTCATTGATACAAAGTACTTGATATTCGCCGAGTCGACCAAAGAGTGCTCGATATAGATCCAGTCGCTCGAGCTGTAGTTGGATACGCTCAGCCAGCTATCACTCGTCTCATTCGCAACGGTCGTCGTCGAGAGGCAGAGCTCCGTCGACGTGATAAACGCCAACGAGCTCGACCGTCGCTGCGCCGACAACATAAAGGAAGTGCCCTCGTTCTCAGCAAACACCGACGACATCATAGCCACCGAGCAATCTGTCAGCAGGATGCAGCCCACAGTGTCACCGCACAAATTGGACGAGAACGAGAGGGAGGAAATCAGCATTCGGTGAAATTCCAAATCCATCAGATAGCCATCATCGGTCACCGTGTTGTCGGTCATTTCAACATTTTCAAATTCCAACAGACCGCCGGTGCTCTCGTCGTACGATTCGCTCATATTCGGGCATTGCCAGTCGGCCGACGACAGGTTGCTGTTCGATAAATCTCCGTAAACCTCCGTCGCCAAAATGGTTCCGTTGTTGTCGGTCACCCTCACATTCTGCCACTTGATTCGCGTCACGTGCAACGCCGCGGCATGGCCGGCAATCACAAACAGAGCGTCGTTGGCTCGAGAAACGGACTGCGTCACATTGCTCGACACCAAAAGCACTGACTCATTCCGAGACACTCCGAACAGCGCGATGCGTCCAGAGTGCTGCTCAAACAACGAATCCTGCACTGTGAGAGACGACAAGTCGTTGTAGATCAAGTCGCCTTCATTGAGAGCAAAGACAGTGTCCATAATCTGCACCGTCGACTCCTCGAATAAACATAAAATGCATTGCGATGAAGGAGAAGACTGCTCGTTGCCGGAAAAGGTGGTGTTGGCCACCTCCACTTCGCTCTGCTGCACCGTCATAATCGACTCGTTGTTGCCCGAAAAGGTGCTGTCCGAAATATCAATCATTCCGCAATACGCTGCGATCATCGATTGAGGATAAAAGACGTTTTCTGAAAAAGTGACGTGATCCAAAATGAGATGCGCTCCGCCGTCTTGTTGCTTTTGGCACGAATCCTGATCCTCGTTCCGGTTCCAAATCTCCACCAACGAGCTCGCCACAGAGTGCGCCTTCGCCGACTCCAAATGCCCTCGATTGCTCGACCACTGGCAGTCCGAAAAGGTGATGGTCATCGCCACCAACTCCTCATAGTACCGGTGGTACAGAGTGCTGCCGGAATTGTTGGCGAACACCACGTCGTCGAATCGCATGGACAGCGACTGGTCGCTGCACCCTCTGCAGTCCTCGACGATGGTAAAGAGGTCGCCGTTGTCGCGGAACAAGGTGCTCTCGATCGTAATCACCGACGACGAGTCGTTGAGCGGCACCAAGTCCTCGAGGTAAACACCAAACAGCGCCGAGGCCGTCGACGATTTGTTGTTGTCGTTGTTGAGGATGGAGCAGTCGCGCAGCGTGACATTGGGCGCCCAGTCCTGACCGTCAGAGTCGAGGAAAAAGGCGCGGCGATCCACGTAGTGCTCGAAGACGCTCGATTCGATCTCCAAATGCAGCCCTGATGTCAGAGACAAGTCGTTGAGGTTTGGTTCAACAGTGCCGCTGAACACGTTCATCGAAGCGTCCGTCAAATTGCACCCCGTCATATACACCCAATCTCGCGGTTTCAGGTAGAGCTCAAACGCGTTGCTCGAATTCGTGAACACGGAGTTTCTCAGCTTAATTTCCGTCGAATACTGCCACCCGCTGACTCGCCGCGTGTCGTTCAAATACAGAATTTGTGTGTCGTCGACAGTGATACGATTCACCGTGATCCAGGCGGACCCGCTCGAGATGAGGAAGCCAGAGTGCGATGAGACGGAGCCGAGCAGCCATTTCAACTCCGAGTGCTCCACATCGAACACTGACACTTCGACCTCGTTGTCGCTAAACACGTTGTTCCGGGCAAAAATGAGCGGAATATCGACGTAGCTCGTTTTCTCAGTGTTTTCGTAGATGACGAAGCTACAGTTATTGTCCGTGAACGTGTTCTCATTCAGTCGCATATTGGGCCCATCCTCGTATTCGTAGTCTGCAGCCATCGCGTCGTCGTAATCAGCAATGAATTTGATGATTTGCACCACGTCGTTGTCCCGGAACTCGTTGCTGTCAAAGTCCACTCTGTACGAATCGCCCTCGTTCTTGTGCACCAACACCACATCGACCACGGCGTGCGGACCCACGCTGTATCGGAATAGAGAGTCCGTGATGTTCACCGACACTCTGTGCAATGAGACGCTGTCGCTGTTGCTCACGCCGCTCGTGTTGGCGTCGAGATCGTAAATGCTCAGCGCAGACGAATTCGAGTAATCTTCAAAGCGGCAGTCGTCGATGAGCACCGATCCGGTCGTGTCCACCGTGGAATTGTCCGATTCAACCT
>JAKVCA010000091.1 GCA_022448315.1 Pirellulaceae bacterium | reverse complement strand
TGTTGCTCGACGATCATCCTTTCCGATTTTCCTTCGGTTTGCACTGCATTGAGCAAATAGCGGATTCGAATGTGGATGTATTCGATTAGCTCTGCCAGTTGAGCTGCTTGCCCAGGAGAGAGGCGTTCAGGTAGATCGGGTGGATCCATGGGTTCGAGTTCAGGCTCGCCGTCTGAATTCTTTCCCCAGTTTAACTCGAAATCAAAGGAGGATGATCGCGAAGCATCGGGTAGTTGAGATGGATCAATCGTACCGGCTGCTTCTCGTATGTCTTCTCGAATGTCACCTAAGCGTTCGTTAATTTGTTCCCGCGATCCGAAAAGAAGCACTGAACGGCCGATACTGATCATGTCGCCAAAGCGAAGAATCCGCAGTTGGATTTCTTCACCGTTTACTTTTGTACCGTTGGTGCTTTCTAGATCCGTCAGAACCAAACGATCGTGGTCATCTTGAATTTTAATATGGTAGCGGCTGACGCGTTCGTCGTTCAATTGGATCGAATTTCCTTCTTCGCGTCCGATCGTGACCGGAGGCGTAAGTGCGTCGAACACACGCCCACGATCAGCTCCATCGACGACACGAATGGTAATTCCCATAGTGAAGTTTTACCGAAGAGAAGAGATGAACTCGAAAGGTGGCAGTACCGCGTCACCTTGCGCTTATAGCATCCGAGCAAATCATTGGTCAAGACTTTGAACGGCAGTTTTTGTCAGAGGACCCGAGTTTGTGGAAAACATTACCTTTATACACCGGACAACGGAGTTGCATTCTCAATCGGAAAACCTTATGTTTCGAGTGCTTTCGGCGCCCGTGGCGCAATTGGATAGCGCATCGGTCTTCGGAACCGAGGGTTATAGGTTCGAATCCTATCGGGCGTGCTAAATTGAAGCGTAAATAGAACTGCCTTGAGCTTGCAAAGCTTCTCGGTCGAAAGCCGAGGAGCTTTTTCTTTTCCCTAGAACGGGGATGAATTGCGGGCGAGAGGTGGTTTTCTGTCGGGTGACTTTATGACGCAAAAAGACATCCTTTTTTTTGACCGCTACCAGAACCAGATTTGTGTCGAGAAAGTCTACGGTGAGAAGTACCTGCGTTGGACCTACGGCACGCCCTTGGGAAAGGTGGCCCTGGCCACCGTGGTCAAGCGAGCCTGGTTTTCTCGGTGGTATGGATGGCGGATGAATCGGGCTTCATCTCGCCGAAAAATACAGCCGTTCGTTGACGAATATGGGATCGACCCGCAGGAATTCACTTGCAATCTGGAGGATTTCGAGAGTTTCAACGCCTTTTTTTCTCGAACTCTGCTTCCTCAGACGCGGCCTGTAGACCCAAATCCTGCCAGAGTGGTTTTTCCCGCAGACGGCCGACATCTCTGTGTCCCCAACCTTTCTCAATGCGACGGTTTGTTCGTTAAGGGCCAAATGTTCGACTTGCCAACGCTGTTGGGAGATGCAGCTTTGGCGCGGGAATTTGCAGCTGGATCGCTTGTCGTGTCCCGCCTCTGTCCGGTCGATTACCACCGTTTTCATTTTCCGGCAGGCGGTCGTGTGGGAGCGTTTCGTGTGATCAACGGGCCGTTGTTTTCCGTTAACCCCATCGCCCTGTGTCGAAATATTCACATTCTGGCCACAAACAAGCGTGCAGTGTCGGTACTGGAGACGACAGCTTTGGGCAAGGTGCTTCTTCTTGAGATTGGCGCTACGAACGTCGGCAGTATTTGTCAGACTTACAAAGCAGGCGCAACGGTTTCTAAGGGAGATGAGAAGGGATATTTTCGGTTTGGTGGTTCGTCGACGATTTCTATTTTCCAGGCTGGGCGTGTTCAGTTCGACGAAGATCTGTTAGCCAACTCGAGGCAGAGAAGGGAACTATATGGCAAGGTGGGTGACCGAATGGGAGAGTTGGTGTGACGAAGCCGAGCGACATCTCCGTGTGCGACACTTCCCTGGGAGTCGTTGCTGACGTTACTCCGCAGCGTTCGTCTGTTGCCGGATCACTGGTCGCGGCTATCGGAGCTACTTTAAACAGTTGCTGAAATTTCGCCGGCTGATGGAATGAGGCGGATCGGCGAGGCATTTCAGAGCGTCTTCGCAAGCCGTGCTTGCAGAGTAGTCGGAGAACCAGGAGAGCGGGTTATAGGGTATCTCTGACAAACAGAAGCTTGTTGTCCTGAGCGGGAACAAAATGGTTTCTTCTGGACGGTTTTCTTTTATGAAATCACTCCTTCAGGGGTACTCCTTGACGGTCTCTTGTTCACGGCCAAAGGCAAAGAGTGTTGAGTGCGTTCTTACATAGAGCGTAGCATCGACAATGGCGGGAGTCGCAAACACCGCGTCATGCAGGTCGTTGGTGGCGAGGATTTTGGGGTCGGGTCCCAACGTGAGGATACTGATGCGTCCATCACCAGAGGTCGTAAAGATTTTACCATCAGCAATCAAGGGCGAAGCGTAGTGGGTGCCGCGGCCCCTGGTACGCTTGCGGTACAGACGTTTTCCAGTTCGCAGATCGAGGCAGGTTAGCACGCCGCCGTTCTTCACAAAGTAGAGGTGATTTGCGTTGACGAGAGGTGAAGGGACCTCTGGAATCCCTTGTGTGGCGAGTGTTCGTATCGATTCAGCGGGAATTAGCCCTTGGCTGTCGAGGCGGACTGCGAGCATGCCATGGGAGTCATAGCTGCCACGAAAGGTTTCTAGGTCTTGAACTCGTAGAGCCCATTCTTCGCTTTCAATTTCGCGATCGTTGTTCTTGTCGACGGACCTGAAACGGACGGTCGCTCCGTTCTGAGGCGCTTCCACTCCTTCGGGACGGTGAAAAATCCATAATTGAGGAAATTCCCCAGGGCTGATTCGTTGGTCACCATCCTTGTCATGGTCAACCAAGAGTTGGGCAAAGTCAGGGAAAGGTGGCCTGAGTGCCGGTTCGCCCATTTTGTTCCAAGCGGCAACGATAACCTCCTCACCAGCGAGAACGGGTGTACTGGTCGCTGTGGTCGCGCATTTCGCCACCCAGATCTGACGACCGCTGGAAAGATCCAATGCCTGTAAGGCACGGGCCGAATGGACGATCAATTTGTTTCCCGCAACGATGGGACAAGCGGTGCAGGCAAGTTCTCCGGAGAAAGGTTCCTTTTGGGGTACTTTCCACAATTCTTTTCCACTTGTCTTGTCGACCGCGATCAGGAAATGGTCGACATAATTACCACGATAAAGGATGACTTTGTCTCCCACGATGGCCGGTGAAGTTGCATTGCCGGCATAAGACTTGGTCAGAGGCAGGCGTACTTCCCACAAAGGATTTCCGCGCATATCGAAACATATGAGTCCGAACGAGCCAAAGTATGCGACAACCCGCGTGCCATCGGATGTAGGCGTACTGCTGGCTGGATTGAACGACGGGTGTCCCGTTTCAATTGCTGGTGTGGCGACTTCTCTTTTCCAGAGAATTTGTCCGGTGGTTCGTTCAATGCAGAGGAGGGCCAGGATTTGATATTTTTGGTCGTAAGTTGTCAGAAAGATTGTGTGGCCGGCAATGCAGGGAGAGCTATGGCCAGATTTTAGAGGCAGACGCCACAATTCATTTTTTCCAGGTCCGAATTTAAGCGGTGGAGAAGCACC
>JAKVCA010000090.1 GCA_022448315.1 Pirellulaceae bacterium | reverse complement strand
CAGACGGGCGCTGACTCGATTGGTTCGAGCGGCGACCACCACCCTAACCATTAGGCCCTCTCAAAAATCAATGCGTTTTTCGGCGAAGCACCACAGTCTCGATGTGCGGCTCACGGGAGTCGACCGTGCCAAGGCGATACGAGATTTTTTGCTGTGACAAAAGTGCTGCACACGCCCAGTGAGGATCCAGCAGCTCGGCTGGCGTTCCATCTACCGTTGCGGTAACCTTTAGCATCTAGATTTTTGATCGGTGCTTAAAAGAATGAATAGCCTCATTCACGAATACAGCCGCAGACGCTTTTTGAAAGCCACAGGCGTCACAATCGCGCTACCGATGCTAGAATCGATCCGACCGTCGATCGCCGCTGGGAACGAATCATCTTCCGACACAAAAGCGAAACGTCTGGTCTGCACGGGAGCTTACTTGGGTTATCATCGCGAAGCCATTTATCCCAAGCAAACCGGTCACGGTTATCTCGCGCCGCCGACTTTAGAGCCACTCGAGCGCCACCGAAAAGACTTCACCATTCTTTCAGGTCTCGACCATCGTCCTCCGAAAGCAGATGGTCACGGTACCTGGCAGACATTCCTAACTGGGCAAACAAAGGATTCGATTTCGCTGGATCAACTTGCGGCGACACGGATTGGTAATACAACGCGTTATCAATCGCTACAACTCAGCGCGGGAAAGGCAAAGTTCCCCATGAACCGCGACGAGAAGGGGAAGCCCATGCCGATGATCTCGCGACCCAGCGTGCTCTATCGAAAACTCTTCGCCATCCCCGAGGACCAGGAGCGGATGGATTACATTCTGAGGAGTGGTCGTAGCGCGCTGGACACGGCGATTGATGAAGCAAAGCGATTGAGCCGAACGGTCAGCGAAGCCGACAGAAAAAAACTCGACGAGTATTTTGATTCCTTACGAGAAGTGGAGCGCCGTGTGGAAAAGCGTTTGGATCCGACGGGATCGACCGTGCCGAAAACGGACTATAAGCCGCCAGAGTACGATCCCATCGCACCGAGCCTGATGATCGAAGCCGAAACAATGATGTACGATCTGATGTCGCTTGCGTTGGAGACGGATTCCTCACGAGTCATGACTTTGTTTCTCGGTGGCGAGGGGCAGGTCTTCACGATTGACGGAGAAACCTTGAGATCGGGCTACCATATGCTTTCCCATCACGGCAACGATCCGGAAAAGATCTCGGAACTCGTCAAGGTGGACCGCGAACACATGCGTTGCTTGGCGCGTTTCCTCGATAAGCTAAAACAAAAGACCGACGCGGACGGACGCCCACTTTTGGATAGCACACTCGTTCTTTCCGGCACAGGAATTGGTGACGCCAACGCGCATGCAAACCACGACCTCCCGACAGTCGTCGCCGGAGGTGGCCTCAAACATGGTCAGCATATACGTGCGAAGAAAGATCGGCTGCTCGGTGATCTCTACATCACACTTTTGCAGCAGCTACGGATCGATGCCGACCGATTTTCCAATGCGTCGCACAGTCTAAATGAGGTTTTGGTGTAATCATGACCATTTGCCGATATTGGCGTATGGCATGGGTTTTGGTGGCATTCGTGCTCATTGTTCGCGCTTCACCGGTGCATTCTGAGCCGACTCTCTTTTTTGACAATTACTGCATGGGCTGTCACGATGCCACGTCTGCCGAAGGCGGAATCGACCTTGAAGCCTTGAGCATCGCCGACTGGGACAACAAGAGTACCTCTGATCGATGGGAGCGTGTGCTTAAGAAATTACGAAAGAGTGAGATGCCTCCGCCTAACGAGAAACAACCTTCAAGCGAAGAACGTGAAACTGCCATCTCCAAGTTGCATGAGAGTTTGATTAAACACTCAACGCCGCACGGCAGTGTATTGCGGCGATTGAACACCAAAGAATACGAAAACACCATTGAGTCTCTATTAGGCATCGATTTCTCGGTTCCCGACGAGTTTCCGCCAGACTCCGTGCAGCACGATTTCGATAACTCAGCGGCGGGTTTATTGGTTTCTCCGGCTCTGATGGAGTGCTACTTTGACGCAGCGACTCAGGCGGCGGACGGCCTTTTTCCTCCCAAAAAAAATCGCGTCGAATCAGCTCTCTTCACGGTTGGCCCCAAGGATTTCGCATTTGCCGAAACGGCTGGCCGAGTCGTCGGAGACGCGATACGACTAGTTGCCCGCACACCAAGGGTCGGCAACTCTTGCATTTGGCCCGAAAAATTCGAGGCCCGTGTCCATGGCAAGTACAAGGTGCGTGTTTCGGCTTCGCGGTTTGCACCGGGTTCGGTCGCGATTCCATTTTTCGAAGGGCCGATGCAGTTACGTGTTTATGCCCAACCGATTGAAAATGACGAACGCAAGACGATCGGCACGATGCGGAAGTTGACCGAATTCGAATTGATTTCAGACAAGCAGACGTTTGAATGCGAGGTCGAATTGCGCCGAACCGAAACGCCCGTTCTCTACTTCGCCAACGCACTAATTTCCCGTCCCACCGACCATCCGCCTAAAGATCATCTAAAAACCCCCACCTACGAAACGCTAATCCGAGAAATGCTCACGCGGGACAAACGGCTGCTGGCGGTCTGGAAGGATGCTGAGATCGGAGGTGGCCTACAACGTGGATCAGCTTGGGCCAACCTGAAGAAACTACGCAATTCGCCCAAACTTGATGCGGCAGCGATCGATACCTCGAAGGAAGAGATTGAGAAAGTTGTCAGGAAACTGGTCAAGGGGATCGAATTCGTCGATCCTGTGTTCGCTTATCAGCTCTTTGAAGAAGGCCCAGCGATTGACATTCACTGGATGGAAATCGAGGGACCTGTCGATGTTATCGAGAGTTTGCACGAGAAGAAACGTCGCGAAGAACTTGTGCCGCGATTTATGTCAGCGGCCCCAGCGGATGCGGCGCCAAAAGACAAAGTGGAGCCAATCATAGAACAGCTTCTAAGCAAGGCTTTTCGGCGTCCTGCAACCGATGCCGACGTTAAGAGGTACGGCTCGATTGTAATTGGGCATATGAATTCAGGTCATAGTTTAGAGGAGGGGCTTCATCTCGCAATTCGCACCTCCTTGATCTCTCCGCAATTTCTGTACCGGGGACATCGACCTGGAAAGTTGGACGACTGGGATTTGGCGACTCGACTTTCCTACTTCCTGACCGGTGGCCCACCCGATGACCAATTGGCGGCGATTGCATCGGCTGGCACGCTTTCCGACTCCGACCAACTTGTCGCCGAAGCGAACCGATTGATCGACTCAGAACGATTTCACCATTTTGTCAGGAATTTCACCGGGCAATGGCTCGGATTGCGCCGATTGGAAGACACGACTCCTGACCCACGACTGATCGCTTGGCAGGACGGGCATAGAAAAGGGATGATCGGCGAGGCAGAGCGTTTCTTTACCGAGATTTTGCACGAGAACCATTCGCTCGAGACCTTTATCAAACCGGAATTTACTTGGGGTAATGAGCGTTTGCTCAATGAGATCTACGGCCTGAAAGTGAAGATCCCCAACGGGGGCTTTGCCCGCATCGAAGTACCGGAAGGCGCAAGATTTGGTGGGCTTCTCGGCCAAGCCGGAATTTTGATGGCGACTTCCAACGGATCACAAACGCAGCCAGTGGCTCGAGGGGTCTGGGTGCTGCGTAACATCCTTGGCGATCCTCCTCCGCCACCACCGCCTGGCACGCCAACGATTGAACCAGATACGAGAGGAACAAAGACGATTCGCGAATTGATGACTGCGCATACCGCCGACTCAAAATGCGCAACCTGCCACTGCAAGATCGACCCAATCGGCTTTGCGCTGGAGAACTACGATCCATTAGGGCGCTGGCGTACTCACTACCCCGAATGGACCAAAAATGAAAAGGGCCAGCCCGTCAGGAAAAATGGAGCCCCCATCGAAGCTCAAGGCGAATTCACCGGCGGCATGCGACTGAAGAACGTAGACGACCTGCGCGAATATGTACTGGCCAATATCGACCAGTTTGGTGTGTGTCTCTCAGAAAAGCTCATGACATACGCCATCGGAAGGCGACCGAACTATGCCGAACGAGATGAGATTTCGCGAATTGTAATGGCCAACGTTTCCCATTCGAACAAGGGAGTTGGATTTCGTGATTTACTTTTAGAACTGATCCAAAGCCAAGCGTTCAAAACCAGATGAGCGCT
>JAKVCA010000009.1 GCA_022448315.1 Pirellulaceae bacterium | reverse complement strand
AAGTGCGGTCCTATGATCTCTCCGGAAAATTACTCTCGGAGCTCACAGGCATGTCCACGATTACGATTGCCACGCCTTACGAACATGATGGTTTGCTGTACATCAGTTCTGGATATGTTGGAGATCGCAGACATCGGCCTATTTATGCAATCAAACCAGGCGCCAGCGGGGATATTTCGTTGGCAGATAATGAAGATGCCAACGAATGGATTGCCTGGTGCCAAAAGATGGCCGGACCGTACAATCCCTCCACTCTTATTTATGATGAGCGACTGTTTGTTTTGTACGATTTTGGTTTCATGGCTTGCTTTAACACGGCTGATGGTGCGACGATTTTTAAACGACAACGCATTCCCAACGGTCGTGCTTTTACTTCTTCTCCTTGGGGCTATGGCGGTCTGGTGTTCTGTTTGAATGAAGACGGGGTGACCTATGTNATCAAGGTTGGAGAGGACTTGGAAATTCTCCATGCGAATGAACTTGCGGAAGACGACATGGCGATGGCGACGCCGGCGATTGTCGGTCAACGGTTGTTGATTCGAACCGCAGCTCGTATTTATTGCATCGAAAAAGGAGTGACGAGCGATCGCGAAGAATGATCATTGGTTCCGTTCAAGGGGGAGCGGTCGCCCGGTTCCAGCTAATCACGCGGTGGCAGCGAAGTTTTCCTGGGTTCCCAGAGAAGTGAGAATGACTTGCGACTTGTGACACTTCGAAGTGAAGGGAAATCGAATGGCAATCGACATGTCAGTAACGACGAGTCGCAGGCAATTTGTGCAAACGGGGGTTGTTACTCTCGCCAGCCTGCGGGGTCTCAATGCTGAGGAAGCCGATGCAGTGATTCGGCAGCCTCAAAGGCCACGGCGGGTTGTGATGGGAGAGATGCGCCGAATTTTCACTTCGCAGGGAGAGAGAGACTATAACGCGTTTACGAATATGACTTTTTGGCGAGGCAAGTATTATGTCGTCTTTACACAGAAAACACGACACATTGCCTCACCCCCTGATGGCCGCCTGATGATCTTGGAGTCAGCGGATTTGCGCCAATGGTCAGTGACGACGTTGCCGGACGCTCCAGGCGACGATCGGGATGCAAAAATTTTGTCGACGGCGGAACGACTGGTTGTCTATAACACTCCCTATCCAAATGAAACCATGGTCTCCTTTACGTCGGACGGAGTCCACTGGACCGATCCGACTGTCGCCTATCCGGTTGGTCAACGAAAAGTAGGGCGCGAGACGCGCGGGGCACAGTTCTGGAAACCTAAATTTCACGACGGGATGTATTATGTAGCATGCGACTACACCAACGATACCGTTGACCTGTTGAAGTCGTCCGACGGACTAAGGTGGGAATATCATGCCACCATCATGACGGGGAGCAAATATCCTCGTACGGAACGTCCTACAGAGACGGCCATCGTGTTTCTTCAGGACGGTTCTTGTTTGGCGATGTCACGCCTCAATGATGTTGAAGGAGGCAATTGCATTGCTGGTTTTTCGATTGCCAAACCTCCCTACACTTCATGGGATTTTGCACTCGGACAAGCTATCCGGTTTGGTGGCCAAGCCGTTGAACGTTTTGACGATACTATTGTTGTGGCAGCGCGCGCCGAAATCGGCCAGCAGCCGGGACAGTGGGATCTTCCGATCGATCATGGCTGGAATGGCATGCGGACTGCCGTGTATACCTTCAACGTCCATCGCATGCGACTTGAACTACAGGCGATCTTGCCCTCCGAGCACCGTCGAGATAATTCTTATTGTGGTGTAATTCGGACTGGAAAGGATCGCGGCATAATTTCCTGGTACGATGGTGATACCACGGACAAGAGTGATGTGTGGATTGCAAATTTTGGGATTGTTTAGTGCAGAGGATCTGCCATGTTCGACCGCTCTGGGTTGTTAATTTGCGGGATTTTTCTTTTCACCTTGGTGTTTGTGGTGGAGGTTGTCCAGGGAGACGATTGGCCTCATTGGCGTGGGGTAGGTCGTAACGGCAAGGTGGCCGAATCTTCGGGCTGGACGGGAAAAGCTTGGCCGCCTGGTGAGGCTTTGTGGACTGTCAACGTCCATGCGGGTGGTAGTGCGGTCATCGTCGTTGGAAATCACCTCTACACCATGGGATGGACAGACGGCCGAGACATTGTCCGTTGTCTTGATGTCAGCTCTGGAAAAACGGTTTGGCAACAGTCTTATGAATGCCCTGGGTATGGGCGACACAGTGACGGTGACAAGGGGCTGTATCTCGGACCCTCATCGTGTCCCAGCTACGATTGCGAAACGGGTTATCTCTATACACTGAGCACGGATGGCGATCTTCATTGTTGGGATACGGGAAAGCAAGGCCAACGTGTCTGGAGTCTCAATTTCTATGACACGTTTGAAGTTGGCCAACGACCAAAAGTAGGACGTCGGCAGTTGCGCGATTATGGCTACACAACCGCACCGCTAATTTACGAGGATGCCGTGATTGCCGAGGTTGGTGACGACGAGGGCAATTTGATGGCTTTTTCAAAGCTCACGGGAAAACGTCTTTGGACTTCTCAGTCGAAGGATCCCGCAGGGCATACAGGTGGGGTCGTTCCTATGCTTGTTGAGGAGGTTCCGTGCGTGGCCGTTTTGACCATTCATAACCTCTTGGTGGCTCGTCTCGACGAAGGGCACCAAGGTGAAACGTGGGCAGAATTCCCCTGGGAAACCGATTTTGCCAACAATGTGGCGACACCGACGGTTCATAACCAGTCGGTTGTCATTACTTCAGAATACAATCAATATGCCATCACGCGTATTGATATCAACCGGACTGGGGCGCAACAAATTTGGAAGCAGCCATATGCATCTGGACTCTGTCCGCCGGTGATTCATCAGGGGCACGTTTACTGGTGTTGGCGCGGTGTGTACTGTTTGAATTTTGAGACGGGGCAACCGGTCTGGCGTGGAGGCCGTGGTTATGGGGACACGGCGTCCTGCATTGCGACGGCAGATGGTCGACTCATCGTTTGGGGGCGACGCGGAGATTTGGCACTTGTGGAAACCGTTGACCGTTCTCCTCGGAAGTATACGGAATTAGCGCGACAGCAAGGGATTCTGGAGAACGACGTGTGGCCGCATATTGTGCTGTCAGGCGGTCGTCTCTACTGCAAAGACCGGGATGGGAATTTAAAGTGTTTTGCGCTCTGGTACCCTTAGCGGCGAATCCACAATTCTGCGCCGACTAGTTGGGCGCCCGTTTTCGTTGTTTTTACCATCACGCGATTAGCACCTTGTTG
>JAKVCA010000089.1 GCA_022448315.1 Pirellulaceae bacterium | reverse complement strand
AGATGGTGTGAGCGTTTTTGAAAATATTTTGTTCTACATGAACCCGGAAACTGGACAGCCCGCTGCGTTCGATGAGCCCGACGATCAAGTTGGTCAAGGCGTCACATCGGCAGAAGCAGTAGGTCAAATCCTCACCAGTCCACAACTCGATATTCCGGACGCAACGGTCTTTGATAGTCAAATAACCCAAAACACGTTATTTAATATCGACGATGGCGATACTTTCATTATTGATGACGGTTACACGCAAACGACCTTTGAATTTGATCTTGGTCCACAAGTTCGACAAGATATCGATGTCGTCAATAGCTCCCGTACGATTCGGGATGATTATTTCTTTGTCTTGGATGCTGACGATGCTGTGTCGGGAGATGAACGGATTTATCAATTCGACACGGGACCGACGATCCAATTTAACCCCTTGCCCGCCTCGGTTAGTGGGTTTTTAAATGGTACGCGGGTTCGCGTGGCGGCCAATTTGCAACTGGCTGCGACTTTTGAATTTGTCGACGTGACCCTTGACCCGGATGCAAATGGCAGTCCGAACACGATTGACATTCCCTTCGTCCAGACAGACGACGGGGCGACTCTAGCTGGGGTCCTGGTGGCCAATATTAATGCCACTCTGGCAGGATTTGTCAGCGCCGGAGTGACGGGGAGTCGTATTACGCTAGGAGGTGAATTAAGTGCCAGTCTCAGTAATCACGATCCACGTACAATTAAAATTGAGGGCAGCGTAGGGATCGCCCCCGTGTTGGAGATTGTCGATCCGGCGTTGATCGTCGATGGCGATCAGTTCACCGTCACGACGGCCGCCGGCTCGCAAACATTTGAATTTGACGACACGTTTGGAAGCACGGGCGTGGCTGGTAATAATATCGCGATTCCTTTTAATGTGTTGCAGACGGCGGAACAAATTGCCACGACGGTTGCCTTTGAGGTCTTGCAAAGCCAAAGCGTCAATGGGTTGAATTTGACCTCGCAACTTGGTGGCCCACGCGTGGCGATCAATGGACCCGGAATCAATCAGTCAGCGGGCTCACCCTTAGTGTTGAATTTCGTGCAAAACCCTGGTGCCTTGGCAGTGCCTCCTGTGGTAGCAATTCCTTCCGAGGAAGTCTTCCCTGGGACAATCACGCCCAACCAAAATCTCAACGACTTGACGATTGATTTCATCGGACGATCGGTTGAAGCGGGAGTCAATCAGGACGGCCGATTTGTTGCCAGCCATCGAAAGAATCCAGAAACGACCGGAACCATCGTGACCCCCTTGAATTATGGGGAGTTTTCCTACGACCGCATTAGTTTTCTGGGAGCCGAAGTAGGGGATTTTCGTGGCATGCAGGCGACGACGACGTTTCCGATCCAGGCAGCGAGTAATCGGCCATGGATCGACCAGGGAACACGCGGTGGTCTGACGGATCCTCTGCATGTAGGGATTGAGTTGCTGGCGGCCGATGAGGGCCAAGATTACACGTTCGATCAATTCAACTTGTTGGCACAGTTTCCGCAGTTCGCTTCAGCACAGATGCAATTTGGCGCCTTTCAAGCTGACCCCCAACCAGGTGTGGCAACCAAGATTAATGATGTGGTTTCGGCAACCTTTGCGGAACTCATTGCCAATCAGGACATTTCAGTTCAGCAGACCGGAGCTTCCATCAAACTAATCGGCGCTTCGCCGATTGTCAGCGCGCCTTTCAATGCGGCCGGCGAGGGACCGGGCGGTTTAATCACCGGTCTAGTGATCATGGAAGATAGCGGGCTTTCGCAGCGGGGTACCGGCGGACAGATTTTTGCTGTTTCCGATGTGGGCGGTTTGTACACGGTAGATATCAGGCAGACTCCGTCCGAATTAGGATTCCCAGGGCTTTATGAAATCACTGATGTAGACTACATCGAAAGTTCTGCGGCCGATCTTTTGGGGATTCGCTTTCAAGGCCTAACGCACGGACCCGCAGACGTTGAAGGTGGGCGATATCGCGACTTGTTGTTTGGTGTTGATGATGATGGACGTATCTATGCCTTTGACAGCAGTGGCGTTCTGCAACCGATTTTCCTGGATGGTCAAACGAGTGTCGCGACTGGCTTGAATCAAGTTCGCGGACTTGAGTTTGGAACCCTCGATGAAAATTTATTCCATGAAACGCGAAGAGTCCCAGGGTCCGAAGTGACGGACTTTATGGATGAGCGTTTTATCGGCGTGGCGGAAGGGTCTTCTTTTGTCCTCAATGAGAGACAACTCAATACCGTTGGTGGTGGTCTGTCGGAAGCGATTGGCCATGGAGCGCCCGCAGCGTTTGACGGCCAGCCGTCACCTGCCAGGGCAGGTTTTTCCAGTTTGCACTTCGGACGAGGAATGTATCAGTTGCCAGATCCGAATGGTGATACGGGAAGCCAGCCACATCTCGGTGCCATTTCAGGAGCACGTGGCTACGATTTCCCGGGTGGGGCGCATGGTTCGATTGTCACGAATGAATTCAGCCTGGTGGGTTATCGGCCGGAAGACCGACCGACGCTTTATTTTAACTACTTTGCGGAAACGGACGGCTCGGGGAGTAGTGATGGTTTCCGTGTCTTTGTTTCGGACAACGATGGGGATTGGGAATTGGTGGCCTCGAATCATGGGGCCGGCCAAGAATTATTCGACAACACGGGTACGTGGCGGCAAGTCCGCATTCCGCTCGATAATTTTGCAGGTGTGGATCACTTGCGTTTGCGTCTGGATTTCAGTACGGCCGGAGACATGAATCTTGGGGATACCTTCACCGCAGGTGAAGAATTACGTACCGTGGCGGGAATTTACCTCCGCGACGGCGATCGTTTCCAGATTGATGGTGAACAGTTTGAGTTTGACAGCGGTTATACGGTTGTCCCCACCAGTGGTGGGCCAATTCAGGATGGTGAACGGCTAAAGATCCAGGATCCCTTCGGCAAACAGGTTGTGTTTGAGTTTGACAAGGACGGGACGTACACCCATAGCATTCAACTGTTGAGTGGTGAGCAATTCACTGATGGACAGCAGTTGCTCATTTCCGATGGTGTTCAATCGCAGACCTTTGAGTTTGATGCAGGCCTTAGCTTGCACGTACCGGAATTTTTGTCATTGCGAATTCCTGTAAACACCTTCGTACAAGATGGCGAGACTTTCACGATTTCCGATGATGTTCATGAGATTACCTTTGAATTTGAGAGCATTGCTCTGGCCAACCCGAATGGCCTGAGTGATCCTGGTCACGTGGCGATTCCATTCCTGACAGGCGACAGTCAAGATGTGCTAGCCGACCGGATTGTTGCCGCCATTCAGCAATTCCCACTACTGGACTTGATGCCCACGAATGTTGGTGACGGCGTGATCCAGTTGGGTGCGGGTAGTAAGCATGTGGTGGAAACGCGGTTTACCAACTTAGAGCAGTTTGGCGAGGCCCTGCGTTTTGAGGAAGGTGACTATTTGCGGATTCAGCAAGCTGCCGCGCCCACCGGTGCCCTGCCTGACGTGTTTTTTGAGTTTGACGGCGACGGCTTTGGAGAAGTGGCTGGGAATGGAACGACGCGCGTCGTGCGCACGGTCGACATCTCGAATGACTTTCAGATTCAACTCACTGATCCGCCGACTGGATTGAACGGAGTCCGTGACCTGGAAGAATTCGTGATTTTTGATGGAACGTTTAATGCGGGCGTTTTGAATGGGCACACCTTTGAATTCGACAGCAATGGGACGACGAGCGCGGGGCCGAATCGATCCCCAGTGAATATTGCGGACTTGCGAACCCTCGAACTCCAAGGTCCTGCGGGCTTGCCAGCCCAGGTTTTGGATGGAGAAGTGTTCTCGGTCGACGACGGTAGTGGCCCCGTCATTTTTGAGTTTGACAATGATGGTCTGTTTGTAGAGAACCCGGTCGACGTGACAGCCAATATCGTTTTGCAGGTTCCCGTACTGGGAGGTGTCGATATTGTCGATGACGAAATGTTTTCCTTGAGTGACGGAACCAATAGCGTTGCATTTGAGTTCGATCGAGATAATTCTGGTGCAACCGCGGGTGACCGTATTATTAAATATCGTGCCGATGACACGCGCGAAGAGATCGCAGAGAAACTGACAGCGACGATTAACGAAGCCGTTTCGCAGGGAGCATTAGTTCGTTTCGAAGCAGTTCATCAGGGTGCAGGTCTAGTTGAGTTGTTCAATACTTCGTTGGGCGATTCTGCAGATACCACGACCTCCTCTTTAGCAGATGCCACGATGCCCAAGTTGCAGGACGAAGTGGCCGCCCGCATGGTAACTGCAATTAACGATATTTTCCAAGTGCCGCCCATCAATACATTGGAGGCAGTTTACGACGGAAATGGCGTGGTCGCTTTGAAGAACTCGACTGTCCTTACAGTTGTGGATCCAGTCGGGGCACCTGGAATTACCAATCGCTTCCGTGCCATGACCCAGGAT
>JAKVCA010000088.1 GCA_022448315.1 Pirellulaceae bacterium | reverse complement strand
TTGGACACAGGCATAAGTGTTGATGCTTCTTCTGCAAGTACGAATCTGGGAGGTGCCGGTACGGTACTCGCCGGTTCTTTGTATCACCGCACAACCACTCGTCGCAGTGGTGTGCCTGTCGAAGATTTTTCCATCCCACGCGACGATGAGCCGATCTTGCCGGGTCAGCAGGAACCGGTCCTGGTCGATCCACTATTTGTGGGACGCACGGCGGGTAACTATTATCTGGCTCCGGAGACACGAGCAATCGACAGTGCGATTGCTTCGTTGGAAGATCGCTTTGAGTTGGTCGTCGTACGTGAACCGATGGGGATCGGCCCATCGCCAATTTTGGCGCCAGCCTTTGATGGTGTGGGCCAGTTGCGCGTTGACAATCCAGACCGTCAGACGCCCTTTGGCACGGGTGCAAATGTGGTTATTGACCGAGGAGCGATTGATACTTCCGATCACATCGGTCCCAGCGCATTAGCGATTAAGCCATTCGACAATGACGCAGACTTGCTCGATGCGAATCGACGCGAAACCGTGATTAGCGTCCCTGCAGACATGGCGCTAACGAGCTTTGAAATTCGATTGGTCGACGGCGTGGCACCTTTAGACGCCGGTGAAGGGATTGGTCTCGACGATGCGACCGTGACCAGTGACAAAGTCGAAGTCTATCAGAACGGTCTTTTGTTGGTGGATAATGTTGACTACTCGTTCAGTTACGATGCCACGAGTGATACGGTGCGATTGACGCCCCTCTCAGGAATTTGGACTCCAGATCGTGTTTATACGATTCATCTCAATAACGCGGTCAATTACACCATGATCGCGAAGCCTGGGGCCGAAATTGTAGACGGTCAGAGCTTCATTGTACGAGACAAGCTGGGGCATGAAACAAAATTTGAATTTGAACAAGGTTACCGCATTGACGTCCCGCAAACATCCCAGATTGTGATTCCTGTGGGGGCTGATGGTGTGGTCAACGCGATCACTGAAGGTGATCAATTCACCATTAGTGACAGTTTGCAGTTGCCGGTCACCTTTGAGTTTGATCGGGATGGCAGTGTGGATCCCAATAATGAGGTGATCGAGTATGAAACGAACCTGTCCGCAGATGAATTAGCTCAGCGGGTCGTAGATGCACTCAATAATCCATCACTTGATCGTGGACTTGTCCCCAAGGCCTTGCCAGATGGTCGTGTCCATTTAGGAACGAAGAGAAATCATTTCATCAACGTGGTGGCATTATCCAATCTGCGTCTGGATGGTCAAACGCAAGGTGTCGAAGATGGTGACACCTTTACCGTCGACGACGGGACAAAACTTGTTACCTTTGAATTTGAAGATACAGACATTGCAGATGAGGTGGGTATTGGGAATCTTCCTATTCGCTTCACTCAGGGAGAAACTTACGAGGAACTCGCCAATATTATCGCTGCGACCGTCCGTGATGCAGATGTCGGGTTGGATCCAAGGCATCTCGGTGCTGGTCAGATTCATTTGGGGAGCGACGTCAATCATGTGGTTGATATTACCTTGAGCCAACTCGATAGCTTTGGTGCGCCGGGTGTCAGTCCAGCGTTTGGTTTGGAAATTCCCTCAGTCGCTGGGCAAATTTCAGGGCTGCTCGATGGCGAGACATTTTCAATTCGGGATGGCCTTAATCCGGCGGTGCAATTTGAACTGAACAATACCGACGAAGATCCAACCAACAGCGTGGGGACGGTTGCGATCAATTTCAACGACGCGACGACAGTTGATGAACTGGCCGAAACACTTGCCATTGCCATTCAAGGAGCCGGCTTGGGATTAAATCCGGAACATGTCCCGGGTACGCCCGTCGTGACGCTTGGTGGAAATGCGGGGCACGTGTTGGTGGGCGCAGTGGAGCCAAACGTACAAGCCACGACAAGTTTAGTGAAACTGGGAACGCCGGGAGTCGCAGCGGCAGTACCCGTGCCGATTTCTCGAGTCGCTGAGTTCGACGGCAATCAGGTGGCTGTGGCGATGATCCAGGCGATCAATAACATAGTAGATCCCAATGCCTTGGTGGGCGTGACGGCAACTCCTAAGGGTGGATCCACAGTGGTGGTTACCGGAGCGGATGACGATGCTTTAGCTCAAGCGGGTGTCCAAGACTTGAGCAATGTTTTCATCGACGTCGATTCTACGCCGAGCGTGCAAACCGTTGTATTCACCAATGCCATTCGAGATTTGGCGGGCAATCCTTTGAAGCCGAATCAGTTGTCTGGGGAGACTCAGATTACAATTTTCCTCGGAGATGTAGCGACCGATATGGGCGATGCGCCGGAGGGCCCCACCCCACCGTTTGTTTCCCCACAGAATAGCTACCCAACCTTAGTGGGTAGTAATGGTGCGGCCCATATGGTAACGCCAGAAGGGCCATTCTTGGGATCCTTGGTAGATACCGAGCCGGATGGACAACCGATAATCGGCGATGGTGCAGACGAAGACGGTATTCGTTTTGAAGGCCCTCTAGGTGGCCAATTTAACGCTCATATCCCCACGTCAGTAGAAGTTACGGCCAACAGCCCCGGACTTTTGGATGGCTGGATCGATTTCAATCGAGATGGTGATTGGGATGATCTTGGCGAGCAGGTATTTGCCAGCGAGGCAATCTTCGTGACTGATCCTGACGTACTCGCGGGTACCGCCTTTGGTCCACAAAATGACAATTGTCACCAAGATGCGATTTCTCAACTGATTGTTTGTTCGTTGGTCGTCGATTCGCGTTTAGTTCCCGAAGTGGTACCAGGGCCGACGTATGCTCGCTTCCGCTATAGCAACGAGGGTGGCTTGAAGGCCACGGGGCTTGCACCCAATGGTGAATCAGAAGACTACATTCTGGAAATTTTGCCGGGCTATCCACCGACGGCAGTGGACGATCCCGCCGTGGATGCGGATCCCGAGGACTTCCAGACCGAAGAGGACTTTGCGATCCTTTTCCAGACACGGCCCAGTCTTTATGTCAATGATTTTGACATGGATGCGGGTGACACCTTTGGAATCGCTTCGTTACAGGGCCTCAGGGTCGTCGACCCGACGGATCCTAATGTCCTTGTTGCGACAAGTGACAAAGGGGCCGAAGTTAGAGTCAATACGTCGCTATCCGTCGGTACGATGCCGAATCAGATTGGTGGTTCCTGGTTCTACGATCCATCAGTTTCTTCCCAGCTTGCGGAATTGGCCGTAGGGGATAGTGACTTGGATACCTTCCAATATACGTTGCGAGATTTACAGGGCTTCGAGTCTCCTGTGGCAGCTACGGTAACGGTCGAAGTGATCGGCCTCAACGACGCACCTATAGCGAACGCTGTTAGTGTAGAAGTGTTTGAAGATGGCGCGGTAGTAGCGGCAGTCGATTTCGATGGCGATGATCCGGATCGAGATGATGACGGTTCGACGCTGATCTATCGAGATGGGGTTATTCCAGCGCCGCTGAGCGACAATTATGTGAATAATGAGGATGGTACATTCGACTTCGATCCCGGTGAAGATTTCCAGGAACTTGCCTTGGGCGAGACGACGGCAGTGACGTTCTCCTATGAAGTGGAGGATAGCCATGGAGAATTGAGTGTAGTCGATGGGATTGTGACCGTGATTGTCAACGGAACCAATGACAGCCCCATGGCACATGACCTGAGTTTTCAAGTCTTTGAGGACGGGGGTCCTGTCACGATGGCGTTTCAAGGAAGTGATATCGACAGTGACGACTCCCAGTCGACACTGTCGTATGCCATCGATCCCGCTGTTTTGGGAGATGGGAATGGTTCGGTTGTGAACCACAATGATGGTACCTTTAGCTTTGATCCTGGCGCCGATTTCCAAGACTTGGGTGTCGGACAAAGCCGCAATGTCTTCTTGCCTTACACGGCAATTGACCAGCACGGTGCCATGAGTCTTCCGCCTGGCGGGCTGATTACGATCGTGGTCCGTGGTGTGAACGATAATCCAGTTGCGATTGCAAATGATGATTACCGTGTGGGCGAAGATGTTTTGTTGGAAGGCAATGTGATCACAGATTTTGACCAACCATTGGGTGCTGATTTCGACGTCGATTTTGGCGACACGTTTACAGTGAATGCGGTCGGTTTTACCAATACGGCGCCAGGGTTAAATGGATTCAATGTAGGAGTTCCATTGACCACTTCCGAGGGTGCGGTTCTGGAAGTGAATGGGGACGGTTCTTTCACATATGATCCGCGCGGATCGGACTTCGAGTCCTTAAGCCCTGGCGACATCGGAACCGATACCTTCTTTTACACCATTCGTGATATCGTTGGCGGGTCGAGTGTTCCCGTGATGGTGACGATCACCGTTGAGGGGCGGAATGAACAGCCTATCGGCATGGACGATACGTACGCAGTCAACGAAGGAAGTACACTGGTTGTCAGTGACACTTTGTGTGTCGTGGATCTTGCCGGAATGAACAACAACAGCGTGTTGTGCAATGATTCCGATCCCGAAGGCGATGCGATTGAGGCCCTGCCTATTAGCATTCC
>JAKVCA010000087.1 GCA_022448315.1 Pirellulaceae bacterium | reverse complement strand
GAAACAAGGCCCCGAGGGGGATGCGTTCAATCACGACGCAAGTTATTCAACCATTCTTGCCAACGGAACCGGCATCATCCTCATTCTGCTTGGCATTCGCTTCTGCTGATTTCTGAAGCAAGGCCAGGACCGCCAAAAGATCATCTTGGTTGTCCGCCAGCAAAGCGCCATCCCTAAGCAACCGATTGGAACCCGCCCACTCTGGAGAACAAGCAGATCCTGGCAATGCCATGACTGTCTTCCCGTGAAACTCGGCTGCGATTTTGGCCGTCACCAAGCTGCCGGAAGCCTCGCCAGCCTGAACCACAAAAACTGCATCTGAAAATCCCGAAATCAGTCGATTCCGCTGAGGAAACCGCCAGGGACGAGGTGGCGCGTGATCCTCGTATTCACTGAGCAAACAGCCATCCTGCTCAGCGATTCTTCGGAACAAATCCGCATGATCCGGAGGATACAACTGAGAAAGCCCACTGCCCAATACCGCAACAGTTGTGCCTCGTCGACACAAGCATTCATGATGGGCCGCTCCATCGACCCCTCTGGCCCCACCACTGAGAATGCCCCATCCGGATGAAACGGCGGCTTCAACCACCCAAGGCAGCGAAGACAATGCATCTCTGGTGGGCCGACGTGAGCCCACAACCGCCAGAAGAGGGACACGAGGGAAGACACCACGCAGTCGAACACGAAGTGGCATATCCGGCAAACGTGCAAATCGACGAGGCAAATAGAAGGTCCGATTCAAGGACGCGAGTGTGGCACCAGAAGAAGAAGGTGATCAGGGTGTCGGAAAACTTCATCGAGCACCCCGGGCGATCAGGGATCGAGCCAAAGCGGGTTCAATCTTCGAACTCGTACTCCTCATCGTCGTCGTCACCAAAGGCGGAGTCATCCTCGTCCTCTTCATCGCCTTCGGCAGAAGCGTCATCGTCTGAATCTAAATCATCATCGTCCGAATCTTCGTCGTCTTCTTCATCGTCGTCAAAGAAGAAGCCGTCATCCTCGTCCTCGTCCTGATCGTCGTCATCGTCGTCGAAGTAGAAAAGATCCCCCTCGTCTTCATCGTCGATGGCGGCGGAGGCTTGGGAAAGATGAGGGGAGTCCGCTGGCGTAGGCATCCACTCGGCTTCGTGGGATTGTGTAGAAGTATCAGGGGCCAGAATGGAGGTGGCGGGCATCTGAGGCTCTCCGGAGGATGGGCGATTCTGGGGAAGGGTATCGTCCAAGTTGGGGGAAAACGCATGAATTTTTTTATCAACTCCACCAGAAAGAACACTGGCAAAGATCAGAGTCAATCCAAAAGCGGCCACCGGGCCGCGGTGGGTGGGATGAATCACATACTGGTTGGATTGCTCCCCTGTGGCAAATTCAATGGGCCCTGGGGATTCAGGCAAGTCAAGCAGTGGACGGGTCCATCTCACGCCAAATCCAGTGCCTGGTGGAGCAACATCCAGAACAACAGAACGGAGGTCCTCAAGGCGATCAGTGGTCAGGGGCTGGCTGGCCCGAAGAGATTCCAAATCGTGGACTCGGCTTGCCACCCGTTCATGGGCCAGATTGGCACATTCAAGCCGATAGAGCGATTCCGCCCGGAGGTTCCGGGCTTCGTCCAGAGGCTGGTGGTCCCCTGAGGCAATGGCAACCGCAAGACATGATGCCCCGGCCAATGCCAACAAAGTCATCGCAGAATGACGCACATCGGGAAATCGGCCCACGTGTCTGATGAACTTGAGCGGAAATAGTTGATTGCTGGAGGAAACCACCGGCAATCGCTCCCCCTTGTCTCTCCGGAAAACGGACGAGTTCACATTGGGGCGCCAAGAACCGAGGCCACTTGGGCCCCACTCCATCAGATACAAACCAACCCAAAATCATGCCGTGGAATTCGCTTGTTGAGCATGACTTGAGCAGCATCACATCGATCCTGTCTTCAGGAACCGAAGCAGAATTTTCCTCGAAACCAGGATGGCACTGCCGGCAAATGGCATCTGAAACCCCTCCTCCGAAGCTTCCGATTCTTGGCCCAGAGGGCAATGGAAGGAGACTGGCGCCGGTACGATTTTTTCATGTTGCCCTTGTTACTCGCCGCCGTTGAGGTCATCTCATTCAATATTCGATACGACAATCCCTCCGATGGCCAAAATTCGTGGCCCATTCGCAATTCAGCCGTTCAGAAATACCTGCTGCAAAGCAAGGTTGATTTCATTGGTCTGCAGGAGGTCTTGCCTTCGCAACTTGTCGACCTCCAACTGCGACTGACAGATTACAGCTCGATATCACGGACCCGTGAAGCAGATGAGCAGAGCGGTGAAAGCACCCCTCTCTTTTTTCATCGCGAACGATGGAAGATCGACAAGACGCACTGCGGCACCATATGGCTGTCCACTCAACCCACCAAACCTGGTTCTAAAAGCTGGGACAGCAGCCTTCCTCGAATTTGCACATGGGGAAGGTTCGAGCGAATTGGGGCTGGCGAGCCTCAGACCGTCTGGGTGATGAACACGCATTTTGACCATCGAGGTTCAACCGCACGTTTAAAATCCGCAAGGATGATCCGTCAAAAAATAGAGCAACGCCCTAAAGAAATGATTCATGAGCCCGTCATTGTTTTGGGAGATCTCAACACCTCACCCGGAAGTTCTCCAATCATCGCGCTCGGGATGGCCGATGCGTTGCGAGAATCATCCAGTGGAACCTGGAATGGATGGGACTCCAACAATCGAACTGGCCCAAGGATTGATTTCATCTTGTCGCGTGAATTGGATGCGATCACAGGAAAAGTCGACTTTTTGACCACGAAAGAGGGACGCCCTGCCAGCGATCATTGGCCAATTCGCGCTGTCCTTCGCACGCCGCGGCGGCCGTATTAGCCATGTCTGAAACCCATGCTGAAGTCGTGGTGGTAGGAGCCGGAGCTGCCGGACTCTTTGCAGCCATTCATGCAGCCCGCCGAGGCCGGGACGTTTTGCTTCTTGATGGTGCCAAAAAAGTCGGAGCCAAAATTTTGGTTGCTGGTGGCGGACGATGCAATGTGACACATCACGCGGTCCACGAGCGCGATTACCACGCCAGTTCAAGGCCGGTGGTCAGGAATGTTCTTCGAAGCTTCACTGTCCAGGACACAATTGACTTCTTTGAACGTGAAGGCGTGTTCTTGAAGCGAGAGGACACTGGGAAACTTTTTCCGACGACCGATCGTGCCCGAACTGTTCTGGACGCCTTATTGCACGCGGCTGAACACTCTGGCGTGCGCCTCGAGCATCCTCGACGTGTCTTGGGTAGCAAACAAACAGAAATGGGGTTCGAACTTCAAACAAGTACGACTCCCGTTCAAGCGCGTCGAATGATCTTGGCGACCGGGGGGCGAGCCCTGCCCAAGAGTGGTTCTGATGGCCTTGGATACAGTATTGCTGAGTCCTTTGGTCACACCACAACCGATCGCATCTTCCCTGCCTTGGTACCACTCGTGCTTCCGGGAGGGCATGCCTTCCGCGATATCGCCGGTATCGCTCTACCCGCCATCTTGACCGTTGTGGCGAGTACTGGAAAGCATCTTGCCGACACCCAGGGCGACCTCCTCTTGACTCACTTTGGCATCTCCGGACCAGCCGCACTTGACATCAGTCACGCATGGCGTGATGCCTTTGAGGACGATCATGAGGTGCGAATTCTTGCCAACCTCTTGCCCAAACAGACCATCGAAGAAACCGATGCATCCATTCGAAGCGCGGGTGGGCGAACCATTCAAGCATGGTTAAAAGAGCATTTTCCCGCGCGGCTGGCTGGAGCTCTTTTGGATTTGTCGGGCACCCCCAGCCAGACGATCTGTACCCATTTGACCAAGTCTCAGCGCCATGCGATTCGATCGTGCATTCACGAGGCGCCACTTCGACTTGAGGGCGATCGCGGATGGCACCATGCAGAAGTCACCATGGGGGGCGTGCCGCTTTCAGAAGTCAAATGGCAAACGATGGAATCAAGAGTGAAGGATGGGCTCTTTCTCTGCGGGGAAATTCTCGATGTGGATGGCCGAATCGGCGGATTCAACTTCCAATGGGCATGGGCCAGTGGCTATTTGGCGGGGAATTCAGCTTAAGGCTGCGTGTCGACTTCGATTTGCAACTCGGCGTATTTCAAGAATCCCGGCACAAAGGGACTGTTGTACCCCATGTACATCGGTTCGCCTATGGGCTGAAGATGGTCTCGCTCCTGCAGATACTTCTGCAGCAGCGCTAAGCCATTGGCGTATGAACTTTTGCTGTACCCACCACGCAAACCTGTGGACACCACAGTGGCCGATGGACGGTCTTGGACCTCAGTGTCCCCAGCCGTTCCGACCGAACCAACCTCAAGATTCTCATACAAGAATCCCATGCTCTCCATTTGGCCTCCGGACGAACGCGTCATGGTGACTGGCGCGGTCATTGGGATATCGCGAGCTTGAATGTGCCGAAACAATGTGCCAAACAAGCGACCTTCGCCGCCAGGACTTTTGGAGGATTCGGCCACGGCCACGCGGAAGGCAGGACGGTCCTTC
>JAKVCA010000086.1 GCA_022448315.1 Pirellulaceae bacterium | reverse complement strand
CCTTGAGAAAGAGCTGGGCGGATTGGATTTACGCTCACGCATGTTCAACGGCAGATTCGCCAATCGCGAAGCCAACCGGCTGCGCGATGAATTCCGGGCCATGTTCTATTTTAATGAAGCCTTGATCCCCCTGATGAAGAAGGGGGGCATCGACCGGGTTCAACTCTACGACCTCTCGAAGGATCTCGGCCAGCAAAACGACATCGCGAAAGAGCGTCCCGAACTCGTTGCCCGAATGAAAAAGCAGGCCGCGGCCATCCACCGCAGTGTCATGGCCGAAGCTCCGGAATGGATTAGAACCGGAGATCTGGCCGCTGCGAAGAAGCCCCGAGTAAACCGACCACAACGGCCTGCCACCGATACCGCGAAGCTCCTCGCCCGCATCGACAAGAACACCCTTCCCGAGGGCTACCATGGAAGTCGCCACCAGCCTTACGTCGATAAGCGAATGGCCGGTCTCAAACCCGAACAGCGTGCCCGGGTCGGACAACTCTGGAAAGAAAAACGCCGCCTCGATTCTGACATGCCCAACCCGGGAGCCTCTTTCGTCAGGATTCTCGAACACGTCGCCACCAAGGAAAAAACAGCTCCATGAACAAAGTCAGAATCAAACCTAGCAGCACCCTTCTTTCGGCGGCATTTGTCTGCCTCTTCCTGCCAGGGTCCATTACGCTCGCCCAACAGTCCCGTTCCGGTGATAGCTATGGGAAGCCCCAATCCAGCCGGCATTTTGTCCAGTTGAAGGGAATCAAGCCCGGTGCCAAGACGCAAATCCATGGCCGGGTGATGGACGCGAAGGGTGGCCCGATGGCGGGCGTGATGGTGAGCGCGTATGACGAGGAGCAGCAAATGCACGTTTCTGTGTTCACCGCAGCGGATGGAAAGTTCGAACTGAAGGAGCTTCGCAAGACGACGCATCAGGTGCGCATGCGTTTGCCGGGCCAGCTCGATGAGTGGGTGGAGGATGTGGAGCCAGATAGTGACGCGCTGACTGTAAGGATGGAGCCGGCCAAGGGCGAGGACTTGCAGATGCAGCGCACTGCCGCTTCGGCCATGAGCCTGATGAAGTGGGACAGCCTGCGGGATAAGGAGAACTATAAAATGATGTGCGCCTATTGCCACCAGATAGGCACGGTGGGATTTCGCACGCCGGAAGAGCCGGTGGACTGGGAGACAATGGTTCGGCGCATGGACGGCTTCGGCGGGCTGTATAAGCACACGCAGAAGACCATCGTCAAGAGGTTGATCAATACCTATACAAGGGATGCAGAATCGCGTTGGCCGGAGCATGTCGAACCGCTGCCAACCGGATTTGCCACCAAGATGAAGATCACCGAATGGGATATTGGAATTCCTTTGAAGGCAATGGTGCACGACCTCGAGCCCGGCCCACCCGGAATCATGTATTTGGTGGATATGGGCCAGAACGCGATCGTTGAACTGGATATCACGACCGGGCGCCGGACAGTATATCGCATGCCGCTCAAGGGTCGCGGTCCTCACTCGATTGAACCGGATAACGACGGCAATTACTGGGTGACACTTTGCACCTCGGGACACATGGGCAAGTTCGATCCGAAAACAAAGGACATCACGATCTGGTCAAGTGCTGAAATTCCCGCAAATCGCGGATCGTATCCGCACACGCTTCGCGTTGACCCGAAAGATCCACAGGGGTTGGTCTGGTATACCGACGCGGGGCGCAACTCGGTGTTCTCCATTCACCCGAAGTCGGGCTACGTGAAGGAATACCATCTTCTGGAAAAGAATCAGGCGGTTGCCGCGGGAAAGGGAGAGTCGCGGGGATTGACTCCCTATGGACTGGATGTGGCCCCCGATGGATCAATCTGGTATTCCAAGTTGAATGCCAATCGCATTGGTCGGATCGACCCGAAGGCGCCGGACGGGGACATCAGGGAATGGAATCCACCTTTCCGCGGGCCCCGTCGGCATCACGTCGATCAGGATGGCATCGTATGGGTGCCGGGTTTCGGGTCGGGTGTTTTGGGCCGTTTTGATCCGAAAACGGAGCAATGGACGACCTATGCACTGCCGGACTATGAGAATCAAACTCCTTATGCGTTGAATATCGACGCCAAAGGCATCATTTGGATTTGCGGCACGGGCAACGACACGATTGGGCGTTTCGATCCGAAGACTGAGCGTTTGATCGAGATCCCAATGCCGACGCGGGTCACCTTCACTCGCGAGATTGAGTTTGATGAACAGGGTAATGTTTGGACCTGCAGTTCCAATGGTCCGACGCGGCACAATGAGCGTGGACGGGGATCAGTGATTCGTATCGAGTTGCCGGAGGGGGAGCCTGCGGCAGATGAGGGGGTGAAGTTGGAACAAATTGTCCTGCCACATCATCAGGTCGCCTTCGTTCGTCAGGTTCCCTGGCACAAGTCCCCGCACGGTGAGTTGCTCAAGAAGATCGATGCCATGCCTGCGCCGAAAGGAATTCCGGTCAACAAGACGCTCGACAAGCATTTCAAGAAGAGAATGGCGAGCTTTACCGACAAGCAGCGAGGCCGATTCAATACCTTGCGCAAAGGCATGGACCTCGTTGATCCCGACATGGAAAACCGTGGCCTGTCGTATCTGAAGATTCTCGAATACATCCATCACAATGAGAAGTAGATGGAGTGAATAGTGACTCAATAAACAACGTGAAGCCCATTCTCACAGTTTTTTGCTGGTTGCTTCTGGTTTGCTCTGTCTTTGCCAAGGATAAGCCGCCGAATGTCTTATTCCTCGCAGTTGACGATCTGAACGACTGGGTTGGTTGCCTTAGAGGACATCCCCAGGCAAAGACGCCCAATATCGATCGGCTTGCATCGAGGGGTGTGCTGTTCGAGCAGGCGTATTGTTCGGCGCCTTTGTGCAACCCCTCGCGGATGGCGACGATGACCGGATTGAGGTCCTCAACCATTGACATCTGGAGTAACGAAGGCAGGTATGGTCGGACCGAAGGCTTTTCGTGGTTCCGGGACAAGCCGGAACTCAAGGATTGGGTGACGATCCCGCAGTATTTTCGCCAGCATGGCTACACGGCTGTCATGGGCGGCAAGATCTTTCATAAGCCGAACGGCAAGTTCTCCGACCCGGTTTCCTGGGACGATCAATACTCGACCAAGCACGGGACGCCGTATCCCCGGAACGGACGCCTGTTGCATGGGATGAGCGACAAGATGGCCCACGAGTATTACCAAGATTGGGCGGATTGGCAGCCGCTGGATATTTCGGAAAAAGAAACGGCCGACTGGAAGACCGCCGAGGGTGCCGCGGCGTTCCTGCGGCGTGATCACGACAAGCCCTTCTTCCTGGCCTGTGGTATCTTTCGCCCGCACCTCCGTTGGTATGCGCCGCAGAAATACTTCGACATGCATCCGTTGGAGAAAATAAAGCTGCCGGCCACGCTCGAAAACGATCTGGATGACGTTCCTCCAAGGGGACGTCGACAAAACTCCGGAGGGAGCCAGGCCTTTGGCGTGATCAAGGAGCATGGCGAATGGAAAAAGGCCGTCCAGGGGTATCTGGCATCGTGCTCATTCGCGGATGCCTGTGTCGGAGTTGTGCTGGATGCGTTGGAAGAGAGCGGATACGCCGAGAACACCATCGTGGTTCTGTGTGGCGACCATGGCTTTCACGTCGGTGAAAAAGACCGAATCAGCAAACTGACGCTTTGGGAGCAGGGGTCGAAGACGCCGCTCATCATTTCCGCCCCCGATCTCGCGACTACTCAGGGCAAGCGATGCAAGCAGCCGGTCAGTCTGGTGGATTTGTATCCCACCCTGGTCGATCTATGCGGATTGCCGGAGCGGGACGGATTGGATGGGCGCAGTATCGCGCCGCTGCTTCGCAAACCGGAAACCGAATGGCAATATCCGGCGGTGATCAGTCTAAGGGACGACCACGCCGTCCGTTCCAAGCATTGGCATTACATCCGTTATGCCGACGGCAGTGAAGAACTCTACGATAACTTCGGAGACCCATATCAGTGGGATAACCTAGCCAACGACAAGCAGTTTGCCGACGCGAAAACCGAACTCAGGAAATGGCTGCCAAAAAACAAAGCTGAACGCTCCGGCATCAATGCAACTCGCAGCAAAACTAGTCAGAAGTCTCGGCAGTCCAAAACAAAACAGCCCAATGTCGTCATTCTGCTGGCCGATGATCTCGGTTCAAAGGATCTCGGTTGTTATGGCGGACCAGTGAAGACACCGGTGCTCGACGGTTTGGCGGCGAAGGGAGTCCGGTTCACCGACTTTCACGCTGGTGCAGCAATTTGCTCACCGTCGCGGGCGACCCTCCTTACCGGGAGGCAGAATCTGCGCACCGGAATTTACGGTGTCCTGCAGGATCACATGCACGACATGCACTTGCTCGAGCGTGAAGTGACGATCGCCGAGGTGCTACAACAGGCCGGATACGGAACGGCTCATTTCGGCAAGTGGCACATCGGCATGACTTCCGGTAAACGGAAAAAACCTTCTCTCCAGGATCACGGTTTTGACTACTGGTTTGGCTTGTCCAATGGCGCAAATCCAAGTCACAGGAA
>JAKVCA010000085.1 GCA_022448315.1 Pirellulaceae bacterium | reverse complement strand
ACCCTTCCCATCTGTGACTCGAACCCCTTCTGAACGAAGCCGACTCCATATTTCAACTATGTCGTTCGAGTACAAAGCAATCGAATGCAAGCGTTGCCCGAAACGACCATGGAACCGCGCCACGTTTCCATCGATATCGATGGGCGCCATGGGTTCAGACACGAAATCTGAAAAGAGCAACAGGGACGCGTCACGGCCTTCGATGGTCGAGTGGTCCCCCCGAAACATGTACTGAGGTGAAAAAACCCGGTCGTAGAAAGCCTCGGCTCTCTCTAGATCAGAGATCACGTGCGCAACATGAAAAAGAGATCCAATATGAAGCACGCGTCAGCCCTCCGTTACCGGCCCTTCCAGACCGGAGGCCTCTTTTCGGAAAAGGCGAGCGGACCTTCCCGCGCATCTTCCGACGCCATGATTTCGATACGAGCCTCATCGTTGAGTTCCCAAGTTCTGCTTTCCGAGGTGCCAAGGATCGCCCTCGCAAGCTTCTTGGCACGCTGAACCGCCAGTGGAGCATTCCCCGCGATGGTTTCAGCCAATCCAATCGCCGTATCGAGCAGATTCTCGCGAGAAACGACGCGGTTGATCAGACCGAGTTCATAGGCCCGATCCGCAGTGATGGGTTCACCCGTCAGGATGATTTCGAGCGCGGGTGCCAGCCCGACGCGTTGGGCAACCCGAGTCACACCCCCTGCTCCTGCGAGCATCCCTCGCTTAGCCTCGGGCAATCCGAAAACCGCATCCTCGACAGCCACGATCAAGTCACACGCCAACGCGAGCTCGAACCCCCCTGCTAGACAGGTACCGTTGACAGCCGCAATCAACGGAATTGAGAAGTCATATCGGCACACGTGTACCAGACTGATGTTTCGTCCGGTGTTGCCAAGATCACCCTTGGCCAGAGCCTTCAAATCGGCTCCAGCGCTGAAAGACTTTTCACCTTCCCCTGTCAGTACGACCGCGCGTACTTCGTCGTTCTCTTCGAGTTCCATCAAGGCATCGTAGAGCTGCACAGCCAGCTCCGAGTTGAAGGCATTGCGAACCTCCGGACGGTTCAGCGTCAGAATCTCGATGCTTCCATGTCTGTCGCGTTTCAGGATCATTCAGCACCCTCCCAGGTCGACGCACTGTGGTGCGCATTCTAACCGGACGTTCCATTTTTTGCCTTCTGAACGTTGACCCGAGCGATCACTATTGGCCTGTGCGGACCCGAGTGCCTACTCGTCGAATCAGATGCTCCTGAAAATACCTAGACCCGACAAATCGTGTGAATGCCCGAGGGCTCTGCTTGATGACGATTACTCGAACGAGATGCAAATGGAGTTCTTCCGAAAAAAATCCAATGTGCCTGCAACTCTAAACACAGTGGCTTGGCATACAGGCGCTGATGAATTTTCATTTATTCAATCAACATCAGATCATCAATCCAGCTTGCGAGATTTTTTCCAGTCAACTTAGATCTCTCCACAAAACAAGCGCGCAACTCGCATGCACATCGTATCCAGAAATAATATTTATGTGTCTTTAAAACAATTATGCGGAAATTTTTCAGGAGAAATCGTTTAGTATTTTTTCATGGAAAAAATGAACCAAACGAGAAACCCATATGCCTGGTTCTTTTTTTGACAATTCTCATGAAAAATTCTGGTCTTGTTGGAATTACTCGAAGCTGTAGTTGAAATGGTGATTGTGGAGGCTGAAGTGGAAGTCCTACCTACCAAGAAATCGGATGTCGTATTCAGAAGAGTCGGCGACGGGGGCGTTCTTCTCGCTACCCAAGAGGAAATATATTTCGGGTTGAACGCCGTAGGAGTTCAAATCTGGGAGCTTCTGACACCCGAGAACCAAACCGTCGGTGATGTTGTTGGAAAGCTTGCTGAAATCTACCCCGACGCAGAAGCGCCCGACCTTCGGATGGATCTGGCGGAGTTCTTGGGCGAGTTGACGGACCAGGGCTTACTGAATCCTTCTCCCACATCGTAATCCCCTCGAACAGATGTCTCGGATCAAGGTAACGCGGCTCGGTCTGTCTGATTGGACGGATCTCATACGTGCCCAGTTTGCCCTCATTAGGGCTCAGTGGCTCGTTTGGGTCATGCCCACAGGGAAGCTGGTGACTCCAAAGGGCGAAACCGATTCCGCCCCACCCGATGCGGCCAGTGATTCTTACGTCCGACGACTCGAACTCTCAATTTTGAGAGCCGTCGATTACGGAATTTTTCGACCCAAGTGTCTCGTTCAGGCGGTGGCTCTCCGTCAACTGATGCAAGCGAACAACCTCAAAGAAGCAAAAGTCCGGGTGGGTGTGGCGCAGAACAATGGAAATTTCACCGCCCATGCGTGGGTCGAATACCGAGGCGCCGTTTTGGGTGATCGCGACTGGCACGTTCGCCGATTCGAAGAACTTGCGGATTTGAAAGTATCTTTGTGAGTCAAATTCTCGGAATTTTCAATGCTGATGGGCGATCGATCGAAGATTCGATGATCGACCGGATGGTACGTTCCATTACATCACGCGGGGAACCGATCCATTCTGTCAAGCGGAGCATCGGTTCCGCCATGATGGTCGCAAGAGCAGACTGGGAATTGGACGATGGATTGAGCGACGATGCATTGGTCGTCGAGGATTGCGACCGAATCGTTGCTGCCGATGCTTCTCTCTACTACCGAGCGGTATTGGAAGAAAGGTTGGACGCTGCAGGAGTGACGCCATCGGGTCGATCTCCCAGTCATTTAATTTCTGCCGCCTATGCAGCATGGGGAAATCGATGCGCGGAACACTTGGAAGGCGAATTCGCGTTCATCATATTTGACCGCGCGAGACATAAGATTGTTTGCAGTCGAGATTTTCTCGGACAGAGATCCCTCTATTTTTCAGAAATAAATGGCGAGGTCGTCGTCGCCTCCAGCGTTGATTCGATTCGACAGCATCCGGATTGTTCCAATGAACTCGACCTTGCTTCAATTGGATCGAGCGCCGCGGGTTGGTTCGCCGCGAGTGGAGCGACGACCTGCTACTCGAACATCCACGTGCTCCCGATTGCCTCGGTTCTTTCGTGGACGCGCGGAAAGAACAACATTTGGAAGACTCGTGTGGAGAAACATTGGAGGCCTCCCGAACCAACGGATACACCACTTTCGTTTGGAAGCGCCGCGGAACAAATGCGGGGCATGCTCGGAGATGCGGTTTCAGAGCGGCTTTCACCGAGTGGGCCAACCACAGTTTGGATGAGTGGTGGCTGGGATTCCACGGCCGTATTCGGCGCAGGAAAATTACGGCTTCAGAATGACAATGAAACAAGAAACCTTCAGCCGGTATCGATCAGCTACCCGCCACGCGACCTCGGTCGCGAGGACGAACTGATCCAGAGCATTTCCAATTTTTGGAACACGCCTGTTCATTGGTTGGACATCGATACAATTCCACTCTTCGATCAAATAGGGGAGCGCGCAAGAATTCGCGAACAGCCAGGAGTGTCGCTCTACGAGAACTGGAACCGTTCGCTCGCGTTGGGAACGCGCGAATGTGGATCCCGGATCGCACTGGATGGAAACGGTGGGGACCAATTATTCCGCGTCACAGACATCTACCTGGCCGATTTATTGCGTACAGGCCGTTGGCGCTCTCTTGCTCGAGAGTTGCGATTGAGGAAAAACCGGGGTGTCCATGCTTTGTTCTCAACCCTTTTTCAGCCATTGATTGGTTCAGCACTCTCTCACCCTCTTCTCGCACCGTTGGGTTCGAAATTTGTTTCCCACTATCTGGATCGTCCCTTGCCTACGTGGATTCGGAGGGATTTTGCAAACCACTACGACCTCCTCGAGCGAGAGCGATCGCATCTCCCGCGGATGCGAACGACGAGTTATGAGCAAGCTGAACTTCAATGGATGGTCACGACCTCCATGCCGAGCTACGCGCATTCGATTCTTCGAAGAACGTTCATCGATGTAGGAGTCGAGGTCCGATCACCTCTCCTGGATCGAAGAATCGTCGAACTTGCTCTTGAGCGACCCCGGTGGGAAAGGGCATCTGGACCGGAAACCAAGCGCTTACTCAGAAAGTCGATGCATGGACTTCTTCCGGATCATGTCCTGGCTCCTAGACGCTCGCGAACAGGAATCACTATTTCCTATTCGAGACGATCGATGAAAAGTGCCTACCCCGCGATGTTCTCTGAGCTCCTGGATGCGCCGCTAATGCTGGAGGAAATGGGGATCGTCGATTCAGCGGAGCTAAACGATTCCGTCAATAAATATATGCGCAATGGAGGGGAGTACCTCCGAGTCGCTCTTTTTCACACTCTTCAAGCGGAGTTATGGCTCCGCGCCCAGTTTCGCCCCTCTCAGCAATTCAAAATAGAATCGCTCGTCAATCGGCGGGCGGGCCCGATGGAAGCGAGAGAAGCGATTGCCTGAGCCGCGATCATGGGGGTCGCGCGCTGTACGGGCCAGTTGCCCGAAAAATAGATACCAACTGGAGTTATGTGATGTACACCAAACCTACTGTTGAACGATATGGATCGTTCCGTGATCTCACCAAGATCGGCATGGGTGCTGACGGTGATGGCGGGATTGGTCACGGCTTCCTCGATGGTCAGTGGGGAGCTGATAAGGATCGCTCGTGATCCAAACGTGCCGGGAGGTCTCATCCGAGACCTCCCGGCACTCTCGGAGTACCCATGCCTGACTATTCTGTATTCGGCTCTTGCCTACACTCCGAATTGGAGTTTCCGGAACTGAAGTCGGTTTCCGACACCCTTCCGAAGTGGAATCTCACCTTGGGAGAACCGCGGAATCCAGCATCAGATTCTCATCCACTCGGTCAGTACGAGATCACCGAATCCATTTCGGTTCGTCTGTACCAGTCCAATTCGGGTTTCGAAGTTCGATTTGACGACACCGGTTCATTTCATGTGGA
>JAKVCA010000084.1 GCA_022448315.1 Pirellulaceae bacterium | reverse complement strand
CGGAGGATCATTGATCGCATGGACCACAATATTAATGATATCGATGTCGGTGTCGCTGACTCCTGGTTGGGGATTTTGCCCCACATTACCGTTGTCGTTGGAGACCACTTCAATGGTCGCTAGGCCGTTAAAGTTGAGGTCCGGGCTAAAGACCAGTGTATTTAATTCCTCATTGACGTTCTCCAACGTACCTTGCAAATGATGCACGGTATCCGTCACCCCATTAACCGTGAGTGTGCCATTGGTGGATGTCAACATAACCAGTATTTCGCCGACTCCCGCTTCCGTGTTATCGACATCGGAAACATGAATTGCCGAACCTGCCAGCGTAATATCGATCAGTGCTCCGATCATTGGACTGGTGACATCTTCAGACGAATCTCCGGAAAGCTGGGACGCTGTGACCAAAGCGCTCGCCTCCGCGTTCTGATTGATAGCATCCACAAAGTCCTGCGCGGTAGCAGGGCCAATACCGCCGTCCAAGAACAAGGTCGTCGGCGCCGTGGTTGTGGCGATATCCGCACTGCCGGTAGTCGGGTCGGTGGTCAACTGGGCCGTGACCAGTGCGCTGGCTGCTACGTCGTTCGCCAATGCCAGCAGAAGATCGTCCGCTGTCGTCTTAAAGCCAGCTCGATCATTCAGCACAAACGTTACATGATTTGCCAGGCTATTGACGATGATCAACGGCGCCGGGTCCAACGAGTTTCCTGCTTCTTTGGTGAACGTAATACTGTTTCCATTGCTCTGCGCACCAGCGATAGCCGCACGGAATTCGATTTCCACCAACCCATCGGTATTAAAATCATGCAAAAGCGTCGCAGCCGAGGTAAATGAGTTCAGCACAACATCAATGGCCGACCCGTTCACGGCCACGCTGGCAGGCCCCACGTCACCCAAATCGTCTGTGGAAACATTGACCGTAGCAGCACCCTGAGCCGTCAATTCAAACTGCACACTTTGACCACTTCCGAGGTCTGTCACGACTGTATGCGACTGGAAGGGAAGGGGAGTGTCTTCGTCGGTACCGGGAAGGCTTGGATAATGATGCTGTGGTGCATCGTTGACGGCATCCACGTAAATTTCGATCGTATCGATTGTCGTCTGCGGTCCGGGATCCCCCGTGTTACCGAAATCCGTCGTCGTGATCGTCAATTGTCCTGGATTGCCACTAAAATCGCTGTTGAAATCTTGGGTCGGGGTGTAAACCAGTCCATTGAGCGCGTTATTGATATTGGTGACAGTGCCCTCAAAGGTCACAGTGGTGTCGGCGTCGCCATCGCCTTCCAAGAAGGTCAAGCCGACTGGATTAACCAGCGTCACCGTGCTCGTCGCCGTCAACGTCACCTGCAGCAGGCCGGTGCCATCGAACTCACTTGCGTCAACATCCGCGACGGCGATTGCGTTGCCGTTCGCTATCGAAAACTCCAGCGGCACATCTTCGTCAATTGTCTGCGAACTGGGCACGGTGTGCACTACTGGGTCGTTGATCGCATTGACAAAAATTCTCACCACATCTGCGGACGGATCGTGAGGCCCAGGGTCGGTTAACGCCACTGTGCCACTGGCGGTCGCATTCCCCAGGTCATTCGTAAGCACCTCGATTGTGACATATTCATCAACTCCACTACTGGCGGTCGAGTTAAAGTCCGTTGACGGCAGTAAGGTCAAACCATCCAATGCCGTGTTGATGTCGGGAATGGCTCCTCGGAACGTCATCGCCCCGTCGTCACTGCCATCCCCCACACTGAAACTCAGACCTTCCAGCGTACTGAGAGTCATCTGGCCGTGGGTTGCCACGAGGGTGACTTCCAATTCATTCGAACCCAAAATAGCATCCGGGTCGCTGACCTGAATTGCGTTACTGGTCGAAGTGGAAAGTACGATTGCCAGATCTTCTTCAGTAGACTGGTCGCCTGGAATAATATTGAAGGGCTCGTCATTTTCAGCATCCGACAACAAGATCGTATACTTGGTCGCGCCGTCCAATTGATTTGGTTCAATTGGATTTCCGGCAATATCGACGAGCCCAGAATCGGCATCGTTATTGACCACAATCTCATAACGACCATCGAGGGCATATTCGGTCAAGGCTTCAAAGATGACTTGCTTTGTCGCGGAATTGTAGAAGAAGAAATAATCGACCCCATCCGGTGAGAGCAACTGCCCATTGCGTGTCAATGTGAATTGATCGCTCGTGACGCTGAGGTCGTCGATGCCCGCACCGTCGTCTACCAATTGAATCACAAACTGCGTGACGCGGTCCGGGTCATCCAACAACACCACATCCAGCGCGGGGTCGAGGTCGACTCCCGGAGCATCGTTGTCGAGTGGATCCAAAATAAAGCCGCGCGGGCCATATTTGTCGATGGCATCCAAAGCACCGCGGTCTTTAAAGACATTGCTACCCTGACCGGCGGGGGTCGCCACCGTCGGATCGTCGGAACGAAGCTGGCCGAGTTGATCAAAATTCGGAGCCAAAATGGGCGACTCAGAAATCCCTAAAGGTGCCTTTGCGTTCACAAATGCCGCGCGGTCCAAAAGCGAATCGAGCGAGGAATCAATCGCCAAGGAGTCGCTCGCCAAATAGAAGTTACTGTTAACTGGGTCGACGAAAAGAGGTTCCCCGGTTGGCAAATCGATCGCAAACGACCCCAGACCCGTACCGCTGGTGTTCGCCCCATTGTCCTGGTACAAGGTCCCACCCAGGACACTGCTCGTGGAAGAGCTATCAATTGAAATGCCGGTTGCCAAATCGGCGAGAATATTGTTTAGCATCGTCGGGCTGGCATTCTGATTGACGTCAATCCCAGTGCCAGTTCCGCCAGCACCGACAATCGTATTGTTGAAGATGCGACCAAAGGGCACCGATTCTGTCTGACCGACCAGACCATCTCCACTAAAGCGAATGCCCCCCAGGCCACCACGAGCGATGACATTATTGAAGACCGTCACGCCAGGCGCTAAGCTTTGATAATTGAGATCGTTGAAGTGACGCGCCGCCCCCGGATGTGGGGAAGATCCCTGCAAGGGTACCAAATCGGGACGACTGCGCTGTCCCGCGTCGACGACCAAGTTAAATTCTGCCGCATCGCGAATCACATTGGACTCGATCAGAACCTGCCCCTGATCACGAAAACGATTACTGTCCCCGAAGGCCCCGATTCCCAGGCCTTGCTTCTCAACTTCGATATCCCCAAAATCAAGCACACTGCCTGGCTGCCCAACTGCATTTCCATGAAGTTCCACTCGGTGGCTGGTCGCACCACTCAGGGGGACAAAAGTATTCGCAGCGACGACAACCCCATCCGAAAGACCCGCCGTCAGCTTTAACACATTCTGGACTTCCGCACTATTAATTGCCTGGACCAGACGTTGGGCGATGACGTAGTTGGGCTCGGCGGGACGGAAACCGACCGTCATCGTGCCCGCAGAGTTCCCATCGTCGAGATCGAGATCGGCAAATTCAAACGTGACCACACGTGTACCGTCACTCAACGTGAATTGCTGTCCATCGGCCAAGTCCGAACCCATCGGGGCAATCACGGTGACGGCCTGATTTAAACGCTCGTTTGTATCGAAGGATTCCAGAAGCATCCCCGATTCAACGAATTCCGGACCTCGACGAATCTCGAGTTGGTACTCACCGACCAAGATATCGTTGTGGGGCGGAGGAGTCAGCGTGGCCTGATTTAAGGCATCGTTAAGCAACTCGCGATTGGAAATAAAGTTTGTATCGACTCCAGCACCTACGACCATTTCGCCGCGTTCTGCGAAACCGATCGTAACATCGTCGACATAGAGGCCTTCGATGTCGTTATCCACACCCCGCGCGGCAGAAAAGAAACTGCCAAACTCATCGCCCGGAAGCGCCGTCTCCAGACCGAGTGGTCCCGGGTCGGTGATCGTATGGTTAATGATGCGGACCAAGTCTTTGTATGTCTTGATATTGGACACATCGCCCGAGATGGTGAGATTATCAACACCTACCGTGGGATGATTTTCCAGCGATACCTGCAGTGTGTAGGCATCTCCGATATCCAAGGGATTCCCCACCAGATTGCCATTAAAGGCGAAGGAACCGGACTCAGCCACGGCCACCACATAAGTGCCTGCTGTACCAAAGACATGCTCGATGAATGCGTCCTCGCTACTCGTACTGCCGCTTCCCCCCACCACAAACGGGCTTACATCATTCGCGGCCAACTGGTTCCCATCGCTGTCAAACAGGAACAATTCCGTATCCACAGAACCGGCCGTACCGGTCTCGCCTCGGTCGACATCAAAAATCCCACGAGAATTCGCCGTGGTGACGGTGAAGGAATAGTAATCAAAACTTCCGTTGCCCGTTCCTTCGATCGTCAGATGAGGAATGGTGGTCGATGTATCGCTGAGCGCATCGCCAATGTCGGAATTGGGCTGGGTTGTCCAGATTTCATTGTCGAGATTCTGAGCATTGTTGCGGCTATCGTTGGGCTCGGTATCCAGTACCACACCTCCCAGGGCATGATTCTCGATGGAAATCTGCAGCGTGTAGGCCGCATCGGTCGCCGGGGTCGTTCCCAACATCCCACCTGGTGCGCCAACCGTGCCTGAATCACCAACACCCACTACATACGTGCCGGCCGAAGCAAAGGTGAAATCGATGAATGCATCGGCATCCGACAGACTGCCGCCGCGACCGCTGGTCACCAAGGCGGTATCGTTGGAAGCGAGCAAGGCTCCACTCAGATCATAGATAAAGAGTGCCGAATCAAAGCTGCCGGGAGTGCCGTCGTGGGCAAAATCGATATCGAAAATACCTCGCTCGCCGTCATTGGCTACGGTGAACTCATAATAGTCAAGTGTCCCATCAACCGTCCCGCGCAGACTGATATGCGGAAGAACTGTCGACGTATCTCCGCTTGCATCGCCGATATTAAAATCAGGGTTAACGGTCCAAACTTCCCCGTCGACGTTTTGCGCCGTCGCCAGCGAGTCATTCGTCTCCACTTCAGCAGCGAAAAACAAAGGATGATTCTCCACAGAAACTTGTAGCCTGTAGGTATCGCCGAAATCGGGAGCATTTCCCGTCACCCCCCCCGGATCGCCAACCGCATTAATTGGGGTCTCTAGGAAATCAAACTCACCCACCGCGATCACATAGCGACCGGCAGC
>JAKVCA010000083.1 GCA_022448315.1 Pirellulaceae bacterium | reverse complement strand
GTTTCACCGTTGGAGTCGTCAACGCCGTCATTGTCATTGACGATCAACACATCTCCGTTGGCTTGAATCGACATTCCTTCGATCTTTTCGAGGATCGCACCCTTCGTTGCCTCGAGGTCCGGGTAAATGTCTCGAACAAGCGATTTGGTCAAGGTCTCGAAACTCGCCTGGTTCTCCTCTGTTTTAAATGAGATGCCTTCGATGCTGAAGCTGTAAATCTTCTTGATCACGGCGTCTGCATTGCCTTGATTGTCACGTTCAATCACGGCAAACTGGTCACCACCGACGTGCACGATTTCAGACAAGCCAACCCATCCACCGGCAGCCGAGGCCGCAGCATCCAACGGGTAGTAGACATATTCCCAAACACCTGTAACGGTGTTGTATCTTGCGATCCTGGCTTGCTGACCGTCTAGATCTCCAGCGGCTGTCCAACCTCGTTGGTGACAGACATAGAGGTATTCGACGTCGTCTTGCGAAACGGAGGTGACTCCTTCGAAACCGAAACGCAGCTGATTCTCGGTGACGCCTTGCGGTGGAAGAACCACATCGACGATTTCTGCCGTATCACCCGCGATCATGACCTTGATGAGAAAATTGGGAGATTCGAAGGGCCGGTCCTCAGGATCGCTGACACCGGCAACCAGGTTTCCGCGACCCTCGGATGCGATCCAGATTCCGCCATCCGCTGCAACCGCCAGGCCTTCGCCGTCAAGATTGACCGTGCCGTCAGCATTGACGATGGCATCAATGTTGAAGTCGGACGTCGCCGTCATGGGCAGACGGTTCATGAGGTCTTCCAGTGCGGTTCGCAACAGTCCACTCTCATCCTGAATTATGGACTCAGATTGAATTACCGCTGGCTGTTGGGAAACATCCATGGAGTAAATTCTGGATTTGATAAAGAAGCTATCGTGAATCGTATACGCTTTAGAAGTGTCCGAGGGATCAGCTGCGAGAGCGGACAATGCAGCCCATGGGATGGGGGTGCCGGCTGCCGTGTCATCGGACACGACGGTCGGATAAGTCATCGGCTTGCGATCGTACTTGTAAATGGTGATCATCGATCGAAGCTTATCGCCGCGATCATCTTTCTCACTCGCCGTGACAAACAACTTTCGTTTCGGAATCGGAAGCAGACCTTCCGGGCCCACACCTGACGGAAGGGTCTGAATGAAGACGGGTTCCTTAACAAGCGTGTAACTCCCCCACCACCACGACGGCCAGTAGAATCCGGGCCTCTTCTTGATTTTCCACTTCATCTGATAAACAAGCACGACGCTCGATCTTTCGCTACCAACAAAGAGGAAACCTCGACCTGCATACCGACCGAACGCGACATTTTCAGGCTCATTTCCCTTGTTCTCGGACCGGCCTTCAGGATAGTGGCCTAGACGGATTGTCTCGTGCTCGACTTCTGAAGCAGAGCTGTATTGAATGTTGCCCTCCGAGTCGAAAATGGTAAATCCACGTGAACCGCCGTAAAGGTCACCCTCGTCGGCTGTGGCGAAGGTGGAGCCGGTCAACCAGGCAGCGCCATCGGCTTCCCGTGGAACAGCAGCCAACGAAGAATTCGGTGTGACAATATCGTCTTCGATGGTATCGATCAGATCCAGGTCGACCGTACCCATCGGGAAATCATTCAGCACCGTCGCAGTTTTAAGGTCAATAATGGCGACGTGGTTGTTCTCCTGCATGGTGACCACGGCCTGATTGTAGCTGTTGATCGCAACATATTCTGGCTCGGGATCATCCGGAAAAAGGTCGGGAACGCCTACCAGATCGACCTGTTGCGTCGTCCACTTTTTTGGTTTGACTGACTTCGTTCGAATGACGACGACGTACCCGGGCGGAGCTTGGGGAGGGGCACCATCTCCGAGGTCTTCGTCACGCTCGTTTTCAATTGCGACGCAAGCATACTTCCCGTTCATGCTCACTGCGATCGCATCGGGCTGGCCGCCCAAATCGATGGTGTGGACAATCGTTTGCGTCCGAATATCGATGACCGCAAGGAAACCTGAGGGATTGACATAGTCGACACTGGTATTGACACCTGCCAAGGCATAAGTGTTGTTCAACGCGACCACGGACGTTGTTTCTCTACCAAGAGCCAAATTGCCCATCGCCTTAGGGGCCTTGAATTTGGTAATGTCGACGAACCCTACACTGCCATTTTCAGCGTCGGAGTAGATCAAGATAGTTCCGTCAGGCGTTGAGGTGATGATCTCACAAACCGTTTCCGTTTCGATATCCGTATTTTCAAACGCATAGATCGATGAGATCCGTTTGAAAGTCTTGGGTGTCTTCTGTTGACCCTTGGCATTGCTGCACATGCCAAGGATCGCGAGTATGGCCAGAAGCAATCCCCATGAATTGGTGGTCCTGCTCCAGACTTGATTCACCAAACCTTGAACCGTTTTCATAACCGTTATCATTTGCGCGAAACTCCGAATGAGAGGATGTCGGGGCGATCCAAATTTGACCTGGATCTTGAAACCCTGACGGAGTTTGCAAAATGAAAATGAGGATTATGCTGGTTATAAGTTGTAGAAGCGGTGAGTATTGCATTTCGAAACGAGGAAGAAAGCGTCAGTGATTTATGAAGGCAGGCTGGTCTCCGGCGTGACCATGATCGTGAAGTTAGAACCATAAGGGTATTGTGTTAAGACTTGGTTCAGGTCTTTCATGCTCACCGACTCGTAGAAACGCATTTGGTCACGTGTGCTTTTGTAGTCTCCGTGAATCAGCCAACCGCTTCCCACCGAAAACATTCTGCTTTCCGGTCGCTCACTTTGCAGCACAAGTCCTGAAATCACTTTCCGCTTTGCTCGTTCAAGCTCATCCTCTGTAACTCCTTCTTCAGATAACTTCTTCTGAGCGGTTTCGAGGCGTGCCAGATTCTCCATGCCGGTGCCGCCTTCGCAACATAGAAGTGTCATCGCGAGGCCACTTCCTTCGTACTCATAGGTTGCGACGCCCGCATACTCCAGAAGGCCCGGATCGACGAGATCCCAGAACAGACGACTTCCGGAGTCGTCACCCATGATGCTTCCCAAGAGTCGAGCGGCATACCGTTCAGGAGCGTTGGCAGACGGACTCTCCGAAAGTTGAAGGATGTACTCCTGAGAAGATTGGGGACGATGCAAACGTTCGAATCCAGAGTGGGGCGATGCCGGGAGCACAGTTCGCTTTGAGCCTGACACCGCCCAGTTTTGGGTTTGCTCTTCAAGCGTGTTAACCAACATGGCAAAGTCGACATTGCCGGCTGCCGCCACCAAAATGTTGTCGGCGCTGTAGCGGGCTAAAAAATAGTCGCGCATGGCCGCAGGAGTTAATGCCGCCACCGTCTCAGTGGTCCCCAACACACTTTTTGAAAGCGGGTGTTCACCGTAGAAGGCCGCCATGATGCGCTCATGACCACCAAAAGGCGGCTGATCGTCATACATCATGATTTCCTCGAGAATGACCTTTTTTTCGACGTCAAAATCTTCATCACGAAGCGAAGGTCTCATCAAGTCGCAGAGCAGTTCAATGATGGGCGTTTGAAATTCGGGAAGGACGGTCGCATGGTAGATCGTCCGTTCCTCGCCGGTCCGCGCGTTGCTGTGGGAGCCCATCTCGTCCAACTGCCGATTGACGTCCTCGGCAGTCCGGCTCGCGGTTCCCTTGAAGGCCATGTGTTCGAGGAAGTGACTCACTCCACTATTGGCTTGCGTTTCGTCACGTGACCCTGCATTCACAAAGATACCGAAGGAGGCTGAGTAGGCCTGCGGGTTGACTTCGGCGACCACTTGAAGTCCATGATCGAGCACCGTGTGTTCAAACTTCATGGGGAGACCTCCAAGGCGTTTGGACCAAGTGTCACGACATCAAAGGTCTGAGGGGGATGGCATTCGAGATACTCGTTGATGGAATTCACCGATAGACCGTCGATTTGCCGCTGGATTTCTGCCAATGTCCGTGTGGTTCCAAGGTGGTACCAATCGCCGGCGATGGCGCTTGCTCTTGAGCGGCTTGATTCCTGTTGCATGACGAGGTTACTTCGTATTTGAACCTTGAGGCGATCCAATTCCGCTTCGCTGATGCCATCCTTCATCCGTTTAAACTCGTTGAGAAGCAGACTCAAGGTTTCCTGAGCCCGGTCCGCACTGGTGCCGGCGTAAGCAAGGACGCAGGCATGATCGTATAGAGAATGTAGCGATGCATATACCGTGTAACAGAGCCCCCGTTTCTCCCGAATTTCAGCAAAGAGTCGACTACTCATCCCATCACTGAGTACACCAACCGCACCGCGGGCTTTGTAGTAATCCGGATGCCGGTATGGGACGGTCGGATAGGCGACGCCGATATGCGTTTGTTGACAATCCTGAGTGAGATGCTGGACACCACCTGTCGAGGGTGTGATCTCGATCTCGGGGAGGGGACGATTTTCCCAATCTCCTAGGAGTTGTTCCACGCCTTCCACCAGGCGATGCCAGTCAATGTTGCCAGCTACCCCGATGAGGGTTCCTTCAGGTCGAAACCGGGTTTCATGATGGGTCTGCACGTCATGCAACGTGGCCGATGATAAGTCTTTCAGGGTTCCCAAGGGGGAGCGACCGAGAGGCTCGGGATAGTGTAACCGTTTAAGTTCAAGCATGACCTGTTGTGCCAGGTCATCCTCGAGGGAAAGCACCTCCTGGTAGCAAACCTTCTTTGCGTCTTCGAACTGGGATTCGGGAAGGTGGGGTTTGCGGAGGACATCACTGTAAATTTCAATCGCCGGCAACAGGTTTTCGGCCGGCATCGCCCCTGCAAATGCAATGTGACTGTTGCTTGCTGCGGAATGGCTATCCACTCCGAGGTACTCAAGATCTTCGATATACCGCCGCGAGTCTCGAGTTCCCGCCCCCCTTTCCGTCATTTCACACACCAGGTTGGCTAATCCGAATCGATCTGGAGGATCGTATCGGCCGCCCGCAGGGACTGAAATCGAGAAGGCCGCGGATTCCAGCCACGGCATTGCCTCTCCAAGCAGGATCAGACCATTCTCGAATTGATGAACGAGGATTTCGGACACGCGTTGGTTGCTTTCCAGAGTGGTGAGTCGGAGGTGTTATAAAAAACGCGGCCACGTGAAGCTTTGGCCTAGAGTGAGTTTCAATCATTTCGAGAAACCAGGCCGCTCGCCCGATCAATCCATGTTTACGCCGTTTCGAATAAGAGACGCATCGAGGACCTGACCATTCAACAAAGCCACTATCGA
>JAKVCA010000082.1 GCA_022448315.1 Pirellulaceae bacterium | reverse complement strand
TCCACAGAAGTCCGAGTTCCCATAAGCCTCCTGAGGGAATCCCATGCCTTCGCAGACACTCATCAAGAACCGGTTGTGAGGCACGGATCCAAAGTCCATCGCCTGCCCCATTTTCCAGCCGAGTCCCCCACCCACCAGGACAAACGGTATGTTGTTCCTCGTGTGCGAGTTTCCTTTGCCCAACTCATTGGTCCAGATAATGGTGGTATGGTCCAACATCGAACCATCTGCGCCCGGTTCCGGCGTTTCGCTCAATCGCTTTGCGAGCAAAGCCACCTGCTCACAGTACCACGTGTTGATCTTGATGAGTTTTTCGTACGCCTCTTCATTGCTGTCTGGTTCATGCGACAGTTGATGGTGCCCCTCATCGATCCCCAACCAACGCATTCGCGGTTGGCCAACGCTATTGGTGATTTGTAAAGTCGCCACCCGATTAAAATCTGCCGCAAACCCGTTTACGAGCAACTCGATCTGCATTCGAGTGATCTGGGGAATATTGTCATTTTCTTCGCGAACATTTGGGGGAAGTTGTGGAATCGCGTGACCGACATCGGATTGTTTTTCCTGTTGGGCCAATTCCAGTTGCAATTCCTTTTCGACCTCACGCACCATTTCAACGTGATCTTTGAGCAGTCGTCGATCCTCAACGCTGATCAACTGTTCCACTTTACGAAAATCATCGGAGAGATCATCCAGAACACTCGCAAGCAACGCTCGATTCTTGGTCTGACCGTACATCTTGTCGAACATCTGGTACGGGTTATCGATCGGAGCCACGGGCTGGTTGGGGCCTGCATAGGACATTCGAGTCCATGTGTCGGCACGATCAGGCACCATCACACCGAATTCCAGAGAACCGAATCGTGTCTGGGTATCGGCCCCCAATTGAAGATTGTTTTTGATGTGCTGGTCGATTGAGGTCCCTTGAGACCAGCCAGCGGGGGTATCACTTCCCCCTTGAATATCGCCGGGGAACAGTTCAATTCCCGTGAGCAGACAACCAATCCCTCGCATGTGCCCGTCGCCATCGCCACGAATTCGGTTGCACAGCCCATGCATGGTCATGGTTTGGCTTTTGAAGTCCGCCAGAGGCTCGAGGATCCGCTTCAGTTCAAAGTCTTGGCCCATCTTTTCAGGCCAGAAATGTTTAGGAATCACGCCATTGGGGCTAAACACAATCACGAGACGCTTCTTCGCTGCGGCTTCGGTCTCGCCAGCCATTGCCAGACTCGGCAGGTTCATCATCAAATTGGCGGCCGCTGCAGAAATACCGGCTTGTTTCAAAAACTTACGACGTGACTGCATTTGGGTCATCTTAAGATTCCTGATCGATAATCGCGTGATTCTCGGTCGCCGCAATGACGGCGATCTCGACTAGCAGGCTTCGAATATTGTAACCGCTGGCAACAAACTTCTCAGTGAGCTGATCCAAAGTTTCTGTCCCGTAGGCCGCCGGGGGTTGCTTCACAAAATGCTGAAAGGCACGACTGACAAAGGCTCGATGGGCATCCGGACTCGCAGCCAGAAACTGGGCCAAGGTCTCCGGACCATCCAACTCAACCTTTTCGTCGAAACGCGTCGTGTAGGTTCCACTGGCATCAACCGGTTTCGCACGATCCTCCGTTCGAAAACGGCCCACCGCGTCGAAATTCTCCAAGGTGAATCCGAGCGGGTTGATTTTGTTATGACAGACGGCACACGCCTGGTCACCGGTCTGAAATTCAACCCGCTGCCGAGTCGTCATCTCGGGATGCAGATCCGGACTCAGAGGTGAAAAAGCGTCCATTGGCGGCCGTATTGTCCTTCCAAGCATATATCGGATCAAAAAGACGCCACGATGAATGGGAGAGCTGCTGTCGTGATAAGCCAACCCACTCATCAGATAGGGGTGGGTTAGCACCCCTCGTCGATTGTCCGGGTCGGCGGCCGTCCTCTGCAAACCTTCCCCATCTTGTGCGGGTTTCCAAACCTCCCCATAGAACTCTCGAATTCGGGGCGTGGTATACCCCCAATCCGCCAGAAATAACTGGCGATAGTCTCCCGATTCGTCCCAAACCACGTCCTCGAGAAACGCATTCAGTGACTGCTTGAGGTCGCCGATCAAGGCCCGATCAAATTCCGGATACATCTCTGAGTCTTTGGAAAGATCACCGAAGTGACCAAGATTGAGCCAGTGGTGCAGAAAATCGAGCGTTTTGCCACGAACCCTGTAATCATCCACCAGTCGTTCTGCCGCTCGCCGGATCTTTACCTCATCCTCGAACTGATTGTTCTTGATCTGGTCCAGCAGCCAACGGTCGCTTGGCAGTGAATCAAAAAGGGTCAGCGTTAACCGATTCCCAACGCGTTGGGAAACCGGGCGGTCGCGATCTGCGAGTGGGTAAAGGAAGCGAGGACTTTTGAGACTCACCAAAACCACTCGCTTAATCGCTTCCGCATCATCTTCGGTGGCATCCACCTGCTTGTCGACGTAAACACGCTGAAGTTCTTCACTCAAAGTGCCGCGAAATGCCACCTCGACCCACTCCGTCAAAAACGATCTCAGTTGTCCTCGATTCTCATTCGGATCGTTTTTATGTCGACGCTGGTAATTAGGCCAGATTTCGTCGATCGCCACTTGAGCCATTTCAATGGCCGTCGCGGTCGTCGAGTCGTCCCACTGGCGATTGACTGCAATTCCACGTTCGTAACCATAACTACGATCGTCGGGCGGCAAAGTCGTCTGGAGCGAGTAAGTTGAAGGCACCGATTCCGGAACCAGATAGCGGGTTGGAATCACTTGCTCCGCACCACCAGGAGGCACCCACGATAATTTCATTCTGGCGGGTGGTTGTTCCGTTTTCCGTTTTCGTTGGCGGAATTCGATCTGAAACGGATAGACTCGCCCTGCCGTCAATCGCACGATCTCTCGGAACTGAGACTTGTCACCGGACTGGACATGATTGTCAATCAACCGCCGGCCCCTGCCCCCGAAGTCCATCACGAGCGAGCACGTCGAGTCGACAACAATTTCGTAGTCGCCGGTTTCATCCGCGAGGATGCCACCCGTCCAGATAATCTGAAAATCCTCGGCGTCGATCCCTTCGCCCGGTGGCTCTTTGCCCCAGTCAAAATCAATCACCGGGTCCACACGATCGATCTTCCGGTTTTCCGCCTTCCGTCCACCTCCCGTGTAGTACTGCCCCTGACACCCACGCTCGGTTTTTAGTGTGGGAACATTCTCAAAATGTGCGTAAAGATCTGCCGCACTTTGCCGCAACTGGGCTGCGGTTAAGCGAGCCAACGCCAGCGTGGGGGGGCGGTTCCTCACCCGGGCCGCTTCACTGTAAAACGCAAAGTGAATGTAGGCGGCCACCGCTTCCGCGTCTTCACCCACGCACGACTTAGGGGATTCCTCTGGCATGGTCGCTGCGATCACTTCACTCAATTCGCCCAAGGTGGCATCCCCCACGAGCGGTTCCGAGTAATGCTCATCGGTCCCCTCTCCCTGCTCACCATGGCAAGCCACACAGGTTTTCTGGTAGATCACTTTTCCTGCTTGTTGCAGTGACGTCAACGCCGGGGATTCTTGCCCCGAGACCGGGCACAAAAAGCAAAAAAATACGGCAACCGAAGCGTGAAGAAACAGTGCGAGGTTGGGGGTCATCACCTTGGTTTTGAATCGTGGCTGGCACATCTTGAAAATTGCCCTCGTTCCAGTAGCAACGGCTTCCGAAGGGGAATCAGTGGGAGTTGGCGGCAGGGTTCCGCGGAGGGAGAAGAAGGACCCTGATTTGGTCCCAATTAACGGACCGGCCAATAGCGGCGGAGACTCAAATTGACAACGAATCTTATTATCGCTGCCTGACTTGCTCTTGGGAAGGGAATGGGGGAGTCGCAATGACGCTCCCATTCCCGCCGGTTGTAAACCGAATTTTGGAATCCGGATCAACAAGTCACCGATTCAACATGGGCACGATGACCACGGAAGTCGCCAGGCGAAACATCGGTTCCGGTGAGAGACTCAAAAATTTCAAACGGTGAGCCACTAAACATTTGAGTAACGGCTATCGCCCTACATGGTCTCCGCCGCCACTACGAAGCCGAAAAGGAGAACGTAAAAAAGAATACCCAGAGCCATCATGACGAGGGCGACGATTCCCATGATCAACCCCGCAAAGGCCATTCCTTTGCCTCCCGCTTCGCCACGGTCAGCCTGCTTCATCGCGATTCTCCCGCAAATGACTGCGGGAATGCCGGTGAAGCAGCCGCACATCGTAAGCGAAAGGATCCCACAGATCATCGCAGTCACTGCCATCCCTTGTGGCAACTCATGAGGAGCCTGAACTTGCGTTTGGGATTGCTGGGGCGGCGGCGAACTGTAAGGGTTATCGTTCACTGGAGACTCCTTGAGGTAAATGCTGCTGCGTATCGTATCCACGACTCGCTGTTCCGCATCGCGTTACCGTAGGTGTTTTTACGATACTCAAGTACATCAGGACGGTAGACTACACTAAACGGAGTCTTCCGGATAGCGTAGTGCTCGACCTCCACTCACTCTTGAATTTCAAATGGCTGGCCCGCCAATGTCTCCCGCATCCGGAAAATGAGTTGAGGCAGTTGCAAGATTCCCGAGTAGTGATCACACGCCATGATGACATGATGCTCCTCTTCCAATCCAATTTTCTCGCTCAGTGCTTGGGCATATCGGAGCTTGACGACCGTATCAAATTTCCCTGAGAACAGCCATGTCTTCTGGGCCGACAAACGATGGGCCAAACGCGTCGGTTCAAAGCTGAAAAGTCCTTTCCGCAACACCTCTCCAGAGAGTCCGGCCTCCGCCAAGCGGGTTCGAATCTGAGCCGCGTCACGCTGGCCCGTCTGAAGAACCTCGTAAAGTTGGCCGCCGGCAAGTAACAGAAACATATGATCGGCTTTGTCATTGACGCGAGGCGTGTGCGCCAACGCGACTTCGGCTGCGACAAGGACCGCAATGAAAACCAGAAACCGTTGAGATCGAATCCAAATGTACATGAGCATTACGACTTCAAATTTCTTTCAAGCACATGGAAAACCCCGAAGGCACTTTAGACCAACTGACAGATTCGAGTCTCGACGATTTCCGTCGTCCCCGACTTTCTTTCGGTGACAACGGCGGGGACTCGGATTTTGAAACATGAGCCTGAAATCAAGGTATCTGGAGTAAGGCCATCGCTATAGAGGTGACCGCAGAATAACCTGAAACAGAGCGACAGAAAACTTGCCGACCTTAAAAGGCGACTAGTCGGGCTGAGCATGAATGATGCTCGATAGCTTGATCCGCTGAAAGGTCATGTGGGCCTGACTCCCCTCGTAAAGGATGCCCACGGTCTCGTTGTCAATCATGGACATGCAGGAATACCCCGCGCTTCGCCCTTCGTCCAACAACAAGCAGTGCGGTTTGGGCCAGGAAACCCCGAGGTCCAAGGAGGCCTTGATCATCATTCGTTGCCGACCGCTGAGACTGTCAGGGTTGGAGAACAGGAGCCTGCCCTTCCCCTGATGCCTCAGTTCGCGATCCACGTTGATCAAGCTGGCCATGCACGCCCGCGGTTCAATGAGCGTCTTTTGCGAAGTGGGGTGCTCGGTCCAAGTCTGCCCCAGATCACATGTCACCATGACGACCCGGGCCGATTTTCGGTTGTAGCGACAATT
>JAKVCA010000081.1 GCA_022448315.1 Pirellulaceae bacterium | reverse complement strand
AAGGCCAGAGGGCTGGTTTCAGCCCGGCCAATCCTTAAGTTCTGCCCGAACACGCCCCACCAGTTCATCACAACGCTCATTTTCAGGGTGCCCAGCGTGGCCCTTGGTCCATTCAGCCCGGATCTGGTGGTAGGCAGCGAGTCGGTCAAGAATTCGCCAAAGATCATCATTCAAGACTGGTTTTTTCTTGGCATTTTTCCAGCCACGCTTCTTCCAACCAGCTAACCACTCGGTGAGTCCTTTTACAACGTATTCGCTGTCCGCAATCAACTGCACCGCACACGGACGATCCAAATGGAGCAAACCACGGATTACCGCCGTCAGTTCCATGCGATTATTGGTCGTTGCCGGAACAGCTCCCGCACCTTCAACCTCCTGCTCATCTGTACCCACGCCAAGGCGCAAGATAAATGCCCAGCCACCGGGCCCTGGGTTGGGGCTGGAACCACCGTCTGTAAAGAGTGCAACCGCCGGAAGCTCCCCCTGCCCATCGAGGCTCAATGCCTCTGCAGCCAGCTCGAACTGAGCTGCCGCACCGACCGCGGCGAGAATTTCTTCGCGATCAAACCCTGATTCTGATGGTTCCTGGTCAAAGAGCACCCGAGAAGTCTACCCGCCAAGACTCGATTCCTTGACACTCCGCGCCTGTATGCGTACTTTTGACGATCCAACAGCGGTGGAGCAATGCCCAACGAGGGCCGACGCCGCGACCAACCTGCCAGCCAAGAGAGCAAATCGGCCATGCCAGTTCCAGCATTTCGACATTCCCCTGGTCGAACCCGAAGACGGCGTGCACACGATGCTGTCAGCAAGACGAAAACGGTGCTGTGTCCCAACTGTGGTGGCACAAAACGTCCGCACACCGCCTGTCGCGCCTGTGGCTATGTCCGACCCGGACTGCAGGTGAAGGCCATTCGACCGGAATCTTGACACATGCGCCTTGGCGTCGATGTCATGGGTGGCGATAACGCACCCGAAGAAATCGCCAAAGGATGCGCCGAAGTTCTGGAGCACCTCCAGGATGACGACCAACTTGTAGCCGCAGGTCCCAAGAGCCAGGTTGAGTCACTCCTTCGTGAGCACAACGCCCTCGATAAGCGGGTTGAGATCATCGATACGCCGGAAGTGATTGCCATGGACGACTCCCCCGTGGAGGCCGTCCGCAGCAAACGCGATTCTTCGATTGTTCGGTTGGCACATATGGCCTCACCCAAAGCAACCCCAGCAGAGCGACTGGATGCCTGGGTTTCTGCCGGAAACACCGGTGCCATGGTCAGTGCCTGCGCGATGTACATGCGACGACTCCGGGGCGTCTTGCGTCCTGGCATCGTTGTGACCGTGCCCACCTTTGCCGGGCCAATCATCCTGGTGGATGTCGGTGCCAACATCGAACCAAAACCGCACCACCTGGCGCAATATGGCGTGATGGGTTCAATCTACGCAGAGCAAGTGCTGGGGATTAAGTCGCCCCGTGTAGCCCTGATGAACGTAGGCGGCGAGGAACAAAAGGGCACTGCGGAAATGAAGAGTGCCCGCGATTTGCTTCGCGCGACCCCGAACATCGATTTCACTGGGTACATCGAGGGCCGTGCTGCCTTTAGTGGCGGCGCTGACGTCATTGTCACCGATGGCGTCCTCGGAAATGTCATGCTGAAGCTCGCGGAGGGGCTCTCAACGAGCATCATCAAGGGCCTCGTCTCCGAAATTGAAGGAATCGATCGAGAGCTCCTCACACGGGTGAAGCCAGTCCTCAAGGGGTTCTACGACAAGTACGACTACCACGAGTACGGCGGTGCCCCTCTGATGGGCGCCAATGGCTATTGCCTGATTAGCCATGGCTCCAGCAAAGCACGCACGATCAAGAACGCTATCCTGCGCGCACGCAATCTCGTCAGCATTGGACTGAACGAGACGATTGTGAAGCGCTTGCGCGCGCAGGAAGAGGTCGCTGCATGACAATGCCCCCCGAGGGCCACGGAACAAGAATCTTGGGAACTGGATCGGCGACACCCGAAAAAGTCCTATCAAACCAAGATCTTGAGCAAATCCTCGATACATCTGATGAGTGGATCAGACAACGTACCGGCATCCGAACGCGACGGGTCGTTGATCAATCGACTGGTGCAGGCACGATCAGTCTCGCCTGTGATGCGCTGGAAAACGCTGTCGCAAATACAGGGATTGATCCACTCGAAATTGACTTAATTATCTGTGCAACCTGCACACAAGAGATGACATGCCCATCAGCAGCCTGTCGTGCGCAAGCACGCGTAGGTGCTTTTAACGCAGCCGCCTTCGATTTAGCGGCTGCGTGTAGTGGGTATGTCTACGGAATCAACATTGCGGACACGCTGATTCGCCAAGGCCGGCACAAGACAATCGCTGTCATCGGCGCCGATGCTATGTCTACCGTCATGGACTATTCCGAACGCAGTGTTTCCATCCTCTTTGGAGATGCTGCAGGTGCTGCAATCATCACACGTGATGAAAATCCCGAACGCGGCTGCATCTACCAAAACCTCGGAGCAGATGGCCGCGGGTGGGAATGTCTCTACATGCCACGGCGGGAAATCGATGTTCCGGAATCAGATAAAGAAACACCAATCAGACTGGGTTGCCTCCGGATGAATGGACGCGAGGTGTTCAAGTTTGCTGTGAAGAAGTTCCTGTCAGTGATTGAAACCACCCTGCAAGAGGCCAATATCAGCATTGATGATGTGTCTCAGTTGATCTGCCACCAATCAAATCTGCGCATCATTGAAAGCGCGCGGGAACGACTTGGCCTTGAGAAAGACCGCGTCTACGTGAACATTGATCGCGTCGGCAACAGCTCGTCTGGATCGATTGGCCTCTGCCTTGACGAACTCAACCAGGCAGGGCGAATCCGCGAAGGCGAGATTGTCCTGATGGTCGCTTTTGGAGGCGGCATGACCTGGGCGAGCTCGCTCTGGCGCGTCTGAGGGCACCTCAACACCCCCGACAGTAGAGGAGTTGCCCCTCCCGCTGCTATCCTCACATGCTTGTCCCCCGATCAATGAGAAGGACTTTTCTACTGTGAATGATGCTCGGACTGTATTTCTTTGCCCCGGACAAGGCGCCCAATCAGTTGGCATGGGTAAAGCCTGGTTCGACGCGCACCCAACTGCTGCACAAACCTTTGCTGCAGCAGATGAGACCGTTTCACTCCAAGTTGACGGAGCGGATGCACGGCTGAGTGAGCTCTGCTTCAACGGTCCTGAGCAACAACTCAACCGAACTGATGTTTCCCAACCTGCGCTCTACACCTGTGCCATTGCGGCATACCAAGGACTCCTTGAAGAACATGGGTCAATAGACATCGCCGCAGCATCCGGCCTCTCACTTGGTGAGTGGACTGCGCTCCACCTCTCTGGTGCGATCGGTTTCATTGATGGGCTCCGTTTGGTTGCACTTCGAGGACGGTTGATGCAAGCCGCCGCCGAGCAAACCGACGGATCGATGGTGGCACTGATTGGCGCAGATGAACAACAGGCCCAAGAAGTATGTGATGAATCCGCTCGGGGCGAAGTCCTGGTCCCTGCCAACTTCAATGCACCAGGTCAGGTCGTTATCTCCGGTGCCAAGGGGGCCTGCACCCGCAGCCTTGAAACCGCTGCCAAAATGAACCTGAAAGCCACGGAACTCTCGGTCGCAGGCGCTTTTCACAGCCCCTTGATGGAACCGGCAGCCGAGGGGCTTGCGAATGCTCTGGCAGGAATCGAGCTGGAAACACCCCAGGTCACCGTCTGGAGCAACGTCACAGGGCGCCCCCACGACCCTGAAGATCTCGAACTCATCAAATCAAGGCTGGTACAGCAGCTCACCAGCCCGGTACGATGGCAACAATCCTGTGAATCCATGGCTGAGGAGCTGACCTCGACACCCGAGGTATCCATCGAGTTCCATGAACTGGCTCCCGGCACTGTCCTTCGCGGGCTCTTCCGACGAACTGACCGCTCAGTAAAGGTCCAAGCACATGACACACCAGACAAACCAAAGTCAGCTCCTGTCCAAGCAGAGACGTCCTCTGAGCCAGCGAGTTAAGGCGTTCCGTCTTCCGCTCATCTTGGCGAGTGCCGCCGTTCTTGTCCTCGGCGCCTGCAGCGAGGAAGAGAAGAAGACAATTGTCGACAACACCCCCCAGGGACCCCCCCCCCCCCCCCCCCCCCCCCCCCCGCCCCCCGGGGGTTTAAATGGCGCCCCTAGGGTGCCAAGCTGGATTTAGGAGTCGCCCGTAGGGCGCCTTCAAAGTGTTTGGGGGCGTTCTAAGGGCGCCTTTGCTTATCGAGGGCGCGCCCTCAAGGAGCCTTTTGAGGTATTTTGAGTCTAAATTTGTGTAAGAAAATCCTAACGTTTGTCAACTCTTAGGGGCACAACTGGCCTCCTTCCCCCTTGTTCTGGCGCTCTTGAGTGTCATAAGGAGTGCTAATGTATCGAATATACAGAAGTTTTACCAATATTCTACATGAAAATACATTTTGAAAAACTAATATCATATCATTGAGCTGTTCCAAAGTGCGTGCATTTAATTCATAGGAATCTTACTTATTTTATAGTGCCTTCGAAAAAAGACGCTTCTTTTAATCATGATAGTGATATATTTATTCTGCACTGGTTGTCTTTTATGGTTATCAACGCGTCAAGGTGGTGAGTGAATATTTACATGCACTTCTTTAATTAATTAAAATAATTTAATGCGGTCTTCCAAAGTTATAACCGAAAACAACATATAAATCATCTAAGACATGCACTTCAATCTTAATGTGGATTATTATAATATGAGAATAAATGGACGCATTTTCTAAGTCCTATTGCGTGATTTTTTAATACATACCCTGGGCCCCCCACCATGCCCCCCCCCCATCGGCGGCCGCTGGTGGGGGGCTTCTAGAATAAAATGACGTAAAAATCACTATGACTGTAAAAGATTCATCTAAAAATCGAAATTTTTCGGGCGCGCTTCGCGCGTAAATCATAAGTTTTCACGATTTTGGCGTAGGCGGGTGCCAATTTTTGTTGGACTCGAAATTAGAGTTTCCCACAAAAGACTTGGGCCCCGGTACTTGGGTACTTGGTTGATGAGTTGGAGTCATAGCACTGCGGACATGTCCATATTAGCTCATCCCTCCTCTGCAGTGTCGAAGTCAAAGTGCTAAGGGAGATTGTCCCAGTGAGGAGCTGGTTGGAGATGCGACGGGTAGGCCCACGCAAGTTGGACTTCCTTCCAGCTCCCCTGGGTATGCCTTTCTCTTTTAGGCATGAGGTGGTATAGTCAGTGTCCACCCGAGAGGTGTCAAGGTATTCACTGACTAGGGCTAAGACTGTGGGTGGGCCCCGGGCTCCCTAACAGCTCAAACCGGCCCTGATTGACTAAATGCATACTTCTGTGAATTGCAGTTTTGGTTATTTAAAAAAATCAATGATTTAAATCCTTGATTTGGACCAGGTGAGAATAAATTGTTTAACAAAACTAATGAGTTTTCGCAAGGGGGGGGGTACATTTTTTTGGTTCACGAAGGGAGGAGGGGGGGCGCCAAAGAGCATCTTGCGGGGGGGCGCCGAAATTTGCGTTACGCCAGTGTTGTCAAGGTCACCTGACCTCTGACCTGATGACCCCTGTAACCCCTGTTGGACGCGTAATTTCTTAATAGAGATAAAAATGTTTTTGAACGACATATAAAAGCTTAGAATTAAATAATT
>JAKVCA010000080.1 GCA_022448315.1 Pirellulaceae bacterium | reverse complement strand
CCTTCTAAGGTTGATGATGCAAAGTGGTGACATGGACTTGGTAGCAGAGTCTAGTCCTCCCAGCCGACGACCCAACCGTCTATGCGCTGCGCGTTTATGCTTTGTGTTATAATTAATTATAACACAAAGCATTATATGTCAAGGTGGTGTTAATCTCAAGCCATGACGGAGTATACTCGGAGCACCGAGCACGAGCGAGAGCTAAAACCAGGAAAACACCACTGCAGACCTCCAAACATGCTGATTTTGCGGATTTTGCACCCGTTTTCGGCACAATTTCGGCCCATATCAGCCTCATTTAAACTTTTTCAAAAACATGAGGATTTTGTGACTCTTTTAGTGAATTGTCTGTGTTCAGCCCTCCTCTAAAACTTTCGTTTTGTATACCAAATGCCCAACTTCACGATTCGACGTAGAAAAAAGTCTCAACCCAAGGTCCAACCCCCTCCCCCTAAGGTCGAAGAAAAAGTGGACGAAATGGAGGAAAGTTATTCGGATGAAACGGAAGAAGAATTGCTTGATAAAGCCATGAATGACCTGTCAATGCAGAGTGAACCTCAGAAACAACACCCAAGACCGGTCCAGTACCAAAATCAACCTCAAAGACCAGTTGCCGGACACCCTCAATATCAGAAACAACCAACAGTTGCACGTCAAGTCAGATTTCAACCCTCAAATCAACAAAACTCGTGGGGTAAACCACGGCTCAACGACCCATATACCCGGAAGCCTACCATGAGAGGAGGAATCCCGCCCCGACGTCAGAGTCGAGGTGGAGCCAAATTGCGCTTCCGGACTCATTACGGTGTCGGCGGGGAATACATGGACACTCGAACTAAAAGTTCCCTTCTCCTTTCGCACTGTTTTGGGTGACAACTTTCATTTGGAGAGTGCACGTAAACCCTCTGCGTCGGCCGGAAAAACCAACGGAGTCATCCGGAAAATTTTACGGTGTCAATCTTTTTTTTCTTACAAAGTTGGCGGGTCACCCAGGCGTTTGATTTTTTTTACTACGTGATCGTAAACATGTTGGTCCTCCCAAACGACCTGATCGGGATCATAGAAGAGTACTGTCACTGCGATTTTGTCGAAACATCGGACGGAATTCATCTTAGGTTGCGCCGATGCGCCGGCTTCGAAGTCAGAAAGGTTGAAGATGGGCGGGTGTGTGTGTTTGCATGTGTCACACAATAAATCCCACTGTTTTTTTCCGTGTGCAGGGATTTTTGATTTTTGAAAAATGACACTGTGGGCTCGAGCACCTTTTCTTCTTTTTCTTATATCCTCTTTTCTTTCACTTCTTAAAAAAAAAAAAGAAGAGAGAAATAAAAGAAAGTATAAAAAACTGAAACGTCCTGGGGGGAGTGGATTCGGGGACTTTTTCAGAGAAATGCACATCTGGGCTTCGACTGGTCTTCCATGGGCGTTGTGGCGATGTCTTGGTAATCCCACTCGGGTTGCTTCAACATAAACCGCGTCAGGTTGCGCACTTCCTCCGCGTCGATCAGAATGCACCGGATCTTGTTGGACTTAGTGTCCGAGTAGAGGTCACGTGGCTTCTTCTGGCGCATCACGACGAGCTTTGCAGTCTTTCGCTCCCCCTTGGGGTGGATACGCTCCGTGACCCGCTTCAGGTCCTTCTCCGCGTCCCGTTCGTTGTACCCCCGGAATTTCTGGTACGCCTCCAGGACGCGGTCCCAGCTGAACCACGCCGCCTTCTTCCCCGCGTGGGGTCTGACGTTGGGCCTGTACCAGTTCCTCGCGTACTTCTCGTCGGGGTACATCACGACGCCCTGGAAGAACTCCAGGATGCGGAACTCGAAGGTGGCCATCTGCATCTCCTCACGCGCCTTCGTCGAGGGGATGCGCTCCTCCCTCCACCCCGAAATGTCGCGCCGCATCAGGAAGGAGATGTAAAGGTTCTGCACGTGCTCGTCGTTGATGGCCGCGTGGAGCCTCTTCATGTACTCGATCTGACCCGGCTGGCCGTGGGCCCACTTCTGGGACGTCGCGATCACCGCGTACCTCCGGTCGCCGTTTTCCACCTTCACCGGGACCTCGTTGTTGCTCATCACGACGCACCCGGCGGAGTCGTAGGCGGAGATGGGGGTCTTGTGTTTTCGCTCCAGGGTGAAGTGGCCGTCGATCACCGTCTTCATGGCGTCCGCATTCTGGCGCTTCAACGCGGAGGTGACCTCGTTGAAGATGTGCAACCGCTTGTTCATCCGCGCGTAGTTGAACCGCTGGAAAAACTTCTCCAGGCTCTGCCAGGTGTGGCTGTTGTGCTTCCCCAGGATTTTGTGCGCGAGGAACGTCTCCCACATCGCGTTTTTCCCGTTCCCCTGGGGGCCCGTCATCACGATCATCGTGCGCAACTTCTCCTTGCGCTTCAGAAGGGCCGCCTGCCAGTTCATGAGGTACTCGTAGTAGTTCTCGTCCCCGTCGCACATCGTCTCGAGCCAGTGGTTCTGGATCATCTCGAACCCCTCGCACGACTTGCACTCCTCCTCGGGGAGCACCTTGGCGCGGTAGCCCGTGAACGCATTAAAGATGTGGGGGGGAGGGCTGTAGTCGCCGGAGTGGGGGACGTACTCGGCGTCGTTGAACCACGGGATGAGGTTCTCGCACCGGCTGGAGAGCACCTGGCTGAGAGAGTTGCGCGTGTACATCGTGACGTCATTCCCGTTGGCGTCCGTGGTAAGCTGCTTGATGAAGAAGGGAAACTTCAATTGGTCGAAGGGGGTCCCCTTCCCCTCCCCGAGCACCCAATGGAAATTCTCGCCCATCCGCTTGCGCAGGTAGTACATCCCGACGCCGTTGCGGAACACGATGACGAGACACCCTCGGAGCCAATCCTCCACCGTTGAGATTTGGAGTACTGGGTACCCCTGGTAGAACTCCTCCGCGTTCTAATACATGGTGTGGATGTCGTCGAAGAAAACGCACTTGGGCGGTTGGAGTCGGCGGTAGGTGCTCCCCACGGTCCCCCTCATCTTCCCGGGGATCTTGTTCATGATGAACCCCTCGCCGTACTCGTTCGTCGCCTTCTCGCGGTACTCTCGGATTTTGTCCTCCACCGATTTCTTCCCGTCGTACCCCTCAATTCGCTGAGACCACTTGTCCGCCCACTCCAGCGCGTCGAGCCCCACCTCGTCACAGAATGCAGTCCAGGACCACACCCCCTCGCGCCACGCCTTGTACCCATGACCGCACTCTTTCGCGTAGACCATCATGAGATCCATGAACCGCCCTCCGGCTCCCTCAGTCTTGGCGGCGACGGCTTTGCGCTTCCGCTTGGGCTTGTCGAAGACGCACTTGGGGGCGAGGGGCTTGAAGGTCTTCTGGTCAATCCCGTGCTCCTGGAACTCCAACCAGATGGGGTCCAGCTCGCGCATCTGGTCGAACCCCACGGTGAGCTTGTACAATTTCCCGTTGAAGTGCGCCTTGTCCTTTTTCTTGGTGTCGTAGGGGGACCCCGGCCCCACCACCTGGCCCCCGTCGTTACGGATGTCGATGTCGATCTTCCCAAACCCCTGGGTCTGCTTCAGCCGTTTGTCGTACTTGTAGTAGAGATGCAGTCCACCGCTGGGGGTCTCCACCGTGGTCGTCGGTTGCAGCCCGCTCTGCGCCCAGAACTTGTCGAACCACTCCCGGGAGGGCAAGTCGATGTCGATCACCGTGACCCCGCTGCGCTTCCCGGTCTAGATACCATAACCTGTCGCGTCACCCCACTTGTGGCCGTCGTAGGTTTTCTCCAGTCCCTGCCAGCCGCTCACGAGGGGGGCCTTACATCGCGTCGGGATCACCACGAAACCGGTCTCCTTTGACAAAGCGAACGCTTTTTCACAGATGTGTTCACAGGTCATATTAGTTTTCATTAGTGACGACTTTTGTCTTTAGATCCGTTTCTTTTTTCTCCTCTTCGGGCGCGGCCTTCTCCCTCATCGCGAGCTCCATGGCGCGCTGTCTTTTTGCGTGCAGTCTTGACTCCAGGTGGCGTCGGAAGTTGTCCCCCCGTTTGAAGGACCGGTTGCACGCCTTGCAGTGGTAAATCTCGGTGGGCTTCGCCTCCCGGATCTCGATGATCTGCGGCCGACCACCGTAGAGGGCCTTGTCGATGTCCTCCACCTGCTCGCCGTCGTCCATGATATCCAGATCCTCGAGGATGTCCGGGCGCTCCTTGAAAAGGTCCTGGAGCGCAGCCGAGTTCAGCGAGTGGCCGTTGAGGTTTTTCTCTAACAGGTTGAGTGCGAGGTCCTCCCAAAAGTTGTCCATTTGTTTATCCCCTCCAAAAAATTTTGCCCTCAGGGGGACGCGATAATGGAGAACTGGCAGGGGTAACCCGACAACCCATCGACGGTCTCCGAGGTGTCTCCCCACATCAGCCGCATGTCGAAGGTCTGCATCGTCGTGTTCTCCGTGGTGGTGAAGATGAAGTTGGGCTCGATCAGGGAAACGGTGAAGAAGGGGTTGTTTCGAGTTTTCGAGCACCCAAACCCACTGTTCACCCCAGTCATAGAATTTGTAGTCCCCCCGTAGTAACCCGAGAGCCGCTTCATCGGTTTTTTGTTTGAGGTCTCCTCGCCGAACCCAATCAGGGGGCTATACGGCATGGCGTTGTTGTCGACGTTCCAGTTGCGCATGTTCGGGACGTCGTTCGTGTTGGCCACCACAGAGTCCGCAAGGAGCGCCGCGGGCATTGCTGCACCTCCCGCCCACCCGTACACAGGAGGTGCATTTGCTTGTGCAAAGGGTTTGGGCCACATCCTCGTCACAACTCCAACTGCATTAGCGGAGTAACCCACCGGGAAGGGGTCCATGTTGTAGCCGTTTCCGTTTCGGTTGGCTCCCAATCCTCGTTGGCGCATGTGGAAATTGAAGGTCAGGTTGGATCTAACTACGGGCTTTTTCCGGACCATCCGGCGGTGGTAGGTGTGCGGACCCAGGGGATAGTTGATGTAGGTCGAAACGAATTGGTTCGAGGGGGTCGGGATGGCCCACCCTCCACGCTCGTCGCTCTGGCCCAGGATCTTCGAGCGGGTCCCCGGAACCGTCAGTTGGAGGTACATCATGCTCGGCGGGGAGAGATTGGGTTGCAGGGGAGCGGTGATGGTCCACACCCCGGTGTTGAACACAAAGATGGGGTGGGGGTAGTCCCTGAGTTGCATTCTCCCTACGGTTTTGGTCTGCTGCGCTTTTGTCGCTTCGGGGGTGTCCGCCGTGAGGAAGCCCATCATCAACTGCAAGCGCATGGAGAGGTCCAGGATCTCGACACCACCAAGAAGGGCTACATCCGTGAAAATTTGATCGTCATTCACGTTAACCGCAATGATGTCGTTGTAGGGGTCGAGAAGTCGGATGTTCCCGGCTCGGTTGGGCATGGGGTTGGGCTTGTTCTGCGCACCGATGGGCCCCCCCACGGCGAGCCCCTGCGGGGTGATCACTCGGTAGGGCTGGAACGGACTTCCGGTGTTGGGCTGGAGGGGACCCGTGTACATTATATAGTCGACCGCGTTCCCGTCCGCTCCGTTCACGTTCGCCCGGATGTTTTGCTCACCCTTGTACCCAAACGAGATCGAGTAACAACCAGTCTCTTCGGGACGCTCCACGACACACCCGATCCGTCCCAGCAACATCTCAAAGGCAGTCGGATTGGGTCGGGCGATCCGACGGCCGTACTCGCGCATGATGGCCCAGTTGATTTTGCACTGAAGGATTTCGTCGAAGCAGAGCTGCGCCTTGGGG
>JAKVCA010000008.1 GCA_022448315.1 Pirellulaceae bacterium | reverse complement strand
ACAGATCGAGTCCGCCGGAGCTCGAATTTGCTGGTGGGGGCTTTTGCCATTGGCACTCGGATTGATGTGGTATGCCGTGTGTATTTTTGGCCCCTCGGTCTTGCACCACCACAATCTTCGTGGCTTCGCCGCCGTGTGCAGTTTGGGTGGGGTGGGGATGTTGTTGTTGGGCCCGGCCTCCATTCGGCATCTGATCTTCCCAATGATTTTCTTGCTGATCTTTGGGCAAACCATTTCCGACCGATTGATGGCCTATGTCACCCACCCCATGCAATCTATTACTGCATTTGGCGCTCATATGCTGCTGGTCTTGGGCACGCTCGATGCTGAGCTTGAAGGGAATGTCATTCGGATCTATGTCATGGGTGACGACATGTCATCCACAATCATTCCTTTGAATGTGGCTGAAGCATGCAGTGGCATGCGAATGTTGATGGCATTTTTGGCCATCGGTACCACCATGGCCTTTGTCTCCTTCCAACGATGGTGGCAGAGAATCCTCTTGATTGGATCTGCTTTTCCCGTGGCCTTGGTGGTCAACATCGTTCGTGTTTTGGTGCTTGGCCTGTTAAGTCTGATTGATCCTGATCTCGGAACGGGTGAAGTACACACGATGGTTGGAGTGTTCCTTTTGGTTCCCGCTTGGTTGTTGTTCCTAGGGGTGGCCGAGATATTGAAGCGTTTGGTGATAGATCCATCCAATGATGCATTGAGTTCAGGGGCTGCATCATGAGTCTTGGCATCAGGCTTCATCAATCGCAACGACGTGCGATGTTGGTTGTTGTGGGACTGGTGGTGGTTTCACGAGTTGGCATGAGCTTCGCCATGGACGCATTGAACATTCACCTTAAGAAAGAGCCCGTGGCCATTCGACGTGGCCTTGCTGATGTCCCCCGGATTCTCGGTCAATGGGAAGCGGTTGGGGATGATCAAAGATTGTCGGAAGAATTTATCGAAGAACTCGGCACCGATCAGTTCCTTACTCGGTCTTATGAACACACAGATGGTCGTTTTCTGCAACTCCATTTGGCGTACTACACCGGAATGATTGATGCAGTGCCACACGTCCCAGATCGCTGTTTGGTGGCGACCGGTGGGTTCGACCTGGAGCAATTGCCAGAAAACTTGCCACTCAACATCAAGCAGCCAACTTGGAACAAAATTGACGATTTTTGGTTCGAGGTAGGTATCGAAGACCCCCTGACGGGACGGGTTGCAGATGTCTTCATACCTACCGATGATTTGTCTCTGCGGACCAGCAGTTTCATCCGTTCAGATCAACCAGGAACAGTGCTGTGGGGTGGCTACTTCTTTGTAGCGAATGGAAAGTTTGCCGCGACCCCAGAATCAGTGAAACGGCTTGCGTTTGATCCATCTCAAAAGATGGCCTACTACTGCAAGGTCCAGCTGGTGACACAATTGAAGCGTCGACAAGATCGTTCTGAATTTGTTGATGCCAGTCGAGAGTTTCTCGAACTTCTTATGCCTTATCTCATGCGGAGTTTGCCTGATTGGCGATCACTTTCCGCTGCCTTGGAGTCTTCCTGATGCGACACAACTCTTCTCTTCATCGAGCCGGTGCCCTCAACATCAAATTGCTGTTGATTCTTTCGATTGTTGGCATGGCGTTGGTTGGTGGTCTGGGTGGTGCGTATTACTTTTTGGTGCTTCGCAGCGCCTCGTCGATTTATGCCAAGGCTGTCGAGTTTGAACAGGCGGAAAAGTTCCGTGAGGCCCGCCGAAATTATGGCCGAGCCTTGGGGAAAGAGCCTCGGGACCTTGAGTACTTGACATCCCTACAACGGGTTATTCTTTTGACTTCTCCCAACTCTACGGTGGAAGCAAACGAGTTCTACAACGCTTGGTTGGGTTCCCTGAAGTGGGGGGCTGAAAACCATCCCGACCTGCCAGAGCGTTCTCGAGTCTTGGTGCGAACTGTGTATGCCGATGCGATGGATATTCGTTCTGCCTCGCTGATGGAGATGGTGGAGGACACCGCCGATGCCGCCGGTATTCGGAGTCTGGAGAACGAGTCATTCTCGGAACGTTGGATCGCAGCGAGTCGTTTGAACAAGATTCGCTGGAATGAACTCCGCGACCGCGATCGTGATGAAGCCTTTGAGCTTTTGCAAAATCGACTGGATGATGACCCGAAAGCCATTGACTATGGGATTGCTCTCCGTGGGTACAGCATTCGTTTGGAAGAAGCCATTCTGGACAACGACCGGAGTCTCATCACGGAATACGGGCAAACGCTTCGAAACCTGTTTGACAAAAGCTCCAGTCTCGAAGTTCCAGCCCCTGGATCTGAACAACCATATCTAAGTGACGCCCGGGCGTTGGTAGGCGATGAGTTTGTGCGACCAATCCCCAACGATTCGGTCGGTCACGCAAGAGCACTGTGGGTGATTGGCCGACTCGAAGCCGCCCATGCTTTGAACAACGAACGAGTACTGGAAGTTCTCCCTGAATTGAAGATAGAAGACGGGCCCCTTCGAGACTTGGCGTTGAGCGAAATTCCCCGCATGCTTGAGCTTTTTGATGTCAANGACTGCNTAGATGCATTGGCCAGNATGGGCGANCCTGATTTGTTCACNCAGTCCGCGGTTGCTTTGAGCCAGCTGCAAACAACCTCTTATGCCGACTATGTGGTTGAGCATCGTCGCATTCAACTGCTCAGCCAAAGTTCAGAAGATGATCAGCGAGCGCTCGCCCTTGAATTGGCCAAAGACTTCACCCAGAGNTCTCGTCCAGAAGTCGGACTGTTTGCGGGAAGTTTTGATGATCTCAAATTGACCATGTATGGCATTCATACTGGCCTGATTATGGACCAACTGGTGAGGGGACAACTTGAAAGAGCAAGCGTTCTCGCAAGCATCGATGATCTGTACGAGGAAGCTCTCGCTTTGGTTCCAGAGCCTGAGGGCAACCTTGTCTTGCTCGAAATGCAAGCGAAGCGGGCTTACGCTGAAGGTAGCAATCGCAGCCTTCGTACTGCCGCCACACTTCTGGACGATATTCTGCGGAGGAAGAGCCTTTCTGGCCAACCTACTGATGTACGCCTGCTGTTGTATTCGGTACAGGTCAACCGCGAACTGAACCAGTTGGGACTGGCCCTCAGTCAGTTGGATCAAGCTCTCGAGTCTGTGCCAAACGAACCAACGTTGTTGCAAAACAAATTGCAAATATTGGTGCTGAAACGTGATTGGGAACAGGTTCTCTCGCTTGGACAGTCCATGATGGATGCCGAGATTAATTTCGAGGCATCTGCGAACGCGGTTCAGTTGGCTCAAGATGCCCTCGAGGGGAAGGTCAGAACCTCGCCATTGGCGACTGAGGTTCAAGAACTCTTACAGCGTTACGACGACGGGGACCGCGATGGGTCGCTTCGTGAGATGAGGGCAATTTACGAGCGTGAACCACAGGAATTTGTTGTTGTCGTTTCCTACGTACGGATGTTGATTGTTGAAGATCAGAAGCCTCTGGCGCTTGAAATTCTTGATGCCTTTGTCCCTTCGAACCAACGCATTGAGGACGCCATTCGTGAGCTTCGGGTTACCGCCAGCACCTCCGATCCCATCGAGGCCATTGTTCTCTTTCATTCTGATGATCTTGAGCAGAATCCAGCAGCTGGCGCGGTTTCGATACTCCGCGATCTCATTTCTTTCAAAGCCAATGCAAATCAAACCGATGATTTGGAATTGGCCGAGCGCATTGAAAGTGAAATAAGCGTTCGAGAAAAAGATATTGCTCAGAAGTATCCAGAAGCGCCNGAATGGATTGAATTCAGCTTTTCCCAAGCCCTCCAAAGTCAGGATTGGGCGACGGCATTGGATTCGGCACAACTCGCCGAGCGGTTCAACACTGACCAGGCATCAGGGGCAACGTATCAAGGACGATTGGCCGCAGCGCAAGGAGAGTGGTCTGCTGCACGCGACGCTTTCACGGCCGCGGTTGAGGCCATTCCCACTGATGGACGACTTTTGGCTCAACTCGCCCAAACTGAAAGTCAACTCGGTGACTACGTCAATGCTGAACGTCACTACGTAGAGGCTTGGGAAATTCAGCCAAACAGCATTCAAATTGCCCAGTCCTACGCTTTGCTGTTGGTCCAATTGGGCAAAAAACAACTCGCGACAGAAGTTCTTCAGTCCGCGTCTCGCTTCGCCCCAGACAACATAGCCTTACGCGAAGCATGGCTTAATCTCGCCTTAGAAAGTGCCGATCTTTCAGGCCTTTTTCAAGTGAGGCTGTCGCGCTACGCCTCTAATCCAAAGGATCTTCGCAACGTCATCGAATTGGCCCGACTTCTGGGAGTCGCCAATCCCACCGTCGCAACCATCAAGATTCTTGATCCGGAATTTTCTTTCGACCGAAATCAATTCAATCAACTTCCTTCCGAACGGCAGAGTTTGCTGATCGAATCGAATCGTCAAGCATGGTGGGAGCAGTCTGATGAGCTGCTCGATGAAGCACTTCAAGCAGGTGATTCTCAATTTGATTCGCTCATGATTGCGGCATACAAGGCGGATATTTCGAAGCAGCAGGGACGCCCTGAGCTTGGGATCAGTGCGTTGCGTGACGCCGTGGTGTCGGCCGAAGATGATGAATCCTCTTTGAAAGCCAATCTTATGTTGGCCAACCTCTTCTCGGAACTCGGAAGATACGACGAAGCGATCAAAACCTTAGAGCCGTTAAATGACATTTCCGCAGCGTTTGCGGCGGCATCCATGTACATGTCTCGGAATCAATTTGTTGAAGCCGCGAACCAGTACGAATCACTGGTTGCGATGTTGCCTGAAGATGCTGCTGATCGCACGGTGCGTGTTTTTCGCCCGGACACCTCGCGGCCAGGTTTGACCGAGATTGCCCTGCCTCGTCACGCATTCTTTGAGCAGTACAGCGAGTGTCTTGCTCGTTCGGACCGACCTGCCGAAGCCCAGTCGGTTTTTGATCGTCTGCCTCTGCCTCAGGATGACCGCGATAGGGCGGCTCGAGCGCTGATTCAGTCCATGATTTATGCCGGATTTGCCACCGAAAAATACAGGGACAATCAAGATGGAATGGCTGAAGAATCCTCAGCATTGGAGCAGTTGGCGTTGGCCAAAAGGTTGCTGCCACGGGACATTGGTCCTCGGCTTCTTGAGGCAACGATCTACACCGAACGGTATCGGCGCACCGGTGACAAAGAGACTTATGAAGCGGCGGCAAAATCGTTGACTGAAGCCGAAGGCCTTTCGCCTCAGTCTGCCGCTGTTGCCGCGGCTCGATTCGCTCTTCTCGACGCTGGAGGCGATATTTCTGAAGGCATACGGGCCCTTCAAGCCCAACTCGAGCGTGACCCCGCAAACAACAAGCTTCGTTTGAGGATCGTTCGTGAATTCCTAAATATTGGAGACCGGGTGTCCGCCGCCTCAGTTGCAGGCGATGGGGGGCGATCCCTTCCGGTCGGAAAACTCAGTGCGCAGTGGTATGCACGAGCCGGAGAACTTTTGATTGGTATTCCAGATCAAGAAATTGAAGCTCGTGATTACTTCCGCAAAGCTTTTGAGCAAGACACCAACAGCGCGACCTTCGCCCGCCGCATGGCTGCAGAAGTTTCAGTCCCAAATCCGGATTGGAGGCTGGTGGTCAGGCTGACGGCTCAAGAGGAAACTTGGGTTCAGGACAACCCTGACTTGATGTCTTTGCGTGCGAGCGCACTGCTGAATATCGGCCGGGAACAAGAATCCCGGACGGTCTTGCGGGAGTGTTTTTCTGCGTTCCAAAGACAGGTTGCCAATGGTGCTCCCAAGCTGATGATTTCTCGCTACCCACTCCAGCTCAGTTCGTACTTTGGCGAGGGCCGAGTCGATGATGTTAGGAGTTTTGCCGAAGCAGCCAACGGCGGCGTGCTTTCGTGGCCACTCTTAAATGGCTTGGCCAGAGTCAAGCTGGGCAGCGAAGACTTCATCGGGGCTGTTGAGGACAGCAAGAAGAGTGCGGAGATGGCGACTGAAGAAGGCGATCCTGAAGCAGCTCAGGCGTGGTTGGTTGCTGGAAATATTGCGGTTGCGGCCAAAAAACCAAACGAAGCAATCTCGGCATGGGAAAAGAGTTTGGCCTTGGATCCCAATCAACCGCTCACCAAGAACAACATCGCCTATGTCCTATCTGACAAATTGGGGGAGCACGAACGGGCTCTTCCATTGGCCCGATCGGCCGCCGAGGCAAGTCCTCGCAATCCTCAGATCTTGGACACTCTCGGCACGGTGCAGTTGGCACTTGGCCAAAATGAAGAGGCCATCCAATCTCTTGCCGAAGCCGTCCGCCGGGGAGCTTCCGCGACCACGCAGGTTCGCCATGCCCTTGCTTTGGCCCAATCAGGTGATGAGGATCAAGCTCGACTGACACTTTCAGCAGCCAAGGCCCGTGATGATGCTGAAGGTGATGAATTTGAGGCGCTGGTGAAAGAAGTGGAATCAAATTTAACCCCGTAACGCGAGCCGATTGCCCCTTTGGGCCGATAAGGGATGAATATGGAACCGTCAGAATCAAAATCTGAAGAAACGCTGACTTCTTCATCGCCAGGAGAAGCTGGGGTTTCTGTCGATCCGATTCGCATTCTCAGAAAGCATCTCCTTCTTCTGATTTTTTCCGGCTTTTTGGGGGTTGGTGTTGGTGGGGTTTCATACGTCGCGTTGTCCATCTTTTCCCCCAAGTACCGATCTGAGGCTTTGTTTGAAATACGTTCTGGGCTCCAAGATGCCACAGAGATTGGTGCGGCCAAAGAGTTGGACGATGACGACATCGAACGCCGAGCCAACACTGAACTCTCCCGGCTGATGGATCGTGATGTTTTGAAAGCCGCGGTACGCTCACGAGCGGTTCAGAGATCAAACTGGTTTACCAGCCAGTATGTCGATGAAGACGGTCCACGTATCGAGGAAGCGGTGGATGAGCTGGAAGATGACCTGGTCCGTGCTCCCATTGCCAAGACGGCATTGTTCCGAATCAGTTTCGCCACGGCGAGTCGCGAAGATTCGCAAACCATTGTGGCCGCGCTTTCCGACGCATATCTCGAGAGCACTCAGAGCTTGGAAGAAAACCGAGCCAAATCGATCGACCGACTTTTTAGCTCCGAATTTGCGGACACTCGACGTCAGATTGACGACATCAGTGGCGAGCTGGAAGACTTCATTACTTCCAATGGCGTTTCTTCGCTGGAAGACCCTCGATATAGCCCGGAATTGATCGCGGCTCAACAATTGACCGATCGGATTTACACCAACCAACAGGCCTCCCAGAGCCTGCAAACTCAAGTTGCTCAAGCCCAACAAAAGCTTGATGGGACACTGTCCTACGACGAGGACGACATTCGGACGGCTGAAGCAGATCCCTCAGTTTCAATCCATGTCCAAACGGTTGAAACAGCGAGACGAGATCTTACTTTTTTGCGTTCCCAATACTTGGACCCTTCAAGCCCAGTTGTGGCCAGGGCAATCCAGAGGCTCGACTCCTCGGAAGCAGCGTTGGAGGCGCGTCGTGAAGAAGTCGTGTTGCGCAACTTGAGAGCTGACATCCGTCAAGCCATGAGAATCCTTGAGCAGACCCAAGCCGTGAGCCAATCTCTGCAAGATGAATACTCTGAAAAGGTCCAATCGCTGCAATCTCAGGCTGCAGACCTCAGTCGAATTGAAAACATTAAAAATCGACGTGACTATCTCGAGCGTAAACGAGATGGCGAAGACCAACTTGTTCGCGATTTGAAATTGTTTCGATCTCGGGATGACGCGAGGTTGGTTTCGCTGGCTCGTACGGCAACCCTCCCCCGTGAGATGGCATTTCCAAAGCCTGAGTTGGTTATCCCCGCGGGATTCTTGTTGGTAACTGGTCTCGTGGTCGGAGTGGTGTTCTTGCGTGAGTTCACCGACCAAAGAATTAAAGGTGTGAAGGATCTTTCCTTGGTACCAGGTCTTCGAACTCTTGGCGTTGTTCCCCATCTTGATGAGGATCCAGATGGCTGCACGAGTTTTGAATCGGCAGTGACGGAATTTGGTCAAAGTGTCGTGGCAGAATCAATGCGGCAAATTTGGACACAACTTTCACGGAAATGTGCCCCCACTGAACGCAGGGTGGTGGTCTTTTTCCCGTGCACTCCCGACACCGGATGCACAGGCACCGTCCTGAACATCGCGGCTGCAGCGGCGGCGGCAGGCCGGAGTGTGTTGGTGGTCGACGGTGATTTCCGGCGACCGGGACTCGCCGAGCAACTCGGCCTTGCTGATGGAAGCAATGGCCTTGGGGATGTTCTTGGTGGCTCTGGGAATTTCTCAAGTGTTGCCGTTCGCACCGAGGCTGGATTTGATCTTGTTGGTGCTGGTACCGAGGCCTCCAGAGTGGTGGACCGACTCGGATCTCCAAAAATGGATGAGCTGCTCAATCATGCCCGTCAGCAATGGGACTTGATTCTGTTCGACGCGCCTCCCGCCCTTGCCGCCGGAGACGCCTTGACCATGGCATCGAAGGCTGATGGCGCTGTGTTGCTGGTGCATGCTGGTCAGGATGAACGTGGTCTTTTGGTTCGCCTTGCCAACGCGGTCAAGCAAGCTGGCAGCGAGGTGTTTGGCGTTGTCCTCAACCAGGCTCGCACTGAAACTGGTGGATACTTCAAGAAGAACTTCCGCATCATGCGGGATTATTCAGAGGTTGCTTGAACAACGTGTCTCGGGTCCTTGTCACCGGAGGTGCCGGATTCATTGGATCCCATCTCGTTGAGCGTCTTTTGGATCAAGGGCATTCGATCCTTGTGGTTGACGATCTTTCAACTGGTCGAAAAGAGCAAGTCCCCATGCATCCGAAAGTCGA
>JAKVCA010000079.1 GCA_022448315.1 Pirellulaceae bacterium | reverse complement strand
GGAGGGCGTCTATCTTTATGGTGATTACGTGAGTGGGAAGATTTGGGGTTTGAAGTACGATCATGACAAAAAAGAAGCGACCGCCCACTACACCTTCGAAACAGAAACGCCCATTGCAGTCATCACGTTTGGTGAGGATGAAGCCGGGGAAGTTTACTTCACCGACGCGGCGGGAAGAATTTTCTCTTTTGCCAAGTAGTCTCGAGGCGACTCCAGATCTGGACGTCCATTTCAGGTGAGCCTTGGGGTCGTTGGACCCCAAGGCTTTTTTTACGTCAGATGGCGGTCGCTCATGTCGAAAAAGGCATACCCGTCCGGTCGGAGATTCGACAAGACAGGTCCTCGGACGATCTGTGATTGGAAAAATTTCGTGGTTTGATAGGCAATCGGCTTCGATTCGTGGGCAAGGCTGTCCATGGGTGGATACCGTTCGTTAATAAAGGCTTGGGGTTGCGAAGCCCGAAATGGCAGTGATTTCGAGAAAAAGGTTTGAGTTACAGGATGGTTAAGATGGGTGCGACTCAGGTTGGGAGTGCGGTGATCGCAAAATGGCTTTTGTGGATCCCTTTCATGCTGGTCTGGGGCGTGGGCGAAATCCATGCTCAAGATGAAGCCGCTGCAGGCGAGGATGAAAATCAACGCCTGCTCGGCCGAGCCGTTGCCGCGAGCCGAGATGAAAAATGGGCCGAGGCGACGGAGATGCTTGATGCCCTGATCAATCAGGGCAATGCGCCCGTTCAAGCCTGGTACTGGCGGGGGCGAGCCAAATTCTGCCAAGGCAAAGTCAAAGAAGCGGCGAAGGATTTCGATCATTACTACGAGGGCGCTCCCGAATCACGCTCGAGGCAATGGGAGCGAGGCATCGCCCTTTATTACGCGGGTCGGTTCGAGGCCGGGGCAAAACAATTCGAACTCTACCAGACCTACCACGACAGTGACGTCGAGAATGCGACCTGGAAGTATTTGTGTGAAGCGCAGACTCTTGGGCCTGAACCGGCTCAGAGGCGAATACTTAAGATTGGGCCTGACCGTCGCATTCCGATGCGACGGATTTATGACCTGTACGCGGGTGAAGCTTCTGTTGAAGAGGTTTTTAAAGCTGTCGAATCGGCAAAGTTGAGTGAAGCGGAGAAAAACCGCGCGCTTTTTTACGCTCACCTTTACGTGGGACTATGGTACGAGAGTCTTGGGAAGCACAAGGAAGCCAGGCCGCACCTCGAGAAGGCAGGAACCGTATTGCCGATCGATCATTATATGGGCTGGGTTGGTCGCGTTCATTGGCAGTTGGTCAAAGGGAAAAAAACGAAGTCCTCCCAGTGACTCCTGCGTGTATCGAGATTCTCGATTGGGCCGAGGTTTCTCAAAACGCCGGTCGTCGATTCAACTAGTCTCAGTCTGATTCAACTAGTCTCAGTGCGATTCAGTCGGGGTGCACGGAATTTGACGAGGTAGATCAGAATGACGAAATCGTAAAGACTGTGAGTCAGGATGACTCCCCAGAAACTCTCGGTGATGAGAAGTTGGATACCCAAGTAAACACTGATGCCCCCGGCAATCACCGCATAAGCGGGCGTCAGCCAGTGCATTAAGCCAAAGACAATGGAAGCGATGATCACTCCCCAGAACGTTGCGTACGGGAGCTGAAGGCCCTCAGCAAATCCGGTCTGGATTGTCCACCGGAACAGAATTTCTTCTCCGATACCAGCTGCAGCCGCCGTGGCGGCGAGGGCCGTCAGACTCTTGCCCTCAAACATGGGAATCAGCTGCTGATCCATCAGTGTCGACAGATTTTGCAGGCTCTTGAGTGGGATTTGATAGAGGAGCCCGATGATCCCAAGCATGGGTAGCGTACCGAGCGTTCCCCATAACAGCGCGGAGGTGACGTCTTGGACCGAGTCTGCCTGATACGGCATTCCCAAGGTTAAGAACTCGGCGGGTTGCCAAAATCCTGCAGCGAAAGCAACCGCCACACCGATGAGCCCCAAGCTCAATTCGAAGCCAACCGTTGCCCCGGTGGAGGCAATTGGTGTTTCATCCATGCAAATAAGACCATCAAAAAAGCGGAGTCGGAACACAACGACATCGCGTCCCTCATCCGCCTGTTCAGGATAGCCGATCGCAATCGGCTTGATCTAAACTGAGTGGGAGATGTTCCCGTTGCAACGGGAGCAGAATCAAGCCTTGGCTAATTCTCTTCAAGGCCCCACCGGACGATCAAATCTTCAGCACCGGTGGTCAGACGTCGCAACTTCGCAGCAATAATCGCCTTTTCCGCGGTGGATGCTTTCTCTGCGCGAGCCTTTAATTGATTGAGTTTCACTGTGCGATGACGTCGTCTTTTCAGTTCTTTCTGTCGTTCACTAATTCCCACGAGTAGTTCGCTCCCATTCGAACAACGCAAGGTGCCTCAGCAGTCCTGAGATCACCTCATAAATCATATCACCCCAATACCAAAGAACGATTTGGCAAGGCAAAGGCCGCGGTCGCCAGTCGTTCCAACAAATGCAAGATCGCGAGATTCTAACAGCATGGCGATGAGAACGCAATTGACAACCACCGATAGAAAGTTGGGTTTGAAGGCTTTGCTTCCCAGTTATTCGGGGTTTTCAGCCATTGTCCTCAGGATAGCGATACCACGATCCAACGTCTCGTCTGTCGCGGCATAAGAGAGGCGGAAATGGGTTTGGTGTCGACTGAAAATCGAACCCGGTATCAGCAACAGGCCTTTGGCGATGGCCGATTCGACAAAGCTGACCGAATTTCCCCATGGAACTTTCGGGTAAAGATAAAATGCTCCCGCGGATGGGGGAATCTCGTAGAGGTCTTGGAGCCCCGCTATCACCTTGTCGCGTTTCTCGCGATACTCGGCGACGTATCCTTCAATTCCCGTCTCAAGGGCGGCAATGCCTCCCCATTGGGCCGGATGGGGTGCACAGACAAACGTGTACTGCTGAAGCTTCATCATCGTCTCGATCAGCGGACGTGGTCCTTCGACCCACCCGACACGAAGTCCTGTCATCGCGTGACTTTTCGAAAGCCCGTCAATCACAATCGTTTGTGGGTTGAATTGACTCGGAGAGGTGAATGGATCGTCATAGCAAAACTCACTGTAGATCTCGTCAGAAAGCAGGGCGACGTCGTGCTTTTGGGCCAGTTCGGCAAGCTCCTTGATCTGAGTTTCAGAAGCGACAACGCCTGTCGGATTGGACGGGCTATTGAAGATGATCATCTTGGTTTTGTCAGTGATGGCCTGCTCGACGCGGCCAACATCGATTTGAAACCCTTCTCCGCAATCAAGCGGAACAGGAACTCCGCCCGCCATACGGACAAGAGACGGGTACATAACAAAATAGGGGTCAAAGAAGATAACTTCGTCACCCTCATTGATCATCGACATCAGTGCCAGATTGAGGCCGCCGCTCGTGCCTGAGCAAATGAATAAATCACGCTCGCTTTCCCCCGCAATCCCTCTTTTTTCTTTGAGTCCCTGACGAAGTTCTGGAATCCCTTGCGTTACAGAATAGTTGTTTTTGCCATCCCGAATCGCGTTTATCATGGCATCTTGAACCGCGATGGGAACGTCGAAGTCCGGCTGCCCGATCGACAGGTTGATGGGATTTTTGATCTTACCGGCAAGGTCAAACACTTTCCGAATTCCACTACTATCGAAAGCGAGAGTTCGGTCGGCAATCCAAGGGTGAGGCATGGTGTTGGTCCTTGTGGACAGGGGCGATCATCGTTTTTAGGGGAAGTTGTCTCGAGTGGCGTCAGCTTGGCGGATGAATGGATAAGCTGGTGTCGTCCCGTATTCGGGAAATTTCAAAAACCGCGTCTCAACTCGGAACACCCAAGGCAGACTTCGACCACGGCAGGCTTTGGAATGCGGCCTTGAGAACGGACAACGATCCGTCAGATCGATCCGAAACGATTTGATTCGACTCAATTCGCTATGCCAATCTGGACCGAAGCTCCCGCCGCATTGTAGCCATTTCGTCGATTCTGGGCAGGACGCTTGTGCAGACGTCTCATGAAAGGTGGGGCTCGCTTGAAAAACTGGCGAGTCCCCATAGAATGCTTCTATCTTTTACCCGCGCTGCGGCGCTAACCGCTTTTTACAGGCGAACGTCTTGTTGTTTTCGGTCAAACGTCACCTTGAAGCGAACATTGCGACAAGGATGCAGTTTGGGACCGCGGTTAGTTTGGGTGGATGAGCGGTGAGTTTGGGTAGAGGCATTGCCCTGAAGCCTGATTGTGGTGAATCTGGTCATCATCGGATGTTGATGGATACAGGCTGACCCATGGGCATTTAGATTTCTGTTCCCAAGCTGCAATTTCGGAATGTTCAGGCTCGGGCCTTTCGAGCGTAACTGTACGCGACCGGCAAGGCGTGCCTTGCTGATGGTCATAGATACCCAAGAGAGCATAAAGCCTCATGAGCGAGTTGTTCCACGAGTGCGGCGTCGCAGCGATCTACCACATGGCCTCGGATGAGCCGAGTCCACTCTGCCCGGAGCAGGGACCCGATGAAATCAGTCGGTTGCTTCCTCGGATGTTGCTGGACATTCAGAATCGCGGACAACTTGCTGCAGGTATTACCACGTTCAATGACAATCGTGAGCAACTGATCGATACCTACAAGGATATCGGTACGGTGAGTGAAGTCTTTCGGCTTTCTCATCGTGGGAAGTCCGAAAGTCTCATGCGGGAGTATCTCGGGCGTGGTGGTATTGGGCATGTCAGGTACGCGACTTGCGGAGCCGATGACCGAAGCTATGCGCAGCCTTTTGAGCGGCACCACCTTCAAAAACGAAAGTGGTTCAGTTTTGCGTTCAACGGGCAGCTGGCGAATTATGGGTGTCTTCGAGATGAGCTTCTCAGTGGGAATGACTACCACCTGACTCGCGAATCCGACACTGAGATCATCATGCATGAGATCAGTCGTGAACTCTCATCAGGAGACAACCCAACACTTCTCGAGGTAATGGAACGAATCAGCCACCGCTTTGACGGCGCGTACAGTCTGGCCTTGATCAACTCACTAGGTGAACTGCTGATCGCCCGTGACCCGCTCGGCATCAAACCGATGTGCTGGGCAAAGGAAGGTCCTTTGTTTGCCGCGGCGAGCGAGAGCGTCGCCTTGATCAATCTGGGTTTCGAGCCGGAAAGTATCCATTCACTCGAACCTGGGCACGCCATCCTGATCAACCAGACGGACTTTGACATCAAGCCCTTCGCGGAGGTGAGTCGTCGAGCGCATTGCTTTTTTGAATGGATTTACTTCGCCAATGTTGCGAGCACGCTCGATGACCAGAGTGTGTACATGGCTCGAACGAACCTCGGCAATGAACTGGCCGAACAGGAACGACGAGAGCAGATCTTGGAGATCGATGAAGACACGATCGTGGTTCCAGTTCCCGATACCAGTAAGGCGGCAGCCGACGCGATGGCTTTTTCGCTTGGTGTTCCGTCCCTCGAGGGCTTAATCCGGAATCGTTACAGTGGCCGGACCTTTATCGAGGGGGGACAAGGTCGCCGAAAGAAAGCAGAAACCAAGTACACGCCTCTCAGGGAAGTCCTTGAGGGCAAACGTATTATTTTGGTGGAAGATTCCATCGTTCGTTCGACGACCATGAAGGTCCTCGTGGATCGGATTTATGAGCGTGGGGGTGCTAAAGAGATTCACGTTCGGGTTGCGTGTCCCCCCATCGTTGCACCGTGTTTCTATGGAATCGACATGTCGACGATCGGTGAGCTTTTTGCACCCAAGTTTGGATTGCAAGATGGTCTTACGGACGAGGTTCAGGACCGGATGGCGGCCGAGTTGGGCTGTAATTCACTTCGCTATTTGCAGGTGGATTCGATCGCCAGAGCTGTTGGCTTTCCGGAGAACGATCTCTGTCAGGCTTGCATCACAGGGGAGTATCCGACCCCATACGGCCAAGACCTCTATCAAATTGCTCTCAAGGACTTTGAGAGTGGCAGTGTCGGATC
>JAKVCA010000078.1 GCA_022448315.1 Pirellulaceae bacterium | reverse complement strand
AGGCACGGGTTACCAATAGTGTCTTCGAACAGAATGCCAGTGGCGTGGCGGGGACGGCTGCACCGGACCGTAACGGCCGTGGCTTTAATCAACCGGCCGTAGTCTTCGTGCGCTCTTCCCAGCCGATCTTTGTCAATAACACCATTCGGAACAATGTTGATACCGATGACGCCTCGTTTATTGCCGCCATCAACGCCAACGTGAATGCACTGCATCACGAACGGGTGGTCGACCGAGGACGGAGCACCGGCCGTGCGGACAGGGTCCATGATTATCTGAACAATCGCGGCCCGTTGATTCGTGAAAATGTGGTCGAAGGTAACGAAATTAACGGCATGGTGATCCGTGGCGAGACGCTAGATACCGAGAGCGTGTGGGATGATACACAGATTGCCCACGTCCTTTTCGATGAGATTGTCGTTCCTGATTTCCACACCTACGGTGGCTTAAGGATGATAAGTAGTCCTGAGGAAAGCCTGGTGGTGAAACTTTCTGGACCGAATGCCGGATTTACAGCGACGGGCCGCCCACTCGACATCGATGATCGCATCGGTGGAAGAATGCAGGCGATTGGACAGCCCGGTGTTCCGGTTGTCTTCACCTCGATATTTGATTGCACGGCGAGTGCCGGATTTCGCGAAGATGGACTTCCGCAATTTGAGACCTTACTGGGAGTTTGCCCTCAGGAATCGGATCTCGAAACCACGAGTATCTACTGGTCGGAAGGGCAGACCGTCTATGCAGCAGCTCTCGATGGGAGCGCGAAACAGGCCCTCTTCACCCTGGGAGGAGACACCGACAGCAATCAATTCCTAAAATTTGACATCGACAATACCACCGGCACCTTATTCGCAGCCTACGGCGTAGGCCACGCCGCGATCGAACTATATTCCTATGACATCGCCAGCGGCACGCTGGCCCTGGTGAACAATAGCGATGCAATGGGGGCGATTCTGCAGGCCGTGGGCGTTAATGACCACAATGGCGAGATCTACGTGTCTCCGCATTGCTACGAAATTAATACGCCGGGATGTACTCCGGGCGGAATGCTTCACCTGACTGATGGGGGTGCAACGATCACACCGTTTTCTCAACGACCTTATTACGTACAGGATATTGAAGTCGATGGGGAACGTGGGCATGTCTATTACTCAAAGTCACCCGATTCCAATGAAGTGCGTCGCATGAATCTCGATGGCTCGAGTGACATACAGTTATTCGGAGGACTCAGCGGATATCCTCGCATTGCGCTTAATGCGGACTCGGGACACCTCTATTATGGCCAGGCTTCTTCCTCCGGTTCTCAGGGCGCACAAATAATAAGACATGACACAGACGGTTCGAATGCCACAACACTGCTGACTCTAGATGGCGTCGAGTGGATTGGAGACATCGATTATGACAGCACTCAAAACAGACTTTTTTGGTTAGCTAAAAAAGGCGAAAATCATTTTGTGCAAAGCTGTGACCCACAGGGAAATAATCTTGAGACCCTTTTTGCTGTAGGGGTAGAGGACGCTGACGCTGCGCAAGGTCCCGGCAGCCATCACATTGCCCTCTACACCAGTTTCATCGGTACGGCGATCCCAGCAGCTCCGGGGGATTGGCGTTCGATTACTTTGGATCAATTTAGCCACGATCGAAACGTGGACACGATCGTTGAAGCCGAGTCTGCCACACCTGGAGAAGTCGACTCCAATGCGGTCCCGTCGATTGCTGAATTTGTCGGGCATTTGGCACCGCACGAAAAAGGCAGTGACGACAATCTACGGTTAGGATTTGAGATTCACGGTTCCATCAATGCCCCTGCCGACATCGATGTCTTTAGTTTTTCCGGGACTGCCGGTACGGAAGTCTGGCTCGATGTTGATGACACCACGCATACTTTAGATACCGTTGTCGAATTACTCGATTCGAACAGCCAGATTATTTTCCAGTCGGATGACTCTTGGGCGGAAACAGCCGGTGATTATCCGATTTATCAAGCGTATGCCTTGCAGCACGCCAACGTCTTACAGAAGTCGTTGTACGAAGGACAGGATCGCTGGTCGACCAACCCTCGCGATGCCGGCATGCGGGTTGTGTTGCCGGGAATGCCGGGTGAGATGGGTACGTACCACGTACGGATTCGTAGTAGTAATCTTGCTGCGGGTGATCCACGGTCCGATTTGCAGGACTCGTCCCAGGTCTTTGACGGCATTACTGAGGGTGCCTACGAATTGCAAATCCGTTTGCGCGAAGTGGACGAACTTCCGGGGTCGACTGTGCGTTATTCGGACATTCGCTATGCCAATAATGGTCTGGAAGTCAGCGGCCTACCCAGTCATTCACCACTTCTCGGAGAAATGGGTGAAGATCTGACCGTGAATAATAACACGAGCGCTACGGCTCAGGATCTGGGGAATCTCCTCAATTCGGATCGTGCTGCCATTTCGGTGGCGGGATCGATTGACCCCGGTTCGGAGTTGGTGCACGCGGCGAACGGCTTGGCTGGTCGCGATGCCACGGATATCGATTGGTACAGTTTGGACGTAGTACATGATTCCATCCAGATGTCCGGTGGCAACCTGGTCAGCACGATATTCGATCTGGACTATGCCGATGGCATGGCGCGGGGGAATCTGCAGCTGCACGTCTTTAACGCCGCAGGTGAATTGATCCTGACAAGCCGCGATTCGAATATTGTGGATGATCAAGCGGGGCCGCTGGCAGGCGCCCATCTTGACGATTTGTCGCGTGGTTCGGCGGGCGTCCTCGATCCGTACATCGGGACGGTAAGCTTGCCCGAGGGGCAGTATTTTGTGGCGGTCTCGGCCAATTCACAGATTCCACAACAATTAGACCAATATCTTGTACCAAATCCGGCCAATCCGCTTGTCCGGCTGGAGCCTATTGATTCGTTAGAACGCATTGCTGAAGATCAAATTGTCACTTCTGGCGGGTCACTGGTTGCGGATTCACCGCGGGTCGATGTGCTCTTCGATGCCACCAGTCCTGTCCCCTTTCATTTGGGCGATGTAGTACTCTTTGTTAGTGCCGATGGTGGTCTTAATGCGCCGAATCGCTCGAGCTTATTTACGATCGACCCCTTCACCGGTTTTCAAGAGACCACGGTGGGTGAGTTCGATCAGCCACATGGCGCGATCGCGATGCGACCTGACGGTAAATTATTTACCTTTGCCACGGATATTCTCAACGGTACGCCACGATTGGCCGATGCCGACACGTGGCCCGATGACTTCCTGTTAATCGATGCCGGCACCGCAGCAACGACGGCGCAAGGATTGCATGGGATTCAGACATACCAAGATACCGATCCCAGCAACATCGTAGCGGTTGGTGATGCCAATGTGGGGATGTACATCGAAGCCTTGGCCTTTAGTGATCTGGCCGGAGGCAACCTTTGGGGCGTCGGTAATCGTTCCGATTTCGAAGGGACTCCGCCGAATTATCCCGACAACATTCTGTACCGTTTTGACGCAGTCACCGGCCAGGGAATTAACGCCTTTACGGGTGGTGTCGGCGATGTGCGGCAAAATGAGGCCCGTGTGAGGGGTGCGGGGACGCAGGTCGTGGAGGCAGGTCGCATGGACACCGGAGACGTCACGTTGACGGCGGTCGAAGCGACCTTGTTCACCACCGACCCCGACGTGACCACTCCGCTGATCGTCGATGGTCAGGAATTCACGGTTACCGATAATTTTGGCGTTTCGACCACCTTTGAGTTTGATGCTGGACAAGAGGTTAATCTGGCCATCGACCTGGAGACGCAAACGACGATCCGCGATGGCGATTTCTTCCAGTTGGATGATGAGATCTTTCAGTTTGATACGGGAGCCGTCATGGTGGTCAACGCCATGACCGACGGACAGCAATTTGTGATTAACGATAGTAGTGGTGTTAATCATGTTTTTGAATTCGATGACGTGGGAACCACGCCTGGGTTTGTAGTGGACACTGGCCAAACGGCGGTCCTTTTTGACAGCGCGATTCCCATGACATTGGAAGAATTTGCGCAGACGATTGTCACCACAGTCAATAACGAAGCCGGTCTGAGCACCACGGCCGGTGCCGTCGGTAATCGGGTTTCCTTTTATAACGAAAACTGGATCGATATTATAACCCGTAATGGCGACATCGAACTCGAAGGGGAACTAGGTCAGGCGCCCATCGCCCAGTTGCTCGATGGCAATGGCATTGTCAATTTATTGAACAACGCGGCTGGGGCAGGTTTTCAGGTCAGTGTCTGGCAAGGTCCTTCGATCGGAAATGTACTCGTCGAGTTTGAATTCACCCAGGGTGGTCCACTGGTCAATTCGGCCGCGATTCCGGTTACCGTCTTGGCCGGCCAGTCGGCTGCCCAGGTAGCCAACGCCATGGCGTTGGCTATTGAAGCGAATTCCGAAGCATCCGCCCGAGCGGTCGGTGATTTAGTCGTGGTCAATGGCGAACTGATTCAGCTCCAATTTTTGAACTCGTTGCCAGCAGCATCGGCCGTAGCCCAACCGGTCACACTCGATGCAGTGAACACGGTACCCGCATTGCTGGGACAGATTTCGGTCGAAGAAACCGATTCGGTCGATCAACTTTCCACGGCCATCGGCACGACGGTTAATGCCTTGACTGCCTTTACCTCGGACATTACCACTGGATTCGATGGAGCGCGGGTGAATTTCCAAGGTCCCCTTCCCTTCCAGCCACCTCCTGCTCCGGCCAACACGCCCGTACCCTTCATTGAATTCGGGCAAGGGCCGGCGGCGGTTGATTTTAGCGGAACGCCAGTGATGGTGCCCACCACAAGTCAACCCGGAACTAGCGGCCTGGGGAACGTGCCGGTCTTTTTCCTCGCGCAGGATACGGCGAATGACATGGCGGACCGGATCACCGATTCGATCTCTTTGGATCGCTTACTCAATGGAACCAAAGTTTTAGCCTCCTCGTTTGCGGCCACCGTGAGACTCGAGGAAGCGAGCACCGCGACTGCCGATCCACCCCTTTTGGTCAACGTGAATGGCATGAACGGAGCGATCACCGGCATTACATTCCAGAACGGCCAGTTGTTCGCTGTCGATGATAACGGCGGTCTCTATCAGGTTCAGCCCTTCGGTGCGGCTACAACCTTCATCGCCAACGTAGGTGGCTTGGGTATCGAGTTTACCGATTTGGCTGCGAGTCCTGCCAACGTCGAAGGGGGACGCTATGCGGACATCCTGTTTGGCTTGGACTCCTCCGGAGAAATTTTTGCCTTCGATACGTCGGGGCAACTGGCGCCGATCTTTGTCGACTCGCAAACCTCGATCGATAGTGGCCTGCCGAACGCCACTGGCCTGTCGTTCTCCACTTTGGACCAAAATTTGTGGCACATTACCGGGGCACGCGAGACCGATCCGGGACATGGTGTGGGTCCGGCCTTTGATGGTTCACGCGGTCTGCAAGAGGGGAGTACCTCGTTTTACTTTGGCCGAGAAACGGGCGATGACACGGTAGGTAATCTTATCGACGATCCGGCCAGTGATCGTCGATTGGGTAGTCCTGGTGGAGCCCATGGTTCGATCGTGAGTAATCCTTTCAGTCTGGCAGGCTATCAGGCTGCGGACCGGCCCGTACTCTATTTTAATTATTATCTGGAGACGGCAGGTGTTGACCATGCGGGGCCGCAGGAGGATGGCGTAGGGATGACCGATGCCGTGCGGGTCTTCGCATCGGATGATGGTGGTGAGTGGGAGTTGTTGGCGACCAATAACTCGTTCCAGCACCCAATCAATGCGGATGAGTTCGATCTGGGTATGGACGGGAGCGTGTGTGAGTTCCCCGCAACGACCGGCACGCCTTGCGTCTATGAGCTGTTTGACGTGAACGTCAACGATGCCCCTGACGGCTGGCGGCAGGCACGAATTACGCTGGATCGTTTTGCTGGCATCGAGAACCTTCGCTTGCGATTTGATTTCAGTACCGCGGGTAGCATGAATGTCGGTCATATTCAGACGACCGGAGAAGAACTGCGGACGATTCCCGGGGTGGACTTGCGCGATGGCGATATCTTTGTCGTCGATGGTAGTGTCAATATGGAGTTTGACTTGGGCTACACCTTAGTTGCTCCTACTGGAAAGGCAATCCAAGACGGGGCGGCCTTTACGATCAATAAA
>JAKVCA010000077.1 GCA_022448315.1 Pirellulaceae bacterium | reverse complement strand
TCGAGCAAAAACTGGCGGAGGAACGCAAGGAGCGAATGGCGGCAATTCAACCCGGTGTCGAGTTGCCCGGCAAAGTCACACGACTGATGGATTTTGGTGCCTTCGTCGATATCGGTGGAGGCGTCGAAGGCTTGGTGCACATCAGCAAGCTGAGCTGGGATCGGATTGGCCACCCCAAAGAAGTTCTAGAGGCAGGTCAGGACATTCAGGTCAAAGTCGAGAAGGTGAATGCCAAGACGGGCAAGATCGCCCTCTCGCATCGGGACACCATCGAGCATCCTTGGCACAATATCGACTCCAAATATGCGGTTGGATCAACCGTGCAGGGCAAAGTGACGCGTCTCGCTCAGTTTGGGGCATTCGTTCGACTTGAACCGGGTGTTGAGGGCCTGATCCACATCTCTGAGTTGGCCCACCATCGCGTCGTTGCGGTGAAGAACGTGGTCAAGGAAGGGGATGATGTCGAGGTCAAGATTCTGACCGTTGATGCCGAGAGTCAGAAGATGGGCTTGTCGTTGAAAGCGACACAGCCGGAACCGGAAAAGCCGGCCGCCAAAAGTGACAAAGACGGCGCTCCGGAAAATCAGCGGCCAATGGCCGTTCCGCGTCGCGACGGCCCTTTGAAAGGTGGACGTGACAAAGGAGCCGGCGGCGAGAACTTTGGACTGAACTGGTAACGCCATGCTGTGGCGAAATCTGGTCCGCCCCCTGTTCTTTTCTCTTAACGCAGAATCTGCCCATTACACGGCGATGGGGGGCTTCCGTACCGCCTGTCAGATTCCTGGCGTTCGTCGGGCTCTTCATGCCATCCACCATGTCGATGACCCGGCATTGAACTGCCCGCTCTGGGGCCTGAATTTCCCTAACCCCGTGGGATTGGCCGCAGGTTTTGATAAGGGAGCACGCTGGTTCAATGAACTCGCGGCACTCGGGTTTGGTCACATTGAAGTCGGAACGATCACCGCTCATGCGCAGCCGGGAAATCCGACTCCAAGGCTCTTTCGCCTGCCCGAGGATCAGGCTTTGGTGAACCGACTCGGTTTCAACAATCAGGGGTGTGAAGCTGCGGCGGAAAATCTGAAGCATCAGAAGATTCGAACGATTCTCGGGATCAATATTGGCAAGTCCAAAGTGACCGAACTGGATGAAGCAACCTCTGATTACCTGCGCAGTTTCGAGCGTCTGTATGACTTCGCCAACTACTTCACCGTCAATGTCAGTTCGCCGAATACCCCGAATCTGCGAGCCCTGCAGGACCGAGACCGGCTCGAAGATCTGCTGACCGCCCTGTTGCTTCGAAATCGGGAAATGGCCCAGGCCAAAGGTGTCGCGGCAAAACCGATCCTCTTGAAGATCGCACCTGACCTCACAGAGGAACAGTTTGACGACATCGCGCAGATTCTCCTCGACAAGCAGCTTTCCGGTCTGATCGCCACCAATACGACCATTGAACGTGGTGGCCTGAACACACCAACACAGACCGTTGAGGCGATCGGGGCTGGAGGTCTTTCCGGTCGACCTTTGAGGCAACGCAGTCGCGACGTCGTGCGAGGCATGTATCGTCGCCTGCAAGGCCGGGTGCCAATCATCGGGGTCGGTGGTATTTTTGATGCCGAAGATGCCTGGCAGATGATGTGCGCGGGTGCGAGTCTGGTCCAAGTTTACACGGGGTTCATCTATTCGGGCCCCGGGTTTGTGGGTCGAATCAATCGAGAGCTGTCTCGAAGGGTTGCCCAAGAAGGCTACGGCCATATCCACGAGATCGTCGGTTCAAAGGCGTAATCGCGAAGGCTGCGGCTTGGGATCCCTTTCGAGCCCGAAGCCGCCACTCAAAGGGCACGGCAAACCCTCGGTCAATCAACGCCGGCCCCATTTCGTCCGGCGCAAGGGTTTCCCGCACTAGCGTCGCCCAGTGTTTTAGCGAATGTCTTCGTCGGGGAGTTCAGTTTTGATGCCTTCGTCCAGCGGCATCTTGTCAGGCAGACCTCCCGTCTCTTTTTGAAGTTGCTGAAGTCGAGTTTTCAGGAACTCCATCTGTTTCTGGTATCGTGGGTCTTGGCTCAGATTGTGTCGCTCACCCGGATCGCTCGCCAAGTGATACAGTTCAGGCAGATGGCGGTCTGGCGATCCATCGCCATGGGGGTAATGGACGTATTTCCAATCCCGCGTCCGGACGCCGCGAACATTCGGCGTGTACGGAAACTGTTTCTCGTAGTTGTATTCGTAAAAGAACGCATCACGCCACTTGGCCGAGACATCCTCGAGCAGGCCGGCGAACGATTGACCATGGATGTTGGGAAGCGGTTCCGCGTCACACCATTCCAAAATGCTGGGAGCAACGTCCACGTTCAGAACGAGGTCATCACGGACCTGACCCGGGCGAATTCTTGCTGAGTATCGAACGATCAATGGGACCCGGATGCTTGGCTCATGCATGCTGCGTTTGTCCGTCATGCCATGCTCGCCCAGAAACATCCCATTATCCCCCGCGTAAACAATGATGGTGTTGTCGAGTAATTCCAACTCTTCGAGGGTTGCGACCATCTCACCCACAGAGTCGTCGATACTCTTAATCGAGGCCGTGTAGGCAAGGGCAAAGCGTTGAAAGTCCATCACGCTCGGCGCGGAGCGATCTGGAAATTCCTTTCGGAATCCATAAATGGGGCCGTAGATTCCGTGCCATGTGTCGAGCCGATCTTCGATCCACTTGGGTTTCCCCGTCAGGTCAAATGCGGAGTGCGGGTAGTCGACGCTGACGTCTTTAAACAAGTCCTGATATTTGGGTTCCGGGGTGAATGGAGTGTGAGGCGCCTTGTGTCCAACGATAAGGCAAAACGGCCGATCTGCCGTCCGCTTCTCACGCAGATAGTCGACGGTCATTTGGGTCAGCGTGGATGTGTAGTACCCGGGGACCACTTGCCGCTTTCCATTGACGTTGAATTCCGTATCGAAATAATCGCCCTGCCCTCGATGACTGATCCAGTAATCAAACCCGGGCCTTCGGGAGTCATCGGCCTCGCCCATGTGCCACTTCCCGATGTAAGCCGTTTGATAACCCGCCGCCTTAAGTTGACGCGGGTAACTGGGTAGGTCTTTCGGATAATCGGTGAAGTTGTTGACCACGCCGTGAGTATGGGCGTAAAGACCTGAGAGGTAGGAAGCTCGACTGGGCGAGCAGAGTGACGTGGTGACAAACGCGTGGGAGAATCGAACTCCCTCGTCCGCGAGGCGGTCGATGTGGGGAGTTTCGAGATAGGGGTGACCCTCACAGCTGAGTTGATCCCACCGTTGGTCATCGGTCAGGACGAAGATCACATTGGGGCGGGAGTTTGGGGCTCCCTCTTGAGCTTGCAGAGGACAGGCGGAACAGGCGACGAGAATCATGAACAGGGTTAAAAAAGCTGCATGGCTCACTCGGTTTTTACGATCTTGCATCGCCGTCACTCTCGCTGGGGATTTTGATTGGAGCACGTGGAACCGCCCTATGCTGGGGCCCTATCCTCCATAAATCAACAGGGGATCGCAGATTTCGCGTGTCCCCCTATCCTTTTGAAGCGTCTGCCTCGTCTGAACGGTCCTGTCGATCTGGCGAATCTCGCGAAGTTGCGTTCGCGAGCGATTGGGAAGGGGCTTTCCGCGCCTCCTGTTCTTCGTCAAACTGCAGGTCTGCAGCTTGCCAACGTCAACATTTGGTCTGGGGTTGGCGTCGATTTCCAAGAGAGTCAGGAGTTGATTGTGAGTCGAACGGTGATTGAAGGAGCCGAGGTGGTTTTTCCTGAGGGCATTCGACAGGCAACCGTCGTCGTTGATCAGGGAAAAATTGTGGATATTGATCCATCCACGGTCGAGGGAGTCGACAACCGGGTGGAGGCTCATGGGCTGCATCTGATTCCGGGAGTGGTGGACGATCAGGTCCACTTTCGTGAGCCGGGCCTGACACAGAAAGAGGATTTGCATCACGCAACCCGAGCCTGTGCCAAAGGGGGTGTAACCACTTTTTTAGAGATGCCGAATACGTCTCCCGAGACGATTACGGTGGAGCGTTTGCACGAGAAGCTGGCGTTGGCCGAGCAAAAGTGCCTCGTCAACTACGGCTTTTATATGGGTGCGACGACCGAAAATACGGCTGAACTCAAGTCGGCGAAGCGGACACCAGGGATCAAAATTTTTATCGGATCAAGCACAGGGAACCTGTTGGTTGACGAACAGGCGGCATTGGAGCAGATTTTTGCTGAGACCACTTTGCCGATTACGGCGCATTGCGAGGATGAAGCGACAGTGCGGGCGAATGCGGCACGTTATGCCGATTCGACTGAGGTCAGTGATCATTCGCGAATCCGCGACCATGAAGCCGCCATGATCGCAACGCGGCGGGCCATCGATCTCGCGCACCGGCATCAACATCGCTTCCATGTTTTGCACGTCTCCACGGCCGCTGAGGTTGCCGTGATTCGCGATCATCGCCAGCTAATCACTGCCGAGGTATGCCCGCACCACCTTTTCTTCAACGTGGATGATTATGAAAGGCTGGGGTCCCTGGTCAAAATGAACCCCAGCATTAAGACGGCGGAAGATAACCGCGGTTTGTGGCAGGCCATGTTGGACAACGAGATTCAGGTGATCGCTACGGACCATGCCCCCCATACGCTTGAGGAGAAACAGCAACCATTTCCTCAATGTCCCAGCGGTCTTCCCGCCGTTGAAAATTCACTCGCGTTGCTTCTCAATCAAGTGAATCAGGGAACCTGTACGCTTGAGCAAGTGGTGCAGCGAATGTGCGACGCGCCTGCCCGTGTCTGGGATATCGTCGACAAAGGTCGAATTCAAATCGGATATGATGCCGACCTTGCCCTTATCGACCTGTCTTTGGAGCAGAGTATTCGTAATGAAACTCAGCAGACCAAGAGTCGCTGGAGTCCTTGGGCGGGCGAAACCCTGAAGGGGTGGGCTGTCAGGACGTGGGTCCGAGGGCAGGAGGTGTTTCGACGCGAAGGCGAACAGGAGTGGTACGCCGACGAGCCATTAGGGCAGGAGGCGATTTTCGATCACGACCGCGGAGGCTATTGGGCGACTCCATAGGCGGTTGCCGAATTCAACCGATGTCGCGCGATCTCGGTTGAAAACGGCCTCGTGCACAGGGCAGGGCCGATTGTCGTGACCCCGCCCTCAGACCTCCTGCGAGCCCGCAGTGACGGTAAGGGAACGATTATCCGCACGCTGGGTATCGAGTTTCAGCCTCATGACGCAGGACCATTTGCCCTCGGAGTCACCGCGAATCCACCAGTGCGGCATGACGACGACCGATTGATGGACCAGTTCAAACCCGCCTTCGGATTGGCTCACACACGAGACCGGATAAGCCCAGACGTGTGTGCTCTGATTGGATGACCATTGAACGTCAATCCCCAACCACTCGTCCATCAAGCTCAGGTCAGAAACCTCAGCCAGGTCCAGAGTCTCTCCGAGTTGTCCAAGGTTCCCTTTGGAGGACTGGTGGAAAAATCGATCATCGGCACCCGCCGGGAGCCCGGAAAAGTTCAGTTCAACGCCAAAATGAAAGTCTCGATTCAAGGGCAGGTTTTCGACGAGATAAGCGATTTCCAGTTCATTGCTGCCCGCCGCAAGTGTGACACCTTTGGTGATGCTCAGCGGGATCCCCCAAGCATTTCCCTGGCGGTGAAGCTGAATCTGTGTTTTCTGGGGACCTCGGCGGATTTTGGCCGAGTACGAACCTTGCGCGAAATCGCCCCGCTCAACGGCTGTGCCATCAATCAGTTCACCGAGGTGAGTGTCATTATCAAAAAAATGGTCGACAAGGCTCTTTTTCAGGTCCGAATCGTATTGGAGTCGATCTTGGAGCCCTGCCTGTTTGAAGACAACGCGGTCATGGATACTCGCGCAATCGGCGTCTGAGAGTGACTCGCCCTGCTTCACCTTTTCATGATAGGACTCCGGTCGGCGAGCCATGGTCGCGAGCAAGTTGTGCCGAATCGATCGAACATCGAGTTCGTACATCCGTCCACCCGCCTGCGGTTCGAACCAGGCAACCACTTGGTCGCTTGCCAGACGGATTTCGGTGTGGCCATCGAAGTTGTAATCGTCCGCGTTTGCTTCGACCCAGTCCTGCCTCTGTTCCAGTACCGATTCGAGATGGTTTTCGGCCTCAATCAACTGGCTGAAGACGGCATTTCGA
>JAKVCA010000076.1 GCA_022448315.1 Pirellulaceae bacterium | reverse complement strand
TCGTAGAAAACGAGACCCTCGATGAAATCGGCAATGCCTTGGCGAGTGGTGCAGGGTCGCTGTTTAACGCGATTTATACATCGGCTAGTAATGAAATTGAGCTGACGCACACTTCAGCTCTGCCCTTTACCGTGACGCCTAACGTGGCGGCGGCCGTTCCGAACGGTGCGATGGTGACCGACGCAGGCAGCACGGCGAGCCACTACAAACAACTGACGATTACTCCGACGGGCGGAGTGCAGGTGGGCGAGACTTGGCGTTTATCGGTGACTTCACTGGGCGCTGCGGTTAACGACGGTGGCCATACTTATGACTACGTGGTGCAAGACGCGGACGGTGACTCGGACGTGGACCTGCAGGATGTGGCTGCGGGCTGGCAGGCATTGATGGATGCGGACAGGCTCGCGGGTTACATCTCACTCAGCGGTGTGTCGCACGCTGGCGGTGACCTGACGTTGACCCATGCGGACGGCATGAGAGCGCCAGCCCAAAGGAACTGGATGTCCTTCCACGGGGACGTGTTTGAAGGGGAAACTTGGCAGATAACGGTTGATCCGGGCGGCAGAACGGATACTTACACAGGCGTGGCGGAGGATTTGAATGGAGATCATATCGTAGATGCTTTCGATGTGGCGGAGGATTTTCGTTTGGCGTTGGCCGGGGACAGTGATAGGGTTTGGGATCATGTATCCGTCACGGCGGATGGGCGTCTGGTACTCAGTCATGACTCGGCGGCTTCACTGGGGGCCACACAGTTCGATGGTGTGACCGCCGCGCCCGTGGACGGTGATGCCGTGGTGTCCGGGACCCTCCCAGCGGCCTGGCAGCAATCCTTGGTGCTGGCGCTTTCTGATGGCGACATCAACGGCGGGGATTTATGGACGGTTCTTCTAACGGATGGCTCGGAATTGTCCTACAGCGTTTCCGGTAGCGAGAACCTGGACGGGTCAATCGCCGGGTTAAACACCGCCTTTGCAGGACGGGCGAATACCGACAGTGAAGTTGCCAACGGAGCTGTCATTTTTGAAGACCACGACGGAAGTGCAGTTGACGTCGCACAGGTCACCTTCTTGCGTCACGTGCCGCTTCCGTTAGACGATATTGATCATGTCGGTAGCGCACTGGCCGCCCACGTCGATATTTCGGACGACTACCGGGTCGACTATGTCCATGGCAATAAGACGCTAACGATTGAAAGTAGCTCCTCATTCACCGCGGCTTTTACCGTGGGCGGTAGCGGTTCTGTGTCGATTGATCCAGCGGACGGAGCGGGCACGACGGTGGTAATTGACCTGACCGGTGCATCGGTCGCCGCCTTAGGCGAGGTCTGGGAACTGAATCTCACGCCGCAGGCGGCTGACGCAGTTGGAAAACAGATCGCCTATGTCACCAAGCCCGAAAGTTTTGTGCTCGACCCACGTGAACACTATGAAGATGTGGCGTTTAAGTTTGACCCCGAAACCGCGGTGGTACCGAGTGACGTCTGGACCGTAATAGTCAATGACCTTGAGTATTCGTTTGCGGTCCCGCTGCCTAGCGAATGGGGCCCAGAATCGCGGCTTGTCAGCAAGATGGCTGAGCAAATTGCTATGAAAATTTCTGAGGCTGGGGGCATGACATATACAGCAGCCCACGATCTGGAGAATGATCCGACGATCCTGAACATCGTGGATAAGGATCTGGATTTGACGGGGCCGGGCCAGACGCTCACGGCGAGTGCCAGACGCGGTGAGGGCGGTGTGAAGGGCATCTTTGATATCGATGCGGCCAACGTGATTAGGGGTGTGGATCAGTTTCGTAGGGTGAAGCCGCTGTATTGGTGGGGGTTCAAGGTCGGTGAGACGATTGTCTCAGAGTATTATCCGTACACCGATAGCGTTTACTTTGAGGTCTGTGAGAAGGAATCAGCTAAGTGCACTTCGGGGGCGAAAACCGGGAAAAAGGATGTGGGAAGTACGGAAGATGATCTTTTCCTGAATCACACCTTCACGTCCCCGGGCTCATACGTGATTCGCGTCGGCACGTACCGCGACTATGAGAATCAGCGCCGCTTCAAAGATGACTGGCGTGGTGTCGAGAAAGGATTGTCTTATCAACTTAACGTGAGTTTGGACGAGCATGCGAGTAATGAGAACCAGATTGCCTTGGTGAACAAACTGGTGAAGGTCGTGGAGGGAACGGGTGCAGGAAATACAGCGGAGATATTCGATTACGATGCGGAGACGAAGACCTTTACGATAGAACACGTCGATGAATTATGGAGTCTCAGTGAAGATTCCGTCTTTGTCGTGTACGAGGATGTGACGTCAACCTTAGATGTGCAGCCTTGGGTGGATGGTTATACACTTTCTCTGTCGAGACCACCTGCAGGCAATTTGGTGATTGATGTTAAGCCGGAGGTGACGCGGACATATAACTCGGCTTTAGCATTTGACCCCGCAGCGAACTTTGGCGCGGGGCTCGCGACCCAGGTCGAAGTAGCGACCCGCCAGGTAACCGTTGAGTTACAGGGAACTCCCGCGGAATATGAAGAATGGATACTGTCTCTTAATGACGAAGATTTCACATATACCGTCAACAACGGCGACACTTTGAACGACGTCGCGTCGGAACTTGCGTCCGTTATAACATCCACCGCCGGCAATTCGGCCTATGGAGCGGTGGTTGATGGAACGGTTATCACGATCGACGCAGCTGGGTCGTTCTTCGCCACCTTCACGACTAATGCGGTGATCGGACAAGCCGAGGTGAGCGGAACAAGGACGAAAGAAGTTGGAGCGTTCCACTGGGAAGATGCAGAGATCCAATTGTCAGGAGGGGCTGCAAGTGGTGAGACTTGGGAACTTAACCTTGACGGGAATAAGTTTATAGTGGATGTGGATGCCGGGGTGATAACATCCGTTGCTGACATTGGGGAGCAGCTTGTAGCAAATATTGTCGCCGCAAATATACTACCGGAGTATGAGATTGCGTATGATCCGAATGAAACTAAAGTAACGATCACGCAACTGAACTCATCGTCTGTCGGGAAGGGCTTTACCGCCGAATTAGTTGTCACCAAGGGTTCTGCGGTCATTACTCCCCAAGTTGTCTTTGATGCCTCAAATTGGAATAGTCCTCAGGAAGTGCTAGTCCGGGCGGTCGATGACGATGTGCTGGAGGGAAGGGATGCCTTGGTCTTCCCGGCCATGCAAGAGCGCGTTGTCGATATTCGAGGACCGCTCCATTTTGATGGTGGTCTCCAGCTTAATGGCGACCGGTTTCTGAATCATCCCTTCACCCTTCCAAACGAAACCAATTTCCCCGTCCCCGACGGTTTTTTGACAGGTTTCGGTTGGTGGTCGGATCCGGACCAAAGTGGCGCGGAATATCCGACACTCAGTGATGCTTTGGCCACACATATTCTGCCAGGCACCGGAGAAAATCCGGGCTTTGATCCTCGGATCAACGATTTCCCTTACTCCTTCACGTTCCTTGATGGAATTTATGCAGGCACCACCGTGAGGGCTCTTAAGAGGCATCCGAATTTAGACAAACCGGATACGGTGATCCTTGAGAGGTTTATTCAGAGGGGCGATCCAGAACCTTTTTTCGCGTCGCAGAAACAATGGAGAATCGCGGAAATTAATTTGAGTGGTTTGTCGGTGAATGCGGCAGGTGAATTGTGGTCAGTCACATTGGACGAGAACACTTTTACGTATACTACGGCCGCGGCGGACGTGGACTTGATCGACCATGTTGGTGTTGGCCTTCGCGATGCGGTGACCGGATCCTACGAGAGTCAGTACGACAGTGACACGAATGTCCTGACGCTTAGGGCCGCTGACTCGCACTTCATGGAGGTTGCCTTCGGGGTGGGAGGTGCCGGGGTCGCGGTAATCCAGGGAGAAGGGAACGTTGATCACTACTATTACGCGCCTGTGAACCCGAACACGCTGGTCAACGAACAGACCCAGGTTGACACCCTTAATCTGTACCATGGTGAAAGTCTCTCCAATGATATCGGTGTCTTGACAGAGAATGATATCTCCGGACTCGGAATGGGTCCGGATACGTATATAGGCGATCGTTGGTTACCGGGTGGCATTCGTTACGACAATCTGGAATCGGTCCGCATTGAACTCGGATCGGGTGCTGACGACTTTACGATCGCTTCGACGCATGCGGGAGCAACGACCGTGTTAACGGGCGCTGGGGACGACCACGTTGATGTGCAAACGATCGCCGGAAATACGAGTGTCCACACGGAAGCTGGTTCGGATACCGTGGACGTCAGCAGCCAACAGCAGTTTATTGATGAAATTGCGGCCCTTTTAACGGTGGATGGCGGATCTGTGGCAGAGGCTCCAGGAGCCGGGGATCAACTATTGCTGGATGATAGCCAGGACGCCCGGGCCGAATTCGGGACGATGACTGAGAACACGTTGACCGGCTTGGGTATGCCGAGCGTGGCCGAAGTTCAACTGGTGACAGTTCAAGCGCAGGTGGGAACTTTTAGTTTGGCTTGGTCTGGCACCGCGGACGGCGTGACGAGCACGACTCACGGCTGCGCTTTTACCGTTCGGGGCGGCCAGGTCGGAGTATTCACGTACGAGGAAGGTCAGGGAGACGACATTGAAGCGTATCTGAACGGTCTCTTGGATCTGGGCACGGGTGACGATCCGACGATTACCGTCATGGAACATGTGGAGGTGCGGAACCGGCAGATGCGTTCGATCGGCTATACCGTCACGTTCGGTGGAGAACTCGCCGGTTGTGACATGGCGGAGATCGTCTGGGCTGACAAAGCCGCGTCGCAGCTTATTGGATACACGGGAGCATCGGCCGGAGTTGAGGTGAAAGAACTCCATCAAGGCGCGTTAGATGCGGGCATGAATACGGTGCAGACGCTCGAATTTGTAAATCCGGATGAAATCTTCGATTTCACGCTAACGATTCTGAATGAGCCCCTGACCGTTTCCTCTGACGCGACGGAAGTTGAAGTGTTTGACGTCCTTACGCCGGTGTTGAATCCCAATAATCTTGCTCCGAATTTGCCACACACAAACAATTTCAACGTGGCGCGTCACGACAATGTGTTGCAATTGACGTTCCAGGGGGAGCATCGTAATTATCGTCTTGACTGTGCAACCGATATCGCTCCCGCAGCAGTCCTCGACAAAATTGCCTGCAATACGAGGCTGGAGGGTGTTAACTATTACAGCTTCGAAGAGATCGACATCACTCTTGGAGATGGTGGCAACACCTTTAATGTTCAAGGCACGGACCACGATGCGTTGACGAATCTCGATACAGGTGAGGGAGCGGACCGAATTTATGTGTCCTCCGATGCAGCGGGCGATCATAACGATACGAGTCAGTCCCATGGTGATCTTGCCCAGATCCGTGGCACGTTGAATATCGAAGCGGGCGGAGGTGTCAACGCGCTTTACGTAAGTGACTTTGACAGCACCGCCGCAGACGCAAAGATCGAAATCTTTAACAATGCGATCCAGGGATTCCTACCGGGTGCCACAGGTTCTATGACGTACACGGCCACGGGAGGCACCTTCGAGGACGGTCTCGTTTACTGGGCTGGACAGGGTTCGGACCGCATGGTGATCCATAGCGTCCGTCAACAAGGCCTCGAACAAACGGTGATCTACCCGAACCATGGCGACGATACGCTGGTTGTGAAAGCGGCAGATTTAATCGTTGAAACTGCTACTTCAACGGGCGCCTCGCATCAACCGTTGCAGGACGCCTGGGGAGATCCCAACGCACGCCGGTTGCGAATTCACGCCGACGTAGGTAATGACTTGATCGACGCGTCCTTGGCATCACTAGCTGTCTGGGTCTCAGCTGGAGACGGTAACGACATAGTCGTGGGCGGCAGCGGCCCCGACGTGCTCTACGGAAATGGGCAGGACGATCTGCTGCTGGGTGGTGGTGCGTCGGATATTATCTTTGGTGGGGATCCTACGAGTTCTTCACACGCGAATGACATCTTGTTGGGTGATCACGGACTGGTCGTCTTTGAAGCGTGCGATACGACTTCCCCCCAAGAACCATGGATCGTGACCTATCTCTCCAGCCGCATGCCCCAGATGCCGGTCACGAGTTCTAATTCGAGCACATGGGTGCCCGTTCAGTCCGATCTGGGTGGAGGTGCCTATTATTGTGCGTCAGACGTCCGTCTTGCGCAGCTATCGACCTCGATACACCAGGAGAAA
>JAKVCA010000075.1 GCA_022448315.1 Pirellulaceae bacterium | reverse complement strand
GCCCTCGTTGTAAAAGTCAACAACTTCGCGCAGCGTTTTGATACTGCCATCGTGCATGTACGGTGGTGTCAACGCGACAGATCGCAACGACGGCGTCTTGAATTGCCCACGGTGATACTTATTCCCAGTCACATCGAAACGACCAAGGTCCAGCGGCTCCTTCCCCCACGAAACGCCCGTGTTATGAAAATCCTCATCCGTCAGATTGGCTCCGCTATGGCATCGCCAGCATTGCCCCTTGCTTTCAAAAATCCACATCCCATTACGTTCCTCGGTGGTCAACGCTTTGAATTCTCCGGCACGAAACCGATCAACACCATGATCGCCGCTCAACAATACGCGTTGAAAGCTCGCTAACGCTTTACTCAGCCCCTCTTCGCTAACGGGCTGTCCAAAAACCCGAACGAATTGCTCCGAATAGCCGGGATCCTCCTGCAGGCGCCCGATGATGTTCGACAGGTCGTGACCCATCTCTACGGCATTTTCGATTGGCTCCAAAGCTTGTTCTTCGAGCGTCGCCGTTCGCCCATCCCAGAAGAGCGATTTTCGGTACACAGTGTTCAGGATGGAAGGCGCATTTCTGGTCCCCTTCATCCCCCCGATCCCCACACTCACCGCCTCGGGACTCGCGAATCCGTGATCTGGTTGGTGACACGTCGCGCAGGAGACCGTCTGATCCGCGGACAAGATCGGATCGAAAAATAAGCGACGGCCCAATGCCACCCACTCTTCCGAAACGACGTCCGATTGAACTTGTTCCAGACCCAACGGAACCCGAATGAGTTCGAGGGTTTCGGGAAGTGTGTCTTTCGGCAGCGGCAATTCTTGACCCAAGGTCGGGATCGCGCAAGCCGAAAGGAAAAGCCATCCGGCACACCAGGCCGAGAAACAATGGTGAGGTTTAAGTCGTTGAATCAGCATTGAATCGATACTCGCTTAAAACGACAGCCGTAGAAAGGACTTCAAAAAGAATAGCATCAGCACGCGGCGCGACTCAACCTGTTGTCCACACAAGACAACCGGGCTCGGCAGCCTCTGTTGCCGATTCGCGTTTCGCGGAAACCGCGCGAAGTTTTTTGGCACCTTCTGGAAAGCGTCCGTCAACTCGGTGACAATAATGGTTTATTGGTCGTTTGACCCGGCCTCAATTCGAGTCGCTGCCCTCTGTTCGACCGCAGACCCCTCGTCGATTTCACCTCCAACTCGAGTTCTCCTGCCATGAGCCACCTCTCTTCAGGTTCCGTTGTCTCGAAAATGTCATTGGCGAGCCTTTTCCGGCGCATCCCTCTTACAATGACGATGATCGCCGTCGGCTTTTTGGCGAGTGAGGCGACGAACGCCGCCATGAGCTCTGAAATCGACTTCGCCAACGAAGTTCTTCCCATTCTCTCGGACAAATGTTTTGTTTGCCACGGTCCAGATACTTTCGAAGAAACATCACTTAAACTTGACTCCTTCGACGGCGCTACGGCCGATCTAGGCGGTTATCGGGCGATCGACCCGGAAAACCTCGACAATAGCGAAATGCTTCACCGAGTTTTTTCCGAGGATGATCCGATGCCGCCAGAGGACGCACAAAAACAACTGACCGCACGCGAAAAGGAAGTCCTGAAGGCATGGGTGCTTTCTGGCGGTGCCTATTCGACCCACTGGGCCTTTGTTCGACCAACGAATACGGGGCCAACTCTACCCAAGCACCAAGCGATCGATCATTTCGTGGGCGAGAAACTCGCCCAAGCTGGAGCCTCGTTGGCAACGGAGGCCGATCGCACGACCCTCGCTCGACGTGTTTCCTTGGTTTTGACCGGGCTTCCCCCAAGCGTTGAACTCCTCAATCGGTATCTAGAGGATGACCGCCCCGACGCCTACGCACGTCTCGTCGATGAACTCCTTGAAAGCCCTCGTTTCGGCGAACACCAAGCCCGCTACTGGCTCGACGCGGTCCGATATGGGGACACCCATGGACTGCACCTCGATAATCGAAGGGGGATCTATCCCTACCGTGACTGGGTTGTTCGAGCGTTCAATCAAAATTTACCGCTGGATGATTTCATCCGTTGGCAACTGGCTGGCGATTTACTCCCCCAGCCCTCGATGGATCAAACCGTCGCCACCGGTTTTGTTCGCATGAATCCCTCAACTGCGGAAGGCGGCGCCATTGCTCAAGAGTTTCAAGCCAAAAACAACTTCGACCGTACGGAAACTCTTGGTACCGTCTTGTTGGGCATGACACTCACCTGCTCTCGTTGTCACACCCACAAATATGACCCCATTACTCAAACTGAGTACTACCAGCTGTTTGCCTTTTTCAACAGTACGGCTGAACATTCAATGGATGGAAACGCCTATGAGTACGGCCCGGTTGCTCGGGCCCCGAAAGATCAGGCCTCCTGGGATCAGTGGCAACAATTACGAAACCTCCGGCAAACCTTACTGTCGGAAATCCGCGAAAATGCTTCACAGGCGACGAATCTGAAAGCATACGCCCTGAAGGCAAGTCAGTTTCGACTTGGCAAGTTCCTCGTTAGCCCCAGCCTGCCAAAAGGCACTGACCGCCCTCCCCTTTCAGAATGGACTGAAGTTGAAGCGCTGACGCCCGAATCGAAAATCGAGCTCACGTTGGACGACTCCGTTCGCCATGTCAGGTTTCAGGTCAAAAACGACGTCGATCAGACGCTGCGACTGACACATCCGGGATCCTCGATTGTCGACGGGAGAGTTGAAGGTCTTGATGAGGTTGAAGTCGTTGACTCCCAGCTGAGATTACCCGCGGGAACTCACGAGGTCGAATTGACGTTCAAAGGTGTCCAAAAAGATCAAACTTTGACCCTTCGCCTTGATACACCTTGGAAAGAAGTCTCGTCCAAACCCTTCGGTCAACTTCCCGAGGACCTTTGTTTCACACTTGCTGCCGATCTGATGGGGCCTCTTGCCGATAAGCAATTGGTATCCAAAGTAAGCCAGTATCTGCAGGACGAAAAGGTTGCAGAAAGCCGGTTCACCACAACGCTGGTTGCGAAAGAGCTACCTAATCCCCGGGACACCTTCGTCCTGCGTCGGGGAGAATACAATCTGCCCGTCGGAGAGCCTCTTGTCCCCGATGTGCCAGCCATCATGGGAGCCCTGCCTGAAAACGCTCCGCGTAATCGTCTCGGACTGGCAAACTGGTTGACCTCGCCCGAAAATCCGCTGGTCTCGAGGGTCGTTGCCAATCAGCTATGGCAGCGTGTTTTTGGTCTTGGGATCGTTCGCACGCCAGAAGATTTTGGAGTTCAAGGTGAGCGACCCACTCACCCACGTCTGCTGGACTGGTTGGCCATTCAGTTGAGGGACCACGGGTGGGACCAGAAAGAGATGCTGCGAACCATGGTCCTCAGCCGGACCTTTCGACAATCCTCCGCGCGTCGACCCGACCTCAAAGATCCAGAGAATCGGCTTTTTGCACGCGGGCCCCGCTACCGACTCGATGCCGAAGTGCTTCGCGATATTGGACTCTGGTCAAGCGGTTTGTTGGATCCAACGCAGGGGGGTGAAGGAGTCAAACCCTACCAACCCGATGGCATGTGGCTTGCGATGGCACATCCTGGTTCGAATACAAAAAAATATCAAAAGGACCAGGGCGATCGGCTCTACCGCCGAAGTCTTTACGTTTACTGGAAACGAACCAGTCCCCATCCCATGATGACCCTGTTCGACGCGCCGGACCGTGAATCGAGCTGTGTTCAACGTTCTCGAACGACCACCGCGCTTCAATCACTCGGGCTCCTGAACGAAACTCAACGGATCGAAATGTCTCGGAAGTTGGCGGAAAGGTTGATCCAAAGTTCCGGTGACGAAGTGGCCCGATTGGAAAAGCTGTTTCTGTTGCTGGCGTCCAGAAAACCCCAGCCGCTGGAACTTGATGCCTGTCTTTCGCTTTTGGAACAGATGAAAACGCGGTACCGCGAGACGCCGGACGATGCGGCAGAGTTGCTTGCGACAGGAGACTCACCGCATGACGACAGCATCGATACCGCCTTGGCTGCTGCTTGGACACAAGTTTGCTGCACCGTGATGGCCAGTGATCTCGCCATCCTTCTTTACTAGCCCCTTGGCCCGTTTCTTTCCTCGCTGATACCAACCACGCGGATGTTCGCAAAATGAGCACAGACCCCACACCTAAGACGATTCACGCCAACGAGCCGCAACTCCAGATGACCCGACGCCAACTGTTGGGGAGATCCGCGCTGGGCCTTGGCACGGCTTCCATGGCACAACTTCTGGGACCGCAACTTCTCGCTCAAGAAGCACAAAATCAACAGGGACTTCATCACGCGGCGAAGGCCAAGCACGTCATCTACCTATTCATGAGCGGTGGACCCAGCCAACTTGATCTTTGGGATTACAAACCGAAGCTCAAAGACATGGCCGGCGAGCAACTGCCCGACCACATTAGGGATGGCCAACGCATCACGGGCATGACGGCCAATCAATCGAGTGGATTGCCTCTGGCCCCGAGTAAGTACAAATTTACGAGGCAAGACAACAATCAACAGGGCGTGTGGATCAGTGAACTCCTTCCCCATACCGCGACCGTCGCCGGAGAACTGTGCGTTGTGAATTCAACGTTCACGGAAGCGATCAATCACGACCCTGCCATCACCTACATCCAGACGGGGTCTCAGGTTCCTGGACGACCAAGCTTGGGCGCATGGCTAAGCTACGGCCTCGGTTCCATGAACGAAAACCTGCCCCACTACGTGGTCATGCACGCGAGGACGCATTTCCCCGAACAAAGCCTTTTCAATCGCTTGTGGGGAACGGGCTTCATGCCTGCCGAACATCAAGGAATGTTGATGCGAAGCCAAGGTGACCCGGTGCTTTACCTGAGCAATCCGAAGGGCGTCAGTCGGCAGGATCGTCGCGCTCAACTTGATACGCTCAACCTCCTGAATCAGCAACAACACGAGGAATTTGCGGACCCTGAGGTGCTGTCGCGGATCCGTCAACACGAAATGGCGTTCCGAATGCAGACATCGATCCCAGAACTCATGGACTTCAGCGAAGAAACTCAGGAGACGCTGGATCTTTACGGGGACGATGTCAAAACGCCGGGGACTTTTTCTGCCTGTTGTCTTAACGCCCGACGCCTCGTCGAACGTGGTGTCCGGAATATCCAGATTTTTCACCGCGGTTGGGACGCTCATGGAAACCTCCCTCGCGAGCATGAGTCACAGGCAAAAGACATTGATCAGGGTTGCGCCGGCTTGATCAAGGACCTGAAGCGAAGCGGTCTCCTCGAAGACACGCTGATTGTCTGGGGTGGAGAATTCGGTCGAACCGTTTACTGCCAAGGGAACCTGTCGCCCGAGAACTATGGTCGAGACCACCATCCCCGCTGCTTCACGGTCTGGATGGCTGGTGGTGGAATCAAACCGGGGATCACCTACGGTCGCACGGATGACTACGGTTACAACATCGCGAATGCCGATGGGGAACCGATTCTTCCCCAACCCAACAAAGAAAGCTGGACCCCCGGCACGATGCATATCCACGATTTGAACGCCACGATCCTTCATCTGCTCGGCATCGATCATCGCAAACTGACCTACCGGTATCAGGGGCGAGATTTCCGACTGACGGATATCCATGGGCACGTCATGCATGACCTTCTGGCTTAGCCTGGCGGCACTTCTGAGATACGCACATTTACTTGACGCCACTGTCGAGCCGTGTTTCAATGCCGGGCTAAGAACTCTGCAGTGCAGAAGCCCGACCCGATCCCAAGATCCCAAACCCTTGCCGCCAAGGTTTTCCAATGAAATCACTTTTCGCCAGCATCGTTTGCACGGCAGCATTCCTCGGGAGTGTGGCCCAAGCGGCCGACCGACCCAACATCCTGTTTGTGTTCACTGATGACCATGCGCCCCACGCGATTGGGGCGTACGATGGCTGGCTGAAATCGGTCAATCCAACGCCAAACATCGACCAACTCGCCCGACAGGGCATGCTTTTCCAAAACAGTTTTTGCACGAACTCCATCTGCGGACCGAGTCGGGCCGTAATTTTGACCGGAAAACACAGCCACCTCAACGGCTTCATGAACAACGGAAACAACTTCGATGGCGATCAGCCGACGTTCCCCAAGTACATGCAGCAGGCGGGCTATCAAACTGCCTTTTACGGGAAATGGCACCTGAAGAGTCGCCCTCAAGGATTCAACGATTGGAAGGTTCTCCCTGGGCAGGGCCTCTACTACAACCCAGATTTTCTCGGACCCAACGGGCGGTTTAAAAAGCAGGGTTACTGTACGGATATCGTGACGGACATGGCCATCAACTGGCTAAAAAACGATCGTGACGATGAAAAGCCTTTCGTGCTGATGTGCCAACACAAAGCGCCTCACCGAAATTGGATGCCCGCCCTCAGGCACCTGAATCTTTATGACGATATCGAGATTCCGGAACCCGCCACGCTGTTCGATCGCTGGGAAGACAACGCGCCACCTGCCAGACATCAAGAACTTGAGATCGATCGTCACATGGATCTTAACTACGACCTCTTCGTCGACTTAACCCCCGATTTCAACTCTCCACCCTCTCAGCAACGCCAAGATCGCTCCGCTTGGAACAACATGAAGCGTATGACGCCCGAGCAACTCAAAACATGGCGGGACGCCTACGGACCGAAAGACGAAGCGTTTCACGAAGCCAATTTATCGGGTAAAGAGCTTGTACGCTGGAAGTACCAACGATACGCCAAAAACTATCTTCGGTGCGTCAAGGGTGTTGACGAGAGTGTTGGCCGATTGATGGCGACCCTTGAGGACTTGGGCCTCTCCGAGAATACAGTGGTGATTTACTCCTCGGATCAAGGATTTTATGTCGGTGATCACGGTTGGTACGACAAGCGTTGGATGTACGAAGAATCTTTAAAGATGCCTTTCATCATCAAATGGCCGGGAGTCACTCAACCCGGGTCCGTCAACGAAGATATGATCCAGAATCTCGATTACGCCGAGACTTTCCTGGACATGGCTCAGGCACCGATCCCCGCCGACATGCAAGGTCGCTCCCTCGTGCCTCTCCTCAAAGGTGAAACTCCAGCCGATTGGAGAACGAGTATCTATTACCACTACTACGAGTATCCAAGCGTCCACATGGTGCCGAGGCAT
>JAKVCA010000074.1 GCA_022448315.1 Pirellulaceae bacterium | reverse complement strand
TTGGAATCTCCCGAGACAACCCGAAGAGGTTCCCCTGCAGGATCTGGTCAAACTTACTCGAGAATCTGGAGTACACTGGCTCGCTTATCCGGTCTGGTTTGCCGAAGAGGACCTCGCGGAAGCGAGTCGAGTTGGCGATCTGGCCGAACGCCTCACACTTAGTGGCATGGAGCTCATTGCCGTCATTGACCAACCCCCTGATCAGCTCCAGAATCAATTCGACCGCTATAACCAAGGTATCGCATCCTTGCTGCAAGAAGATGATTTGTGGAAATCTGCCCTTGACCCTGTTCTGACGCGACTCTCCTTCAAGATCGATTGGTGGCAGCTAGGCGGTTTTGATGACTACAGCTTTGTCAATTATCCTGACCTCAAAGCCAAGATGGTCGAGGTACATGATCACCTTTCACGCTTTGGAAAGAACATCAAAATAGGAATCACATGGAACTGGCTATATCGCATGGAGCTTGATCCTGATGGCAGTTTGGACTATTTGCTGCGAGCGACCAAGACCCCGATGACCGGACAAGAAATTCTGACCAATCTAAAAAATCAAGGTGATTCTTCGGCCCCGCTCTGGACCACCCTGCAGCCTCTGGATCGGTCAGATTACAACCTTTCGACACGAGCTCGAGATCTTGTAGAGCGAATGACTGTTGGGAAAATCAGCGGCGCCTCGGCCATCCTGATCCCTCAGCCGATTTCAACCGAGAGTGGTGTGCTCAATGACGAAATGCATCCTACTGAGTTGTTGTTGCCTTGGCAATTGACCGCCCGTGAGCTCGCAGGAACTCAATACATTGGTCAGTTAGACCTGCCCAATGACAGTGAAAACTATGTATTCAAGAGTGGCGACAAAGTCACGATGCTCATCTGGCGAGACCAACCCATCGAGGAAATGATTGATCTTGGCGACGATGTTCAGACTATGGATTGTTGGGGTCGGGATTCAAGCAGTTTTCGCTCGGCCGAGAAAGATACGCTGGACGTCACTCCGACACCCCAATTCGTGACGGGGCTCAAGCCCAACTTGGTCGAGTGGCAAATCAACTGCCGGTTTGTCGATCCGCATATCGACAGCATCATTGGTCGAAAACAACAACGAATCCTCGAGTTTAAAAACACCTATAAGCGTGGGGTTTTCGGAACGGTCACACTGACCTCAAATCAACTCTGGGAAGTCCCTCAGGTACTTCCGTTCAAGGTCAATCCGGGAGCAACGTTTTCTGCGCCGGTCGATTTTCAACTCCCGTCAAATATCAATGCAGGACGGCATGAGGTTAAAATTGAGTTCAACCTCTCTGGTGCCGATCAAGACCGTATCACGCTTTACCGAGACCTCAACGTTGGAAGTAAGGGTCTCCGAATCGAGACGGGAACGCAACTCAAAGGGGGGCAACTGTTGGTTCACGTGACCCTCATCAATGAGTCTACAGAAGAAGCCAACGTGAGCCTCGATCTTTTCGCACCGGACCGAAAGAAAAAAAGACAAGTTGTCAACGTCAAGTCGGGACGAGTGCAGCGTACTTTCGCGGTTGACAATGCGGCTCAACTGCGAGGCGGAATGGTAGTGTTGCGGGCCAAAGAGCTCAAGGGCGAGCATACCCTGAATTATCGAATTCCCGTGGAGGAGCCTCGGGCGGCTCAAGAATAACATGTCCCCGAAATCGCCCGTGAGTTCAAACGCCCTAAATTCTAGCCTGACAAATATCCGGCCTGTTTTTCAGATGGGTGTCAGCACAATTTTGCCGGCAAGATTACCTTTGAGATGCAGAGTATTCTCTTCCTGAAGTTGATGAGCCGCAGCCGCCTCGGAGAGCGGAAATCGGTGGGAAATATTTGGCTGCAGCAGGCCCTGTCGAAGCCAAGATGCGATGTCTTCAGCCGCGTTTCTTTGTTCATCGGCGGTGGCTTTGAACATGACGAAACCGTGGATGGAACAGCCTTTGACGTAAAACGGTCCCACGGGAAACGGGGGACGAGCGTCGCGTCCCGCCATGAGGATCACGCGGCCACGGTCGGATAATTTTTCAACGATCGCATCAAAATCCGGTTCCCGGACCGTCTCCCAATAGACCTGACATCCAGCAGGCTTCTCTTTGAGCAGCGTGTCCGTCGGCGAACTCGTTCGGTAGTTGATTGCCAAATCGGCCCCCAACTCCAAGCACCGTTCGACCTTCTCATCAGAACCGGCCGTTGCCACCACCTCTGCCCCCATTGCTTTCGCCATCTGGATCACCATCGACCCCACACCGCCCGAACCTCCGTTGACGAAGAGTGTTTCCCCACGTTGAATCCTCGCGTTCTGGCAGAGTCCCAAATGTGCGGTAATGCCGACTAGGGCACATGCCGCAAGGGCTTCATCCGAGACTTCATTCGGCGAGAGGTAAAGCCAATCCTGATCAATGCTGCAGTACTCGGCAAAAGTTCCCTGCCGGCCCAAGAGTCCCTGGTTCGATCCCCAGACGCGATCACCAACTTGAAATCGAGTGACATTGGGCCCAATTGCTTCCACAACACCAGCGACATCGCACCCTGGAACGAACGGCGAAGGCAGCTCCCAATAATTCGCACCGTTGCGGATATAGGTATCGATCGGGTTGAGGCTAACCGCGTTAACTTTTACCAGCACCTCGCTGCCGGAGACGGAAGGCGTCTCAATATCTCCGTACTGAATCACATCCGGTGTCCCGGTTTGGCGGATAAATGCGGCCTTCATGTGTTCACCTACGTCCTTCGTTCGTTTGAGGATTGGTTTGGCACCGTCGGAATCTGCGAATTGTCCATGACGGGGTAATCTACGCTTCTGAACCTGTCTTGGCCAGAAGCCTCCTCGTCAGCACCTGCCCACCCAAGTAATGGCGAAAGTTACCCGTCAACGAACCTGAGGATAGCCGAGATCCGGCCCCCGCTCAGTGTAACTTTCCGGGGTTTTTGGACAATCGTGGGACGCAATCCGTCCAACCCGGGGTCCTGCAAAAAGATGAAGCAGTTTCTGAAGAATGGTTCCCGATAGAAGGCGGGCTTTGCCTGCAGATCGGACCAATCTGCCAAACGTGTCCGTGACGCATCTGCTACCGGTGTAATCGGCTTGGTCAGGGACCGAGGATTTGGCAAGTAAACCTATCGTCGAATGTCTCGATCGATTCGTTTCAAGAGACTTTCGTAACGTTCTCGACTCTCTTCGATCGCTTCCCGAAGCGAATCCACTTCCTGCCCGCGCATCTCTGTCAATTTGTACAACGGTTCAAACCAGGTTTGCAGGACGGCAAATTGGGCTTTGATGACATCGAGGAACTGTTTAGGAACCTTGGTCACCACTTCAACTCTCCGAGGCGAGCGGTCAGATTCAACTCCTGCAGAGTCGGAGTCAGCTTCCGTCTTGGGTTCGGAAAGAACTTTTTCGATCCCCTCTAACCGCTGCCCAAGGTTGCCAAGCGCTTGTACCGCGTCCGCAAGATGTGAGGAAGAGGCGTCCGCGGAATCCGTGGTTGACGAGGCCTCCAGTTGTAAAGGCTTGGGTTCAGAGAGAACTTTTTCAATTCCCCCCAAACGCTGCCCAAGATCGCCAAGCACCTGCACGGCGTCCGCGAGATGAGAAGCCGAGAGTGCCGCAGGATCCAGGGCTGATGACAAGTCCACATCTGCGGGTTTTGGATCCCGCAATTTCGAAACTCCTGTTTCCAACGCTTTACGTATGTCGTAGAGGCCTTCACTGAAGGTCGTCATCTGCGCGATCACTTGCCCCATTTTGTCGTCCGCGTTGGTCCCGCCAAGCAAGAGATTACGCTTATAGGTCCGCTTGATATCGTTCCACCGTTCGGTCTCTTCATCGTCCAACCAATCCATCATGTCCTTGAATTTCAGCAGATTGGCTTCTGCTCCGGTGGTTAGCGTCTGAGCCTGATTCTCAAAATGAGTCATGAGGAGTTCATTCAATTCTTCCTCGTTCATGATGGCCACAACCCGCTCCGCGATTTTATTCATGTCGCGGTAAGAGCCTTGCAGTTTAAAGGGTGGCTCAGTTCGATACTCATCTGCTTGTGCCGCCGAAGCGATGTACTGAGCATTGACCTTGAGCAGCACATCCCTTGCAAACAACAGCTTGCGAAAGACACCCACAATCTCGTTGATTTCCTCGATGCTGTAGTTCCCTTCGAGATCCACGCCCTGAGCCTTTTCGTCCTCCGCCATTTTGACGAAGCCGTGGATATCCGCCTTGCTGCGACTCTGGAGCACCTGCAATGTTTTGTTCGAGGTCAGGCAGTTTTCCAGATAACTCAAATCAAACGATTTCGAGTTTTCTCCGACAACATCGCCGAGATTATAGGTATCGGCCCGGTTCGCCAACATATCTGGAATCTGGAACTTTGCCCCAGATTCCGTATACGGATTACCCGCCATCACCACGCAGACTTTACGACCTCGAAGATCATAGGTTCGCGTGACCCCGCGGTAGACACCTTCGATTCTCCGCGACCCATCACAGAGCGAAATGAACTTCTGGAGAAATTCAGGATTGCAATGCTGAATATCGTCCAGATAAATCATCACGTTATCCCCCATTTCCAACGCAAGGTTGAGTTTTTCAACTTCCTCGCGTGCACTCGCGTTCGGCGCTTCCTGGGGGTCGAGTGAAGTGACATGATGGCCAATCGCAGGACCATTGATTTTCATGAAGGTAATCCCGAGGCGATTCGCGACGTATTCCATCAACGTCGTTTTACCGTAACCGGGTGGAGAGATCAGAAGGAGCAGTCCCATGAGGTCGGTCCGTTTATCTTCACCGACAACGCCCATCTGCTTGGCGAGGTTATCTCCAATCAGTGGCAAGTACACCTCATCAATGAGTCGATTCCTGACGAAAGAGGTGAGGACTCTTGGACGGAACTCATCAAGACGCAAATCGTTCTTCTTCTCCTCCAGCAGAACCTTTTTCAGTTCAACATAGGATTCAAAAGCGGGGACTGTCGTTTGTTCAAAGTACCTCAGCCGCTTGAAGAAATCGTGGTAATCCAGCGAATAGAACTCGCCCTCAACGTTGCTGTGATGACCGACTAGCCCCTCAACATCGGCGAGCACATGGCCGGTTAAAACCTGAGGCTGTACTTCTGGCGTTCCAAGCAAAAATGCGGCCGCCTCGTCCACATAGGTCCGATCTCCTTGATCCTTGTGCTCCTCGACATAACTTGCAACCCAGAGCCGCGCCATTTTGAACTGTCCGTCCAAATCGCCCGCAAAGGACTTCATCATCGCGTCGTAGCTTCCGCGCTGATCACGTCGGTCGAGTTGTGAAGAGAAGGCGGTCACCAGTGCATAAGCCTGCTGACTGATCGCCAGGTCGTCCTTTTCCGCCAATTCGTCAAACAGGAATCCTGCCGCGTCTGCGGCAAGCAGCTCATGACTGCCCCATGGCGTGGTCTCAAGGAATTGGTTCAATTCACCGGCGAGCAATTCGACGTACTCGTGATTTGACTGCCCCTCAGGGAAAAGCTTACGAACGACACCGATGCCTCGAATTCGCGCCAACCAGTACTGCAACCGCCCGGCACTGGAACATTGCATCCAAAATAATCGAGCGAGTGCACGAGCCGTGGGAGGATATCGAAGACTCCCAATTTGCCCTTCCATTTCGAGCAACTGGGAAGTGATCAAAGCCGCGTCGTGATCATGGACACCTTTGACATAACCGTCCGAGTAACGGTTGGCCATGAATTTTTGCACGTGGGCAACACGTTCTTCTGCGGACAAGTCAAGAAAGCTCTTGCGACTGCTGGCTCCACCCTCCATGGTATTCTTGTAAAGCAGATAGGAGAGATACTCCCCGCGGTAGACATTGGGATCCTCGGAAACGACCTCCTGATCCCAAACTTCCACGGTCGCCTGCAATCTAGGGTCTTCGATTTTTTCGAGAAACTTGGTCCCGGCGAGGTGAAAGTACTGTGATTGTTCCTTCAGAATTGAAGTCAGTTCCAGTGATTGGACATTGACCGAGAATTTGTGTCGTCCGAACCGAATGACATTTTCGCCGTCGACGAACAGCTCTTGGCGATCCTTCAACTGCCGAACCGTATCTTCGCGAATCGCCTTCAGGCGACTCTGGATATCATCCACCTTGACGCTGTCCTCGAGTTCGGTCAGCTGTTGGACAATATCTCGAATTTTGTCGATCATCAGGTCGGAAGCAAAGTAACTGTTGATCTCATTGATCGATTCAAAGTTGGAGACGCGAGAACGAACCCCCTTCAAAATTCGATCTGCGGCGCTCATCAGCGCGGTCGCACGTTTATTGCGGGCTTCAACCAACGCCATCCGACGTGAATCGAAAGCGGCGTATATTTCCTCACGTTTCTCGGTCAACTGGATGACAAACTCGTCGAACTCCGCGAATCGACCTTCCAGTTCCTCTACCTGAACCATCATTTTGGTCAGATATTCATCGCAGCGTTCAGCTGAATCGCACACATCCAGATAGTTGACGACGGCCTGACTTAGCAACTTCATCTGCGAACTGAATTCAGCCACACCTTCTACCGAGGCGAGTTCCTTGGCCTTCTTTTTGAGAGTGGCTCTCGCTTGATTCAGCGTCGAATAGATACCCGAGATACTATCAATGATGCGTGTTCGTTGTGTCGCATCATCAATCTTCAAATTGCTTACGATTTCGATCAACATCTCAAGTTCGGAGGCTGAATCCCCAAACGATTTTTCAAGCTGTTTCGCGGCAGATGCTTTTTCGAGATGCTCGATGGACGCTCGCTGTTCGTCGACCTGCGTCTGGTAGGGAACCAACGCATCATCCCGAAGCAGAAAATCGACGCACCTTTTTGAAATCCGATCGGTTGCTTCCTGGATTTCGCCTTCAAGTTGCTCAATAGAAGCCAGATCGGCATATTTCAAATCTTTGAGAGAGATAACCTCTCCCCGTACCTGTCGCAATGCACCGAGAGACTGAACAAAATCCTCGATCTGCTGGTACATCCGACTTGCAGCGGAAGAAAGGATCTCTCTGGACTGCTTGGCGACCCGATCGGTCTGCTCTTTTGTGTTTCTCCGGACTCGAACGACCTTGTCAAATTCGTCAACCGCAGACGAAGCGGCAGCATGAATCAGTCCCAACGTTTCCCCGAGAGAAAAAGCGGATGCTTCGTTGAGCCAGAAATAAGCGTCGATGACATCGCTCGTTTTTCGAACCAGATCGACGTA
>JAKVCA010000073.1 GCA_022448315.1 Pirellulaceae bacterium | reverse complement strand
AGTCCATCAAGACGCGTCGCCCCTGACAAGATTAACTCGTCCCGCGTTTCGGTCTGTATCAGTTGCGGCGAGGCCCAGGAGAGCCAAGTGGTGGGACGATCCTGCTTCCAGACGTTTTGACCTGTCTTCTTATCGATCGCCAGAGCATACGACGGCCCGTAATGGTCACACTGTAAAATCAGCAGACTTCCATAAAGCAACGGCGAACTTGTGGCCGAAAAACGATTCTCAAACTTTCCATATTCCGTCGCCAGAGATCGCTGCCATACCATTTCCCCGCTCATCGTGACGCAGAACACGTCCCCCGTTCCGTAAAACGAATAAATGTGTTCGCCATCCGTAATCGGCGTGGGACTCGCCATACTACTTTTGGATCCATGAAACCTCGTGGGGGCGGTTCCCCACCAGTGGCGGTGCCACTGCAGGTCACCGTCCAGCAAAGAAAAACTCAACAGATGGAGTTGGTCCGGATTCTCTTTCTCGGCAGCCGCGACAATCACCTGTTCCTTCCAGACAATCGGGCTGGAGATACCCATGCCAGGGAGCGGGGTACTCCATTGAACATTTTCGTCTTCCGACCAAACCAGTGGTACGTGCGCCGATTGCCGGACTCCATTGCGTCCCAACCCTCTCCATTGATTCCAATCGTCGGCGCGAGTTTTCTGCAGATCGCCAGCGTAGAGACATTGGCAGAGTATTAGCAACCAAAGGTTCGCTTGAGCATTTATGGGCATGTTGTGACTCTCGAGTTACCGCGATTGGGCGGAGAAAAGGAGCTAGTTGGATGAATCATCAAACGCCGGGGGCGAAAGAATCCGTGTCCCCACAGCAGCCCCTGTGGCATCACAGAAACGCAGCTGGAACGACCAGTTATTAGGAACCGCCGGATTCTTGTGTTGCGGCCCCTGACAGATTTTTACCAGCACCGCATTGCTGCCCTTCTTGAGGTGGCAGGGGGCCGTAAAGCGATCAAGACGGATTCCATTGAGCCATTGCCGTCGCGCGAAGACTTTCTCGCCATTGACCCACACACTTAAATTATCATCCGCACCACAACGCACTTCGATGTCTTGGTCCCGCGGAGACTCGATTTCGGCATACGCGAAGCCCACCGCTTCCTCCACCGCCCCGATGGCCTGGACTAAATTGAGTTGGCCCAATTGATCCGTGGTCTGAAACGGTTGCCATTGGATCGTCGCATCCTCTTGACCACGATAGTCGGCAGTGAGGTCCACCTTTTCTTCTGGCGGAAAGCTGGCCTCAAAACCACTCATTCCCGGTGCATCAAACGGTCCTAAAAGATACCAACGATTCACAAATCCCATGTGATCAATGATGTCGACCTCGATTCCATTCGCGTTTAAACGACTTGCCGCGGTGATGACCTGGTCCGATCTCCGACTGGCTGCAAATGCAGCGCTGAATTGTTCGACGGCCGCTACCTGGTCGTTTTCCTTCAGAAACGCATCCCCCTGTCGAACGACAAACTCCACCGCCTCTTCACGAAACTCATCGTCCTGCAACAGACTTGCCAGATGACGGTCCAGGAAGCCTGGTTCATATTTTTCCATTTCACGGGTCATCAAACGCCGCAGCCGTCCCGGTTGCGTGCCATCGAGCGCAATTTTTCGGAACAAGTCGTACGGCAACGCAATTGTTTGAGCCGCCTCCGGACTCCCCGCATTTTGGCCTGCCGTAACCGCGTCATAAACTTGGCGATACCAGTTTAACGCCACGATATTCTCAGTGTTCATCGCCTTCAAAAGTTGCGGCAAAATCTGTGGACCGACGTCTTTCAAGTTGGTCACCGCCCCCGCGGCAGCTAGAGATCCTGTCGCATTGGGGCCTGCCTGAGCGATCGTTTGCAGAGCCTCTTGGACCGCGTCTTGGCCCAACGCATCCGCGAGCCCATAGAGGAGGGGGTTACAGCAGAGGAGGGCGGTCAGAATTCGTGCTAAGGCTACCATAGGGGTCCATGCATCTGCGACGGAGGAAGGTGAGGTGGCGACCGTTCGCCGTTTCGATATTTCGCATCATCGACCTTCCACACCAGACTGTCAAATCTGCGGTGCGCTTAAAATTGAGGAAACAACTGACCAGCCCTTGAACCGAACATCCGTAAGTTTCGCGACATCCCCCCAATGCCCCGCAGCAGAACCCTCCAGGGGCGATTTCTACCTCCCTGGCAAATGCGGGTTAAGTCTGGTCACCTCAGCAATACTGGCACGCCCAGCTTTAAGGAACGCTGCGACCAACGCCCCACAGACCCGCCAAACACACTGGACATCGAGCAACGAACCGGGGGTACAACTCTCACGGCGAGGAGCAAGCAAACGACCACAGCTTGTCATGGTTGCTGGCGTCGCCTGCGCGCTGTTCCCAAGCAGCACAGGTTCCCAGGCAGCCCAGCCTTCTCCCGAAAGTCTCCACCTCGAAATTCACACCAGTCGCCGTGACAGCCGGCGACTCACCACCCGCGCTAGAATTCTCGGAGGACACGAAAAGCTATATCCCGCTTCGGGCTAAGACAAATTCCCTTCTCGAGCCAATCACCGTGGGCTGCCCCCTCGGAGACTTTCCGATACCATGATGCCCGGGTAAGTTCTCGAACTGTCCCGACGAGGTACACTCGTTGAGACCGCGCGGTTCAGACAGGCAGCCCGGCGCATGGGGGTTGCTCACTCCTGAGAACGAGAGTTCGACAGCCAAATCATTTATAGTGACGGGGCGCACAGTGAAGCTGGTATGTTTGCAACGGGTGATCGCCAAGCATTTGCACGCAGTTTCCGTCCTGACCACGAAGGCAAACAGCGGTGCAGGGGGCTACCAAACTGCGTCCCAGCCAAGTGCGGGATATTGCACATTCCAGGTGGAGTTCTAGGGAAAATGAAATTTATCTCCATTGCACTCTCCCTGGCCTTACTGCTTAGCCAGACCTGCTGGGGCGAAGATCTTCTGATTGCCAATTTCGAACAGACGGGCTTTGGGGACTGGCAGGCGACCGGGAACGCCTTCGGCCGTGGTCCGGTGACAGGTTCCCAACCGGACCAGCCATTCATCTCGGGATTTCTCGACAGGCGTTTTGCGAACTCCTACCACGCTGGTGTCCAATCGAAAGGGACCCTCACATCGCCCCCCTTCGTGATTGAGCGCGACTATATCAACTTTCTCATCGGTGGTGGGCATCACCCAGGCAATCGGACCACCCGTAACCCTAAACATTTCTGGGGCAATGAAGTTTGTCTCAACCTGCTGATTGATCCGGGAAGCTACCCTTACACGGCCAAGCAACTCAACGAAGGCCAGCAGCGATTAGCGATGAAAGACGGACAATTTATCTCCTTGAGAACCAACACGGGATTCGGAGTCGAGACCGACGGACAGCTCCGGCTTCAATGGGACACGCTCGATGTTCGCTCCTTGAAAGGAAAGACCGCCAAGATCCGTCTGGTCGACAACTGTTCTGACACTGAAGGATTCCTGTGTGTGGATCAGATTACCCAAAGCGACCGCCCCGCCCGTGACCTCTTACACAACGCGGATTATCTTCGCCGCGCCAATACGAATGTCCGCCACTTTGAACAATCCGCGCCCGCGCGGCGAGGTTTTCATTTCCGTTCAACCGTTTTCGGAGTTGGTGGTCCTACCTGTGTTTATCACGAGGGCTATTATCATCTGTTTTACATTTACAATCCCTTCGGCAACCTTAAACCGGTCTTTCCGCACAACTCCTGGCGACACGCTCGTTCGAAAGATCTGGTGCATTGGGAAGACCTCGATGTGGTCGTCTGGCCGTCGAAAGACAATGGGGACTACTATTGTGCTTCGGGTGTTGCCGTCATTGGGGATGACGGCGTCCCTCGTATTTTTTATACCAGCCGCAGTTCCGAACGGCCCATGGACCAGATGGCCGCCAGAGGAAACTCGGATCTGACGCACTGGCGAAAATATTCCAACAACCCGGTGATTATCAACGTTCCAGAAAACCCCATGACGCATGGAACCGATTGCGGAATCTTTCAATATGCGGGCAAGTGGTACATGGTCCTGGGTGGTTTGATCAACGTCGAGGGTGAATACAAGGGTTGTTTTTCGCTGCATGCCTCGGAAGATCTCGAATCATGGAAATTTGTCGGTGTCCCTTACGTCGCCGAGACAAAAGGCTGGGAGGAACCGGACATGTTCCGCCTGGGTGACAAATGGGTAGTCACCTTTGAACCGTTCGGACCGACCCAGTATTACACGGGAAACTTCGACTGGAACACCCACACATTCACCCCCGAGGTACATAGCTTTGTGGACTTTGTCGGCGCGGAAAAGCACAATCCGAAAACTGACGGCCACGCAGAATACTCTGGCAATTTCTACGGCTGCACGCCATTTCGTGACAAAGATGGACGCCTGCTCTATTTGGGACTGGCTCCTGGTGGCCTGTCGTTTCCGCGGGTCCTCTCATTACGGCCCGACGGAAAACTTGGACAACGGCCGGTAGAAACGCTCGCCAAACTCCGCCAGGAGCATCACGCAATCTCGGACCTGAGCCTGGAGAGTACTTCCCACCTGATTCGCGAGCTGGGTGGCGACATGCTGGAGATCAAGCTTGAGTTTGTGCCCGGGTCAGCCCGCGCCTTTGGCATTCGCATACGACAAACAGCCGACGGTCAAAAATCCCTCCCCATCCGCTGGGACGGGGAGCGTCTGGTGGTTGGTGAGGAACGAATTCCGGCGGACCTGATGCAGGGCGAAACATCCCTCCGGCTGCACATCCTCGTCGATCAACAAATCGTGGAGATCTTTGCCAATGACTGGGTGGTTTATACCAAACAACTCGTGGGAACCTGGGGCGAAGAAATTGAACTCTTCTCCCAGGGAGGAAGGACACACCTCAAACGATTCGATGCCTGGCGCATCCGCTCTATCTGGGAGACGCCACGCGACAAATGAACTCAAGCCCGGCTCACAGGTACCGCGCGACAGCGAGCCGCGTGCTCGACCTCATCCCCAGCAAACGTCCCGAACGGACGGCTAGGTCGATTACAGACAACCCTGTCTCCGCAGCGGAACGTTGGCTCGCGGGGAAGCAGAACAATGCGTCCGCTTGGCTACCTGGGCAGCACGCACACCTGGGGAACGGCCCCTCTCCTCGCACCTTAATACCCCCGTTCCCGAACCAATAGGTAACGACTTGCGTAGTTGATCTCGAAACATCGACAACACCATGGCAGTGCGAGTACGTCGCCACGGCCTCGCGCACTTCACGCGTCACTCACGCACTTCACGCGTCACTCACACACTTCCCGGTAATGTTCCTACCATTGCAACGACAAGCCGGAAGTTATTATTTTTCCGATTGTAGTACGACAAACAAAAAAGCATATTGCAGAGCCTCTTGTGCCTGAGTACTCTGCTGGGAAGAGTGGTCATGGAACTTAAACACCTTTCCCTCCTTAGAGTCCTGCTTCCGGAGTCGTGCTCCTGGTCGGGTGTGCCAGGAACCAGATTAAACTCACGAACCAGGGATCCAAATCCTGGCAGGACCTAGTAATCAGGGCCAGTTTTTTCCGTACGTGAACTTCAGAACGCCGCCAGCCAAACCTTTCGTTTTCAGTCCCAACTCGAGAATGGGGGACACGTGACAGGCAAACTGGAGGGGAAGGTACACAAGGCAAATTTCGGTTAGTTTACGCCCAATTTAGCAACACAATATGAAGTCATTGTCAACGACGACGGGAGCATCACAATTCTGAACAGTGCTTCAAGGATGTCGGAATGAGACGAACCATCAGTTCACAGATTGCCAGGCGGTTCTTGCCTGGGTTCGTCTGCGCCGTCATTGCCCTGGTGTCCACGGAGGGGCTAACTTAAAAGCGAAAAAGACGAGCCCGCCCTGCGCCGGCGCACGTAAGCTACCAAGACGTAGAGCAAGCCATTGCGTGCACCATCGAACGCATCGACAAGGAACTCCGACGGCTAAAAAACGCCTTTCCACAGCTGGATCAAATCGAGAAACTCCAAACCAAAGAGTCGGGTTCCGACTGGCTAACGCGATCCCTGCACTATCGAAAGGCGGCCACCTGGATACATCCTCAGGACCTCGCGGAGCATACACGGGGGGGCTCCTTTAAGTTTGGCCAGCACGGCTGCTACCTTTTGGTCGAGTTCTGTATTTACGGCATGAAGTCGGATCCTCGTTACGGAATGCGTGTCGTCTCGGCGAACCCCGGCCTCCACTACCAAGTGAAGAACGGTGGACCTCCTTATGGTGTCCGCCTCACCCTCGAAGCCGAGCCCGATGCTGCTGGAACGGTATTCAAAGCACGCATCCAGCGCGTGCTCGCCACGCACCTGCAGGTTTTGCATGCGAAGCTCGGCGGGAAGCCGATCCCCTGAAATAACCTCTTGCCTCCACCTCCCGTCTTAACACGCAAACAGATGCACGAGGAGGCTTACGTCGCGATCCCGGCCAGGGTACTCAGTTTGAGTTCTGAACTTCACGAAAACAGCCTGCCGATTCATATCCATTTGAAGGTCGGCGAAATCACCAAGGATCTCAACCAGGAAGAAACCCGAGTACAGGTAGGCGAGACGTTGAGTGTCAGAACTTGGGGACTCGAACCCAAGTTTTTACTAGAGAAAGGAGACAAGGTGTTGGCTTACTTGAACCTCGGATTTATTCAAAACTCAGAAGAAGACCTAGTCCCTTATTATTCTTTTGTTACACCCAACGGATTGATTGTCGAACCGCGCCCTGCTTGGAGGACGCGACGATAGCTGGTATTTCTACAGGCCGGATGAAGATCACATTTTCGGCCGACGACAACGCGAAGCCGTGAATTGAAGATCCTATTCCGAAGGGCCGTAAATAAGCATGAAATCAGATGAATCTACCAGCCCGTTTATGATCCTCGCTTTTCTCCTGCAATTTCTGCCCCTGCCATTGTTCTTACGCGCAGAGAGCCTGGCTGCTCCAGACGACAAGCCGGCCAACATGACCAAGCCGATCCTGAGACGGACTCGCTACTGCGTCTGTTGGTAACGATGCACCACCACCTCAAAGGCCGTTTTCAGCAAAATTAGGACAATCAGTATCCACACCGGGCTCCCGAACGTGAGGGTGGCGAACATCCCTAAGATCAATGCAACATGTAAAGGGACAATCCGCAGATAAGGCTGAAACATTAGTCGCTCGAGCGTCGTGCGGCGGTACGCCCCGTTCCCCAAATAGTTCACGACCAGTGAAAACAAATGCCCAGCGGTCAAAGCGGCCACCGGCCATAACAAACCTTCCGCCACCAAGCCGGCAAACATTGTGCGCGGCGAAGGAAATCCAAACTCATTCCGATCGCCCAGCAGCTCAAACACAAAAACCCCATGAACAAAACAGAATCCGCCAAAATGCACGGCAAAAAACGGCATAAAGAACAATTTTGCCGCATGCGAGAACTTC
>JAKVCA010000072.1 GCA_022448315.1 Pirellulaceae bacterium | reverse complement strand
GACCGGACCATCAATGTCTGGGTCGCCCGATTCGATGATCTCCCCGGCGGCATTGACGGATTGCCCGAGTTCGGTGGTCCGGTACAGTCCCCCGTGGTTGTAGATTTCAAATGGCAGCCCAAGTGGATCCATTTTTGCATGACACGTCCAGCAATAGGTCTGCCGAGTCACCTCCATCCGTTCTCGAAGCGTTTTTTCCGGGGCGTCGGGCAGCATGGCATCCACTGTGATCGGAACGTCAGGAATTCCGCCGCCCAGCAATCGTTCGCGAACCCACCGTCCCCGACGAATGGCATGGTTATCCATTGCATCGGAGTGAGACACCAACCAGCTGGGATGGGTCAGCAGCCCTAGCCGTTCTTCTGAGGGCAGGTTGGAAAGGGTCCTCTCGGGTCGCATTGAACCGTTGCCGAAGCTCCTGCGGCTGACTCTGGCATAGACCTTGGGGCCACTTAGGTCGGCGATGTCGACTTGATGATTGGTCGTGTTGCGTTTACTTTTTGGCTTCTTTGGTGGTTCCTTACCGGGGTTCTCTTTTTTCCAAGCCTCCAGTTCAGCGGCTTCACGCTTTGCCTGTTCCTGCGCTTCCCGTTTGGCGACCGCGACAGATTCGGCCACTTCCTCGGGGGACCGCCGGCGGCCAAAATAGATTTGATCCGATCCTGTGGTGATCGCTTCTTGGGTCGTTAGCAGCCTCTTGAGCACCTCCTGATCTTCCGCCAAGATCCGTTCAATAAGTCGGTCGGTGCTCGCCGTCGCATCGAACATCGCGCGGTAATGCGCATTGCCGTTGGACGTGATTCCTGTTTGGGCCAGGGCGCGATTATCCTTGCAGATATAGCCCGCCTCGTCATAGTCGAAATACTCGCGAAAGAACCTCAGGACTCGAGGTTTCCGAATGGACGGATCTGCGAGTATTCTTTGGACTTCGCGGCTGACATCTTCTCGGGTTTTCATTTTGCCCTGCTGGATCGCTTTTTTCAGTGTCGCGTCCGGTGGGACATAGCTGAGAGCATGGTTCACCGCGAGTCCTAACTCCCAATCCTGCAGCCTCACCCGTCCATTCGAATCGGCTTGTCCCTTCAGAACCAACTCGGATCGAAATAACGCATCGCGATCGAGGAATAGCGAAGATAGCCCAAGGATCGTGCCCTCCTCGGGGCCTAGCTTTGCAATCGAATCTTGGACGATTTGCAGGTATTCGGTGGCTTCCTGCGAAGTGGGGGGACGATAGGTTAATGCCTCGAAGAGGTATTCAATCGTCTTACGCAGTTGTTTCGATTTTTTTTCAGGTGCTGACATCAATTCATAAACCGGCGTAAGCGGTCTCTTGATCTCAGTGCTGTAAACCAGGCTCGTCGGCAGACCTCGGATATCGCCTTTCATCTTGTCGGCGATTGATTTTGGGTCATCCGTAATCTGGTACGCCTCGGCGATGCTCAGAGGCCCATAGGCCATGTATCTCAAGATGTCCTCGGCAGCGCTAAGAATCTGCACGGCCTCGGAGCTGTTGACGGAATAGAGGATCGGGTAATTCTCAAGTCCGTGGTTTCGCGACGTTGACAGGATCGCCGGCAGGCTCTTCACGGCCGTGGCATAGGCGACCGTTCCCCCCTGCCATTGGATGATCCGGTCCGTGCCAAAGTACAACTTGAGCTCCCCTCCGTGATTCGTTGGTACCTCATCGCCGCGGGTGCGAAGTCCGGGCTTGCGAGCGTCGTACTCTGGTTCTCGATTGATCAACTCATTCAGACGTGCCATATGCTCTTGTGGTGTCACTCTCCAAAGTCGAGCGAGCGTCGAGGGAGGCAGCAGGATGAGACCCGAGGGTAACTCCCCGAATAGAAGTTCGTGGTCAACGAAATTTCCTTTTTGAGGATCATCCGGTTCTGTGAAACCTCCCTGTTCGGCCATGGCTTCGTCGAGTTGCTGCTCAATCCAATCCAACCATTGAAGTCGCTCAACGGTCGGAAGTTCACTTGAATGCTCGGGTGGCATTTCCTTAATGGAGACTTGAGCCCAGATCCGTTTCCAAGTGTCCAGGTTGGTGGAGTCCACTGACGCAAGAGCTTCCAATGCAAGGTCGCCCTCGGGAGACTCGTCTCCATGGCAATCGACGCAGTAAGTCTGGAGAAGTGGCTTGGCAATTTGCTCGAATGTCTGTTCGCTCTTTTCACCGGGTGTGTAGCCCTGGCCGCGCACGCTCGAGCCAAGCGAGGGTGCCCAGATCGATGGTGCGAAAGAAAAAAGTGCGAAGAGAACCGCAAGTGAGAGCGTCCTATGAGGACTCAATTTCTTCATGCCAGCAATTCTTTGAGATGTCCGGTGCCTGAATCGAATTTTTTCGCAAGTTTCTCGTCCATGTTGAAACGCGTGCAACCCTTACCGGCGGCTTCAAGTAGCGTTGCATACAAGGCGTTGATCGGGCGTTTCCCATCCAGTTGGGTGAAACGTCCCGTCCGGAAAATGCCACCCAGGTTGCCGAGCAACATGACGGGCCAATTGGCACCCGTTGTGTGTTGTTTATCCGCGTTGTTGCTCGTGTATATGATGAGCGTATGATCCATCATCGATCCACTGCCTTCGGGGCAGTTCTCGAGTTCCTCGATTATCCGGGCCAGCATCCTGCAGTTGTATTGACGGATCTTGATCCAGATGGGGTTACCCGGCTGAGCCATGTGACCAAGGTTATGCCCTTGCTGGTCAATGCCCAGTCCCTTCCACGCTCCGAAAATTTCCCCGCGACCAGAGCCAACGGTCAAAGTGTTGGTGATACCGGCTTTGAGGGCTGAGATACCGAGGTCCAGCAGTGCATCGTGCCAATCCGTTTCAAATTCGGGATGGGAATAGCGACTGTCGACCTCAGGCGCGAACTCTCTAAGATGTTCGGAAACCGTACCCAGTCGATTGCGAAGGTCATTCACCTCGCGAAACCCACCGACGTACTGTTGATATCTACGAACTTCACTCTTGGGGATTGCGTCTCCCTTGGCGATCGCAAGTGCTTCGACTTTCTCGAAGAGTTTTGATCTCGCTTCGTGATGCCGACGAATCTCACCCGAAGAGATCCCACCATAGAGCATTTGATAAAGATGGTTGGGATTGGAGTGCATGAAGATCGGCTGACCCGGTCCGCTCGCTGAAAGTGTGGCCAAGGTTGGCTTGCTTCTCATGTTCTCGATTGAGTCCATACCAATGCACAGGTGAGGAAGCAGCGTTTCTGGCAATGCCTGACTCAGAACGTGATCAATGGTCGCACCGGCGGGAGGAACTCCATCTCCACCACGATAACCGCCCAATGCCCCGAAAAACGCACTGTGTGAGGGGCTTGTATGGCTTCCGTGGAGGCCGTTGATGATATGCAGTTTTTCTTTGAAAGGCTCGAGAGGGGAGATCGGTTCAGGGAGTTTTGCACCCATGAGAGAACCGTCATTCTTAGTTCCCGTCGGGATGCAGGTTTTGGGATCGAATCCCTGATTTTGCATGAAGAAAATGATGCGATTGAAGGAGGTGCCCGAGCCCGTGTTCGCTAAGACGGGTTGATGCGAAAGTGTCGACCCCAGCGTTGCACCGATTCCAGTCGCGAATCCTTGCAGTATTTTTCGGCGGTTCAACATCCTTAATGTCCTTCGTATCTCGGGAACCAGTTGACGGGCGTCGTGGGTGGGTCATTCGTCGGTGGCCCAACCACGCGTCGTCGATTTTGAAATGAACTTCTAACCCTGCGTGCTTTACAGTAACCCTGACGTTGCGTGCTGTCGGCACACGAGCCTTCTGAAATCTATTCCCACGACGGAGTTCCGGATACCGACTGCGCTCCATTAGAGTCAAAAATGGGTCGAAAATCGAGGCCAACGGGAGCCTCTCGGTCAAGAATCGACCGCAAGGGGTACGCCAGTCCTGAAGTGAAGATTGCGGGAAATCACAGGATTCGGGAATGACAGAGATATCACCGGTGCGGCGGCATGATGACTAATCACGGCGGCGACGGTTTTTGAACGGTTCGTCAAACCGAAACGACAGGAGGAGTTCGCTCGTGCTGAGTTGCGAGCCGTAGTCAAAATCCACGATTTGAATGCTGGAACCGGGGCCAAATTGGGTAAATTTTCCTCGCGCCGTATCTCCCACGATTGAGAAAAACCGATAGCCGAGGTCAAGACTCATGCGGCGATTCACTTTGTAGGTTAAACCCGTCCCGATTTGCCAAGCAAAGTTGGTGTTGGTCTCATCGACACGAATGTTGCCCAAGGGGCCGGTGACGCGATAGACATTGTCAAACCCTCCAAGGCCGATTCCTCCGCCGCCGTAGATCGAAAATGAATTCGAGATCTCGCGTTCCCGCCACAAATTGACCGTGGATGACCACACGCCCCTGGCGGCAAGGTCTGCCGTCACGATGCCTGAGGCGAGGTTTTCATGGATGTTTTCTCGTGCCCTTCCTTCAATTTCAATCCGAAGGGCGCCTCGACATCGGTCATAGCGTCGACCGAGCGCGACGCCTGCCGTGAAGAGCTTGTCATCCAGAAGCTCTCCATCGGTAATGTCAAGATTGGCGAATGATGCCCCGATCATTCCAGTGAGATAATTTCGAGGCGGCATCAAATCGCTGTCCAAAGTGCCTTGTGTCTCACAACCCACGGAATCCCCTGATGCGGAGATCACGTTGTTGATTCGGCGGGCAATTTCAGTCTCGCGTTCCGTGCTGGAGAACTGGGAAGTCGGCGTTCGAATCTGGGCGTTAGAGATCTCTTGCCCTACGGTATCCGTGGTCAAACCATTCAGCATGCTGAGGAGCGTGATGCTGGCGGTGAGCAACGACAGGGCGCGGAGTCGACAATGTTTTTTCATGTTCGAAGACTTTCGAATCGGGGGGGAGTCTTACCTTTTTGAAAGATCGGCGTTTTGTGGGATTCAATTTGAAGTGCAGTGACGGACTTCCGGCATATTTTTCGGGTTTGATTGGTGAACTGGCTTGAGGCGGTAAGACAGGGAACCCGATGGCAAATTAAGCGACCCCTCAGCGATGTTGTCGCTAGCGTTTTGTGCTTTGGTCACATCGAGCTAGCATCGGTAGGAGAGGCCACTTCAACAGCGCAGGCAGCGGTGCCTCGGAGCTTGCAAGACGTGCTCGGCGATAAGTAAAGCGGTCTGTCGAGACCCCATGCAAGCATAAAGTGGGATTGGGTGAAGAATGTGTGGATTCCTGGAAGCCGAGTCGTGGTTGGGAAACTGTCGATGAATAGAGCGGTTTGCAAGTTGAGTCAGCTTGTCCGTTTGCGTCTTTTTGACCCGCGAGTTCGAAGCGTGTGTAATGAGAGTGTCACGAGAATACTCTGGCAGATGAGTGACAAGAGAATCTAAGTACGATTGTTGGCTTTGACGGGCCTCGAAGAAGACCGCGACGAGGGTAGAAAAGGGAGAGGGGCGAAATGGCCAATCTGAAAAAACTTGTTTTGATTCTGAGTCTGGTGCTGAGTTGTACGGCGTCCTTGGGGCTTGCTCAAACGGCAGATGACTTACGCGGAAAGCGAATTGTTTTTCTCGGAGACAGCATTACTCAGAATGGAACCTACATCAGCCACATTCAATACTTTCTTGAGAAGTCAATTCCCAACGAGACGTTCGATATTTTGGGCTTGGGCCTTTCCAGTGAAACATTGTCCGGCCTGACTGAACCGAATCATGCGGGCGGACGATTCCCACGCCCCTGTTTATTTGAGCGACTGGGTCGGCTTTTGGAAAAAGCCCATCCCGACATCGTTTTCGCCTGTTACGGGATGAATGATGGAATCTACATGCCCCTCAATGATGAGCGTTTCGGGGCCTTCAAAAAGGGGGTTTCGGACCTTCTGGAAGCTTGTCAAGTTTCGGGGGTGGAACGAATTTTTCTCATCACGCCTCCGATTTACGACCTGCCGCTGGGTACGGGGGGGTTCAACTACGATTCTGTGTTAACTCACTACGCGGAGTGGGAACAATCCCAACAGCAAGACCGCGTCCATGTCATTGATCTTCATACGATGATGAGGGCGGCGAGAGCGACTCGAGATACGCCTTTTTCACGTGACCGTGTCCATCCAGGCGAGGAGGGTCATTGGGTCATTGCGCAAGCTGTGCTGAGAGATCTGGGGTTGGAACCGGGTTCGATGGGACTTGCAGACATGAAGGCAGATCCTCTTTATCAGGCCGTTGCCGAATTGCGGCAACATCGCTCTAAAAGCTGGATGAGTCATATCGGGTATACGAGGGAAAAGACGGTGGCACCGACGCCCCTCAGCGACGCTCTCGAAATGGAAAAATCACTGAGAGATCGGATCGAAGGCCTGAAACGACAATACGCCAAATGACGACGAATCCAAAAACGTGAAAACTAATCCATATCCGGTCCTCATGGCAAGAATTCTGGCAAGTTGGGTGTTTGTTCTACTTTGGGCCTCGGTGTCCTTACGGTCGCATGCGGACTCGCCCGGAACTGTTGAACAGCAGCTTGAATCATGGCGATTCGAGCGGCACCCAGGAATTTGCAGGGTTTCGTACTTCACGAAGCAGCCGCAGACCAGGGTAAAGTTCAGAGTGATTCCCCTTCCCCCGGGGATCGTTACCCTTCAAACTTAGGATGAATTGGGCAAACCGACTCGTGAGTCCCTCCACCCTCATCGGTGATTCCTGATCATGAATGCTTTTCAGCACCTTCCCCGAATCGCTGTAACCTTGTGGATGAGTGTCAATTTACTCGTTGCACAAGAGTCGCCCTACGACTTTTTCCCCGAAGTTTCACGCCCATATTTTCGGGTGCGTTATGAGGCGGGTGTTCGTGCTGGCGATTTGCATTTTCCGGTGAACTACACGATATGGATCCCACCGGGGGTGGCTCAGCTACGAGCGGTAATCGTCCATCAGCATGGTTGTGGTGAAGGGTCATGTCGTTCGGGTTTGACGGGGGCTTTTGATTTGCATTGGCAGGCGCTCGCGCAGAAATACGATTGTGCTCTGATCTCGCCTGCCTATGAACAACCTCCAGACGCCGACTGTCAATTGTGGTGTGATCCGCGCAACGGGTCGGCAGATGCGTTTCAAAAGGCGCTCGATGCGTTGGGGCAACAGTCAAATCATCCTGAATTACCCAATCTCCCGTGGGCACTCTGGGGGCACAGTGGTGGTGGGCATTGGGTTGGGGGAATGGCCCTGATGTACCCGGACCGTGTGATCGCGGCCTGGCTGAGGTCGGGGGTCCCAAAACTTGCCAAGGATATGGATCGCCCCGCCATTGAGCCGCATCAGCTGACGCAAGGAGTTCTGCGCATCCCTTTTATGTGTAATCTGGGTACGAAAGAGGGCGTGTCTGTGACCGATGGCAGGTTTTCGAAAGTATGGCCGGCCAACCGGAGTTTTTTTCAGGCTCTGCGTTCTCGAGGCGGCCTGATTGGCGTGGCCGTCGATCCATTGACTTCTCATGAATGCGGCAACCAACGTTATCTGGCGATTCCATGGTTTGACGTTTGCTTGGCGGCTCGCCTACCTGACGAAATTGGCGAACCCTTGAAGCCCATGCCCGACCGTGATGTTTGGTTAAGTGACCCAACTGGAAAGGAAGCGGTCGCTGCATCTGAGTTTGAAGGAAAAAAACTCGAGGCAGGTTGGCTGCCCAACGGAGAAATCGCGATACATTGGATGGAATATGTGACAGACACAGGCGTTTCGGATGTCACTGCACCCCCCGCTCCCTCGGAGGTCACCCTAGATGGTAAGCGTCTGACTTGGCGGGCGAATGCTGATCCTGAAAGTGGACTGTCGCAGTTTAAGATCTATCGAGATGGTGAATTGCTTGCGGTCGTGCCCGAAAAGGCGACCAACCCGTATGGACGCCCGCTTTTCCAAAATCTCCTCTACAGCGATACTCCGGTGATGCCTCTCGCCAAGATGGAGTTCGTTGACCGAACTCAAACCTTAGGGTCCAAACATCGATATGAGGTTGCCGTGGTCAATACCGTTGGCACCGAATCCCCAAGGGGCGCCGTCCGAACCGACTCTCCAACCAATGATTGAACGAGGACTCTAGGGAGAAGCCGATTTCGATAAAGAGACCGACCTTGCCTAAAGGTATCGGTTCAAAATCCGGAAAATGCCTTGCTGATCGACTCGAGAGCCGGATTCGAAGATTCGCTCAAACTCGAATCACCACCTGCTCCTGATTGGTTTGGCATATCACTCATTTCCCAATCGGCGTCAGAAGACTGGAATTCGACAGTATCAGATTCCGAAGTTTTACAGCCAATAAAACTCAAAACGGTTAGACCAAGGATGAA
>JAKVCA010000071.1 GCA_022448315.1 Pirellulaceae bacterium | reverse complement strand
GCGTGCGTGAGATTGCGGATGACGGAGTCGAACTTGTTTGCTGCAACACGGGTAACGGTATCTTTGGAATGGATATCGAAACGGGCAAAATAAATTGGGAACTGTCCGTCTTCGACAAACGGTGCGTTGCTTCTCCAGTTGTGTCCGGAGACTTGGTTCTGGGAAGTTGTGGTTCTGGCGGAGGTGGCAATATATTGGTGGCCGTTCGCGCGGGGAAAAACCCTGAAGAAGTCTTCCGTGTTCGATCAAATGCGAACTATGTCCCCACACCGATCGTTTATGAGGGACATGGTTACCTCTTTGGCGACAAGGGCGTGGTGAGTTGTGTCAACCTGAAGGACGGGAAGAGCGTTTGGCGAGAAAGACTCGGGACCGGATTCTCAGGGTCACCCGTCTGCGTCAACGGCAATCTTTACTGCATGGATGAAGAGGGAAAGATGCTGGTCATCGCGGCCGAACCCCAATTCAAACAGATGGGCGAAGTTGACTTGGGAGAAGCGAGCCGTTCCACCCCAGCAGTTGCGAATGGGTTGATGCTTATTCGGACTGACAGTCGCCTGCGAGCTCTACCCTCAATCAATTAGCCCACACGCTTTGTGGCTCGGCAAAAAACTTACTCAAATAGAACGGCCCGGCTTTCAATTCGAAAGTCGGGCCGTTTTTTGATCCAGAGCTACGCCCTTTTTCTATTTTTGCCGTGCGAAAATCAAACCTTGGTCGCTGGCGTTTGAGTTGAGCAGTTGAAATCGGAATTGATCATCGGTCGATGGCTCAACTTTTCCAACAAACGTCCCGGCCGTACCTCCCTCGAGAACGAGGACATCTCCGGCAAGCGTCATCGCTCCCTCAATGATCCGCTCCGGCTGACCGATTTCCGATCTCTTCCAGACAAAAGTCCCCTCCTTTGCAAGTTCCAATTCAATGGTGACCTCCGCCTGTGTCGCAAGCCACCGTCCTGCAAGATCGGTCGACCTCTCATCGGTCGCGATCGCCTCATTTGGCTTTCCCAGAATGAGAGGCGTTTTAATGCTGGGCAGTGCAACATCGGCCTTTGGATCACTTAATTCAAGATCAGCCAACAATTGCTTGGCAACGCGATCTTCAGGCTCGATCCGCACGACCTCACGGAGCCACCTTGATGCCTCCTCGACTTCACCAGCGACAATCAGGTGATAGGCCAATACGAACCGGGCGGAGACGTCGCCTGAATCACCTTGGGCGTAATCTTCAAGCATCTGACGCTGAAGTCGATAGGTATCCGGCGAGTCGTACAATTCCTCCAACGTCTCCAAGTCCATTCCAGATGAAACCGCCAGCAATGAGTTCAAGACGATCGCGGCGTCGTCATACTGCGCGAGGGCAAAGAGGCAGAGGGCATAAAATTCATGCAGGATGACGTCATCAGGATTCAGGGGAATCGCTTGCTCAGAGAGTTCTAAAGCGCGATCGAATCTTCGCCGTTTGAATTCCATCCTTGCATCCGCAAACAATCGTATTGACCGCTCCTCAGCCGAAGTGAGTTTCTCGACTCCCAAGTCTTCAGCGCCATACACGGACGTCTCGGAAATCACTGTGGGTACCTTGAGGATGATGGGATGAGAGTAGTCGTAGACCGTCACGTTCCAGACGGGCCGTCTTGTGCAATACGGATTGATGTAACGAACTCCGTAACCCCAATTATCGAGCCACAACCCGACTCCCCAGTTCCACCCCCGATAACAAGGAGGTCGATACCAAGAATCAAAACGGATCGACGACCAGCCACCGTGATACCAGGCATGATGTCGATGATGTGGATAACAGTACCGCGCCTGTGGATGAGGGTGCTTGGCGTTCCAGTTCGCGCGATGCAGGCCGGCCGTCGTGGGCCATTTTGTCGATGACGAAATTTTCAACGATCCGGGGAGGCGATCCTTGTTTGCACCGCCAATCCTCACGACCGTATTGCGGGAGAAATGTCCCTCTTTTGCTGGCAAGCGAAGTTTGGTCGATGGGGTTGCAACTTCTGGAGCCGGTAGTGCTTTGAAGATTCGTTCCGGCTTAACGTCACCCAATCGAAGCTCTTTGCCGCGACCCAAATTTGAATCACGCACCCTATCCTCAACAAGTTTCAACCGATTGCCCTGCTCCAGTCGCTCAAGCAAAGGTATTGTTCTGTTCTCATTTTGCTTCTCCTTGGATTCCTCCGCCGATCTCGGTCTTTGGGACTGTGCCCGCATCAGTTCGGCCATCGTGCGCGCCGAACTGGCCTGTTCCCGCAAAGCATCCAGCGTCTGGGAGCCGCGAGAACGATCCGTTTCCGATTTTGTTATGGCAGAGCGTGACTTCGGCGTGGCAGCACCACGGCCGTCTGTCTTATCTTTCGAGATTCCCGCTGATTTAGATTGACGTTTGGAGTCATATTGACGTTTGGAGTCATCGAGATTTGAAATTCCCCGACCTGAGGATTGAGCTCGCATCAAATCGGCCATCGTCCGTCCGGAGTTGATCCGTTCACGCAGTGCCTCTAAAGCCTGCTCGCGCGTCGAGCGACCTGATTCCGGCTTCGTATTGGCAGAACGTGACGCGGACCGGGAAACTTCTGAACTGCCAAGTTGACCGGACGAAGCCTCGTCTCTTGGTGTTGCTCGACTCAAAGAACCACGTGTCGTTAGTAAGCGACTTGGATTCCCCTTTCCTGCCGTTCCTCGACTCTGCGACTGGGCCTTCATCAAGTCGGCCATGGAGCGAACAGAATTGGCCCTTTGCCTTAGCGACTCGAGAGCTTGGGAACGAGCAGCGCGATCGGCGTTTGTATCCGAGGAACGGGATTCCAATCCTGAAGACCGTGGCGATGGCACACCGGCGCGTGTCTCTCCCGCACTTCTCGAACTCGAACCGCGCCCTATAAATGCACCAGGACTGACCGGGTTTCGGCCTGGCAACCCTCGGCTTTGAGACTGGGATCGCATGAGGTCGGCCATGGATCGAGCCGAGTTGGCTCGTTGACGTAAAGCGTCATACGTTTGGGCACGAGAGACCGATTGGGGCGATTGCTTTGAGCCAGATGGCTTCCGAGAGCTCGACTTCGACGAATTTGTCGATGGCAACCTGCTCGGACTGCGATTACTGTTCGACGAGCGACTGGTGGAACTTTTTGAAACAGGACCGTTACTGCTCTTCGATCGACTCGCCGCTGGCCTTGATTGGGTCCTACGGTTCGCCCCACTTTCGCCAGACTTGTCTTTGACTTGAGCAGCAAGATCCATGCTGCTCACCAAAACCAACGAAACGGCGCAGCTGATTTCAGCTAACACACGAAACAAGATTCGGGTTTTCACTTTTTTGTTCCTGTAAAAAGAAACACGCCATCTGCAAGGATAGCGGGTTATGTCTTTCCGCTAAAGTCTGAAAACCTTTTCTTCTGAGATGGCAGTTATCCGCAGTGGTTTGGAGAAGTCGTGAACTACATAGGAAAATCTCGGTTTTTACCTGCAGGCGTATGGGCGTTTTGTTGTCCGCACCTCGGTTGGCAACTCTTGAAAACGCGAATGATAGATGCAGAACCCGCGTGCTTCGGACGGGTTTAAAAGCTTTGCAGTTGCAAGCATGTTGCCGTTTTTGCAGCAAATCCCCGAGTGCAGGCGAACCGGTCACTTTTTGGCTCGTAACAAGCAAACCCTCAACCTGAGTGACTCCATCAAGGATCAACTTGTCGAGTTGTTCAGGATTCAGCCTCGGCCGGACGTGATGGACTGTCCGTCCCAGTTTGACCGATCCTACCCCCGGAACCGCACAGATGATCCACCTGCCGCACTCCCATGACGATGGGCTCGAACCCGCACTTCAGCGTCAGCAGAAGCACCAACTTCGCTTTTCAAATCTCAACGAAGCCGTCGTGATTTGGTTACCAGAAGATCTTTATGAATTACTGGCAATTGTTGAAGCGGGCGAAGAGATGTCTCGCTTCGTCAAACATTCGCAACCGAGAAGACTCGTCGTCAGCTTTGATCATGTTTGCTCATGCGGATCCCAGGCCGTTGGCGATCTCGTGAACTTGGCGAAACAGGTGCGAAAATATGGCGGCGAACTCAAGCTTTGCAGCATGAGCAATCGGGTCCGTGAAGTCTTTGACCTTTGCCGATTGATTGGGCCAGTCTTTGATGTTTATTCGTCCGCTGGCGAAGCAGTCGAATCATTCCCACCATTGAGCGACTGAACCGCGTGCCTTGAAAGCTTGATTCAAGTGGAAGATTGAAGTTCGGAATTCAAAAATGTGATCCCACTTCGCGGCGTAAAGGAATTGAAACTCCTACTCGAAATCTGACGCCCACTCGACGAGCAAGCGGTTCTCAATTTCTTCGACGCCCTCAATGCGTCTTACCACTTCCTGCAGCAGCTGCTTGTCGTAGTAGCTGTCCACATCGCCTTCGAGGATCACCCGACGCTTTTCCTGTTGAATCCGGACGTTTTTCCCTTTCATCAAGGGATGATTTGCGAGGTCTTGATCAATTCGAATATCGAAATTCGTCCAAACAGCCATCTTTTACCTCCGAAAACACCGTGACTCCTGAACCTCTCAGGTCAACCCACTTATCGACAAGGGTGAAAGAGCAGATTGAATGCAAGCTCGTTTGCAATAGATAACCGAGTGAAAGTTGGTAAATCTTGCGGGTTGTTCGGAATCTACCGGCGGCCTCGCGGTTAGGAGGCATCTTGGAGCAGAGCTCTCACCTACCTCGCGTTGCCCTTGCTTCGCACCAGCATCGGCCTTTCGCCCGCGCTGTCTTTCAGCCCGTACCGTAGCCATACCGCCTCTTACGGCGATATCGATCGTTGTCTTATTGAGCTGATCGACAGCTGACGTTTGGATACCAACTGCCTTCAGCGAAGGCTAGTTAGCTAGCAGTCGCTGGAAAACGGTCGACTTATCTCAGTGCGGGTGAATTTTGTGGGCGCGAGCGTTCGAAGATGTCGGATGACATAGGACTGAATACATCCCCCCTGACATGTCTGGTGTCCAACGCAAAATGATCATCAGCCACAAGCACAAGTTCATCTTCGTCAAAACGCGAAAAACCGCGGGTACGAGCCTGGAAATTGGTTTGTCCGAGCATTGTGGTGCTCAGGATGTAATCACACCCATTTCGCCCAAAGACGAGTTACTCCGCGCCTCTCTTGGATTTCGGGGTGTTCAGAATCACCAGTTGCCGATTGGATTCTTCCGAAGATTTGAGCGATCTTTCGCTGGCCGCCATACGCATTATTTCAATCACATGTCAGCGGCAAAGATCATTCGTTACGTCGGTGAAGAGTTATGGAATGACTACTTCACCTTTACGATCGAGAGAGAACCGTTCGGTAAAGCGATCAGTAGCTACTACTTCAGAGAACGAAAAAACCATCGATCCATCGAGGATTATATTGCGGACTGTTCGCCTCATCGTCTCTCGAATTGGGGGATGTATGCAGACGAAAGCGGACCGAGAGTCGACTATGTCATCCGTTACGAGAATATGGCAGAAGGGCTCAAATTCCTTCAGTCAAAACTCAGCCTCGACAAGATCACCATGCCACGTGCGAAAAGTCAGTTCCGGAAAGATCGACAGCACTACAGTCAAGTTCTGAATACGCAGGCCCGTCGTCAAATCGAAGCGATTTGTGCCAATGAGATTCGCTATTTTGGGTATCAATGGGGCGACGAAACTCAAACTCGGACCGCGGCCTAACTCTTGCGATCCAAAAGGCTAACGCAGGACCTCCAGTGTGTTAGACACACGCTGCACGGACGACGGTCACTTTTACTCGTTGTTGCGTCCACCCTCGGAAGATTTTTCAACCGATGCCCCCAGATCTCGACTCGCCTGGTCGATGAACTGCAGCTGCAACGCCTCCCAACGACCTGAGAGTCGCTGAGTCAGTTTGGTGTTGATCGCGGCGAGATTTTTTTGCTCCGAACGATCATTGGCAAGATCGTAAAGCTCCCATGGCGCTCCCTCTCCCGCTGCAACCAGCTTCCAGTTTCCCGACCTGATCGCCCGATTACCATCGTGATTCCACCACAATTCACGGGGCTGAATTTGGGTAGAGTCCACCATCGCGCTCATCAGACTTCGGCCAGGGCGCATCGGTGGGTCATGTTCCTTTCCCGCTCCGTGATCCTTCACTCCCGTGATTTCAAAAAGCGTGGGCACCAGATCAATAACATGTCCGGGCTGGTGGACGATTTGACCATGGTCCTTGATCTCGTTAGGCCAATGAGCAATCAACGGCGTTGCAATCCCACCTTCATGAACCCAGGTTTTGTGTCGTCGAAAAGGCGTGTTGCAAGTCGTCGACCAACCAGGGCCCAGGCACAGGTAAGTCGCGGCTGAACCAGGGGGTGCGTTGGGATCGTGGCCGTCATCGCGTACCATGATCTCCGCGCTTGCGCCATTGTCTGACAAGAAGAGAATCAACGTTGAATCCCATGCATCCATCTCTCGAATCTGATTCAGCACTTTCCCGAGTTCTCGATCCAGACGATCGATCATCGCCGCGTGAATCGCCATTTTCATGGCTTGGAAATCCTGCTGTTTCGGCGTCAAGTCGCCCCATGCCAGCGGCCGATTCACCTCACCCGGCCCCAGCTTTTTGATGGCGTCTGGAAAAGCGTAAGGGGGTCCGAGGTTACGTTCCACGGCGGAAAGGCCACCCTGAATCAACCCAACCCTTTTTTGCCGTTCCCATCGCTCCCTTCGAACTTCGGCCCAGTCCCGTTGGTACTGCGTTTCATAGCGGGCGATGTCTTCGGGCAAACCGTGGAGTGGAAAGTGCGGTGCGGTGAATGCGAGGTAATGAAAAAACGGTTGCTTTGGGTGATTGTTCGCATGATCCTGCAAACACTGAACGGCATGATCCGCAATCGCGGTCGTCCCATAGAATTCTGTCCCCGTCTCGACCGGCGGGAGTTTCTTGTCATTGAGATAGTGGATTTTTGGATTGAAAAATCGGCCCTGGTCGCGGAGATAATAGGAGCGATCAAAACCGTTTTCGAGTGGCATTCCATCCACATGCCACTTGCCGGAATGATAGGTCCTGTACCCGAGCGTCCGTAGCGTTTCGGGCACTAACCGAGCCCAAGCGGGTCTCTCACCTCGAGCCCCACTTTTGATGCCCGGAAGTTTATCCCGACGGATCTGCTGGGCGTAAAATCCCGTCAATAATGACCCGCGCGTCGGCCAACATCGGCCCGTATTGTAGAACTGGGAAAATCGGACACCTCCCGCGGCAAGGCGATCGAGATGGGGCGTTTTGATTTCTCCGCCGTAACAACCTAGGTCTGAAAAACCTAGATCATCCGCAAGGACAATCAGGATGTTAGGTCGATCTTGAGCATCCAGGGGAAGTGTACCGATCAAGAGCAACATCAAACTGTAGACGCAACACTTTATCAACATGGCGAATATCCTTCTCACGCAAGTCAGTTGTCCGCGACACGTTAAGTATGAGTGCCAGTGGTATTGAATCCCCGTTGGTTTCGTCTTTCAGTTGTTCGCCATTTGACCTGTTCATCAATGCGGTTACCAGGCAACCGCTCCGGTTCACGGAATCGAGGGTCGGACTTTGAGTTTGACTCATCAGACCAGAGCCACGAACCCCATGTTCAAGGATTTCTCCTGAAACACATCCATGAAGATCGCAGGCTCGGTAGTTTTGGTCTTTTGGACTTTGTGGAGAGATATCCTATTTCACCGTGTCGGTTGCCATGGCGAAAATGGCCCGTGATGTGGGTGACTGGTAAAACAAAACAAAGAGGAACAATCGACGAATGTCATTGTGGGAGGGACCTTCGTAGTTCTCTGGGTCCCCAAACTTCGAAGCCAATCGAACGTCTTCCACACTTCACGCGTTGCTACTTGCGATTGCGATGGAATCTTAGCGGGACCATCATCGAGAAAAACCATTTCAAGAAGTGTCCATTCTGAGGGACGAAGTCAACCGAAAACGGCCGTTTTTCGAGATAAAACGCTTTAAGTCGTTTCAAGATATTTCGTCAAAGTTCCGTAAAAGCGTGATGCCGCTATTGGTTTAACCGTCTGGCATTGCTACGGTATCTGGTTAAGTGTTTTGGAGGCCGTTCTGTTCCAGAGATGGAAACTCGGTTTTTCGCCACACTCGTGTGAGTTTCAGCTATAGAAAATCGACTGCTCTCCTAGAAGGTTATCCACCGTCTCTGTAGATAGTTGTAGCAGCTTAGTGCCGTTAAGATGGTCGTTGGCTGTGGTTCGGATGAACTCTCCACATTTCGGTAATCTCACAGTATTCCATCTGATGATGGGGTGATTGTGCGAACCTTCGAGACCATGTACAGCTCGAAAGGTAGACGAGATTGGGATCATCCTTCTTGCGTTGATTTCAGACGATTTAACCCGCCCTAAACGAAAGGCTCGTCAAATGGCCTGATGTGTTGGGTGATGTGAGAGTGTGTTTGCTACGCCAATTTCTGATCTGATCCATGGGGGTTTATTCAGACTGGCGTTCGTTTCTTGAGGAGACCCGGTGTGGGTAAGAAGTTGTATGTCGGAAACCTTGCTTATAGCATGACCGACGGAGAGTTGCAGTCTTTGTTTGAAGAGTACGGAACCGTTGAATCGGCTCAGATCATCATGGATCGAGAGACCGGTCGATCGAAAGGTTTCGGCTTTGTCGAAATGGCCGATGCAGAAGCAGCCGACGATGCGATTCGTGGGTTGAACGGACAGGAAGCCGGTGGGCGTCAGCTAAATGTAAACGAGGCTCGTCCTCGTGAGAATCGCGGAGGAGGCGGAGGCCGAGGACGCGGTGGTTACGGCGGCGGCGGTGGCGGAGGCTACGGCGGCGGCGGTGGTGGTGGCTATGGTGGCGGCGGTGGACGCTACTAAAGCCCAATGAGTCACATGGCCCCGGAATGATGCAGATCACTCTGGGGCTTTTTTTTTCAATGTAAAAGAAATGCTATTTCTCTGAAGACGACGAAACATCGACGGAATCAATGCGGTTTCCTAGCGATGGAAATTAATAGTGAAAGATCAGTGAGGACGTCGGCGATACAGGTTTGATTCATCGGCACTTGCAGCAAAAAACCGCTCCCGTTTCTAACTACCCGACAGTCTTCGATTGCCCCCGCAAACCGGGGTTCCTATATCAAACAAGAGTAGATCTTTGAATCAGTCCACCACGAGCGTCGTTG
>JAKVCA010000070.1 GCA_022448315.1 Pirellulaceae bacterium | reverse complement strand
CCTTCTTCGTGCAACATCATCATGGCAACCGTGGTGATTGGCTTGCTCATCGACCAGATAGGAAAGATCGTTTCTTCTTCAATGGCTTGGTCCCCTACCAGACCCGACTGGACAGTCTGGTGATAGACTTTCTTTCCTTCCTTGAAAATCATGACCACATTGCTGCCGGTGATCTCTTGTTCGATCAGGGATTGTTGATATTCGTTGATTGCTTCCCCGAGGTCTTGCCCCAAGGAGTTGTTCGTAAATGCGATGATTGTGGACATTAGAAGCGCTGCACTCTTGCTCGAGGTTTTAATGAACATTAAATTTTGTCCTCCATGGACCAAAAAATGTCGTCGTGGACTGATCCAGTGCAGGACCAAACAGACCAATTAATGTCTGCAACTAAGACTGACAGAGTCTTACCTTTTAGCTGGTCACGAGTTTATCACATGCACGTGGCATGGATGCGGTCGCTCGGGCGAATTTGGGACGTCAAGCAATGTCAATCTTTAATCGCGATGGCTGGGATTTTCATCAGAAACAGGATTCAAGTCCGAGTCTTGACTTGCTCGCTGGAACTGGACCGATGGATCTCTGACGCGGGCAAACGTTCCGTGTATACTCGCCGGACGAACTTCTTGCGATCCAGACTTCCAGGTGCCCCGTGGCTGTGGAGATTTCAAGCGAAGTGAAACGAATCGCATTCCTGATGATGGTATTCGTGACCTACAACGGAGTGGGTGACGCGGCCGAGTCGACCGCGGACATTCACTTTTACGGTCGGTGGGATCTATCCGATACGTCCAATCCATGGTGTGCCTGGCAGGGCTCAACCTTTGCGGCAGAATTCGAAGGCCGACAAATCAGTGCGACACTGGAATCAGATCGTGAGGAGTACATACGCGTGATCCTGGATGGGGATCACAGGGGTTCAAGAAGGATCAGGCTGGCGGCAGGGCGTCGTGTCTACGAACTGGCCAACGGCGTCGACCTGGGACGTCATCGAATTGAAGTGGTGAAAGAAACGTACAGTGGTCGCGGTCGACTTTATCTGCGCGGCCTTGAAGCCCATGGCGGTGAAATCATTTCATCCGAGCGACGCAGGCCTCGGCTAAGGCTTCAGTTCTATGGTGATTCGAATCTCGCCGGAAATTCGCTTGAGCACGAACGGGACGAGCGGGGCGCCGAGTTTTCTGGTTGTCATTACACCTTCGCGGGCATCGTCTCGAGAATGCTGGATGCCGAATACCAAAATATTTCTGTTACCGGCGCCAGAATCTTGGGATCCAGTAACTCGGTCCTGTCTTTTTTTGACCGGATGGATTTCTACGAAGCGCAACCGAAGTGGAAATTTGAGCGTTTTCCAGCAGACGTCTGTGTCTTGAACATTGGCGCGAATAACGCGAATAGGAACAGCAAGGAAGAAATCCTACGAGATTATCTGATTCTTCTACGAAGGCTTCGCGAAGTGCATCCTGAATCCCACATCGTGGTGATGAATGGTTACGGATGGGATCGAAACGAACCCGCAAATTACACGGATGAAGTGGTTCGGAAGTTTGCCGACGACAATACATCTCGGGTGATCTTTCCCTGGCTCTTCAATGAATGGCATGGCTGCGAGTATGACCATGCTGGAATGGCAAGGTTCCTGGCAGAGCATCTCGAAACAGTGTGTCCAGACTGGAAGGCCATTCGTAGCATGGATGTCCTGGACGGCTTCGGTCGAAATGGAGATGTGGCGAACGGGAGCTTTGAAGAGGTTGCTCCCTTCGGTGGTTTTGCATGGCGTTACTTTCAGGAGGGGGCGATCCGAGTTCACGATCCGGCGGGGAGTTCAGCCGGGGAGTGGTTCCTGCGTCTCCCTGAGAAAAGCCAGGTCCACCAGCCTAACCCGGCCTCCAAGTCGAGATGTTACACGTATCGTCTGATGTTGAGATCACCGGATTCAGGTGAAGCAAAGATTCGTATCGAGTTTCGAGATCAGCATTTTCGAAGTGAGATCGAAGGAGCTGCACAGGAATTTGTTTTCAACCTTGAATCCGAATGGCGGGAGTACTCGGTCCGTGTTGAATCCCCCGGGGGTACTGGGGAGCCGTCCCAAGACACCTGGCAGATCATCCTGAGACTGGTCTCAAATGCCGGGACCGTGGAATGCGACAATGTGAGGCTCTCAGAGGGTGGGAGTGTGGGAAGAAACCCCTAGAAGCATTGATTGATCAGTCGCTTACCCCCTCGCTTCCCCTTTTTGTGGCCAATCACGCACGCGGACGCCAAAGAGATGGACGCTCATCGTCTTCGCTTCGTTAATCGGTTTTGGGGGACGCCGCCCATCGAACCCCCTGAAGGATCATTTGATTAGGTCCACCCGGGCGTTCGGGGTGGGGGCTGAAACAAACCACCCGCCCTTCACCAAAAGCAGAACGCACGATCGCGTGTGTGTCTTTCATTACTCCCTTGATTGCGCCGTTGGCAACAATTTCTGTCTTGTACTCTGCGAGCACCTCATAAGCGGGTAGATCAGGGTCATCACCCGGAACCATGAGAGGCCCTTGTCCATAGTAGACGGATTGCGTGTTCGCCTCCAAATCCAACGCATGGTTCCCTCGCGGTGTTAACTCCAACTGCACCATCCCGGTGCCTCGTGCCCAATGCGCTCGATCCCATACCTTGGCATTGATCAAATCCAGTGACCAGTTGTAATGGGAGGAGGCGAGGTAGGAGCCGGCACATATTCCTACGTAGCCGCCGCCCTGCTCGACAAATTTCCGCACCTCTGTTCGCCCCTCTTCCTTGAGCATTCCGGATTGTTTACTCCCTGAACCTCCCGGCATGACCAGCACATCAAAGTCAACGAGTTCTCCCGATTGAATCTCTGCGGGAGTGATTGTTTGAATTTCGAAACCATTTTCCGGCGTCAGGATCTTTGCCAAGTTCTTGGGCCCGGTTGCTTCTCCGTTGCTATGGTCGTAGACCGCAATACGAAGGGGGCCTTTGCGGATGGAATCCGACTGTTCGGAGGGTGAGAACTTCAGGGACCTTTCTTTGGTGTCAATCAACTCCTTTTGCATACTTTCGAACGCCCTTTGGGCCGCCTGATCGTGCCAAAGAGTTGCCTCAGCCTCATCAAAACCTCCAGCAAGCCATTCTTCCCGTTGGGCGAGCGTTTTTTGTATCAGGTCCTTTTCGAGCGGCCAAAGATCTCGCCACAATTCCACCAGGTGTCGCGTTTGAATTTGACCACTGGATTGGGTCAAGCAAGCGTCTCGAAGCGTGCGAGCCGCTTCACCAATTTCGCCGCCACGCGTTCCCTCAACGGCATCTGCAACCTTTTTCATGTTCGTCCAGCAGGGAACGGCGACGGAGAATTTTGGATCACCGAGAGTGACCCACATGGTGGTGTGCTGCGGGTCTTCGTTTTGCTTCACCCCGTGAAAGACGGCTGCCGAAACCGTTGTGCTTCGGCTGATGGTGTTCTCTGTCGCAATGACGTCCGGCAGGACACCGCCTTCAGCATTGATCGATCCAGAAATCGCGTTTCCTTTTAAGGCCAAATCGCGAGTCATGTTATGAAGGACATGTTGAAACGTGACGCCGTTGGTTTGGCTGGAAAATAAATCGCATGCACGGCAGTAGCGGCCCGCTGAGGCAATCTGGTCGCACTCGTCAGACGTCGGGAGAGGAGGAAGATTGTTGGCGGTCGTTGAAAAATTAGACCGTGCAATGTAGCCCTCCGGTGCGACGTTCGGGTCGTTGGCATCAAACATGGCAAACGAGTCGGGACCGATCTCGAACATGGCAGCGCCCCCATCGGCATCGATGATGCCGAAGTTCCCTATGGTCCGACGACCGGTTTGATTGGTCTCCTGAAGGTATGCGATCACGTCCTTGATGGTCGCGCAGGATTGCAGGACTGCTTTCATAAATTGGCCGTTACGCAGCCCTTCGTTATTTTTTCCGTTTCGAAGATCGTTACTCAGGGAGTTGCCGATGCACAAACCCGCTGCGTTTTGACCCATCCAGACGGAAGTGCGACTGCCGGCATTGAACACGGCGACCACTCGATACTTCCCGTCGGTGAGAATCGCAACTTCATTTCGGGGTGCCGAGGAGAAATCTCGATTTTTCCAGAGGATCGGGCGATGATCCTGGGTGACGCGACCACTGATGACGGCCAGGGTGCATGCGGTTGCCGATGGACAAATCGTCATGGCAGCCGTCAAGATCAGGCAGACAATCCGGAACCGAATCTTGGAAAATCGACTCATGAGATGTGGCTTTCCGTATCGTGGTGTTGAAGAGTCGCGAAAGGACTTGAACTACATGGATGCTAGATCGAAGCTTTAGACGATGCAAGTTCGGTGAGTAACACTCGGATCTTTGTGAAATGAGATCTCGGTTTACCTCGAAGCCTGAAGGCTGCTCAAAATGGCGTCGCTCCCCATCGGAACTGTCCATTGAAGAGTAAAGAGCCACACCGTGCAGCCACACCAAGCGGCCACACCGTGCGGCCATGTCATGACGGCGAATTCGCCGCAGCAACTCGGGACTGAGTGCCAAACCTGCGTAACGATCTCCTGAAAGAGAGCCTCCTGATCCTCAGGGGGTGAATGCCTCGGCGAGAACGATCTTGAAAAGAAAAGGCCAAAGAAGGCGGGGAAATGAACATCAAGACCTGTAATTGACAATCTCATTGTGAATCGTATTCGCCAAGTCGCCGCGTTGTTTCAGAAATCCGGCGCAATTGTGATAGACGGTTGGAACTGGAACCTTCTTGACATTTTCGAGACCGTCAAAAAACGTTGCTTGTCGCGCGTCGGGTCGACAGTGCTGCCCGTAAAAGATGGTCGCCTTGGGGCGAGGACTGGCTGTGGTGAAAGTTTCGAGTACCGGCCAGAGATTTTTTTTGCCCTTCATTTTGCATAGCTGTCGATAGCTCCATCCGGTGGCGAGAGTGACGAGGGCAAGCTCAGCATAGGCCTTGGGACGAAGGACTAAACGTGGAATATCGAAAAACGTTTGAAGCTGATTCAACCCGCCGCAGTAAACCGTCAGTGGATACCCGGGACTGAAACCGATGACCTGCTGCATCCCGCATTTGGCACCAAAGTACAACGCGGCGCTTCCACCGACCGACACGCCCATGGCAACGTTGTGTTTGGAGCCCAGTTGCTTCATCACATCGCGGATGGCCGTCTCGTAAAAATCCAATCCTTCGGGTTCTCCGGTAGGAGTGACGTGATAACACAAGCGACGAATGTCTCGAAAAAAGACGAGGTTGTAATCTTTGCCACCTGAGCGGAGCAGCTTTTTGAACTCGAAAGAGGGCAGACCCGCGTAAAGGGCGGCCAGACCGGCGAAGGAAAAGATCGTGACGTCAGCCCCCCGGTCATCGACCTCCATGAATTGGTCGACTTCGTTGGCTCCGAATTCCGTGATGCCGCCGGATCCGCCTCGTTCCATGTTCGCCGCCAGTTCCGGGGCAAACAATCGTGTGAGCGAGCGTAAGATCTTCTCCTTCATGCGGGCTCCGGGCGAGTGGTTTGAACGATGGAAGATTTGAGTTCCAAGCAATGAGAGTGGACCCAAGTGGTGCGGTAAGCCGTTGTTGGTCCACTTCGGAAGCCCCGACCCGAGACGTTAAAGAACACGAGTTCATCGAGGGGAAGAGGATTAGACCATCAACTCCTCGAGAGGCCCTGTGACATCGAGGTGCTGCAGATTGGAATCCAATTGTCCAAATGTGTCCTCCGTTTGCATCCCGGCGGCTCGCATCAGTGAAAGATAGAGATTGCCAACCGTCCGGTGCCCTTCGTCTCCATACTTGGGATATTCAATGTAACGCCCTGTCTTCAACTGTTTGCCTAACCCTCCGAGCAGGACGAAGGGCCAGTCGTGTCCGGCACAGTGATGGTCGCCAGAAGAGCAGGACATGTAGACAATCATGGTGTTGTCGAGCATGGTTCCGTCTCCTTCTGGAATGCCCTCCAGTTGATGGGCCATCAGCGCGATCTGTCCAATGTGCATCTTCTCAATTTCCATCCGCGCCTGATGTCCAGTCCAGCCGTTGGATGCCGTATTTTCCTGCAGGTGCCCAATGGAATGGACGGAGTTTGAGAGACCAAGTTCGGAATACTTCACCCCCAGAGTGTCCGGTCTTAGGGTGATGACATTGGTGAGACCTGCGATCAATGCGGCGGTGGCGATTTCAAAGTGAGATTCGATCCGTGCCGAGGGGGCCATGGAGTCGTAGCGGTCGGTCAACTTCGGGGAGTGCTTCCGAATTCGCTCGGTGAGTGCGGCTTTTTTTTCTTCGATCCTCTGCAAGGATTCGAACGAGTTCAAGTAAAGTTCGAAACGCTCAAGATCATCCCCCGAGAGTTGCCGTTCGACACGACGAGCATCCTCGGTCAGGAAATCCATGAGTTTCCCGTTCAGCGCGAGTTTTCGTTGTAACTGTTCCGGGCTTGCGACGGCGGCACCGAAGAGTTCGAGGAACGCTTTGCGAGGTGAACCCTGAAAGGCAACGGGCTTGGCAGGCCCGTAGGCCGAGAGGTTGGGGTAGCAATAGGTGTCTTCCGGTTTCCAGCCGGTTTCCAGCAATCGCCCATTCATCGCCATGCCATACATAGGATAAGGGCCCGAGGATAAGTGTTGACCAAGAAGACAGTCCAACGTCGGTGCCACTGCGACTTTTTCAGAATCTCGCAGCGAGAGGGTCCCGAATCCCTTTGTATGGTCACCCCGGAAGCCGACACCCGACAGGCTCTGGATGATGGTGAGGCGATCTTTGAATGCCTCAAGTGCCCCGAGTTTTTCCGGGAGTGGCAGATCGGTCAGTGAGACGTCGGTGAGTGGTCCCTGCAGACGACCTCGATTACCGAGCTTCCTCCCGTCGTCTGGACGGACGAAGTGATTCTCAACACCGCTAGGGACAAGATTGAATTTGTCGATACCCGAGGACTTCACGACGAAGACAAACCGCTTCGGCAAAGGAGCATCTGTCCCGGCAGCGTGGGCCCTGATCGACCGCAAGCAAGAGGCCATGCCAAGAGACAATCCGCCTACCGAGAGATCCTTGATGACTTGTCTTCGTGTATACGACATGAGTATTTCTTCTTGATTATGGGATCGGGGGCCCCGGATCATATTTCGTTTGTTTGAGGATCAACGCCGGTAGATGAACGAATCCGAACTGAGTAGAGAGACGACCAACGCTTTGAAACTCCCGCCGCTTGCCAAGTAAGCCTCTTCGGCTTCAATCAGCGTTCTCGAATCACTCAGCATTTCATTTCGACCCATAAAATAGCGAAACAAATGCCGAATAAATGACTGCCTTGCACGTTCTGAACGACCTAATCGATGCATCATCTCAACCGCGTTGCTGACTTCGCCATCAATGGCAGGGTCGCCCGTAAATTCGATTTTACCCGATGCGTCAACGTCGCGGGTCGTCAGTTTTCCTTCGGCGAGTTTGCGGTCAAAATTGCCGTCGCGCCGCATGTAAATATTGCCTTCTTCATCATAGTAGTGTTTTGTGCGATGTCGCCCCCAGTCGTCGAACATCTCGAAGGGCTCACCAAGAGGGTTGATCTTGCGATGACACTTCCAGCAGCGCTCTGACCTCAACGGTTCCATTCGCTCTCTGAGGGTTTTATGAGGATCAGTCGGCACTGCGGCATCGACATCCGGCGGTACGTCGCCAAGGACTCCGGCCAATAATCGTTCGTAGATCCAGATGCCACGATGAATGGGATCGTTGTCCTCGTTCCACGAGTACGCGGCCAGCCACGCGGGGTGGGTCAGTAAGCCCGCCCGCTGATCTGCGGGCATCTCGAAGGGCTGTTCCAGAGGCCAGTCCCATCGCTGTTGCTCGATACGGTTACTGCTCGGCAGATTGTAAGGTTCGATGTAGATCAAATCGCCAATTCCACGGGATTGATGGGTAAACGGGTATCCTGGAAACGGGAACATGTCCTGTTCCAACGCCGTTTTGTATTTGAGGACCGTTTTTTCCGCATCCTTTCGCGCTGCTTCCAGTGCCGCTTCAGCTTTTTCGGGCATGTCGACAAAATTGAAATCACGGGCAATCTGTTCCCGTCGCTTCTCAATCTGTGCCTCCACGAAACCCGGATCGATGACTTCAGCGACTCGTTTGTCGTAATGTTCACGCGCGTAAACGTTATCGCCGGGGTGGGCGATGAAATATTCGTTGGTGGTCAACAACTCCGTGATGACATCCTGATCTTTTTTCAACACGTTTTGGATAAGCATGCGGGCGTCGTGGATCAGCATGTCCGTATTCCACTGGGGAATTTTTTCGGCTCTCTGTCGATCGTTGTCCTTAAAGACGGTTCCGGCGCGATGGAAACCGAAAAACTCGTCGAAGAACCTCATGATCCGAGCCAAGTCTTTCCGATCCCAGTGGCCCGTGGTGAGTTGTTCATCCAGCATTTGCCGGACCAGACGAGCCACATCCGATTGGGTCGTAAGCCGACCTTCCTCCAGTGCCTCACGAATGAATCGGTTTCGGTCGGGTGCTTGATCCGTCAGCGCGAAAGCGATCGCATGAGCCAACTCTGAGGTCGACAAATGGCGGCGTCCGTATTCGTCCTCCGCGCCTAACCCAAATTCCATTCGATAGATCGAGTCCGGGCTGAGGAACATCGCCTTAATCGCAGTCTTGAGCCCATCGAGTGGCCCCCCGGTTTCCATGCTCAGTTTGAGAAAGTCGAGATATTTTTTCTGCTCGTCCTCAGTTGGAAAACGACCGATGACACGGCTGAATTCCCGATTGATGACGGCTTGGAGCCTCTCCTCGTCAAGTGTGGTCTGACCGTCTGCAAACTCCTTAAATTCTCCCCGTTGTTCTCGCTCCGCGAGAAAAGAGTCAGCCACGATCATCATCATTTGGACCGTACTCTGATCCGCTACGGACATGGCTGCGTAATCACGAATTCCGCGTGCCGAGGTCACGTAGTTGTAGGGGCTTTTGGATCTGCCAAAGCCTTTGTAGGCAAAAATCTCCGGGCTAAGTCGCCAGAGACGTGAGGGTGAAAACGGTGGTGTCTTAATCTCGCCGGAGAAGAGTTGGTCGTGATCCACCCAGTTCCCATACTCAGGTGCCAATAACTTTTTTCGATAGGCTTCACCCGAACCTGCGGTCAGGAGTTGACGATCCAGCCATGCCATGACCGCGTTCTGCTCTTCTTCACTCGGCCGATTGGTTTCTTCAGGGGGAGGCATGTCTCCTGCTCGCAGTTGCTCCAGCATGGCAAGCCACAGGTTCGCCGTATCCGTGTCGTCGAATTCAAACGAGGCATCGTGAAACGCGACTTCGCCCTCC
>JAKVCA010000007.1 GCA_022448315.1 Pirellulaceae bacterium | reverse complement strand
CGAAGGAAACGTCTTGGGTTCAGGAGTACTCCATGAGATTCAACTCAGTCTTTTTGTCAGCGACCTTCCATGCGGTATTCGCACTTTTGTTGGCCACACAGTCGGGCGAGGCTGGCGACTGGGGCTCTTGGCGAGGACCCACGAGCAATGGCATCTCAAATGAAAAAGATGTGCCGACGGTTTGGTCCCCTGAAAAAAATGTGGCGTGGCGTGTGGAACTGCCAGGACCCAGTGGAGCAACGCCAGTCGTGTGGGGCGATCAAATCTTCCTGACGAGCGTTGACCGAGAAGACCTGCTGCTGATCTGCCTTGGGACCGATGGCAAAGAACAATGGCGGCGCAAAGTTGGCGAAGGAAACAAGGACGTTCGGGGCGACGAAGGCAACTCGGCATCTCCGTCTCCCATTACTGACGGTAAACATGTTTGGTCGTTCATGGGAACGGGACGACTCGCCTGCTTCACCATCAGTGGCGAACCCGTTTGGGACGCGGACCTTCAGGAGCGCTACGGTCGTTTCAAGATTCAATTCGGCATGTCCGCAACACCCGTATTGCATCAAGGCAAACTTTACGTGCAATTGATTCACGGAGACGGAAACGCGGCCACTCAGGAAGCCAAAGTGGTTGCGATGGANGCCAACACGGGTCAACATCTCTGGAAGTCAGATCGAGTCACCGGAGCCTCCAGAGAAAACGAACATTCCTATGCCTCTCCGATGCTTTATGATTTCGGTGGTAACACTTTTCTGTTAACGCACGGCGGCGACTACACGGTCGCCTACGACCTCGAGAACGGCGCGGAAATCTGGCGCCTTGGCGGACTCAATCCCCAAGGCACCGAATATCATCCCACTTTGAGATTCGTTGCCTCTCCCGCGGCGGCAGAGGGAATTGTCATCTGTCCTACCGCAAAAAATGGACCTGTTTTTGCGGTTGCTGCTGACAGAAAAGGAGACCTGACGGACACGGATGCTGTGCTCTGGGTTCGGGATAAAAATACGCCCGATGTGCCATCCCCCGTGATTCATGGAGGTCTGGTTTATTTGTGCCGGGAGAATGGTGTCTTGCTTGTCCTTGATCAGAAAACGGGTGAAGAAATCTACATGGAACGCACCCACAGCGACCGCCACCGCGCTTCACCGATATTGGCAGATGGTCACCTCTACCTGACCGCCAGAGACGGAACGATCAGTGTCGTGAAAACCGGACGCAAATTTGAGATGGTTGCCCAAAACCGGCTCGGTGAGGCAATGTCTTCCTCGCCGGTTGTCGCCAATGGCACCCTTTACCTGCGAACATTCGATGCCTTATGGGCAATCCGTTAGGCCATCGACGTTCGAAAGAAGAACGGATCTGGAAAAAATCCAAGTCGCGGGCGTTGATTCTCGATCTTCATCGCTAGATCCGCGGCGCGGCATATCTGCAATGGTTAACGACTTCCACTTTCAAGCTGACGATTTAAACTCGCAAGCTCAGGATCGTGGGTGATCAGGTAGGCGCGCGCGGCCTGAAAGGTATCAGCACGCTTTTTCGTGAGTTCCTTAAACTCGGGTTGATCCTTGATTAGGTCTCGTGATTTTTTCCGCATCTCAGAAATCGCCTCGTCCGTAACGTCCAGTTGGGGATAAGCCTGTTCCAATTCCTGCTGGACAAGGTGTGCCGTGGCAAGCAGTTTTTGGTATTCAGGATGATCTACAAATTTCACTCGACTCTGATCGATCGACGCTTTCTTCCGACTCGCAGGCAGCTCTTTGACCTCAGGTTGCTGTAACTCGAGCCATTGATCAATCGCCCGGTTGGCCCGATGGGTCGCATGAAGTTTTTCTTTGAAAACCGGATCGTCTTTCAGAAGCCTCATTTTCATTTCATGAAGCTTTTTCCGGAACTCCTTGTGGGATTGAAACGCATCCGAAAAGCGATCCTTCAGTTGCTGGTCCAACGCGTCGACCTGCTTGACGAGGTCTCGGTAAGCTTCGTCCCTCTGGTAGAACCACTCCTGCGCGTTTGCGTACTGAATCTTGTATGCCTCTTCTACCGTTTTTTGGACAGGATAACGATTGACTGCCGCCGCAATTCGATGCTGGTGGGTCTCTGAATTCGCGGGAGAAGCAGAGAGGACCTGAAAGTTATCGAAGGTTGCAGGAAATTGATCCACCTGGATCGCAAGATAATCGTGATTTCGATCGATCATCGGGTGTTTTGCATAGACCAAATGATCCGAATCCACATGGGCAATCATTTCATCACCGACCATTTCGACGGTCATGGTGTACCATCGGTTTGGATCGAACGCATACTGACATTCACTGTGCCGGTACGAAAAATGGGGCGTCTTGGAGTCCTTGGCAGTCTGTAGGAAAAAATGGTCGGGACGCAGATGAAGCACCGCGTGGTACCCCCCCTGCCCACCGGTCATCAATCGAATGTCCTGTGCCTTCTGGATCTTGAAATCAAAACGAATGACCACGTCTTTGTAAGCAGGTTGGTGAAGGCGAATCCGCGTGTTGGCTGAGCCTCCTGGAAGCCGTCGAAGGACGCCCTTTTCAGCCTTCCAGTCGGCGTTGTACCAGAGTCGATCACTCACTTGCCCCTCTCCGAAATGATCGGCGAAATAAAGCGAATTCAGATTCGCCAGTAACGGTGGCGATGGCACACGAGCGCTCACCTCGTCTCGCCATTTCACCAAGCGTTCTGAAAGTCGCTGAACCTGATCAGGATGCTCAGCCGCGACATTGGTTTTCTCTCCGGGATCTTGTTCCAGATCGTAAAGCTCGACCCCCTCCGAAGTGAAGTTCTCGATCAGCTTCCATCGGGAATCCCGAATCGCCCCGCCTGAACGACCGCCCAGAAAATGGGGTTGATCAAGCGGGTAGTGCCAGAAAAGACGGCTTCGATCGAGTTGTGCCTCCGGGTCTTTCCATAACCTCAGTGTGGAAACGCCATCCAAAGGACGCTCGACCATTTCCGTAATCCCCGCAGCCTCGGCGAGCGTCGGCAGGAAGTCGATGTTTTGCGTCATCGTCATGCAAGTGGACGCGTTCGGAATGGTTCGGGGCCACTTGATCACCAACGGGACTCGGATGCCACCCTCGTAAAGCTCGCTCTTGCCACCGCGGAGCGGTGCGTTCGAAGTCACGTTGGTTTCACCTCCGTTGTCGCTGGTGAAAATGAAGATCGTATTTTCGGAAAGTCCCAACGCCTCCAGCTTTTCCTGCAGCTGCCCGACCCCATGATCAATCGACTCGATCATCGCCGCCAGATGAGGGTTGTGATCCTGAGCCCAGTGATGAAGTGGGTCTCCCTTACCGAGCCCTGCGTCTTCGCTGATATAGCTGTTCGGGCGACTGGATTTTCCGGGCGGATGTTTTTTCTGATACTTTTCAACCAGATCAGGTCGCCCATTCAATATGGTGTGTGGCGCGTAATGACTTAGGTACAGGAAAAATGGTTCTTGTTGGTGGCGTTCAACAAAATCAATGGCTTCCAGATTGAGGCGATCGGTCAGGTATTCGCTCGCACCGAGACGACAGGTTTCAATATCAAGCCAGCGAATCGGCTGATCTCTGAAGACATAAGGCCAGAAATTTGCCCCATTGCCAACCGACTTGACCTCCGTGCCAAAGTCCCACTGAAATCCATGATCCGCAGGTCGAATTTCGTGCTCGGCGTCATGATAGTGGTAACCGGTCAGATGCCATTTCCCGATCATACCCGTCGCATAGCCATGCCTCCCGAGAAGATCGGCGAGCGACTGACCAGTTGCTGGTAATGCATTTGCTGAATTGGGGCGGAGATAATCGGTGATGCCCAGTCGGGCAGGGTGTCGGCCCGTGAGCAAGGCAGCTCGGTAAGGCGAACAGACTGGTGCCGCAGCGTAAGCCTGAGTAAATCTCATTCCCTCGGAAGCGAGGCGATCGATGTGAGGTGTTTCATGGAACGTATTTCCATAGCACCCCAACTCACTCCACCCCAGATCATCCGCAAGAATAAAGATGATGTTTGGCGGCCGATCAGAGGCTTCGGCCGTTTCCGCAGCGACGGACCTGCTCGATCCGAACTGGAGAATCCAGAGAGACACAAATAACGGAATCGCGCACTTGAAGTGACCAAACAAAGTCGACACGCAAAGAGATTTCATGGCTCAACACCCAACGTAAAGGCCATCACTTAAAGAGACTTTGACAGAGAGGCTGATCGCAACTTGAAGCTCCAGCCTAAATCTCGGAGCCTAGCCTAGCCGCTGGGAAGGGGATTCTCAATCAACTCGGTCAGAGAGAAACGCAGTCCCACAGGGCGTCGAGCTTGCCAAAACCAAGGGCGATTTTTCGTTCAAACGGGACATGGTGAGGTGTCAATTCAAGTGGAGCCATTGAAATTCACATCATTCCAAACGAGGAAGAAGCGCGGGCCTCGGGTGATTCACCCCGGTTGCTGCAAAAGGCCAAATGGAGCAAGACACGTGTCTCATCTGCTGCATGGGCAAGCCCAACCTTCGACTGAAATCGGTTTCAAAATATCGCGTTCATGGGTGAACAACGAGTGAATAACCCTGTCTGAAAGCGATTGAAACCGTTTTCAGATCTATTAGACTGTCGGCAGGCTTACCGAGTATCCATGTCAAGCGTCCGAGTTCACCCATGGCCAAAGCGACCACCATCCAAGACATCGCAAAACTGGCCGGTGTTTCCAAAAGCACGGTGTCTCGCGTCATGAACAAGACGACAGCCGTCCATCCGGAAAAAGCGGCTGCGGTCATCAGGGCGGCCGAGCAGCTGGGCTTCGCACCGAACCAGTTCGCCCGTAGCCTGGCGAGCGGAAGGTCCATGACGGTCGGCGTCATTACCCAGAACCTCGGCAGTCCGTTTTACGACGCAATTGCCCAAGGCGTCATCGCGGGACTTCAAGGAACAGGCTATTCGCCAATTTTTGCAGATGGACGCTGGGATCACGTCGTGGAGGAAGATTCGATTCGCTCCCTTCAGGGACGACGGGCTGATGGCATCCTCCTGATTGGCGGACAACTCCGCGGGACCGACTTGAAGGCCCTTTGCGGAACATTACCTCGCGTCACCATCGCCCGACATTTACCGAGCGTTCAACACTGCTGCATCTACGTGGACAACGTGCAAGGAGGCTTTCTTGCCACCCAGCATCTGATCCGGCATGGGCACACCAAAATCGCATTCATCGGGGGCCCGCATCATCACTCCGATGCCAAAGATCGCCTGGCAGGCTACCGCAAAGCACTAACGCAGGCGAACATCCGTTTTACGACAAAGCTTGTCCTCGAAGGTAACTTCAGCTCGGCCTCGGGCCACGCGGCGGTCCACACACTGCTGAAAAGTGGCGAGGAGTTCACGGCAATATTCGCTGCCAATGACGCGACGGCTTACGGGGCACGGCTGGCACTCGACCAACACGGACTTCGCGTCCCTCAGGACGTCTCATTGGTGGGCTACGACAATCAGGCTGAGTCCGCGTTCATGATTCCACCTTTGACGACCATGCATCAACCTGCCCATCAAATGGGTCAAGCAGCTGCCGCGGCAGTTTTGGAAAAAATTCAGGGGCAGCCGATCAAGTCTCGTGTGTTCATCCCCGAACTTCGGTGCAGGGAATCGGTCGCCACGCGAACTTGAAACTTTCCATCGAACCCAAATTGCCACCGCGTTCCCACGAAACCGACTTGTATCTACTTGGGGCGATTCTCACCCTTCGGTTCCTCTTCAGATCTTGGATTGGCATCAATCGTGGTTTGAATCAAAACCTCGCTCGGGAAATCGTAAACGAAAATTCCCCGTGCAGGCGTCTCAGATTTGGACGCCCGCAGCAGCTCCAACGCAACCTCATTGGTCTCTGCGGCATACTTCTTGGGGGTGACCAACTCCCGGGGCAGGGTGCCACTACAGTAGTTGATGAACCACCGCTGACCCGCATCTTTCACCGCACGCGTGTACCATTCCCGGATCAGACCTTTCTTTTTATCGATTTTCGCTTGGTAGTCATCCTGCTTTTCCAACTGGGACCAGGGGAAGCCCTTGAGGCTGCCCACGCGGTCGACAAGGACGACCTTTCCGCGAACCTCACCCAGACGAGGAACCGCAGACGTGTAGACCCACATAGACTCGCTCGACTGGATCTCATCACGGAATGTATCGAGAAAAGATCGACCATTATCCCGCCCCGCACCTTCCTCCATCACCGACATCACGATGCACTCGCCGGGCTGTTGCTTCAAAAATTTTTGGCACGTTGCGACCACTTCTTTGAACTTGGTCTTCTGATCGATCACGCCATGATAGATATGAAACTCGTCCTCGATGTGCTTGCAACGAATATCGAGGAAACGGACCCCGGCACGCAGTTGATCCTCGAGTTTCCAGGACTGGCATTTCGCAAAGCCAAATGAAACCCCATTGCGGGTGGCACAGGTATCATGGGTCCCCGGCAAAGCCAAATCAGACAGGCGTCGAGAATCGGGCAGCGACTTCATCCAGTTTCTGTTTTTTTCGCAAAATCGATCCTCGGGCTGACTGGAAAAACTAGTGGCTTCCGAAGCAACGCCAACCCCTCGAAGCCCGAACAGCGCCACGAAGACCACGCCAAAAAAGGCGAAAAAAGTGATCCGGTGGTGTGGACGAGTCCAACGCGATCCGCAGTGCCATTGTTCCTTGAGCTTCATCACAACAGTTTCTTTTCTTTCATGGGATTCTTCACAAACTTCACTCACGATTTAACATCACGCCGTTCGACGCAGCCATAGGCGGCTTACGAATCCATCTGGAGTTTTGGCCAGAGTGTGACCAACCACCCTCCCGAGATGGCCGCGACAACAACACTTGCCAAAAACGCGGGCCACTGACCGTAAAGGAAGTAGCCGGTCCCAAACAGCAGTGCATAGACCAGAAACGTGGAACCAAACATTGCCTGGAGGCCGGTTGCGATCGAATTTCCCTGCTCAATCTTCTCACCTTGAGCCATCAATCGTTCCCGAACAGGTTGCCATCCGGGACCGTCTGGATGCACTTTACGAAAAAAGGAATCGAGCGTTTCGGGGCGGGTAGGCGGCGTCAGCAAGGTGACTAACAACCAGGCTCCCGTCGTCACCCCCACGCTGATCAGGAGTGTTTGCCACGACTCCAATACGGGCAAGCCCAACGTTGGGTAACCAAACTTGAAGAACAAGGCAACCGCTAAAGAGACCACCATACCGGTCACTTCCGTCCATGCATTGATCCGCCACCAGAACCATCGCAGGATGTAAATCAAACCGGTCCCAGCGCCGATTTGCAGAATGATGTTGAAGGCTTCCATGGCGCTTTGAAGAGTCAATGCAAAGAAACTTGCCGCGACCATGAGCAGGACCGTCGACACGCGACCCACCGATACGAGTTGAGCCTCAGAGGCATGAGGATTGAAGAAGCGATTGTAAAAATCATGCGCCATGTAGGACGCGCCCCAGTTGAGGTGGGTTGAAATGGTTGACATGAATGCAGCGACAAGGCTGGCAATCACCAGACCCATCAAGCCGCTAGGCAGAAATGTCAACATGGCGGGGTAAGCCAGATCATCCTGAACAAACTGCGGATCCATCTGTGGAAAAGCATCCCGAATGCTCTGCAACGTTGGAAAAACCACGATCGATGCGAGGCCGACGATGATCCAAGGCCATGGACGCAGGGCATAATGAGCCACCTGAAACAGGAGCGTCGCAAGTGTCGCATCTTTTTCACTTCGGGCCCCAATCATTCGCTGGGCCGCATATCCGCCGCCTCCGGGTTCTGCCCCGGGGTACCAGCTGCTCCACCACTGAACAGCCAGCGGGATCAGAAACAGGGGCAGAAACGCGTTAATGTCCCTGAAGTCAGGAAGCAGGCTTAGCTTTCCTTGCACATTTTCATGTTGCAAAAGATTGTTGAAGCCCCCAATTTCAGGCAGACCACAGACCACCCAAGCCGCCGCCACGGCACCGACCATCGCCATCACAAACTGAAAACAATCGGTCCATATGACGCCGCGCAATCCGCCCATCAACGTGTAGATCACCGTCACAGAACCAGCAACCGTCACCACCACCCATGGCTCCAAGCCGAGCAGGATCCCACCGAGTTTGATGCCGGCGAGAATCACGTTGGCCATGACCAGGCAGTTAAAGATGACACCAAGATAAAAGGCGCGAAACGCTCGCAGCCACTGGGCCGGACGGCCACTGTAACGGACCTCGTAAAACTCGAGGTCCGTGAGAACCTCACTCCGCTTCCAGAGGCGTGCGTAGACAAAAGTCGTAAGCGTTCCCGTCAATAGAAATGCCCACCAGACCCAGTTGCCTGAAACGCCATCCTGTCGAACGATCCCCGTGACCAGATTGGGTGTATCTGCAGCGAACGTGGTGGCGACCATGGATAGGCCGAGCATCCACCAACGCATTTTCCCGCCCGCAAGAAAGTACTCGGTAAAACTTTTTCCTGCTCGCCTCGACGCCATGAACCCAATCAGGGTCGTCAAGATAAAAAATGATCCGATGATCGCGTAATCCAAAACACTCAAACTCACTCGGCACTTTCCTTCTTTTCGCGGACGAGACACCATTGCGATTGACCAAGATAGCCAATTTTCAACTCGGCATGATAACGCTCTTGGCACCACAGGGTCCAAAAACTCTCTTCAACATGCATCATGGTCGCGAAATTGATCTCCGCTTTCCGAAACGCTTTCGAAACGGAAATTGCAGACCCTCTGAAAAATCAAATCCGGCGGCCAGACACTCGGTCTCCAAACGCGACTGGACTACCCTCGCAAAAGGCGCCGACCATAGAACCACCTCTCGATCCGTCTTCAAGGCTCAATTTTTGGATACCCCGCCGTTTTTTTGGCGTTTGGGACTTTCGTGTGCAGAAATTTTCACGCATGCATGTCAAACTGGGGACGGAATGCGTTTTGTCATCAAACCCGAATCGAGTGGGTCATGAAATCGATCACTTTGGGAATTGCTTTCGCTCTGACGCTCCATGTGGGGATCGCGGCGCCGGCCACGCCCTCAGATGTCAAAGTGGAAAAATCTCGACCCAACATCGTCTTCATCTTGGCCGATGATATGGGCTGGGCTCAGCCGGGCTTCAACGGTGGCAATGCTTCGTTGACGCCCAACATGGACCTACTGTCGAAAGAGGGGATGCGACTCAGCGAGTTCTATACCCACAGTGTTTGTGCTCCCACACGAGCCGCGTTTCTCACGGGTCGTTATGCCTTTCGAACATGGAGTGACTGGCGATCCGAAGATTTCGGCAAACCGAGCTACCTCGAAAAACTTGGCCTGGAACTGGCCCTTAACCCCCGAGGAGAACCGACGCGACGGATTCACGCGCTCGACACCAGGGAACGAACCATCGCTGAGGCACTCCGCGACGCTGGATATTTCACATCAATCCTTGGCAAATGGCATCTGGGTGAGTGGCTTCCCGAACACCTTCCCATGGGGCAGGGATTTGAGCATCAGTATGGTCACTACGCCTGGGGCATCGATTACTACACCAAAACCATTGTTCACAACGCCCCCGCCCGTTTTGCGGTCTACGACTGGCATCGCAACCAGCAACCCATTCGGGAAGAAGGCTACGCGACCGACTTGATCGCTGCCGAAGCAGAACGAGTGATCGCCGCTCGCGAACAGGACGACCGACCCTTCTTCTTGTACGTCGCTTTCAACGCGGTGCATGGACCTTTGAACCCGCCTCCATCCTTTGCAGGTGATCCAGACGATCCGCTGGCCATTCGAGACGCCATGCTCAGTCGACTGGATCAGGCCGTCGGACAAATCAGTCGTGCGATCGACGATCATGGATTTCGCGACAATACGCTGTTCATCTTCACGAATGACAACGGCCCGGTTTTGGAATCCATGAGCAAGCCGTTTCGAGGCACAAAAAACACGACCTTTGAAGGTGGCGTTCGCCAGCCAGCAATCCTCCGGTGGCCCGGTCATACGCAACCTGGCTCGATCAAAGAGGGTATGATGTTCATCGCAGACTTCTTCCCCACCTTGATCACGCTGGCCGGAGGCAAACATGCGCAGGAGCGGCCCATTGACGGAATTGACATGACGTCGATGCTGTTTGAGGATGCCCCGAGTCCGCGTCAGGAAATCATCTTTGACGTTTCCGGTAGCGTGCGTCTGCCAACGATCCGTCAGGGAGATTACAAGCTCATGGGGGACATGCTGTTCAACATCAAAGATGACCCTGCCGAAAAGAATAACATTGCCGAAGCAAATCCTGACGTCGTTGGCAAACTCCTGGCCCGCTTGGAACTGGTCGGACAGCAACGCCCGCCACTCGGTGAAAAGCCGCTGCTGATGGATCCGCCGCTACCGTACGTTTACGGTCTCGAAGAACAGAAAGAGACACCTGCGTGGCTCAAGAGCCTCGTGGAAAAGGTCCGCTCCAAACAGCCAACCCAATGGGCCTCGGGCGAAACTCCTTGGCCCAAAGCGCCTCAAGGTGCTATGGCAAGCAAGATGGATGGATTGAAAGACGAACAGGGAAAGTAAGTGTGTCGCCTGAATCGGACCTGACCGCTTGTCACCCCCACTCGCCCGCCTACAGTGCGCTGACCCTCGCTCCAGAATGCCCCTTTGGACGCGGTAAGCGACGAACCTCCCAATCGCAAAATCAGCCAACGACACCCTTTGACTCAACACCTGACTCACCCGGAATTAGCCTGTCATGACGAATCGTCTTCAGTCAACGACTCTTCAATATTTGTGCACACGAACGGGTCTCCTGAGCTGCGTTGGCATGATCCTCTTTGTGGGCCTCATCGGCGCCGCATTTTCGGAACAACCGATGGAAACGAGAGCACCCAACTCGGGTTCGAAACTCTCCGACAAAGATCCCATGCCGTTTTCAGAGCTCAAGAAGACTGGGTTCGAGCGATCCAGGTATCGAGATTTTGACCCTGTTGAAGCGAACACTCGGGGCGAAAACCCACCTGATCCCAACCTCCTCGAATTCACCGAAGTGGTTCGTCCACTTTTGAATCAACACTGCGTTGACTGTCATGGCCCTGACACCATGGAGGGAAATATTCGACTCGACACCCTCGATCCCAACCTGCTGCAAGGAAAAGATACGGATTGGTGGATGGAAGTTTTTGCCGTCGTCACCAAGGCAGAAATGCCGCCACCGGAAGACAGCGAGCTTGATGAACAGCAACGGCAAAAGATCGTGAACTGGCTGTCAGAGGAATTGCATTCCGCATCGATCATCAAACGAAACTCCGGAGTCCACACGACGCTTCGACGGCTCACACGATACGAATACAACTACGCGTTACAGGACCTCCTCGGCCTGCCCTGGAATTTTGCGAAAGACCTTCCTCCTGATCCTCGCTCTGAAGAAGGGTTCGAAAACAGTTCGGAATTACTGCATCTTTCCGTATCACAGTTTGAAACTTACCATCGCCTGGCGCGAGAAGCGTTGCGTCGGGCCACGGTCCGAGGCGAACGACCGCCGGTGGTCCAATGGGGCATTTCCATGCGGCAAGCAGCGCAGCGCGAATGGAAAACCCAGGACGACAGAATCGCGAAACTTGAAACCGACCTGATCGATGATCAGGAGAAATTGCGATTCGAAATCGACAAGCTTCATGACGAATTCCGAAAACCTCATCGTACGGCCCACTACAAACAACTCTCCACCGGACGTACGGCCCCAGCGCAGTGGGCCTATTACGGGGCCAAGTATGCATTCGCACCCGTCGACGCTCTGCCGGAATTCAGTCAGAGCGGCGACTGTGTTGCCATCCTTCCTCCATCTCGAAATCCAAAGCTCGTCGTCGAACTGGGTAATCAGCTGCCGGATGAGGGAACAATGCGAGTAACGGTAAGAGCCTCGCGTGCGAATCCTGACAATCCGGTGACTCCCAGTCTTCAACTGATGTTCGGCTGGCAAGCAAGTAACGAAGGGCGAGCCTTGTTGAATCTGGGCAACAAAGATGTGCCGATCACCGGCACGAAAGACAAACCGCAAACCGTGCAATGGGATGTCCCACTCGGCGAGATCTATCCAAGAAACACGGTGCGAAAAACATCAACCATGGGGGCAATGCCCAGCCCGTCCGAGTATATCCGGCTTGCGAATACCGCCGCCTCACCGGCGGATATCCAGATTGATTATGTGACCGTCCAAGCCCCGATTTACCCGCAGTGGCCCCCCAGATCCCACCGACAGCTCTTCCCTGAACGCCAGCCGAATATTAATGAGTCCGACTACGCAAAGCAGGTCATTCAGCGTTTTATGAATCGGGCCTGGCGACGAGAAGTTTCCTCCGAAGACCTCGATCGAAAAATGCTTCTTTACGACGCCATGCGGGCTCAGAGTGACACGCTTGAGGAAGCGGTCCTCGAAGTTCTGGCCACGGTTTTGTCGTCGCCCCAATTCCTCTTTGTGGGATGGCCCGATCCAACCTCTGCGGCCGAAGCCAACCCTACTGTCGATCACCGCACTTCTCCAGCCACACCGGAATCCTTGGCAACGCGGCTTGCCCTGTTCCTCTGGTGCAGCCTCCCGGATGATGAATTACTGGGCCTCGCAAAAACAAACGCATTGGCCGACGAGACCGTCCTTGAAGCGCAAGTGGAACGAATGCTCGACGATCCACGGAGCCAGCGGTTTGCCAAACACTTTGTTCACCAGTGGCTCAAAATGGAACTCCTCGAATTTGTAAACCTTAAACAGCTTGTGCCAGGATTCGACCCGTTGCTGAAGGACGCCATGCAGCAAGAACCCGTCGAGTTTTTTGCGGACATTCTGAAGAACGATGCCAGCGTCCTCGACTTTCTGCACGCTGATTATGCCGTCGTCAATGAGCGTTTGGCAAAACACTATGGCTGGCAAAATATCCAAGGCAACCATTTTCAAAAGGTGCAGCTCAGAGACGAGGCGATACGCGGAGGCCTACTCACTCAGGCCGGCTTCTTGGCGATGAACTCTGACTGGCCTGATTCGCATCCACTGAAACGGGCAATCTGGCTGCTGGAATGCTTGCTCGACGATCCACCGCCACCGCCACCGCCAGCGGTTCCACAAATTGACCTTGCCGATCCGAGGATTGCGGAAATGACACTGAAGGAGCGTATTGAAGACCATCGCAATCAGGCCGCATGCCGATCCTGTCACGTCAAGATTGATCCGTGGGGAATTGCATTCGAAAATTTTGATGCGTTAGGCCGTTGGCGTGACCAGATCAAGGGTCAGCCAGTCGATGCGTCGAGCGAACTCTACAACCACGAGACTCTGAATGGCGTGGAAGGATTGAAACGTTTTCTGCTGGAGCGTCGGCAAGACCAGTTCGTGCATGCCATGGTCAGCAAAATGGCAACCTATGCGTTGGGACGCTCGCCTGGGTTTGAAGGGCGGGCTGAGCTGGATGAAATGACGGCAAAAGTCCGAGCCCAAGGAGATGGTCTGAAAACCATCATCTTTGAACTTGTGCGAAGTGAGCTGTTTCAGTCAAAATAAACAGGTCGACAGAGCTTTCGTTGCCAAAAGGCTTCGTTCTCCCCCTTTACCTCCGAGACTTTCAGCATGAACCTGCATGACCTTCAAATCGGCCGTAGGCGATTTCTCCGCGGCAGCGGCATTGCTCTGGCGCTTCCCATGTTGACTTCACTCGTCCGGCCATCGCTCGGAGACGAGGCTCCTCCCAATCCAAAGCGTCTCGGCTGTTTTTATTTTCCAGACGGTGTCCCCATGCCGTTGCCGGAAGATCCCGCCTACCAGGAATGGGCCTGGTTCCCTCATGGTGGTGGAACGGAGTTCAATTTCACCAATTGCATGAAACCGCTTGAGCCGGTGAAGTCCGAGTTGACGGTTCTCTCCGGGTTTTCCCACCCGCTCTCGCGAAGTGTTCATGGCCACAACAATGCCGATCAATTTCTAACGGCCGCGAAAGTCGGGGGAGGCGATCGCGAATACAAAAATACGATCTCCCTGGATCAGGAGTACGTGAAACATGTCGGCGATGAAACTCGAATCGCATCGCTCGTCATGTCGACTGATGGCGGTGCCGGCACGGCACGGGGATCGCACACCCTCTCGTTCGATCGCCATGGTCGCCCCATCCCTGCAGAACATCGACCGAAGCAGATTTTTGACATGTTGTTTGTCAAAACCGACGGCAACTCCGCTCGGAGGCTGGCCCAGAGTCAGAGCGCACTCGACGAGATGCTTGCTGACGCTCGAGCTTTACGACAACAATTGTCCAAGAGTGATCGGCTCAATCTGGACGAGTATCTGGACTCCGTCCGCCAAGCAGAAATCAAGGTCGAAAAGGCAAAGCGCTGGCTCAACATCCCGTTGCCTTCCGTGGAGCGCGACTCGCTTAACCTCGAGCTGACGACCGATGAACCGCGCGAGTACCTTCAAACCATGTTCGAGTTAATGTTCCTCGCCTTCAAAACGGACACCACGCGCGTTGCCACTTACCAGATCGGCCGAGAAAATGGTGTTGGTCGGAGCGATCACCTCGCGCGAGCCGTCGGTTTCAACCTGGCCCATCAACTGTCCCACGAAACCAAGAATCCCGATGGCTGGAAGAACTTTGGAATCTATTGCCAATTTCTCAATGAGGAATTTGGGCGGTTTCTGGGCCGACTCAAAGAGACGCCCGAACCGGCAGGTACGGGAACCATGCTGGACAATACAATTCTCCTGTTTGGATCGGCTTCCAGCGCGTTTCACCTGTCGCGCAACTATCCGCTCATCCTCGCCGGCGGAAAGCATATGGGCTTCAAGCATGGTCAATACATCAATCACGCGGGCATGAACTTTCAGGGCGGTCCTTGGCTCGGCAAACGTGAGCCTTGGCAAGATGAGGCCAAGGGAGAAGATCTCCCACTCGCCAACCTGTTTGTGACCATGCTCCAGCGATTGGGAGTGGAAACCGACTCTTTCGCAGACAGCACCGGAATCGTCAAGCACCTCTAATCACTGGCGGACCGCCAAACTTTCGGGTCTCGAATGCGGCGACTCGGTGGGGGTCAGGTTCTAGGTACCGCTAGTTTTTGACGACGTGAGCCCAGCCGGGGTCCACGGTGAACTCCTCTCCGTCCGTAAATGCCACAACAATCGGCTGCCGGCCGAAATTAAACATCACGTAATGTCGTTGTTGCTGTTTTCGAAACATGACAGCGGTGGCATGGTTCGCTCGCACTGTAGAGTCGACACGCCCCAACACACTCAGTGCTGTAAGCCATTGCAGTGTGTGCGTCCTCGTTTCACCGAATTCAGGTTCGATCTTGCGTTCATCCTTGAAACGTTTCAAAGCGACTTCTGGCTGAGCCAACGCTTCGGTTTCAAAGAGAATGTCCTTCCAGCGATCGAACTGGTTGGGATCCCCCTCAAATCCTGCCTGGTGAAAGTTGCGGTTGGATTGGGTCATATCCTCAAAATTCAATTTCATATATTCGGCGGACTGACCGAGATAAAGCGAGCCTCCCTGGATCGGTAAGAAATTGATGCCGTGAATTTCCTCTGGATTGGCGGTCCACCATGTCCCATACGCTCCGCCATCTCCCCAAACCATGCCGACGCACGAATGGTCGTAGGCCCCGGGGAAAACCTGTCGGTCCACGTCGAACCAGTATTGGCGAATCGCCTCGACCTCGGTGCTGTACCAATAGATCCCTAGATCTCGAATCTCCTGTCGGCCGGTTGCCTCACCGTAGAGAATCAGGGCGGTCGCAAAGTGGACAGATTCCGAAGATGACTCCTGGTTGTTTCCACTGGCAAACCCGGCGTGTCCAGAGGCCCAGGAGTGCCCCGCGTAAGGATCAAAATTTCGCATCCAGGGAAAACGGGTGTCGTTTCGGTCGTAATTCGCGCAATCACGGATTAGCAAGTCGATCATCGCGCCATATTGATCGTCGCGTGTCCAATCAGGATCGAATTGGGCGAGAGTCGCCGCAGCCTTGATGAAATAACTGTAGTGAAAGTGATGGTCGTTGAGTTGATCTGCAGACCCGTAACTGTCCGGATAACCGACCAGAGTTTGCCAACGTGAATCGTAAAAGAAAAAGGTCTTACCCTTGGCATCAAACCATTCTTCAAGTCGAGTTTTCAGGTGCGTCAAAAGCGAATCACGGATGTTGATTTCATCCAATTGATCTGCAATCTGTATCAGTTCCGAAAACTTCCCAAACTCTTTTCCATTCCAGTAGGAGTCGTCACGTTCAAACGGTGCAGACCGCTGCTGGATTTGTTCAAAGTCAGCCGTCAACAGCGTTCGGAGTTCTGAATGTTGGTTTCCCGCAGAGGGCAGACTTGGCAACACACCCGTAAAAGGGTGGGTTGTGGAAAATGTGGTGCCCTGAATGACCTTCATTTGTCCCCGAGGACCGGCATAAGTCCAAGGTTTGAGACTTTGGTCCGAGTCGAGAAAAAGATGCTGATGGCGATAAAGACCCATCAGTGTCTCATCGCTTTCACCTTCTTTGATCTCCGTCGTGACACGAAACTCGGTGGTCACACTGGAGGTCTCGGGCTCGTAGGCAAACGACACCTGTGTATCGGTCACGAACGCAAACGCCACCTTCCGAAACGCTTCAACCGTGGCGGGCTGATTATCGGGAAGGATGGCGATTGACCAATAGTTTTTGCCGGCGAGATTCGAGGTCAAAAGGTCGGTACGATCCTTCTCGATCCCTTTCCAAACGGCACCGGCGGGAGCAAATAGTCCAAAATGGACCCCGTTGATGGAGAGGCCCAGTGTCTCTTCCCCTCGAAAGAAAACTTTGGCCGCACCTTGGCCTGTAGCCGTATCGCTGAGTGTGGTGACCCCCGCTACCGGTTGCCGACTGAACTTGCCCTGCCGTCCCAGGAAAAAGGGCTTGCTGTTGCCCCAGGGTAACTTGACAGAGGACTCGCTGAGCTCCAATGAAACGTCGCCCTCTCCAAAGCACTTCCAGAATTCAAGTCTGACCGACCCACCTTGAAAATCCTTCATCTCACCATGACTTAGATTCTCATCCAACTTTTGACGGTTGGAACGGTATGACTCGTAAGTCGTCGGAATCGGATCCGTTGCGAATAATCCAAATGTCTCCACTCGATCCGTGGTTCCATCACCGTCGAAGTCATAAACCAGCCGAGCTCTTGAGCCCGTACCGATGTTCTTCCCTGCGTTGACGGCAAGCTGAATCTCACCCTGGGTACCCGCGTGCTTTGCCGTGATCTCCGTCCATTGGAAAACCAGGGGTTGCACAGGAAAGTCGGTCCGATTGACAGGAGCGGAACTGAGAGCAATTTGAGCAGGCTTCTCCGATTGTTTCTCGAAGTAAACAAACGGGCTGCCATGAGAAAAGGTGGCTCTCAGTTGATCACGGTTCATTTCCCACAGTGCCGTCACGGACCAATCTGAACAACGGTTGAGAACCGCTTCATCGGCTTCCAGCCCCAGCAAGCCCACCCGAAGACTCTCGCGGTAGGGGAATCGATAATCGGTGCCACGCTGAAATAACTTGCCATCTTTGAAACTGCTCGCCACTACGGGGACGGGCGTGTAACCCATGCCCAGTCCTTCCGCATGAGCCTGAACTCCCAAGGGATGCGGAAACATCGGAAGAGAATGTGGAGAATGCATAGGCCAAACAAGGGAGGAACACCAGTCAGACGTTGGCACCGAGCCCTTGTAGCCAGACGCCACGGAAGGCAAAGCTTCGACGCGACGAAAAGAGTCGCCTTCGGGAAGAACCGTGCGATAGCTTCCCGCTCCCACCTGGATGTCCTGCGCCAAGGTCGTTAAGCCGGTGTAAGAAGAAGCAACAAGGGCGCACAGGACACACCAACTTGGATGGCTAACCATGAACATCGAGCTCTCGTGCAGATGGGGACGCCCGGGGATTACTGGACGGGCCAAGGGGATTTTCATGCGGCAATCATGGATCTACCGCTGCAAAGATCATTTCGCAGTTTTTCCAAGATTCCGCTTGGAGTTTAGCCGATCGCAACCGTTTCCCAAATGGTCTTGCATCAAAACAGCTCCCACTCTCCGCGAAGCGAAGACGACCACGAGCGTGGGATACTCGCCTGAGAGACCACATGACGCAGGGCGTTCATTCCCGCTCGGACAGAAAGGCCGATCGGAGCAATATTGTCGCGGATTACGGTCTCACGTTGAAGGGAGAAGATCCGAAGGCTTCCCCCGCCAATTTCATGACATCGCGACCGCCGACCGGCATGGCAGTGGCTCACCAGGCAAGTCGATTCTGTGACGATTCACCCTGTCCGAGGGAAGCCACTTACCTCCTCCGTTGCAAGGTGAGTGGAGACATGAGAAGAGTCGTGTCATTGACTTCAAATAGCCGGAGGGGCATGCTTTTTAAACATCATGCTTTTGAATGTCACTAGCGCTCAACCTCCGAGATTGGCTACTTGAAACGCCTCATTTTGAGCCCCCCCGAAACCCTAACCCTTTCGCCGATGAAAACACCGCCAGACTCACGACCAAATTCTGCCCCGCCCGAAGGACTCGAAATCTTTCAACAGTGGGACATGTACGACCGGATCGTCCATGGCAATTGGATGCGCCATCGAGAGTTATGGACTGCGATCGATCAGACGATTGCTGACCATGGTCATGCCATCAAGGTCTTGGATGTCGGAAGTGGAGATGGCGCGATGGCGTTCGGCGGCTTGAGCGATCAGCAGCTGGAAAGTTACGTTGCTCTCGACCTTTCCAAAGATGCCCTACAGCGAATGCTGGACAAACCCACACCTGGCCAGAACCCAACTCACGACGCCCGCGAGGCCATTCCGGGTGACTTTACCAGGACCATCAAAGAACAACCGCAAGGCCATTTCGATGTGGCGATTTGCAGTTTCTCCCTTCATCATCTGAGCCCAGAGGGTAAACAGAATCTGTTGTCCAACGTAAGTCACATCCTGAACTCGCGAGGTCAATTGATCTGGATTGATATATATTTAAAACCAGACGAATGTCGTGATGAGTTTCTTAACCGACTCGAACATGACATCTTGAACGACTGGGTCACTCTGACGCCGTCCGAAAGAAGAGAAGCCGTCGAACACATTTGGAGCAGCGACTTTCCCGAGACTGAGATGCTGATGGAGCGAATGATGCAGATCGCCGGTTTTCTGCATCGTCGTCGCATTTGGAGCGACGACTTGTTCTGCATGTGGGCATCTCAAAAAGGCCAACATGAATTCTCGCAAAACGCCCTGAAAACATAGAATTGAAACGATCCCGATCTCACTGCCCCTCTTTGACTTTCTGGCCATCACGGCGCGAGATTGCTAGCGGAATCGCCCCGATAGGTTCGTCGTGCATGCAAATGGTCATCCTTGGGAAATTTCGCTGCACCCACGATTTAGGGCATGTCGATGAGACCGAAGACTAAATGTTTCGTGGTACACCCCGAAACCTTCTAGCCCCCCCATCGAAGCCTTGCCCTGAGAATTCTCATGCGTTCGATCAAGCTACCCTTTGCTCTGATCATGCTTGGCCTGTCTTTTGCCGGCTGCGCGTCCATGAGCGTTCCGACCGCAACACGACTGTTGGAGGAAACTGGATATCAAATCCAAGAGACAACGGAAAATCCTTCACCAACTGCTCCCGATGGAAACCTTGCTCTCCCTGATTCCGAACCCGATCCTGCGACAGCCCCAGTCTCTGCAAGAAGACAGCAGGAAACAGAGAACCAAGCCATTTCATTGACAGAAAACTCGCCGCCTGCACGCGTTGCGAAGTCGACCGAAGGCCTTGACCTGTTAATCGCCGTGGCTTGGGCAGAAAACCCTAAACTCGATCAACTGGATCGTGAATACCGCTCTGCCGTCTCGCGATCCGAGTGGATGGACCAACTTCCGGACCCGAGAATTGGGGCCAACGTTTTCATCAATCCTATCGAAACGGCTGCCGGTTCACAGCGAGCCGCTCTAAGTCTCAGCCAGACCATTCCATGGCTGGACCGCCTGAATGCAGAACAACGGCAAGCCTGCTTGGAAGCGATGGCACTGCGTTCAGAATACCTGACCGAAAAGCTGCGTCTGACCGCGGAAATTCGAGTGGCCTGGCATCAGCTCTTCTTGCTCGACAAACAGGTCGAGATTGCAGAAACCAATCGACAACTTCTCGAGTCATTGTTGAATGTCGCAAACGCAAGAATCGCCACGGGTAACGCGTCTCAAGGCGATGTGTTACTGGCAACGCTTGAGCTGTCGAAACTCGAGCAACAACTTCTGAGCTACCGACAACAACGACGGACCACCGAGATCGAAATCAATCGGCGGCTTGGTCGGTCGAGTGACGAGTCAATCGACGGCCCCACCGATCTCTCACTGCTCGTTCCCGAACTCGACGCTCAGTCAATTTTCCATCTTGCGAAGAGCCATCAACCTGCTCTTGAGGCAGCTCGCTTACGTTTACAAGCCGCTCAATGGGGAATCACCATCGCGCGTCTGAAGCGACGGCCTGAAATGACGTTGTCTGCGAGCTACTTTCCGACGGACGACAATCGTCTCTCGTCTTCGCAGGTCGATGTAGGGCAAGATCCCTGGTCACTGGGCCTGCAGGTGACGCTGCCCTGGTCACGCAAGAAGTATGAGGCCATTGCGGAAGAAGCCAGTTTGACACAGGAGGCGGCACAAAGCTCGCTGGAGAGCCTCGAAGATCAGTATGAGGCGAAGATTGGGAGCCTCGTCACTGAGGCCACGCGAGCCGCAGACACAGCGAATCTTCACCTGACCTCGATCCTACCCCAAGCTAGACAAACCCTTGCCGCAGACCAAAAGTCTTATGCCAGCGGAGCCGTCGAATTTGACCGAGTCATTCAGGATTATCGCAGTTTGCTGATCCTCGAAACCGGGTACTACCAGGCCATGAGAGATCTGGCGGTGGCGGTCGCGCAGCTTCAACAGGCTGCTGGAACGGATCTAAAACTCGCCCCACCAGAGTAAGCGGGGCACAAAGCGACTGTCTCCAGCACGGTAACTTGAACTTGACGCTTTTTCCCGTCCAGCTACACTTAAATAGGTTGGAATCAAGGTTGTCTTCGCTTCTGAACGGGGTTCGTCATGCCTCGAGCGCGCGTGAAAACCGGATGGATCATTCTTTTATCCATCTGCCTCGGCTTACAAGCAGCCGTGGCGGAAGCACAGTCGGTATGCGAATGCGCCACGTCTGAAAAATGCTCGGCCCGAGCTTGCTCCCCTGGACATAAAGCACCACAGAGGCCGTCTGTTTCTTTGCGATCCCCATGTTGTTGCCAGGAACCTGAGTCGTCCGTGACGACTACTCCAGTCTCGAAATCAGAAGCAGGATGCTTTGGCATTGGGAGTTCGTCGACGTGCGATTGTGGGATGCATCGCTCACCACCCGCGATGCCCGGCGCATCTCCCGAAGTGACCGGATCGCTGTCCGTGGGTATGCCTCTACCCGAGTCGATGACCCTCGACGTCGAAACGCGGCTTGCCGCCACTTCTTGCTCACTCTCGAGAGCGTTGGCTGGGCCCCCTGCCCACGACGCGCAGACGCTTCTTTGCGTTTGGCGCATTTGACTCTCTAACGCAAAACGAAACGCCAGGGATGACTTGTTGAGGTGAACCCAAATTTTTGGAGTTACACCGTCATCTGCTCTGGTGTTGCTGAACGCTTTGGGCATGTTCGGACATGAGAGCATTGGACTCTTGACGGGCACTAGACCCGTCCGTGTTTTTCGGACGTTCACCCGCGTTTCATTTTGCCGGGTCTTCGATTTGTAGCCACGTTGCCAAGAGCTGCCCGCCGGTTCCGCTCGATGTTGCAGAACCGATCACCCAAGATTCCCCTCAGTCCATGCTGATCTGCGTTGGAACTCGACCATGAATGAATCCACTCCAGAGCCCGTCTCCCCCACTCGTCACGAGATTCTGCGTTGGGGACTCGGTCGCCTTGTGAACCTCGGCCTGTTTGTTGGCGCCGGCGTACTGCTGATCGTGCTGCTGGGAATCGCGCAGCGTGTCGGTTGGCTTAAGACGGCTGGCGAGACCCAGTCTTCTTCCAGTGTTGGATCGGCTGAGGCTGTCCACACTTGCCCCATGCATCCACAAATTCGGCAACCGGGACTTGGTGACTGTCCGATTTGTGGGATGCCTCTGGTGCCTGCAACGGCCGGTGGAGCAGACCTCGATGAGTTTGCCGTCTCTATCGAACCTGCCCAACGCCGCCTCGCAAATATCAAAACAGTAACGGTGACGGAGCAACCCGTGAGTCGCCAACTCCAAACGATCGGTTCCATCGAAATTGATGAGAGCCGTCAAGCGACCATCTCGTCTTATATCGATGGACGGCTCGAAAAAATCTATGCCGATTACACGGGGGTCGAGGTTCAGGAGGGTGATCATCTTGCCGTCGTTTACAGCCCCCAGCTTTACTCGGCGCAAATCGAATATTTGGAGGCGAAGAAAACGCTGGAATCTTTCTCAGACTCCGCGTTGGCCTCCATTCGTGAAGCTCAGGAAAAGCTGGCAGATAATTCCCGTCAACGACTTTTGGAACTTGGAATGACGGCCGATCAGCTGAGGGAACTTGATACCACGGAAGCGGCAAAATCAAGGCTCACCATCTACGCACCGATGGGGGGAACTGTGATCGAGAAATTGGCGGAAGAAGGCAAGTACATCGAGGCGGGTGAACCGATCTATCGAATTGCCGACCTGTCCATGGTATGGCTGATGCTTGAACTTTTTCCAGAGGACGCTTCTCGCATTCGATTCGGACAGCAGGTGCAAGCGAGGCTTTCTTCGAATCCGAACGAGGTCTTGACGGGTCGTGTCGCATTTATCGCGCCCAACGTTGATCCATCGAGTCGGACGGTCGGGGTTCGCGTCGAGTTTACAAATGATCAACGCAAGCTCCGACCCGGTGATTATGCCGAAGCCACGATTACGATTCCGATCGGACCTGAGGGTGAGATCTATGACCAAGACTTGGCGGGTAAATGGATCAGCCCCATGCATCCCCAGATCATTCGAGACCAACCCGGACCATGTCCCGTCTGTGGAATGCAATTGGTGCCAACCACCCGTTACGGCTATGCTGCCACGCCCGTTGACCAACCCGTCTCGGTGACAATTCCCCGATCCGCGCTGTTGCTTGCGGGGCAAAACAGTGTCGCCTATGTCGAAACTGAGGCGGGAAGGTTTGAGCTTCGGGTCGTAAAAATCGGCCCCTTCCTGAAAAACAACGTTGTCATCCTGGAAGGTATCGAACCTGGGGAACAGGTCGCGACCTCCGGCAATTTCCTGATTGACTCACAGATGCAACTCGCGGGTAAACCAAGCCTGATCGACCCAACGCGTTACGTCCGAAAATTTCGCAATGTCCCGCTTGAATTCGATTCGATCGACATCTCGGTAATCGGGGGCAAATCGGGCGAACAACTTGAGGAACTTTACAGTCGATATTTCGAAATTCGAACGGCTTTCGCTGCGGATGAGAAACCGGTCGAGGAAAGCAGTCTCTCCCTGCATGAACTTTCCACTCAACTCACCTCCTCGGAGGACGTGACGGATCAAGCAAAAGAGCAACTTTCCATCGTTACGGAAAATGCCGAGCATCTGCATCACCTTCCGCTGGAAGAGGCCCGGATGCAATTCAAGCCGATCAGTCATGCCATTCTTGAGTTGGCAACCCAGATTCGTGGCGAAGGTAACGAGAGAGTTTTCCGCCATTTCTTCTGCCCCATGGTGAAAGAAGGTGAGGGAGACTGGCTGCAATTCGAAGAACGGATCAGCAATCCTTACTACGGAAGCCAGATGCTCAGGTGCGGTGAACTGATTAGAACTCTCCCACCGGAAAACGCGTCGTCGGAGAAAACACCGGTTCCAGCGGACGATCCAACCGCCGGCGACGTAGAAGCAGGCAAGCCCTCTCCGGAGGCCAGGTAAATGCTTCAGAGACTGATACGCTTTTGCATTCGCGAGCCCCTGATCATGCTCGTCGTCACAGCGGCAGCAGTCGGTCTGGGTTGGATGTCGATGCGCAGCATACCTATCGACGCCATCCCGAACATTGGTGAGAACCAGGTCATCATTTTCACGTCGTGGCCCGGCCGATCGCCCAAGGACATCGAAGATCAGATTACCTACCCGCTCTCGGTCGCGATGCTCGCTGTCCCGGAAGCAGAATCCGTTCGCGGCAAGAGTCTTTTCGGCTACAGCTTTGTCCAAGTCACATTCAAAGACCATACGGATTTTTATTGGGCCCGGTCCCGAGTGTCGGAACAGCTGGGGACTGCAGCCGCGGCTTTGCCTGAAGGCGTCACGCCTACACTCGGACCCGATGCGACCGGTCTCGGCCAGATCCTTTATTACACGCTTCAACCCTCTGAAAACACCAACCTGGCGGAACTTCGAAGCCTGCAGGACTTTGTGGTGAAATATGAACTGCAAGCCGTTCCTGGCGTCAGTGAAGTCGCCAGCGTAGGCGGCTATGTCCGGCAATATCAAATTGAAATCGACCCGGACCGACTTCGTTTCCACCAAATCCCTCTCGACCAACTCATGGAGGCCGTTCGAAAATCGAACCTTGATGTGGGTGCCAAAACGATCGAGACGGGCGGCATGGAATACATCATTCGAGGTCGTGGTTTCATCGGAGCGAACAACGATATCGCTCAAGCCGTCGAGGATATTGAAACAACGGTGGTCCGAACTCGTGACGGAATTCCTGTTCGGATTCGTGATTTGGGACACGTCCAGCTCGGGCCAGAATTCCGCCGCGGTGCCATCGACCTGAATGGCTCGGAAGCGGTTGGAGGCGTGATCGTGATGCGATTCGGTGAAAACCCACGCGACGTCATCGAACGCGTCAAAGAAAAAATCGAGCAGATCGAACCCAGCTTGAAAGGTGTCAAAGTTCAGATCATCTACGATCGAACAGGCCTGATTGACGAAACGATTGAGACGCTCACCGTTGCCCTCAGTCAGCAGGTGATCATCACGGCCATTGTGATTTTCATTTTCCTGCTCCATTTTCGAGCGAGCGTTGTTGTGGCAATCACCTTGCCTATCGCGGTCCTGATCGCGTTCATCGCCATGCACGGATTCGGTGTCGAAGCCAACATCATGTCTCTGGCCGGCATTGCGATCGCGATCGGGACCATGGTCGACATGGGTATCATTGTTTCCGAAGCGATCTACGATCGACTCGCCGATTGGGAAAAGGAGGGCAAGCCAGGTGGAAGAGACCGGCGAAACGCGCTGATTCATGAAGCCGCATTTGAGGTCGCACCCGCGGTATTGACGGCTGTCCTCACCACCGTTGTCAGCTTCCTACCGGTCTTCATGTTGACCGGCCGAGACTACAAACTTTTTGCACCCTTGGCATGGACGAAGACGTTCTCACTGCTCGCCGCGCTGCTGGTTGCGGTGATGCTTGTACCGCTGCTCAGCCGATTGCTGCTCGCATCAAGTCGCCTTTCCTGGAGACCACGGTGGATTCTATCGCTGGCGACCTGGTTGGTTCTTCAAGCTCTCATGGGGTTTACGGCAAGCGGCTTGGCCGACATGTTGCGACTGCAGAAGTGGGCCGTTTTCTGGGGCCTTCCGGTACTTGGCGGTGGACTCGTTCTCTGGATTCTGTCTGAAAAACTCAGACCGGTTTCCCAGAACCCGTTAAGTCGCCTGATCCTTTGGTTCTATACTCCCACGCTCCGTTTCTTGCTGAATCGAAAAGTCCTCTTTCTTGGGTTGCCTGCTACGCTGATTGTCCTGGGGGCGGGTGCGTGGATCGGCCTTCCCCAAGTCCTCGCACCCGTTGAAATCGTCTCAAGTCGTCTTGGCGCAGACCTTGACGGGGTCCCAGGATATCGTGACGCCAAGCAGGCCTTGAACGGCCTCGAATCCAATGACTGGATTGCATTGGATGAGGGCAGTTGGTTTTACATGCCCACGCTTTATCCGGGAGCCAGCTTTTCCCAGACGATGGAGATCCTCCAGACGCAAGACGCGTTGATCAAGGAAATCCCCGAAGTCGAAAATGTTCTCGGGAAAATTGGACGGGTGGAATCGGCGTTGGACCCCGCTCCTGCGGCCATGATTGAAACCTACGTCATGCTCAAACCCCGGGATCAATGGCGAGAGGGACGCACTTCGCGAGATATCTGGGATCAAATCAACGCCGTTGCCACCTTACCAGGTGTCACTCCCGCATCGGCGTTGCAACCCATTGAGGGTCGGGTGGTGATGCTGCAGAGCGGCATCAAAGCGTCCATGGCAATACGGATTTACGGCGATCGTCTTGAGGGCCTGGCTCAGGCCTCGCTCGACGTCGCTGCCTACCTCAAAACTCTGCCCGAGGTCGAAGCGGGAACGGTGAATCCTGACATTGTCCTCGGCAAGCCGTACCTTGAATTCAACGTTCACCGTGAACACGCGGCTCGTTACGGAATGTCGACCACGATGGTCAATCAGATCGTGGAAACGGCTTTGGGGGGCGGCAACGTCACGAGCACCGTTGAAGGCCGCGAGCGCTATCCCATCCGGATTCGGTACCAGAGAGATCTGCGAGAGCGTTTGGACGAGCTCGAAAGACTCCCCGTCGTTACTCACTCCGGAGAAGTCATTCCACTCTCCACGCTCGCTGACATGGAAACGAGCTGGGGACCTGGAGTCATCAACAGCGAAGATGCGCGACTGGTGGCACATATCTCTTTTTCACCATCTGGAATCACGGGGGATCTGGAGACCGTAACTGCCATTGAGAAAGCGTTACGAGAAGCACAGAACAATGGCTTGTTGAATCTGCCGACCGGATACGCGCTGAAAGCGGTGGGATCGTTCCAGAATCAGATTGAAGCCAATCAAAGACTTCTTTGGGTCATCCCCCTGGTCATCTTGATTAATCTCTTCATTATCTATCTTCAATTCCGAAAAGTCGCTGTCTCGCTGATCGTCTTCGCAGGGATCCCCGTCGCTTTTGCTGGCGGCATGTTACTTCTCGCTTTTCAGACCATTGAAATCAACACGGCCGTCTGGATCGGGTTCATTGCCCTATTCGGTATCGCGGTCGATGACGGCGTCGTCATGGCAACTTACCTCAGTCAAATCTTCTCGAAGCGACAACCCCGTTCGATCGCGCAGATCCGAGAAGCAACCCTTGAGGCAGGTCGAAAACGAATTCGTCCTTGCCTGATGACGACCTTCACCACCATCATTGCTCTGATGCCGGTGATCTACTCAACAGGCAGGGGGGCGGATGTCGCCAAAGCGATGGCGTGGCCCGTGATCGGCGGCATGGCCGTTGAAATCCTAACGCTCTTTGTCGTTCCGGTTCTGTATTCCGCCTACATGGAAATGCGATGGAACCTTGGAGTCCGTCCCCCAGTGAGCGGCACCGATCAACCCCCTTCAATCCCTTCCCAGACTCAGGGATCTGTCGAACCCACGTGATTTTCCAACATCCTTGTCCTTCGTTAACCTATCAGCCATGCTGCCCGTTCGGGTGCGAGCTCGAACCCCTTTGTTTCGGCTGACCTTTCCCGCGAGGCGATTCCCATGCGATTTTGGTATCAAGTCCATCGCTATCTTGGTGTGTTGATTGGAATCCAACTTCTGTTCTGGACCTTGAGCGGGTTGTTTTTCAGCTTCAGTCCGATTGGAAAGGTTCGCGGTGAGCACCTTATTCGCACCCACGAACCCGTGAATCTCGATGATTATGCATGGATTTCGGTAGCGGAGTTGGATCGTCTCTCAGACGCGAGCGTCATGTTGGCGGAGATCAAACACCGGCTGCTCCTGGGACGCCCCATTTACGAGCTGACGACATTGGATTCCGGGGTCAAACGCGTGGATCTGTTCGACGGGGTAACCGGTGCTCTCCTC
>JAKVCA010000069.1 GCA_022448315.1 Pirellulaceae bacterium | reverse complement strand
ACCTGGAGGCCCCTCGGGCGCTAAGTGGGAACGAAAACAGGTCCAGGCCCAGAATTGAGGTCGTTCCAGCGAAATTGATGACGGTCGCGATGACGGATCCAACGATCGGAATGCTGTTCGCGCTCAAAGAAATCACCTGAAGCACCAACAGGATACCAATTTCGATAAGGGTGTCCGGGATGGCCTGCAACCAACTGAGCTCACGTAGATCGTTCTTGGGAGTGCCGAGAGCCTTTTCCACGCGAAGGCTGAGGTCGGCATAAATGGGAGAAAGCAGAAAACCTTGGACCAACCGCCAGATCACCAACGCAACCAGAGCGCTTGCAAGGCCAAGTATCAAGATCGTCAATCCAGATACCAGGGTCAGCAGCGTTGGCCAAAGCCAGGTCTTGAGCCATGCCGCAAGAAGGCCGATCATCCATTGCGAGAGCGCCCACCAGACCAAGAGCCAGATTAATAGCACGAGGGTACTGAGCAGGGTGTTGTATAAAACAGGACGCCAGAAATGGGGCAAGAGTTGGGGGGATCTTTGGAGGATTCGGCGACCGCGGACGATGACGCCGAAGCCCATCGTCCATCGTCCAATTCTGGAGCTTCCCATGCGCATAGGCCTGTGAGAGAAAGTTCGTTACGATGCCCTGTTGAGCCTTGCTTTTGAGTCAAGCGGAATACAATAATCCGCTCCCGCATGATATCGTGGCTGAAGTTGATCCGGCCACGCCATACTTGGGATAAACGCGTGTTTCCATAGCGAATGATCGTGGAGAGATTCGAATTTAACCCCTTGCCCTTAAGATGATGGATGTCGATGACTTTGACCGATCATTCTCAGCTCTACCGTCCTGCCTGGCCACCGACGACCCCAGAGATTGAAGCGGAGCTGATGGGGTTGCTCCGCGACCAGACATGGGGGCTTTATGAGGGGAGCTGTGCGGAGCGATTGCGAGAAAATCTGAGGGAACAGTTCAAGCACGATCATGTTTACCCGTGTAGCTCCGGTACCCTTTCCGTCGAGCTTGCACTTCGTGGGATGGGGATTGGTCCGGGGGATGAAGTGGTCCTCGCTGGATATGACTTCCCCGGCAACTTTCGAGCGATCGAAGCGGTGGGAGCAACACCTGTTCTCATCGATGTGGAGCAGAAGGGTTGGGCATTGGATGCGGAGCGACTTGAAGACGCGTTTTCCGATATCACGAGGGCGGTAATCGCGTCTCATCTTCATGGCAGTCTGGCCGATATGGATCTCGTCGTTGAAATGACGCATCGTCACGGTGGACTCGTGCTTGAGGATGCCTGCCAGGTTCCGGGTGCGGTGATTCAGGGCCGGCCGGCGGGCGCTTGGGGAGATGTTTCGGTGTTGAGCTTTGGCGGAAGCAAGCTTCTTTCTGCAGGGCGGGGCGGGGCGGTCATGACCTCGAATCCTGAAATCTTGCAACGTTTAAAAGTCTATGGCGAACGGGGAAATCTGGCGTTTCCCTTGAGCGAACTGCAAGCTGCTGTCCTGATTCCGCAATTTACCATGCTCGCTCGACGCCATGAAGTTCGCCGGAATCGCGTTCAGCAACTGGTTCAAGAGCTCCAAGACTTGGAGCGGTATGCCGAAATGATGATTCCCCGTGAGCAAGACTCTCCGGCTTATTACAAGTGGGGCCTCTGTTTGAAAGACGCGACGCGTCGAGAGCCGTTGGTCCAACATTGCCAGCGTATGGATGTTCCCCTGGATACTGGGTTTCGCGGCTTCATGAAACGCTCCTCCCGTCGTTGCCGAAAGGTGGGTGATCTGACGCATGCTACCAAAAGAGCTGCGGGCACGGTCTTGCTCCATCATCCCGTTCTGCTTCAGGATGCAAAGGTCATATCAAAGCTCGCAGAGGAGTTGCGGGTTATCTTTAAAAGGGTGTTTGAGGCATGAGGTTCTGGGGCGACCCGCGATCGAGGTCAACCGTCATCCCGAGGCATTCATAGATTTTCGAATTGCCCAGCATCCAGAATCTGCTGGACCCGAGTGTCGATTTCATCATGGGTTCGCCGTTCAACCCATTGGCATTCGTCGAGTGCGCGGAACCAGGTCTCCTGACGCCTTGCGAACTGACGAGTACGTTGTTTGACCGTGGCAATGCAACGGTCGAGCGGAATCTCACCCTTGAGGTGGGCAATCACTTCTTGATAACCCACCGCTTGAGCGGCGGTGTGACTCAACTCGCCATAGTTTAACAGGATGTTTTCCACCTCTTTAATCAAGCCGTGTTCGAACATGTGATCCACTCGATCATTGATGCGATCGTGCAATAAGGTTCGCTCCCAATGTAGGGCGAACACGCGACAATTCTCCTTGGAACGACTCTGATCAAAATGCGTTTGCAGGTGGCTGATGGGTTTACCTGTGGCACGGTAAACTTCGAGCGCGCGGATCATTCGACGCTGATCGTTTGCGTGAAGTTTGTGAGCGGACAGAGGGTCGACCAGTTTGAGTCGTTCTCGGAGCGCATCCAGCCCATGGGCCTCGATTTCCTGTTCGATCTCCCGTCTAAATTCCCAATCGGCCGGTGGACCCTCAAAGATCCCGCGAAGCAGACTTTTGAGGTAGAGCGGAGTTCCACCCACGAAGAGAACGGCTTTGCCCTTCGCGCGGAGTGTGTCTACTTGCTGGTGGGCGAGATCGCAGTATTGAGAAACGCTGAACGTGTCGGTGGGCGGAACCAAATCGATGAGGTGATGGGGAATCGACGCCTGATCCGCTCGAGTCGGTTTTGCGGTCCCGATGTCCATCTCCTTGTAAATGGACATGGAATCAAGAGAGATGATCTCGGCATCAAGGGCCTTGGCCAACTGAATGGAGGTGGAGGTTTTTCCACTCGCGGTCGCACCTGTCAAAAACCAGCAGTCAAGTATATGGGGATGAAGGTCTGAATCCATGGATCGCCTCTGTCGCGAATATGAAGTTCGCTTACAAGGTTGAATATGGAGTTAGTGTTGGGGTGAGGTACAACCCACACGGATCGAATCGGACGCTGTGGAAAACATCGATTCGGCGAAACTCCTAGGACGCTAAATTATTTTATAAGAAGTGTGCGAACTGGCCAGTTGGGATCCAGTTGAAATTTTACCGGCGATGTTTAAATTTTCCGGGTCGAGTAGACTGGTGAGTGAAGTGTCGGCCGAAGGCGAGCATGTCGTTGGCGTAGCGACGCTCTGTACCGTTTTGTAAGCTCGGTTTTAGTCCTGTCGTGCCGAAAAGCGGTTTCATGGTAGCCTAACCTTCGATCTCACCGGCTTGTTCAGATTTTGATCAGACGAAGCAGGGTCGAGGGTTGAGGCCAGATATCCAATGACGACCCAGAATTACTGGAAGACTTGAAGTGAACCATGACAAGTAACAACAGACGATACGACCTCGATGCGCTCCGGGCCGTTGCCATGCTTCTAGGAATCGCGCTGCATGGAGCGCTTTCCTTTATCCCTGGCGCGGGGATCTGGTGGGGCGTTCAGGATATTGAATCGGAACCTTGGTTTGGCATTCTCAAAAGTTCGATCCACGGTTGGCGGATGCAACTTTTCTTTTTGGTGAGCGGCTTCTTCACGGCAATGTTGTGGAAGAAGCGGGGCACTTTTGCCTTGCTGAAGCATCGGTCATTGAGGATTTTGCTTCCATTAATCATTGGGATGGTCACCATTGTTCCACTTCAATGGTTGGTAGTAACCGGTGTTCGTTTGAATTCCCGTGAATTAGATCAGTGGACGCGGGTTTCGGCGACGTTGACGGAAGCGAAAGGGACGAAGTTACAGGCGGATGGGGAAGAGGTAGATATTTTCGCTGCGGTTGCCCTTTCAGACATGGAAGAAATTGATCGTTATATCGAAAGCGGTGGGGATCTTGAAAAACGGGACCCCTCAGGTTCGACACCTCTACACGTGGCCTGTCTTTTCGGTCGTGATGAGGCGGCCATCACCCTGATTCGAGCCGGTGCTGATCTTGACGCAACGAATGACACCGGCGATACGGTGGCGAGTCTTCTGGAGTTGGATTGGAAGACGACGGAGGGGATTGCTGGAATGTTCCGCATTCCCATCGTTGAGGGCGAGCTTCTGGCAGGGCGGGCGAAAATTATCCAAGTCTTGAATACGGAATTCCGAGAAAAATCCCCTTTTTCCGAGAACGTTGGCGAGGTTGAGATATTTGCAGCGGTTTGCTTTTCCAATACGGGTGAGGTCCTTCGTTACATCGCCGAAGGAGGTGATCTCAATAAGAAGGATTCGTCGGGGGGCACAGCACTACACCTCGCGTGTCTTTTCGGTCGGAGTGATGCAGCGATTGCGTTGCTCCGAGCTGGGGCTGATCCTGGTGCGAAAAATAACGAAGGTGAGACGCCGGAAGAACTTCTGAAAATTGACTGGGAGACCACATCATGGTTTGCTGGCGTATACGAAATTCCGATCGAGAAGGGACAACTTTTTGAAGAGCGTAAAAAAATTGCGTCCGTGCTTGAGGCAGAATACGAGCGCGAGGCAGAGGTCGCCCGTCCGAAAAACGAGCTGGAAGAGTTTGTAAGTGGGGTTGTTGGCCTCTTGTTTTATCTGCCTGTTTGGCTTCACCTTTGGTTTCTGTATTTCCTTTGCTGGTTCGTGGGTGGTTTCGCCATTATCGTATCCTTTGCGACGGCGTTTAAACTACGTCCGCTGCCACGGAGTCTGATCACTGGCTGGTGGCGTTACCTTTGGCTCATTCCGCTGACTTCGGTTCCACAGTTCTTCATGGTGGAACCGGGAGGCTTTGGTCCAGACACCTCGTTCGGCCTGCTTCCGTTGCCCGCTGTGTTTATCTACTACGTCATATTTTTTGGTTACGGAGCTCTTTACTTCAGTTCCGATGATAAGCGGGTTGCCGTGGGGCAGTGGTGGTGGCTTAAGATCTTGATTGGACTTGCTATCGTTTTTCCTCTGGGTTTAATGTTGAGTGAGTCCGGAGGTTTCCTCGGTCGAGTCGTATTTAGTGTCGTTCAGGTTTCTTTTGCGTGGCTGATGACGTTCGGCCTTCTTGGACTGTTTTATCGTTTCTTCTCGACGAATCGACCGTGGGTGCGATATCTGTCCGACGCTTCGTACTGGATGTACCTGATCCACGTTCCCTTCATCGTCCTTGTCCAATATTGGGTCAGTCGCTGGGAATTTCCAGCCGCCCTGAAGTTCGCGTTCGTCTGCACCTTTACCACCATTATACTATTGGTGAGTTATCAGGCATTGGTTCGCTGGACCTATATCGGGTTGCTCCTCAATGGGCGGATGGTGCCTTGGAAAAAACCAAACGGATGATGGGTGCTGCGAGTTACCGGTTATCTGTATCTTTTCGTAATTGATCTTCGCGGTTACCATTCCGCGCTGATAACATGTCGGGAGGGCGGACGAACCTCTAACGGTGTGATCGATTCAGGAACTCTCTTGAGGAGTCGCGAAATGAAACGAACCTTGAAGAAATATCAGTGTCTTGGCGCGTTGGCATGGGCGGTATGTCTGGGAAGTTTGAACGCCGTTGCCGGTTTTGCATTCGCCAACGATTCCGCGGGACTCGGTTCGTTTGTGAGTCCCCATTTCCATCCGATCGCAAAACGGGGCGATCATGTCTTTGTCGCCAATACCCCCAACAATACCTTGGATGTGATTCACGCGAAGAGCTTGAAAAAGGTCACAGAGATTTCAGTTGGAATTGATCCAGTCAGTGTTGCGATTCGGCCCGATGGGCTCGAGATCTGGGTCTCGAATCACATTTCAGATTCGATAAGCGTGATTGATAATGATCCAAACAGCCTGACGCACTGGAATGTGGTCGCGACGATTCAGGCTTTTGACGATAAATTGGCGACTAGCTTTGACGAGCCAGTTGGTATTGCGTTCGCGAGTAACGACAAGGCGTATGTGGCGTTGTCCTCGGAAAATCAGATCGCAGTGATCGATGTTCACGCACGAAAAATTCGACGCCGGCTCAGAATTCCGGCCCAGGATCCACGTGGGATTGTTGTGTCGAATGGAAGGCTTTTTGTCATCCCCTTTGAATCCAACAATCAAACCCAATTGTCGGGAGGGCGAAGGGATCAGATTGATGGAAACTTGGTGACCTTTGATGCGTGGGAACATTCCATCAACCACAACAATGTTCTGTCTCTTGGGCACGTGGTTGATATCATCAAGCATCCCGACGTGCCGGATCGTGATCTATTTGTCTTTGATACCAGGACCGATCGCTTGGTCACCGCGGTTGATACTCTGGGGACGTTGCTCTACGGTTTGACGACCGATTCCAAAGGAAACGTGTTCATTGCTCAAACCGATGCGAGAAACGATGTCAACGGTCGTTCGGGAACGAAGAAGCACGATTTGAGCCAGCTGGAGAATCGGCCTTTTCTCAACCAAGTGACCCGCGTTCAATTCGAAAACGAGGGCAAGAGCGGCAAAGCGAACCGTTGGGAGTTGGAACCGCTGCCGCCCGAGCAGCCCGAGCGTTCGATGGCGTTCGCGACCCCCTTTGCGATCGAAGTCAGTCAAGATGATTCGGTTCTCGTTGCCTCGGCGGCAGGCTCAGATCGCTTGGTCCTGCTTGATGCCGGGAGTGGTGAAATCCTCAGCAAGGTGGATGTGGGTTCCGTGCCTCGCGGCATTGCTTTGGACCATGAGGATGGAAAATTGCGGAGGGCATTTGTCCTCAACGCGGTCGACAACACGATCAGTGTCGTTGATGTCAGTGACGCCCGCCAACCTCAATCATTGAAAACGATCGATCTGGAGGATCCAACGCACCCCGCGATCAAACGGGGCCGAATGGCGTTTGAAACGGCCTCTGCTTCTTCAACGGGTACCTTTTCCTGCGCAAGTTGTCATCCCGATGGCCATACGGATCAATTGCTTTGGGTCCTCAAAACACCGGTCGTCACGTTTGGTGATCAAATCATGCCGAGATCGACCATGCCGGTTCGTGGACTGCGAGACACTGAGCCCTACCATTGGGATGGGATTCCTGGAGACCCCTACGGCGGCAATAACAGCGCAAACATTCATGGAAGTGATCCTCCAAATTCGGTTGAGGGCGATGCCCTGAGCAGCATTCGAAACCTGATTGATGGTGGCTTGGCCTCGACCATGGTCTTTGCGGACGAGGAGGAAACCAATGAAGCTGGAAAGGCTGGATTCCTGAGTGAGGCCGAACGGGATGATATGGGAACGTTCCTTTTAAACGTCCCGTTCCCGCCGGCACAGAAACGGCCGTATACCAACGAGCTTACCGCGCGGGCTCGCCGGGGCTTTGAGCTATTCCATGTTCTCGGGGACGATGATCCGTCGAAGTCCCAACCGAATATCTGCGGCGATTGCCACCGCATGCCCTATTTAGTGAGTACGAACACGCCTGGGACAGGGATGGACGCGCCAACCTGGCGTGGCGCCAACGACCGTTTCCTGATTCTTCCACAAGGTCGCCTCAATATGGTCGAGTTCCCGTTCTACCGTAATGTGGCGGAACGGGGCCAGAGCGAAGAGGAAATCTGGCGATTCTCATGGGGTGGCCGCCGGCGATTCAATCCAGTCTGGGATATGGTCCTACAAATGAGCACCGGTTACTCCGGGGCCTTTGCGAGGCAAGTTACTTTGGATGCTGAGTCATTGAAACTGGAAGAAACAACGCAGCTCTGGAGAGCTCTGGAAAACGCCAACGTGGAAGGTGCGGTCGAATTGAAAGGTGTGGGGGTTCGGTTGGACAGTAGCCACCCCACCACGGTTGATTTTTGGATGGATGGCGAGGGTCAGTACAGAGATTCTAAAAGCGAGGCGGGTTGGTCAAACAAGGAGTTGATCGAAGAGATTGAGGAAGGTCGACTGGTCGTAACTCTCACCGCTTATGCCGGGACAGGGTGCGATGCAGATCATCCACAACCGGCGATTTGGACTCTGGGTCCGATTGAACGGCAACGAGGTCGGCAGAAATTTCCGCAGGTTCGTCCGGGGCAGTTGGAAATGAAGATGAGTGGCCGCCACCTGTCGGGGGATAGTCGAATCTTCTTGGATGGCCATCTGGTGGGAGGCGAGGTAGGCGTCCAGGGAGAGTTGGTGACCGTTAAGCTATCGGAACTTCCCGAGGATGGCCTTCATCTATTGCAGCTTCAGAACCCTCAAGGGCAATTTAGTAACGATTTCATTTTCACTGCGGTCCGTTCAGGACCCGATTCGGCGAGGAAGGAGTCGCCGGAAGGGAAGTCAAGGACGCTTCAGAGTGTCTTGAATCAGAGCGGATTCGAAACGCTGATTGGGACATGGGTGGACGAGGGCTCCAAAGGTGATGGCCTCAAGTTTTCAGTGAACTGGAAAGTCCCGGAACGTGTGCTGGAAACAAAGAGTGTTTCGCCCGACCAGACTTCGGTGTCTTTGATCTCGGTCAATCCCTCAAATCAAGAGGTTGTTCAAGAGGGGGAAAATGATCAGGGCGGCACCCATCGTGGCAGATGGACTTTTGCAGAAAAGGGCAAAGCGTCACTTGAAATCGGATACACCAATCGGGATGGGACGGAGGGAGAACTGTCCCTGAACTACGAATTGGTCGATCGAGATACCCTTGACTTGACCATTCAGTGGTCGGAACCAGTCCGCGTCCGGCTCAAACGCGTGAGAGAATGATCCGTTGTTCTTCGTCGGGCGAGAAGGCACGGTGGGAGTTAGGATGAGAGGGCTTTTACTCTCCTGCCATGAACCATTGGTGTTGGCAGAGAATTGCCAATATCGTTGAACTCGGAGTTCTAGAGCGGTCCTAGAGCCACTCGCTTTGAAGCTTTCTGACGGAACCCACTTTGACGGGTTGCTCGATCATGGAACTTGCAACCGCCGCGAAACAGAGTTCGAGGCTCTTAAGGTTGTCGGCGGCTGCAAGTTGACAAGGGCGTCCCTCCTCAAGGCTGCAGAGCAACTCGGCCATCGTGCCGCGGAATGCGTCTGGGAACCATTGACCCTCAAGGTGGGGCTGAAACCGACCCGCCTCCGTTTCAATTTGAAGCGTCTGGTTCTTTTCGTCCGGACCCCAGCTGACGATGGAACCTTTGGAGCCTGCCAGGTAGGAGCGATCCCTTGCGAGGTGCGATGTCTGAGCAACGAAAGCGACATTGGCGATGGCATGCTCCGACTCGACAAGCACGGCGGCCAACAGAGGGGGTGAGATGGTCTGGGTTGCCGTCATTCGGCGGGTTGCAAAAATACGTTGCGGGGGCTGATCGATGAAAAGGTTGTGGACCATGTCGAACCAGTGGATGGCGTAGTCGTAAAGCACCAGTTGCTTCATCGTTTCAAATGCGGTCCCTTTGACCCAAGTATG
>JAKVCA010000068.1 GCA_022448315.1 Pirellulaceae bacterium | reverse complement strand
GCTCAGTTTGAATGGGTCTCAGTTTAAATGGGTCTCAGTCTGAACCTGAGTCCGAACCGGTCTGAGCCCGTGGCGTATGGAAGGCCGGTATTGCGTTGGGTTGCCGAGGGTTAAAGCCTTCGGTTCGCCATCATCAGGTCGTACATCGGTCCGGTCAGTGTCTCGGCGGAAGCTTCCGACATCCGTTCCACCAAGACCTGATCGAGCTGCCCCTTGAAAACCTTTTCGGCCTGACCACCGTTGATGTAAGCCGCCCCCTGTTCAGACTTTCGAAGCTCTTTCAAAAGCGAGCCAAACAGCGTTTGGCCAACAAATTTATCGAACGTTTCTCGAAACTCCCTGTCCCCGTCGACCGCCATGTCAGCGGTAGGGGTGGGAACCGGGGCCGACATGTTGGCGACACGAAGCGCCTCAGACGGACGAGCCGTGGAGTTCGAAGATGCGAGGAGGGGATTCAACATGTATAGTCGCCTTTTCAGCGTGGGACGCCAATCGAGAAGGTCAGTCGATATAGATCACTTTTCCGTAAAGTTTTCCGCCCTTTTCGAGACCTTCGATAATATCAATCAGGGTCTCAGGAGGTGCCTGAAGAGCGGCCAGGGATTGTTGAAGCCGTGTCAATTCAAAATTGTTCTCATTCCCCAGCGGAGCAACACTTTCAAGGTCCAGCGTTTGCACGGGCCCCGTATCCACCGCGAAGTCGCCCGATGAGATGGCCACCGGATCAAAACGGACTTCATCCCCGATGATGACGGTCCCCTTTTTTCGGTTGATCACAACAGTTGTGCTCTTGGGCTTCGTAATCACCTCCAGTTCCAGGATCTGGTGAATGAAATCGACCGGATCCGAGCGGTATGCATCAAGGATCGGAACCTGAATCGTGATCTGGTCGAGAGCTGTAGGTTCGAGTTCGGACAGGTCATAATCCTGATAACTTCTCAACGTTTCTGCGATCTCGGAGGCGGTTCCGAAACTGGCGTGTTCATTCCGGATCACCAAGTCGAAATAGAGTTGTGACTTTCTGGTCGGCGGTTCTTGTGGCGTTGTGGGGATGGAGGGTTGCTGAGGGAAGGGATTGAACTCCTTCCCCTCGGCCTTGATTTTGGGCGCCGCCAGATAGGTGAAACTGTGCTTGAAGTCGAATTCAAACTGACATCCGTCGTCGATGAGGCCCGAAACCGTATGCAGTGGGTCGTCTAATCGAATTTCCCCGGACGCAGTTGCGAAAACTCGCATCTGCCCGGCCTCACCCCCGAATGGCCCGGTGGTCAGCGATGCGTGCAGTAACCGTCCACCTTGAATACTCTGGGCCGACCCGAACGAATCGACGCGACAAACGGTGCGTGTCCCCTGGCGAGCACCGGCAGCCGGTACCTCCGCGGTCACGAAAACCAAGGCGACATTTTGAGACCCCAGAAATTCCTCGGTCAGTTCCTGCCCAAGTGCATCTTTGGGAACCTCCAGCCCCGAACCACTCAGACTGCGAGCCAACGCCCTCATCGTCGCTGGCAGGTCCGGATCTCCAGTGCCGCTCAAGCCCACCACCAGACCGACCCCTCTCAACATCAGAGGTTCCTGACCTTTAACATCGCAGAGCTCCTTGATTCTCACCTGCGCCGTGGCCCATGGGGCCAGGGTGAAAAGTATGAGAATCGCAACCGTTATCTGTTTCATGAACATCATTCTGAAAACCTGAAGTTCGTGGTTGGGAAGCGAGGCTTTGAAGTTCGACTAGAACGGCGATAATCGATCGAACACTTTGTCAAACCATCCGCGACGATAGCTGTCGTAAACGAACCCCTTGAGTGACCGTTCGACACGCAGATTGGCAATGTTGTCGCTTTGGATCACTCGATCGACGCCAATGTCCTCTTGACGAACAGTTCCTGTAATTTTGGCAACCCACCACTCGTTGTTGATTGAGATCTCCTTGTTGCCCTCAATAATGAGGTTTCCGTTGGGTCGAATATCGACCACCTCCACGGCAACGTTGATCGTGAGACGCTCCGTCGTTTGGATATCGCCCTCGGATCTTCGCGTCTGACGCAAATCCCCTTGAATGGTCGGATCCAGGCCAGAAGCCTGTGTCGGTTCCGCCTTGGTCAAACCGTTGAGCCGGACCCAGTTTTGCAGGCGGGCAAAGTAGTTGGATGTTTTTCGGCGCTCCGTATCACCTTCCGATGAGAATCGGGCCAGTTCGGCAATCCGATCGGTAAAAATGTCGTGCTGCTTGATCTGCCTCTGCTGCACGGGAATAGAGCGAATGATGTTTGCCTGCTCCATGGTCATCGGAGTGTAGCCCCCCTCCCGAAGAATCAAGGAAAAAGGACTGTTGTTTTGCGCCCATGATGCGGTGGACATTCCCGCGACCCATCCCCAAACGATGAGGAGACGAACGATCCAGTTTCGACGTCGTTTGATCATCTCTTATCCTTTACGATCACCTGAGTGATCTTTGGCATGCGTTAGCGAATCGATTTCACTTGAACACGATCTTCACCGACCACTTCGGCGAGAAGCTTCCGGCGGTCTTTGCCCAGTTCGACGTTGATCACATCACCAAAACTTCCATCCTGCCGAGCCACTCCGTAGGTCCTCACGCGAATGTTTCCACTGATGTTTTCCACCACCACCGTTCGATTGCTCCTGACCATGACAGGTTGACGGATCATATTCTGGGTGACGGGCTGATCTGCCCGGGCCATGTAAACGAGTTCTTTACCGACAACGGTCTTGGCCTGTTTCAACATGTGAGGGTTTGACCTTTCTGATGGAATGGGGCGGAATTCCAAATCTGATGCTTGGATCACGTGCCCTTTTTCCAACCCTTCGGTGAGAAATATCGCCTGTTCACATTGCCGCGTAACGACGTCCACCGGCAAGGTTCTCGTCTCGCCCGCGGCACTCACTTCCAAGATCACCTGATGGTCACCCGAGTCGAAACCACTGGCCAGTGTGACTTCCCCCAGGCGTGCAAAGTTCCCGACCGCTTTGGCCACTTCGGGCGTCAGTTGGACCGATTCCAGCTCGAGGCCCCGCTCGAACAACGCAGGGGCCACATGTTGCTCGACGTGTTGCTTGACTTGCTTGACCTGCCAAGACGGCGGCTTGCTAAGCTTTGCATTCGCCATCGACGCGTCGTTTACTACCCCGTTCACTACCCCGGATGTTGATGCGGCCCGCTCAGGTCCCGAATGCTTGGGCTGGCGTTTGATTACTACAACGGAAGCGCCTTCCCAGCGAACGCTGTAAAGATCGACACCGAGCAGTCCAAGTCGATCCCGAATCGTTTCTCGAGTCACCTCCATCTCACGGCTTGAAATGGGAAGAAGTTCGAGGTCCTCAAACGCCGAGACCATGGCCGCACTGAGATCGGTCACCTGGGCGATATCTCCAAGCCGGATGACAGGAGACTGATGAAGGACGACATCTTCCTGCAGACGAATAGTGGTTTGTGCACGAACTTCGGCACACGTGCTTTCGAGTATCAGAAGCGAGAAGATCCCGCAGGTGACAACGCTTCGTAATATCGATCGTTCGGTTTGGCGTTTAACCATCATTCATCCTTGATTGATGACTCGTTTAGGAGTGGCGTAGTCTGGCTTAACGACGCAAATTCGAAATCAACTGCATCATCTGATCTCCGGTCTGCACGGCCTGAGAGTTCAGCTCAAAGTTCCTTTGGGTTTGGATCAGGTCAATCAATTCTCGGACCGGCTCCACATTGGAGTTCTCCAACATGTTCTGTCGGATCACCCCCGTTCCCTGCTGTCCCGGATTGTTTTCCTGGCCCTGTCCCGAGGCTTCCGTCACCTGGTACAAGTTATCCCCCATTTTCATCAGGCCCGCGGGGTTGGCGAAGGTCGTGAGCAGAATCTGACCGATCTGCTGGGGGGCGACATCGCCTGGAGCGAGGGCGAAAACCGACCCATCCTCGTTGATGGTCAATCCGGTCGATCCCTCTGCGATCTGAATGTTCGGATCGAGAATCCGCCCCTGATTGCCGGAGGCCATGACCAGACTTCCCTGAGCGTTTCGGGTAAAGTTCCCCGCCCGGGTGTAAAAGAAATTGTTGTTGGCATCGGTAACCCTGAAGTAACCCTGCCCCTGAATCATCATGTCGTATTTGTTATTCGTCACCTGCCCCGAGCCTTGGCCGAGATCGCTTTGCACACTCGAAACGCGAGTCCCCAGCCCCACCGAAATTCCGACACCCGTTTCTGGCGCCTGCTGCTCGGTCCCCGGTATCACTTCGTGTCGATAAAAGAGGTCTTCAAAATTTGCACGGTCCTTTTTGAAACCGACCGTACTGACGTTCGCGAGGTTGTTTGCGATCACATCAAGCTTGGTTTCCAGAGCTTCCATACCGGTCGCGGCTGTATAAAGAGCTTGAACGGACATCTTTTTTATCCTTTTCTGAGTTGGATTTCGGGAGCTTTCGGCGTGCTCCAAAAAATTAGTCGCCTGATAGAACCCGATTGATCAATGACTCGATCGTCGAATCCTGATTTTGAATCATCCTGACATTCGCCTCATAAGCTCGACTGGCTTTGATCATGTCGATCATTTCCTGCATCGGTTGTGTGGTTGATTTTTCCAGGTAACCCTGACGCACTCGACGATCTTCCGGAGCGGCAGGCAACATCGGACCGTCAGACCGAAAACTGTTCTTCCCCGCTTGCACCAGATCGTCGAGCGAATCGGGCTGCGCAAGTCCGATGGGAATTTGAAGGCCCGTTTCTCGCTGCGTAATCACTCCGTCCTCACTGACTTGAAATCCAAAACGGGGATCCATCTGGATGGGGGCCGCAGCATCGCTCAGTACCACGCTTCCATCTTGAGTTCTTAAAAGCCCTTGAATATCTCTGTAAAAGTTCCCAGCGCGAGTCAGGAGCGTTTCGTCACCTTGTTGAACCATGAAAAAGGTATTGCCATTCGTATCTGCGATCGCCAGATCCGTCTCATTTCCCGTGCTCTGAATCGCACCCATCGAAAACTCGGTCTGAGTTTCCGAAAGGTAGACGCCTCCTCCCACATCCTCGCGATATCCCATGCCTGATGAGAGATTTCCGCGTTCAATATCCTCCGCCGGGCGAGCCTGAAGGACTGGAATCTCGCGTTTGAATCCTGCAGTGTCCGCGTTGGCAATGTTGTTGGAAACCACATCCAGAAACTGGCTGTAAGCCTGAGCACCAGACGCTGAGACATACAATCCGATCATGGTCGACACCGAGTCAAAAGGAGGGCTTCGGGGGGCGAAGCGAACGCGAGTCATACGCTCCCGACCTGAGAGCGACCCGCAGCAACATCAAGCAAAGTCGATGCCAAAGGAATGAAAGATCGGAACAAACGTCGCTAGCAATCCAAGAAGTCCCTAAAATCTCGGTGCCGGATCCCTGTCATTCATAAGACGAGATCACCCAGATCCTCGAAACTCGATGCGTCGTTCATCCTCAGGCACGGATCGATCGGCAACTCATGCCGCTAGCGGTGCTCAGAATCCGCCGGCGGGCGGCAACTATTGCCGAAACGGATAACCGTGGGATGCGGGCAAAGAAATTCAAAGAGTGAGCACGTGTTGCAGGTGAATCTAGCCGGCCCACAAAAACCTGCTAGCAACGAATCGAGTGACTGAGGCCATAGGGACAAATCCGCGAGAGACCGTGACTGAGAAGTTGAAAGTCCCATGGCCTCGTCCCAAGTTCTCGCCCCTTGTATGATCGCACGTGAGGGATGGCCGATCACCAACGAGGCTGAGCCGACTCAGTCACTTGTTCCCTGACCCCCGATACGTTCAAGATGCCCCTGAAGTTGTCTTCCGACATACTTCGCAAGAATATCGGTTTCTAGGTTGACGTGTGCGCCCGGGGCGTAGTCTCCAAGTGTCGTCACTTGAAGCGTGTGAGGAATAAGAGCCACGCTGAAGCATTGTTCCTCGACACCAACGACCGTCAAACTGATTCCGTCCACGGTCACCGAACCTTTCGATGCGATCTCCGACATCAAGGCCTTCGGGACTTTAAACCAATAGGTCGACCAGTCTTCATCGTCAATTCGTCGATCCACCGTTCCAACCGCATCCACATGTCCGGAAACGAAGTGGCCCCCCATTCGCGCATCCGCTTTCAATGAACGTTCCAGATTGACGAAGTCGCCAGCGGTCTTATCGCCCAGCGTGGTTCGACTCAGCGTTTCTTCTCCCGCCTGAAAGGCCAGTTGCTGACCATCCAATTCGATCACGGTGAGACAGCAACCGCTGACTGAGATACTGTCACCGATCGCAACGCCGTCGGCGAGTTCTCCCCCGTCCACGACCACTTTCATGCCGGGACCTTCCGGGATCATTTCGATTAGATTTGCTTTGCGTTCCACCAGTCCAGTAAACACGGCCATCTGCCTTTTTTTACGGGTTGTATTCGAGATCGACTCGGGTGCGGGTACGCCGCGGAAAAAAGCCCTACATTTGTGGCGTCCACGGTCGAGTAACAGTGTCCAAATGCTACACCCTCGGATCGGAAAAGGTAGGGGCCTGCAGAGCCTCCAAGCCGGTTAATCTCGGGTTATAACGATTATCCTGAACGATCGCCCACGACCTCTTCCATCGATTTGACCGCATTGTTCACCCTACCTAAACTCGAGAGTAGGGAATGAGGTCTTCACGAATAAGTCCACGCCCCCAATTCTCCCTCATTGAAGCGATCGCATCTTCTGTAACGAACGCCGCAAATGCGTTCCCAAACGCTTATGTCCCGAGACGATTCTCAAACCGATCCGCTTCCCAAGCATGCGTCCGCCGGCGATGACGATGTATCGGATCGAGCGAGTAACGACACCCCTTTATCGGATCCGAGAAAAGCCGGAAACCGGGGTGAAATGGCGTCTGAGGATCTGTCCGACGCTGCTTTCAAGAAGCAGGCAGATCCGGGGCAACTCTCAGAAGAAGATCAACCGACAATCATCTCTGAAAATCCGCCTCTCTCTTACCCGCAATCTGAGAGCCGCGTGAGTGAAATTGCCCGCAAGCTTCAGGGGCAAATGCTGGATCATTACCGACTCGATCGCTTCATTGGCGGGGGCGGGATGGGCGTCGTGTTCAAAGCTCACGATACTCTGCTCAGTCGCACGGTGGCGGTGAAAATTCTGTCCAGAACCGACGACGATCCAGAAACGCTTCGCCGCTTTTCGAATGAAGCTCAAAGTGCGGCAAAACTCGACCACGAAAATATCGCCCGAGTCTTCTTCGTGGGGCAGGATCACGGCTGGAGTTACATCGTCTTCGAGTTTGTAGAAGGTCAGAACCTCCGACAGATGGTCATGGAACAGGGTCCGTTATCCTTGGACCTCATCATGCGTTACATGTACCAATTGGTACGAGCAGTTGATCATGCCGCGACACGAAAAGTGATCCATCGGGATATCAAACCTTCCAACGTCCTTGTGACCGAAGACCATCGGGTCAAACTGGTGGACATGGGTCTTGCAAGGACGCAGAGATTGAATGCGGATCAGGAGGACATGACGGCCAGCGGCATGACCCTCGGGACCTTTGATTACATTTCCCCGGAACAGGCCCGAGACCCAAGAAACGCCGACACCCGCAGCGACATCTATTCACTCGGGTGCACTTTTTACTTCTTGCTTACCGCCGCCCCTCCCTTCCCCGATGGAACGCCCATTCAAAAGTTGCTGAGTCACCAGGAAGCACCGCGTCCGGATATTGCTCAGCGACGCCCCGAAACGCCCGAGTCCATCAAACGGATTGTGTTGAAACAGATCGCTCCCAATCCCGCGGATCGCTACCAAACTGCAGATGAACTGCTGGCCGATCTGCTGGTGGTTTCCAGCGAACTTCAAATTGATGTCGGCTTAAAAGAACCGCTCATCATCGAACCTCTCTCTCCAACCCGAAGTCGCACCCGACCATTGATTTCATGGGTTCTTCCCACGTTGGCTTTGGTGGCCTCCATCCTCTTCTTTGAATTGGCGTTTCCAAAGTCGAATGAATCCGAAGCTTCATTGACACCGACCTACAAACGACAAGCATCGGCCAAACTCGGACTTACACCGCCTGAGACCCGACCCGATCCAAATCGCGAAGCCACGACCAACCGTTCCCCGAACGACGTCGATGACACGAGCCCTGACGAGGGAGAGGTACCAGACTCGGAACCACGCGCCGGCCTCCCTTCGATGCAATCCGGCCCCCCTTCCATGGATGGCGAAGAGTCGCCCGAGGCCGAAGCAACGCCCACAATTCGTCGTCTTCGAGTGGGTGCGGACCTCGCCGAGATCTCGGAAGCCGCGAATTTGGAGACGTTCGAACAGGCGATTGAAATGGCCAATCAGGATGATTCCATCGAAACCATTGAATTATGTTTCAATGGCTTCGTCCCGATCCAACCGATTCGTATGGAATCGCGCAAACTGAACCTCGTTGCGGGGGATGGATACCGCCCCGGTTTGAGATGGACGGCCGAATCGGACCTTTTGGAAACGCCTCACTTTGCCCAGGTTTTCTCAGAGGAGTTTCGCGTCGAAGGGATCGAATTTGAGATTGTCCTCGCCAGCGAAACCTCGTGGAGTCAGATCAGCTGCTTTCATCTGGAGCAGAACTATTCGCGGTATGTCACGCAGTACGAGGAAGCTCCAATTCAAGATTTCAGTTTCATCGATTGCCAATTCACAGTCATCGAAACGAAATCGGTACCTGTCTCTGATCTACCCAACCTTTCCATTTTTGAAATCAATCGACCCGAATCGTTTTTCCTCGAGTTACCCACCGTCGATGTGGCACAGTTTCCCAACCTGCTTCTGAGCCGTCTCTGGGTCCGCGGTAACTGTCATCTTCTCCGTGCCGCTCCCGCCACCCCTTTCTACGCGAAATGGGAAAGGAGCCTTTTCATTTCGTCAAAAGTCGCCTGCATGTTCGGAGGAGTTCCGGCGAGCGATGGGGAGGGAAACATGGTCGCTTTGAGTCCCTCACAGATGGTGCTCGATCAGGTGACCATGGCGAGCCCCGGGTTGATGGAGGTCCGTGTGGCCGAATCCAGTCCCGACGCATTTCAGATCGACATTGAGGCGAGTCGTTCCTGGCTTGCCATCCCATCGCAAAAGCCGCTTCTTTATCACCGGCTTCTACGTTCCGATCGCATGCAGCAACAGTTGGTCTCGCTTTCCGGTCGTGAAAATCTTATCCCTGAAAACACACTTCTGTGGAGGATTGATGTTGCCGGGAGTCCCGAAGCGTCGACCTACCTGACCGTTTCCGGTGAGAATGAGCCGTGGAACATGTTGACCGCCACTCAACTTGAGGCCGGACTTCCGCCGGCACTCATTCCGTTTTTGAGCAACCAACGCCGCCCATCTCAGTTTCAGGTTACAGATCTTGCTCAAATCTACGATGAGGCCCAAGACGGCCAAGGTGAAATCTACGGGGTCTCGGTCGGCGACCTGAAATTCACCCAGTCTTCAGGAGAGCCAGCGATCGGATCTCTTGATTGACCCACGTATTTGCTCAGTCACTCTCGCCGTCCCCTCTTGCGCTCGTGTTGCGGACGCAAAAAAACGGCGACCCAATTTCGAATTTTGGTGCTATGTCCATGAATAGGTGAGTGTTGATGAAAAGGA
>JAKVCA010000067.1 GCA_022448315.1 Pirellulaceae bacterium | reverse complement strand
GACTTTCAGGTACCTTATCCAACGCGAGTTGGATTTCGCGACGATTGTCGCCGGATTTTTCCAGCGCCACTTCAATGGCATCCCCGCGATCCTGGGAGAACAACTCGGGGCCCGGTCCGAGCAACAGGGCAGTGGTAACTAAAGCCAAGGTCAAGAGTGGTCGGCGAGTCATCGGGATCATCTGGGATTAACTCCTGTTCGGCCTGAAAAAAACGCAGAAAGATTAAAAGTGGCGGATGCCGGAATCGCGGCAGTGAGAATTTTCGAATCTGGAAAGTCAGGAACCCGTGCGTCCTTGGCCAGACCCCCGACAAATATAACTGAAAAGCGTTTAGGGTGCTCACATCAGCCTGAAGATCCATTCGCCCATGAACAAATTGATGATTACGGTTTTGCCTCACCAACAATTTGATCTTTAAGAATCAAATAGGTGAAGCACTCTGGAATATGAGAATCCCAGATGCCGTGGTGACTCCATGCCCAGCCGCCCGAATCAACGGGCTCTCCCTCGGCCTTCTGTTGATTAAAACGGGAAACGTCAACTCGCCAAACATCACCATCTTTGGGCGGCCATTTTCGTGGAATTGATCGATCCAGAATCTTAAGTGCACTCCATGGAATCGCCAGCTCGACACTCCATCCTTGATCGTTGTCAGAGGGGTCATTCAGGGTGCCTTGGACCGAGACTGCGGACTTGAGATTCGGAAGGTCCCATGCGAGAAACGCCCAACGCAACCCTCGTGGGTGATTCTTGAGGCCAACGCCGTTGAATTTTTGGCGTCGGACTCCCTCCCGTCTTACGTCCAGTTCGGGGATGGTCGAAAAACCAGCGGTTTCATAAACATCTTGCCAGACGAACAGGCCCTCATAGAGCGTTCCTCTCGCGTTAATCTCCAACTCATAATACGCGTCTTTCCCCGCGATAAAGAATTCAACATCATTCTCCTGCCAAATCGGGGAATCTCGCTCAGTAAATTTGGCCTGAACATTCGGCTCTTGAATTTCATAACCAAGATAGAGATATTCCGGGTCCCATAAAACTTTGACCGTCGTACCGTAGCGGGTTTTTTCACCGGTGATTAGATCGACAAACTTTCGAGAGGGACGTGTCTTCGACCAAACGGCCTCATCGAGTTTGCCGTCGATGACCATTGATTTTTTCGTGCGTAAAACGTCGTACCTTGGAATCGATTCGTCCGGAACGGGAGGAAAGCTCTTCCCCCCTTCTTCTTGTGCGAAACCGGACAAGGGCAGGGCCAAAACGAACAGTAGGTTCGCCCAAAATGACGAGTTGAATTTCATTGATCTAAATCCCAACTGAGGTACTGCCCATTCAAACGCGTGTGGACGTAACGCGAACGAATGTTGGTTAACCACGCATCGCCTCGGACCTGAGTCATGCTTCCAGCCATGACGAGAAGCCGGAATCCAACCCGCGTTCCTATTCGTTGACGGAACTCAGGTCTGGGCCAGCATCCATGGATTTTATCCAATCTGCAATCATTGCAACCGCGGCTTGATCCACAAGTTCCGTCGACAGCTGCGGCATTTGCCCGCGTGAGCGGATAGACATTCGGTGGAGCAGAATGGAATGAGAAGGTCTGCCAGGTGCGATGAGTTTCGGCTGGGGTAGACCAAATGAGTGGTGAAGTGGAGTCACGCCCAAAAGGCGAGTTTTTTCAAGCGAAGTGTTAAATGCGAGATCAATTTGAGCATTACCTCCCCCCGCTTCGACATGACAGTGGGCACAATTCGTCTGCAAGTAACTGCGAGCTCTAAGGTCGAGAGGTTCTTGATCGTCATAAGGGTCTGCTAATTTCGACAATTTTGAAACACTCACTGGGAGTATCGAGGTGGATGCAAACGCCCGTTGATCGACCAAAGGTGTTGTCGAGATTTGAATGGGTTTCGAACCCTTGTCCGCCGAAGGGGCCATTTCGGCCTGGTATTCAATCAGTCGAGGAATCGCCGTTTTCCAGTCGACATTGAGAACACCCAAGTGCTCAAACATCTCGAGCTGATTGTGCGTCGTTTCTAAGCCGTAGGCGTAGTCACGATTCAATTGTGGCGTGGTGATCCCAAGCACAAATCCGGCAGCACGACTATGACAAACCATGCACTCCGTTCTGGAAGGATAGTGCCATTTCAGAGAACGTTGCTCTCCATCCTTTTCAAGTTCGAAGGTATGATCCTCGCCCGCTTTTGAGACCAAAACTCCGTCGGTTTGTTTTTTATTCCAACGATAGGAAAAACCGGTCCATTCTCCTTGCTGTAGCAGCATCAAACGAGTCTCAATCCAACGTCTCGTCGAAGGATCCCCGTTGACCTGCTCCAGTCCAAAGGATTTGATCAGCACCGTCCCTTCTGGCAATCCCCATGGTCCCGCCTCACGGTACTGAATGGTTTCAGCGGTTTCCGATGCCGCGGGTAACGCGATGAATCTTGCTTTGAAAGCTCCATCGGACCAAAGGGGAGAATTGACGTCGTACGGCAAGATGCCACGAGCCATCGTGTGTGAAACAAGCTCTTCAAAAAGTCCTGTTTCCGTAAGTTTGCGTGGGAAGGCGTTCACATCTCTCGTTGGAGCGATTCGTTTAAGCGTATAAAGACCACCCGCCGGTGGCGCTTGATGATCGGTCATCAGAAGTTCGCCTGCGGCGTCGAGTGCGAAGGAGGTCAGTTGGAGTTGGGTGTCGGCGATTTCGGCCTGCCACTCGATCCGCCCGTCCTCAGAAGCCCGAGCTGCCCAGATTTTCCCCGTGGAATAATCGCCGTAAACATAAGCGCCCCTCAGCTCCGGAAATCTTGTTCCTCGATAGACCACGCCGCCAGTCAAAGACCTCGCGTCAGAATGGGGGTGTTCAAGTGTCGGCGGCTGAATCGGGTCCGCCCCTGTAACGCGATTGGGATAAAACGGGTGACTTCCTTCGTACACGCTCCAACCGTAATTCGCTCCCCGTTTAAGGAGGTAGACCTGCTCCCATAGATCTTGGCCGTTGTTGCCCACCCAAAGTTGGCCTGACTTGGGATCGCTGGTAATACGCCAGGGGTTCCTCAGGCCATAGACCCAGGTCTCCCCGCGAGCATTGGGTCGATCAACAAAGGGATTATCTTTTGGGACTCGATAGGCGCGACCGTCGGAAGGATGATCGACGTCGATCCTCAGGACTTTAGCCAGCAAGTGGTCAAGGCCCTGACCGACGACGTTACGATCGGAATCGCTCGTTCCATCACCGGTCGTCACGTAAAGCATCCCATCTGCCCCAAAGCATACGGCGGCGCCGTTATGACCGTTCGAGGGCCATTCAATGATGATCTTCGCACTCTCGGGTATAAACTCTGATTCTCCGCCTCGAGCAAGCTTGTAACGCGTTACCCGACTCATGACGGTACCACCTTCTCTGGACCCGTTGCTCCCAAGGTAGAAAAAACCGTTTCGTTCAAAATCCGGATGAAAACAGAGGCTGTAGGCAACGTCCGTAAGGTCAATGAGAAGCTCGGCCGAATCAGGATTTGTCAGGTCATGAACCCGTACAAGTCGCGTTCGAGCGTAAGGTCCCTCTTCCTCAATGGCGAGGTATCGATCGGTTCCGGGTTCGTTGGCGATAAAGATGGGCCATCGGAGCGACAATGAAGGATTCACGCGTTCTACGGCGAATCGCTTCGGTGGCCCCGGTTGTCCAATCATGTTGGACTGAATCCCCGGTGGTTTACCCTCAAGCCGTAACGCAGTCGTCAAATCCCCCGCTTGAGGCAGACCGAATTTGATCCCGTACCCCTTGGTCCCTCTCAACGGGGAGCCATCCTGAAAAGTGGCGTTGGAGTCGGAATCCGAATTGTTCCCGTTTTCTTTGGACGACAACTCCCTTTGTGTGACCCAAACTCGCCAGAGTTCATCCGGTGCAGGACGGCCCCCTGTCGGAATCAGCTCCACCCACGAAATTCGAGCCTCTGCAGTCCAGCGAATAATGCCTGAGCTGGTTTCCTCGACTTTCGACACGGCGCGAGCATATGGAAGTTCGTAAGCGACCTCATTATCCATTTCCTCAAAGAAGCGGAAACGATTGGATCGGTTTGCCGCTAACGTAAAGTGATACAAGCCAGAGTGGTCAATCGAAGGTTTGAGGTAGAGATGGAGACTTTTGCCGGACAGTTCGTCAATGGCATTCGCCGAGCCAACTTGCACTGTTTCGACTTTGACAAAAATGTAGAGATGTTCTCGATCCCATAGAAAGCTGGTGACAACGTCGGGTTGGTTTTGGTTTTCACCCTGGACCAGCGAACGGAGACCGCCGATCTCCCCCGTGTTCGTCCAGGCCTGCTCCTCGGGGACACCATCGAGCACAATCGCCTCGTCGGCGAACGAAACCCAAAGGTCGTCGTCCGCAACCAAAAAAGAGGAGGCGCCGACCAGGCCCAACAAGGACCAACTCAAGTTCCATAGTAGGACGCGTAATGATCTCATTCGACGACTCTCATTCATGGTGTCGATTGCCCAGCGTATCAATTTTGGAGCCAGCTTTATCTCGGAACGAGCATGCGATGGATGCAAACCCAATGGAGGCCCACCGATCTAGTTTGCGGAAACAGCTTTTGGCATTTCCGCATCGACTTTCAGCCGCCAGTCGTGGAGCTGCTTAAGCATTCGCTCTGCAAGTGAAGGCTTTTCGTCGGAAAGGTCACGTGACTCTTGAAGGTCTTCCGCGAGGTTGTAAAGTTCAAAACTTCCGTCGTCGAGCCATTCGATCAATTTATGATCGCCACGACGAATCGCGCTTCCAAGGCGATTGGAGCGATGGAACGCATAATTTGGGTAATGGAAGAAAATGGAATCTCGGCTGAAGTTGTCCCCTTCCGTTTTCAGGAGCGGAAGTAAACTCACGCCGTCACCCTCGTAGGTTTCCGGTACTTTAACGGATGCTGCTTCTAAAAGTGTCGGGAAGAAATCCGTACTGATCACGGGCGTACTTTCGATCGTCTCCGGCGAGACAACCCCTGGCCAGCGAACAACGAGCGGAACACGAATTCCGCCCTCGTACAGGTAGCCTTTTTCGGCTCGTAGCGGGCGATTATCAGCAACTCCCCCGAACCCGCCGTTGTCGGAAGTAAAGACCACCAGGGTATTTTCCGATAATCCACTATCATCAAGAAATTGCAGTATACGTCCCATGGAACGGTCCATAGCCTCAATCATTGCCCCATAACGCGTGTCATTGAGTCCGTCCCCTTCTCGGCCTTTGTATTTTTTAAGAAGTTCCTCTGGGGCTTCCATCGGCCAGTGCACGGTGTAATTCCAAAGACAAAGAAAAAACGGCTTTCGATCCGCTTTTTTCATGTAGTTGATCGCTTCGTCCGCAAGTCGATCCGGAAGATATTCCCCCTGTTGGCGGTCTGGCAGATTCGGAATGCGATACGGATCAAAGAAAGTCGGTGGGCCGCCGTAAGCACAACCACCAATATTCAGATCAAAACCTTGTGCTGTGGGTTCCCATTTGGCCTCCCCGCGGCCTGTCCCGGACAGATGCCATTTCCCGAGGAACGCAGTGGAATATCCCGCATTCTTCAGCAGTTCAGCGACGGTGATCCTCTCAGAGGGCAAGTAGTTCAACATGTTCGCCGGGAGTACCTTCGGTTCATCTGGAATGAACCGCGGTTGATCGGGAATGTGGTTCGTGATTTTAAGACGAGCAGGAAACAGGCCGGTCATGATGGCTGCGCGAGTCGGAGAACAGACCGGCGCTGCAGCATAAGCATCCGTGAACCGCATCCCTTGTTTTGCAAATCGATTCAATGCCGGTGTATCAACAAGTTGGTTCCCCTGGAATTCAAGGTCCATCCAGCCCAGATCATCAATAAGAATGAAAAGGATGTTCGGCTTCTCTAAAGCGCTAGCGACCTTGACTGTCGGTGCGATGATGAAAAAGAAAATTAGCATGACGCAAGGAAGACGGAACATCGTTAGTTACCTTTACCAGTGCGAAGTCGCTCTAATGTGCTGGGATGAAAAGCCGATTGAGTTTCGGAACGAGCCAATTCCGATGAAATTCCAGATATTCTTCCGTCTCGAGCAAGGCCGCTTCCTGATATCGGTCCCCAAGTTTGGTCCGAAGTTCCTGATCATAGTGCCGACATTGAAATGTCAGTTGGTCGAACTCCGCTTGGCTCTCGGGGGTACTTTGGAAGTAGACGGCGACCATGTCGGCGATGGATTGCGGATCGATGAGATGGTCGTCTTCCAATTTAGTATTCAAACACTTGGAACGCGACACCTCGCTGAACTCGGCGTAAATGTATTGCCGGCGGCGATTCAACAGATAAACTCCCAGGCCATCTTCAACCTTGCCAATTCCTGTGCAGACACTCTCCCCGAGCGACCATTCTTGCGTCTCCGATACCCAGTCCCGCAGCGTTGACCATGTCGATTCATGCCTTAATGCCGTCGTGATGATCACTTGGTCCCATGAGGCGTCGACGATTTCTCTGGCAGGAAATTGAGAAAGTAAAGGTGGCATTGCCATGGTCTGAACTCTCACTTGGACAAGATTGCTCGAATTAGGGCGTCGAGCACCCGCTCCACCGCCTCATCTCGTCGTGGACCTCGCTCACTGCTCTTGAGCCAGTAAGGATGTGAGTCCACCGACATTTGCCCCTCTCCTTCTTTCAAGCCAGTACCGACGTAGATCAGACCATCCTGATCGGCGGGAGCATGAGGACCGAGGTGCCCCGTGACGGAGGCCGCGACGGTAGCGTGGGGAGTCTGACTCAGAACGCCGCTCACCATCTGCTCTGCAACGCGTGGACTCACGGCGGTGTCCGCCGAGAAAACCTGCGGTTCAATTTCGAGCCAACAGGATTTCGTTTCCTCTTGATAAGTCACCGCAGATCCGCAAAACACACTAGAAATTCCGGGAATCTCCCCCAGAGTTGCTGCGACCGCGCCGCAAGTACAACTTTCAGCAAGAACCAACCGGTGTCTCCTGGCGAAAAGAATTTCGGCAAGTTCCTTTGCGTGACTTCCTGCAGTCTTCGTAGGGACCATGGATCTCTCGGGCCTTCAAGGACACGGTCATCCCGATACGTTGGGCAAAAGACCGTCAATGTGATCTCCCCGCAGTCAAGTGGTTTGCCGGGTGTTTTCGCGTGGTCTTAGTATAACGCCAGTAAGAAGGAAACCGAATAACGTTCGCGCAAGACTCGACTTTTAAGGGCATTGCGATTCATGATCGGGTCTGGATGTCGATTTCGGGCATTGTCAACATTCGAAATTCGGATAAACTCGACCAACGACGTTTGGTGCCGCTCCCTCGGGATCGTTGGAGTGGGTAACAGGGAACCTGGTGAAATTCCAGGACGGCCCCGCCGCTGTGTCAAGGTCGAAGGTTGGTTCATTCACTGGCGCGCTACGCCGACACCATTGCTCAGGAAAATGAGTGAGAAGGTTGAACCAATGTTGCCTTGGAGTCAGAAGACCTACCAGGTTGTCCCACCCGTTTGCGATTTTGCGAAGCTTTGCGAGGGCGAAGTTGGGTGGAGAAATTGCCGGTTTCAGGGATGCGTCGCAAAGAACGCATTAACCGCAAACACACCGTACGCCTTCCCCGAGGGTGTGTGACGTTCGTTTGCGACAATGGAACCTTGGAAATCAACCACGCCCCGGAACGCCCTAAATGGCGTTGCCCTTTTAGTCTACAAGGATCTCCTATGCGCTCTAGTAAACGCGCTTTCACGCTAGTGGAATTATTGGTTGTTATTGCCATCATCGGCATTCTCGTGGCGTTGCTCTTGCCGGCAGTCCAAGCTGCGAGAGGTGCAGCAGTCAGGGTTCAATGTCAGAATAGGATTCGGCAAAATTTGCTCGCCGTTCACATGTATCATGATTCCACGCGTGTCTTGCCTCCCGCAAACATCGTCAGCAACTCCTGGTATCAAACCACATGGTTTGGAGAGGTTGACTATTCCACGTCAATGGTCGCCAAGCACAAGGGTCTGATCAGTCCCTTCATCGAAGGAAACGCTCAGGTTCAACATTGCCCCTACTTTAACGAGGGACGCGTACGCCTGCTTTATGGAGGCTCCAACGGGGGTTACGGGTACAACATGAATCTCGGTCAGGTCGAATGGTTGTTCGAGTCAAGTGGATGGAACCAAGTCCAACGTCTTAAGCGTTTGGCCGACTTTCCCTCCACAAGTGGCACGTTGGTGATGGCGGATTCAGCACGAATCCAGTTGCCCTATGGCAGCGACACGGAAACAATTGCGACCGAGAATTTTTACCTGCTCGGGCCTGATGATCCGTGGGCCTTTCCCGGCATCCAGTTTCGTCATCTAGGGCGTGTCGCAAACATTGGTTTCCTGGATGGCCATGTCTCTTCGATGCCGGAAGATTTTGTTCCGTCCCCCTCTTGGTGGCCCGCTGATGCCGTCCAACTGCGAGATGAACTGGCTATCGGCTATGCGAAAAAAAGGAGCGTTGACCTCTACCGCCCTTGGTAGAGGACTCGAAATCGTCAGAAAGACTCGCGATCAAACCCTGGTCGGCGAGCCCGAGAACGCTGTGAAAATTGAATCCACAGTGTTACTTTTTAGACCTTGTAATCGAGTTCTATAAGAAGGGCGTTAGCGACCTCCCCAAAAATCTCATCCACCCTCTCATTCCAGTACTGACGATGCCCCCCCACCTTCCCTTGGCGGTAAAGACTGGTGGGATTTTCCTGAGCGAAGTTTGGTTCCGTCTTTTCATCAAGTGGCTTACCGAGGTCAGGGTCGCAATCGAGGAACTCATACATTTCCCGGCGAACACGATCAGTATCCGCATGGAGTGACTCATAGCGAACCAATAAGACGGGAATTTCTGGATGCTTTTGAATGGTCTCCAAGGTCGAGCGAACGATACGTACCCACATATTGGCCGTATCAATAATAAATTTTTTACTGGAAAGAAGCTGTTCCGGGTTTTCAAGAAAGTAACCCGGATTCTTCTCAAATCGTGGAAGCAGACCGGCCATGATCGGATCTTTCCTAAACATGTTTCCACGTTCCGGCCTCGATAGCATATGAAAGGCACGGCTTACCAAGACGTCTCGCCCATCGCGTAGCATGGAGATGTAGGACGCGTCCGGCAAAAAGCAAGGTTCAATTTCCCCAGGGGTGCGGTCACCGACCCATTTGGCCTTGGGATCCGCAAGGTCGAGCATCGTCTCCCGAATCAGGCGGTCCATGCGGTTCTTTAGGCGTTCCCCTGCGTTATGACGCTTCAACATGGGTCGCTGCGCCATATTGTCCTCAAAAGGAACCACAATTCGCTCCCAGTGATATTCACCCGTGCAACTGATAGCCGGATGAAGATTCAAAAGGTTGCCCGCCCAGTTGGTTCCGGATTTCATGCATCCCCGAATGCCGAAATAACGGCGGGAGTTCGAAACATCGAGTGGGCGGAATAATGGTGGCATTTCAACGGCTTCGAAACTGGGAATTTTTAGGTAGAAGGGGTTCATCCGTAAATTGGGAACCGCGATTTTTCGGGCGGGCCATCCTAAGGTACAGTCCGCGTGGTATTTTCCAATTGATTCAACGCCCGATTGATGACGCGGACAGTGTATTTTCCTCGAGCATAAAGCTCGGCGCGCGGCGTCAGGGCCCGATGCATTTCCGCAATCAGCGGTCGCGCCATCTCATCGATTTCATCCAGTACGATTGCCGCGTGAAGACGTTCCCACTGCTCGCCATCTCTGAGTACGCCCGCGAGCGACTGGAGGGCAGACTCGTTCTTCCCCAAAAGGCACAATGCCCGCCCCGCAGCAACCTGCACGGTCCTCGATTCATCTTTTAGGCCGTTCAACCCAAGGGCCTGAGCCTCGGACTTTTCCGCGTCAGTCATCGCGTCCGCAGCATTACCGATTCCTGTAAACGCCCAGTAACGAACCGCGGCATCCGAATCTCCGGTCTCTTCGAACAATCGGTCAGCCGAGCTTTTGCCGGAGGCCAAGTCAGCGACCTGCGCGACTTTTCCCGCTCGGTTGAGATTCTCGGGAATCCTTAACAGCGAATAACGACTCCCCGAGGTGCGTTCCTCAGCTTCGAGTATTGGCTCCGGAATCAGACCAAGATCTTTGGTTCGGACCACCCATTCCTGATGGGCTTGTCGCATGCGTTGAAGCACTCCTTGGTAAGAGGGGTCAAAGGCCAGGTTGTGAACCTCATGAGGATCGTTCTCGGTGTCATATAATTCTTCAACAGGTTTTTCGTCCGCGAAATATCGGGCGGGGATGCCTTCAAGCTCGCCCTTCCGAAAAAGAGCTCGCATCTCGGCCATCGTCGCCCCTTTTTCAGGCGTGTTCATGTATTGGTAGTATCCCTTCAGGGGCTCATAATTTCGCAGGTATTTGAACTGCTTATCACGAACCATACGGATGATGTCGTAACGCTCATCCATTCGATCGCGAGCACCAAAGACATACTTTCGTGGCTTGGAGCTCTGCGGTCCCAAAAACGCTCGACCTTGCATCGCCTCCGGTCTTTCAACGCCAGCAAGGTTCAGGACGGTAGCGGAAAAGTCGATTGAGCTCACGAGGCGGTCGTTGGTCGAGCCTTTCGGCAGAAGGCCTTCGATCTTGATTCCCGTAGGAGCGCTGACGATTAACGGAATTCTCGTGCCAGAGTCATAGAGCCAGCGTTTCGCACGGG
>JAKVCA010000066.1 GCA_022448315.1 Pirellulaceae bacterium | reverse complement strand
TAAACCTCGCGAGATGTGAGCATCGTTTGGCTTGCAGGCGATTTCTACATCGGGTTCAATCAGGAATGAACTTCTGACGTTCATGCTACCTTGGGATTATGAGTCGGTCGTCATGTAGTTGGATTCAAGGTAAACAGGCTCAACTTGGGCATGATTCGGTAAAGAATATGGCACGTACAGCAAGGAGACTTCAAATGCTGCTTCAAGCGAGATTGGTTTCGGGGTTTGCCGCGGCGACGTTGACGCTGGTGGTTTTGACGCTGGTGCTTCCAAACCTTTCCGAGTCGAACGAACCGGATGAGAAATCAAAAATTTTGGACGCGGATCAGCGAGGCTTCGAGCTGATGAACGGCATGTATGAAATGGTTTCCTGGAGCGATGGTGACAAGCTGCATCGCCCCCCGACGGTCAGTGGACGTTGGGTTTTTATGGATGGGAAAGTCATGTGCATCATCCACAACTCAACCAATCCGGAAAAGGCATCGTCGTTTGTCGGATGGGGATACGGTAAATTTGAAAACGGAAAGTTCACGTACGCCTATCCTGAGGCTCGCACGATCGAAGGCAATGCATCGTCCTCGTCCGTGAATACGGGAAGCAATTTCAAAGGCGAACGCGAATACCAGGTCGAATTCAAAGGGGAGCGGATGGTGATGACCACGGAGTCCGGCAAGCAGGTCTGGGAAGTCAGCCCCAGCGGAATGGTTTACACGGATCAGGAGTGGGGGCCGGAGAAGGTGTACGCTCAACGTCGATGGAAGCGAATCACCCAGTAAATCATCACAAAGATGTTGTGGATGGTTGCCGCATGGAAACTCATCCTGACCTCTTGCCCCGGAAAAGGTTCACTCCAGATTCGATGTGTCAGGTTGCGTATTTTCCCCCTCGGTGACGTGAGCGGGAACACGAAACCTCAAACAAAGCACAATGACGACACCGATGACATGGCAAAGGAAAAGGATCAGAAAGGCCCAGATCCACTGCATGGCTGGCCAGCCAAGGTTGTGCAGGATGATCAATTGTCGGGTTGCGATAAAAAACCATTGCGTTCCGAGTCCCACGGATAGCAGAAAACATGCAACTTCGGACTTGGTTGTTTCACGACGTTCAGGTGCCATCCAGTATGTTCGGTTGGGGATGTTTAACGTGGTAATGGGGAGCACTCTGAGCAGCCAACTGAGCCCCAGAAACACGAGTGCCAATCCCGATTGAAGACCGACCATTCCAATCGCGAAAGTTCGTTTGCTAGAAAAGCCGTCGGCGACCCCGCTCGCATTGAAGTGGGTCGCGACGACGTTGGGCAATCGAGGATAGTAAAACGCGACCTGAGTGACGCCGATCGCGACGGAAATCAACAACAGCGAAATCAGAATGTTTCTCTTTTTCATCTTGACTGGTTCTGTCGACTGATTCTGGCAATCGATTCATCGTGAAAACGCGTTCGAACGAATTCCCCTTCAGGTACTCGCAAGGGGATAGCCTTGAATCGATTCGTTCTTCCACCGCGTGGTAGACCGGTGTCGTTTTTACGACTTATTGGATCTGAACGGTCTGAGGTTTGCCCCCCACCGCCGCCTTGGTAGCGACCGTCTGATTTGGAATGTTTGTGCCCGCCTTGATGGTGAATGACTTGCCCTCGGGGGCCTTGGGCGTGAAGGTCCGTCCACTGACACGAAGCGTGTAAAGAACTTCGTTGTTCGATGAATCGACCAGTTGTATGACCGGGTCATCGACATTGAAGGTCAAGGTTCCGAGATCACCCCAGGACCGTGGTGAGTAGTTGTCGACTTGGGAAATTGTGCGAGGCCAGCCCTGGTACTGCTTAGTTTCGGGGGCCGTGATGTCGACATTCCGAGGCCAGCACTCCATCGTGATGTTCCGCGTTTTCGTATTGAGCCGAAGCACACCAAAACCAGCCGATCGGGTATTGAGTAGGTTTCCGGCCGGCTTCTTCGCGGGGTTTGCAGCCGCGTAGTTCGTGACTTTGTTGTCGAATCCGTCGAGGTGATCGCCCGTGTATCCCGGTGCACCCGGCTCTCGATTTTTCCCCTCAGTCAACGGCTCCCACCAGCGTAGATAGAGATTCGCGATCGAGGGGACGCAGAAGGACCAGATGGAGTCGCCATGTTCCTCAATTCCGTGTTGGAAGATGGTGGCCAGGTGCTGGTCGCCGGCGCAATGAAAGGCGAACCCTTTTCGCAACGTCTGCAACGCTCGGTTTCGCCCCGACTGGGGCCAGCCATTGGAGTCCATGTCCGCGTGAAGCCGACCATTGGCGCTGCCATGGATGTGGGCGCCGCCGCAGAAGATGGTCTGCGAAAGGACGACTTTCATTTTCGCTTGACGCCAATCCTGAACCCATTGCTCAAGGAAGTTGAGTTGCCGTTGACCAAGCAGGACGGCTCCTTCGATGTCAACACTTGCCGGGTCATAATCCGGGTTCCGGATATGGTCAGGCCGCGGGCCTTGCTTGGGGACTCGACCGGCAGGGCCGGTCTTGAATTTTCGATCTTCGATGAGGGCGAAATCGATATTGCCCCAATTCAAGTTGGTGTACCAGACACCGATCCCCTGGTCGATCTGATGCGGATCAATGGGATCGGGCAAATGGCTCGTCTGTGCGCGTTCCACTTCCTTGACGTAAACCGCGGGTCGGGAGTAACCGCCGTCCGACGCGCCACTGAGCGTTGAAATTTTTCCACTTTCTCCCCACAGGTTAGGCTGACCGACATCGTGATCATCAGGCAAGCAAATGGTGGGGCGATCTTTCATCATCTCGCCGAACTCTCGGCCGAACTTCAACCACGCGGCGTAATGCTTGGTGTGGTTGTAGACCTGGTCGCCGGAAAAGAAGAGGACATCAGCGTCGATTCGCTGAACATTCTCGATAATATCTTGACGAGAGATATCGCCTCCGTGGCTCGGTTGAATGGAGTTTCCCGTGAAAGCCGCGACGACAATTTCATCTTTGTCGATTGGATTTTTGCGGATGATTCCCTGGTACTTTGCCTCAGGGCCATGGAGGACACGGTACTTTCGCGTTTGTGTGTCGTCCCAATCCTCAACGCGGAACGGTGCGGTCCACCCAGGCTGGATCACGTTGGTCTTCGCGACTTCCGTCCATTTTCCGTCCTTTTCGACCTCTAGTCTTACCGTCTGACTGTCGTCTTGAGTCAAAGGGTAAAGCTGGGCGGTCAGCTTGAGTGTGTTGTCGTGGACCGTATACAACGCGAAGCAAATCACATCCTTTCGGTCGACTTCAGGAATGCTCAAGTCGGCCCATTTGCGTTGCGGTTTATTCTGTTGCGCTTGGATGTTTCCCGCCCAAACGAGAACGACACAGCCAAGGACAAGGTATTTGATTAAATTCATCGTTACTCCCAATCTGTGGTTGTCGGAAGGGCACAGTTTAATGCACTTATCCCGGCTTGGCTATCGACACGCAGGATCGTCTCTCATGCATTGGCCCCGCGTGTAGGCTCACATTGATTATCGATCAAAGCGGGTTCCGATTTTTTCACGTCAACCGCCCGCTCGGGACGGGCCCAGACCAGGAATAGGTACAGTGGAAGCAGGAAGTGGGGCCCGCGCAGCACGGCTTCGTGAACGAATTGATCGGCTCCCCAATAATGAAGCGTGGAATCCATGCCGGCGATCGGACGGGCAAGGGCGGTCGCCAGTCCCCATAATGCGGCATAGAACGCAGCCGGTCGACGCGATATCGGAAACAGGACGGCAAGACAGACCACGAAGTCGAGGGTACCGGCGGCGAATAGAATACGCACCACCGTCTCGTAATCGACGTTCAGAATTTTGGTAATCATGCCGTAGAAAACACCCGGTGTTGGCCACCATCCAACGGCATAGGCCCCATGTCCGGCGAATGTCATGATCACTGCCAACATGGTGACGATGATCGTGATCCGATGTCTCGCACCAAGCGTAAGTGCCAAAACAAGGAGGGAAGGCGAAAGAACTTGTCCGGCAAGTTCAAGTAGCATGGGCAGTTGACTCTCGGCACCCAAATACTTGGCATACGCGACCACGGCCAGAAGGCCCGAGCTCATCACCAAAAGGGCCATTTGAATCCATGCTCCTCGGCGGACCGTCAGGGTGAGAATCGCCGCTCCGAGATAGAGCCAAAACATCTGTCCAATGACCCGCTGAACCACGCCGTCGTTTGCCCCGGAGCCGACAAACGCCTCCCAGCTGATTCCCAACCGCTCCGCAAGCTGGTAGAGGTTTTCATCCCAAAGGAAAACGCCGTAGGGCCCTTCCCAGTAATAATGGACCCACCCCCATCCCGCGAAACAGAAGAATGCGGCCATGCGAAGCACCAGAGTGCAGCGGGCCCCAATCTTGCAAATTTGATCAGATTCGGATGTCACCAGAAGGTTGCTCATTGCGGGAATTTTGACCGCCTTATCAATCCGATTTGGGCTTCCAGATTTCGTAAATCAACGGATGGAGACGGGATCGGCAAGTCCCTCAAAATAACAGAAATAGGACCGTGCGTTCTTTCCTTTCGCCCTGTCCCGCAGCGGGAGGGTCTCTCGTCGACTGTCCCCAGTGAGAGCGGAAACGATAAATGCCAACAGCCGCCAACAAAAACTGGAGTCGTTTTCAGATTCGAGAAAACAGACTGCAACTTTCTGTGTCCGCGGGTTGGGTACTCATTCTTTGCGAGCTGACCGTGTCGTCGTGTTGGCCTAGAAAGAAACCAGATCCGGGGCGCGACCGGAGCTCATGGAATCCGGTGGTGGGGCAAACTTGGTCAATTTGATTCCGACCACTGCGGCTTCGTATTCCTCGATCGATGGCGTTCTGCCCAAAATCGCCGCAAGAACCACCACCGGCGTGGAAGCCAGAAGAGATTCACCTTTCTTCCGGTCGGAATCCGCGACAACACGACCCTGGAAGAGTCGGGTTGAGGTCGCGAGGACCGTGTCGCCTTTTTCCGCCTTTTCCTGATTGCCCATGCAAAGATTGCAGCCGGGCCGCTCGAGGTACATCATATTCTCATACTTCGTCCGGGCCTTCTGTTTCGGAAGCAGATCATTGAATTCGAAGCCGGAGTATCGCTGAAGGACATCCCAGTCGCCTTCTTCTTTCAATTCGTCGATGATGTTGTAGGTTGGTGCCGCAACGACAAGCGGCGCTTTGAAGGTGACTGTACCCTGTTCCGCTTCGAGGTTTCTCAGCATTTGGGCCACGATTTTCAGATCCCCTTTGTGGACCATGCACGATCCGACAAAGCCAAGATCGACATGCTTTTTGCTGTCGTAGTAGGTCAGATCTCGGATGGTATCGTGGGTGTAGCGTTTTGAAGCGTCTTCATTATGGACATCAGGATCAGCGATCATGGGCTCATCGATGCAACTGAGATCGACTTCAAGTTCGGCGAAGTACTTCGCGTCTGGATCGGGTGCGAGGGCTGGCTTCTCGCCGGATCTGATTTCCGCGATTCTCTTGTTGGCTCGATCGACCAATCCAGCCAGCACCTGCTTTTCGTTGTCCATGCCACGGTCGATCATGTTCTGAATGCGGCTGATCGCAATTTCCAGAGACTCGATCAGGGTATCGTCCTGCGAAATGCAGATCGAGGCTTTGGCCTTCATCTCCGCGGTCCAGTCCGTGAAGGTGAACGCCTGATCCGAGGCCAGTGTTCCAAGATGCACCTCAATGATTCGGCCCTGGAAAACGTTGTCTCCCGAAAACTTCTTCAGCATCTGAGCTTGGGTCGAATGAACCACATCTCGGAAATCAATGTGATCTTGCATCTCTCCCGTGAAGGTGACTTTCACCGATTCCGGGATCGGCATCGATGCCTCACCGGTCGCCAATGCCAAGGCCACCGTTCCGGAGTCAGCACCGAATGCAACGCCCTTGGACATTCGAGTGTGCGAGTCTCCTCCAATGATGATCGCCCAATCATCGACCGTAATGTCGTTGAGAACTTTGTGGATCACATCGGTCAACGCAGCATATTCCCCATCCGGATCTCGAGCGGTGATCAGGCCGAAGTCATACATGAACTTCATCAATCTGGGGATGTTCTCTTGGGCCTTCTTGTCCCAGACCGAAGCCGTGTGGCAACCTGATTGGTACGCCCCATCGACGATGGGTGAGATCAGGGTGGCTGCCATCATCTCAAGTTCCTGAGATGTCATCAGTCCTGTCGTATCCTGCGATCCGACGATGTTGACTTCGACGCGGACATCGGAGCCTGCATGGAGAATTTTTCCCGGGGTGTTTCCAACCGCGTTCTTATTAAAGATTTTTTCAACGGCAGTCAGGCCCTGTCCCTCGTGGGAGATTTCTTTGCTTGGAGCGAAGACTGGGGGAACCTCAATGCCCAACGTTTTTGCCGCAAAAGTTTGGAGCTTTTTACCGAAGACGATCGCGTATGAACCTCCCGCCTTCATGAACTCCATTTTTTGAGGGGAGAGTGCGCTCGAAATGTCGATGAGCTCTTTGTCCCCCTCGTAGAGCTTTTTTTCTTTGGTATTGATGGTCAAAACGGTGCCGGTATCCACCGAATAGGTTTGCTCAAGAATGGGTTCACCTTCATCGTCCAAGACGACGTTGCCCTCGGCGTCCAGCTTCTTCACCCAATTCTTCAGGTCGAGTCCGATCCCTCCCGTAACACCGACCGTCGTCAGGAAAATCGGGGAAATGCCGTTGGTCCCGGCAACCACGGGAGCAATGTTGATGAAAGGCACGAAGGGGCTCGCCTGTTTGCCAATCCAGAGTGCGACGTTATTGACCCCCGACATGCGCGAGGAACCGACACCCATGGTGCCTTTCTCTGCGATGAGCATGACCCGTTTGTCGGGGTGTTCTTCTTGAAGTGCAACGAGCTCTTGTTGGGCTTTTTCATTGATCAAGCACTTGCCGTGAAGCTCGCGATCGGATCGTGAATGCGCCTCGCTGCCCGGCGAAAGCAAGTCGGTGGAGATGTCGCCGATTCCGGCAACATAAGTGACCACATCGATCTGTTCGGGCACGTCGGGGAGTTGCGTGAAAAACTCGGCGTTCGCGTAGCTCTCGAGAATCTCTCGAGCCAACGCGTGATCGTTTTCGAACGCCTCGGAAAGACGCTCGGTGTCTGCTTCGTAAAGAAACACTTGCGTCTTGAGGACGTCTGCGGCAGCCCGCGCAATAGCTTCGTCATCACCCAGAGCCAGGTCCAAAAGCACGCGAATGGACGGTCCACCCTTCATGTGAGACAGTTGCTCGAAGGCGAATTCGGAGGTGATTTCCGGGACCGTGACGTTGCCCAAAATCACGTCCTTCAGGAACTCGGCTTTGACACCAGCCGCGCTGGTCGTCCCGGGCAGCGTGTTATAGATGAAGAACTTGAGCGAATCTTCCCGATGCGGGTTCTCAGGGTCTTTGATCTGGTCGATCAACGCTTCGACCAGTTCCGCGGAATCAATCGGCTTCGGGTGAAGGCCTTGTTCTTTACGCGATTCGATTTCTTCCAAGTAGGCGTTGTACAAATTCACGGGCTTGACTTGTGGGTTGGAAAGTTAGGAGCGACTTGGCTAAAGCGTTCGCCACGGGTTGGATGGGGCTCGGGACTTCGCGTCGATTCGACCGGCTCTCCGAGGCCCAAACCCATGTTCACCAACAGTCCAATTATTATTCAATATTTCCAAGATCACGGGTACCCCTCATCCGCTCGATCGAGGGGCAGTGGGTTTGCAAATCCTGGGAAATATGGGCTCAAATAGGATGAATGAAACACCGACATTGGCCCCAAGTACCCTCAATCAATCAGGGATGACTCGTCATTCACGTGAGCCCCTGCATCGTGAAACAGGTTCACGATGCAGGTTCACGATGCAGGTTCACGATGCGGGTTCATTTCCACCAGGTATGGAAGTGGCCTGACAGATTGCTCCTTCTATTCGATGACGCGGATCTTGATGTTGCGCCAAGCGACGTCGAAGGGGCCACTATTGCCCACGCCGTGAACTTGAAGGCCGATGAAACCCTTGGGGTGAGATTTCAGCTTTTGCTCGTCCACCAGATCAGAGATCTGCTGACCGTTGATCCATGTTTGGATGCGGGCGCCCTCGGCGAGCACTCGGTACTCGTTCCACTCGCCATCCTTGAAGTGCTTGTGCGGTTTGAGTTTGTCTGCGGGAGTCATCCATCCTCCAGCGGCTTCACCGTAGATGTACCCCGACTCAGCGCCATTGGCTCCACTCGCTTCAATCTCGACTTGCGGACCGTTGACTCGCCCCTGCGGTCCGCCCTTGGTTTGCGAGCGAATTTGCACGCCCGAATTCAGGCTGTTGTGCACCTTCACCTCGAAGACCAACTCGAAGTTACCATACAGCTTGTCCGTGCATAGGAAGGAGTTTGGGCTTCCTGCCTTGGTGGTGCCGACGATGGTGCCATCCTTGACTTCATATGTGGCTGTTCCGTTACGTTGGGTCCAGCCCTCAAGGGTTTTTCCGTCAAAGATGGAAACAAAATTCTGGCCTTCGTCGTCAGCAAACGCGACCGAGCCGATCAGAATGACCAAGGCGGAGGTAAGCATATGGTACTTTTTCATGGGATATTTTCCTTTTCGGTGGGGGAAACGGTTTTCAAACTTGTGTGTGTTGTTGGTCCTGTGGTTGTGGCGGGAAAGCCATTGAACGCAGTTGTACTCTACCCTTACTAAGGATTCCACTGCGGAGCATCGGACATGACACTTCGGTAGATGGCAGCGGCCTGCTTTTTCATTCGGGCAACAAGTTCGGGGCTCTCTTTTGCAATGTCGTTTTGCTGACCGAGATCTTTGGAGAGGTCATACAACTGTACTCGTCCGAGTTCGCTCTTTTTGAGCTCCGGGATCCAGGATTCTTGGAAATAGAACAATCTCCGGTGTTGATCCCTCAGTCGATTGGCTTCGGGATTGGCGAATTTTCCATTGAACATTCGAGAGCGAAGATCCATTCCGCTCAGCTCTTTCTCAAGATCATCGCCAAGGACTTCTTTGACTTGCTCCATAAGACGATTGGCAGTTTTAAAGTCGATTGGCGATTTCGCAGTGCCGAAGGCGAAGAGCGTGTGGTCACCCATTCGTAGAACCATGTTCGCGCCAACCATCCAGAAGAGCGGCTGATGTCGGGTGAAGGTTCCCGTTTCGGTGAGCAGAGGCGCGAGGTCGGAACCGTCTAGATGAACGGACTCTGGTTTGTCGATGCCGATCAGACCACACAGAGTGGGGAGAAGGTCAACGACTCCAGCCGGTTCTTTCTCGACGCGACCGCCAGGGATCCCGTCTTTCCAATAAAAGATGCCGGGAACGCGGTGACCGCCTTCGAACAGCGACCCTTTCTTGTCTCGCAGTTCACCGTTTCGCTCCTGCAGGTAACTGCCGTTATCGGAAGCGTAGATGATGATCGTGTTACCAAGCTCGCCGAGTTTTTCGAGCTTTGCGATAAGGCGTCCGATGGCCCGATCCGTATTGTCAATCGTGCCACTGTAGACTGCTTCTCGCTGGTTGATCCCGCCATACTGAGAAACGATTTCCTCGGGCGCCGCGATCGGGTCGTGCGGTTCATTGAACCAGAGATTGATGAAGAAGGGTTCATTGCCGTCGCGGTTTCGATCGAGCCAAGTAAGAGCTTCGTCGACCACGATCTGGCAGGAATAACCTTTCATCTCTCCCACACGCCGGCCATTGCGCAGGAAGTTGGTCGGGTTCTTGTGACTGCGTCCCGGGCCGTTGACGACGCCGAACCAGTAGTCGAAGCCATGATCGTCAGGGGTAGGATTATCGCGATTCTGGACGGGCATGCCGAGGTGCCATTTGCCAAAGTGTGCGGTGGCGTAACCGTTTGCTTTGAGCACTTCGGCGATCGTCGTTTCGCTCTCCAAGAGGTGCATCAGGTGAAAACGCTCGTCAAGGACAGAGTAGACTCCGGTGCGATGGTGGTTACGCCCTGTCAGAAAGGTGGCGCGCGAGGGGGAGCAGGTAGGAGCTCCCGAGTGAAAGTCGGTGAAGCGCACTCCACCAGCTGCCAGCTTGTCGAGGACGGGCGTCTTGACCGGACCACCATAACAGCCGATGTCCCGGTAACCGAGGTCGTCGACGTAGAGCGTGACAACGTTGGGACGGCGTTTAGCCGTGGCGGAAGTCGTCAAGACTTTCAGCGATGGAGGTGAATCAGTGCGGTGCGACCGAAACTCTTGACGAGTCCTGTTACTTGCCGATTCATTTCCTCGATAGTGCGGCGCGTTCTTCTGCGGCAACCACTTTTTGAGTTTCGCTTTTTTATCTGCAAACCTCGCGTCATCGGCGACGTTCTCCCTTTGAAGTGGATCGGCTTTGACGTCGTAAAGTTCTTCGCCACCGTCACTGTAGTGGATGTAATGAAACTCACGAGAACGCACCGCGTGGCACGGACCGAACCAATGTGGCGAGTGTGTAATGACGGCCGGGTAGGGCCAGTCGGCATCTGGGTCATGAACCAGTGGGGCAAAACTGCGTCCGTCGAGTTGTTTATTCTCCGGTAAGCCGCATAGCTCCAGCAACGTTGGATAAAGATCGACGAGGCTGACCGGACTCTTGCAAATCATTCCGCCGTCAGGAGTGCCTGACGGCAACTTCCCCGGTGCGTAGAAAATCAGTGGTGTGCGGGTCGTCTGTTCCCAAAGTGCAGATTTCGCAATCTTCTTTTCGCCCACGTCGTAACCGTGATCCCCCCACAGGACAACGATGGTGTTGTCGCGATAACGACTTTTTTCCAATGCATCGAGCACATGACCGACGCAGGCATCAGCGAACGAGTCAGCAGCGAGGCAGCCCTGGACAGCTTCTTTCCATTTACCACTTTCACGGATGTGCTTCATGTGACGCTCGCCCATCCGCCGGCCAATTGCGGGGATGTCGTCGAAATCGTCTGCTTTGTACGGCGGAAGTTCGATGTCATCGAGCGGATGCATATCGAAGAATTTTTTCGGTGCGTACCATGGAAGATGAGGCAGGTAGATTCCGCAACCAAGGAAGAATGGCTTGTCATGCTCCCGCTGCAGAAACTGGGCGGCGCCGTCGGCCGTCTTCCAATCGGGATTGGCTTCGATGGGGTCGTCCGTTGGTCCCCAGTCAATAAGACGGGCGAGGATGGGGTTGGACTCGAACTTGGGACGCAAACCGTGCTTGTAGCGTTCCTCTTCAGGTGGTGGGACAGCGCCCGTTCGGGTGGAATAGACATGGTCCCACGCTGCGGCATCGGAAAACTTGCCGTGCGCTTGATGGTAAAGTTTGCCGCCACCCCAGGCGACATAGCCATGTTGGCGGAAGTATTGCGGGAGCGTCACCCAGTCCTTGTACTGGGGCATGTCGCGAAACCAGTTCAGATTGCCGTAGATCCCAGTTGTTGATGGCCTCAGCCCAGTCATGATCGAGGTGCGTGACGGGCTGCAAAGGGGCGCAGCGCAATGGGCCTGATCAAAGAGCACGCCTTTCTCTGCAAGTCGATCGATATTGGGAGTCTTTGCCTGAGGGTGTCCTCCGAGACAACCGACCCAGTCATTCAAATCGTCAACGGCAATGAACAGGACGTTAGGACGATTGAGCGAATCATTGGCATGAGCCTGTCCGTCGAGAAGAAGGACGAGCGAAACGACAGCGAGCATCCAAGAGCCGGGGACCTGTTTGAATGGAACAATCATTGGAGAACCATGAAAGGGTTGAACTTTCTGCGGGACGAGGCGTTTCAATTTCGTCGGCAACAACGTTCCGTGTTTTCTCACTGTCGGGGGATGTAATGATCTGGGGTCAAGCGAGTTCGGGTAGGAGTCGCTTCCGGTTTTGGGCCCGAACTCATCGTGAAGGTTCAGGGGAATCAAAG
>JAKVCA010000065.1 GCA_022448315.1 Pirellulaceae bacterium | reverse complement strand
GATCGATGAATGATTCATCGACACGTTCGGCGTTGACGTAAACGCCAGCGAAACGATCGTTCAAATACAGTTTGGCGAAGTTGCAACGATGTGTTCTGTGTCCCAGTTCACGAAGGATATCCGTAATGATGGGCTCGCTGAAAATACTGCCGAATTGAACGCCGTTATCCAAAGAAATGCGTTCCATTCCGAGGAAACGTTGCTGCTTTTTGTATTTGCTGAATTTGATCAGGTAACTGCGTTTGTGCTTTTGGTTGGGGTTTGCGGAACTATTGCCTTTAAACCTCACACCGACTTGATCGAGTACTTGATCATTCCACTTGAGCTGAGCTGGGACATAGATGCATTCAGGCAGTGCGGCCAGCATCTTTTGTTGATCAACGTCAGCGATCTGCAAATGAATGGTTTGGACGACATCCGCCTTATAAAACGCCTCCTGACCCTGTTCCTCTGTATCTGGAGCATGGGCTTTGCGGGTGAGATGCCCCCCGCGTGTTGGCGTTGCACTTAAGACGTTGATTGTTTGCGCAAAGGTGTGAAGACCTGCTGCGTGTGTGAGTAGTACCGTCATTCCGGCGAGAAGGATTAAACGCATGTCCGTGTCCGCAATCAAAGGGTTTCGCACATAGAAGAAATTCCGGCGACTTCACCAGTCTATACCATTTTTTCTCCAAGTCGGAAGTCGAGCCAAGGTAGGCGAGAAAGCAGCCCACTCTTAATCCGTAAAGGACGGGTGACAAGCCCGATCTCCCTCACGATCACGATCTTGCGAACGACCACCGATCGTCGGTGCTCGTCACAGGGAGTTTTTTGGAGGAAGTATTAAAATTCCAACGATGGACGGTGATTTCCGAAGTTTATTTCCTTGACTATTTTTCTCCGGAATCAGCCCATCGATCCTCGAAGTTGTACGTCGGCAAGATTAAGCTAGTAATACGAAATAGGTCTTTTGATTTTACGCCCGAAGTGAGTCCAGTCATGCAACCTTCAGTCTGCTTCCGCTCCCTAGTCATCGTAGCCCTGCTTACAGCTGCAACGTTTGCTCAGGATCAACAATCCGAGGCAACCAAGGCTGTCGATGAAAAAGCTGCCAAGACCGAGCAAACAAATACGGCTTCATCGTCCGAGGGGAAAGAAGCGGATAAGACGGAATCAAAGAAACCCGCACCGGAACCGAAAAAAGATACGCCACCACCCAAGATCGGTGTACGGCAGATCAACATCAGCGGCGATTACCTCGACTTGATTCAACCGGCAGGGCTTGATCCGCTTTCTTTGCTGGGTAGCAGCCCCGGAGCAAAACGTTCCTTTTTCAAACTCACAAGCTTTCTGGACAACTTCGCTGGCAACGATGACTTCGACCACCTGGTCGTTGACTTGTCTTCAGGCTTCTCCATGAACTCGGCTCAACTGGATGAGCTTTCGCGTCACTTCAAAAAAGTGACGAGCGCTGGAAAAAAGACGTACGCATGGCTTGAATCGGCAAGTCGCGAGGCCCTCGAAATTGCGTCCATGTGCGACATGGTTTATATGGCGGAATTCGGAGAAGTGGACCTTCCATCGGTATCGATGGAATCGATGTTTTATCGCGATGCGATGGATTTGATTGGTGTCAAAGCGTCCGTGGTTCGAGCTGGTGACTTCAAGGGTGCAGTCGAGCCTTATCTGAACGCGAGGATGAGTGATCACTTGCGTCAACACTATCTCAACATGCTGACAACTATCAACGATGCGGCGGTCGATCGAATTGCGAAAGGACGGGGGCTCAAGACGGCTGACGTGCGGGCACTTCAATCTCAACGGATGTGGCTTGCCAAAGAAGCCTTGGCCAAAGGTCTTGTCGACAAGCTCGCGCCCTACGGAGCCATGCAAGATGTGATCGGGGGTGATATTGGAGAAAACCTGAACTGGGTGACGCCCAAGAAGGCCGCGAAGAAGGAAGTTTCTTTATTCCAATTGATGGGCGAACTGATGGCCGGGAACGAATCCAGTAGCTCGGTCCCAGACAATACGATCGTCGTGCTCCACCTGAGCGGTTCCATCGTCGGCGCGGGAGGTGGCGATTCGATCGCAGCAGGTCCCACGGTCGCAAGGATTGAACAGTTGGCGAACGAAGACCGCGTGAAAGGGGTTGTTGTTCGTATCAACTCGCCGGGCGGAAGTGCAACGGCCAGCGAGGAGATCCGACAGGCATTAAAGAAACTCGCAGCAAAGAAACCGACCGTCATCTCCATGGGAGACGTGGCCGCCTCGGGTGGCTACTGGATCAGTTGCATTGGGACACCCATTTACGCAGAACGTGGCACGGTCACTGGATCGATTGGCGTTTTCGCGATGAAACTGAGCGGCGGGTCTTTGATGAGGCGGGTCGGGCTGCACACAGAAAATATTCAGCTCGATGAATCTGCAAGCCTGTTTTCACTCGATCGAGGGTTTACCGACGAAGAGACCAAGGCCATGCAAAAGTCGATCGATTCCGTGTATGGACGATTCCTCAAGCTGGTCAGTGGGTCCAGAAAGATCCCTGTGGAAAAAGTTCGGACGCTTGCCGGCGGCCGAGTCTGGTCTGGAACTCAGGCACTTCGCCATAAGCTCGTGGACCACATCGGTGGTGTCGATGACTGCATTCAGCACATCGCCAAAACGGCAAAGCTTGGCGACAAATACCGGGTCACCCATCGTCCGCAAACCCAATCGGGTCTCGATCTGAGCAGTCTATTGGGTAGTGAAGACGAAGACATCATCTCGATTGATGGTCTTGGAATTCGACTTCTCCGGGAGAATTCCATCACCCTGAGGCTGTTGGAGAAGCAAGGGCTCAATACGGACACGCTGCAACTGCTGATCAATGATTCTCTTGAAACCCGTCAGAAACCCACCGCTTGGCTGATGGCCCCATCAAGTCTCTCGATCCACTGACCCTGTACCGCATGACTCAAATGCTTATGAAAGGAAAACACTTTCTAAAGTGTCGGGTTTTCGAACCGCATTGCGAACCGTCCGAGCAAGTCAGCAAATGACTACTTTTTAATGAGAGTCACGGCAGTCGGCAAATAGCGGATGCTGAAGCGAGTACCTTCGCTGCTCACGACTTCGTCTTGGGCGTTAGCGAAGCTACCTACGACCTCTTCAGCGGACAGCACGGTGCACGAGGTCCCCTGAGCTGGCTCAAAACCGTCCGCAATCTCAATGGATAGCGTTCCTCCGAGTCTTGCCACTCCCGCAACGTGAAACGCGGTGACGTCACCTGCGAGGGTGACTGTAAGCTCGCCGTCATCCGACTGGTGATAATCGCCATCGAGCCGGAGTGTGGTTTGCTCGCGACCCGTCAAGATGACAGAACCTTGGTTGTAGAGCACCGCTTGGATCGTCCCTTGACCATTCAGCGTGGCGTTGGGGTGGATGTCGAGCCAACGAAGTGACGAAACACTCCCGCCGTCGAGCGTCAGCTTGGAGTAAGGTGCAAGGCGGATCTCATTTCGTGCCAAAAGACCGACTTTGGGGCCGAGGATGAGGGCCTGCTCGGCCTTCCCGGTCACGTTGCCAGCGATTTCGAGCCCCAGGAATTCGAGGTCCATGTCGGCATGAGCCGCGTGGGGTTGGTTTCCCGAGTTTTTGATCCGTCCGATCCATGACAGTCGTGGCGATCCATCGTCCGACATGTACGTGATGCCTGCGTTGGCGTATTCATAATTGGACCAATTCTCAGGATCAGACGTCGCGGCGCTGTCCTCGCCGATCCAGTGATGATACGTATTGGCAAAACCTTTCGGCTCAGCAACTCGCTCACCCAGAAGGAGAGCTTCCAGCTCTTTCACGAGTCCCGGATGTTGGGAAGCGATGTTGTCCGACTCCGAGTGATCGGCATCGAGATCGTAGAGCTTCAGGGGCGTCGACTTGGAACGGACCAATTTGTATTTCCCGCGGATGATGGACTGGCCGTTACTTGCTTCGTGAACAATAAAGTCCCGGTAACGTTGGTGGCCGCGCCCCAGAAGGGTCGGAGCGATGGAAACGCCGTCGATACCCACGGGAGCAGGGACGCCGGCAAGTTCGCAAAAGGTGGGAAGCAGGTCGGTCACATCAACGATCTTCTCACAATCAGTGCCCGCTCTAAGTTTTGAATCCGCGGTGATCTTTGCAGGCCAACGCATGACGAGAGGCACACGGATTCCCCCTTCCTGAATCTTGCCCTTGTTGCCTCGCAATCCGCCGTTGGCGTCGAGTTCAGAATTGTTCTTCCCCGCAGGCCCGCCGTTGTCGGATTGAAAGACCACAAGCGTGTCCTCGACAATCGAGTCGGACGAATCTCCGTCGTTGTTCGGGTCGTCAAGTGCGGCAAGAATATTTCCAAAATGCGCGTCAATGCGGGTGACCATGGCGGCCCACTGTCGCGTCTGGTCGGAGAGTGATGAAAAGTGAGGATCTGTGGCGTAAGCGCGATCCCACTCAGGAAGCGTCGCAATTTCACCGAAGGGCGCGTGTGGGATCTGCACGGCGAGCAGGCCAAAAAAGGGCTGGCCGGAGCGGTTGTAGTTTTGCCCCTGCTCACGGACAAAATCGAGAGCCGCAAATGCATAGGCATCGTCGCAGTAAGCGACCTCCGGATAGTCCGAATGAGACTGTAAAGCTGGCGTCGAGGGATAGGTCTCATTGTCCCGGTAACGAGCCAACGAATTGGGGATAAGTTCCAGTCCGCCGACCGCTTGCGACGCCGCGGGCGCGCTCCAGAGTGTGGGCTGAAAGAACGTATGCGCACGAACATGGTGAAGCTCGGCAAGCACATATTTGTAGCCGTGGGATGTCGGGAGAGTTTGGATATTTTCAATGACGGGTCGAACGGGGTCCTTGGATCCGCCATATCCCCACTTCCCCCAATACCCGGTCACGTAACCGGCCGCGGAGAGCGCATCGCCCATCAGAATATCGTCTGCACGCATGGCCTTCTTGGCATTGTTGGGGTCGTTACGATCGGCATACGTATGCCCCTGATGGAAACCCGATTGCTGTGACGAGCGAGCGGGTGAGCAAACATGACAACCATAACCGCGAGTAAAATTGAGTCCCTGTCTGGCAAGGAGATCCAGGTTGGGTGTACGTACATAAGGCAAGCCCTTGGCTTGACGTGCAAGTTGCCCGTTGGGCCCAATGGACCCCCAACCCATATCATCCACGTAAAGATAAAGGATGTTGGGGCGTGCGGGTTGATCGGCGATAAGCCGAGTCGCAGAGATCGTCACGAGAACGAGGCCGAAAGCAAACAGAGGGAGTTTCATATCGGTTCAACTGCTCGGGTTCGAAAGTTTGACTGAGTGATCGGACTAACTCTGCCGTCAGTACCGTTCGATTCATACAAGAGTTTAGGGGGACATCATGTGTCTGTCTCCCGCCAATATAAATGGGTCCACCGTCCACAAAAACGGGGGAAATCTCGAACCCGCAAAGGCAATGGCAAGATTCGAGAGCGCACCTTGGGTGGATGTCTTTGAAGCGGCGTATCGCTTGTCATTTTTTTGACCAAGTTCAATTGGTCAGAAAAGGCTCACTGAGAATGATCAAGCGAATGAGATCTCGAAGGCCACCTTCCGTGGTTTCAAGTTCTGCCAAAAGCGAGTCAATCGCCGGACGATCACCGACTTCGATTTCGCGTCCCAGAGCATACATCAAGAGCTTTTCGGTCAAGCAACGGGCAAACTCACCTTCCCTCTGCAAAAGCTGCTGCCGAAATTCGGGAACCGTTGAGAAAGGATTCCCACCCGGAAGTTGTCCGGTCGCATTGATGGGCAGATTCCTAGCGTATTGGTCCCGCCAACCGCCAATAGCATCGAAGTTCTCAAGGGCAAACCCCAGCGGATCAATCTTGCGGTGGCACTCGGCGCAGCTTGCGTCGGCCCGGTGTTTCTCAAGCTGCTCCCGAATCGTGATCGCACCTCGGATGTCAGGCTCGATGGCGGGAACATCGGGTGGCGGCGAGGGAGGCTTGTATCCCAGCAGCTTTTCCAGAACGTAAATACCTCGCACCACCGGTGAGGTGTCGACTCCGTTCGCGGACGCCGTCAGAAAAGCGCCATGCCCGAGAATTCCCCCTCGTGCGGTCTCTTGCAACGACACGCGTCGAAGTTCACTCCCTTCAACACCTTCAATTCCGTAGTGCAACGCAAGTTCCCGATTCAGAAAGGTATAGTCGGCAGCGAGGAACTCACGAAGTGGAAGATTCTCGGTGAGTACGTGGTGAAAAAAGGCTTCCGTCTCACCTTGCATCGCGGACTCAAGGTCGTCGCGATAGTACGACACAAAGTCTTCCGTTGGCGGCATGATTTTGATGTTGTCCAAATCCAGCCAACGCCGAATAAAATGCTGAACGAAGCGATCGGACTTCGGATCTCTCAACATGCGTTCAACTTGCTCGGCCAGTTCGGCTCGCAGGCGTCCGGCTTCGGCCAAAGTCAGCAGTGTCTGGTCGGGTGCTGAAGACCACAGGAAGTACGCGAGTCTCGACGCCAGCGCGATGTCATCGAGTTGCCCTTCACCGAGATTCAAGTAAACGAACCCGGGCGAGCAGAGGATCGCCTGAAAACCAAACTGCAGGGCCCGAAGTGGCTCGACACCTTCACGCAGCTTGCGATCAACAAGCGCCTGAATTGGCTCAAGTTCTCCGCTAACTGGACGTCGGCGAAAGGCCTTTTCGGCAAAGGCCTGAAGTCGCTCTGCAATCGTGCCTGCGTTGATCTGGTCGGGGTTGAGGTTGCCATACAAGGCACGATGCCCTGCACTTGGCCAAGCGTCGACTTGAGGACCTTCAAGTTGAATCTCCCATACACGAAGACGAGGACCGTTATACGCCTTGAGTACGCCGTGAGCTTTCTCGGTACCGGACTTCATATCAATGAACGGCTCAAATTCTGGTCGGTCGGCAGCTTGCGTTGTCAGCATGCGAACAAGTCGTTTGGCAGCCAGTGGGCCATTTCGGAAACGGACCTCGGGCTCAAAACCCGCCTCCATGTAGACGTCCCACTCAAACCAACGAGGCTCTTCATTGGTCAGTTCGATGCGTTTCAGGGAGACCATTTTTGAGACATTGCCCGTACTTTCGACGCTCCCCCTTCGATCCACGGCGGCGAGTTCCATCACGAGTGGATCGCCATTTCTAAAATCACTTAACGCCTTTCCATAGTCGTGAAAACGGCCAACGGCAGCGGCTCGCACTCGTATCTTATAAATCCCACTGTGGGTAACCCCCCCCTGCTCCAGCAGGGGCATAAAACCGAGATGGCCGCCACGATAATGGCGACCGTACATGTCGGTGTACGGTGTATCCGGAATGAACCGAAAACGATCGATTTGAAAAAGTTTCGGCAGATTTGTTTTGCTACCGTTTTTGAAATAAAAGGGGGACTGCTGTGCAAAGCTTTCGGTTTGGGGTCGGTCGCCAAACTGAGTGGCCCTACGGATCGCCTCCTCTGCAGCGTCGAAGTAGTGCTCCAGCAACATCCCTGAAGTGACCAACTCTGCACCGACGTTGTCAAACCCCTCTACTTTTACCTCCGCAGGAAAATTCTCGGTTGGATTCCAGGCCTCAACGTTCAACCCAAGCAAGTCACCGATCGTATGCCGATATTCCCAGGAATTCAGACGCCGTAGCACGCTGTGCCCACCAGAATCTTTTAGCCTAGCCTGAGCTTCGCCGATCATGTCGGTCAATTGAGCGATCGCTTTCGCACGATCACCGGCAGTAGGCTGAGGCTCATCTTCCGGCGGCATCTCCTCAAGGTTCAGCTGATCCACAATCTCTTGATAACGCTCCAGATCGGTCAGATTCTGGATGACGTTGGGCAGGTCGTCAAAGCGGCGATCGGCTTTCTGCGTCTGGCTGCCGTGGCAGCGTATGCAATTTTCCTTCAGGAAGTTTTGCGTGCTTTCATTCGCATCAGCAACGGCAACGACTGAGAGCAGAATTGCCGTTGCATGGGGAAATAAATTTCTCATCAGTGATTTATCATTTCTCAAAGGGCCATTCGCTTCCTCTCCGTAAACGGAGCGTCAAGGCGAAGACCAGAAAACGTTGCTCAGGTCCCATGGTTTGCGCGAGCACTGCCGCGTCATGGGACTACCCCAAGTCCATCGCTGAAAATGTACTCGTGCTTCTGCCAAACCGATCGACCTCGGCTCCGAACCACTGCAATACAGACAGCCAAAGGTTGGACAGCGGAATGCGCTCATGTTTCTCGCCGGGACAGATTACGTGCCCTTGGTGTTTGACGCCCCCACCTGCGAGGAGCACTGGCAGATCCCGATTGTGGTGAACGGAGGCATCGCCCATGCCGCTGCCGAAGACAATCAAGGTGTCATCGAAAATTCCCGCCTCACTCAGTCCGGTCATAAAATCAGAAAGCTTGGTCGTAAAGAAGGATTCAACGACCTGAAGTTGCCCGATTCGATCCTCTGACTTGCTGTGGTGCGATATTCCGTGATAGGAGTTCAGGTCCAATTCGGAGGTACGGAACTGCATCGGGATCTCAAGTGTTGCGACACGCGTCGAATCGGTCTGCAAGGCGAGGGTGATCAAATCGTAGAGCAGGGCCAATTCGTCGATTTGCGGTCGGCTCTCATCAAGCACGTCAGCGATAGGTGATTTCGGTTTTGGCCGGTCGACCCACTCTTGGGAAATCTGCAATCGGCGTTCGACATCACGAACCGATGTCAGGTACTGGTCCAGCTTGTTGCGGTCTGCAGCCCCCAATGTCGCATTCAATGCTTTGGCCGATTCAACCAGGGCATCAAGCGTGCTGGCGCGATCAGACAGACGGGCACGTTGTACTTTGCGTTCCTCGGCATTTGTATTCACAAACAGGGCTTGAAAAAGCTTGGAGGGGTTGCTCAGCGGGGGAACGTGGACGCCAGCCCGTGTCCAACACATATCTGTCCCGCCATCAATGGCCGTGTTGATCACTGGGAATCGCGTCGCACTCCCCACGTGTTCTGCGGCGGCCTGATCCAGCGAGATATTCTTCTCTGGAAATCCCGCAGCCTCTTCTTTCCTGATCCCCGTCAAGAACCCTTGCACCGCCCGATGGCCTCCTGAAAGTCCATCATCGAGGTGTGAAAAGACGGTCAGGTTCTTACGATGTTTCTCGAGGGGCTTCAGGGTCGACGTTGGCGTGTATTCCTGACCCGCATCTTGTGGAAAAAAGTTTCCAGGGTGAAATCCAAGGTGGCTGCCAATACAAACCAACCGTCTTGGAGCACCACCAAGCCCTTTTTGGTCAGCACCCAAGCATTCCAGAGCCGGCAGTACGAGAGCCAGTCCAGATCCCTGAAGCAGTCGACGTCGGTTCAGTAAATCAGGACGATGCATGGAATTTCTCCAAGTCGATCAGGGGTGAGGCATGGGAGCAAAAGCGAAAAACGCTCCGACATTTTCCAATCCATTGGATTGTAGTCCGAAATTAAAAAACGGGGTATTGAGAAACCGATCGATTCCCTCTCAAAACACGAATGGAAGTGAGGTCCCACATCCACATCCTGGCAAGCTTGCCTGCGGGAACCCGCGGTAGATCGGTCGCCATGGCGTCCACGGAGACGGGAACAAAGAAAGCCGGGGCGATCATGACGTTCTCCATGCAAGCGGATCCCAAAATCCTCGAATGGATTTTGCTTACTTCGGTACCGTTCGCTTGTTTTCCTTGTAACCACGGTGACGCGTGTGCGCCATCGCTTCGGTCGCCGCCCCTTGATCCCCCTGTGATTTCATCCAGGCATCCAGTCGCTTAGAGAGTTCCGACTTGATCGCCTTATACTTGGGATCGTCAATCAGATTATTAAGGCAATGGGGGTCTTTCTCGACATCATAAAGTTCTTCGGCGGGCCGGCGTTGGTACCTCGCGGTCATCGCGATTGCATGGGCATCGCCCGTCGCTCCCTTCTCGATCCAGGACATCCAGAAATCAGCTTTGTCACCACCGGGGCGAGTGACGACATTCTTGAAAATTTCCGTGTGATTAAGATTGCGTATGTATCGATGGGTTTTCGTTCCTGCAGAGCGTACGCCATAATTTTCTGAGCCGGCAAAGATTCCACGGGTGGTATGCAACCCGAAGGTGTAAGTTTTGTGCTCGGTCGCAGCGCCCGTCAGCACGTTCAAAAAAGAACGTCCGTCCATGGTCTTCGGAGTTTCGAGGTCAGCGGCTTCGAGAAATGTCGGCGTAATATCGACGTATTCGACCAGAGCGTCTGATTTTGAGTTGGGTTTTATTTTCCCCGGCCATCGCGCGATCATGCCTGAGGTCAGTCCGAGTTCGTAGCAAGTCCACTTGGCAAACGGAAAGCCGGATCCCTGTTCCGAGACAACCATCACCAGCGTGTTGCTGGCAAGGTCATGTTGATCAAGCATCGCCAGCAGCGCGGCACACTGAGCGTCAAAGTAAGTGATTTCGGCAAGGTATTTTGCGTACTCATTTCGCGTTTCAGGTGTGTCCACAAATGTGGGCGGCAATTCGAGGCGACTCGGATCATAGGCAGACGCGTCGCCTTTACTGTAAGGCGTATGCGGTTCGTTGGAACATGCGATGAGGCAAAATGGCGTGCCTGACTTCTTCGACTCAGTAAACAGTTTGTCGATCTGCGGGTAAGGTTTGGCAGAATGAGGGTCCGCGGATTGAAACTCACGGGAATACTCGAAGGGAAAGGAGGCTTGGGGGCCAATATGGGTTTTGCCGGAAAGTGCGACGCGATAGCCCGCGTCCCGAAGATAATGCGCAATCGACTTTGTCCCCGGATAGACCCGAGTATGGTTGGGCCAGGCGCCCGACTTCACCGGGTAGATCCCCGTGTAGATATTGTGCCGAGTGGGAGAGCACATCGGCGCCGCCTGAAAGCAGCGAGAGAACTGCATTCCTTGCCCGGCCAGTTGATCGAGTGCGGGTGTCTTCGCCTGCCCTCCATAAACGCCAAGATCGAGATACGTGCAGTCGTCAGCAATGATGAGGACCAGATTCGGTTTCTCGGTAGCCGGTGTCCTGACAGTCATCACCAACGACAAACCGACGGCTAAAAAAGGGGCAAGCTTCATGTTACTGTTCGTTCTTACGGATGGTGAATTGGGTTCGCTTCGGGCCTTCAATTCAATGACTTCGATTTCTGCCCCAGATTATACGTCGCGGACGAACCGTTGGGTGGGTGATGTGATCGGATTCTCAAACCGAGCAACCGTGATATGGCGTTCTGGGGACCGGGGAGGCGTTTTCCGCCCTCAAAAGATGTGTTTTTCAAGTTTAATTCTCGGATCAGCGAAAAGTTTGGCGGATTCGCGCACCCATTCCAGGCGTTCGGTCTCTGTAAAAGCGCCCCTTAAATTGGGGTGACGCGGCATTCGTCCGGCGGCGAAGTCGGGGATTCGTATTCTGTAGCGTGGAAGACTCAATGAGTAAGCGATCGGTGAGCGATGTCTCTGTCAACGGTGTGGACGTGGCTGGTGCGCGCACCGTGGTGAATGTCGCGAACCACATGATGACTTTGCGCGACGCGGCGAAACATCTGCAGTCCACCTTTGACACACGTGAGAGGGGGTATTTTTCACCCAGCGAGGATGAGCAGGTGGAACATTTATGGGTGTCTTACCACCGCTCTAGAGCTGCGCTGCTTGAAATCGTGCAAGTGATTCGCAATGAAGTCGGGAAAGTATCACGTGAACAGATTGGCGAATTTACTCTCGCCTACGCGGCGACGCTGATTCTGGTGGACGCGGCTCGCAGCTTGCGCGACCTGTTCGGAAGAAATGACTTGGTGCGACGGAAATTGAACGAAGCGTTTGATGATTTTCGCATCGCGGCAGGCAGTTTTGACGAGATTCAGTTGTCGTTGACTGATCCAGGCAATGCCTTGCAGATCAAGAATGCAAATGAGTTTTACGAGCAGAATCACGGTTACATTCGAGCGCGTTCGGAGGGCGATGGCACGCTTGCTTCT
>JAKVCA010000064.1 GCA_022448315.1 Pirellulaceae bacterium | reverse complement strand
CCGGCTCGGTGCCAAAATCGGCCGCGATTTTTCTCCAAGCGTCCGCACGCTCGCGAGGCGCGTTGTCCGCCGACTCACCGACCCACCACTTCAGTTTCCGGGCGATCGCAATCTTTCGATCGGTAGGGATCGATGGATCACGAAGGCCCATGCTTGCAGAGCCATCGACATAGATCTTTACTTGCCCCAATTCACCCTCGATCTTTCGATGGTGCAAAACGGGCCCGGTCAGCATCAGAATCGCCATCATGAATGCCAACGCCCTCAACGTGGGCAAAGTTAATTTCAGCCAGGGGGACAGCTGAACCATTTCCCGACGGTAATACAGGACGGCCACCCCGCAAATCGCGAAAGCGATCAGCAGCCCGCCCCAGAGAGGCAAATCCCCGACAAACCGCAGGCTGGTCATGATTTGACTCCTGAAAATCGTTGCTGGAAAAAAATCTCGATTCCCAAAAGTCCGACGAGTAGCAGCAGAAGGTATTTCCATATCTCACGGCCATGCCGACGCAGATGATCCTCCGCAACGTACGTTGCCGAGGATGCGATGACTTGGCCTCCGAAATCCTGCGCCTTCCGTTGGACCTCCTCCTGATTCATCAAGCGGGGATCCGATTCCTCCGCCGTTGTCCTCGCTACGAAATGCAGGAGTTCACCCCCAGGCGTCGTCAACTCGTAAACGCCCGGCTGTTGAGTTGCGTCAAAGCGAATTTGCCTTCGAGCCTCGTCCGTCTCTACCGAAACCGCGCGCTGTTTTCCTGAGGGCATGAACACCAGCGCTTGATCAATCTCCGCGTCGCCCTCCTTCAGTGGCTCCAGTACGGCAATCGCGGGCTGACCCACATCGATGTTTCTTGGTGGAATCGCCGTCGCGGCCAAGGTCGTGACCAGTTGTTGCATCAAAGGGACATAGACAGGTTGAAGCGGAAAGTCAGACCAATCCGAATCGCAAGCGGTCGTCATGAGTACGACTGAACCTCGGCCATACGTTTTTTCGACCAGCCAAGGATCGCCCGTTCCAAGCCATGCCATGACGCTCGTTGTGTCTTCCAATCCACGATCCTCTTCAGCCGTTGTATACCAGCGTCGAACGGAAGCCGTAGAAAGATCTCCCTGTTGGGGGTCGTTAAAAAAGACCAGGGCTGGATGCTCGAAATTTTGGGAAATCACCCGAGTGATCGCCCGTGTATCGGGCTGGGATTCTCCACTGCCTCCCTGCAAAGACACGAGGCGTCGAGGCAGCAAGCCCGCATCAAAAAGCCGCTCGTTATACCAATTGAGGTCCGTTCGATCTCCGAGGGAGATCAGCAACGCCCCTCCTCGTTCAACAAAAGACCGCAGTGACTCAAGTTGTGATTCGTCCAGCCGACTCACATTGGCCAGCACCACCACTCTCGCGTTCTCAAGTAGCTGACCATTGATGGCCGTTGCGTCCACCACTTGCGTCTGAACGAGGTCTGCCAGCGGCAATCGCCCCAAAGTCAGCGGAGTCAACGCGATACCCAGAAAATCGGTTTCTCCTTTCAATGGCTCCGACGCCGGAGCACCATCGACAAGGACCACTTCCATCACCCCCCAAACGTCGATCGACGCCTTGAGGACGTTGTCACTCGGCAGTCGATCATCGCCGACCACCTCGACTTCGACAATGTGAGACCCTGCGGTTTCAAAACGTATGGGGAATAGGACCTGAGTTGTACTGTCACCAGGAAGTTCAACCTGTGCCTGGCCCCGGACCTCACCATCCACTCTTAATTGAACATTTTGAGTACCCGTGCCGACGCGTCCCCACTTGCGTAGGTGAACTCGCAGATTCAGAAGTTGCCCGACACCGATAGCTCGGCGGCTGTATTCCAAAGACTCGACAGACACATTGTCTTCCAACACCTCGCCCACCGGTAGAAACGTCAAATGAATCGGCACTTCAGACGAGGCAATCATCTCACGAGCCGAGGTTTCCACACCTTCGAGTGAGTCCCAATCTTTCGACTGGAAATCGCTGATCACCACCAACTCCCGTCGAGCATGGCTCATCTCGCCAAGGAGACTCAAAGCTTCGCTCAAGGTCCCTTCATAATCCGCTGCTCCCATGCCACCCTGATGTTCGGCGAGTCGCCTCGTGACGACCGTCGAATCGAATGCGGGCCCGTCTAATAGTTTTGTGGGTGTGGACCCTGAAAAGAGGACTGCAATTTCAGATCCTTTTTGGGTCGCCTCAATGATCTCACTCGCACTCGTTAGTGCTTGTTCAAGACGGGATCCCCGCGTGCTCTCGGTATCCATGGAATAACTGTTATCCACAACGACAACCATCGACACCGGAGACGTACCCTCTAACGTTCCCGATCCGGTAAGCACGGGCCTCGCCAGGCAAGCCGCGAGCACGATCGGAATGAGGCAACGGACCAACAGGAGTAGCAATTGCTCGAGCCTAAGTCGTCGGTGATTCACCTTGACCACGGACTCCAGAAGATGCATGGCGCCCCAATCCACCGTTTTAAATCGACTCCGGTTCAAAAGGTGAATCATGAGAGGAACTGCAAAAGCGAGCCCACCCCACATCAACATCTGGTTGAGCAACGTCATCGCGTCCGTCTCCTCTGGGCCAAATAGCCCGATAAGGCGTCCGCAAACGGCCGATCTGTTGACATCGGCATCAAACTGATGCGGTGCCGACGGCACCCCTGATTCAATTCTTCCTGGTAGTTTTCAAGCTTCTTAATATAGGCTTTTCGAATTTGGGCGGGATCCACCATATGACGATGGTTGGCCGACTCCAACGACGCAAACTGCATCCATTGGCGAAAGGGAAAATCGAGTTCATCCGGATCGTAGATCTGAAAGATCAGCACTTCATGGTGCGCATGCCGGAAATGCGCCAACGATTTCATGAGCGAAGTCACATCACCGAACAGATCAGACAGAATCACCAGCAGGCCACGCCGAGGCAACTTGGCTGCCATTTCATGAAACACCTCCCCAAGATCGGTCTCCTCGGCGGGGCGGGTTTTCTGCAAGGCATCGGTCAGGGCAACCATATGTTTGGGGCGGGCGCGAGGCGGAACGTAATCGCGCACCTTGGTGTCGAAGGTCACCAACCCAACACTGTCCTGCTGCTGCAACATCAAGTAGGCGAGGCAAGCGGCGGTCCGAACCGCATAATCATGCTTGCTCACCCCCTCGCTGCGCGAGCCGCAATACGCCATAGAGCCGCTGGAATCGAGCAGCAAGGTACAGCGGAGATTCGTCTCTTCCTCGTATTCCCTGATGTAAAGTCGATCGGTTTTTCCATAAAGTTTCCAGTCAATACTCCGGATTTCGTCTCCGGGGACATACTGTCGATGCTCCTTGAACTCGACACTGAAGCCCTTATGTGGCGACCGGTGCAGCCCTGTACAAAATCCCTCCACCACCTGCCGAGCAAAAACCTGAAGGTTCTGAAACTTGGCAATGTCACCGGAAGACAACAGCTTGGATACGTGGGTCATCTGGCTTCAAAGGGGTTGAAGGCGGCGGGTAAAAAGGCGGGCATAGAGGCGGGCGAAAACGTCGATTTCGTCTGGCAACCGCATGGAACGCGCAAATCGGCATAGAAAACAAACTACAAGCTCTGAGTCACCGACTTCGGCATGGCGTCAAGCAGACGCTGCACAATCTCTTCGACCGCAATCCCCTCGGCTTCTGCATTGAACGTGGGAACAATCCGGTGGCGTAGAACCGGTTGTGACAACGCCTGGACATCTTCGAGAGTGACGTGAAACCTACCCTGCATCAGCGCTCGGGCTTTCGCCGCGAGAACCAATTGCTGGCAGGCCCGAGGGCCGGGTCCCCAATCGATCAGATCACGGACCCACGCGGCGGTCGTCGGATCCTTGGGTCGGGCTGACCGGACCAGATCCAGAACGTAATTTTTTACGTGATCAGGAAGCGGGACCATTCGGACGGTGTTCTGGCATTCTATGATCTCATCCCCAGTAACGACCGCCGCGAGCTTTTCTGTACGCGTCGAAGTGGTCCGATCAATAATCTCGGATTCCTGTTCACGACTTGGGTAATCGACTATCACGTTGAACAGAAATCGATCTCGCTGTGCTTCAGGAAGCGGATAAGTTCCCTCCTGTTCGATAGGATTCTGCGTCGCCAGAACGAAGAAGGGTTCGTCGAGCCTGTAAGTGGTCCCCCCAACCGTCACTTCATGCTCCTGCATGGCCTCCAGCAATGCCGCTTGGGTCTTTGGAGGCGTTCGGTTAATTTCATCGGCAAGGAGCATCTGCGTAAAGATCGGCCCCTTATCAAACACCAGATCACGATGACCTGTCTCGCGATTCTCCTGGATGATATCGGTACCCGTAATGTCCGCTGGCATCAGGTCAGGTGTGAACTGGATCCTCTGAAACGACAAATCCATCGCTTCGGCCAGCGAACGTACCATGAGCGTCTTGGCGAGACCGGGCACACCTTCAAGCAAACAGTGGCCACGAGCAAGAATGGCAATCAACAACTCCTCAACGACCTGGTCCTGGCCAACAACAATCTTTGATACCTGATTGCGGATTTTCTGACAGGCCTCAACAAGCTTCGACGCCCGCTCTTGGTCACCGAGTTCAGGCAAAGAGGTGTCACTACTCATAGATTGTCTCTCGTGGTCAGGGCAGGTGGTGGACGTGGAGGTGGGTATATACGCAGGCCCGCATTTTAAACCACTCATAATTGCCGCCGGGCCACGGAGGTCAAAAAAGAAGACAATTTAAGAAGCCCCGCGTGCGCTCGCCGCTGACGCTGCGATCCACTCGAGTGCAACACGATAACGCGACTGCGCGTCTGATGTACTCAGGTCCCCAAAGAAAATCGACACCATCGCTTTAGCATCATTCGCAAGTGCACTTTGTTGCCAAAGATTTCCGAATGATATTTTTCGGTGGCATAGAAAAAGCCCCCACCGATATCTCGGCAGGGGCTCGGGGAGTGGTCAGTGAAGAGTCTGAAGTAGGTTGCTTACACCACCTCTTCGAAGTCGCGATCCCTCCTCTCATTTCGCTTGAACGTCATAACAGAACAGATTGTCCTGATCACGAACGTAAAGTTTGCCATTCGCGATGACTGGGTGAGCCCAAGCAGGAGCTGAACTGCGATCGGGTTGCTCAAATCGCCCGCGTTCGATGAAGGACTCTGAATTTGGCTCGATCAAAACCATGGTTCCGTCTTCCGAACGAAGATAAATACGCTCATCTGCGAAGGCGATCGAGCCCTTGGGCGCGTCGCGATCCCGCCACAAGACCTCGCCGGTTTGAAAATCAAGGCAAGCCATGAACCCTCCTATATTCCCACCGTTGGCTCCGTAAAGGCAACCCTCATAGACAATCATTCCGCCATGATGATTTTGCATCTTGTTGGTAAAATAGACCTCGTTTGCCTGCCAGGTTCCATCGGCGGCGACCTCAAGGCGAACCGCACCACCCCCGTTTCCATAGGCCGAAGATGCAAAGACGAGTCCATCCTGATAGAGGGGCGTTGAACAGTTGATGCGCATACGGTTTGCAGGTGCCTGATACTGCCACAAAAATTTACCGCTCTCTGCCGCCACTCCAATCAAAGCGGTCCCCACCATTTGCACGTACTGTCGCTGACCTTTAACTTCGATGGCAATCGCTGAGGAATAAGCGGCCTCCGAAAATCGACCTCGAAAACGACCTCTTCCTCTTTCCGACGAGGAATTATCCGCATCCTCATTCCCCGCAGGTTCTTCCTGTGGGAACTGGGAAGTCCAGAGCGTTTCTCCGTTACCCTTGTTCAACGCGACCATAATGACATCACTCGCACCCGGAGTGACGATCACTCGATCGTCGTCCACCAGTGGCGATTCGCGGTAACTCCAAACCGGTACGATCCCACCAAAATCTTCGGTCAGGCTTCGCTTCCAAATCACTTCGCCATTTTCCGACCGCAGGCACGCGACAGTTCCCCCCATTCCAACCACGTAAATGAAGTCGCCGTCGACAGTGGGCGTTCCGCCCGGTCCCTCTTTGGACTGTCGCATGCGTTGCTCCACCGCAGGTCCAATCTTTGAAACCCAGAGTTCTTCGCCGTCCTCTTCAGATAACGCCCAAACCACCTGTTCCTGACCGCGATTGCTCATTCCAACGATCATTCCCGACGCAATGGCCGGTGCACTATCGCCGCCTCCGAGGTCCGCCACTCGCCAAGCCAATTCGGGACCGTCTTCCGGCCAAGCCTTCATCAAACCGGTCTCCTTCGACATTCCTGTTCGTTCAGGACCCTGCCACTGGGGCCAGTCATCCGCCCAAACCGACGTCGACGAGAGGCTACTCAATACCGCTAAAACAAACCATTTCATGTTCAGATCCATCATTAAAAGCAGGAAGGCAAAACTGTCCGTGGCGTCACCGCATCGACGCCCACGCCCCTTTCACAAACCGTCCGGTTCCGGTGGCAATCACTTGTCCAATGAAACCACTTAGAAAAACGAGGTTCCGACCCTTTTCTCTCTGCATTCCCCGACGATGAAGTGTCGAGTCGAAACTCTGAAAGTTCACGTTGTCAACGCGGGGTACCTCACTCCTTTTTGGGACGCCGCATCTGATCCTGCGGTCCGCGTTGTACCGTCGTTCCGGTCTTCAGTTTGGACAGACGAGCTGAAAAATCGGCGTACGGTGAGTTTAGTATGGCACTGAAATAAATGAGCTGTGACGCGTCGACCCAAGAACTTCACATGGCAGCCTGTCCCACCGATATGCGTTCAACTTGCTGACGGACTATGCTTTTCCGACGACAATTGAGCGTTAATCACATCGAGTCACGATGCCATGTTCTTTAATGCCAGTCGAGTTGCAGCGGTTTTGGCCGCGGGTGGTTACCCTCTGATTGCGATACTATCGGGGACCATGGTGACGGCGTTAAACCTCTTGTTCTACCTAATCCTCCCACTCGTTTGCATGATGATTCCAAAAACTGTTGCAACGTTGAAACCATGGCAACCCCTCGATTGGAACGAGTGTCCTGAAATCCTGATCGTATCGGGTGGCTGGGCACTCTTGCTGATGCCCCTCCGTTCCCCCTGGCTGGCGAAAATCATGACACGCGCAACCTGAGTTAGCCTTGGCGAACAAACAGTTGATCGCATTGAGATCGCAGAACGCCACCGACAATGTCACAGGAAGCAAACGGTGCTTTCGCGGTGACGGCAGCCGCAGACAATTGGATTTGCCGCCAACCCAGTTCCGATAATGTGGTGATTGAAGTGCCATAAACGACGCGTTTGAATCCCGTCCACAATATGGCACCCTGGCACATGCAACACGGTTCAGCGGTGGTTACAAGCGTCAGCTCACTCCAGTTCGAAATGCCCCGGCGAACCCCCTCAGCGATGGCTTCCATTTCGCCATGCCGAGTTTTGTCGATGCGAGACGCATTCCTGCCGGTTGCCAAAATCTCGCCCAGACGCTCGTCGAAGATCGCAGCCATAAAAGGTGATCCAGCCTCCTCTTGACACTTTTGAACCAACATGGCCATGACCGCTTCGTAATCCACGACTCAACCTCCACTTCCTTCGACACCACCAAGCAAACCTGCTGACGCGAACGCCGCCACGCACATTGCATGATTCAGTTCACCACCGACAATCATCTCGGGAATTTCCTGAAGTGGCCTGAGCTCCATTACAATCTCTTCGAGCGGTTCAGGTGACGGAGGCTGAGCGACATAGGCATCCCAGGCGACGGCCACATGAAAAACGGCCGTATTCAACCCAGGATTCGGCAACAATGGTCCCACCATCTGAATACGGTCTGACGCATATCCTGTCTCTTCACGAAGTTCGCGAATTCCGGCCTCCATCGGCGACTCGCCATGCTCGAGAATCCCTCCGGGCAACTCCAGCACAACTTGTTGCCGACCGTGCCTGAACTGGCGAATCAGGACCACCTCGTTTTCCTTGGTGATGGGAATGACGAAGACCCAATCGGATGACTCACATGCCGCGTAGGCCCGTTCTCGACCACTCGGTTCGTGCCGGAAAGTTCTTTCCAGCAGGTTGACCGTTCGAAATTGCCTTACCGACCTTGTTTTCACAAGACTCCAGCGACTCTTTTCCGCCATTCCTTACTCCTCGGTGCGACGATCGACGCCTTAATGGGACATGCTCCGCTTGCCACGACGAGGACGACGTCGACTTCCATGTTTTTGATAAACCCGTTTCGACTCGTCTTTTGCCTGCTGGGTCTTCTTGACTTCGAAAATGCGTTCTCTTGCTTGCCGCGTTGCGGTTGCATGGTCCACAATCGGGAAAGGGTAATCCGTTCCCACCGTGCAGCCAAATAAGGTTTGCTCCATGGAGTTCATCTTGTGGGGTTCTGCGAGATGCTTGTCCGGAACATCCGCAAGTTCGGGAACCCAACGCCTAATAAAATCGCCTGACGGATCCTGATCCTGTGCCTGCTTGATCGGCGAGTAGATCCGCACTGTGTTGATACCCGTAACACCCGATTGCATCTGGATCTGACTGTAGTGAATTCCCGGTTCGTAGTCGAGGAACAATCGGGCGAGATGCAGTGCAGGCTGGCGCCAATGCAACCAGAGATGATAGGAAGCAAAGGAAACGAGCATCGCCCGCATTCTAAAGTTGACCCAGCCAGTTCGTTGCAAAGCTCTCATGCAAGCATCAACCAGAGGATAGCCGGTGCGGCCTTCGCACCAGGCGTCAAAGTATTTCGGATTGAATTCCGACTCCCGCATTCCGTCAAATGCCGGATTGATGTTTTTGAATTCGATCTCCGGCTCGTCTTCCATTTTTTGAATGAAATGGCAATGCCAACGCAACCGTCCTTGGAATGAAGAAAGAGAGTTCAACCAATCGCGGGCATCTGGCTTGTCCGCTCGCTTGGCTCGCAGCTCCGAAACTCGATCGACTGCACGCTGGTAAACCGTACGAACCGAGATATTTCCGAAAGCGAGATGTGGACTGATTCGGCTGCAAGCGTGATAAGCCGTCACGGGACTCGACATTTCAGTCCGGTAACGCGTTCCTCGAGTATGCAAAAACGAGTCGAGGCAGGCATGTGCGGACGATTCTCCACCCTTCTGGACCTCTCGTTGCGACACTGGGCTCAGTCCAAGCTCCTTGGCCGACATGATCTCGCCCGGATTCGTGCATGAGATAGGGTCAATCCGCGAAGGCGGCTCTGCTTGCGGCTGAAGCATGCGTTGCTGCCATTGTTTCGCCCAGCCATCTCGACTCTTGAGTCGGCGAACGATCCCGTTACTCGGCACTTCCTGAAGCTCGACCCCATGGGACTTTGTCCAAGCTCGAACACGACGATCCCTCGAGTAAGAGACCCCATTGTAAGTCTCTTCATGGGCCCAGATTTTTGAAATGTCGTGCTGTTCGCAAATCTTACCGAGAACATCTGGCATTCGCCCGGCACGAATCATGAGATCGCCGCCCAGTTTCCGAAGCTGATGGCGTAACTCGCGGAGCGAATCGTTGATGAACTGAAGATGGGCGTTATCGAAGTCAGGCGCCTGGATCAACTCGGGCTCGTAAACATAGAGGCACAAACACGGCCCCTGTTTTGTCGCATTCAATAGCGGTGCGTGGTCATGAATACGAAGATCGCGTTTGAACCAAACCAGTTGATTGGCCATCCAATGGTTCCTCTATCCGCACGATGAAGGTGGGACTTTTTTGCTCGAACACGAAATAAGACGACAACAGTACCGCTCGATCGCAGCCTCATGGTCCGTTAATTACGCCCACGTTTAACGGGAATCCACCCGTAAGTGGCATTTCAACAGAAGGTGAGTCTGGGATGAGTAAGGCAGACACCAAGGTCAAGGCGGAAGAGATTGACAGAATTATCATGATGGCGTGGGAAGACCGCACAAGCTTCGACGCGATTCAAACTCAGTTCGGCCTGACGCCAGGCGAGGTGATCCACTTGATGAGGCGGGAAATGAAGCCGAGTTCATTTAAAATGTGGCGAAAGCGGACCCAAGGTCGATGGACGAAACATGAGGCTCAGTGTCGGAAAAGACAATTGACCGGCACCCGTCGATTTCGGGCAAAGTGGCAGAGAGGTTGAAGCATGTTGATCGAAAATGGTTCTCAACGGGCTTCGCGAGTTCGAAGCAAGTCCTGCGGCAGGTGCCAGAGAGAATTCCCCGTGCTGTATCGGGTCAAGCATCAACTTGCTGGCGACTGGGAATTTCTTTGCCGACCGTGTCTTGAGGAGGTTCGCCCGGGAAACGTCCACTACCAGTATGGTGGCACTTGGAAAAGTCACAAGCGGCGTTAGCCACCTCGTCTCGCCGATTCAAACCGGAGGTAGAGCCTCGGCCGTCGCGCGGTTGCGATACCGTTGCCAAGCAATCGTTTTCCTGGGCACATCAGGAAGCGATTGCTGTGAGGATTTGAGCTAACTTGACTCTTGTCAGCCCAGAATCGAGGCCTTTGAAACTGTACTTGAGATGCTCATGGTCGATTCCCATGAGGCCTTAATCCGCTGCGTGGAGATCGCGAAGGCAAACCGTATCAAGTCATCGTTCAAGGTTCAAAACGGCCGCAGAGTATCGCTTTCAACAAACGTTCGTTGGTGTAAGCGAGCGCCTAATCTTCTGAGCCAAGCCACTCTTGCGGCGAGATGACACCGTCGCCGTTGGTGTCAAGCTTTTCGAAGTCTGCCAGTTTTCTGGAGGTCCAGCGCGTCTCAAATTCGCTCATTTGAAGTTGGCCATCTCCATTTGCATCCTTGTCAATGAAACCGCCCGAAACTCCCTGCGCCTCCAGTTTGTCACGAACAGAGTTATGCTGGTAAACTCGTCGTTGCTTGTTGGCGTCGTCACCCTCGCCCGACGATCTTTGAGAGGACGATCTCTGGGAGGACGATGAAGATCGACGACGAGGATCACCCTTCGATGAAGACTCCCCTTTGGAATCTCTACCCCCAAGGCCAAATGCGGCTCGGGTTCGCTCTCGGGCTCCGTCATCTTCCAACTTATCGTACTGTTTCTTCCAATAATCCCCCATCCGGCGTTTCTCATCGCCGTTGGCTCTTTCCCAGCGTTTCTTCCACTCCTCAGGTTTTTTGTAGAGGTCCGACAACCGGTCTTCCGCCTTCTTCCGCTCGTCTTTCTCGTACTTCTCGCGCGTCAGATAACGTTCCGCCAACTCGGTCTTGGTAAGAATGCCGTCTTTATTCAGGTCATTTTTGGTGGGATCTCCGTAAATCCATTTTGCCTCGGAAATTTCTCGCTGATCGAGAATCCCGTCCTTGTTTTTGTCATATCGGTCCAGCGTCTGCTGAAGCCGTTGCAGGACTCGAGGATCGTAACGCTCCTCCAGTGTCCCGATTCCGGCCAACGCACTCCCCAATTCAGTGTCAAATCCGGGAACCAACGACATTTCCGGCTGGATACCAAAACCCGGTACGGATGGTGGCGGTGCATTTTTCGCTGCACGAGCCTTATCCACCGCCGTTGAAATCTTCTTGATCGATATCGGGGCATCCGGATTAAATCCGAGTTCTTTCAATTTCGGTGCTGCAAATTCGCGGGCTCGGCCAGTCAATTCCTCGGGATCAAGCTTGCCATTTTTGTTTTTGTCGAGGTTTTCGAGCCATCGACGCGGATCGAAGTCAGGGCGAGAATCCCGACCCTGCTGTTGAGGCTGGCCGTAGGCCAGCGACACAAGGCCAATCACCATCAAAAATGAGGTTAGGATCGGTTTGATCGGAGAGGACAACATCCTCAAACTCCTCTGTGAGCAGATTCCAATAAGCCCTGCGAACGTCAATGGACTTCAAACGCCTGGGGTCAGAAAGTCAGCGGTCCCCTGCGACATCAACCTACCCAGAATAACGGCTTCCCGCCGCCAGTCTAGTATAGTCCAAGCCACCCCACGAATACCGTCCCATGCTGGCGAATAATTGGCAAGTTCACCCGCAAATTTGTTACAAACTGACACATTCCCTGCGAACAACATGTGTCACTAGGTTTCCGACCCGCACGACAGCTTGGGGCGGCGGGAGTCACTTGTTCCCGTTTGAGAATCCATTGCTTCTGCCGATGACCGAAGACCACTGTCATCGCGTCAAGCGATGCATTTCGGACCAACACGACCCAAAATTACGACCCAAGAAGGGCGCAACACCACGGCCGACGCGACTCGCGTTAAGTCAATTCCTCGAATTTGATTGACTGCCCACTCATCTCAAAACCGGTATAGTACCCCGTAAGTTGGAAATCTCACGCCCCAGTGTCGGGCTTTCGGCAACAGCGTCATCCGTCATGAAACCTGAAAGAGAATCACTCTGATGAACCGAAGTCAAGCGAATCAACGTCACCCTTTTGCCTCATACCCTATCGTTGCTTGGGTCGCCCTGGTGGGGTTGATTCCGTGTGCAGTGGCATTTGGCCAAAGCCTCTCTGCTCCGGTCGATGCTGAATCGAATACTCGTACCGTGCCAGCTGTCCTCCGATGGGACCCAAACGAATTGCCCGTTCCCTCGATGCAGGAGACGTTCGTCTCTTTTCCGAAGGTCTCCAACGCGCGTTCGGATGAAAACGAAGAGAACAAAGAAGCCGAGCTCACCAAGGGGAGAGTTTTCCAAAGAGCCTACGACTTCAAAGAAGCTGAAAAGGAGATGAAGTATTCGCTTTACGTTCCCAAGACTTACGACAAGACCAACGCCGCTCCATTGATCATCGCGCTTCACGGCCTGTATGGCAGTCCGCGTCAGATTCTCAGCTATCCAGGTTTCACTCGGCGGGCTGAAAAACACGGCTACATCATCGCCGCTCCAATGGGCTACAACTCTCGCGGCTGGTACGGTAGCCGCGGCACGAGAGGCGGTCGAGGCAGCGACCCCAAGAATCTCGGGGAACTCAGTGAAAAAGATGTGATGAACGTCCTTGAGATCGTTCTCAAAGACTTCAACATCGATCGGCAAAGAATTTATCTCTACGGCCATTCCATGGGTGGTGGCGGGACGCTGCATTTTGCGATGAAGTATCCCGACATCTGGGCGGCCATCGCTCCGGTCGCCCCCGCTATCTGGAGCGATACACGCCGACTGGAATCCGCAAAAGCGATCCCCGCGATTGTGATCCAGGGGGACAAAGACTCACTTGTTCCTGTGCGCGGCACACGTCGGTGGATCGAGCAGATGAAAGCTTTGGAAATGGAGCATCGCTACATCGAGGTCGAAGGCGGCGGTCACGTTACCGTTGCCTTTGAGTATTTCGATGAAATCTTCGATTTCTTCGCCGATCACCCGAAGCCGAAATCCAAGGGCGATGAGAAAACTGAACCGTCGTCGAAGTCTGATCAGGGCTCGGACCAACCCGACTCGGATCAGAAATAAGGGCCAAAGAGCCTGCGCATTGTCGATCCCGTTGAGAAAAAGGCGAGTCGTCGTACTGCCGCTCGCCTACTTTGCTTCGTTTCCCTTCTCCACTTCAGGCGGATAGTAAATGAAGCAGCCGATCGGTTTCGTCGCGGTGACGGGTGGCTGTTTTCCTTCGAGAATCGCTGCACAGGCATCATTGAGGTAATGTTCCGTCGCGGATCTGCGTTTCTTTCCGTAACCGACGTAAAGATTATTGATCATTCCGCGGTAAGCCACCTGTCCATCCCGTTTCACCATCACTACCTCAGGTGTGACCTTGGCCCCGG
>JAKVCA010000063.1 GCA_022448315.1 Pirellulaceae bacterium | reverse complement strand
GTTTGTCGATATCGACGACGTATTGCAGGCGGCGTTTTTGACCGCTTATTCGAAACTTCACGAATATGAACCAGGCTCGAATTTTGGGGGATGGATCTTTTCCATTGCCCGTTTTCAGCTGATGACCGAACTTTCGCGACTTCGTCGACAGGCGAGCAACCGAAATCGGTTTGCTGCAGAATTGCTTCACCGAGAGGTTGATCGTCAGAAGGAGACGACCTTTTTGATTATGAATAATCGCCTCGAGTATCTGGAGCATTGCCTCGACCGGCTCCGGGAGCCTGAACGAGAACTGGTTCGGTGGCGGTACGATGAAGGTATTCCATTGGTTGAAATGGCAACTCGGCGAGGGCGTTCTTTGACGGCGATCAAAAAGGATTTGTGGCGTATTCGGCGTCGGCTGCACACGTGCATTTCAACACGCATATCTCACTCAGAGGATTTTCGTGAATAGAAACGATGACTTCGAGACAATCTGGATCGAATTCCTGGAGGGTAGATTTGAAGAGCTGAGTCAGGACGAACTGGATCGGCTTTTGGATGCGGATGAAGCGACCTTCAATTCGCACATCTCGAACTATCAAGTTCATCGACTTTTGAAATTGAGGGCCAAAGAAGAGGACAAATTGGCCTCACTCGCCGCTCGTGATTTTACCGAGAAAACGATGCGTCGACTGACGACGGAGTATCCCGACTCACGCCTTTACCGGCAAACACCAATTTCGGCTGATGAAAGAGCCGAATCACCTAAGTTTCCGGTGAAAGGCGTTTTGAAATATCGTACACGATCTGTTGTTTTGGCCAGTGTCGTTGCTGCGGTGGTTTTGATCTTGTTCAGGGTTCCATCTTGGCTGTTGGACGGAGCGGGAGATTTCGCCCGCGTGGTGCAGGTTGAGGGAGTCGTTCGGTGGACAGATCAAAGCGGTATCATGCGGAGCGTGAGTCAAGGGCAAGCCTTTGACGGCGGTACCCTGGAGACGCAATCGATGGACGCTTGGGTAGAGCTGGTCTGTAAAGACGGAACGCGGCTCACGTTTGCTGGACCTTCATTAGTCACGATGTCCGATCGTGGTCAGAAAATATTGCATATGCGCTACGGGCGATTTTCGGCGAACGTTCGACCTCAGCCAAAACAGGCACCGATGTTGGTCTACACCCCGGCCGCGAGTCTCCGGGTGGTCGGGACTCGATTCGATGTCGACGCTCAAGAGGAAGATACTCGACTTGTGGTGAATCAGGGTGAGGTTCAATTCAAAAGAAATATTGATGGTCAGGAAGTGGGTGTCACGGCCGCGGAGGAGATTTTCGCGTCGATGGATCGTACCTCGGTCCTTGAACCACGCGAGCGTCGCGATGCCGAGCGGGTCTGGACTAGCAACCTGTACACGGATGTGGTTCGTGGAAAATGGATGACGAAAAATGCGAAACTTGGACGTCGTCTAAAAGAGCTTGTCCGCGTGGGTCAGATGTCGGAGACGGATGCGATCAAAGAATACAAAGCCAAAGTGAGTTTGGACGACTCGGACGGCTCGGTTTGGGCCTTACCCACGGCGTTGGGGCTGCTGGTTCACCTGAGGGTGGACTCCTTGGATACGAGGGTAAGAATCTCCCCCGAATCCAGATTGAATGTCTGTGGGAGATTTTACGGCGAGGGACCAATTGAGGTGGGCCTGACGGTCTACAACGCCGAAGGCGGATTCGCAGGGAAGATCTATAAAGAGATTGATGTCGACGAATTCCAGAGTGATGATGGTAATTTCGAAGTTTCCCTCTCGGTCGCAGACCTGGTGGGCGAGTCCAAGGTGCCGGATTTCAATGGTCACCTTGAGCTCAGGGATTGCTGGTGTTCGGCGTCTGACTTCGACTCTAAACTTGAGATTAACAGTGTTGAGTTGTTGCGTGGTGAACGCTCACCGTAACGAAAGGGCAGGTCCGAGGGGACCGCGAAGAACTATGATTTATCGGAACAGCTCGGTGTTTTATGCCTTGTTTTGGCTGGTCTTTCCGGCCTCCCTTCTCGGGCAAAACTGGAACCAGTTTCGTGGTTCTTCGGGCGATGGTATCTCCGATCAAGACAAATTGCCCGTTAATTTTACCGAGGGGGACAATATCCGCTGGAAGATCGCGATCCCGGATTCGGGCTGGTCCTCGCCGGTCGTTTGGGAGGATGAGATTTGGATTACGGTCGGCGATGATCGGAAAAAAGAGTTACGGGCCCTTTGCGTAGATTTGCAGAGTGGGAAAATCAAAAAGGACATCAAGGTTTTCGACATGGTTGAACGCCTGTTGGATGCGGAGTACATCTACGATTCGCCGCACTTGAACAGTCCTGCCACGCCGACTTCGGTCGTTGAGTCGGATAGTGTTTACGTGAGTTTTGGGTCTCAAGGAATCGCTCGGCTTGACCGCCTCTCCGGCGAGGTCGTCTGGTCAAGACGTGATTTGCGGGTTTACCAACCTGTTCGGCAAGGCTCATCCCCAATTGTGGACGACAAAAATCTCTATGTCGCGTTCGATGGGACGGACCAGCAATTTTTCGTCGCGCTCGATAAGGATACAGGAAAGACGGAATGGAGGGTTGCTCGAGACGTTGATACCGACTGGAAGAAGACGCTTCGAGCCCGTGGAATTCAGTCCGACAAAGGGGGTAAACCAAACGACAATAAGAAAGCGTTCGCGACAGCGACATTGATCGACGTGGATGGAAAACGCCAGCTCATCGCTCCCGCGGCGGAGGCGATCATCTCCTATGATCCGGAGACGGGAGAGGAACTTTGGCGCACCTTGCACCCCGGCGGCTTCAATGTGGCAGCACGGCCCATTTATTCAAATGGCCTTGTTTACGTTTTTACGAGCGGCCTCGATAACTCACTGATGGCGATCCGACCTGACGGTCTTGGTGACGTTACAGAGAGCCACATCGTTTGGAAGACTCGCGGGCCGAACATTCCCTCCCCTGTTCTGGTGAACGGCCTTCTTTTCATGGTGACGGACAAGGGGGGAATTGCACGCTGCCTTGATGCAAAGACAGGAGATGAAATCTGGAAAATGCGAGTCGGGGGAGATCACTGGGCCTCTCCCGTTTTCGTTGACGGCAACCTTCTGTTCAGCAGCAAGCAGGGCGAAGTGACGGTCCTTCCTGCAACTCGAGAGGAACCGGAAGTCATCGCCCGCAACGAACTGAACGCGAGCTTCGTCGCGAGCCCCGCAGTCACCCACGCGGGATTGATTTTACGATCAACCACCCATCTCTATTGCGTGGCCGAAGGTTTTAAGCGAACACCCGAACAGATTGCGAAGGATGTGTATCCTGAAGAGGCCACACCAATTAAAAGGCCAAAGTTGGCGGATAAAGAGTCCAGACTCGATGAGCTTGTTGCGAATCTCAGGGTCTTGGTAAAGGCGGGGAAGTTGACGCGAGAGGAGGCAGCAGACCTCTATCGCGCGGCAGCAAACATTTCGGAAAAAGAGAGCGATCGATGAGTACGGATCCGTGAAGACGCCGTTCAGGCCCGCGCAGAAGGCGGTATGAATATGGATTCCATGACGAAAGTTAAGACGAATATACACAGACTTGGAAATTAACGCTTTGAAGGAATAAGAATGATGCAGGGTTACATGAGACTTTTTGGGCTTCTGGTATTGCTATTGTGGTCTCCGGTTTCAGCGCAAGATGCTGAGAAAGTGGACTGGGAAGCGGCCTATCAAAAGCTACTGGAATCGGATCCTACGGTTCGGGAAAAGGTTGAGTCGGGAAATGCAACGAAGGATCAGATCATTTCGTGGATGAAACAGGTCAAAGGGAAAGGCACTCAGCCAGGTAAGAAAAAAGAGTCCGTTAAGCAAGGAAAAGAGTCTGTTAAGCAAGGAGAGGACCTTTCGAAGCTTAAGTCGAGACTGCAGACGCTCGTAGAATCAGGCAAGCTTACACAGGATGACGCAGACAAGCTGTTGGCAACCATGAAAGGAAATAGCTCCAAGACTCAAAAACCGACAGCAGAGGTGGGGAAGGATTGGGATGCGGCTTACGAGAAACTGCTGAAAGATAATCCGGTCATCCGCGAGAAAGTCGAATCGGGAGACGCAACCAAAGCGCAAGTGATTGAATTTCTCAAGGGAAAAATGGGTTCCGCGGATTCCAAGGGAGCGAAGCCAGGGGCAAAGGGGACGAAGACGGAAGGAAGGAAGAGAGGCAATAATTTTTACGCCCTGGTGATTGGAAAACTTAAGTCGAAAGATATCGAAATCGGTGAACTGGAGATTGAGGTGGACTACGTGATCAGTGAGCGTTCACAATTGAATCAGGATCTCGTTGGACAAAAACTAAAATTGGTTGGTGTTTCGGGGAAATTCCTCGATGACCTGTTGCCGATCAAACGTGGAGAGACCATCAAGGTCCGCACAGGCTCCTATGACGCGGCCAAAAACCAGTTGGGGTTTGGCTACAAATTTCAAGTTTTGGAACGAACAGACCCATTTGAACCCAGCGCGTTTGGGGTCCCTCCCGAGCAGTTTCGAGGTTTCAATGGCAAGTTGACCGGCAAAATCGTGGAGTCGGCGGGCTACGAAGTGTTATTGGAAGTGGCCAAGGCAGAACCTTCCGCGAGCAGCGACTCCGAGGATGAGAAATCGATTGTTGGGAGTCGTTTAAGGATTGCCGGGTTCTTCGACCAACACAAAGATGCCTATGCCGAGCTGAAACAAGGTGACAAGATTCGGGTGAGTGTCTCTCACCCAAACGTCAAGAGTGATGCCATGACGGTCACGAGTTTGCTCGAAAAGATCGACGAGTGATTGAGGGTAAGTCGGTGATACAAATTTGCAAATCTTTTTGCCTGCTTTTTGTTGTGGTGAAGCTTGTCGTGACGCCTTGCGGGGTAGTTGCCCAAGAGTCCCTCGAACCTCGGAAGATCGTGTCCAGTGTTCGTGAGCGGTTTTCTGCAAAACAGACCACGGAAACACCTGATTTTCAGAAGCATATCGTCCCGCTTCTGGGAAAGTTGGGGTGTAACTCGGCGAAATGCCACGGCTCTTTTCAGGGTCAGGGTGGGTTTCGCCTTTCGCTGTTTGGGTTTGATTTTGAAGCAGATCACGAGTCACTTCATGGCCGCGATTCTTCCGGAAACAACTCCCGTATCGACATCGATAAGGCAGCCCAAAGTTTGGCAATTCTGAAGCCGACCGAGCGGGTGGATCATGAGGGCGGTCTGCGATTTGAGCCGGGCTCTTGGGAGGAAAATGTCCTCATTCGTTGGATTGAGTCTGGCGCGGCCGGGGTAGAGGCTGCGTCGACGATGGTTTCAACCGAAGAGGAGGTCTCCGATGATCACGCGAAGTTTTTTCGTCAGGAAGTTTTTCCTGTTCTGGAAGATCACTGTTTTGAATGCCATGGTTTTGAACAGCGGGAGAGCGGCCTTTCTCTGGTCTCCTTGGAGTCGTTGAGGGCGGGTGGAAACTCGGGACCCGCGATCGTCCCGGGTCGCGCCTCAGAAAGCTTGCTATGGAAGGCGATGGCACACGTGGACGGCGTGGCCAAGATGCCTCCCAGCGGAAAGTTGGATTCGAAAAAAATCGGGGTGATCGCGCGTTGGATTGATCTCGGTGCGCCGTGGCCCGACGACGCGGATCAGATCCCGGTTAACCCGGCACAGTCTCTTGTGGAGTTGCATGTTGAACCCAAAGAGATTCGGTTCACAGAATCCAGTTCGAACCAACAAATCCGGATTGTTGCGGAGTGGAGCGACGGGACGTTTGAGGATGTGACGTGCTTGACGCGTTTTCAGACCAACGACGACGCGGTCGTCACTGTAGATGAGTTTGGTTCCGCCAATTCGACGGGGTGCGGCGACACCCATGTGGTTGCTTTCTATGACAATGGGGTCACGGCTATTCCCGTGGTTCGCCCCTTCTTTAATTCGGTGGACATGACGCTCGCCGGGCGAAATGAACTGGGGCCCGATGCGAGACCTGCAAACCCTGTTGACGGTTTTATCAACGATAAGCTTCAGAAGCTTGCCATAAGACCATCGGAATTGTGCACTGATGCAGAATTTTTGAGACGGTTAAGCATCGATATGACCGGTTCTTTACCGACACCCGACGAGGTTCAGGAATTTCTCGCCGACGAGAAGGAAGGGAAAAGGCAACGAAAAATTGAAGAGCTTCTTGACCGCACGACTTACTCAGCATGGTGGGCCAATAAACTCTGCGATTTTACCGGTTGCAATCCGCAGTCGATCCAAAGTCTCTTGGAAGTCGCTCAGGAGGGTGGCTATGTCAAGGCGACCGAGTGGTATCAATGGATCTACCGGCGAGTCGAGGCGAACGTTCCCTACGATCGGCTGGTTAGCGAATTGATGTTGGCGGATTTAGCCGGACGTGGCGACAGCATGCCCCACTTTTGGACGCGGCAAAGTCTGAAAGAACCAAAGGATACGGCGATGTCCGTCGCCCATGCCTTCCTTGGAATACAGTTGCAGTGTGCGGAATGTCATAAACACCCCTTTGATCAATGGACTCGGTCGGATTTCAGTCAATTCTCTCGTTTTTTCGATGTGGTGACCCGAACAAAACGGCGGACCGCTCTGGGTGAAGAACAATCGCTGGAGCTACTTCGAAGTGGTCGCGTCGCGTTGAACGCGGGTGCGGATCCCCGGCAGCCTATCGTCGATTGGATGCGTGACCCAGGCAATCCTTGGTTCGCCCGAGCATTCGTCAATCGTGTTTGGGCCAGCTATTTTCACACCGGAATCGTAAATCCTCCCGATCAGTTCACCCCTGCGAATCCACCCAGTCACCCCGAGCTTTTAGATTGGCTCGCTCAGGAATTTATTCGTCAGGGTTACGATATGAAATGGCTTCACCGACAAATCGTGATGAGTGATGCGTATCAGCGGAGCTGGAAACCCAACGAGACGAATGCGAATGATCGTCGTAATTTCAGTCGTGCGTTACCTCGGAGGATTCCGGCTGAGGTGGTCTATGACGCAATCAAGCAAGCCACGGCGGGGGGAGATCAACAATTGACGGTGCGAACTGATTTGCGACGTCGTGCGATTGGACACCTCTCGATGAGAATGGCAGGCACGCATGCAATGAAGGTTTTTGGCAAGCCAGACCGGTCCATGAATTGTGATTGTGAGCGGGTGAATGAGCCCACCTTGTTGCAAGCGATTTTTACCCAGAACGATCCGCTTGTTCGCATGCGGATCGCCGACAGTCAATGGGTGATCGATATCGAAGATCATGAAGCGGATGGGCGAGAACTGGATCAGAATGTTTTGGTTGACGAAGTGTGGTTGAGGACGGTTTCGCGGCCACCCAGTGTCGAAGAACGCAAACGCGCTGAGCAACATCTCTCATCGGTGGGTTCGCTATCGGAAGGGGTGTCCGATTTGCTTTGGGCCTTATTGAACACCAAAGAGTTTTTACTGAATCACTAGAACGAGTGTGGATTGTTATCGACTTGGCCAGTAAAGATCGGCGTGCCGAGTTGCGACCAGTCACTTAAGAAGGCGTTAATCGAGATGAAAACGGGATTGACTCGAAGACAATGGATGCAGGTGGGTGCGATCGGCAGTTGTCTGACCCTTTCTGACTACCTTCGTCTGAAAGCATCTGACGAAGTCGGCCAGCAAAAGCGATCGGGCATCTTCATTTTTCTCGAAGGGGCACCGTCTCATCAGGATACGTTCGATCTCAAGCCAGATGCACCCATCGACTATCGGGGGGAGTTCAAGCCGATTTCGACGAACATCAATGGGATCCAGATATGCGAACATCTACCTGAGTTGGCAAAACGCGCGGATCAGTATGCAATCATCCGCGGAATCACCCACAACGTTGCGGATCACGGACTCGCGAAAAAGTATTTGCTCACTGGAAACAAGGTCTCTCAGACCATCAGTTATCCGGAATACGGGAGTGTCGTCAGTCGAGAATTTCCGTCGACCAAGGAGTTGCCGACATACGTCTCGATCGACGAGGCGTTTGCTGGCCCGGGATATCTGGGTTCGCAGTACAGTCCACTGACGGCCAACAAGCCCAAGTATGGAATCCCCTACTCGGTACGAGGCGTTTCGCTGGAAGAGGGGTTAACGGTCGAAAAGTATCGTTCCCAGAGGGAACTACTCCGAGACCTCGATATTACTTTCAGAGGTTTCGACGACCTTGATGATCAAGTTCGAGGAATGGACCGGTTTCAGGAGCAGGCGTATGACATCATCAACTCGCCTGCGACTCGTCAGGCCTTCAAAATGTCGGCGGAAACGGATGCGGAACATCGGAGATTTGGACGGCACGAGTTTGGACAGTCGTTACTCCTTGCCGCTCGACTGATTGAAGCTGGAGTTCATTTCGTGACGGTGAGATTGCGGCCGGCGGAATTTGATTTTGATACTCACTCGGATAATTTTTCCAGATTGAAACAACTTCTTCCGCCGTTTGATCTTGGCTTGGCCGCCCTCTTGGATCGGCTTGGTGAACGCGGCTTGCTTGAGTCGACAGCGATCATGGCCGCGGGCGAATTCGGTCGAACGCCGAGAGTGAACCCCTCAGGCGGTCGTGATCATTGGGCGAGGGCGATGTGTGCCCTGATGGCGGGTGGCGCGATTCAGACGGGGCAAGTCATCGGGGAAACGGATAAAACCGCGGGTGAACCCGTCTCGGAGGGTTTTTCGCCTGACGATCTCGCCGCTTCATTTTTTTCCAACATTGGAATAGGGCCGAAGACTGAATTTTTGAGTAATGTCGGTCGGCCCATCACGCTTGTTCGCGAAGGCCGCGCAATTCCCGGTCTGCTCTAAATCCTATCCGTCGGCCTCGAATTGCGGTCGCGTTCACTCCTCCCGTTTGCGATCGGCTGGGCGTTAACCAATTTAATGGTGTTTGTGCTCCAGATGATCCGGGAGTTTCAGACCACCGGATTCAAGGAAGCTGAGAAGGTCGAGAACTTCTTGCCGTGTAAGGACGTTCAATAATCCCTCCGGCATCGCTGAAACCTTGGAGGGGACCTTCTCTTCGATGGCCGCTTTGGGCAGTTTCGTAATCAACTCCGGTTTGAGCGGGTTCGCGACCACGTCAAATTCAGTTTCGGTTTCGTTAACGATCACGCCCGTAACGAGGCTGGCGTCATCAAGAACAAATTGAAAAGTCTGGTAATCCTTGTTGATTTCGAGGGACGGATCGAGGAGTTGGGCGAGGAGTTTTTTGCCCGTAAAGCGTTTGGAAATTTCAGAAAGGTCTGGGCCCAAGGCAACGCCGTGTCCGCCCACTTCGTGGCATTGGAGGCATTGAGCTTTCATGAACGCCCTCATGCCTCTCATACGTGTGATGTCATCACTTTGGATTTCTACGGTCTCAAAATCCTCGAGACTCCAAAGTTTCACAAAGTTGACCGCGCGGTATTCCTCCAAGAGTTTTTTGCCCTCAGACTCCGTCTCTGCCACGACCATTTGGCCTTGCATCACGACCCAGTGGCCTGGGAACGTGCAAACAAAGGGATAGACGCCAGATTTCTTTGGGGCTTGGAAACGCAGGACATGGACCTGTTGTTTCCGGTTAGGTCCGATCATGGGCGTATTCGCTACGATCAACTTCTTCTTTTCAGCGGGGATGAAATCGGAATCGGCAAGTTCTGGGTTTTTGGCCATTTCGTTGGCGGCCATGCCGACTTCCTCGAGCGCCCCGGGCTTCACAATTACGAGGTTGTGGTCGGTTGCATCGGGATTGGTGAAGACCAATTTGACAGGCTTGCCAGGTTTGACGGAAAAGTCGGTTTTAGTGAAAAGCATCTTTTCCGGTAGACAGGAGATGTTGATCGTCTGGAGGTCTTTTTGGCGGTCAAACTCCTTCTGGCCAGCACTGGGATTGGGTTCAACGAGTTGACGCTTTTGATCAAGGAGTGAGAGTTGGCGAGCGACCCTGAGGTCCGGACGCCTCTCCCAGAGAGGACGTAGGGTTTTGGAGTTGAGGGCGCAAGTGACCGCGTAGGCGAGGTGGCCGCCCATAGGATAGTTGAAAACGTCCAGCATCGCTTCAAGGGCCTCAGGCGTCCCGAGATAGGAAGCGGTAATGGCGGCCTCCATTCGTACGATCGCCGAATTGTCATTCGCGGACTTACGCAAAATCAATGCCGCGTCTGGCATTTGAGTATGACACCAACGCAGTTGGTGGACGGCGGCAGCCCGGGCTCGATGATCTTCGCATTCAATCAATTCACGCACCAGGTCAAGGTTTGGAAGATTGAGCCACCGCGATACCCATAAGGCCTCCAATTGGTGGTGACGAAAACGTGGATCTGATTTGTCGAGGTTTTTGACCCACGAATTGAGTGCCTCATGAACCTCGTCGTGCGGGCGGTCCCTGAGTTCCCGTTTGGTCCAATATCGGTACCGGTATTCAGGACGTTTCAAGTTTTCAAGCAGTTGTGTGACGGTCGCCTCCGAAATGGTAGGGGGATCCTGGAGAGGGTGGCCCTTGGCCGTAATTCTCCAGATCCGTCCAGAGTGCCGATCTCGGCGGTCGTCTCGTAAAGCATATTGGGCATGGCCCTTGATGGGGTTGTACCAGTCGCAGACATACAGCGCACCCCTTGGTCCGAAACGAATGTCGACAGGAATAAAGCTAAGGTTCTTTGAGAAAATAATGTCGCTGACATATTTTTCCTCGTAGCCGAATTCAGTCTCGTTCCACTGGTGAATTTCGATGCGGTTCGTGGGCTTGTATCGAGCTTTGATGTATCCGCCCTGCAGTTCGGAAGGGAAGGTTGCAAAGTCCACAAACTCCTGCCCGCATGTGCCAGAGTAGGCCTGAAGGCCATTGGGTTTTGCGTGCAGACCTGGGTACTCGGGATCCAGCGAATGGAACGCCGCGGCGTAAATGGGGTGACTGGCGACATGTTGACCCCAGTCGTCAAACGTCACGCCCCATGGATTGGTGCTGAAATAAGTGCCAAAACTGGTCAGTCTTTGATCTCTGGGTTGAAAACGAAACCAACCGCTATCACGTTGCCGGACTGGACCATAAGGGGTTTCAACTTGGGAATGATGGAACACGGACTCCCGAAAGATCAGGTCACCGTCCGGGGTCCACGTAAAATCGTGGAGGGAATGGTGACTGTCTTCGGTACCGAACCCTGTGAGCACCCTCTGCCGAAAATCAGCTCTGCCATCATCATTCGTATCTTTGAGGAATGTCAGGTGTGGCATTTCGGATACGTACACTCCCCCATCGCCAAATTCGAAAGAAAGGGGAATGTGCAAGTCATCGGCAAAGACCGTCGATCTGTCTGCACGACCATCCTGGTCCGTATCCTCGAGAATGATGATCTTGTCATTGGGTTCATTGCCCGGATAGACATGGGGATAAGTGGTCGAGCAGCTGACCCACAAGCGACCGCGATTGTCCCACCGCATTTGTATCGGCGCAGCCAAGTCAGGGAACTCTTCCTCTCCGGCAAAAAGAGTGACCTCGAATCGTGGGTCGACCTCAAATGACTTTCGTTCGTCAACGGCGCTCATCCAGCGATTCGCCCCGCGACTTTGGGCCACCATTGGTAGTGCTGGAACGTTAGAGTCATTGATCCGGGTTTCCGTCGTTTTGCCTTGCGCGATTTCCCAGATGCGTTGGTCACGATTGGCAACACGTTGGTCAAAGCTTTCCATGGCGGGGAGAAAGTCCAAGAACCCGTAAGACTTTTTGCGCCCACCGGTGTAATAAAAGGTGTTGAGTGGGCGATATCGCCTGAAGAAGTGGCGATTTTTATCGAGGATGACTTGTCTCATCGGCTCCGACAATTTTTTAGGTGGCGCGTCAAAGACTCGCTCGAGCAGGTGCCGACTGAAAAGCTGGTAACCCTTGTCATTGAGATGGACACCATTGATGGTGAGATCATCATCAATCGCTTTCATCGCTTCGGCCGTCGCTCTGAAAACGTCGACAAAGCCGACTTGCTCATTTTTGGCCACGGTTTGCACAGCCGCGGTATACATTGCGATGCGAGCGTTGTTTAGATCCGCTGCCGCGACTGCGCTGACATTTTCGTTGGCAATCGGAGACAAGAGGACAATTTGAGGGGGGGAGTTGCCATTAAACGCTCGTGTCTTCAGTTCCCGGACTTTCGCTGCAAGGGAGTCACGGAAATGTTCTAGCCCATCCGCCCCATCAAAGGACTCATTGAAGCCGTAGGCAACAAGGATGATGTCAGCCTTCTCGTGAGTGAGGTGTTGCTCGAGATCGGCAAAATTGGCGGGTCGCGGTTGTAAATCAGGGGTGTCGGCGGACCAGGAGAGATTCCTCACGACAAGCTGGTGCTGCGGATACGCCTGTTGCAAAGAGGCTTCGAAATAGCCGAAATATTGGAGGCGTTCCAAAAGCGTATTGCCTACCAGCATGATGCGCTGATTGGGTTGGGGTCTTAAAGGAAGAGTCGTCTCTCGACCTTCAGCTTTCGTTGCTCGAGGTGCGGTAGCCGCATAGATCCCATATCGAAGGTACCTTTCAGAGTCATCGTCCTGGCCCTGCACAGACAGAAGCGGACTCAGCAAACAGAAAAGGAACAGCGCTAGTTTCAAGGCCAGATGGACAAGAATCTTGGGTAGGGTCGATTGGAGCCAGGCAGGTGTCATCTGATGATTTCTTTATAGGTTCGATATTCAGAGGTTTAATTCAGCTTGCTGGGGCTTTAGGGCTCGCAACGCATAGTCGGTCGGTACGTGCCAAACTCGCGATAGTCCCTCGATCCGGTAACATAGCAGGCGGCTGGTTGGACGCCAAATATCACTACCTTGATTCCGGGCACTACGATTGCAAGGATGCCCGGGTTGGAGTCCATTGAGGGCACGTCATGCAATGGGTTGAGTCTCTTTTTATGCCGACGATGAGCCTGATGCTAAGAGAACCCAATCCAAGGGTTCAATCTGGAAAATCGACGCACAAGGCTTGATTCTTTCAAGTCAACTGACGCGGGCGCGGATGGCTTTTTGCCGAAGCCCATCGACCACAAAATGTTGAGTCGGATTCTGAGTCAATCGGTCGCGCTGAACGGTTGAGAATAAAAAACTCTGTGAACAATTGCGTCACGGTAATCCATACATGGGTTAAATGAGGGGTAAAAAGGCCTTGGTGGATTTCGTCATCCGAGGACCAGACGACGGTCTCGTATTTGGTGGCGACATGAAGTGGGCTTAATGGCAAGGCCGTTCCAAATCTTGAAATGGTCGTTTTAGCAACATTGCAATTCAGTCCGAAGTGTTGCCGGTGTTGATAATTGACGGAGAGGCTTCCGGATCGTTGCGACGGATGGCACCGGTCAAAAAAGAAAAGCCCAACTCCGAAGAGTTGGGCTTTGAATCAGAAAGTCATCGAGTCCTTCCGCAATTAATATCGCACCACCATCATTCGACGTAGTTGGATGTCAATTGCAACGGGAGCATCAAGTCCTTCCCGAAATACCTCCAGGGTAATGATTCCGTCCGAGTTTCGGATGACGTCGGAGAGCGTATTCTCACTGTCGATTCCGAATCCATTCACGCTAAGGATCATGTCACCGGGCTCAAGTCCTGCGAAGTGGGCAGGTGACATGGCTGCAACTTCTTGGACACCCAATGCGTGCAGGTCGGGAATGAGCATGCATTCCAGGCCAAGGTACCATGCCATGCGGGCTTGGCCTCGCACGGGTGGGCAGTACACGATTCGATAACGGCAGGGCGTCCAGCAATCCCAGTATCCGGGGGTGAAGCAAATGGTCGTCCAGTGGCATCCGTAATGGCGGTAGTACCATCCGCACATGATATTGACCCACCAGTCGCAATGTCGGTGCCCACCGAAGTGGCATGCCATGGCTTTGTTGGCTCGAGCCATGGCGTCGACTGGAACATCGATATCGAGTCTTCCGGGACCCAGCAACTTTAAATCCTTTTTCAATATCTCGGGTGAGATTTCTGGAATGTCGATCTTGTTGACCTTCTTGAACAGTTCATTGAACTCTTTGATTTTGCCAACGTTGGGAACGTCTTTTAGACCGGGGAGTGGCTTGATGACGTTACCGTTTGGCAGCTTTCCAGGAAGTGGCTTGATGACGTTACCGTTTGGCAGCTTTCCAGGGAGTGGCTTGATGACGTTACCGTTTGGCAGCTTTCC
>JAKVCA010000062.1 GCA_022448315.1 Pirellulaceae bacterium | reverse complement strand
ATTTCAAGTGGCCCAAAGAGTAATGCCTTGGTTCCATGATGTTCGAGCTTGAAGGCTGCCCGTAGAGGGGTCTGCTTTCGACCGTGATTTTGTCAAAAGCCCCTGGACAACATTCAGGGGCTTTAATCATGTGAGGATATTTTTTTCAATAGATCGGGATTATGAAACCGGTTTGCGGTGACTTTCCGGCAGTCATGTGATGGCATCAAGGAGTGGGCATGCCAGTACAAGTTTCAACAGAAACGTCCTTTCCCAATACCATTATCCGTGCTTCGGCAGGGACTGGGAAAACGTTTCAACTGTCTAACCGTTACCTCAAGTTGCTCGTCGACGGGGTGAATCCCGAATCGATATTGGCATCAACCTTTACTCGTAAGGCGTCCGGTGAGATTCTCGATCGGATCATCCAGAGGCTGGCTCGAGCCGCGAATTCATCCACGGAGTCTCAATCGCTTGCGGGCGAACTGGGATTGGAGACGCTCCCACAAAGTCAGGCCAGGCCATTGTTGGTTCGGCTGCTTCATCGACTTCACCTGCTTCAGATCAGTACGCTCGACAGTCACTTTTCCAAGCTGGCCCGACGACATTGCCTCGAACTCGGCTTGTCCCCGCAGTGGTCCATTGTTCAGTCCGCGCGTGATATCTGGCTTCGCGAGGAGGCTGCTCGGCGAATTTTGAGTGACGGTCGCGCATCCGAACTGATTTATCTTTTGGCAAAAGGTGAATCTCGACGCTCCATCATTCAGCTCATCGACGATACTCTCGACGCGCTCTACGAAATCTATCAGGATGCCGTCGAGGCGGCCTGGTCCAACCTTCCCCAACTGGATCCTGTGCCCCCTGGAGAATTGGCATCAATTCTCGAAGACCTTCAAGCCTTGGAACTCAATAAGACACTTGCCAAAGCACGAGAGGGGAATCTCGGGGCGTTTGAAGTCGAAGACTATGATCGCTTCTTCGAAAATGGCTTGGCAAAGGCATTGAGTCAGGGTAAAGAGGTTTTTAATCGGTCAGAGATTCCAACCGAAGTCAAAACGGCTTACCTGAAATTATTCGATCACATCGCGGCGGTAAAGTTGCGCGAACACGGCGCACGACTGGAGGGCGCGAAGGCATTACTGGACGCATTCGATGACGAATATCAGAGTTTGAAACTGGGCGAAAACACGCTGCGATTTTCGGACGTTACTCGACTGTTGGACTCGGCGTTGGCCAAGGCAAACCCACGCTTTGACCCACTTTCCAGTGAGCAACCAGTTCAGCACCTCCTGTTGGATGAATTCCAGGATACGAGTCCGATTCAGTGGAGGATTTTGCAGCCGGTTGCCAAACAGATTACCGCGACGCCAAAAGGTTCCCTGCTTTGCGTTGGCGACATCAAGCAGGCGATCTACGGATGGCGTGGAGGGGTGGCTGAAATCTTGGATGAAGTGCAGCAGGATTTGAACGGCGAGGTTGTGGTCGATCATCTGGTTAAGAGCTATCGTTCCTCGCCTGTCATCATGGAGGTGGTCAATCAGGTTTTCTCGCGGCTTGATCGGCATCCGAAACTGGGTGATGACCCGGGGTTGCTTCGGTGGCAGGGGCGCTTTGAATCTCATGAGTCTGCCCTGCCAGATCAAAAAGGGCATGCGAAAGTTTTCTGCAGCGCCGACCCCTTCGCCTTTGTGGCGGATTGTCTAGCGCAAGATCTGAGACGATACGAAAACCTGACCTGCGGCGTTTTAGTTCGAACCAACAACGATGTCGGCCGGATGATGGATGAACTGACGCGGCGTGGAGTTCCGGCCAGTGAAGAAAGTGGAAAATCGATTGCCGACTCTCCTGCGGTGCGTGTGATTCTGTCGGCGATGAAGTGGTTGGATTATCCAGGGGATTCTGTCGCAAGGTTTCATGTCGCACGGTCTGCCTTGGGAGACTCTTGGGGGCTGGAATCTGAATCAATCCCCTTCCCTCGATCAGAGAATGAGGCAATAGCCGAGGCGTTGCGTGGCAGCTTATTGCAGGACGGTTATGGGGTCACGGTGGAGCGTTGGGTCTGCTCGCTTTTACCCGGCTTTGACGATCGTGAACGGCAGAGACTCCATCAGTTGGTGGATCTTGCTTATCTTTTTGATCGGCAGAAAACCATTCGGCCCTATGATTTCGTCCGGTACGTCACTCATCAAAAGGTTTCGGATCCAACCTCTTCAAATATCCGGGTCATGAATATCCACCAGGCAAAAGGTCTGGAATTTGACGTCGTATATCTGCCGGACCTTGAAGGTAAAATGGCAGGCCAGGAGCCGCCTTTCGTGACAGAGAGGCCTCGTCCAACAGAACGAGTTTCGGCGGTGAGCCCGTATTTGAAACAAAGTCTTCAGGCAATCATGCCGCCGCCGCTGCCCGAACGGGTTCGACACTGGAAATCGCAGCAAATCAGCGAAAGCCTATGTCGTTTTTATGTGGCGATGACGCGGGCCGCACGAGCCCTCTATTTCGTGACTCAAGCTCCAAAATCGAATACGGGGAATTTGACCCAGACTTGGTCCGGATTGGTCATGGCCACCTTGAATGACGGGCGAGTCATGGAAGACGGGGAGTCCGGCTGCGAATGGGGAGATGCAGACTGGTATGAACAGGGGCAGTTCCCTCCCATTGTGGAGCCCGAGTCCACCTGCCTGCAGGCGCGACCATTAAAATTCTCAACGGGTGAAACTCAAGCGTCCCGGCTGATACGATCGACAAGCCCATCCGCGCAAGAGGGCGGGGGAAATGTTGAGGTCGCACAGGTGTTACGGCGCGGTGCGACTCAGGCCATGCTGAGAGGGACGGCCGTCCATGCGATTTTCGAACAGATCAAATGGAGGGAAAGGGAGGTCGACGAGAAAACGATCTTGAATTGGCTTGCTGCTTTTGCTTTGCCTGTGAAAGAGCGACAAGAACTGGCGGAGCAGATAGGTCAGTTGCTGCGTTCGGATACTGCAATGGGAATTATGGATGAAAGTCAATATCGCCTTTGGCTGAAGGCTAAATGGAACAAGTTGTCGCACGTCGAAATGAGCCTCGATGTGCAGACCGAATACGAATTTGCCACCATCATGGACCAACAGATGTGGCGCGGAGCCATTGATCGACTGGTCTGGGTGCGGAGCGAGAGCAAATTGGAAGCCGCCGATATCATCGATTTTAAAACCGATCGGGTTGAAAGCTCAGACGGGCTCGTGTTGCAAGAACGCGTCGCTTATTACCGACCGCAGTTAGAAGCTTATCGAAGAGCTCTCTCCAAAATGACCTGCCTTCCCGAAAGTCAGATCTCAACGAGGCTTTGGTTTGTGCAGACCAATGAAATTGTCGAGGTTTGAGCAGGGCCATTGCAGGCCGAACAGGCTGGCGGTAGACCACCGATGTACTCCAAAGTGGTCATTCGATGGTATAACACCTTGATGGATACACGTCGCGGGAGAATCGGTGAATACGAAGGGTAATCGCTGCGGATGAAGAAAAACAAGAGAGGAGCAACCGCGAAGAATTCGCAGTCGTTGAAACCCCCCAGCGCTCAATCGTCCGTTTGGGGCTCGTGGTGGTTCCTGTTGGGGATCGTCTGTGTCCTGAGTGTCGTCGTGCTTTTGGGGATTCAGCAGTTCAATGTGGCGGGGGAAATCCCCGAAATTGAATACACGCTCGTCGACGAACACCCACATGATGATCTCGCATTTACGCAGGGCTTAGTCTTCCACGAAGGAAAACTCTACGAGAGTACGGGACGCTACGGTGAGTCCACGCTCCGGGAAATTGAAATCGAAACCGGCGACACGCTGCGACGCGTCGACATTGCTCCTGATCTGTTTGCCGAGGGACTGTGCTTGTGGAACGATGAATGGCTCCAACTGACATGGAAGTCCAACACCATTTTGCACTATGACCGAGACACTTTGGAGGAAACACGTCAGACGTCGTGGGATCGTCAAGGCTGGGGACTCACTCACAACGGAAAAGAGCTGATCATCAGTGATGGTACCTCTCGCATTTTCTTCGTGGATCCCACTTCGAACAAAGTGGTTCGCAAATTTGACGTCATGGAATCGGGGCGGCGTCGGGACAAGATCAACGAACTGGAGTACATCGACGGATATCTTTACGCCAACGTTTGGTACAAACCCTACGTGCTTAAGATCAACCCAGCCAATGGTAAGGTGGTTGGCAAGATCAACTTGACGGGGCCGATCAAGAAGATGGGTCTGAAAGATCGAGACGCGGTTTGCAATGGAATCGCCTACGATCCGGCTTCGAAGCATTTTTATGTGACCGGTAAGCTGTGGCCCAAGGTTCTGGAGATTAAGCTAAGTCGTTGACGAACGTGCCGTTGAAGCAAGTTGCTGAGACTCCGAAGCAACGCTTGTATGGTCAACTTTCCTGCCTTCAACGTTGGGCAGTTTCTGTCTTAAGGAGTTTCGACGGTGTCGGCAAAAGACGGGAGTGATGGTTTTGAATTTCATTGTGAACTCACTCAAACGCTTCGCTCCATGGAGCCTGACACCTGGAATCGGCTGCAGCAGCGCGAGAAAACTGAGCTGAGATATGGCTGGCTGAAAAATGAAGCGTTGAAAACGGCTTCAGCCATTCTGAGAAATGACGCGCCCGAGATGTACAGGGGGATTGATCTCGCCTGCGAACGATTGGGTGTGGAGGAACAGGTGACTGCCTCGCGGGTGGAAGGGATCGAAACGCCATCCTGCCAGGTAATACGAGTTTCTGATCGCATCGACCTGGTCCTGACGGGTGACGTTGAGGAGTTGCTGAATTCCAATGAGTTTCTCGCTCTGGTCGGTAGGCAACTGGGGCAGGTTCACTTGTGGCAAGCTCAGGACGGCGGCGTATGGGTTGCCGAACAGATCCTGTCGACGACTTGTCAGGAACCGAATGCCTCGGAATCCTGGCACGAAACCCTGAGACTGCACCACCTCTATTCCGAAATCTACTGCGATCGATGGGCTTATCGTGCCGCCGAGGATTTTCATGCGGTGGTGGCATCGATCCAAAAACTAAGTCTCGATGACGCCCTCTGCGAGCCTGCGACAATACTGGACAAAGCAAATAAAGCTTTAGGTTTGGCTGGGTCTGAGGCGACTTCAGATATGGCTTTGCCTGATATCCCTGAGTTGTCGGATATTCAGATTCGAGCCTTGGCGATTGACTGGTGGTACAGGGGCTCCGAGGGATTTGATGAGCAGCTGGTAGATCTTGTGGAGGGTCGCGAGGACCTTTCCGGCTTGTCGCTCCTCAAACAGGGACACTGGCAGCGTTGGACGCGTGATGCGTTGGTCCATTTGCTTAAGCCTGCCTGGAGAAGAACACGTTTGACGCTCAATCACGCGGGCCTTTTCTATTCGGGTAATGACCTGCCTGAGTCTGCCCAGCAGAGTGTGGAGTCGCTCGATCGACAAATCCGGTCGGCGTCTGAGAGCATGCGTGAATATGCTTGCTACCTCCTTCTGGATTTTTCGATGTGCGATTCACAGATGAAGGAAGTGGCATTGGCGCAGGCGTTGGAGTGGGCGCAGCGTTGGGGCTGCGAATCACTCTTTCAGGAGATTGCTCGACGTGAGCTGAGACTCCGAAAATCTCAAGTTGATGCACTGCTCAACGAGGCTGCAACCATTTTGGCGGAGGCAGAACGACATTCGCTCGATCCAGCAAATTCGGAGTCGAAGAAATGACTTCTTTTCTCGAGTTTCTACGCGCAAGGGGGCCCTCGGAAGGTTTTTCAACCGAGGATGCATTGGCCTGTTTCTTACCGTTGGCCAAGCGAGTGTTGGAGATTCACCAAAGCGGTCAAGTCGCTCCGCTCGTCGGAGTTGATCACATTGTGGTTGAAGATGGCCAACTGAGTTTCCGAACACCAAATTCAACGGAGGTGATGTCGGGGGATTCTCGCCGATACGAATTTCAAGCCTATTGGTCTTCGCCAATCGATGTGGTTTCCGAGTCGGAGACCGTCGATGGTGAAAATCCTGAGCAACAGGTCGAGAAGACTCTGGATGTGGTGGGTGCCCATCAGGATCTTGAACGCCCTGTTTATCGTGCAGGGTATGTCTCTTGGGAACATGCGATCGACATTCATGATCCGGCGACTGACATCTATGTCCTTGGCCTGATTCTCGCCAGCCTCGCGTGTAATCTTGATCTGAGCCCACTGGAGAAGATGGAACTTTGGGTTACGCATCGGAAGCATTTATTCAAATTGAACCCCGACCTGCATCCCTACCTGGCCCAAACCATTTTTCGCATGACGCATCTGGATCGTCAGCAACGAAGTCAAGATCTTCCCGGTCTGATTTATGGTTTGGAGAATTATCGTGACCAAACGACGGATCTGCAATTTGACCTCTCAGCGATTCCCGGGTTTCAGAACCAGGACCAGAGCTCGCGACAGCAGCTGATTTTTGCTCGTCTGCGTGAACGGCTGTTTGACCTGACGAGACGTAATCGACTGCTCCATTTTCAGGAAAATCTTCAGGCGGTGAATTTGACTCAGGGCTCTGTGCCGCTGAGTTCGAATTTGAAAGAGCTTCGTCCCGGGCAGATCATGACGTGGTCGGACGAACTCTCGAAGCAAGTCGCCGATGGCAAAGCCATCTCGCTCAATCGACATCTGAATTTTGATGAAGCCGTTTATCTCCCGCCGTTGCTGGATCGACTCATTGCAGATTCTCGGCGGGATTTGGCGGAGTTCGGTTTTGTTCAGCTTCGACTGGTTGCCGTTTTTCTGAAGTGGGCGAACCTCAAAGAAACGCCCAACGAGATTTATTCTTCACCGCTCATTCTGATTCCGGTCAAGCTGAAAAAGAACAAGGGTATTCGTGATACCTATGAGCTGATTCCGCAAAGTGAGATGGCCGAAGTCAATCCGGTAATCAGACACATGTTTCAGCAGCTTTATGCGATCCGTTTGCCAGAGCATATCGATTTGACCGCCGCGGGACTCGATTCCTTGTTCGAGGTGCTCGAGAAACAGATTCAGGCGACTGAGCCCGCCGTTGAGCTTCAACTCGTGGATCGACCTCAGTTTGAGATCGTCCACGAGAGGGCACGTCGCAAGTTGGAGCAGTATCGCCGGCGTGCTCGCAAGTATGGGCGTGGTCAGCGGACATATTCGGATTTGGAATACAGCTATGATCCTGCCAACTACCAACCGCTCGGAATTCAATTGTTTCAGCAATACGTTGACCCTGGTTGCGATCACGATGGAGTAAAAGCCGTAGCCTCGAAGTTGCCTCAAGCTCCGGTGATCAAGACTCAGCAAGCTGATGGTCATCGCAGGTCGCACGCGAGATTCAAGTCGAAAACCGATGACAATCCCTACCGATGGACCTTTGATCAATGCAACCTGACGTTGGCGAACTTCAAGTACCGCAAGATGTCTCTGGTTCGCGATTACGACGCTCTGATTGAAGGTGTGGGTGAGCATCGGGTTTTTGATGATATCTTTTCGACTGAAACAGGAGTGCCCCAACGGCTTCCTAAGACACCGGCATTGGAGCGTCGCAGCGATATTCTGCCCTGTGACCCTACGCAAGCGACGGCGATCGCTCGGGCTAGGGAAGGCGAAAGCTACATCATTCAGGGGCCGCCGGGTACCGGGAAATCTCAAACGATCGCGAACCTGATCGCCGATTACATCTCGCGAGGCAAAAGAGTTCTGTTTGTCTGCGAAAAACGGGCGGCGATCGATGTGGTTTATGCGCGGCTCAAACAATGCGGAATCGGTGATCTGGCCTGTTTGATTCATGACACGCAAGCCGATAAAAGGGACTTCGTTCATGACTTGCGAGACGGTTTTGAGGGGCTCGTAAATGCGAACCGAGTTGGAAATCGTCGGGCAGGTGGGCGTTCGGTCGTTCGGCGATTACTTCGGGAACTGGAGCCGTTGGAAGCCTTCAACCGACTGATGCTCCAGTGCAATCATCAAACAGGCATCCCTGTTCGTGAAGTGTTGGAGAGGAAACTCAAACTTCGGTCCACCGTCCCTGCGATCAACCGGGAGGATATATCTGAACTCGACGTTTCGACGCGTGAGCGCCTCCCCGACTTTTCCGAGTGGTATACCTGTCGGGAGCCATTGGATCGACTTCAGCGTTGGAGTCATTACGGCAATCAGGGAGAGTCACTCGCCACTCATCCGTTTCGATTTCTTCGCCCGGAGATTACCGAGCAGGATGAACCCATCAACCTTGTATCGAGCGGTTGTCAAAGGGCGAACTCCCACATTGCCGACCTCTTCGCAGCCTTCGCTCAGGCAAAGCATCGCGTGAGTCGATGGCCGACTGTCGAAAGTATGGGGCCGATGATCCGCTGGTGTGAATGGGCCGCTCCCCTTGCCGAATCCGGACAACTCGGACTATTGATTGAAAATTCGGAGTGGGATCGCTGGTGGAAAAAGACCCAGGCGGAGTTGCAAAGGTGTGAAAAGGAACTTCAGCACAAGCAGGTCGAATCAGAAAACTGGCAGGAGCCGTTGTCGCGGTCTGACGCGGAAATCGCGGTGGAGCAGGCCACTCGTTACGAAGCCAATGGGTTGAGGTGGTTATTGCCCGGGTGGTGGAAGCTCCGGAAACAGATGAATCTGCGATATCGTTTTTCAGCCCATGCGGTTCGTCCTTCGTACTCTCAAGTGCTTCAAAAGTTGATTGAAAGATACGAAGCCCAGCAATCTCTGGACCGAAAATATGAGGAAATTGCGACGGAGTTGGGTTGGGGTGAGTCATTTCGTGAAGTGACTAAGCGACTTGAACGCTTGCGTTCTTTGATGGAAGAAGCAGCACCTGTGCTCAGGGAGGAATGTGCCGAATTACTCGACGCGGAAAGCGGTGAAAAGCAACTCCAAGGGTGGGTTTCTGCCGGCAGGTCAATTCGCCACCTGCAAGAGGAGCTGGATGGGTGGTTCGAGGATTGGACCCTTCGACCGATAGACCAGTGGACGGATGAAATCCAAAGATTTCCCGAACGTTTGGACGAACTTCCCGACTTTCTGGAGGCACTCCGGATTCTCAGGGATCTTCCGAAAAAAATCCGTTTCACATTGCGTGAATTGGATCTGAGTCATGCTCGACTGGAAGCAGAGATCGCGGAGAGTACGCTGCAAGACGTGTGGATACAAAACCGACCTTCCTCGCAATTTTCCGGAAAACGAAGGGATGGAATCCAAGCCCAGCTCGAATCCATTTATTCCGATTGGTTGGCGGCCAACTCGCGTCGTCTGAGGGACCACGTCAGAAGGAACCTGTCCGCTGCGGTCGATTTGGCGCAAACGGACAAACGGGAGGTGGCGGATGAACTTCGAGAAACGCGGGCAACCCTCGCGAAGGGTTTGAAGGAACTGCAGCGGGAGTTCAAAAAATCGAGAAGGTATCGATCCATACGCGATCTTGTTGCGAACGAGACGGGGCAGGTGATCCAACGGATGAAGCCCGTTTGGCTGATGAGTCCGCTGAGCGTTTCAGATGCTTTGCCGCTGGATCCGGATCACTTTGACGTTGTCATTTTTGACGAGGCCAGCCAGATTACCCTGGAGGAGGCAATTCCAAGTCTTTATCGGGCCCAGCAGGCGATCATTGTGGGTGACGAGAAGCAGATGCCACCGACCCAGTTTTTCCGAACAAGGGAATCCGATGATCCTTGGGAGGACGAGGAAATTCAGGAGTCGCTGGGACTCGAGGAGAGCAGTTTCCTTAGTCACTGTGGCCATTCGCTCCCGAGTACACTTTTGGGATGGCATTATCGTAGCCGGAATGAGTCCTTGATCAGCTACTCGAACTGGTCCTTTTATTCAGGCCGCTTGCTGACAGCGCCCGAAGAATCTTTGCCCCAGACGGATCTGTCGACGCTTGATGCAGACTCGGCCGCGGATGCTCAAGAGGCCATCTCCGGGACTCTTGCCCGCCCCATCAGTTTTCATTTTCTCCGCCATGGTTGCTATGAGACGCGACGCAATCGTCATGAAGCGGAGTACATCGCCGAGTTGGTCCGCTCTCTGCTTCAACAGGCGGACGGATTGACGATTGGAATCGTTGCATTTTCAGAAGCCCAGCAAGAAGAGATTGAAGCTTCATTGCATCGTTTGGCGAAACGAGATCCAGAATTTCAGGAAGCGTTAGAAAAAGAGCTCGATCGAGAAGACGAGGGACAGTTCTGCGGTTTGCTCGTGAAGAACCTCGAAAACATTCAGGGTGATGAGCGAGACATTGTGATCATGAGTGTTTGTTACGGTCCCAATCCGGAAGGGAAGTTCCGGATGAACTTTGGTCCGATCAATCAAGCGGGAGGAGAAAAGCGTCTCAATGTCGCCTTCTCCAGGGCCAAGCATCATATGGTCGTTGTCAGCTCCATCCGTGGCGAGGCGATCACCAACGACTACAACCCCGGAGCTTTGGCATTCAAAAATTACCTGCTTTACGCAGACGCCATGTCCCGGGGCAAGATCGAAATGGCGAAACAGATTTTGCAGTCGGGTGAAGGCCGTCAGGGGGAAGTCGGCGCGGATTCCTGGCTGAACGGAGTGGTGGAACCGCTATCCACGTGGCTTGAAGATCAGGGCTATCTTGTTGACCGCAATGTGGGGCAGTCCCGTTTTAAATGCCATCTCGCCGTGCGATGTCCGGGAGATAACGTATATCGCCTTGGTATCTTGATCGATGGAAAATCTTACTACGGACAGAAAGACCTACTGGAAAGAGACCTCATGCGGCCTAAACTGCTTCGAGACTTTGGGTGGCGAGTTGCCGTCGTTCTTGCGGCCGATTGGTGGCAGCAGACGGATGCGATCAAGAGCGAGTTGCTTGCTCGGCTCGAAAGTCCTCACCCTGCCGATGAGCAAAAATCACCATGAACCAACGCTTGTTCCAGCAGCATTCTCGGAATTTCGAACAGAACCGATTCGTTTACCCCGTCATTTCAAGGCGTTCGGGCGGCGTCTCCATCGGGGTGAATCTGAATCCGGACAAGGTCTGTAATTTTGACTGCATCTATTGCCAAGTCGATCGCACCCGACAAAGCGAGACTCGTTTTGTGGAAACCGACGCGCTGCTGACGGAACTCCGTGGCGTGCTCGAGCTTGTGGTGAGTGGCGATCTTTTTGAGCTCCAGCGATTTTCCGAAACTCCACCAAGCATGAGGCGACTTAACGACATCGCTTTCTCGGGCGACGGAGAGCCCACCACGTTTCGGAATTTCGATGAGATCATTCAGGCCTGTGCCGAGGTACGACAAGACGTGGGGGCGACTGAGTCCAAAATGGTGTTGATCACCAACGCCAGCATGTTTCATCGTCCTCATGTGCAAAACGGTCTGGAAATTCTTGATCGCAACTGTGGGGAAATCTGGGCGAAGCTGGACGCGGGCACCGAAGAATATTTTCAAATCATTGACCGCACTAAATTTACATTGAAGCACGTGATGGGCAATTTAGTTTTGGCAGCCAAACTTCGGCCGATCGTCATTCAGTCACTCTGGATGAGGGTGGATGACGAGCCGCCGACGATCAACGAGTTGGAAGCCTACAGCGACAGGCTCAATGAAATCGTTTCTGCCGGTGGCGAGATCAAGCTGGTGCAGATCTACACGGTGGCCCGACAGCCAGCCGAAAGCTATGTTTCGCCACTCACCAACGATGAAGTCGATTTTTGGGTAAATGAAGTTCGGCGGCGAACTCGGTTGAATGTCGCCGGTTTTTATGGCGTCTCAACTTAATGCCCAGTAGGGCTGGAACGAGTGGCATAATACGCGTGGATTAAGAGGTTCGCTGGAGACCCGATATGAGCGATTCGTCTGACAACCGACCCAAAAAGACGATGTTCTTGATGATCTACGTGGGCCTCGCGTTGTTCGGCACTCTGATGGCGATCGGAAGTTACTGGAGTGCGGTGACACCCGATTGGCGGAAGCCGGCGATTGTACTGGGCGTCATCGGTTTTTTTCTCGGCGGTTGGTTCCTGCTGCTTTCGCGTCAAAAGCGAACCTCCGCGCCGACTGATCGAAGCTCTCAGTCAGGCCAGTAACTCGCTGACGGGCTCTGCTTCTTCTTCAACTCGATGGAAGGTGGGAAGTCCCGGAAGATCGTAAGATTCGTGAGGGTTCAAACCCAGGGCCGCATAGATGGTGGCGAAGAGGCGGCGTTGGTCGAGCTGGTTTTCGCTGACCTTGATTCCCAGTGGATCGGTGGCCCCATAGACCACTCCTGGTTTGACCCCAGCTCCGGCCATGGCCATACTCCACGCCGTGGGATAGTGATCACGCCCCCTCGCCTCGTTGAGCCAAGGGGTACGTCCGAATTCACCCATCAACAACACCAGCGTATCGTCGAGTAGACCGCGTTCCTCAAGGTCATTGATCAGATGAAAGGCGACTCGGTCAAATTCTGGAACCAGCATCTGGTGGATTTCGTGGTTCAGAACATGGCAGTCCCACGGCATGCCGTTGGCAACCATCACGAAAGTCGAGCCGTTCTCAATCAAATGTCGGGCTTGCAGGGCATGCATGCCGAAAGCACCCGGTCCGTAGCGTTCTTTATCCGCTTCGGGCAGGGTTTCCATATCAAATAGGGGCGCACAACTCATCAAGCCACGGACCCTCTGGAATGCCGCGTTGTAATCTGAGGCCGCCGCACTCTGCTGGTCATTTTCGAATTTACGACTGAAGAATTGACGCAGTTGTTCTCGGTCGTCATGGTCAGCCAGGCTCATCGTTTCCGGGAGATCAATATTGTTGATCTTGTATTCACCTCCCGCTCGAACAGGGCCATATTCCGCACCGAGCCAACCTGCCCAGTTGCCTGCTTTGAAAGATTTGAATTCGTTGCCTTCTGGACAGGGGTCCAAAAGAACGAATTGAGGAACCGGAGAGCTGAGTTGGCCGAGTTGTTCGGCCAAGACGGAGCCCAGCAGGGGACGTGTGAAGGGGGGCCGGGGCTTCTCGCCACGTGTCAGCAGATCAATGGCTTGAAAATGCTCGCTCGGTTCGGTGCTCATGGAACGTACGACCGTCAATTTATCGGCGATCCCCGCACAGTGGGGCATCAATGCACTGAAGTGCACTCCAGGAAGAGAAGTTGGAATACTCTTGAAGGGCCCACCGGTTGCGGTACCCGGTTTGGGGTCCCATGTTTCGAACTGGGAAGGGGCTCCGCATAGCCAGAGCAGGATACACTTCTTGTTCTGTTTCTGGACTTGCTCGGCCATTACCTGATTGGAAAACAGGCCACCGAAGCTGAACATGGAGGCAGCGGTTCCCTGCGCGAGTCCCTGCAGGAAACTTCGACGATGCCAATGATGGTCGGGGCCACCGCAATCGCGTCTTTGATTCATCGATGCCTCAATGGTTAAATCGAAATTCTGCGCTGGTTGCCAAGGCCCAGGTGAGTTGGACCACGGCTGTTTCGCGGCGATCCGCGCGTGATTTCAGGAAGCCGATGGTCACGGCATACTCTTCATCGCTTGGACTGCGATTGACGAGTCGCTCGAAAAGCGTCTTGACGATCTGCTCCGGATTTTCGGTATCGATCAATTCACTTGTCAACGAACCCTCGTGGGGGCCAAAGCACGCGTTGAATTCGGGATTGTTGCTCAGATAGAGGGTCTGTTTCAACGTGGTGATCGAATCCTCCGGTAGAACCTCGGGAAAGACATCGATCAAATCAAATTCGACCCCGATGCGTGAGGTGTCTGCGGCGCCGTAAAGGCCGACCGCGAGACTTCGCCCCAAAACCTCAGCCGTAAGTGGTTTTTCAATCGCAAATGCAAAACTGGCTGGCGGGAGTGTTTCGTCCGACTTTCCGGTTTGAAGCTGGTACGCCGAACTCATGGCAATCGCGGTGAGAATTCTGCGGACATCGTAACCGTTTTCGCGGAAGTCTCTCGCGAGCCAAGCCAGTAATTCCGGGTGTTCACTCGGATGCACCGAGTCAATCTTGTCGACGGGGTGGACCAGGCCACGGCCCATCATCAGGGCCCAAAGTCGATTGACCATCGCGGTGGCGGTTCGCGGATGATCGGTCAGGACCTGCTCGACGAAAGTTTCACGCCTTGAAAATACCGGGACTCGAGGGAGTCCATTCGTATCGCCATCGACCGGTTGGGCCGCACGGTAGAGTTCGTCGTTGTCGGTCTCTTTTTTGGGATCTTCGGGGCGAGCGTCAGCGATGGCCTCAACATCAAGGTAAGTCAGCAGATTGGGAAAGCTCTCTCCCTGAATGTTCGTGAACTGGTCGTACTTCCCAATTCCTGATTCCGCGATGCGGGGTCCCAGTGGTGTGGACTGGTTCTTGCCGCGTGCGAAGAATGCGACGAGTCCCCAATAGTGGGCCTGTTTGATCTCAGGTGCGAGTGGATGATCGTGACATTGCGCACACTGAATCTGGACGCCAAAAATGCTCGATGAGATGGCCTCGGCAATGGCCTGGTGATTATCTTTTCGCTCGTAGAGAAACCATGTTGCGGCCTGGCGAGCTTTGGACTCCGGGCGGGCAAGTGCAATCTCACGCAGGGTTTCATTCCAAGGACGATTGTCGCCGAACGCCGTGCGTAAGTAGTCGATCCAACCTTGCTGCTTTCGCTGATTGAAGTTTCCTTGTCCGGTGCGACCCATCAGGACGGTATCGAAGTGACGGGCAAACGTGTCGGCATAGTCCGCAGAGTTGACAATTGTCTGGATCAAAACGTTCCGTTTGTCGGAGCGTGTCTCGTCGGCAAAGGCCTTGACCTCGCTTGGTGTTGGGATGCGACCGGCGAGGTCG
>JAKVCA010000061.1 GCA_022448315.1 Pirellulaceae bacterium | reverse complement strand
CCCTTCACCGGGTTCCCCTTCGCTTGGTTCCCCTTCACTGGGTTCCCCTTCACTTGGTTCCCCTTCACTTGGTTCCCCTTCACTGGGTTCCCCTTCACTGGGCTGGCCTTCACTGGGCTGGCCTTCATTGGGCTCGCTCGACGTTGCGGCAGCATCCGCGTCGGTCCCTTCGTTCTCTTGTATTTCGTCTTTGAGCTCTCCGGTTCGCTGCGCTAATTTCTCTTGGCTTTTGGCGACGCGGTCACCATCCACGCCGTTCTCGGTTTGGCTTCGGAGTCCACGCTGGATCGTGAGAAGCCGATCCACCTCCTCGATGTAAGCTTTGATCCTTTTTTCTTTGTCACGAAGCCGTTTGCTCCGGTCTTCACTTTCAAGAAGCGTGAGCAGAAGGCGCAAATCCTCAAGCGCGACGGTTTGGTTTTGTCCTGCTTGTCGAAGTCGATTGCCGCCCAACTGCTCCGCAATTGCCTCCAATGTCTTTCCGGTCAGTTTTTGTTGCGACTGCTCATAGGCACGACGTAGAAGATCCGATCGTTCCGGATTTTCATCCATTTCGAATTCATGCAGATCGAATAGCTTTTGCTCCAGAAGGCGATACCTGTCCGAAACGAGTTTTTGTTGACTTCGAAGTTGATCCGAACGTGAGGCTTCGGATTCCTGAGGAGAAGCCGGATCCTGCTGAAAGACGGCCAAGGAAGAAGAAGTGATCAGAAGCAAAAACGCGACCGATACGCAAACTCGTGTCAATGTCGGAGCTATCGAAGCACTTGGGTGGCATAACATGAGGAATCACTCCGAGATAAGGATCCATCCTGAAACGTGGCGTGTTATTCAGTACACATCGCGGCGAGCGAGCTCTAATTCTAGTTTAGCCGCTTTTTCGGGCATGCGAAGTTCTAACCCGAAGGCGCGAAAATTGTTTTTATTTCAATATGTCTTCGAATGCCTGTCTTTTTCTTTCTTTATCCGTTTCCTTGAGAAGCTCTTCTTGGGTTTTAATCAAGTCCCGGACGACATCGAGCAGTTCGTTGTATGACTCAAATTTTAATATCTCTTGTAAAATGTCGTCCAAGTCGACCAAAAGTAGTTGCATCTCTTCGATTGAGGAATTGGTTAAATCGACGATTTCGGGATCATCGAGCTGGCCCGTGGTTTTCATCCGGTCTTCGATTGCACGTTGGACCTGGAGGATTTTTTCATCCGCTAACCCAAACCGGTTGTCCAGTAATTCCTGAAGAGGTTCGATGATTCTTTGTTGAAGGCGTTGTTTGCGATCTTCCGATTCCACCCGATTGTTGATGAGTTGCAGGCGGATGTTGTCGAACGTGGCTGCCACAGATTGGATTTCTTGACGTGATTTTTGAAGTTGGAGCCACGCTCTTTGCGAGAAAACCAGGCGGACTTCAGCATTGCCAAGATCCTCCAGTTCCGTATTCTGCGCCTCCCCAGCGGGTTCGTCGCCAGGTTCACCGAAGTCGCTTGTGCCCGTAGATTCCCCGCGGACACGAACCAGTAGGTTGTGGGCATCAGTAAGCTCGACGTAAATCTGTTCCAATAGACGCCGCTGAGATGCTTCCTTTCGCTCAAGTCGACGCAGCAGCTGACTTGGGGTCACCACCTCCAATTCGTAGGAATCCCCCTGCCCGCGGTTGGGGATATCCGCAAGGTCGTAACGATCCTCGGCCGCTATGAGTAAACGGACTTTGCTCCCGTCGGCAGTCGAAAGCTGGTAACCTCTTTCTCGATCCTGTCTTCGATCTCTAAAATCGACCGCCGCGTTCAGTTTGGGGGGTTGGTCAATCGAGATTGGTTCGAGACGAGCATCTTCGTCGTTGGGAAGGACTTCGATCCACGCCTGCGCAACACCAAAATCATCCTCGATGGTTCCCTCGAGTGTCACGCGAGCATCTGGAGTGATCGCATCCCCAATGCCAACCAGATTCGCTCTGATGCGAGGCGGTTCGTCGTTGAACGCGAGGATTTCAGCTCGGTAGGGGACTTCGCTCGTGACACCATCCAAATCTTCGAGAGTAATTTCTAGAAGAACGTTGTCGTTCAAACGCGGTTGGTCCACCGAGAAGCTGTCGGCGCCGTCGAGCCCTTCGACAACTCTTGTGTCCTTCGAAACCGGATCATAGATCCAGGCTCGGCTAAGTGGTTTGTTGCTTTGGAAATTCAGCGTCGCGGAAGCGCCGGTGGGCAGACGCAACCCGCTTTCAAGATCGAGTACTCTCGGGGTCCAGGATCCCGATTCCTCGTCGACCATGTAAGCCGGGAATTCGCATTTTGCTTTGGCGACCACGACGGTCGGACTATCGACCATATCGATCTGGAAACCGTTGAGACGGTGGTCGTCCCCCCTGACATCAAACGTCATATCGTCGGTGAGACCCCGAAAGGGTTGTCCATCAAATTCGAAGAGCTGGGTTCCCTCCGTAAGTCCACCGACCCTGGCGAGATACTGATAACCTCGCTCACCCGAATTGGTTCGGTAGTAGACCAGACAGCGGCTGGGAATTTTCAGGCTGGGACGATCGGCATCCGGTCCTTTAGCACGAACGACCAGGACGAGATTCGAACCTTTGGCCGCCTTGACTGAGCCATTGGTGAATGGGAGGAGTGTCGATTGGTCTTGAAGAACTGGGTTTGGCAATTCCTGAACCACCCGTAGGCCGATGACCTCGATTTCAGAGTTGCGGGGCCACGGCTTATCCTGCAGTAGCAGGAGTCGTTCGATGCCCAGGGACATTGCGGAGGGTTGCAGGACTCCGATTCCGACGCAGGCGAGTGTCAACGCGATGGCGATGGCGATTTGCATCCGGAGTCGAGCTTGGTTGAAAACCCGGCCGATATCGATTTGTTTGGCAGAAGACTCCGCAGCGGCTCTCGCTTGATCATAAAGTGCGGAATTTGTCCCCTCATCCAAACGACCTTCGAGTTCAACGGCGGTCACCAGTGATTCTTCAAAATCGGCGTGATACTTTTCGATGAGAAGGGCCAGACTTCGGTCAGATAACCCCACCTGAAGGCGGACAATAATCAGCTTAAAGAACAAGACCGTCGCGCCTGCAATCAAGACGAGCAGGAAAACAACTCGGAGTAGTTTAGGAAGTTCAGTCAGCCCAACCAAAACGGGGATGTAATCGACCAATAGACCGATCAAAAAGATGGAGATCAGCCAGATCAGGGTGATCGCCAGACCTTCACGAACGACATAGCTCCGGATACGGCGACGAAGGTTGTCCAGAATCTCTCGGAGTTCGCGAGACTCGCTGGAGGTGCTCTGCATCTCGTCTTGTGGCTCTTCTGGCATTTCGAGGTTCCTGAGTTCGTTGACCAAACATCGGCCTGGCGTGATGTGTCAAACGTTTAGGCAAGGCGGTTGAGTCTTCGGCTTAGCCATTCAAAACTTAGTGCGCCGGCGACCAATCCGAGTAGCCACCCCATCAACGCCCGAGTGAAGTCCATGTCAGGCGTCCCCGGAAGGTAACTTTCCTGGTCTTTCGGAGGCAACGAGGCAAATGCAGACTCGAAAGCTCCGGCACTCGGGTCGCTCGGCAGTGGGGCGATCAGGTTTCCTTCCGTCGTCTTTGTCAGTCGGACCAGAAGTTCGTCGTTTCGCTCCGCCTGGTCCTTTTCAAGGTCGGGTATGTCGGCACGAAATTCAGAGGTTAGCACTTCGCCTTTTTCGCTGCCTGGGATCAAAAGGCTAATCCGGTAGTCGCCCTCTTGGATGGCCGCGATTTGGCCAGTGAATGTTCCCGGTCGGGCGCCTTCGGCCATCGCGGTAAGCGTTATGTCAACGGTCTTTCGATCAGGCATGAGGACGGTCGCGGTAACCTGCGGGGCAACCAGGGGTTGATTTTGTTCATTCCGCAAAATCGCTTGGATTGTGATTTGGTCACCTAACCAGCAGCGTTCTTGATCGACCAGCAACACCCCCTGAGTGGAATCACGCAATAGACGGCCTTGAGAGGCCCAACGTATCAGCTTGGTGTAATACTGCTCGAAGAATTCGACATCGACCTCCCGAACTCTCCACATCTCGCCGCTTGCCTGAAAAAAGACGCGGCCAGCCCCATAAAACTGCCCGGCCATATAAATGGGTAGCCGTCCACCGAATTCGGTCGAAGGGTCGGAGAAATTGGCGTAGATCACGGCTCCTGGTTTGGGTTCGTTGACCGCATAGTAGCCGTAGACCCCTTCAAAATCTCCCCAATTGTCTTCCGCGTCCTGCGCGGAATCGCCCAACCAAAGAAACTCCGAGGCTTTTCCTTCCCTGGAAAGTTTCAGGGGGAAGGGTTTTTCGCCCCCGAACCGACCGACTTTGATTGAACCCGTATTCTGGCTGAAAAAGGAGACCGGATAGAGACGCCTCACAAGATCAATGCCCTCGTCACCCCGCGATCGTCTGGTCCACTCGGGCGTGTAGACGGGACCGGCGACCACGATAAGTCCGCCCGCCTGTTCCGCGACCCATTCCTCGAGCAACCGAAGTTGGTCTCCAGTCAGGGACCTCCAGTCAGGGTCAAAGGCGATGATGCAGTCGTATTCGAAAAGCTGCTCACGGGTTGTGGGAAACGATTCCAATAACTTGTCCGCTTCCTGTGCGATGCCTTCCGGAGCGGTTTGCAGCCACACGTGGGACGTAATTTCGTCGTCTCGATAGAGTTGATTTCGCAGAAACCGGTATTCACGGGTGGGTCCACCTGCAATCGTCAGAATCTGATTCTTGCGTTCGATGACTTCAACTACCGCCTGCCTGGAGTTGTCGGAAGCATCGAAATCATTTGCAGGCGGCACCAGTCGCAATTCGTAGATTCGCTTGCCCTGCTCAGTTCGAGTCACCTCAAAGTCCACCGCCACGGGGCTACCGTCGAGAGTGAGATCAACGGTCGCCTTACCTTCCTCCTGTTCCGCTTCGGACCGTCCCTCATCGACGGAAATCAATTTGACCTGGACGCTCTGGCCCCCCATTCCTGAAGATTGAAGAAGGCCGCGTATTTGGAATTTATCGGATGGGAAAACTCGTTTTGGCGCTCGAATGTCGACAACTTCGACGTTCTCAAGGGGTTGGTTCGAACCAACACCAAGAGCGACAATTGGAATTCCGGCTTCGCGTGCTCCTGCGAGAGCAACGTCTGGATCAACCCCTGCATTTTTGCAGCCGTCCGTCACGAGAATGACCCCTGCAATCGGGCCACCTCGCTCTTTGTTCACCAAGAATCGCAACGCTTCACCGAGGCGAGTGGAAACTCCGCGGGGTTCAAGTTGGTCGAGCCAATTTCCGGCTGACTCTGAAAGTCCGGTGTTCGCCGTGGACTCTTCGTCGGCTGTCACCGTCGGGGATTTGATTGTGGCCGAACTCTGAGTGAGAAGCGCCCAGGGCGACGCCAGAGGCGTTTGTAGATGGACATAGGCGAGCCAAAGATAACCGGAGGCGAGGCAAACCACACCGATAAAGGAAGCCCACGTCAGTCCAGGAAAAGGACGGAAAAGCTTGATCAAAATGCAACCGAGATGAACCACGGTTCCAAATAACGCAAGAGTAAGGCCCATCCGGGCCAAGGCCTGATTTTGATTCCACAACTTGGATTCATCGACTGTGACGGATTCAGTCGCATCAGTATTTAGCTGTTGTTTGGGGAGCGTCACGATTTCTTCGGGCCGGTTTCCCTCATCAAATCGGTATACGATCACGTCATGATTCGCTCGCAGCGGATCGATAAAATCGGGTTGAGCCAGGAGATTCCGAACACTTTCCATTCGACTCGGTGGATCCACTTGACTCCCTTGGCGATCTCGAATGCCCATGCTCAGACTGGTGTCGACCAGAATTGGAAGCCTTGAGGTCTTGGTCACTCGCTGTTCGGAACGTTTCTCAGGGTTGATGAAGAACAGGATCAATCCCAAAAATGCGAGTACTCGAAGCAACCCAAGCGTTGAGGTCAGTCCCCCGGGTAACTCGACTCCATCGCGAATGTACATCCAGACGATGAACGCCACGATGGCGGTGACCAGAAGTCCGGCGATCGCGAAGTGGAGTCCACTTGTGATCGGTAACAACGGCACCATCTCGAAAAAAGTTCGGGTTTCTTCCGCCGCTAAAAGTTTTAGCTGGATCATGATGCGCGGACTCCCGGTCTCAGCGGATGGTAACTCGCCGCGTAGGCGAGGACCTGCTCGCCCACAAGGAGGAGGATCAATAACGGAAGGAGCCAGCGAGAAAGTTGGGTACTGGCGTCCCGTTGTGGGTTCGGGTTGAGCTCATTCCAATCGATCACGTTCGCTCCAAGAGAATCGACCTTCTCCACTAGACCACGTCGGCCTAGAATCGCCAGGTCACCTTCGGCTGAATCCACATTAAGTGCCCAGCGGAAGGTCTTGTTTTCACCCTTGAGATCTTGAGCCCAGGCTGTGTAAAGTCCGGGGATTCCGGTCTCGGACCAAGAGCCACCCTCGGGCGCGGTGGGCCCCAAGCCAGTCACCCAGGGTGCGTTATCGGCCTCATTCGATCGAACGGCCGTTCGTTCCAACAAGTCGAGAACATCTCGACTTTCGGTCGGTTTTTCAAAGGATACTGAGGAACGAAATTGATCCTGAGCGAGTTCAAGAATGACCGGTTGGCCTACCAGTCGTTCTTCAGCAGGCTTGAGCCCAGAAGCGAGACGTTCCTGCAACCGCAACAACATGACCAGAAATGATGGATTTCGCTGCCAGTTGTTCCATCTTGTGTCTGCGGACGTTGTCACGACCGCGACCCGACCCTCACCGAAGGATTTCTCCACGACAAGCGGCCATGTAGGGTCGCCCCGCACTAGCGCGGCAACCTCTGCTGCGGAGGTTTCTGAGGACCATTCGAGAGGAGGCACTGCAAAACGGCGAATCTGTATCAGGTTGAGAAATGAGTCGTTAGCGTCCCGGAAGGGCTCCAGAATCGGGTGATCGAGGGCCACCACGTCCGGCACACCTTCTTCGCCCAAGGGAAGATCTTCCAATCGAACCAGAGGTAATGGAGACAGGCCCTCTCCGCCTTCGTAAAACTGTTGGTTGAAGGACGCGAGGTTGCTGTCTTCGTTGATGAAAATGGCAAGTCCACCACCGTTCTCGACATAGTTCTTCAGTTTTTCAAGGGTGGAAGGGTCGAGCGAACCGACACCGTTCATGTAGACCGCGGATACGGCTGCAAGATCATTAGGATCGAAGTCCCGTAATTCATCGTTGGTCTTCACTAATGGCATGACACCCGATGAAGCTCTTCCAGGTCGAAACGCGGAAGCCAGGTAGAATGAACCCGCTGCCTCACCATTTTCGATGATTAAGACTTGAGCATTCTGATCCACATTCAGGATTTCCCAACGCTCGTTGTCGGTGGCCAACACGTCATCGGGTAGCTGGACGCGGATTCCATGCCTCCCGGGGCTGCTGAAGAAGACGGGAAATTCCCGGGTCACCGTTTTGCCCGCTGGTATTTCTTCAATGAAAAGTGCTGGAAGTTCACCTTCTTCCGAGACCTCTCCGGGTTGACCGGTCAACTCGGTTGTGGCATTGAACGGTTGCGTGAAGCATCGAACGGTGATGTTGCGAACGGGTTCATCCGAAAAGTTCTGGACCTCCATTTGCATCATGATGGGGACACCTGAGGAGCGGATACTGCCAGCAGGCTGCAGACGGATGACACCCAAATTGCCTTGATTGACCGTGGCACATCGAATGAACTGAAGAGAAGCGTCCGCTTCGTTGAGTTCATTGAGAATCGGTAGGACCTGTGTTGGGCGTTCCCATTCTTGACTACGAAAATCGCTAAGAAGGTAGACGACGGGAAGTTCCCCCTCGTTCTGCTCAATCAGTTGCCGGGTGACATCGAGCGCCTCGACGGCAGGCGTTGCCAAACTGGTGGCTTGGAGGGTGTTGCGACGCTCTTCCAGCAATTCGGCAAAGTCGGAATCGACCCGTTGCCCATTGATGTCGGTGAGTTGCTCCAACGCAAGGTCTTGAGAGGCGAGTTGACTCTGGGTGGAGGCTTGCGAATATCGGAGAAGAGTAACCCGTTGATTTTCTTTTCGGGCCAAACGCGATCCGAGGGTCCCGATCGTCTCGCGAGCGCGGTCCATCGCGGAAGCCCCGGAGGTGGTTTCACCCATCGAATAACTGTCGTCAACCAGGATGTAATGGTGAGTGGTTTGACCTCCAAGGAGACCGGCGAGGCGTTGGTCCTGACAGCCTACCTGGGCGAGCATGAACAAAGCGATAAGCAGGGCTGAAATACGCGCAAGTAGCAGTAGAAGTTGCTTGAGCCTCACCCAGTTTCTCTGCCGTTTGTAGCTTTGCAGCAGAAACTCCATGGCCGCCCATTTCACCCTTCGGTGACGCAGCATGTTGATCAGGTGGATCAACACCGGCAAGGCGATCATTGCCCCGATGAAGCCGGCCCAAACGGCGGGTGATGCTGAGAATAGGTTTGGAAACATAGGTTCTATATGAAACGAATGACGATTGAGGCGAAGTTGACAGGAATTAAGCTCTGGCTCTTGTACTCATGCGATTTGAAATGAAGGTCGCAAGTGCGGCATCGAGATTTTCGCTCGTACGGATCAGGGCGTAGTCGATACCCTGCTTGGCACATTCCCTTCGAACATTTTGGAGAAATTCGGAAACCGCTTCCAAGTAGGCGTCTCTGAGAGCTCTGGGGTTACAGTTCAAATGGTCCTCGGATTCGAGTCCTTCAAAACGCGTTGGACCTGAGAATGGGAATTCGAGCTCATCGTCGTCCATCAGGTGGAAGACCAAGACGTCATGCCCTCTCTGGCGTAGCAATCGAAGTCCCCGAAGCGTCTGCTCGACGTTGCTGAAGAGATCCGAAATGACAATGACCATTCCGCGTCGTGGGTAGGTCTCCGCGATTTGGCTTAACAGAGGTCCCAAATCCGTTTTGTCGGCCGGTTCATTAACGTTCAGTGACTCGAGGATCGCGAACAGGTGATTGCGTTTGCTGAGGACCGGGACCTTAGCCCGAATCTTGTCGTCAAAAGCCACAGAGCCGACGCCATCCTGTTGACGGAGGTTCCAATAGGCGAGCGTTGCAGCAACCGTGCATGCGTATTCATACTTGGAGAGCGCTCCACCTCCATAACGCATGCTATTGGAGACGTCGACGGCCAAAAGGCAACGAAGATTCGTGTCTTCCTCAAATTGTTTGATGTAGAGCCGATCCTGTCGCGCCCAGACTTTCCAGTCGACATGACGAAGGTCATCTCCGTGGACGTACTCTCGATGCTGCCGGAACTCGACCGACTGTCCAAAATACGGACTGCGGTGCATACCGGATAAAAACCCCTCAACAATGTGACGGGCACGGAGATCCATTCTCGCGATCCGTTTGATCGCCTCAGGATGCAAAAATCTTTTGGAATCGGGCATCTCGGGTCAATTCATCTTCGGCGGTTGGTGTGACTTCAATCAGACGATCGACAACGTGGTCGGCCGTGATGCCGTCACTCTCAGCAGCAAAGTTAACGACGAGCCGATGGCGAAGGACGGGCGCGGCCAACGCCTGAATATCTTCCGGCGCGACGTGAGTTCGACCGTGAAGGAGAGCACGGGCCTTCCCGCCAAGAATGAGAAATTGGACTGCGCGAGGACCGGCGCCCCAGCCCACCATCTCGCGGACGAATTCGGGAGTTCCCTCCTCGCCGATTCTCGTCTGACGCACCAGTGAGATGGCGTACCGGATAACATGGTCGGATACCGGTACATCACGCACGGTCTCCTGAAGGGAGAGGATTTCCTCACCGCTCAGAACGGGGGACACTTCGGCCTGCTTCCCTGTGGTTGTTCGACGAGCGATTTCAAATTCGTCCATGAACGAGGGGTACTTCACGAAGACCTTAAACATGAATCGGTCTTGTTGGGCTTCGGGCAGAGGGTAGGTGCCTTCCTGCTCAATCGGATTCTGCGTCGCCAGAACAAAAAACGGATCTGACAGAGGATGCCGAACTCGCCCCACGGTGACTTGTCTCTCCTGCATGGCCTCGAGGAGCGCGGCTTGCGTCTTGGGCGGCGTTCGGTTGATTTCGTCTGCCAATACAATGTTTGAAAAGATTGGCCCTTCCATGAAGCGGCGCTCCCGAGCACCCGTCGTGCGGTTTTCCTCGATGATCTCAGTTCCGGTAATGTCGGCCGGCATCAGATCGGGCGTGAACTGAATTCGGTTGAACGAGAGGTCCAGCGTTTCCGCCAGCGTGCTGATCATCAGCGTCTTGGCCAAGCCAGGGACGCCTTCGAGGAGACAATGAGAGCGACTGAAGATCGCGATCAGGATTTGTTCAACCACATCTTCCTGGCCAACAATGACCCGTGAAAGTTGCTCCTGAATCTTCTCACGCGCCTCGGCGAGTTTGGAGACCGCGTTACTCTGCTCCATGGTTGCGTTTCCTTTTTTATGTGCTTGACTCCGAGGTCGTTGAGACTGCGGGGTCATCAAAATGGTCAACGATTGAAATTCAACTGGGTGGCGTCGCTTAATGCTCGTACTACCGCAGCAATCCCACAAACAAATCTTTCGTCCGGGGTACGAAATTTAAAACCTGCTGGAGTGCAAGGTTACTCTTAAAGAGCGTTTTGGCAACGCTCTTCAAGACGGACACGGTGAGACCTGATTACTCGAACTCGCGGTTGAAAGATAAATAACCGCTTACCGAGCCCGACATGCCTTTCCAACCGGCATCACACGCAAAGCTGCATCGCCTTCCCATATGACCGCGTCGATAGGTTGGAAGTTCCGCTAAGCCTGTCACATTTCACCCATAGGCTGGGGCGATCTGGCCCACGAACCTTTCATGGGGAGTCCAAGCGCGGTGGATTCTGGCGTGCGTTTCAGAAAAACATCACCGATTTAGACGCCGAAACTTCGAACTGACATGCCTCAGCTCACCCCTGTAGATTAACCGTTGTTTTCGTCCAACGCCATATAGTGGTGGACTTAATCCGACGCAACGTTTTCCGTGGGACCATCGGTTTTGACCGGGGCAGGGTCGAGAGTTTTGGTTGGGGACTTTGTCATTCGGTTTTTGCCCGCTATCGTAGCAGGGTGGTGGATGCGTCCCACCCGAGAACGTCGGGGCTTGGAACCACTGAGTCGGGAAGTCAGGCGGTCAACGCCCTTCGGGTCATTTTTTTCTGAAAAGCGGAAAGAACGTCGGTGCGGCTACTTGATTCTATTGAGGCGATCGACGACGCGTGCGAAGGTGCGGTCGTCTCCGTGGGGAATTTTGATGGGGTCCACCGAGGGCACCTGAGCATCCTCAACGCTTTGAAGTCGATGGGACGTCAATTGTCAGCACCCACGCTCGTGTTCACGTTCGATCCGCATCCCTTGACTCTCCTGAAACCGGAGGCGGCTCCCGCCCCTTTGTGCTGGATGGAACGCAAAGCCACATTGTTGGGTGATTTAGGGATCGATTTTTTACTTGCGTACCCGACATCGCCCGCTTTGCTGGATCTCGATTACCGAAGTTTTTTTCAGAAGGTCATCCGCGGCCGCCTGAAGGCGAGAGGAATGGTTGAGGGAGCGAATTTTTTCTTTGGCAAAAACCGGGAGGGTAACGTTCAGCGACTTAAGCAACTCTGTGGCGATGCCCATACGGCGTTGGAAATCCTTGAGTTGAACGATGAAAACGGGGCGGCCATTTCCAGTAGCCGCATTCGAGCGCAAGTTTCAGCGGGGGCAGTCGATGTGGCAAACATGATGCTGACGTCACCCTACAGGATTGCGGGCGAGGTAGTGCGCGGAGAACAACGTGGGCGATCACTGGGGTTTCCAACGGCTAATCTGACGGGTTGTCCCGTTTTAATTCCAGCGCAAGGCGTTTACGCAGGTTGGGCTCTTTTCGGCGACCAACGCCAATCTGCCGCCATCCATATTGGACCCAACCCAACCTTTGGTGTCCGTTCCTCCAAGGTTGAAATTCATTTGATCGATTTTGTTGGAGATCTCTATGATCAGCGACTTGAAGTGGAGTTTCATAGTCGAGTCAGAGAAGTCCGGGTTTTTGATTCCGCCGAACAACTTCAATCTCAGCTTCAAGAGGATGTGCGGGAGGTGAATCGTAGGACCTCGGGTCTTTAGGACCACAGCCTAGTCGCGTAATCTCGCCCCGTAATACGGAGTGGTTCTCCCGTCTACCGAGATTTCTGGGTAAACTGACGCCGGCAGATCGTCGAACTAAATGGGAAAGTTATTCTCGATTGGAAATTATGACCTCCCACCCGAAGTTGGGCACGTTCTGCGATGCACCAGTGACGTCGGGTGGCAAGTCACTGCCGTGAGCCGTTCAATTTTTTGGAGCTTATAAAGGTATGAACACCGTGGATTGGCCCGCTTTTGCCGAACTCGTCAACCGCCACCATTCCTTCTTGTTGACGAGCCATATTCGACCCGACTGTGACGCACTCGGCAGTGAACTTGGCATGGCGGCCGTGCTTGAGGGACTTGGAAAAAAAGTTCGTATTGTCAACGGACATTCAACCCCTCCCAATCTTGCGTTTATCGATCCAGATCAGAAAATTGAGTCGCTGGCGGGAGGATTGAGTGCGGAAGAGGTGCTCGCGGGTGATTTCGAAGTATTGATGGTTCTCGATACGAGTGCTTGGGCCCAACTGGGTGACATGGGCGAAGTGGTCCGAGCAACCGAGGCGCAGGTGATGATTGTCGATCACCACGTTGGGGAAGATGATCTGAATGCCCTATTGTTCAAAAATACCAAGGCAGAAGCGACGGGCCGACTGGTTTGTGAAGCGGCCGAACATTTGGGAGTCGAGCTTCACGAGAAGGCTGCAATGGCCGTTTTCGCTGCGATTGCAACAGACACCGGTTGGTTTCGATTTGGCTCCACGAGTCCGACAACCTACCGCTGGGCGGCACACCTTGTCGAGCAGGGGGCGTTACCCGCTTCGATTTACGGCGAACTTTTTGAGCAGGAAACCCTAGGGCGGATGCGTTTGAGGGGCCGAGTCCTTGGCCGTATTGAGACGGAACGTGACGGCCGACTCGCACACACACATATCTCCAACGACGATTTCGAGTCGACCGGTGCCGTACCGAGCGACACGGAAGACTTGGTCAATCTCTTGCTGGCGATATGTGGGACGAAGGTGGCCGTTATTTTTGTTGAACAATCGACCGGCGGTTTCAAATTGAGCTTTCGAAGCCGTTGCGGCGTCAATTGCAGCGAGGTCGCGGGGGAGTTCAATGGAGGCGGGCATAAAGCGGCTGCAGGCGCATTCGTTCAAGGAACATTGGACGAGGTGGTGGCTCCCGTATTGGAGACGGTTCGTGATGCCATGGAATCTTGCGGCGAGTGAATGCCGTCTTAGAGCCGAGTGCGAATAACGGATGTGTGCATGACTTTGACCTTAGGACGTTGGCCCAGGTTCACTCTGGTCGATGGGGCCAAGGGCCGATTGGAGGTATTGGCCTCGCTCCATATTCCGATCCGATGTTCCGAGTGGACTGCCCTTGAGTTTTTGTAGATGGGCGGGCTGCGTTTCCAGAAAAAGGCGGTTCACCATCGCGATGGTGACGGCGTCCATCAGGTCCAGATTGATGCCCATTCGCAATTTAGAGAGAAGGTGCATCGTCTCTTCGCTACTGATCTGCTGAGCCCCTCGAAGCGTTTGGTAGGCGTGTTCAACTTGCTCTTGAAGTTGCTGGCGAGCGGTCTTAAGCAGAAAATGACGCGCTTTCCGCTCATAATCGATCAGGACAGGGATGACCTCCTGAACCTGTTCAATCAATTCCTCTTCCGTTTTTCCCAGCGTGAGTTGATTGCTGATTTGATAAAAATCGCCCATGGCCTGGGAACCTTCGCCGAACAACCCCCGAACCGCGAGGTTGATCTTTTGAAGAGAGCGGAAGACCCTGTCGATTTGTCGGGTTTGCACAAGCGCCGGAAGATGAAGCATGACGCTGACCCGAAGGCCAGTTCCGACATTGGTCGGGCAAGCAGTGAGGTAGCCCCAACGATCATGAAAGGCGAAATCAAGATTCGACTCCAAAGCATCATCAAGCGCGTTGGCTGTATCCCACGCTTCTTTCATGTCGCAACCAGATTTCATGACCTGCAGCCGAAGGTGATCCTCTTCGTTGATCATCACACTGAACCGCTCACCAGGATCGACGATCACCGAACGCGCGCCTTCGCCATCCGACAGTTCACGACTAATCAGTTGTCGCTCGACCAGAAACTGACGATCGAGCTCATCAAGGTCTTCGACCGGGATGTAGAGCGCGTCTTTAAATTCGTTGAGGGATCGAACGTGTGAATGAACAGTCGATTCGATATTTGCTCGGTCGATATCCGTACAGCGGCGAATGAAAGGGAAGTTGCCCAGATTTCTTGCAAGCCGGATACGACTACTGACGACAATGTCTGCTTCCGGACCTTGCCCTTTCAGCCACTCACCAAGCCGTCCCGTCAGATCGTCCATAATCACGATGGGTCCTCCCTCTCTAAACCTCGGATGCGGTCGCGAAGTTCAGAAGCGAGTTCGTATTCTTCGTTTTCAACGGCCTCCTTCATTTTCCGCCGCAGGCCTATCATCTCGGTTTGTTGCTCTTGTGCAAGCAATGGCCGCTTGGGGCGTTTGCCGCGATGTTCGGTTTCTCCGTGGATGTTCAAAATCAGCGGTTCGAGTTCTTCCTCAAAGCAGACGTAGTCATGCGGACAGCCCAATCTTCCGGACTGACGAAACTCGTAAAATGTGATCCCGCACACGTCACACGATTTTTGATCGACCTTGGCCAGTTCATCTGCAGTTTGTTCGAGTTTCGCTTGTTTCTGAATCCAGTTTTCGCCGTTGTCTGATTTTGGTTTCAGGTACTTTTCCGCACAATCAGCACAGAGATGGAGAGCCACATAATCTCCACTTGAGATCTCGGTAATGTGGAAGGTTGCAGGTTTTTCACATTTCTGACATTTCATCGCTGGACCACTTTAATAATTCGAGTGTCTATTAATGCTGCCGATCATCGGCGGTTCCGGCAGTTATTCACGATTTGAAGCCGTCAAGGCTTCGCCGCCGGGAAGTGGACCGCATCGGCGATGTTGCATTCACCGGGCAACGACACCTGAGCCGTCAATACTAACAAACAATGATGTTATCAGGCAACGCTCGGTCCGATAAGGCAGATGACTTTCAGCCCAGCAAAATGCCGGAAACATTCGGATTCCCGCCCGATGACATTTGGGTTCGGGCACCAAGACGTTGGGCTGACCCGGAAGAGCGTTCCGCCCTGAAGTCGCCGACGAGCACCGATCTCACACGTGTGACTGGCCCTATCGGCGCGATGTCACCACGGAGACGTCGCTTCGGTAATGCGGTCCCTGCGGCTGTAAACGAGAAGGCCTGTAGGACTCGGATTCGGTCTCCTCGTGTTTGGACGAAACGGCCGTAGAACCGATGTGGGCCGTCACAAGATGTGGTAGCCACATGGCCCGGTCGACAAGGTCCAGAAAGACGGTGACATCAAAGGGCGTGCGGAGGTGGAAAACGCCTTCGTTCTCATAACGTCGCAAAATCACATC
>JAKVCA010000060.1 GCA_022448315.1 Pirellulaceae bacterium | reverse complement strand
GCAGAAGCTCAACAAGAAACAGATCCAATCCTATAGATAACTTGCGAGCAATACCGTGTTTTCAACCCGCGGCAAGACAGCGACTTACCTCATCATCACCGATAACCATGTCATGCGTGCTGACGTGCGAGGTCAGCAATTACTCAACGTCACCCAGGAAGACCGCCCTATCGGGACGACGTTGCCGATTGCCGTCGAACTCGCTTGTGGCTTGACGGGTAAAAGGCCAGCTCAAAGAACCTTCGTCGTTGCAGATGATTTTTGGACCGGCGTCGTCGATCTCGATGAGCGTTCCATTTACGGATTAAGTGGAGAAGAGTTGGAGCAGATGCTGCGGTATGAGACCGAATCAATGTCCAATCTTGATCCAAGCAACAGTCGAATGGGATTTGTCGAATTGTCATCGGTTCCGCCAGATACTCGACGCTTTTGGGCATCTGGCGTTCCCAGTGATGTCTTATCAGGCGTCGCACAGGCGGTCCGAGTCCGCGGCGGTAAATTGCAACTGCTTGCGAATCCCATTGGTTTAAGCTCACCCGACCGCTCAGGCGTCCCTTGGGTCGAGTTCACCGCAGAGCTGGCGGGGGCCTTCGCGGCACCTGCAGAATCGGGTGGTTTACCCAGGGCCTATGTCACTCGAAGATCTGCAACGAGCGATCGTTGGTACGAAGCGCTCGAAACACTTTTTGGAGGTGTGCTGCCTGATATAGGTTGGCAGGGGACTCCGGAGGATAGGCCAGATCTGTTCACCGGTTCCTTAGAGGCACTTAGTGATGAGTCCTCGCTTAACCGATGGATTGAAGGTGTTGTTGAGCGGACCACCAAGCCGACGGGTTTTCCCTACATCGCCGCTCCGCAGACACAGACGTCTTCCAGAGTAATTGCTGGAGTGGGTGGCGTGGTTGCCCTTTTGACCTTTCTACTTTGCGGGGCATTTGCATGGACATTAAATTCCGAAGTCTCCTCGATGCGATCAAAGATCGCTGAGTGGTCTGTACCCGCCATTGAGAAACAAAGCTTGGATAAGCTTGTGGAAGAAACAAATACGCGACTCGAGGAACTTAAGGGTCAGGAGCCGATCGAAGCTGCCAAACGCGAGAAGTTGAGGCTGTTGCTCGATCAACGCGATCGGTTTGCCATCCTCCTCGAGGCGGTTGCCAGTCAAAGCGAATCCAACTTGGTTCTTGATTCAATGATGCCGGCTTCGTCAGGTGTGGTGTTATCGGGGCGTGCAATTCGCAGAGACTCGATCACAGGACTTGTTCAAAGATTGGAGCCGTTGGTGGCCCCCGTTGGTTGGGCTGTTCGTCCGGCCTCGGTGACTGGGGCCAACCAAACAACAGCAGGCGGCCCGTGGACTTTCACAATCGAACTCGCAGAGCAAGTGGCAAAGCGACAGCCGGAAACGATGACCGACCCAGTACCCAACCAGTATGCGAGTTCCCCAACGAAAGGCGATGAATAATGGCTTTACAAACGACGAGCGGTAGTTTGCGCGAAAAGTGGGTTGCGGCGTTTTTGCCAACCGCTGCCATTATTCTTGTCGCGTTCCTCTACTTCAATTTTTCTCTAAATCCAGAGATGAAAGAGGTGGAAAAGGAGTATAACGCGGCCAAAGCAACGGAAGTCACGCAAGCAGAAATCGACATGCTGAAGTCACAGTCCGACGAACTCCGCAGTGAAGTCCTCGAGTTGGAGACGGCAAAAAAGTCGTTTGAGACTGAAATGGAAGACAAGAAGAAAGAGTTTACGCAACAGAAACCAACGGAGAAACATGGTGCGGTCACTGAACTTTTTCAGAAATATGATGTTGCCGTCATTCAGGACCAACTGGTTGACGAGATCAGTCTACCGACAGTCAGCAATAAATCGATTGAGAACCTCAAAACATTCGATGGTTTTCAAGAGTTGATCCATTTCCGAGAGTTAACGCTCATGGCAAATTACACAGCGATTGTTGAGTTGTTAAATGAATTGCCCAAGATTCCAGGGGTCGTTCCTGTCCGCGTCGCACTCGACAAAACCAATCAGTCTGAGTCCGCGAAGGATTCATCAGGCCCCGCTGTAAAATGGATCGTTACTCTGCTCATGTAGCAAGATCCAATGATGCGTCAATGGAAAAATACCAATCACAACAGATGTCAAGCATTGCACGCGAAAAGCTGACAAGCTTCTTCGCGTCGCAACCCAATTCAGCGTCCTTCGTTGATATGCCAGGCAGAGGTACCATGATGAACGAGAAAGAAATTGTCCAATCCGAGGAACTTTTGCATCGACTCCTGAACGAGGCGATTGCGCGTAAGGCATCCGACTTGCATTTGTCCGCAGGTTATCCTCCGTACTTCCGGCAGCAGGGAAGGCTCGCTCCTGCAGAGGAGTGGCCGATTTTGGATGCCGTCACCATTGCGGGCGTTGGCCAAGTCCTCGCTGCCCGAACTCACGTCAAGCTGCCCCCCAAAGTGGGATCACTTGACGGAGGATTATCGGCCGAGAATGGAACACGTTTCAGGTTCAACATCTTCAGGCGATCTGGAGCTTTAAGCGTTGCGTTCAGGCGTCTGGAGGAACGAATTCGTTCGCTCCCTGAACTTGGTCTTCCAACCGATTTGTATCAACTCGCGAATTACAGTAACGGGTTGGTCTTGGTCGCTGGGCCGACGGGCAGCGGAAAGAGTACCACACTGGCAACTTTGATCGATCGAATCAACCAGACTCGCACCGGTCACATCATTACCATTGAGGATCCGATCGAATACCTGCACAAAAGCAATCGCTCCCTGGTCGATCAGCGTGAAGTCGGCCAGGATACCGAAAGCTTTAATGAAGCCTTAGTCGCCTCGATGAGGCAGGATCCGGATGTGATTCTGGTTGGGGAAATCCGCGATTTGAATACGATCCGCACGGCGATTACGGCCGCAGAGACAGGCCATTTGGTATTCGCAACGGTACATGCGGGCGACTGCGTGGGGTCCATCGATCGACTTGTTTCGGTGTTCCAGCCCGAAGAGCAAACCTCGATCCGGAGGCAACTGGCCATGGTTCTTCGGGCTGTCGTCGCTCAGAAGTTGATCATGGGCGACGGCCCCCAAATCAAGAAGGCATTGCAGTACAAAAAAGACGATCCCTTTGCCGCAACATCAAAGTACGTGTTGGTGAGTGAGGTGATGAAAGTGACCAACTCGGTCGCGAATCTGATCGCACAAAGTAAGGACGCTCATATTTACTCCAATATCGAGACCGGTCGCAGCCACGGTATGTATAGCGCGGATGAATGCTTGGCTCAACTCCTGAAGACGGGACAAATCAGCGAGCGGACCGCGAAGGGGCTCGCAAGAAATCCGCAGTTGGTTGTCAGTCGCGCTAGTAATTTGAGGCCAGCCAGAATGCAGGTCGACGATTTGATGGAGGAGCCAAGATGAGTGTCACCTCTGAAAATCTACGCGAGGTAACGCCTCTGGACATGTCCGCCGTGCGGATTGATCCCAACTGGGCATTGCGTATCCAAGTTTCACTGGCCCGACGCAAGAAGGTGCTTCCCTGCTGTCAGTTGGGCGACCGTGTACTCGTGGCGTGCGTCGATTTAAATGATGTGGCGACACTGGACACAGTGGAACGTCAACTCCAACATCCGATTGAACCTGTTTTGGCGGACGAAGAATCTTTGGAAGTCGCGATCCGTGACACTTTCGGCGGTCAGGTTGCACGCACAGGTGCGATTCGTGTCGCCGCTGAAAGGGGCGAGGGCGATGAGGACGCGGTCCAGATGTGCGAGGAGGTCTTGCAGGCGGCTGCCTTGCGCGACGCTTCAGATATTCATATTGATCCGCTTGCTCAGCGAGTTCGAGTCCGTTTACGTGTCGATGGACAGTTAGAGGACTACCGCTACTTTTCCAGTGAACTGCATCCTCTGCTCACCTCCCGCATCAAAGTTCTAGCAAATATGGATATTTCGGAACGTCGATCACCTCAAGATGGAAGGTTCTCCTGGACATCTTCCAGAGGTGAGGCGGTGGATGTCCGAGTTGCAACCTTGCCGACCCGTTTGGGAGAATCTCTGACCCTACGACTGCTAAGTAATAATATCGAGAATCTGACGCTTTCGAAGTTGGGAATGGACGCGGACGATCTGGCGAGATTCTCGACGGCGATTAGCCGACCGCATGGTCTGGTGTTGTTGACGGGCCCAACCGGTAGCGGCAAGAGCACCACGCTCTACGCCGCATTGAAAGAATTGGTTGCGACACGCGCGTTGCACGTTGTGACGGTGGAAGATCCCGTGGAATACGAGATGGACGGGATCGCACAAGTGGCGGTCGACTCTGCGGATAAAGTGAGTTTCAGCAAAGCATTGCGGTCGATCCTGCGTAATGATCCCGATGTGATCATGATTGGAGAAATCCGCGATGCGGAGACAGCAGATATGGCCATCAAAGCAGCACTGACGGGCCATTTGGTGTTCAGTACGCTTCATACCAATACGGCGGCAGGGGCGGTCACCCGACTGATCGACATGGGGATTGAGCCATTCCTCGTTGCCGCCACATTGAGACTGGCGGTTGCCCAGCGACTGGTCAGAAGACTTTGTCCGCACTGCCGAAAGGAAACAGCGTTTTCCAGTTCAGAAGCAGCTGGCTTGGGCATGCCGGAAGCAGCAGGAGGTATCGCTTATGATGCCGACGGGTGCATCTACTGTGCGGGACGGGGCAAGTCAGGGCGGACTGGCCTTTTCGAAATGTTACCCGTCAGCCCGGCAATGAACCAATTGATTTCTACCGGAACGGATGAAGTCGAACTGCTCGAACTGGCCAAAAAAGAGGGCTGTAGAACTTTAGCGGAAGATGCATTGCAAAAGATCAGCCATGGAACGGTGATGGCATCAGATGCACAGGCCTCGGTGGCCGCATGGTAGTTCTGATGAAAGAAGATGGGACATTGCTCCCAGAAAACGATTGATGCGTCATTCTTTTTGACAAGGTAGACGATCGAGGGTGGGGGCAAAAGCCTCTCATCAAGTAAGGACTTTGAAACAAGGTTTGAAACCAAGATGCCAACATTCGCTTTTGTAGCTCGAGATGAAGCGGGGCAGTCACGTCGCGGAGCGGTCGAAGCCGCGAGCGCGTCGATTGTGGCGTCGCAATTGCGGATGCGTGGTTGGATCGTTGTCACTCTTGAGGAGCAACTTTCCGGGGCAAGTAACAGCAGTGCCGGCAACGCGATATTCAGCGGTATTTTCGCGCCGCGAAACGTTCAAGTCGAGTTGTCTCTGAGGCAACTGGCCGTGATGTTGAACGGCGGCATCAGCTTGTTGTCCGCCATGCAGACGATCTCGACCCAATCCGACAGCAGAGCAATACGGCGGTCTTATGGGGAAATGATCGAAACTGTCCAAGCGGGCCAACCTTTTTCTCAAGCGATTGAATCACAAGCTGGATTTCCAAAGTACCTTGCCCAACTTGTACGGGTCGGTGAACAAACCGGTATTCAGGAGACGGTTCTCATTCGTGCCGCGGATATGATGCGCACACGTCGTGAGACGCTTCGAGAAATTGGCACTGCATTGCTCTATCCGTTGCTCGTCTTGGTGGCTGCGGTCTCGGTGACGGGATTCATCGTGACCAACCTGCTGCCCAAGCTGAGCTTTTTACTGGAATCGCTCGGGAAGCCACTTCCACCGATGACGCAATCACTCATTACCGCTTCAAATTTCTTAAATGAGTGGGGCGGGCAAATTTTTGTAGTATTGCTGCTGGTAGGTGTCCTGTTCGTGCTGACTTGGCTTTCGGCGGCGGGGCGAATTTGGATCGAGCGTCTTTCGCTAAGGATCCCCATCATCGGAAAACTGTTTCGACTGAGCGGTACGCTGACGTTTTCGCAGACCCTGGGTGTGCTGGTAGGGAGCGGGGTTTCTGTTTTGGAAGCCTTGATTACGGTGCAGGAAATGCACTCCAGCACTTACTTTGCATCCATCGTCCAGAGATCGCGTGATGCGATCATTCGGGGGCAAAACCTTGCCGATACGTTACGTGTCCGCGGTGCATTCATGCCCCTGTTGGCGACGATGACGGCGGTGGGTGAAGAGAGCGGCACCTTGGAGGAGGTTCTGAGTGAAGTCTCTGATTTTCATCGTGCCCAGCTCTCTGCGATGATCAAGACCATGAGTTCGTTGGTCACGCCTGCAATCATCGTCGTGGTGGGATCGATCGTGGGTTATGTCTACATCGCGTTTTTTGTCGGCCTATTCTCAGTGGCGGGATAATGAATTGGCTGAATGATCGGGGCGCAACGCGTACCGAAAGATCCGGGATGAGGAACCAGGAAGAAATTTAGAATCGGAATCAAATCTCGAATTTTTTATGAACCGACGACCTGAGGTCGGGAAGGATGCTTACTCAAACATTCAACATCCTGGCGAGGAGCGGCTAGGAGAAGGCTGCGGTGAGGACCCAGCATGTCCGCAAGCTGGAGGGATCTCCATCTCTTCGACGCCAGCAAGGGCTTAACGCTCCGTTTCATTTTTTGGCCAGATGCTTCAACCCGTGTCGGGTGGAGCCGTGGCTGGCGTTACCCATTCTATGGAGAGACCGATTGATGCTTATTTCAAATTTTTCCAGTTTAAAACTGGTTGCGACCTTGGCTTTGTTCGCCGCTTTCGGGACTGCGTTTGCGCATGGGCAGGAGGTGGTCAATGTCTACTCCGCACGGCATTACGATACAGACGACTCCATCTACGAGGAGTTTACAAGCAAGACGGGAATCAAGGTCAACCTGATTTCTGGCGGGTCGGATGCCTTGATCGAAAGACTTCAACGCGAGGGCAAGCGGAGCCCGGCAGATATTTTTGTGACGGTGGATGCAGGCCGTTTGTTTCAAGCGGAGGAAAAGGGAATATTCCAACCGATTGAATCTTCGTTCCTGAAGCAACAGATTCCTGCGAATCTTCGTCACCCTGATGGACTTTGGTTTGGCCTAACCAAACGGGCTCGGATTATCCTGCGTTCCAAGGATCGAACGAAAGAGGGTGATATCCAAAACTACGAAGATTTGGCGGATCCAAAATGGAAAGGGAAAGTCCTGATCCGAAGCTCGACCAACGTCTACAATCAGTCTCTCGTCGGGTCCATCATTGAGGCGAAAGGCAAGAGCGGCGCGGAGGCTTGGTGCAAGGGCGTGGTGGCGAACATGGCCCGACCTCCGCAGGGTGGAGATCGCGATCAGATTAAAGGCGTAGCCGCCGGTGAAGGAGATATTGCGGTTGCCAACTCCTATTACTACGCTCGCATGCTTTCCGGGACAGATGAAGAGCGTGAGGCCGCATCAAAAGTTGAGGTTGTTTTTCCAAATCAGGAAAATCGAGGAACACACGTGAACCTGTCCGGTATCGGTGTCGTGAAGTCAGCTCCAAACAAAGCCAATGCGATTAAGTTCATTGAATTTCTCGCAAGTGACTGGGCTCAAGGACTCTTTGCCAAAGGGAATAATGAGTATCCCATCGCTCCGAGCGCGGAGACGATTCCTGTCCTTCGCGGATTCGGTGAGTTCACTGAAGACAAAGTCAATGCAGCGAAGTTTGGGAAAAATAATACCGAAGCGATCCGCATGATGGATCGTGCCGGCTGGCGATAACGGGAGACTGTTTGTTGGCCAAACCTGCGCAAAGTTTGCGATCAGCATGCACATTGGTGTTGTGTGTGCTGATCGCAAGTCTGGTGGCTGTCCCGCTGCTTCAGATACTTTCGAGTCTGGGACAGCCCTCGGGGGGGACATGGCAACATCTACGGGAGACCGTTCTGCCAAGGTATCTCTGGAACACCATGTTTCTGGCGATAGGTGTTGGTTTTTCAACGATGGTCATGGGGGTCGGTGCGGCGTGGCTGGTGACCCGTTGTCGTTTCATCGGTTCTTGGGTTTTTGAATGGGCCCTGCTGCTTCCACTGGCAATTCCAAGTTACTTGTTGGCCTATGCGGCAACGGACGTCTTTCAGTTCAGTGGTCCCGTACAAACATCACTTCGTGAGCTGTTTGATTGGTCTAGAAATGACTACTGGTTTCCCAATGCCCGAAGCCTGCCTGGGGCGATTGTGATTTTAAGTGTCAACCTCTACCCGTACGTGTACCTCACAACTCGTGCCGCGTTCCTTGAACAAAGTTCATGCGTTCGGGAAATGAGTCGCACTTTGGGACTTGGGCCCTGGAAGAGTTTTTTTCGCGTCTCATTGCCGATGGCTCGCCCGTCCATTTTTATCGGGGTGTCGTTGGTGGTGATGGAAACGCTATCTGAATTTGGTGCTGTCGATTACTGCGCCGTAGATACTTTGGCGACGGGGATCTACCGCACATGGACTAGCCGAGGCAGCTTGGTCGCTGCCTCTCAGTTGTCCTTGTGTCTGCTCGGTGCGGTGGGATTTCTGATCGCTTTCGAATCCCTTTCGAGACGATCTTTGCGATTTTATTCGGGCGATGCCAGTCCCAAAGGTTCGAAACGCATTCAACTTTCATTTCCAAAAGGCTTGGTCGCTGCACTATTTTGCGGGTCGCCCATTCTCGCCGGTTTTTTGCTTCCGGTGACGCTTTTCGCCTACAAAACCTGGAACCATGGCGACGAGCGTGCAATGGAGATGCTTTCCGAACTGGGAAAGAACAGTCTCATCCTTGCAACCGTTGCCGCCTCGTTGACCGTCCTTTTAGGTCTTTATTTGTCACATGCCCGCCGGGTTCGTCCTTCGTTGCCCATTCGCATGGCATCGCGAGTCTCCGGTTTGGGCTATGCCATTCCAGGTGGCGTCATCGCCATGGGAGTGCTGGGAGCGATCCTGCACTTTGAAAATGGACTCAACCGAGTCTTTGAGTCTCTACTTTCGTGGTCGCCCGGGTTTTTTTTCAGCGGTTCCATTGCGGCATTGATTGTCGCCTACCAGACACGTTTTCTTTCGGTTTCTTTAGGTGTGATTCAAGCCGGGCTGACACGTATCCATCCGGATCTGGATTCCGTATCGCGCACGCTTGGCAAATCCGGTTTTGCGATTCTGTCTAAGGTTCATTTGCCGATTTTGAAGCGGACACTCTTATGCGCCTTCATGCTCGTGTTTGTGGATGTGCTCAAAGAACTTCCTGCCACTTTGATCCTCAGGCCTTTCAATTTTGACACGCTTGCGGTCCGAGTCTATCAATTGGCTTCGGATGAACGACTTGACGAAGCTTCAACGGCTGCCATTGCAATCATCGCGACAGGTATCATTCCTGTCATTTTGCTATCCAGACTGATGTCGAGAGGACAACTCATTGAGACTCCTTTTCGCCAAACTCAAGGTAGAAGAAATCATGACTAATGACTTGGGTCTTGAAGTGCGGGATGTATCGCACAAATATGGGAAAAAATTTTCGGTACGAGCAGCATCGTTGGACGTTTCGGCCGGTTCCGTCCATTGCTTGCTTGGGCATTCGGGAAGTGGAAAGACCACATTGCTGAGAATCATTGCAGGACTCGAGTATGCACTCGGTGGCAAAGTCATGCTTGGCGGACAGACCGTCACTTGTGAAGGCGTCCATCATCCGACCGAAAAACGATCGATCGGATTCGTATTTCAAAACTACGCCTTGTTTCCGCATCTTTCTGTTATCCGTAACGTGATGTTTGGAATGGGGCGTCGCAGTCGCAAAGAACAACGCGAGTTGGCGATGGACCTGCTTCGGCAGGTTGAACTGGAGGATTATGCAAGGTCCATGCCGCACACTCTGAGCGGTGGACAGCAGCAGCGTGTCGCCCTGGCCCGCGCTCTGGGCAGGAAACCTGCGGTTATGCTGCTGGACGAGCCGTTCTCGGAACTAGATGCGAGGCTGCGTTCGGAGGTGCGGGAAATTACCTTGCGAGTTCTCCGCGCGTCGGGGACTGCAACGCTGATGGTGACCCATGATCCACAGGAAGCGTTGAGTTCTGGTGACAAAGTGAGCGTGATGCATCTGGGCAGGATCGAACAGACCGCAAGTCCCGATCAGATTTACCATCGTCCTGCCAACGAACGAACCGCCCAGATCTTTGGAGTCATCAATCGAATCTCTTCGGATTCGGAGTTTGGCAAGACGCTTCCAAGACGCGAAGAAACCGGCGAGTGGCTCATTCGACCAGAACAAATCGAGCTTTCAAACGCGTCTGGCGTTGGCGAGAGGTGCCGAGGCGTGATTGTTCAGATCTGCTATGAGGGGCCGACGGTGCTGGTTCAGTCTCGATTGAATTCGGGACAATTGATTTGGTCGCGCGAGTTCGCCCCAACAAATTTTCGGGTGGGCGAATCGGTTCAAGTTTACCTGTCCGTGGGCGACGGATTTGGTCAAGCGTCAGCTGAACGCTGGAAAACACGCGCTTAGTTCGCGCGGTCACCTATCATGATCTCGAACATCACGAAGACGCTCGATGAGTGAGCCGATATTCCTCGGTCAGTCGTTTTGGCCAACCCATAAAGCCCCAATTTTCTTCTTCCACAGTTGTTGGTTGAATTCGGGAATGGTCGTGTTGAGCAAGCGATTTGCACGCTTTTCCAATCCTTTCCATTGGCGGTCGAGTTCTTTTTGACGATCTCGGGAGGCTTGGGTCACCCGAGGTAAACCGCTTTCGGTCTGGTTGATCAAGAAGAGATATTCGGCCGTAAATTTGTTGGGGAAATTTTCAACGTCGTCGTAGGCCTTGGATTTGCGTTGAACCATCTCTTCGTCCCATGCTTTCAGCCTCCGCAAAAGGGATTCACCGTCTTCTCGAATGTCCTTCAATTCCTCTTTGTCGGGAAAGGATTTGAGCAGTTGATTCAGCTGACTTTGAATTTTGTAGAGCCGGTTGGTTTTCTCATGCATGTTGGTCAAGTTGGCTTCCATCTTTGACATGGCCTGGTGAAACTCGACGTACTGCGATTGGGAAATGTCATACAGAGGGTTGGGAGTTACCTCGAAGCGTGTTTCGAGGACCTGCTCCCCTTGAATCAACCGGGCCTGATAGGATCCGGGGATCACCTTGTGTCCCTTGTAGCTCGCTTCGATGTATGCCGTGGGGATCCCTGGCATTCCTGTGTGACGCATGTCCCATACAAATCGGTTCATGCCTGAGTCTTTGGACAGAACCGGGGGCGGCGACGGGCCACCTGCATAACGTTGGAATTGCTCATCTTTTTCAGAGCTGAAACGATTGATCAGGCGTCCCTTTTCATCAAGGATCTCTAACTCGACCTTTGCGTCTTCGTCCAGTATGGGCAGGTTGTAGTAAAACACGATGCCGTTCGCCGGATTGACTCCGAGCAAAGGGTTCTGGCCCGTGAATTCAGGGTCATTCGAGTTGAGCGGACTGCCATGGTTGGAAAGAAAGTTCGATTCGGGTTCGAACAGGTGGTACTTCTTTTCGCTCGAGTCGAACTGGCGAAGCAGGTGGACGTCATCGAGGATCCAAAACGATCGGCCGGAGGTGGCCACAATCAAATCGTTGTGACGCAAACAGATATCCAGGATCGGAGTGATCGGCAAATTCAGTTGGAACGGTTGCCATGTTTCTCCACCATTGACGGAGAGATACATTCCGGTCTCCGTACCTGCATAAAGCAAGTCGGGTTTTTGCTCGTCCTCACGAACGACTCGGGTGAAGGCCCCGTCGGGAATCCCCGAGTGGATTGCCTGCCAGGTCTTTCCGTAGTCCTTGGTCTTGTATAGTCCGGGCCTCTTGTCGTCAAACTTGTACCGTGTCGTCGCGATGTAGGTGGTCGCTCGATCATGCGGAGAGACTTCGATGGCATTGATCAGGCACTCTTCAAGATCCTTCGGAGTGACGTTCTCCCATGTCTTGCCTGCATCTCGGGTCAGGTGAACAAGGCCATCATCGCTGCCGGTCCAGATCACCCCTTTTTCATGAGGGGATTCCGAGACGTAGCTGATGGTGCCATAGTTTTCCGCTCCAACGGCCTCGACCGTGTAAGGCCCTCCCCCCTTACCCTGTTTGTTATCCAGATTCTGTGTCAGATCTGGAGAGACTTCCTCCCAAGTTTGACCAAGGTTGCGGGTACGGAGCAGAACCTGAGCTGCGTGATAATAAGTATTGGGTTCATGTTGTGACCATACGATTGGCGCGTTCCAGTTGAACAAGTACTTCATATCGCGGGCGGCACGCCCCAGATACTGAATTGGCGCCGCCATGATCCCCGTACCAGCCGAGGCTTGGGTGTCGAGAACCTCGATGGTTCCCAAATAACTGCCACCCAGAACATGCCGAGGATCGTTGGGGTCGAATGCGAGAAAGGCGCTCTCGCCTCCAGCCGAAGCTGACCAACTCTTTTCTGTGATACCGCCACTCCCCAGTTCAAGGCTCGCGATCCGAATGGACGAGTTGTCTTGCTGACCTGCATAGACTCGATAAGGGAAATGATTGTCGACATTGAGGCGATAAAGTTGTGCCGTGGGCATGTTGCTCTGTCGCGACCAGCTTTCACCCTGGTTGAAAGTGATTGCGGCGCCACCGTCATTTGAAATCACCATGTTTCGGGAATCGAGTGGATTGATCCAGAGATCGTGATAGTCACCGTGCGTTCCCGATAATGTCTCCCATGTTTTGCCACCGTCGATCGAACGTAACGCCGGAGCGCTAAGGACATAAACGGTGTGCTCATCGTTGGGATCAACGAAAACTTCAGTGTAGTACCAAGCCCGTTGAATCAAACGATGGTCTTCGGAGATACGAGTCCACTTTGTTCCTCCATTACTGGAAACGAACAGACCGCCCTTCTCAAGATTGCTGTCGCTTTCGACCAACGCATAAACTTTGTCAGGATTGGATCGTGAGACCGCAATCGCCATCTTCCCTTTTTCTTCGGGAAGTCCCTCGTGAATCAACTTCCACGTTTCACCGGCATCTGACGATTTGTAGACGCCACTCCCTTCGCCACCACTGACCACGATCCAGGGTTTGCGCTGATGTTCCCACATGGTTGCGTACAGGACCCGAGGATTGCTCATGTCCATCGAAAGTTCGGAACAACCGGTGAGTGAATTGACGAAGTGGATTTGCTTCCAGGTCTGTCCCCCGTCGATCGATTGATAGATCCCGCGGTCCTTCGAGGGTGCGTGCAACGCGCCCTGAGCAGCCACGTAGACAACGTCTGGGTTTTTTGGGTGAATGACAATTCGAGCGATGTGTTGCGTTTCCGCCAGTCCAAGGTGACGCCAGGTCTTGCCGCCGTCGTCTGATTTGTAGACCCCATCGCCATGGGAGGTCATCACGCCACGAGGAGCGTGCTCACCCATCCCGACATAGATCACATTGGGATCGCTTTCTGAAACGGCGATCGCGCCGACTGAGCCCGTCTTGAAATAGCCGTCGGAGACATTGTGCCAATGGTGGCCTGCATCAGCCGTTTTCCATACGCCACCTCCGGTAGTACCCATCAAGTAGGTTTGCGGACTCCCGGGAACTCCCGATGCACAAACCGAACGACCCCCACGAAACGGACCGATGCAACGCCATTTGACTGGCTTGTAAATTTCGTCAAGCTCGGAAATCGTCGCGTTTTCTTGCGCCTGCAAGTGCCCTGTGACTTCGGCTGAGGAAACGAAGTAAACGATCACAAAGATCGCGACGAAACATATAGTCAAACGTGAACGGAATGGCATGGGTCCAATCCAATGCGTTAGGGACGACGGGCGTCGAGGATGCTGCAAACCACGGTCAGTGCCGGATTGTTTTATCGTAATTGAACCTTGGACAGACGCTAGTCAAACGCCCGTATCGATGTCGTTTTGGGACCATTGCCAACCTCGATGGATTTACTGGACCGGGCGATTTCAGGGGCTTTAAGAAGGCCTTTGATGATGTGAAAATCGAGGAATATAAAGCTTAAAATCGGGTACATCTCAAAACCTTTGCGTTCACTAACAAGCGTTCAATTGATTTTACATTCTAGTGATCGCGTTACTCAGGCCCGGTAGGACTCAGGCGGCACCGGTTCAGCAGACGTTCACTGGGGTCCTTGCTGTTCAAAAGAAGAGCCCCGAACCTTAATCTTGAAATTTGGAGGACCCAAAATGAATCACAGAGGCGTCGCTCTGGCGGGTTGGTTGATGACGGCACATTTGCTGCTGGCATCCTGGGTCGTTGAAACGAAAGGGAGTGGATACCAATCAGAAAAACCAGAAGACGAAGATCCCCTGACCGAGGGCGGGTACCGGTTGGTATGGGCGGACGAGTTTGATCAAGACGGTCCACCCGATTCTCAGAACTGGAGTTTCGAGGAGGGATTTGTCCGGAACAACGAAGACCAGTGGTATCAGAAAGAGAATGCGCGATGTCGAGATGGCATGCTCGTCATTTCAGGGCGAGAAGAAATCAAGCGAAACCCAAAATACGTCAAGGGTTCTACTGATCCGGCGGAGACGAAATTCATCGAGTACACGTCGGCGTCATTGATGACCAAGGGCAAGCACCAATGGACGATGGGGCGATTTGTGATGCGGGCAAAAATTCCTCACGGTGAAGGGATGTGGCCTGCGTTCTGGACTGTTGGCGAAAACGGAGAATGGCCCAGCTGCGGTGAAATCGACATCATGGAATATTATCAAGGCAAGCTCCTGGCGAACGTGGCGAGTGGGACGTCCAAGCGATGGCAAGCCAGATGGAACGGAACGTCGATCAAGACTGAAGATATGGGGGGGGACAAGTGGTTAAACGAGTTTCACGTCTGGAGAATGGATTGGGATACTCAGTCGATTCGTCTTTACGTGGACGACCGATTGCTCAATGAAACTCGCCTTTCAGAGACCAAAAACGCAAATCCAGATTGGGGACCTCGCAATCCCTTTCACCATCCGCACTACTTGATCTTGAATCTGGCTCTGGGAGGAGACAACGGGGGCGAGGTGGAACATGCAAAATTACCTGCGCGGTATATCATCGACTACGTTCGCGTTTATCAACGTGAAGAAGATCGAGATTTCCGAGCCCAGAATTCTTATGCCGCTTCTGCCCCCTACACGGGAAAGAAGATTGGCATTCATCACTTCAGCGAACTTCCAAAGACAATCAACAAGAAGTGCGGTTGGGCCAACGGGGCCGACTCACGATGTTACGCGTGGAAGCCACCGGGCAGCGGTCGCGAGTCTGCTGAAATGATGGACGACTTCAACGACAAAGTGGAGGGCAAACTTTCGTATAAGTTCGTGCTGAACTCAGGCTGGAGCCGATGGACGATTGAAATGGACCCCAACTACGGAGAAGGCGTGGCGGACCTCTCTGACTTTAAAACGATGGGATTTGCCATCAAATCCCGGGATGCCAAGGGCTGGGAGGATTTTCGCGTCATCATCGCGAGTCGCGATGGCAAGACCTATGAGGCAAACATGTCCTCCTTGGGATTCAAGCCTGACGGCGAATGGCATTCATGCAAAATTGAATTGAGCGACGTCAAACGGAGCGGGGTTGATCTTTCCAAGATTGGAACGTTGTTCTCGGTTGCATGGGAGGGCGGAGTCCGCGATGGCCAATTTTACAAACTGGATGACCTCTACCTCGAATAGTTGCCTCGCTGGAAGTTCGGCCAACAACGCGAACAGGCTAACGTAAGGTCAAGCGGCGAAGCAAACGTTTCGCATGCGGTTCAGAAGATCCTCCGCGCGAACCTTGTGAAGGGCTCAATCCTGCGAGGGGGGGCTTTGGGTTTTGCGTTGTTCTTCGAGGATCCTGTCAAAGAGATCACAGGCTTGACGTCGCAATCCTGAACCCACCACGATGGCGTCATCCATCACCAGGTGCTGGTCTTCGGAAACCGTGTAAAGGGGCCAGTCCACACGATTGTCCAAATTTGGATTCCCTGTTTTTGCAAACTCGACCCAGTAATCCATGAAGGCCTTGGTCAGAGCCACGTCCGATGGATTTGGATCTTTCAAGTTTCCGAAAACATATTTGATCTCAGCGGCATGAGCGGCTCCCATCCAACCCCAGACCGACTTGGTGAAGTGGTACATGTAGATCGGCGTACCTTGACGATCCATGGAACGTGCAAAAGATCGCGACGGCTGAACAAACCAGGTATCCGTGATTTGTTGGACAGCAACCCGGTATAGTTCATCCTTGACCTTCTCGAATTCCCCGGAATAGTAGTCGGCTACCTTTACGCCCCCAGCGCCATATCGCTCCACCATCAGAGTTCGATAGTTTGGCAGCGTTCCTCCAAAAGCTCGTTTCGTGGCGAACATGGTCCCTTCGTCTCGATTGGTTCCCACCATCGCCGGCACCGGATTCTGCTCACCATCGGCGTAAATCTGATGGGGGTCCTTTGGAAAAACCCAGCCGTCAGTGGTGACGGGCCAGCGGTCTCGAATCTGTTTTACGATCGTGGAAGCAGGCAGTGCTCTTAGCTTTTCCAAAACAGCTTCCGAGTCACCTTCAAGTAATCTTTGAACCGCTTTAACGCCCACAGCCTCGGCCGAGGGCCCGTTTTCGTTGGGGGTTTTCAAGTCTCGAAAGATGATTGGGTCGAGCCATGGGCTTTGAAGGATTGCCCGATGAAAGAGGCCCTTAGCCAACGGCGTTGCGGTTAAGAGATAGACGCTTGTGCCACCTGCTGACTCGCCAAAAATGGTTACATTTTCCGGATCACCCCCAAACCTAGC
>JAKVCA010000006.1 GCA_022448315.1 Pirellulaceae bacterium | reverse complement strand
ACCGGGATGATCTACCTGATCGTTCCGACCCGCATTCACCAGAATTGAAATTTTGGTACCCCGCCGAGGATTCACCTATCCGGCGACCGGTTCCAAAATCAAAAGGGCAACGGTCATGTAGATACAGATCCCGAGAATATCCACGATCCCCGCAACAAATGGATTGCTCATGATCGCCGGATCAAGTCCCATCCTTTTGAAAACCAGCGGCAGGATTGAACCTGTCAAAGTGCCACTGATGACCACCAGAATCAGGGTCAAGGGGATCACCCAGATCCCGTTGAAATTGGGGGCGATCCATAGCGAGACGAGCATACCGAACAGGGCAAGGAAGAAGCCCAGCACGAGGCCCATCAAGAGTTCTCGCCAAACGACACTGGCCCAGTCTGACAATGAGATATGTCCTTGACCCAAGGCCGTGATGATCAGTGTCGCCGATTGGTTTCCCGAGTTGCCACCACTTGAGATCACCAGCGGGATAAAGGGAATCAGCCAGGTCCATTGTTCGAGATTGGTCTGGTATCTCTGAAGAACAAGGACGGTGAGCAAGCCGCAGAAGAAAAGGATGGAGAGCCAAATGCCGCGTTTCCAGCTGAGCGTGAAAAGGTGGGTGCGCAAATAGCTGTCTTCAAGAGGATTCACGGCCGCCGATTGATGCGCATCCTTCACGGCTTCCTCTTGCATCACGTCAATCACATCGTCATGGGTAATGATGCCAAGCATGTGATGTTCATCATCCACAACCGGGATTGCGATCACGTTCAACTTGGCAACCGTATCAGCGACTTCCTCCTGATCGTCTAAAGCTTTCACGGTCACAAGGTCCGTCTTCATGAGATCTCGAAGACAGGTATTGGGTTGCCTCATGGCGGTGACCAACTGCCTCGCGGATACCAGGCCACGAAGGTGGTTATCGTCGTCAACAATGTAGAGGTAGTAGATCATCTCGAGATCTTCGGCTTGCTTGCCGATTTCATCGAGGGCTTCCTTGACGGTCAACGACTCTCCCAACTTGGCGAAGTCGGTGGTCATATTCGCGCCCGCGGTGCCATCCGGATATTGACTCAGACGAAGAATGTCGCGGCGTTCTTCTGCCGGTATTTTGACGAGGAGCTCATCAACAATCGCCGCTTCCACATCGGCCAGCGCGTCGACTCGATCGTCCGGGGCCAGCTCAGTGATCAACTCAGCAATCTCATCGCGATCCTGAGACTCGAGAATTTCTTGTTGGAAATGTTCTTCGAAGTGGCTGAAGATCTCGACGCGAGTCGAAAGTTCTGCGGCCAGCAAAACTTCCCATGCTTCCGTCGCCGACAGGCCTTCCATGAATTCCGCCGTTCGTGCCGGATGCAACGCCGTACAGAATTCTCGCAGTTCCTCCCGATCATTGGCGGCGAGCATCTCTCGAATTTCGGGCAGGTACAGCGTATTGACCATGCTAGGGCTCGACGTTGAATGGAAGCGATTGAGAGGTGGAGTTTAGATCCCTTTGGGCGAATTACTTTCTCAAGATGACGCTTTACATCATCAATGAGGGAAAGAGCATAAAGCTTCGGGCCATGTGCAATCATAACCCGCACAATTCAGTCCGATTCGACTTTTCCTGTTTTCTTAACGGGAGGGGCGAAGAGCAAGCTCAATTCACGTCGAATTTTCGAGGGACTCGCCGAGTTCGAAGATCTGTTCCGCGTCCAAAACAAGATCATTTTGATCGAACAGTTTCCTCACGGCAGCCTTGTGTATTTTCATTTTGGTCCCACCCACACCAATGGCGCCGTAGCAAATTTGCCCCTGTTTCTCTGTCGCCTGGTCCATGACCTCGATTCCGGGTAATCCGTAGGGCGGCACGGCATTTAGATCGATGGCGACCTTCACCGTTTCTGCGGCGACGCGGGTTTCCTCGGAAAGAAGTTCAATGCCGGCTGCACCCGCCGAAATCACTGCGTCCACCCCAGACAACACGTCGAGGATCATGGCCGGGCCATCTGTGGCAACAGGTGTTAAAACGGCCTCCGAGTGCCGCTTTCGAATCTGGTCGCAGGCAACCTCTGCTCTTTGGTAAGAACGTGAGGCCAATGCAATGTCAGCTCCTCGACCCGCGAGTAATCGAGCGACTCGCTGTCCAACGGGTCCTGTACCGGCCAACACCAGGAATTTGGAACGACTCAGGTCCAGATGCCGCGCTGCCGCAAGAACGGCTGCCGCGGCGGTGGTGTTCGCGCCATTGGCGTCCAGCATGACCGAGACCCGCATTGGACCAAAAAAGCAATTTTTGACCGTCTCGAGGATCACTTCACCCGCGGCCACATTACTGCCACCAATAAAGATGGCCGTGTTGTGGAGATCTTTGGGGCCACGAGTAAACATGCAACCGTGGACCAGACCCTGAACTTGATCCGCTTCGACTTTGGAATGACGAAACAACTGTTGAACATCGGCATCCACCGCGACGACCGAGTCAAAAACACTGCATTGTTGGTCGGCGTCCAGTTGAACCAGAATCTTCGGTTTGCTCATCACGGTCCCTTGTGACAAAAAAAGACCCACCACAAAATCAAGCGATTTCGGGTGGGCATTGAGCCTTTTTCCCTCCCACATGCCAAACATTAATGCAGCGGCACGTTCAGGGAGGCGGTCAGTTCAATGAGACGCCGCAAAAACGCGAAGCCCACACTGAACCCGGAGGAGTTCTAGAATCCACGGAATGGGTGAGCCGCTTCTTCTTTGCCTGCCAACATTTCATCGGCGGATGGCTTGCTGCCCATGGCATTGGCAATGGCCATCTTGGTGGCTTCGTAGTTGTAGTCGTAGATTTTTTTGTCGTCATCGGCTTGTGGGTGGATGAACACACCACAAACAATCACGAGGTCCTCGCACTGGTCCTTGGGGATCACGCCATCACCAACGCTGTCTGCGACCGCTTTCGCCACTGCTGCCTGAGCAGGACCAAACATTTGAACCGCTTGCTTCATGCCCTTGATGGTCACTTTTGTCACCATCACGGTCGCAGGCTTCACGGCCAAGTTCGGCGTCAAAACGGCCAACAGGTTGGAGTGGCCATCAGACTGCCGAGCCAGAGCATTGGCGAATGAAACTCCAACGGGTCCATCCTTGCTACCGATCAACAAGTCAATATGAGCAATTTCATTGCCATCGCCAGCCAAGGCTTCACCAATGTACATCGACATGGACGTTCTCCACAAAGTTTTTCAATGAGTGCAACAACGGCCGTGGCGGGCACGGCGGGTAAACGCCAAAAGGTAACAAACCGGCGGCCGGATGCCAACTCCCCGGATGATGAACCCTGATTCTGGAATGAAGGTGCACCCCCGTTTTGACGGGCCTGTACAGGGGTAGGTCGGGCAAAACAGACGTTGTATAACGATTGGCGAATCTGTCTCGGGCAAGTTGAAGATTCAGGCCTTTATTCATTTTCGCTCGATCTGTGTCAGGCTTTTTCAGGGTGGGTTGAGGCCGCCGGAGCCGCAAGTGCTGCTCCCCAAAGGTGACACCCATCGATTACTGAGGCAATCATGCATCCGCAGCTCCTGGTTATCGGTGGTTCCGCACGCGCGGCGGTCTGGTCGGCGACTCCCGTCTTTGAAAAGATCGCGGCGATTGACCGATTCGGGGATCTTGACCTTCGTGAGTTTGCCTCGGTGGGGGTGACGGCCTCGCTTCGCCGAAAAGAGGTCTGTCGAATCATGGAGGAAAAAGGCTGGCTGGATGGCCGGTCGCCTCTGGTCGTGATTCCAGCCGGAGGGATGGAAAACCAACCCACCCTGTGGAAGTGGCTTCAAGTCAATACGCAATTTGCGGGAACGGACTGGAGTCATGTTAGAAGGGTCAGAGATCCTAAAGCCCTTGGCCAAGCACTTAAAGATTCCAACGTTCGTTTTCCGGAGAGCCGGTTTTCCGGAGAGCCTTTGCCCAAGGAAGGCGCTTGGTTACTGAAGTCCAAGAACTCAGGCGGAGGGATTCAAGTCAGCTCGTGGAAGCGACCCGAGGACTCAACCTTCAAACTGCAGCTTTGGACTTCCAGTGAATACGTTCAGAGGCAAATTGACGGCAGCGATTACGCCGCCACTTACGTGGCTTGCCAAGGCCGTGTGGACCTGATCGGCGTTACGTCTCAGTTATGCGGCCTCTCTGAGTTTGGAGCCCGCGGCCATTGGTACTGTGGGTCCGTGGGGCCAATCCCTATGGACGCGGCGAGTACGAGGACCCTCATGCAACTCGGGCAACGACTCGTGGGTGATTTTGAACTGGAGGGAGTGTTTGGAGTCGATCTTCGCTGGGATGGCGATTCCTGGTGGCTGCTCGAAGTGAACCCTCGATACCCGGCGGGAGCCGAGGTATTGGAGCGAAATGCGGAGCGGTCAGTGACGCAGGCGTATTGGAACGCTCGGGAGGGAATGCCCGTGGATTGGCCGACAGCCTCAAAGCCTGGAATGATTGCCAAGGGGATTTGGTTCAATCAGGGGGAATCGATGGGGCCGATCGCGGATTTTGACTTTGAGAGAGTAAAAAGAAGGGGTGTTCCCTGGAAACGTGAAATTGCTGACATTCCTGCTAGCACCGAGGTGATTCCCCACGGATTCCCTGTGTTTTCGGCTTTCTCCGAGGTTTCCACGGTGGAGGATTCGATTGAACGCCTCATAACAACCGCACGGATTTGGGAAACTTTAATCTTTGCAACGATTTGATGAATGCTGCGGCGTGTTTGGCCGATCAACAAGGTAGCGGGATTTGCGGACCGTATCGCGCGTGCGATTTGTAGGGGTTGTAACGACCCACGGATCTGGCGGATCTTGCTCTCGCTCGAAGTCGAATGGGCGGATGCAGAAGGAGGGCGACCTCCGGCATTCGCAGAGAATTCTCAGAGAATTTGGTCGCGACGACGAGTGAGTCATGGAGACGGGTAAGGGTTTCGAACGGGTCAAGTGATCTTGACTGGAATGAATGAAAGCCTTAATTACCCCCTCCAATTACCTGATGGAATTTATGAGTCAACGGTTGTCGGTCATCGACGGCGTTTGACGCCCTAAGCGGTCTTGAACCGGGGGATTGGAAAGCGATCGTATTGCTGACCAGTTTCCTGTGGGAAAGGCGGATGGCAACGTGAGGGAAAACGTTGCGGGCGGTCGCCGGGTTTTGATTCAGCCGCTCCCACAGTAGGGTTTCGTGCATCTCGAAGAAGGAGAGTCGAGTTGAGAGCCTCCGCGAAGTTTCTGATCGGATCGCTGGCGTTGGGCATGTTCGTGTCCGAAGCGTCGGCAACAGGCGGACCCATCTGGGTCCACGGAAGTTGGACTTCTCCGCTGGCCCTGGTACAGACACCTTCTGGGGGTTCGTTCCAACCGGTTTCCAGCACGGAGAAGGCCGAGGCCGAGAAATGGTTGCGAAACGCCCAGAAGGCGATGGAGGAAGGCCGGTTCGATCTGGCTGATTACTCCATCCGCAAGGCGGAAGAGCATGCCGCTCGGATGACGGCGAATGATACACCTCTGGCCATGACGCCGCAGCAAGTTCGAGCTGAACTGGCGAAGCGTTCCAGCGCCGGTGCACCCGCTGCTCCTGCCCCCGCGGCTGGAGAGCAGAAGTCACCGAAGCAGATGGCTTCCGAATGGTTGGGGCAAGCCGATGCTGCCCTTACAAAGGGTGACCTTCAGACGGCCATGCAGATGACCCAGAAGGCGGGTCAGTTGCAGTTGCCGGAAAGTGCCTATGCCCCGGGCGAAATGACTCCTTGGGCAATGGACTTGCGAATTCGCAACGAAATGCAGCGTCGAGGCATGGTTGCTCCCGCAGCCATGGGGGCTGCAAATCAAGGTCGTGCAACGCAGGGACTTTATACGCCCGGCAGTGACACCACCCGCAATCAACCTGCCGCGGCACAGGAGCAGGCCCCCGGCACGCTTCCCGCACCACGCCCTGCAGCAGGCCCAGAAACTCTGGACGCACAGCAGGATCTCCTGCGTCAGAAATTGACTCAAGAGGTTTTCCGCGAACGAGCCATCGCTGAGAAAATGGTGGAGCAACGCGATCCACGAGGTGGACTCGATCACTTGAAAAATCTTCGCGGTCGCCTGGATCAGGCACAAATCGACCCCGCAGCTCGGCGTCAGCTGATCGCTGTGGTCGACCGCGAAATTGGAGAGTTGAATCAGTACATTCAACGCAATATGGCAGACATCACCAACGATGAGATCAACGCTCAGCGGTACACTGAAATTCAGCAACGCCAACAGGGCATGATCGAAGTTGAGCAGAAGATTGCACTGCTTGTTGAAGACTTCAACAATATGATGGACGACAATCGTTGGGCCGAAGCGGAAGTTTTGGCACGCCAAGCTCACGAGCTGGCTCCCGAACTTCCTGTTGTTCAGAACATGATTTGGAAATCGAAGTATGCTCGCAACCTCAATCAGCAACTGGCGATTCGGGAAGCCAAGCGAGACGGAGTGGTGGATGCTTTGACTGCAGTTGAAGACTCCAGCGCACCGTTTGACGATCGGGATCCTTTCAGAATCGACGTCGAGCGTTGGGAGCAGATCGCCGGACGACCTGGCATGAGCCGTGAGCGACAACGCTCTGCGGAAGAACTCCGAATCATGGCGGCTTTGAAAACGCAAAAAGTCGATCTTCGTTTCGATAACACCCCACTCGCTGAGGCCCTCGATATTCTCGGTGCCCAGAGTGGATTGAACTTCTTCCTCGATCAGCAAGCGATGATCGAAGAGGCAGTCACGAGTGACACTCCTGTGTCGATCAACCTGCCACAATCGATCTCTCTGGAAAGCGGGCTGTCCCTGCTTCTGGAGAACCTCAATCTGACATTCGAAGTACGCGACGATGTGATTCGAGTCACCACGCCCGCCAAGAAGAGTCAGAATGGCTATCAGGAAGTCTACTACGTCGGTGACTTGGCCATGCCGATTCCCAACTTTGTCCCAACCTACAACATGGGATTGTCGGGTGCCTTGGCCAACGCTTATCAAAATCTGGGTTATGGTCCTGGAAGTGCAACACCTGCCGGGATGATGAATCCTTCGATGGGATTGGCTGGCAATGCTGGTGGAAACACGAGCATCGCCGGAGCGGCTCTCGCTCAGCAGATGCCAGGATCAGCCGCTGCGGGTGGTTCCGGAATGTTCGGACAGGGCCCCAGTGGCATGGGTGGTGGAATCCAAGCTGATTTCGATCCACTCATGGAACTGATACAGAGAACCATCGAACCAGAATCTTGGGAAGATCTTGGTGGTACTGGTCGAATGGCTCCGTTCCAAGCCAACTTGAGCCTGGTGGTCTACCAGAACCAGGAAACGCACGAACAGATTCAGGACTTGCTGGACCAACTGCGACGTCTTCAGGACCTTCAGATCACGATCGAAGTTCGGTTCATCACCTTGCAGGATGACTTCTTTGAGAGGATCGGTGTCGACTTCGACTTTGATGTTCGAAACAACACGGGTCCTGCTGTGGGTGACGAAGACACCTTCGACCCGAACACGGCGAAAGGTGTCGTAGGTTTGAGTGGATCGGATACAGGACTCCTGTCCTTCCCTGCCGACCTCGACATCAAATTTGATCAGAACAGCTTCGGATCCGCGGTTCCAACTTTCGGTGGGTTCGACCCGAACACTGCCATGAATTTTGGATTCGCCATCCTCAGCGACATTGAAGTCTTCATGTTGCTCCAGGCAGCCAAGGGTGATTCTCGAACGAACATCCTCCAAGCTCCGAAGGTCACCTTGTTCAACGGTCAAACCGCTCTGGTCAACGATACGGCTCAACGTCCATTCGTGACAGGTATCGTCCCAGTGGTTGGTGACTTCGCAGCGGCTCAAATGCCAGTTGTGATCGTCCTCAACGAAGGGACTCAGTTGAGTGTCAACGCAGTGGCTTCTGACGATCGCCGTTTCGTTCGCCTGACCTTGGTGCCATTCTTCAGCCAAATCGGCGATGTGGAAGAATTCACTTACGAAGGAACGGAAACGACGACCTCGGGAACTGCGGTTGCTGATCCTACCGATCCTGATCGGACCATCAATGATGGTGCCGTCACGACTCGCACCGGTTCAACCGTTCAGCTTCCTGTCTTCGCGAGCACCTCGGTCAATACGACCGTCAGTGTTCCTGACGGAGGTACCGTTCTCTTGGGTGGTATCAAACGTCTCCGCGAGGGTCGTAACGAACGTGGTGTTCCCATGTTGAGCAACCTTCCCTTTGTCAACCGTTTGTTCAAGAACGTTGGTATGGGGCGTGAAACGCAAAGTCTCATGATGATGGTGACTCCACGAATCATCATCCAGGAAGAAGAGGCTCAAACTCAAGTCGGTCTTCCCTAACCGATATTCCTGAGACGAATCCGAAGCACGGAAACTCGTGGGTTGGGCCATCGAAATTCGATGGCCCTTTTTTTTTCTTGTGACAGCACGCGGTATGAGGCAACGCCTGACGAGACGGCGTTTTTCGAATTCGGCATGATGGACCTCGATCGGCATGTCGCGGGACCTTCACGGACATCCGATTAATGTCGCGATAGCCAAGCCATGTGCGGCCTTCGAATCGCCAGGAAGTGAAGATACAATCAACGATGAGCTCGTTGAGAACGCCGCGAATATCCCCCGTTGATGAGAGATGATATGGCCGATTCGGAAATGAAAGTCGCCTTGAGTGCGACTCGACAAGGTGGCGACGTGGTTGCCCGCTATTTCCGCGATGGCGTCGAGGTACGAGGCAAGCAGACCTACAATTTGGTCACCGATGCGGACTTGGAATCTGAAAAGGTGATCGTTGACGCCATCAAGTCTGCCTTCCCTGATCATGCGGTTTTAGGCGAGGAGTTCTCCGAAGCGGATCTTTCATCCGAACACCTGTGGATCGTGGATCCACTCGATGGAACGAATAATTTCGCACATCAGATCCCTCATTTTGCCATCAGTGTGGCCTATTACCGGGCGGGAGTTCCGCAATGTGGTGTCGTTTGGAATCCGGTTCAGGATGTTTGGTTTTCGGCGGAGCGCGGTCAGGGGGCTTGTCACAACGGCGAAGCCATTCGGGTGAATGCCGCCGAGCGGTTGGACCAAGTTCTCGTGGGCTGCGGTTTTTTCTACGATCGCGGGGCCATGATGGAGGCGACACTCCAGGCGATTGGCGATCTTTTCAGGCAGCACATTCACGGGATTCGTCGGTTTGGTACGGCATCACTCGACTTATGCCAGGTGGCCATGGGGCGGTTTGGAGGATTCTTTGAGTACGAGCTGGCCCCTTGGGATTTCGCGGCGGGGGCAATGATTCTGACGGAAGCGGGTGGAGCCATCACGACCTGCCGGGGAGAGGCACTGCCTTTATCTAAAACGGGCGTGCTTGCGAGCAACGGGACTTTGCATCCCTCGCTGCAGTCGATCGTCAGTCAATACTGCCTTGACTGAAAAAATTTTGTGTCGTTGGAGCGTTGGGTTAACCGTTTGGTTGCCGTTTTAGAGGCTCGCTCCTTCTTCACTCGCCATCGCTACTTGCCTTCAATTCCGCTTCAGGCGTCTCGTCGGCTTCCTCGGGCTCAGTTTTGCGGTACTTCGCCCACTTCTCAAATGCGGGCTCGCGGTGCTCATCCTTGACGAATCCGGCGTTTAACGAGCCGTTGATGTTTTTACGATCGACATCCGGGTACGTCTGCATGTTGTAGGCCTGCAAAGGCTGTTCGGTGATGTAGAGGCTGGCGAGGAGCGCGTAGTCCCGAACCTGCGAATCACGCTGCTTCCCGTTGAGAAAAACCCGGAAAGCCCGTTTGTCCTCAAACAACTTCGCGAGAATCGGCAAGTGGCTTTCATCACCAAATTTGGCGAGGCACATGATGGCAACGCGGGTCTGATAGTCCGATGGGTTTGAGCTTTCCAGAAACGTGGTCGCGAATTTTGTCCCTGACTTCAGGTTGAATTCGACCGCAAGATTGAGGACCAGTGTCACATACCTCTGATCAACATCTTCCATGAAGACTTCGAGCAAGGTGTGCAAGGGCTTAAGGTAAGCGCCTTGCTTGAGTTCCATGTTGACGGGTTGGCGATGCGACGCCGTGTAGATGTAGGAGATGAGATTCCCCTCACTGCCGTCTTCAAGGCACGCGAGGAAAAGGTAGGCCGCGTACGTTCCAACATTGGCGACCTGCTGATTGTTCTGGTTGCGAGCCGCTTCGCCGAGTTTTGCGCTGAGCTCGGCATTGTCATCCCCATCTGCCAACAGCATCATGCTGTATTCGTCTTTCAACATTTCCGCAAAGAGTTGTCGAGTCAATTTATCGTCGCCGACGAGATCGACATACTTGGTCCAGCCGGGGAGTTCGAGTGCTTCACCATCTGCTCGAAAAGCGAGCAGGTCTTCGATTCGACGCTGAAGATCATTCCTTCGGATTTCAGACAGGAGTTCCGCCACTTTCAATCGAACTTCAAGGCTGGGATGCCGAAGATTCTCCACGAGCATTTTTTCCGATTTCATACCCGCTTCGCGGATCGTTACCACCGCTCGACGTCGCGCTGAGAAAGATGGGTCCCCAAGTGATTCGACCGCACCCTGCAGGGTGAGGTTTTCCTCCGTTGCGTCTTGGGCGACGGCGGAAACCGAGATCACCAGCAAGGATGCAGCAATGCCAATTGTCCAGACGAGTGAGGTGTTCATTTCAGGCCTGTGTGGATCCAGTGGGGACGGAGAAAGACTCAAATGGCATCAGTGATGACCTTCCTGTCGCCGTCAGTATAGCAACTTCGAAGGAACCCCAAAGTCGCCTCATTTGGATAACTTTGGCATTTTTGGATGGCGTTTAAGGATCCGAGTTGACCGGAAAACCTCGAGGCGGCGAGCTGCGGAAGGAGGACCATTAAATCAAGTTTTGGCAGGATTTAAGGCCCAGCGGCTCCCGGCATTGAAAAGGCTCACCATAGGCGACCCCGATGGTCTTTCCCCAGAACGCAGCCTCGTCACGAAGTCGCTCCAGAAAGGTTGGGGGTTCCGTGGAGCGACCTTCGATAAACTGACTGTGGAAACACTCGATGGCGGCGAGCTTGCGTTCCCAGTAGCGGCTGATGTCAAGGATGAATGCAGGCTGGGGCGCCATTTTCAAATGGACGCAATAGTAGTTGTAGATGCGCTCGGGATGGAATGGAGTTCCTGGCATCTCCGTCTTGGTTAATTTGGCCCAGAATCTCGCCGCCTCCACCAACTGGGTTGCCGCCACATGGTCCGGGTGAGCATCTTCCCAAAAAGGGGCGAAGAGCCATCGCGGTCGTGTTGTTCGAATGACTCCTGCGAGTTTTGCTCTGGCTTCAAGCGTCGGCTCCAGACTCCGGTTCGGAAGCCCGAGATTTTGACGCCATGGTACGCCCAGAATTTTCGTGGCCTCTGAGGTTTCTGCTTGACGTTTCTCCGGAGTTCCATACGGGGTAGGTTCGCCACTCGTCAGGTCGAGGATACCGACCTTCAGGCCTTCGTCCAGAAATCTCATGATCGCACCGCCCATACCAAGTTCCGCGTCATCTGGGTGTGGGGCGATAACCAGAATATCCAGGGTTTCAGACATACGACTCAAAGACCTTTAAGAACACGAATAAGGGGGAAGGGAGCCTGGTATCGGATAAAGAAAATCTGTGGGCTGCAAGACTGAGCTGGACAGCCAGCACGTTATTTGAGACTGTCTGTGTCTTATCGAAAAGGGGCGTTGTCGTTTCAATAGAAAGAGAACCATTCATGAAATCCAATTGCTGTCGTTGGACCCTTTTGGCATGGCTGCTAGTAATGCCCCTGAGTGGCTTTATGGGCTGCAAGAGCTGGAGCCCCATGGGACGTGGCGAATCAGCGAGCAAAGACTCCTCGATCTACGACGATCCATCCTATGATCTTCCTGCCTCAGCTGGCTCCCGTACCACGACTTCTGCGCGTCCCGGAGGATTGAGCAAAGAAGCTAGGGCCATAGAAGCTCGGTTGGGTATTCAATAGAAGACGTTGATCTTCCAAGCGGCCTGTCTGCCTCGAGCCTCTAATCGCCTCAGGGGACTAGCCCACAAGGGGCAAGACTTGGCTCAGGAGGAGTGACATCAGGAATCCTGCGATTCCCATCACGCAAAGTAAGGGTGTCCAGGTCTTCAAGGCTTCACCTTCGGTAAGTCCACCCATCTTGGCGAAAATCCAAAAGCCGCTGTCATTCATCCATGAGCCGATGCATGACCCTGAGCCTACCGCGGTAGCCACGTAGACAGGGTTGAAACCCAATGAGGCGTCTCCAAGGATCGCGGCAACCATGCCTGAACCGACGATCATGGCGACCGTGCTCGAGCCTTGAGCTACTTTGAGTACTGCCGCAAGCGAGAATCCAAGAATCAGAAATGCCATACCTGTCATCCCGTCCTGCCCTGACCCACTAAACATCTCCTGAATGGCCGGGCCGATCTGCGCGGCAGCCAACATGCCTCCAAACGCAGCTCCTCCCGCGGTAATCAGGATGATGACTCCGCCACTCATCAAGGCCGTTTCAACCGAGGCAGCGAGCTCACTGCGAGAAAGTCCTCGTTGTTTGACCAAGGTGATCATGGCAATGATGGTCGAGAGTAACAAAGCAAAATTCGCGTTCCCCAGGAAGGCTGCCCGATTGGACCAAACACGGCGAGTGGTGTTCCATTCGTGTGCAGCAACGTATTTCTGGAATCCCGTGTCCAGCAATTCGCGGTTCATTCGAGTTGCATCGACGGGTTTCATTCGAGTGTTGTCGGATTCTACTTTTTTCTTCGCGAACCCGGGAAGCTTTAGACCTAGAAAGGCGGACTCCCGATACCAGTCCTTGTCTCGGAGGATTGAGTTGATTTCCTCCACAGCCTGCATTTCCTGATCTGACGTTGGATTCTGCCCATCCAACAACCACTGTTTTGTGGCAGCAGAAATCTCCGGTCGTTCCAACAGAAGTTTGCTCGGGTTATCCCGTTCAGCCTGAGATTCCTGCTCGAGGTAAGTCCCCCAAGCATTCCAGTTCAAAACCTGATCCGCTGTCAGTCTTGCAGCGTCTTCCTGATCAGCGACGGTTGACGCGACTGTTGAGATGGAAATCAGGAAGACGGGAAGGAGGACCGGTGCCAGCGAAATCGCCAGGGAGGGAAGCTGATTGTCCTCCAGCGGGACTGGCTCTTCCTCATTGCCAGAGGAACGCATGGGAATCGGCATCACGCGATCGGCGATTTGAGCAAACAGGAGTCCCGCAGCCGCTGCGGGGAGCGCGACGAGCAAACCGATCAGGATCATCAGGCCGACATCGATGTTCAGGTTGCTCGCCATCAGGAGTGGGCCGGGCGTCGGTGGGACCAGCGTGTGCGTAATGGCACCGCCGGCGCCGATGGCGAGGATGTATTTGAGATAGTTTTTATGGGTACGGCGGAAAAGCGAGCGTGCCAAGGGAACAAGCAGATAGAAAACCGTGTCGAAGAACACGGGGATCGCAAGGACGAAACCGCTACCCAACAAAGCGATCGGTGATCGTTTCTCGCCGAAGAGGTTCAGAAACGCGCGCACGATACGATCCGCTGCGCCACTATCCAACATGCATTTGCCGATCACGGCCGCCAACGCGATGACGATCGCGATTCCGCCTGCGGTGTTTCCAAAGGAGGTTGCGACGCGTGAAATCTTCGTTTCGATATTTCCTGGTGCCAGAACGCTGACGAGCATGGCTGCCGAGATCAACGCGATGAATGCGTTGATTTTGAAACCGATGATCAAAACGAGCACTGACACGATGCCGATGGCGAGGACGACCAGTGGGTAGGTGCCCACGGTGTCACTGGAGGTTTCGCCAGATGACGCTTCGGCCTTGCTGGAGGGATCCTGAGGGATTGCTGCACCGCCGACTTCCACCTCCGATTCCGAGTCATTAGTGATCGCGGCAGCTGCATCTGCACCGTTGGTCGCCGATGCGGTCTCAGAGGTCTCCTCTTGTCCGAATACGTTCGTTGGAGCGACGTTGGCCTGGAGGCCGAAAAAGATGAGACAGCTGAACAGGAAGCCCATTCGACAGTTATTACCAACCATGGCGGTTGTGGTCCCTCGTTGCAATGTGGTCAGTCGACGACACGTTTCAGACGGGGTTAACGGGCGAAGAACCGTCCGTTGACCCCATTCGTGCCGTGCCGTTTCCGTTTTCGCAGGGACCTTTTATAGGGGCATGATGCAGCCAAGTCAAAAAAGATGGAGCTTTTCAATCGACGGAATCGCTCACGTTGGCGGCACTACCCTCAAATAACCGATGCGGTCCAACAACCCCGTGATCTGTCACTGCAGAAACGGGGCCGCCTGCCCGACATGGGTTTTAAAGTTGGGAGAGACTCAAGACCGTGTTTGCAGTTCGGCCGTCTGGCCTCCACGACCCGCCTGACCAAGCCGTTGGTCGGCTTCCCAGTCTGCACGACCGTAGACCACGATCGATGAATCCGTCTCCTTGATCTCAATGCGTTCGAGGTCCAAGCCCAACGCGATGATCTCGGTGAAAAGTGTGTAGCCAAGATTCTCAACACTCGAGGGTGCATCCAACACCTTCAACTTCAAAACGTCTCCCGTCTCTTCCATGTACTGCTGAAGATAAGGAAGGAGGGGATCACTTTCGTGAATAAGCATGCCGTGATCATAATCACGCTTAAGAAGCGGTTCGATGCGTCGATCGAAATCCGCGAAGAGTGTTGTCAATGAGCCCTCGCGGGTGACGCGAAAAACACATTTGATTCCGTATCGATGCCCATGGAGGTTGCGACACTTGTCCGTCAGGGTTTCGTTTCGGTGAGCCGCGTAAAACTTATAGTTTTTTTCAATCAGCATTGTGACTTCTCTCCGGGATTCGGCGGATTAATCGTCCGTCAGTGTATTACTAACCGTTGTTGACCAACGTGAGAACTTCCGATCGGCTGGCTTGGTTGGATATGAAACTTCCTCGCGTAGTGCTGGTGACAGGCATCGAACTTTCGGAAGGTCAAATCCTACCGTCTCCGACCAAGGATTGGTCGAACATGTCGTGCAATCGCCGTAAGACTATAGACCCGTCGAGAAAGGCGACAACCACCCTGTTCGCAAAGCGAGCAAGTGGTCATGTGGAACGAGTCGTCTTCGGGTAAGGGAAAACCGACGTCCCCGTCATTTTTTGTCCGATTTGTTCAACGAAAATGAAATCTGAAGGAGGGAATCGTTGTTGATAGCCTCGCACGGTGTCCACTTTATCCGCTTGTTTCTGCGGTCGGGCAGAGGACCCAAGGGTTCATTCACTCAACGGAATTTTGTCGAGCACGTTGTCCGGGATCGGGATCGCGTAAGGATCGCGATCTATCGGAAAACGGCAGCAGACCACGCTGAGTTGACCTTCGGCAACAGGAATCTCTTCTCGACGAATCTCAAATGCGTAATCGATTCGTTTTCCATCGTTCTTCACGACGGTCAGCTTGATGTCGAGAATGTGACCATATCGAGCCGGCGAGAAGAACCTCGACTTCGCTTCCACACGAGGAAAACCCAAACTTCCTTTGTCGTCAGAAAAAATGACGTCCAACCCGTGTGAGCGAAGAAACTCGTGCTCTGTTTCCTCCATGTACCTCAGGTAGTTGGTGAAATGGACAAACCCGGCCAAATCATTGTCAGAGAAGGCAACTCGATGTTGCGTCTCGAAGGTTTGAGGCATGGTGTTGTTCTCTTTTCAAGATTGGATCGACGATTGAGTTTGGTCCGCGCGAATGCTGCCACATCAGGGCTCGGCCACGTAACGCCGGAGTGGCCCAATTACGAGGAGGGCGTCAGAAAAAGAACGCCCACGCCGCGAAGGCTCCAAGCAAATGTTCTTATCCAGTTGGAGTTCACCAACCATCGATGTGTGGCCGCATTGTAGCCTTGGCTCAATCGATGATGGGCGGGGACCTGCAAGCATGCCGTGGATACCCAGATGATTCCGAGTAAACTTGCAAGTCCAATATAAAGCGGATCCACCAATAGTTCGGGTTGGAGTATTCCCCAGACGACGAGCGTCGCAATTTCAATGAGCATGGCTGGACCCACGGCCCAAGTGGTTTTCTGGCAATGAACCCGTTCGTACTCGATGAAATCTGCAGCGCGATCCATCATGGGGTAGTGCACGAGTTGGACAAACCAGATGAGTCCAACCATGTACCAAGTTGCCGCGATATGACCCGAAATGACCAGATTCATCATGACTCCCTCATTTGCCGGCATTATTGCCGGGAGGGCTTGTCTGGGTAGTCAAAAATTGAGCGGGGAGTGTCGCCGGGGCAGCCGTTTGGCCGTTTTTCTGGGTTGGACGTCCAACGGCAGGTTTGAAAGGGCCTGCCTCCTTGCGTTCTCGAGACCCTCAGGTCACTCGGAGACCGTCCACGTCTCCCCCGATTTGAAGAGTTGTTGAAGATCGCCCACCCCTTTCGAAGCCTGAATGGCTTCGATCTGCTCACCCACCTGTTTTTCATAGGTTGGGCGTTCTACCGATCGAAAAACTCCGATCGGAACGGGATATTCTGGATGGTGCATCCGGCTTAGCGTGAAAGCGACATGGGGAGAGTCGGTCTGCTCATTATGAAACAGCAGGTCGTCGACGTTGGTGTCGCTCAGGTTCACAACCTCAGGGATCAAGCCATTGAGACGGATGCCCTTGTCCCGATCCTTCCCGAAAATCATCGGCTGCCCATGCTCAAGCACAAGAGTGTGATCATCCTTGGTGCCGCGGTCGGTGACGTAGCTCCACGCACCATCGTTGAAGACATTGCAGTTCTGGAAGACCTCGACGAAGGAGGTCCCTTTGTGCTGGGCGGCCCGAAGAAGTGTTGCGCCGAGGTGCTTGGTGTTGAAGTCAATGCTGCGAGCAACAAATGTCGCTTCGGCTCCCAACGCGACCGACAGCGGGCTCAACGGAAAATCGAGTGAACCGACAGGGGTACTCTTGGTGACATGCCCCTGAGGGCTCGTTGGAGAATACTGTCCCTTCGTCAATCCGTAGATGCTGTTGTTGAACATGATGATGTTCAGGTCAACATTTCTTCGAATGCAGTGCATCAAGTGGTTGCCTCCGATGCTAAGCGCATCGCCATCTCCCGTGATGACAAACACGGTCAAGTCGGGGCGAGTGATTTTGAGACCGCTCGCAAAGGCCGGTGCACGACCGTGGATCGAGTGCATGCCATAGGTGTTCATGTAGTACGGGAAACGACTGGAGCATCCGATCCCCGAGACGAACACCAGGTTTTCTCTTGCGACTCCCAGTTCAGGAAGGACTTTTTTCATTTGTGCCAAGATGGAGTAGTCGCCGCATCCTGGGCACCAACGAACGTCTTGGTCACTGCCAAAATCGGAGGCTTTGAGTACGGGGAGGGTGGGGTTCATGGTCGTTTTATCTCTGCGGCTCGGATCGAGAAAACTTGGAACAGGGGAATTGAGTCGAGTTAACTTTGATGAACAGGGTTCGACAGGAGACTGCGGAATCGTTCGACCAATTCACGTACGGCGAACGGTTTGCCTTTGACCTTGTTGAAACCGATGGCGTCAACGAGGTAACGGCTTCGAATCAACATTCGGAGTTGTCCACAATTCAGCTCAGGAATCACGACCTGATTGTACCGCCGAAGGACTTCCCCAAGGTTTGCTGGAAACGGATTCAGCCAGCGGAGATGACAGTGAGCCACCTCCGAACCCTCAGCGCGGAGTTGTCGGCTTGCGGTTGTGCATGCTCCGTAGGTACCCCCCCAACTCAGAATCAGTAAATCTCCCGTTTCCGGTCCATCGACCTCGGCGTCGCCAATAAGTTTTGCAACATTCGCGACTTTCTGAGCCCGGGTGTTCGTCATGTGTTGGTGGTTGTCGGGATCATAACTCACGTTGCCCGTCCCATCCTCTTTTTCAAGTCCTCCAATACGGTGCATCAGATTGGGCGTTCCGGGAATGGCCCAAGGGCGGGCCAGAAGGTCGTCGCGTTGATAAGGAAGGAACGGCTGATCAATTTCATCACTTGAGGGATGGTGCACGGGGATGGGCTTCAAAGATGATGCATCCGGAATCTTCCAGGGTTCAGCACCATTGGCGATATATCCATCGGAGAGAATCATGACGGGCGTCATCAGGCGGGTGGCGATTTCCCACGCTTCCTGCGCGACGTCGAAACAGTCACTGGGGCTGCGAGCCGCCGTGACCGGAATCGGAGATTCTCCGTTCCTGCCGAAAATCACCTGCAACAGATCAGACTGCTCGGTTTTTGTCGGAAGGCCGGTGCTGGGACCGCCTCGTTGAATGTCAATGACCAGCATGGGGAGTTCCATCATGATTGCCAGTCCAAGGCCTTCCATTTTCAGTGCGATTCCAGGGCCACTCGAAGTGGTGACTCCCATGGACCCTCCGAAGGCTGCCCCGATCGCGGAACAGATCGCGGCAATTTCATCTTCGGCCTGAAAGGTTTGCACGCCGAAGTTTTTATACTTGCTGAGTTCGTGCAAAATATCGCTGGCCGGTGTGATGGGGTAGGACCCGAGGAACAAGGGCTTGCCGCTCTGCTGAGATGCGGTCAAGAGTCCCCATGAGAGGGCTTGGTTCCCCATGATGTTGCGGTAGGTACCCGGTTCGAGTTTCGCTGGATTGACCTGATAGGTGCTGGCGAATTCTTCGGTCGTTTCTCCATAGTTCCATCCGGCCTGTAGGGCTCGGCGATTCGCCTCTGCAAGTTCCGGCTTTTTGCCGAACTTGGCCTCAATGAATCTTTGTGTTGGTTCCAGAGAACGGGAATAGAGCCAGAAGACCAGACCCATCGCGAAGAAGTTTCGACAACGATCCGCCTCTTTGGTCGAGAGGCCCAATGCTTCGACCGCACCACGGGTCAGGGAGGTCATTGGGATGCGTATCACTCGGTACGGCTCAATGAGGTCGGTGGCCAAAGGATTTTGCTCAAGCTTGGCAAGCTTCAAATCTTTCTCGGTAAAGCTGTCCTCGTTCACGATCAAGATGCCGCTTGGCTTCAAGTCCGAAACATTGGTGATCAACGCGGCCGGATTCATTGCAATCAGAGAGTCCAGCCCATCCCCTGGTGTGAAAATTTCTTCCGAGGCAAATTGAACTTGAAATCCGCTCACACCCGCCCTCGTCCCTCGAGGTGCGCGAATCTCGGCGGGGAAGTCCGGGAAGGTTGCGACATCATTTCCCGCGAGGGCCGAAGTGTTCGTCAGCTGGGTTCCTAGAAGTTGCATGCCATCACCGGAGTCGCCTGCCAAGCGGACGGTGGCACCGGGCAAAGTCTCCATGGGGCGTGGTTGCGGTTCCGCATTTCCAGTCGTGCTAGTCACCATAATGCTGTAGGACTCAAGTGTTATCGAAAGCGAAGAAATGAAGTCGGAAAGGCCAGGGGGGGCTTGGAACAGTTCAACCGCTCAGCAGGATCCGTATTCCGGTGAAAACAAAACCCACTCGATTTTTTCGGCGATCGGTCAACGGGTTGAAGTGGTTCCCCCTGTTTAGGGAGAACCGTGCGATCCGGCCTTGAACTAACGCCTGCGAATGCGCGTCGACTTCTGGGTGAACCGGTTAAGTTATTCCAAATGTATCGATTGTGGGCCCTTTAGCAATTGAGCAATCTTTGATCTTGAGCCCCAAATAGTGCATTTTGCCTAATGCAGCGATTGACGAAAGGGGGGATAGGTCGTTTGGGGGTTTCGTGTGGGTTGTGGGGACATCGTAAATCCCTCACCTCAAGCGTTGTTGGATGCCCGGTTAAAGAGTGAGAAAATGTCGCATTGGCGGTGAGAGAAGTGCGGCCGCGGTAAGAACCGTGTTTCAATGGTCTTTATCTCAGGCTCCTTTTTCTCAGGCCCCCTGTATGGTGCGTTCCGATTTGGTACAACGGCCCGAAATCAACACGTTGGTGTTGTTAAGTTGTTTCGCCGCTTGATTTTTGGATGAATGAAGCCATGGAAAAGACCCTCGTCCTTTTAAAACCCGATTGCGTTCAACGACGACTGATGGGCCGCATCATCTCTCGATTTGAGGAGAAAGGCTTGAACATCATCGCGGCGAAGCTGCTTCAAGTCACTCCCGATCTGGCAAAGCAGCATTACGCCGAGCACGTCGAGAAGCCTTTTTACCCGGGCTTGGAAGCGTTCATCACCGGAGCCCCCGTCATGGCGTTGGTGGTTCAAGGGCTCGAGGTCATTCGCGTGGTTCGAGAGATGCTCGGGGCCACCAATGGTCTCAACGCGGCGGCGGGAACCATTCGAGGTGATTTCAGCAGTAGTCGCCAAATGAATCTTGTCCACGCGTCTGATGGGCCTGAAGCGGCAGCACGCGAAATTGAACTCTATTTTGCCGCCAACGAAATCTGTGACTATGAACCCTGTTTGACGCCTTGGATGAAGGCTTCCGACGAATAATCGGCCAATGGGCTTGGGGGATGAATTGCAAGGGGGAGATGAAGGACCGTCTTTCCCTCCGGCTACAACTCTTGTGGTTAAGCGACCGGTTGGGTGATCGCTTGCAAAACGCGACAAGAAAATTTACTCGCCGAATTTTCCACGCTATAAACAAAGGCGACGCTAAACGGGCCATTGTCAGGCCCTTACACGCGGTCGTCTCGAGACGTTCGAGGAGAAACTTCCGGCGCGGAGCCCTTGCCGGACGCCGTTTCTGTGGTGGCTCAGGGTAGTTCGTCTGTGGTCCCTGACGGAGTTATAGGCAGGCGATGGAGATGTAGCCAGTCATGCAGACGTACCGACAGCTTTCTGAATTTGAGCTTGGCGAAGTCGTCGGTGTGGGGACGGTGGGCACAATTTGTCGCGCCATCGAGAAGTTGTCTCGTGAACCTTTCGCCATCAAAAAGCTTCATCCCAGCGTCTCAAAGGATCCGCTGATCCGAGCCCGCTTCCGCCGGGAAATGTCGATTTTGGAACGTTTGAATCATCCACACATCGTACGTTATCACGGTGGAGGTGAAGACGACGGCATTCTGTTCTACGTGATGGAACTGGTCGATGGTGGAACGGTTAAAAGCCTACTGGAGAAGAAAGGGGCTTTCGATTGGCCCATCGTGGTTGAGGTGACTCGACAGATATGTTCGGCATTGCAGTATGCCCACAACAATGGAGTGATTCATCGCGACCTGAAACCGAGTAACCTTTTTCTGACAAAGTCGGGAGACATCAAGCTGGGCGACTTTGGCATCGCGCGAGATCTTGAACGGAGCGATATCACGACCACGGGGATGACTGTCGGCACACACGCGTACATGGCACCCGAGCAGATTACCGGTGACCGGTCAGTTTCAGGTAAGGCGGACCTTTACTCGTTGGGTTGCTGTTTATTCGAAATGCTGGTGGGTCGGACACCTTTTCAGGGTGATAATTTCGCTCAGCTTTTTGAGCAGCATCTCCGTACTGAAGCGCCCCACGTTCGTGACTTTGCAGGATCCTGTCCTGTCGAACTGGACACCATGGTGAGTCGGTTGCTCAACAAAAATCCTGAAGATCGTCCGTTCAATGCGCGGCAAGTGCAGGGTTTGATGCTGCAATTGGACACGGACCGGGACGCGGACCGATCGAGCGAAGAGAAGCGGCCAGGCGTCGATGTGGCTGCTGCTGCTGCTGTCGACGCTCGTGGGAGAGACCTTCTTCAACAGGAGATTCGCGAGGCCGCGGCGGCCGATTCCAAAGAGGTCAGTTGGGGAAGAATCTTTGTATTCGTGGCGATTGTCCTGGTGGTGATCGCGTTTGCTGTTCTGTCCGGTTTTAAATAAACCGCTGCACGCCTCACGCGTGATGATGGCCTCGAAACGCTCTGCATCGATCCTTGAAGGCTGACAACGCGGTCTGGGGTCACGGTTTCGTTCTCAGGCGTTGGTCTCCCCTTTCGCCAACGATGCTTGCGACCGAAAGCCTGAGTGTTGAAAGTGTTAAACCCTTCAGGATGCAGCGATTGCTCCGCAGGCTCCTCCGAAAAATCTCACAATTTGAGGGGCCTCGGTCGCTTTGGAAGGTTGCTGACGGCATGACTCACATTTAGGATAGGTTCAACCGATGCGGGGGGCTTTCACGAGCTATTCGCTTCAGGGATTTGTGGCCGCTTGCAGCCTTCACTGCTAAAGAGCCCTGCAATGAAATTGCCCGAGCGGGCCCCCTTGACCATATTTTCGAATGGAATGGGGCATTCCGGTTGGGCGAATCCGAAACCGCCGCTTTGGGCCCCCCTTCGCAAGGGCCTGATCGGAGTTTTTTCTCTCATTCGGGCCCGAAACGATTTTCAACCCATCGAGGTTGGGTATCGGAAGCAAGTGGCCCGTGTCTCGGTTTGTTGTGGTCCTGAACCTCATGCATGAATGCTCGATAAGAATTTATTCCCTCTGCCAATGACAGTGGAGTCCGATGTCCATGGTTTCACCATCTCGCGATGTCAAGCAAGTTTCATCAGCCGAACCTCAGGGTCCGGGCCTCTCGACATTGAGTGTGCATGCGGGTGAGAGCCGTCAAAAGCCGGCGAATTCGCTGACGGATCCCATCGTCTGCGCTTCGACCTATTCATTCGAAAACTCACAAGCGATCATCGACTACATTGAGCAGGATCAGCAACGCGGCGAATATGGACGATACGGCAATCCCGGCGAGTGGGTTGTTGAGCAAAAGCTTGCGGCCTTGGATGGTGCTGAAGACGGCGTTTTGTATTCCAGCGGGATGGCAGCGATTGTCGGACTGTTCATGACCCGTCTAAACCAGGGCGACGAGGTCATTTTTTTCGACGAGTGTTACCACCGGAGTCGAGAGTTTTGTACCAAGCACCTCTCGCGTTTCGGTGTTGTAACTCGGCAGGTCAAGGCCTGCGATTACGAAGCCATGGAAGATGCGATCAACGAAAATACCCGCCTGTTGGTTTCCGAGTCTCCAACGAATCCACATCTTAGCGTGGTTGATCTGGAACGCTTCGCCACCATTGGAAAAAAGCATCAGGTGGATACGTTGATCGATGCCACCCTCGCAACGCCCTACAACCTGCGGCCCATCGAGTATGGCGTTGACTATGTTCTGCATTCGGCGACCAAGTATCTCGGCGGTCACAATGACCTCCTGGCTGGGGTGATCGTGGGTTCGAAAGAAAAACTGGAAGACGTACGCAAATTGCGAGGCATCATGGGGGCGATCAATGCGCCTCACAGCATTTACCTTCTCGAGAGAGGCCTCAAGACATTCGAACTCCGGATGGAGCGTCACAATCAGAACGGGCAGGCCGTTGCGGAATTCCTGGCGGATCATCCGGCGGTGGAAAAAGTCTATTATCCGGGACTGGAATCGCATCCCTACTACGAAGTAGCACAGGAAACGATGCGGGGTTTTGGTGGCCTTGTCACATTCCTCGTAAAAGATGCAGATTGGAGACAGACAGCGAACATTGTCGACCACTGCAAAATTGCGAGAATCGCGCCGAGCCTTGGAGGCGTCGAGACTTTGATTGAGCAACCTCTCGTGATGAGCTATTTTCAATGCACGCCCGAGGAACGTAAAAGGTTTGGGATTCAAGACAACATGATTCGTGTTGCATGTGGAATCGAGAATACGGCGGACCTGATTCAAGACTTGTCCCAGGCGATCGACCAAGCGACTGACAGTTAGGAATCTTGACGACTGCTGACGAAAGAACCTCGTCTCCCATGAATACGAAAAACTTATCGTTCCGAACTCGATCCATCCATGTGGGCAGCAACCGAGATCCTCAAACCGGGGCCGTGGTGCCGCCGATTCATGTTGCCTCCACCTACGTTCTTCCCGGGGCCGGGGAGCCCTCTGAATTTGACTATGCCCGAACCGGCAATCCGTCGCGGCAACGGCTGGAGCAACTCGTTGCTTCGCTGGAAGGTGGCGTTGGAGGACTTGCCTATTCCAGCGGCATGGCGGCGACGCACGGTGCGATGATGCTTCTCAAGCAGGGGGATCACGTCATCGCTGGGGCAGACATTTATGGTGGGACCTATCGACTCCTGCATAAGGTTCTGAATCAGGCAGGAATCGAGGTCAGCCTCGTCGATACACGTCAGATTCATCGACTCGATCAGGCGGCCCGCGACAACACACGCATGTTGTGGCTTGAAAGCCCGGGTAACCCGTTGATGAGTATCACGGACCTCGAGCAGTGTTGCCGTTGGGCAAAGTCACGGAAAATTCTTGTAGGTGTTGACAACACCTTCGCAACCCCAGTTCTAACGCGGCCCCTCGAGTTCGGCGCCGACATCGTGATGCACTCCGCAACAAAGTATTTGGGAGGACATAGCGATGCGCTCGGAGGGGTTCTGGTGACGAGTCAGACGGAAATCCTCGAGCGATTGCATTTCTTTCAGAATGCCGTTGGTAACGTCATGAGTCCATGGGATGCGTACCTCGTCGGGCGGGGCATCAAGACTTTGGAATTGAGGGTTCGCGAGCAGTCTTCGACAGCCTTGCGATTGGCCGAATTCTTGTCGCAGCATCCCCGAGTCAGGTCCGTGAACTATCCTGGATTGGAGCAGCACCCTGGCTACGAGATCGCGCGGCGGCAGATGGATGGTGCGTTTGGTGCCATGATCAGTTTCGAAGCGGGGGATGATTTTTCCCAAGCCAAAACCATGGTGGAGTCTACGGGATTATTTCAACTCGCGGTGAGCCTCGGCGCCGTAGAAAGCCTGATTGAGCAGCCCGCCTCCATGTCGCACGCTGCTTACGATCGAGAGGACCGGCTCGCGCACGGAATTACCGATTCTCTGGTAAGAATTTCCGTCGGTCTGGAGTCTTTCGACGATCTGAAGGCCGACTTGAGCCAAGCCCTCGATTCGATGGATTGAGCGGGAATAGGCACAGGATGTGGACACCGAAGTCAACACGGCCCGCTGGGGTCTTTCAAGTGCACAGGGTCTTTCAAGTGCACTCAGTCAACGATGGTGACGACCGACTCTTTAGACAAAATCGAATAGACGTCAAACATGTCGTTCATCGCGAGACCGATGCCTTCGTCCGGTGGAACCCCGTCAGCGCCAATCTCGGTGAATTCGATCCCGTTGGCGAGCCCAATCGAGTAACCGCTGGTTGCCGAGTCACCACTCGTAAGGCCATTGGTTCGAGTCAGAACCGTGTAGCTTCCTGCTGCAAAAGGCATGGTTGGTGAGAAATTGAGTTCAAACCGACCCGCGTAAGCCTCGCCGGAGAACAGTGTGAGTGTTTTTCCAGTCACATCCATCTCCGCGTGGACTGGACCCTGAATAACCTTTAACTCGAGGCCGGCGAAAAGTTTCCCGTCGTTGCCGAATCGTGTCTGGTTGATGTTGTAGAGGAGATCTTCGGTAATGCCGTGAGCAGTCGCGATACTGGATAGGGTGTCCGTGCTCTCGACAATGTAGGCCTCAAAAAGGTGATGTTCGGTCGAGTAAAGAACTTTGGCGGCAAGGGCATCCAACCACGTCAGAAGCTCTTCCTCTTCCTTCAAGCTGAGACGCCGATCTCCATAAAAATAGCTGAGAACGTTGAGTGCCTGAGCGTATTGAAGATTGTTGACGAGCATTTCAGCATCGATCCATGCCTGGCTCATATCGCTTTTGAACTGCACGTCCGTCAATTCATTTCGTGAACGCTTGAATAATGGCGAGGGGACCTGCATGGCGCGGCTCGCCAAATTGGTATTGTCAGGGGTCTCTGTAATGGGGGGGACCGTCTCGGGAGAGAGATTTCCTGTTCCAAACTGTCCCGTTTCACTTTCCGAGATTGGCTCCGGTTGGGAGCGAACAAACCCTCCTCCTGAGGGTACGGTGTCTTCCTTGCCGATGAGAGCGATGTTGGGATCCGCAACTCGGCTATCTGGCTCGTCCTCCGCTTGCGGCTGGAGGTCGCCGAGTTCAGGAGGGGAAATGCCCTCGTTTTCTTCCAACTCCGTTTTCACAAGGGCGGGTGCTTCGCTGCTCGACTCAATCAAGGCGAGTTCCGTATCATCCTCTGCAAAGAGATCGTCCGGCGATATCTCTTCCTCGCCAATAAAGACCTCTGCCGTCGTTGGGGCTTCCTGGGTCATGTAGCCATCGCTGTCTAACGCCACTGGAGGGGCTTGCAGGACCTGGTACATCCCATAGAGAACGCCCAGGAGAATGAGGCTAACGAATGCAGTTTTCAGAGAGTTCACCTCTGTTCTCCTTAACGGGTGAAGGTGGGTTAAATCGCAAGCCAACTCCTGTCATTCAACAGGACGATCTCAGTTCAAGATCGTTGCTTGTACAAAGCCCAGATTTATAAGTGGCGACCGCCGAAGACCTCGGAGGGCACCGGGCTGACCGACGTTCAGAACATCTGCCACGTCGATAAAACGGCGGCTCTCTTCAAAGAAGCGAGTGCATTCAATGTTGTCAGCTTCGGCGGAGTGTACGGCATTCCTCAGGAGTGAGAAACCTCAACTTGAGCCAAAAATTTGAACTCTTATCATTCGCTAGCAGCCATGAAATGTGCCCCAGCGAGCGGCAGAGGGTTGTGAGGGATGACGACATCCAGTTCTCAGCGAGAGTCAACAATCATTCAAGTGGCGAAAAGNACCGTGAATCGGTGGCGGCTCAACCGAATTTCCCTTGCAACCCACAGCTCTGCCGCGATTCAAGCCAGTTGTTATCGACGCCGAGAGAGTTGTCCTGTGAGCACGAATAAACTGTTCTTGCTCGGTTTTCCTCAACCTTCTAAACTCCCCGCCAACCCGATTTAGGCGAAATGAGTCGCCGGGAATCGGCAATGATTGTTCGGCAGACTCAATTTTTCTTTTACCCACGAGATGGGCATGCAAGGAAGCACGCGCGTCAGCAAAACCGCAATGCGGATTCATGCTCGACGTACGCGCTGCAGCAACAAACAGCAAGTTGCCCTCCTTTCAATCTTCGTCCTCCTTGCATCGATGGGTGTTGTGCCGACACCCTGGGGCTCAACTCGCGTTTTGGCGGCTCCCCAGCAGATCGATCTTCCTGAGGGTGAACTCCACCGTCCCATTGCCATTGCCGCGTTGGATGCTTCGCAATGGAAAGAGGGAGTGTACGACGTCTGGCATCTTCGCCATGGAGTCGTGATTCAACAGGGGCAGCTGGACTGTCGAGCAGAAGAAGCGATTGTCTGGGTGGAACACGGGGACCCCTATCTGCAAAGGGCCGCCAAGGTCATCGTGTATGTCGAAGAGGGTGTGCAAGTCCATTTCGACGGTTTGCACCCCTCGACGGAACCCGAGTCCAAAAATGTTTATCGAGCTCCGTCGTGGCTTGGCAGATTTCAAACCCGTCTTGCTGTTGAGATGAATGTGGTTGCCTCCGGTGGCCGCCCTGATCCATTACCACCGATCCACGGACGTGCCAACGCAGCGTTGCGGCGGGAGGCCGATCCGAATGTTGTTCCAGCTCAGTTCTCTTCGCAGGAACGGCCCTCTCCCAGTCCCATGCCCGCTGCTCAGCCCAACGTCGGTGCTGGACTGGGCATGCCTGAACCCGAACCGGCAGCGGATCCGATGCCGGCCGTCGAATTTTCAGGGCGCAATGGCGGGCGACCCTCGTTGCGGAGTTTTCAGACTCCTGACAGTAACGAACAGATCTGGGTATTCGATCAGGGGATGAAGGTCGTTCTTCGAAGCGATCAGTTACAGCAACTTCCAGGCACATTGGGGCAAACTCAACAGGTCATCCTGATGGCAGATCGCGCCGTTGCGTGGACCAATTCCCTGTCTGAATTGATGCAAGGTGGAAGTCAACTCGATGGCAAACGGTGGGAGTTCTATCTCGAAGGTAATATTGTCTTTTCCACAGGCGATCGGGTCGTCTACGCGGAAAGAATGTACTACGACGCCAATCTCAAACGCGGTACCATCCTGAATGCGGAGGTGATCTCCCCGGTTGATGGTTTCGAAGGCTTACTGCGGATCAAGGCGGACATCATTCAGCAGCTGGATGAACGATCGATACGCGCCGTAAACGCCGCGGTTACTTCAAGTCGTCTTGGTTACCCGCGTTACTGGGTCCAGTCTGAAAACGTGAACATCACACACACGCAGACGCCAAGCATCGATCCATTTACCGGGCAGCAAGCCTTCGATCCGGTTTCGGGCATGCCCATCAATCGGAATGACTACACGGCCACCAGTCGTAACAACTTTGTCTACCTCGCCGGCTGGCCAGTCTTCTACTGGCCATCGTTGAAAACCGATCTTTCGGAGCCTTCGGTTTATTTGCGAAGTGCCGGGATCCGTAGTGACAGCGTATTCGGCAATCAAATATTAACCAAATGGGATGCCTACAACCTGCTTGGATTCCGGGACCGTCCTGAGGGGACAGACTGGACACTCGATTTTGATTACCTCAGTGACCGTGGCTTTGCTCTGGGGACCGAGTATGAATTAGAAGGTCAAGATTTATTTGGAGCTCCTGGTACTTACAAGGGATTTCTGGATGCTTGGGGGATTAACGACAGGGGGCTCGACAACCTCGGACTCGGTCGTCGCGCGGTCCCTCACGAAAATGAATTGCGCGGGCGTATTCTGTCTCAATTTCGTTACGATCTTGATATTGGCTGGCAACTCACCACCGAAATAGGCTACGTCAGTGATCGCAACTTCCTTGAGCAATATTACGAGCGTGAATGGGACCAGCAGAAAGACACGACCACCGGGATCGAACTGCTTCGGCTCCGAGATAATCGCTCCTTAAGTTTCTCGGCGAACGTCAGGCTCAATGATTTCTGGATGGAAAACGAATCATTACCTCGACTCGACCACTACATTCTCGGGCAACCGATTCTGCTGAACGCGTTCAATTGGTCGGCACATACCTACGGCGGGTACATGCACCTGAATCCCGCCGAGCCTCCCACGAATCCTGTCGATATCAACACCTGGACACCCCTACCCGGCGAAGTGAATGCGGAGGGTGCAGTTTTTGGCACACGTCATCTTCTCGAAGCCCCGGTTCAACTGGGGCCTTTCCGCGCCGTACCTTACGCTTTGGGCGATGGCAGTTTCTATTACAAGGACGTGAACCAGGAGGATCTGACGCGTCTTTATGGCCAGGCCGGTTTGCGGTTGAGCCTGCCATTTTGGAAAGTGGACCCGACGGTTTGCAGTTTGCTCTGGAATCTTAATGGACTCGCTCACAAAGTGTCTTTGGACACTGACTTTTTCTATGCGGATTCCAGCCAAAATCTGGATTTGTATCCACGTTACAATTCTCCCGATGACAACGCACAGGAAGAATTCCGGCGACGATTTTTCTTCACCACTTTCGATCAGATCTTGGGCGGTGCGATACCGCCCCAGTTCGATGACCGAGGATACCTCCTGCGGACGGGCACACAAAATTACGTCACGAGTCCGGTTCCGGAGATTGCTGAGGACTTGATGGTCGGCAAATTTGCGATTCGTCAACGTTGGCAAACCAAGCGGGGAGCGCCGGGGCGACAGCGGATCGTGGACTGGATCACACTTGATGTGGGTGGTTCCTATTTCCCACAGGCAGATCGAGACAACTTCGGCGAAGACTTTGGTTTGCTGGAGTACCAGTTCCGATGGAACCTTGGCGATCGTTTCAGTCTCCTCTCCGACGGTTACGCGGATCTCTTTCAGGATGGACTGCGGACTGCGAGCATTGGCTCGATCATCAGCCGCCCCGAAAATGGCCGACTCTATCTAGGGTTTCGCCAAATCGACGGCCCGATTGAAAGTCAGATCATCACCGCCGCCTGGTCTTATCGGATGAGCGATACTTGGATGACCACAGCCAGCGGATCTTACGATCTTCAGGAAACGGGCAACATCGGGCAGTCCCTGAACTTCACACGCATTGGTGAGTCCTTCCTGGTCAGCTTCGGAGTTCGAGCGGACGCAAGTCGAGGCAATGTCAGTGGAATTTTCTCCATCCAACCTCGCTTCCTGCCCAAAACAAAGAGGGGGCAGTTCGACGGGATTTATCTCCCTCCACCCGGGTCACGAGGACTTGAGTAGTGGAACCCTCATCGCCTGACGATCGCTATTCGAACCCGGGTTGGGTGAGAAAGTTCAAAGTTGCTTTTCGAGGCGTGGCGATCGGTTTCAGCACGCAAAGCAGTTTCAAGGTGCATCTGCCGGTGGCGGTTCTGGTCTTGCTTCTCTCCGTCTGGTTGCGGATTGAACTTTGGCAATGGTGTGTACTTGTCGGCAGTATCGGCTGCGTGCTGGCCCTTGAGTTATTCAATACAGGTCTCGAATCCTTAAGTCGAGCCGTGACTCGAGAAGAGGATCCGTGGATTCGTGATGCCTTGGATGTCGGCAGCGGTGCGGTGTTGATCGCCTCGCTGACCGCTGTCTTGATCGGGAGCATGGTCCTGTTGCCCCCCCTACTTCGACTCTTGCTGACGCAGTAAGCGGGCCGTCGAAAAAGACGAGTTTTCTTCTATCTCGACGAGAGATCAATCCGTGTTTTTGCCCGCCTCTATTCGACAAAATGCTCTCGTCAGGCAAGGATCTCTTTGACCACATTCCCATGGACGTCGGTCAATCGCATGTCACGCCCGCTGAATCGGAAAGTCAGGCGTTTGTGATCCATTCCCAGAAGGTGGAGCATGGTCGCATGGAGATCATGAATCTCGACCTTGTTTTCGATCGCCTTGTAACCGAATTCGTCCGTAGCGCCATGAATGGTCCCACCTTTGACCCCGCCTCCGGCCATCCAAAGAGAGAAACCAAAAGGGTTGTGGTCACGGCCGTTCGAGCCCTGAGCAAAAGGTGTTCGGCCAAATTCGCCTGACCAGACGACAAGGGTGTCATCGAACAGCCCACGTTCCTTCAGGTCGGTCAGTAGGGCTCCAATCGGTTGATCAACGGCCCGGGCATTGTCTTCATGACCCTTTTTCAGGTTGCCGTGTTGATCCCATCGGTCATGCCCAACCGCCGGGCAGGTCAATTCCATGAATCGAACTCCACGCTCGACGAGACGTCTCGCGAGCAGGCACTGTCGGCCAAAAGTCTTGGTCCCACCATTTTCCGAGTTAAGGCCGTAAGCCTCCTGCGTGGCTGCCGTTTCGTCGGACAGGTCGGTGACCTCAGGGACCGCCATCTGCATCCGATAAGCGAGATCGTAGTTCGCGATGGCGGATTCAATCGCGTCGTACTGCCCAATTCGCTCCAGTGCCGTCTGGTCGAGCTTTTGGAGAAAGGCCAGTTTGTTTCTTTGAAGTTTGTCGTTCGCTTCAATCCGTTGAACATTCGCGATCGGCCGAGCGGACGGATTGAAGATTGAACCTTGAAAACTGGCGGGAAGAAATCCACTGTTGAAACAGTCCAAGCCGCCGGGCGGGATGAGCCCCCCATTGAGCACCACAAACCCTGGCAAGTCTTGACATTCACTTCCAAGACCATAGCCGACCCACGCACCCATACTTGGCCTGCCCTGAATGCCCAGTCCCGTGTGTAGGAAGTAATTCGCGTTGGTATGCTCAGAAAAGTTGGACACCATCGAACGGATGACGGCCATGTCATCCACATGCTTCGCAATGTTTGGAAACAGGCTGCTGACCGGGGTGCCACTCTCTCCATGGTGTGCAAACTCCCAGGGGCTACCCAGCGTGTTTCCGTTGTTGTTGAACTGGGTAGGTTCTTTCTTCAGGGCAAAAGGTTTTCCATTGTCCCGGCTCAGGCGCGGTTTGGGGTCAAACGTATCCACCTGCGAGGGGCCCCCGTCCATGTAAAGATAAATGACTCTCTTGGCTTTCGCCGGGAAGTGAGTCGATTTTGGCGTCAGTGGGTGGTTGGGCCCTTTTTCCAACTCTTCAGTGCCAAGTCCCTCTTCCGCCCACATCGCACTGAGGGCGACGGCCCCGAATCCGCATGCGGCGTTTTGAAGCCACTGTCGGCGGCTTGGGCTCGGTTTGCTTACACGCTGACATGGAAACATGGTGAGTTCCTTTGGAATCAATCCATCGCCCCTCGGAGGATGATCAAGGGGCAGGGTGTCTCGGCTAGTTGAGGTAAGTGAATTCTTTGACGTTCCAGATGACATGACACAGGTCATGCCAGACGCGGATATCCTGAGCCGCCTTTTCGGTGGCGAGCCCAAGTTCGGCCCCTTGCGACTCGAGGAAAGAAATCGCGTTTGTGACTTCCTGCGCATCTGGTGCTCGACCGAACGACAGCCAATAAAGGCGTTGGATACGCGACTCGGTATTTTCCGTCTCTGCCAGAAGACGCTCGGCGAATCGTTTGGCCTCTTCGTAAACGAAAGGGTCATTCATCAGTATCAGAGCTTGGGCGGGCACATTTGAAGTGTTTCGGCGACCGACCGTGGAAAAAGGAATGGGCGTGTCAAAGGAAATCATCATCGGCTGGAGGAAATTACGGCGAACCTCCAGATAGAGGCTGCGGCGACGATTCCCGTCACGAGGACCGTTTCTCGGGCGACCTCGCCCAGAAAGATACTCGGTCAAATGGATGGGCACGCTGGGCCCATAGAGTGTGGTGTCCAATCGGCCGGAAACTTGGAGCATGGCATCCCGGATCGCTTCACCTTGAATCCGACGGACATCGGCCCGGTGCCAGAGGAGGTTTTCAGGATCTTGAGCATCGCTCTCTGGAATTCCCTGACTTGATAGTCGGTAGGTCTGACTCATCACGAGCCGTTTGATCATCCGTTTGATCGACCAGCCGTCTTCCATGATTTCCGAAGCCAGATAGTCAAGAAGTTCCGGATGCGTGGGCTCTTGACCGAGGACGCCAAAGTTGTCCACCGAGGGCACAAGTCCCCGTCCAAAAAGATGGTGCCAGAGTCGATTGACCATCACGCGACTTGCCAGAGGGTTCTGTGAAGCAACGATTTCATTTGCAAGTCTCAGTCGCCCGCTGCCGGCGAAGTTCTCTGGCCACGGTTCGGCCTGCAACGCGGTGAGCATCTGGCGAGGGGCGGTCTCGCCGAGCAGGCGATGGTTTCCACGGATAAAGATCTGCTCATTTTCACCGGGCCCCTCGGCGATCGCTTGAACCCGAATCGGAGCTGGGATTTCCCGGTCAAGTTTCTGGCATGCTTCTGCCAATGGCGTCAGTTTGGATTCCGCCTCTGATGAGATCTCGATGAGATCGCGGGCCAATGCCCAATTGACCCACTGGCTCTCATCACCGTTTGCAGACCCGTCGAGACAGCGGGTCCAAGCGGCGTGGAGTTCGGCGGCGTAGCTGGAGCAAAGCGTTTTGAAATCTTTGGATTCCAACCAGACTTTTGCAACACCCTCGTGCGGGGGCGGTGTCGCCGGTCGGTCGCCAAATCGGATCTCACTGATCTCAAATCCCTCATTGTTGTGATCGATGATTTCGAGGTGAGCGCGATGTCCCTGATAGCGGCCGATATCGCCCGACTGTTCGACCCACTGCCACTGGCCGTCCGTTTTGAAATTCTTGGAGCATTGTGAGAATAGAAGTGCGTTGTAGATATTCATCGTGAAGCCATCGATGATTAGCCGTACATTGACGTCTCGGCTCTTCAGGCGATACCAGATCCGATCGCTTTCAATCGTGAATGTCGGAGACCTCAATACACCATTGAGTCGAGAGCCGTATCGCTCACTATTGACGTGGTCACCGGATGCGAACCGCCAGCCATCACGGGTGGCAGACCAGTTGCCCTGACTCGGACCCGCCTGCGGGAATGCCTGGCCGGTGAAAAACCAGTCGGCGAGTGCCTCATCCTGTGAAGTCTCCAAGAACACTCCGCCTTGCTTTTCAGTCGCTCCTTTTTCTACATGTCGCTTGTAAGCCTGTTGTTGACTTTGCCACGCCTCGTCTGCGATTTCTTCGGAGTGTGCCAAAGCTGCCAGAGGCTGCGCTGGATGGGAAAAGTCGTTGGCTGCAGCATCCTTAACGGCTAGAACCCACGACTCAATTCGGTCTGCGGAGACCGAGTGACGTAAGGCGACTTCCCGGATCAGGGCTCGCGGCATGCCAAGGTGGCGGGAGTGGCTCAGCACGAAAAAGTCCGCGCCGATATTGCCCCATCCGCCAGTCGCATCGTCAACCAAGCGAAATTGTGCCGTCTCTCCAACCCACTCACTCAGATCGTGGACCACGGGACGCATACGATTGTCGTTGAATCCCGGTTGGCTAAGAACCGGTTCGCCATCAATGAGTAACTGAACGCAGGTTTTGCCGTCCTGATTTCCTCCGCCAACAAGAAAATGTAGAAAGCGGCGGTCGATTTTAAATGACGGGCCCGTCAATGTCCCTTTGGCATCGTCACTCGGCCCGCCATCCGCAGGAATGCGGCTATGCGAATTCACAAAGAACCTTCCCGATGCCGCAACGTCTCCCTGGTATTCCGCAAGTGTCTCCTGGTCCTGCGGACGACTGCCAAAGGCGGTGCCAGTCGTTATCCATTCCTTATAGGTTCCGCTTTCAAAATCGGCCAGAAGTCGATCGACTGAAGCTTCGAGTTTGATCGAAGAGCGTGGGTCGGTGTCTGGACGATCAATCTTCTTCAAAACCTCGACGGCTCCCGCGATTTCACGTGACCACCGAGCTAACCGCTTTTCTGCCGGTTCACCCTGCGACGCCTCAAGTGTCTGGGGGATCTTCGCTTGAATTTGACGTATTTGTTCTCGGCCCTCGGCGATTCGACGATGAGGGTCAAGCAACGCTTCCTGTCGACGAGAACTCTGCAGAAAGCCAGAAATGGCATAGTAGTCTTTGGTGGAAATCGCATCGAACTTGTGGTCGTGACAGCGTGCGCAAGCGAGAGTGATGCCGAGGAACGTCTTGCTCATCACGTCGATCTGGTTGTCGATGCGTCCTGCCTCATCGCCCTTGACATCGACGGGAGCGTGGGTGGCTTCGCCCAGAAACCAAAAGCCTGTTCCAATGATGGATTCGTTGAGACCCGAATCTGGGTGAAGCCTCGGGGAGGTCAACAAGTCGCCCGCCAGATGCTCCCGAACGAGTTGATCGTAGGAAACGTCCGCGTTGAAGGCCCGGATCAAATAATCGCGATACTGATGTGCACCCGGAATGGGATAGTCGAACTCATGTCCGCAGGTTTCCGCATACCGAACGAGGTCCATCCAGTGACGGGCCCAACGTTCACCGAAGTGGGGTGAGTCGAGTAAACGATCGACCACGCGCTCGTGAGCATCCGCCGTATCGTCTGCCAAAAAGTTTTGAATTTCTTCGGGCGTGGGTGGCAGTCCGGTAAGGTCAAACGAGACACGTCGTATCCATGTGGTTTTGGATGCGGGGTCCGCTGGATCAAGTTGGGCTTGCTCGATTCTCGCCAGTACGAACCGGTCCAGTGGGTCAAGGATCCAATCGGAACGTTCAACTTCAGGGAGAGGGGGGCGTCGAATCGGTTGCCAACACCAGTGTTCATTTTTCCGGGCATCCAAATCAAACTCATCTGTCGCGATGACGGCATGGTCGTCTTTGGTGGGCCATGGTGCGCCACGTTTAATCCAGTCCGCAATGATGTCGATCTGGCCCTGCTCGAGTTTCGAGTCGGGTGGCATCAAAATCTCGCCGTCGTAGGTGAGAACTTGCAACAGCAAGCTACCCTCGGGGTCACCCGGTTTGATGGCCGGCCCGGTATCCCCACCTTTTAACAGAGCTTTACGAGAAGTTGCGAGTAATCCACCTTCGCGCGGGTCGGCCTCGGGGCCGTGACAGTCGTAGCAGTGGGTCACCAGAAGAGGCCGGACTTTGGACTCGAAAAACTCGAGGTCTGCCGAATCAAACTCTTGAGTCGGTTCGTTGTCGACCGCAGGATTTTCCTGTCCACGAAGATTTGCAAAATGCCCCAGGTGGACACTGTACATCAAGTGGACACTGCAGAGGCATGCGAACAAAACGTAGACGACTCGATAACCAGCGAGCATTACGCAAACTCCAAGAGCGGGGCGATCAAAAACGGAGGAGTGAGGTGTACGACGTTTGCGGCAGTGGGGGGGAACGATTCGGCCCGTAAGCCAAACGACTCCCAATATTGAAGTCCCATCAGATCCGCTGTGTTCAGTAGAATTCGAACACGGACATCTCAGTAGCCAGACTTCTTGTGACCAAATGCCGCGAATGCCACAATTGTGGGGACCATGCGGGCGTTAAAATGTGTTGTCCAGACCGAAGCGGGAAAGTTACCCGCGACAGGTCGCATTGTACCCCCCATCCAATTGGTGGTCAAAACGCGCAAGCCCTTTGAGGCCCGCGACTTTGTTCAAAAGGTAACAGGGGCAAAGCAACGAAGACCCCTGTTTTCACTCTTGCCTGACAGCACTTTTCACGAGAGTTGCGGATTTTCCAAACAAGTCTTGCCACATGGGGAATCTGTTTGATCGCGACCTTGAGCAAAGTCGCTCATTGGAGCGTAAGAGTCTGGTTGGTCCCGTTTGAAGAATTTCGCGCGTCGTCGGTTACGCGAAAGCTTGCCCTCATCTGATTCCATCGGTCCTTTGTCAGATGGTTGAACCAAAGTCGATGCTGAGGGGTAAAAAAGTCGAGGGGGATGCCGCCGCATGGCATGCTTCATCTGTAAAGTCTGTTATGTTGAAGGGAAAGGCTTGGTAACCCTTGGGTGAAGTCCACGATCGGGCTTGTTCCCCCAGATTTGGTATCGATATCGATCGTGTAGGCATGAGGTGTAGGGGACGAATTGGTGGCCAACGACGGAGTGCAGCACCAACCAGCAGACAAATTACTTTCTCGCCAAAGCGAGGAGGCTGCAAGTGCGCGGCCGCGGCATCTATCTGCATGGCTGGGTTCCCTCGTTCTGCATGTCGTTTTGCTGGTTGCGGCAGGATTGTTTCTTCGAGCGATCCCGCAGGGAGCTGATGTGGAACCAGGGCGTACGGCTGGCATCGTCCTGGCAAAAACCAATAACGATCAAACTCAGTATTTTTCTGATTCCTCTGAGGCCAGCCAGTCCACCTCAACGGAATCATCGCAAAATGCATCAGCCGCTTCGACGCTCGCCGAGTCGCGCCCCAACTTGCCCGAGGTCGCCGGGTTACTTCCAACGCTGCCAACCGGAACTCAGGCCAACACTCCGAATACGGGGAGTCTTACCGATGCGACCTCTCTGCTTTCCGGGGGATCAGGTGTGGGTAAGGTGGGTGGCCAGACGACTCAAGTCTTCGGGGTTCAGGGGACAGGCTCAAAGTTCGTCTATGTTTTTGACCGCTCCGCCAGTATGGAAGGATACGGCGGTCGCCCCATGCTTGAGGCCAAACGGGAACTGATTGCCAGTCTGAATAGTCTTCAAAAAACGAGCCGGTTTCAAATCGTCTTTTACAACGAGCGACCGACCGTCTTCAATCCGAATCCAACGACTCCTCCCGAATTGTTGTTCGGGACGGAATCCAATAGGGAGCAGGCCCAGTCTTTTGTCCAGTCCATACGAGGCCGCGGTGGGACGCGTCACCTCGATGCCCTTCGCGCAGCATTGAAAATGGGACCGGATGTCGTTTTCTTTTTAACCGATGCGGATGAACCCCAGTTGACCTCGGCTCAATTAGCCGAAATCGACCGTTGGAATCGTTCGGCAGCGACCATTCATACGATTGAGTTCGGTGTCGGGGCGGAGGACGCGGGTCCCAATTTTCTTCGCGAAATCGCGAAAAGAAATCTCGGGCAGTACGTCTACCGCGATGTCTCGAGCTTTGCGAGTCGATAGGATCACGCATGCCAGCAGAGCAATCCCATAAGTTGTGGCTTCACGCATTGCGAAAGCGTGCATGGTTTTTGAACAGGTTGTCCGATGGTTGGATGTCAGGCCTGCTGGCGTGGTCCCTTGTTTTCGGCGTCTTACAACCGGGCATCTGCGAGGATCGAATCACGTATCGCTCGGCAAATGGCGAAGAAACCCGAGTCCGAGTTGGGAGTCTTTCCCAATACATAGATGGAGAAATCCAATTTCAGGTTCGTGAGGGAGGGTTGCTCAAAATCCCTTCGGCTCGAGTTGTTCAACTCGAATTCGAGAGTGGTGAAGCGTGGAAAAAGGGGCTTGAATTCTGGCATGAAGGAAATTGGGACGAGGCATTTGATTTGCTGGTCAAGGCTTACCGCGATGAAGATCGTGATTGGGCCAAGTATGAAATTCAGTCCGTCATTCTTCGCTGCGCTTATGCTTTGGAAAAGTATGAGATCGCTTGCGACGTCTTCCTGCAGATGATGGAGGACGATCCCGGGACGCGGCATTTTCATTGGATTCCGCTCAGCTGGCAGCGTGGGGACGACGATCCCACCCTGATACGCCAAGCGGAGCGTTGGATGCAATCTTCCAATTCGCTCGAGCGGTTGCTGGGAGCCTCCTGGCTTTTGACCACCGCCAAGCAGTCACAGGCAATTGAGGTATTGAAGGGGGTGGCGGAGTCAGGCAAGCAACCGTTCGCCGATATGGCGAGAACGCAAAGCTGGCGTCCTCGGGTTCCACGGGCCGATCGGGATCTTGTGAATCTCTGGCGTCAAGCGATTGCAGAGATGCCCATCGAGTTGCGATCGGGACCCAATTGGCTCATTGCTCAAGCCGCGTCGCGTCTGGAGAGTCACGATCTAGCGGCCATCAATTATCTCAAAGTGGCTGTCGATGAGAACGCTCACGAGGCTCTCAGAGCGGAGGCGCTGTTAGGCGCTGCGCGACAACTGCAGGACGAGCATCCTCGAGAGTCGGCGGAGACCTTGAAGGAACTTAAGAATCGATTTTCGCAGTCCAATGCGTGGCAGCTTGGACAGCAGTTAGGCAAGTAATCCGTTTGCTGGCGACAATGTGCTTGAGAAATTGCAGGCACACTCAAACACGAATTTGACTGCCCTGGATTCAATCAACGATCCCGGGGCTTTACCCCCCAAATCAGAAGCGACGAATTTCAATGGAATGGACGACAATCTTGAACAAGCAGAATGGGCGGTTTTTGAAGCGATTCGTCGCAAGGTTGAGTCGCTTTGGACTCGTTGTTGCCGTCGGTTTCTTTCTGACTTGGAAACCACTTTTTGCTCAGGGTACAGACGGGGCGGCGGAATCGGAGCCGAAACCTGCTGGTTTCATGGAAATCGTATTTTCGGGTGGGGTGACGGGAGCCCTCATCATGGTCACCCTGATTGCACTATCCATTATCACGGCCTATTTGATTATTGATCATTTTTTGACGGTCAGACGCAAGGATCTCATGCCTTCGGGTTTGGATGAGGAAGTCAAGAATCTNCTTGCTCATGGCAAAGTTGAAGAGGCCCAACAGGTCTGTCATCAACAACCCAGTCTGCTGTCATTCGTATTGCTCCACGGGATTGCGGAATTGGAATATGGCTGGTCAGCGGTTGAAAAAACCTTGGAAGATGCCCTCGCCGAACAGGCTGCGAGGCTGTTTCGAAAAATCGAATACCTTAATGTGATCGGCAACCTCTGTCCGATGGTCGGACTTCTGGGGACGGTGGTTGGAATTGTCATCGCCTTCCAACAGGTTGCCCAAAGTCAAGGTACAGCGGGAGCGGCGGAACTCGCTTCTGGCATCTACCAGGCATTGGTCACCACCGTCGGTGGACTTCTGGTTGCCATACCGGCCTTGGGCGCTTTTGCAGTTTTCCGAAATCGGATTGACCAGTACGTCGCCGAAGCGGCTTTTCTCGCACAGCAGGTCTTCGGTCCTCTCCGCAAAAAGAAACGGGCGTCCGAAAGAAGCTCTTCCTGAATGATGAGCGGTGGATAAAACGTTTTGAGAATCAGTTTTGCTCGTCTGTTGGAAATGTGAGCGAGATGAAAATTCCTACGAGTCAAACAAGTCGACGATTCGGGGCGAATATGACCCCGCTGATTGATGTGGTTTTTCTGCTCATCATTTTCTTTCTGGTTTCAAGCCAACTTGCGCGCCAAGAAGCCAACATCGAGTTGGAGTTGCCGGAGGCGAGTACGGGTTCCGCGCCACCGGAAGTCGAGAGTCGACGCATCACGATCAATGTGAGGGGGGACGGCTCGATGTCCATTGGCGGTGTTGATATCCCCGTTGATAAAATTTCGTCTCGGCTTCAGGATGCCGTGAATCTGAAAGGGGAGGATGTGGAGGTTCGGATCCGGGCAAGCCGTGACCTGCCCTACTCGGAAGCGGAAAAGTTGATGTTGGCTTGCGCTCGACAGGGAATCTGGAACGTGACCTATGCGGTCTACCAACGGAAGGAGACGTTGCCATGAAACGCCCAAGTCCCTTCCGCCGCGATAATGCCACGATGAATACGTCGATGACCCCGTTGATCGATGTGGTGTTCCTGTTGCTGATCTTTTTTCTGTGGACCAGCGGCTTTCAAGTGGCCGAGTATTTGCTGCCAAGTGAGTTGTCGACGACTTTGGGGGCCGCACCTGAAGATTCTGTTTTGCCGCCACCACCGGAGGCCGATTTTGACGAAATTGTCATCCGCCTNNTGGGTAATCCGGATCAGGTGAGCTGGCAGGTCAATGATGTTCCCGTTGCGACGCCTGCTGAGATTTACAAGCAACTCGAAATCATCGCTTCCATCGTGGCGGATGCCCCAGTCATCATTCATCCGGACCCTGGAATTCCCCTGGGGTTCGTCATGGATGCCTACGACTACGCACGAGCGGCGGGCTTCGATCAAATCCAGTACGCCGTGCAGGATGGGGCCTGATGACACAAGAATTACAACGACGCATGTCCATGTTTCCTGCTTTCGACACGTGGCTAAAAGGCCTGTTATTCGGTCTGTCGATTTTAGTCGCCGACGTAGGGTACGGGGCGGAGGACTGGAAAGACTTCAGCCAGAAATTGCAGGAGCGTCGGCTCTTTCGATTGGCCGATATCTATCTTGACGAACAGATCAAGCAGGCGCCTCAGGGAAGTGTCGTGTTGCGGGATATGTATATCCGACGGGCCGACCTTCTGACTCAGTGGGCGGTCAATGAACCCCCTCAGCAAAGGTCGGTGCAATGGAACGCTGTCGATCAGGTGTTGCGTGATGCGAGAGAGCAATTGCGGGATCCCCAGTCCAAACTGTTGTTGGAAATTCAGCAGGCGCTAAAAGATCTTAAGCAGGCTCGAACGCTGCGGGAGGAGGATGAATGGGCGGCTTCGAGAGATCCGAAGACTCAGGTTGAAACGTTGAATCTCCTCAGGTCGACGCGGCAACGATTTGAGGAGGCGGAGAAAACGATGACCCGTCTGATGACGGATCGAAATGCCCGTTACCTCGAGTCATGGAGCGCTGAGCAGTGGATCGCCCTACGGCGAAATACGAGGTATCACCGCGCTCGAAGTGCGTTCGAGAGAGCGTACTGGTATGCCGATGAAGATCGTTTGAATCGTGTTGAGGCGCTCCAGTCCGCCTCGGCAACACTGCAGGATGTTGCAGGACAATTGGGCACAGACGAACCTTTGTGGTGGGATGTTGTGTTGGCTCAAGTCCGCGCGTTACGCCAATTGCAGCAGGATCAGGAGGCGTGGCAACTGCTCAGGAAAATCGATCTGGCAACCGCGCCACTTAAATTTCGACCGTGGATTGTGGCCGAGGTCATGAGATTACAAAACGCACTCGGAGAGGCCACCAAGGCGGACCAGATTGCCACGGCCATCTTGCAGGGCGAATTCGGCCAGGACCCCGAGGCCCTCTTGGCTGTCCTGGAATTGATGCTGGACCGTTTCAAGGAAAAAAATCAGGAGGCTTTTCAGACTCAGGCTGTGGCGATCGCCCGAGAAATTGAATCTCGTTTCGGCAGTTATTGGGGACGTCGGGCGAATCGCATGCTCGTTCGTCGAAGTGGTGGCGGCAACGCTCCCCTTCAGAACCTTGAGGTATCGATTCGTATTGCCGATGAGACGTTTCTCAAAGGGGAGTGGAAGGAGGCGCTGACAAACTACGAACGTGCGCTCGAAGTGGCTCAGAAAGCGAACGACCAGAGGAGTCAGGTGATCCTTTGGGCCAGAACAGCGGCCATCTACCAGCAGACGGGAGAACATGAGAGAGCGGCACGCCATTTTTTCAAGGCTGCCGAGCTCAGTGAAACGCAAACGGAAGCAGGGGAGTTTGCGTTCTCCGGGGTTTCCAATCTCCAAGCAGCGAGCCGGGGACAGGCGGACGTTTCAGACGATGCCTATCGCCAATCCCTTGCGGACTTTTTGCAACGTTACTCCGATCATGCGCGGGTCAACCAGGTCAGACTGGCAGGCGCAGCTTTTGAGTGGCAGCAAGGGCGTCTGGAAACCGCCATTCCTTTGGCCCTGGAGATTCCACTCGAAGCGGAAGAGTTTGAGGTTGCGTCCAAGTTGATCGAACTAATCATCGATCAAGATCGGACATCGACGGGCGTTGATCCGGGCCTGCGACGAAGATTGCTTGGGCGACTGGAGACGCTCACTCTCGATGACAATGGAGCGGTTCGCCAACCGATCACCGAGGGGCGACAGGCTGTCGCCGTACTCTGGAGTCGATTGAAGTTGAAAGAGGAAGCGTCTTCTCGGTCACAAATTGCGGACGTGCTGATAACGGCCTTGAACGCCGTCTCTGAGCAGAACGTAGATTCTGGATGGCATGACCAGGCGCGGTTGCTGATCATCGCGGCTCTCGCGGGGCTGCCCGCGCGACACGCGGAAGTCCCTCCACTGCTGGATTCACTCACAAATCAGGAGCCCGAGTCGCTGTTGGATATTCTTCAAGAGCTCAAGAATATCTTGAAGACGCTTGGGCGTGATGACCGATTGCAAGTGGCCCAATGGCAATTGCAGCTCATTGATCGATGCCTGAAGAATCATCCAACGTTGGAGACTTCGATGGCGATAAGGTTAAGGGTTGCTCGAGCATGGGCACTTGCTTACCAAGGCGCCGATTCACTGGCTGTTCAGGAGCTTCAAGGGTTGCTGGACCAGCGACCGCAGGATGGATTGCTGCAGGAGACGATGGGAGAGGTCCTGAACCTGTTGGGCAAACCTTACATTGAAAAGGCGTTGGCACAATGGCGTCTGTTGGCCAGCCGTTCCCAACCTCGTACCGATCGTTGGTACCGGGCTCGATACTGGGTCATTCGTTTGACTGCCGAAAGTGGTGATCGGAAACGAGCGACTCAACTGCTGAACTATTTGAAAGCCGTGCCTCCCGGCTGGAGCGACGCATCCAATCGGGAGCAGTTTGAGGAATTGGCCAAGGATCTTTTGTGACGGATGGACGGGCGACCGCGTCTAAGTCGCACGTTACCGTGGATCCAACTGGCCATGCAAATTTGAGACTGCAGGTGACAGGATGAATGAGGAATCAAAATTGATTCAACCTCTTGATCCGCTTGCTCGATACAACCGCGAGGCTTGGGATCAACAAGTTGAAAATGGGCAGCGATGGACTCAGCCCGTCGAAGCTGAGGTCATTGCGAGGGCGCGGAAAGGTGACTGGGAAATCGTATTGACCCCGAGTCGCCCCATACCCAAGAACTGGTTTGGGTCACTATCGAACGCAGAGGTTCTATGTCTGGCCAGTGGCGGCGGACAACAGGTGCCTATTCTTGCTGCCGCCGGTGCTAGGGTTACGGTCTTGGATAACTCGCCCAGACAATTGGAGCAGGATCGGCTTGTCGCACGACGGGAGGGGCTTGAGATTCGGACTGTACTCGGAGATATGCGATCGATGACCAAATTAGGTGGGGAGTCCTTTGACTTGATCGTTCATCCCTGTTCGAACTGTTTTGTTCCGGAGATTCAACCCGTCTGGAGTGAGTGCTTTCGTGTCTTGAAGGCAGGAGGAAGCTTGCTCGCGGGCTTCCTGAAATCCGTGACATTCATTTTCGATGAAAATGCGGTTTCAGAGGGGAAGTTGGAGGTGCGTCATCGACTGCCCTATTCCGATCAGTCGCATTTGACCCAAGCTGAAATCCAGAAGCTTCAGCAGGCAGGCGAGCCGCTGATGTTCAGTCACTCCCTCGAACAGCAGATCGGCGGACAACTCCGAGCCGGATTTCAGCTCGTTGACCTTTACGAGGATCGTGACTCGGAAGACCTGATGTCGAATTATTTCGCGCCTTATCTGGCAACCCACGCTCGTAAACCTGCGGATCCAGCAGTATGAGTCGATGCCGAGGACCGGCATGAGAGATGGGGCGATTAAGCTGTGCCGCAAGATTCATCGTTTGGATGGTTGTTCAACGTTATGGCTTGGCTGCGATGTGCGAGTCTGCTCCATGTCTGTTTTCCAGTGAGTGAGTGCTCGACGCATGGAGTCGACCCGTTTCGGATATTGGGTCGCTAAATCCTGCGTTTCGGAGAGGTCCTGCTTCAAATTGAACAGCTGATAACGCGGGGCCGGCGTCCCCTTGGTCTGGATCAGCTTCCAAGGTCCCTGCCGCATGGCGGTGCCGTTCCAGAACAAGGCTCGTTCCGACAGTGCCTCCGCCGCTCGACTGGGGTCGGTCAACCAAGGGGTAAGGTTGGTACCGTCCAAGGGTTGGTGACCGTCCCGACCAACATCGGCGATCGACAGTAGCGTTGGCATTACATCGCAGGTCATGGTGAGCAGTGAGATTTCAGTGGAGCTTGGGATCACGCTCGGCCACGAGGCAATTGCGGGGACTCGATGGCCGCCTTCCCAGACGCCTCCTTTGTAGCCGCGTAGGGGCTTGTTCGAGCCTTGACGTGCAGCGCCATTGTCAGACATGAACCAGACGAGAGTGTTTTCGTGGAGTTTCAACTCTTCGAGTTTTGACACAATCTCGCCAACCCCTTCGTCCAACGCCTCGACCATCTCTTTGTAGGCCACTTTTTTGTCGGTGCGCGCACCTTGAATCTCCCTGGGTTGCCCCACGGTGCGAAGCGGTTTGTCATGGGGGCCCTGGAACGGGTAGTGAGGTGCTTCGTGGGCAACGTAAAGGAAGAAGGGGCGGTTCTTATTTTCGACAATGAAATCGACGGCGTGTTGAGTGATGAGGTGAGTGGAGTATCCCTCCTCGGCTTCAAGTTTCTCATCGTGCCACCAGTCCTCCACTCCGGCCTGATCGATGTGCGAAAAATAATCAACGTTGCCGCTGATGTACCCTCGGAATTGATCGAAGCCATGCCGCGTTGGATTGAACGGTTTCTGATATCCCAGGTGCCACTTTCCCATCAGCCCTGTCGCGTACCCCTTATCACGCAAGGCTTCGGCCAAGGTCCATTCCGCATCTTGAATGCCATCGTTGTGGGTTTTGCCCTCAAGTGCGGCGACAATCACGCCGGGAATTCCTGCCCGTTGCGGATAGCGACCGGTCATCAAAGCGGCTCGCGTCGGGCTGCAAACAACGCCATTGCTGTGAAAGTCGGTGAATTTCAAACCGGACTTGGCGAGTGCGTCCAAGTGAGGAGAAGGGATCCACCCTCCAAAGGTTCCCAGGTCACCATATCCCAGATCATCCGCCAGAATGATGACCATGTTGGGCGGACGTAGAGCCCGCTCTTTGGATAAAACGCCATCCTGCAGACCGAGGGTCCCAAGCATGAGAAGGGACAACTTCAAAAGGGTGCACGAGTAAGTTCGGAGTCTCCGTAAGGGACCTGATATGGCCGAACGCGTGGTGCGGCCTCTCATGATATTTTCTGCCATCGCGGTTTCGTCTTAGGCAACATCGGCGCGTTCCCAACAGCAAGCCGACTGCGGATGTTTTCAGGGCCGGGCCAGTCCGTCGCCCAGAAAGCAGGTCGGCTTCGATTGCGGCTCGTGGATCCAGTTGGATCCAACCATCTAGAGACACCGACTTTCCGCAAACATTAACGGATCTTGTTTCCGCTGACTATCGGGTGCAGGAAAATCATCCACTCTCACGCCTCTCGACGGAAGTTGCGGTCCAAAAGAGCCAGATCGTGTTGGGGGCTCGGTCTTGGAAGGAACCTGCCTCCTTGAGTAAAACCCGACTCTTCAGCTAGGATTTGCGTGAGCTCAACGAGTTGAGTCCTGGGCGAAAAAAGGCAGAAAGGGAGACGTGATGGCAGCGACGCTTCTAGATGGAAAAGCACTCGCAAAGAAAATACAGGCGGAGTTGGCCGAACAGGTTGCTGTTTTCACCGAGCAGACTCAGAAGGTCCCGACGCTTGCGACCGTTTTGGTCGGTGAGGATCCGGCAAGCCAAGTCTACATTCGCAATAAAATTCGCTCATGTGAACGCGTTGGGATGGAGAGTCGCCACATCCCCTTACCCGCCGACGTTTCTCAAGAAGCCCTGATGGAGGAAGTCCAGCAATTGAACCGTGACGATACGGTGCATGGAATTCTTGTGCAATTGCCCCTTCCCGATGGACTTGATGCGCAACCCATCCTCGATGCGATCCTCCCTGCCAAAGACGTGGATGCTTTCCATCCCGAGAATGTTGGACTGCTTTCCCAAGGAAGACCACGTTACCTTCCCTGCACGCCACATGGTGTCATTCAGTTGCTCCATCGCGCCGGGATTGAGACCGCGGGTAAGCATTGCGTGATTGTGGGCCGCAGTGACATCGTTGGGAAACCCCTTGGGTTGATGCTGGTGCAGCGTCAATCGGGTTGCGGGCCGACGGCGGCCAATGCGACCGTGACGATTTGTCATAGCCGGACACAGAATTTACGCGACATTACAAAACAGGCAGATGTTCTGATCGCTGCGATTGGCCAAGCAGAGTTCATTACGGCAGACATGGTCAAGCCGGGTTCCGTTGTGGTGGATGTTGGCATCAATCGGGGTGAAAATGGACTTGTCGGAGATGTCGCTTTCGAGGAAGTCAGTGAAGTGGCCGCGGCAATTACTCCGGTGCCAGGAGGGGTTGGACCTTTGACGGTGACGATGCTGCTGGAGAATACGCTTCGTGCGGCCCAGCATCAGGCCGCGACCCAAACTGAATCTGCCTGAGGTTGACTCGGAATGGTCCAAACCTCGAGGCTACGTCAAACCATTCCGGCTCAGGAATTCGAATGCGTAAGTTGGGGCTCGGTAAGGCTGCGCCCCGTTACGGCCAAGAATGCTAGCGGCTGACAGGCGGGTATGCCTGTTATCTGCTAGCATTCGTTTCCGCCGATAAAACGGCATTTGGGACGGTCCACTTGTGGCCGTTTGGGCATCTGCTATCAGCGTCGGCGCCCCATTCCGAGGAAAGGGAACGAAAGATTTAATTTTGAAGCGGCAATCATCAGACTGATAATAGAGTAAGCCGCGATAAAAACCGGACCGATTTGTTTGCGGGGGTGGAGCGTGATCGCCGCCGTTTTGTCCGCCAAAAGGTCCTTCCTCAATCCGTCTTGCGATGCCGTTTTTCGACACGGTGGACGTCGCCGCGAATTTCAGTTCATGCATAACTTGGCTCACCCCTGTTCGCCGCCGCCAACGGTCGGGTTTCGAAGTTTCAGGGGATTCCATCGCCTCCGGGCGGGCCCTTGTTTCCCCAATTTTAGACTCCAGTTGATTGTAATCATGTCGTTTAATTTGACCCACTTGAAGCAACTTGAAGCCGAGTCGATTCACATCATACGGGAAGTGGTGACCGAATTTAAAAATCCGGTCATGCTCTACTCCATCGGTAAAGACTCATCGGTGATGGTGCATCTCGCCCTGAAGGCATTTTATCCTGCCAAGCCCCCCTTTCCGCTGTTGCATGTGGATACGACGTGGAAGTTTCAGGAGATGTACGCCTTTCGGGAAAATTATGCTCAAAAGGAGTTGGGCCTGGAGGTCATTCGGTACGTCAACGAGGAAGGTCGGAAACTCGGGATCGACCCCATGGAGTCGAGTGGTAAACACACCACCATCATGAAGACGGAAGCGTTGAAACAGGCGCTGGACAAATACCAGTTTGATGCAGCATTCGGCGGAGCTCGACGGGACGAAGAGAAGTCGAGGGCCAAGGAAAGGGTCTTTTCATTTCGCGATAAATTCCATCGATGGGACCCAAAAAATCAGCGTCCAGAACTATGGAATCTCTACAACACGAGAGTCAACAAAGGGGAAAGTATTCGCGTGTTTCCCATCTCCAACTGGACAGAACTTGATGTCTGGCAATACATCTACCTTGAGAAGATTCCCATAGTTCCACTTTACTTTGCCGCGAAACGACCGGTGGTGACCAGAGATGGGGTCACCATCATGGTGGATGATGATCGGCTTGAACTTCTCCCGGGTGAGCAACCCGAAGAGAAAGTCGTTCGCTTTAGAACGTTGGGTTGCTATCCGCTGACAGGTGCTGTGGAGTCCGAGGCAACGACGTTGCCGGAGATCATTCAGGAAATGTTGCTGGCGAAAAACTCCGAACGTCAAGGTCGCGTCATTGACAATGATGACGAGGGAAGCATGGAAGAGAAAAAACGAGAGGGCTACTTTTAGCATACTTCTTTGAATGGGACTTCCCACGATGCCTGTTGCTCGAGGGTCTCGCTCATCATTGAGCTCCAACGCGACAGTCTTGTGTGGCTGTTGAAGACGGTCACGACGAAACATCACACGTACTTAGAATTTCAAGACGATGTCACACCATTCCGACCTGATTGCCACAAATATTGACGAATATCTCGCTCAGCATGAGCGTAAAGAGCTGCTGCGATTCATTACCTGCGGCAGCGTTGACGATGGCAAGAGCACACTGATAGGCCGCCTGCTTTACGATTCCAAAATGATTTACGAGGATCAGCTCGCTGCCATTGAAAAGGCTTCTGCGGTTCACGGAACCACGGGCGGTGATTTTGATCCCGCGTTGTTGACGGATGGTTTGAAAGCCGAGCGTGAGCAAGGGATCACGATCGATGTTGCTTATCGCTATTTTTCCACGGCCAAGAGAAAGTTCATCATTGCCGACACTCCGGGGCATGTTCAGTACACACGGAATATGGCGACGGGAGCCTCAACGGCTGACCTCGCGATCATCCTGATCGATGCGCGACATGGTGTTCTGGAACAGACCAAGCGGCACAGTTTCATTGTCTCGTTGTTGGGAATCAAGCATATCCTGATTGCCATCAACAAGATGGATCTGGTCGATTTTGATCCCGCAGTGTTTGAGCGGATCCGATCGGCCTACAAGGATTTTTCAGCTCGACTCGACATTCCCGATCTGCACTTCATCCCGATTTCTGCACTCAATGGGGACAACGTCGTCGATTCCAGTGACGCGATGTCCTGGTACAACGGCCCCACCCTGATGGGATTTTTGGAAAGTGTTTACATCGGTTCGGATCGGAATCTCGAGGACTTCCGCTTTCCTGTTCAGTTCGTGAATCGACCGCATCTCGATTTTCGCGGTTTCTGCGGCACCATTGCGTCCGGCATTGTCCGTCAGGGTGATGAAGTAATGGTGCTGCCGTCGCGGAAAACGAGCCATGTGAAGTCGATTGTGACCTTTGAGGGGGAGGTCGAAGAGGCTCACGCACCGCTCGCTGTGACGCTGACTCTCGAGGATGAGATCGACTGCAGTCGGGGGGACATGATTATTCGGCCCGGCAATTCACCAAGGTTGGAGCAGAAGTTTGAGGCAATGATGGTATGGATGGCCGATGACGCGTTGGTGCCGGGCAAGCAGTACCTTTTCAAACAGACGGCGAATCTGGTGACGGGGCGAATTTCTCAACTTCGTTACCAGGTGGACGTCAACACGCTTCATCGACAGGAGACACCTTCCCTCAAGCTCAATCAGATCGGGCGTTGCTCCGTTCAACTGGATCGGCCGATTGCCTTTGATGGCTATCGACGAAATCGGACGACGGGTGCGTTCATCGTGATCGATCGAATCACCAACGTGACGGTGGGTGCGGGTATGATCATCGATCGAGCGACCGGAGAAGAACGGCATGACCACTGGGACGATGTCCCCGAGGTTCAGGAATCGGATCGAAACCTGAGTCATGTGACCGAAGAAGAGCGGCAAGCTCGATTTGGTCAGAAGGCCGCGACCTTGTTGCTTACCGGTCTTCCGGGCGCCGGGAAAACCAGTACCGCCTATGCCGTGGAACGGATCCTGTTCGATGGCGGCCACGCCGTAGCGGTTCTCGACGGTCAAAACTTGCGTCTGGGGATCAGTCGCGACCTCGGGTTCGGGGATGAAGATCGCTCAGAAAATCTTCGTCGTGCCAGTGAGCTTGCAAAGGTGGTCAACCAGGCCGGGTTGGTCTGTATTTTGGCGATGGTCGCGCCCAAGGAAGAGATTCGTCAGAAGGCCGTCGAGGCGATTGGACGTGAACGGACCTATGTGGTTCATCTTGAGTGCGACGCCGAGACCTGCCAGAAGCGGGACGAGGAAGGCCATTACGACAAGAACCGACCCGAGGTCCAGTACCAGTCACCCGAGTCGCCCGATCTGGTTCTGGAGACGGGAAATATCACGATTCATCAGGCCGCTCAGAAAGTCGTTGACTTCCTGAAAGAAAAGGGCGTCGTACCCGAGTAACGAACCGCGATCGGGGACACCGTTTGGAGGCCGCCTTCAACTCAGGTTTCTGAAGCTTTCGTGTTGCGAATTAAGGGATGATCGGGTCGCTTGGCAGCGAGTTCGCAAGATAGTGGCCCAAGAATCTTGCGGCACCTTCCATGTCGTCCAGCGATACCACTTCCACACCGCTATGCATGTACCGGTTCGGGAGTGAAATCAGTCCAGTGGCCACACCCGCACGAGTCGTCTGGATTGTGTTGGCGTCGTTCGAAGCACCTCGCCCGCAGGCAGCAATCTGGTAATCCGATTCGGTGGCTTTTGCCGAGGATTCCAGTGCTTCGAAAACGTGTGGGTTCATGTTTGGACCGCGAAAGATGACCGGGCCCTGGCCAACTTTCAGGTGGCCTTGTTGACGTGAATCAAGTCCGGGGCAGTCGGTTGCGTGGGTCACCTCAAGGGCAATGCCGATATGCGGGTCAATGCCGTAGGCCGCCGTTGTCGCTCCCCTCAAACCGACCTCTTCCTGAACGGCAGACACCATGAATAGACTGCATTCGGTCTGCTTCTTTGCCGCCTGCCTGAAAGCTTCCAAACCGACCCACAGACCCGTGCGATCATCCATTGCAGGTCCAGAGATCCGGCGATTTGCAAGCTCCTGGTAGCCTAGAACCAGAGTTGCGCTGTCACCCACTCGAACCATTTCTGAGGCTTCATCGGCTGAAGACGCGCCAATGTCGATCCAGAGTTCCTTGAGTTTCGCAACCTGTCCCCGCTCCGATTCGTCCTGAAGGTGGATAGGTTTGCGAGAAATCACTCCGGGAACACCTGTCTCGGACGCCCAAATTGTGACGCGTTGCCCGACCAGTTGCTGAGGATCCCAGCCCCCGATCGGTTGCACGTATAAAAATCCCTGATCGTCAATATGCGAAATGATGAGACCGATCTGATCACAATGTGCGTCCACGAGAATTCGTCGTTCCTTGTCCGGGTTTTTGCAGGCGATGACGTTTCCGTGGGAATCCGTTGTAATCTCGTCCGCGATCGGAGTCAGGAAATCGCGAACCACTTGCTGGACACGTTGTTCGTAGCCCGAGGTTCCGGGAGTTTGGAGGAGTTGGTCGAGCAGCTTTTTCGAGAGATCGTCCATAGGTAGTTTCCCTGCGAGCAGAATGAATGGCTGATTTTAAGGCGACGGGACGACGAGCGAACCTTGTGTCGCTTGTCCGATCGTTTCAGTGGCCAGCCTTCGCCCCAAATTTTACTGAAGGGCGACGTTGACATCCGAGGACGCAACCACAGCTTCGATCGCCTTCCGCAATTGCGGATCGGGATCCGATTCCTGATCCGGATTGGGGTCGGCTGGTGAATCCTCAGCGGAGGAAACGACGGCGCTGGACTCGCGCTCCCGTTGAAGAAGTCGCTCAACAATTTCATCACTGAGCACGGTTGCAGGATATTCACGCTGGCGTTGCCACAAAAATTGTCGTCGGGCCTGCTCGTCCGTCAATGGGACCTCATAGCCAGGATCTGGCAACACGCCCCATTCATCGGACTCTTCACCGTTGAGGCGATGGATATTGCGGCCACTCGGCCGCCAGTAGCTTGAAACGGTCAATTTCAGAGCGCTTCGTCCCCCATCGATTTTGATGATTTGTTGGACCGTCCCTTTACCGTAGGATCTTTCTCCAACCACGGTGGCACACTCATGGTCCTGAAGACAGGCGGCGACAATTTCACTCGCGCTGGCCGTTCCTGAGTTGATCAGAATCGCGACTGGAAGTTTGTCGGGAAACGCCGTGCCCCGCTTTGCCGTATAGGGCGGTCGGTCTGGCTCGCCTCCCCGCGACTTGATGGTCACAATCGTTCCCTCGTTGAGGAACAGGTCGCAAACTTCGACGGCTCGATCCAGCAGGCCACCTGAGTTGTATCTCAGGTCCAAGATCATGCCACGAATGTTTTCGGGAAGCGTATCTGCGACAGCCTCCAGTTCCGTTGCCGTTTTTTCACCAAACTCCTTGATTCGGACGTAGGCGATTTCAGGGTGATCCTCAAGCGTGTATTCCCAACTTCCATCCGGCTTGCGGCGGTCACCGACGACCGATTCCACAGAAATCAACTCCCGAACCAAGTCGACTTCTCTGAGTTCACCGGTTTCGGACGATTGCAAGGTCAATGTCACTTGCGTGCCCCGAGGCCCCTTGATCTTGTTGACCGCGTCCGACGAATTCATGCCTTCGGAGGACTGTCCATCGATGGCCGTAATGACGTCGCCTGCAGAGATCCCCGCCCGAAAGGCTGGAGTGTTCATGAGCGGGCACACGATTGTTAAGGCCTCGGTTTCGGGATGGGTTTCAACGATGAATCCGACGCCACCGAACTCTTGATCCAGATGTTCTTCAAGTTCGGGAAGTCGATCCGGATCGATGAACGCCGAGTGTTCGTCAAGACTGTTCATCATCCCGTCCATCGCCGCGTAAAAGAGGTCTCTGCGTGTCGAGGGCTGCAGGGCTTGCTCTTCGATTATCGTCATCGCGCTGCCGATGGTGGAGGCATAGCGATTCTTCTGTGCCGTTCGGTAGCAGGCAAAGCTGACGATCGCGGTGAGAAAAATCGTCACGAGGTTGCGGTAGGGCATGAGCAAAAATCGAGTCAGAGAAATGGATGACGAGGTCAAATTTCGCGGCGTTGGGAGACCCGGTTGCAGAAGGTCAATCTGCATCTTGGGTTCGTGCCTTCGCCCTCAACCGTTTAGGTTGTGGATTGGATTATACGTTCACGCCCCTTCGAAGGAAAACCGTGGGTGCTCGGGGTAAGCCCGCAAATTGTCACGGCAGAGCTTCATTGGCCGAGAAGATTGACGAACTTCCGCCCATCGCCCGAGTGGTCCCGGGATACTTAAAACCACTGCATAAACGGAGCGGGGATCAAAAAGGCATGATGCTCAAAGAGCCCAAAAGCGCCTCCCCAAGAGGTAAACCGTGTCACGGAGACAAAGATGGAAAAAAATAAGACGGGGGGCCAGATCAGACTGCGTACGGGCCAACGCCAGAACCAACGCGTCTGACTTTCCCTCTCGACTGCTCGCGCATAGCTCCATGCCATCAGCAATCGGGCAGGTAACGAAAACAGGATGAAGACAAGACCCGGGAGCCACACCAGCGATGGATCAATTTCTTCAATTTTCAACGCATACAGTGGGAGTGCGGCTGCCAGAAAGAGTGTGCATGCGAGCGTGGTTCTTAACGGACTTTTACGAATCACTTTGAAGACTTCAGGCAAATCGAAAAGTGCGTACATTTTTCCCACCGTTCCATAGTGGACTTGTAGCAAGGGAAGGTAGATGGAGACGACCGACAATGAGAGTATCCCGAGGAAGCCGCTCAGGATTGCGGGGCCGGAGGGAAGTTGCGTCCCGCCAATGAGTAAAAATGTGGGGACGAACAGCCACGCGACTGAACCTGCCAACGTCTGAAGGCCCAAGCGAGTGAGGTGCAGTAAATGGAGTCCACCCACAAACTTCCAGAAGCCGTCGCGGGCATGTCTGTAAAGCGTCCTCCTCCAGAGATGTTTAAGGAGGATCGCCGGCAAAAAGAAATCGGTCAGGGGGCGGACATGACAAAGATCAGCAACAAGGTTGGGCCAAAGTCGACCTAGCGTCTGATCGAGGATCTCGCGTAGGGGGGCCGTCGCGATCACCCATCGAAGCATCCAGACTGAGAGCTGATAGGGGGCGAGGAAAGGCCAGAAAAAATAACGCAGTTTCCCACCGCAGAACCAAGAAGCGATCAAGTGAGGGAGGATCAGAAACATCAAAACGGTCTGAAGGCTTCGTAGCACAACAACGGATCTTGACGTCGGTTCGATGAGGCGAGCCGCTTCAAGAAGGGAGGAAACATAAAACAGTGGCAAGAGGGTCATCAGCGTACCGAGCACAATACTGCCGAGTCGGGCTGCCAGCCTCAATCCGGGAAGCCCCGAACGAATCTTCTGACTTCTCCCGACACGGCCACTGCATTCGATCAGATAGCCGAGCGTCAAAATCTGCAGGCCAGGAAGACCAGTGGCGAAGGCCAGACAGCCAATCAGGCTGGCTACACCAAAAAAAAACTCGGTCCATCGACCCATTCCCTCGATCAGTCGGAAAAGCCAACTTCGAGACGTCCTTACCTCAACGGAGACGCTTGACCCCGGCGCGTACGGCCACATTTCAGACGGGGATCGCGATTCTCGCTGAGGATTCGCGAATTCCGCGACCGGGACCCAATTTGACGAGTCGACGACTTCCTCTGGGGGAGTTCGCGGATTTTCTAGCTCAGCGTGTGTCCCGTCCGGTTCCACAGCAGGAGCGTCCACCAACGGAAGCGGTACCGGAGAGACCGGTGTACCTGTTTCTTTGGGATCTTCCTGCATGGTTTTTCGGTGAGGGTCAAAGTATCGGGTCACCCGCGTTTCCTTGATGCGGTGCGGGTGACTTTTGACGAAATGCCAGAAATCGCACGGATAGCACCGTTTGGAAACCGGTGAACGAGGTTTACAATGAAAGCGTAGCGTACAATCAATAGATCAAAGAGGCTGGCGAATAGAAAGTCTGTCTGCCTCAACGACTTCGCGAGACCTTCGTGCAAAAAGGGGCTTGCGGACCGCTGGGGCCCGCTCTCATTCATCGACGCTCTCATTCGGTGCGTCCTGCTTCATCTTGCTACAGGGTAGATCCACTTGTCGAATCTTTTTAAAAATCTCGGTTTTGTGACCTTCGGCGTGGTCGGCCTCTTTCTGCTGATGCATTGGGTGGTTCCACGAGAACGTGTGACGACTTCGACCTGGGAAGAATCGGCAACGAACAGGCGACCTGATGAACTGGAGCAGGTGGTCGAGGAGATCAACGCCGAGTTTGAAAAATCATGGGATGATAAGAATCTTCAGAGGGCTCCCGATGCAGAATCAATGAGCCTGATTCGCCGTGTCTCGCTTGGCTTAACCGGAACGATTCCTTCGCTGGAGGAAATTCGTAAAATTCAGCAGATGCCAGAATCGCAGCGAGTGAATTGGTGGCTGAATTACATCCTGAAAGACGAACGGTTTGCGGACTATTTCGCCGAGCGACTCGCTCGTGCCTATGTGGGCGTTGAGAACGGGCCTTTCATTGTGTACCGACGGCGCCGTTTTGTTCATTGGCTGAGTGATCAGATTTTGAGCAATCGTCCCTATGATGATCTGGTCCGTCACCTGCTCACGGACGAAGGACTGTGGACCGACTCTCCGGCTGTCAATTTTGTTTCGGTGACAGCCGATTCCGATGACGGCAATCAACTTGACCCGATCCGTCTTGCAGCTCGGACTTCCCGAGCGTTTCTCGCTTTGAGAGTCGACTGCCTGCAGTGTCACGATGACAATCTTGGCACGCTCAACTTGGGCGCAGAGGACGAACTGCGTGGGGGAACTCAGCAGGATTTCCACCAACTCGCTGCCTTTTTTTCTGGCGTGACGTCTTCGTTGAGAGGCATTCAGGAATCGGAAGCACCGATGGAGTATCGCTACCGTTTCCTCGATGCGGAGCAAGAAACTGTGGTGCCAGTATCGGTTCCTTACCGGGGAGATTTGCTGGTCGCGGAGGGGACGCGTCGTGAACGACTTTCTAAATGGTTGACGCATCGGGAAAACCGACCCTTTGCAAGGGCCATGGTGAATCGCGTCTGGGCTTTATTGCTCGGGCGACCGCTGGTGGACCCCGTGGATGACCTGCCGCTTTACGGTCCATTTCCACCAGGACTCGAGCTGCTTGCGGATGACTTTGTCGAACACGGTTACGACCTCAAACGTTTGATTTCCGTAATTGCGAGGACCACAGCGTTTCGTCGAGATAGTCGTGCGGACTTCGATATTACGCAGGCTCACGAATTGGCGTGGGCCGTGTATCCCGTGACGCGATTGCGACCGGAACAGATTGCCGGCGCGGCGATCCAATCGACCTCCCTGCGTACCATCAATGCAAAGGCCTCAGGTCTGGAACGTTTATTACGTTTTGGCCAAGAGCAGGAATTCGTTCAGCGGTATGGTGATTTGGGAGAGGATGAATTCAACCTCATCGGTGGGACGATCCCCCAACGTTTAATCATGATGAATGGTCAGCTGGTTTCCGAAAGAACGGAGCCCAACGATTTGTTACTCAACGCACCTTCGCAAATCGCCACCTTGAGCCCTAACGATTCTACCGCGGTGGTCACCACCTACCTCGCGGTATTGTCGCGGTTGCCGACTCGGCACGAGGCGGAACACTTCGAGAGGCGATTGAGTGAAACCCGGGGGGATATCCGACGAGATCGGCTCAGCGATTTGTACTGGGTGCTTATCAATAGCAGTGAATTTATCTGGAACCACTAATTAGCGAGTCGTTGCCCGCCAGGCAAACCATGATGAAGGCTTGGCCAGCGATTTTTACCCTGCAAGAGAGACGAGCATGCTGAAGACGGGTTGTGGATCTTCAACACATTTTTCAAGGCGTCACTTACTCAAAGGGCTTGGGATTGGGGCTGCGAGTTGGTTGACGCCCCTTGGCGAGAGTCTTGCGAGGCAGTCGGAGAAGGCAAGGTCGCGCTCAATGCCAAAGTCCGTTATTGTGCTATGGCTGCAGGGTGGACCAAGCCAGTTGGAGACATTCGATCCGCATCCCGGAAAATCAATTGCGGGTGGGTCAAAGGCAATCGCGACGGCATTACCGGAGGTTCAACTCGGGGAAGGGTTGCCCCAGACGGCCGAGTTGATGGGTGAGTTTTCTTTGATTCGGTCTCTGACGAGCAAGGAGGGAGACCATGAACGCGCGATTTACAATATGAAGACGGGCTATCGCCCTGATCCCACGCTCGTCCATCCGGCTATCGGTTCCATCATCTGTCATCAAACCCTCCGCAACGATCAGCAGGTGGTGGAGATTCCGCGGCACATCTCAATTTTGCCCGGTCCGTTTCCCAGTACCGGCGGATATCTGGGGGAGACTTTTGATGCGTTCAAAACGGCCGATCCCAAATTTCCTGTTCCCGACATGGTGAAGCGGGTGTCGGATGAACGTTACCGAATGCGATTGTCTGACCTCGAAAATATTGTCGATCGTGAATTTGGTCGAGGTCGAATTCGACAACCGGGGGTCGGCGTGAGTGTGGCCCAAACGATGACCGATGCGGCACTTCGCATGATGGACTCGGAGCAACTCAAAGCGTTCGATGTCAATCAGGAATCGGAGGCCACTCGGGAACCTTTCGGCGATACGCCTTTTGGCCGAGGTTGCCTTGCGGCCGTACGACTCATTGAGAGAGGGGTGCGTTGCGTCGAGGTCACTCTTCAAGGTTGGGACACCCACGCGAATAATCACGAGTCCCATGCCGAACTCCTGAAGACACTCGATCCCGCCTTTTCGTCCCTGCTTCGCGAACTCAAAAAACGTGAGACGCTTCAGGATACCGTGGTCATTTGTGGCGGAGAATTTGGGCGGACGCCGACCATCAATCCCGCCGGTGGAAGGGATCATTGGCCCCACGGTTTCAGCGTTGCACTTGCCGGTGGAGGGATTGGAAAGGGAAGAGTCATCGGAAGAACTTCCCCCACTCCAAAACTCATCGATGGCCGACCGGAGTTGGATCTCGAAGATCCGAAGCCGGTTGAGGACTTGCATGCAACCGTATTGCACCTACTTGGAGTGGACTACAGTCAGGAAGTTCAGACACCGATTGGACGGCCGATGAAGTTGTCGGCTGGGACAGTCATCGACGAACTTCTGGCTTGATGCAGAGGATCTCACGCCCTAAGCAGGACGTCCCATGGCAGCGGGAGCAAGGTGGATCACATGCTCGTACTTGATCGGATAGAAAAACTCAAATGATCCATGGATCGGGGGCATTGAACAAATGAGTCCCAAATCAGGACCCGACGGCCCCTTTAAGCTTCACACCGGCTGCGGTTACGTTTCCGTCGTGACGCTGGTGGCCTGCGTGCTACTCGTGATCAACAGCTTCATGGTGCATGCCGGCTTAAAAGCTTATCAGGAAGTCGCTCCGGCGGAGTTGAGTGAACCGCGGGCTCAGCAAGCCATCCAGATTGTGTTGCCCGTCATTCTGATTTTCATGGAGTATTGGTTGTACGACCGACTGGTGGATCGATTTGCGAAACGTGATGGATAGTCGGCTCTGCCCAGACGGCGAGCAATCTTTGCACGGGATGTCTTTTGGATCGGTCTTTTCCACCTTCTCCACGCTCTGGGTGTAAGACTCTTGCCATTCGGTCTCATACGGTTTGAGTTATAACCAGTCGTCAATGGCGGCCGTCCGTGGGCCTCCGACATCGCCCGTATTCCTTACTCCTGTCAATTCGATCATGATCACGTGACACTCTTCCTCGGCGTAAGGGCGATGTTGAACGCCCTTGGGCACCACCAGCATTTCACCCTCTCGGAGCTTCCGGGTCGTGACGTTGGGATCCGAGGCGTCATCTCGAAAGTCAAGATTGAGTTCGCCCGAGACCACCAGGAACATTTCGTCGGTATCGTCATGCTGATGCCAAATGAAGTCCCCCTGCAGTTTCGCGATTTTGACGAGGTTCTCATTGACTTGAGCGATGACTTTTGGGGTCCACTGTTGCTGAACCTGCTGCAGTTTCGAGTGAATTGAAATCGATTCAGGTGAAGTCATGGGGGCTAGATTCGATAGAGGTGAGGGATGAGGATCGGTTCGCAAAACAGAGGCTGGGGCCGCCGTACCTCAGACGGCGGGTGACTCATCTGAGTCATGACGTGTCCACCAGCACAGGCCGGTGGATTCTCCCGTGAGTTGGGGCGTGCAAAGGCTAACCAGATAACCCACTCCAACGCACGTGAGGATTCCGAGGACACTGTGCCAGTAAAACACCCACTGGGTTTGAGTTTCTGCCAGGTAAAGGGTGAGGACACAGGAGGCGGCACCTGCAAGTGCTCCGGCAGCATTGGCCCGCTTCGTAAAAATCCCCAGGATAAAAACTCCCGCGAGCGCGCTGCTCACCAAACCCAATGCTTTCTGAAACAAGAGAAAGACGGACTGGATATCCATCGATGCCAATAGCAGGGCCGAAGCTGTGCCCGCAATTCCTGCAATCAGCGTCAGAATTCTCGCGACCAACAAGGAGGCTCGCGGTGACGCATTCGGGAAGATGATCTTGTAAAAATCATGGGAAACAGTCGTGGCGATGCTATGAATGCTGCTGTCCAGCGTGGACATGGATGCCGCAAATATTCCTGCGATCACCAATCCAGAGAGGCCGACAGGAAGTTTTTGAACGACAAAAAGCGGAAGTACTCGATCGTTTTGCATACCGACATCGAGGCTGCTTGGCACTTCATGGAAGTAGGCAAAGAGGAAGGTGCCTACCGCGAAGAAGACAATGCTGAAAGGGACCGCAAGAACAGCGTTGAGCCAGAGTCCGCGTGCAGCGTCTCGCTCATTGGGGGTGGTCAAATATCTTTGGACCACCGCCTGATCTGTGGTGTAAGGACCAAACTGGAGAAAGCAGGATCCGATCAGAATCGCCCACGTCGACATGACCGCCGGATTCGTTGACCCGTCGAACCACTGCCATTTGTCATAGTTTGCTGTCACTTCAGTCGCGACTTCCCAGCCACCCGCTCCGCTAACCGCCAGCACGGCGGCGATCAGGATGCCTCCCCAAAGTACAAAGACCTGCAGCACATCGGTCCAGATGACGGCTTCGATCCCACCAAGCACCGTGTAAAGCGTGGACAAGATGCCCATGACCAAAATGCAATGCACGACATCCCAGCCGGTGACCGCGGAAAGTGCAATGGCGGGCAGGTAGACGACCATCGCCATTCGAGCGAGTTGGAATCCCACAAACGAAACGCTGCCGTACCATCTCACGATACGATGGAAACGCCGCTCAAGATATTCGTAGACCGTCGTCAGTTGCAGGCGACGATAAAACGGGAGGTAGCAGAAGATAAAGAGTGGGACCATGATCGGGATCGCGCATTGCCCGATAAACGTCAACCAATTTTGGGAAAACGCGGTTGCGGGTATGGACACGTAGGTGATCGCACTCAACTGTGTTGCATAAATACTCAGACCGGCCGCCCACCAGGGAATTCGACGCCCCGCCAGGAAGAAGTCGTCTGTCCCTTTTTCACGTCTTGAGAAATAAAAACCCAAGGCGACGAGGCCACCGAGATACAAAACGATGACCGCGATGTTGATGAATCCAAGGTCTCGTTTCTCAGCCGGCGGAATCCACATCTGAACCTTGGCCGTACGAACCGCCGGTTGAGTCTCACCACTGGGAATGACGATGCGAGATCGAACCGGGTACGCGTCGGTGTCAGGCCAGTGGACCGCGGTGGTGGTCACGACTCCAATCGGCATGGGGGCTAGCTCACGCCAAGTGTCCGTGATGGTGTTGTAACAGAGAATGTCCGTTGGAAACGCGGGAATCTTGGGAGAAGGTCGAGTGATGTACCGGCCTGTCGAACCGCTGAAAACCAGGACGTCTGATTGTCCAAAAGGAATGCTCGCTGCTGCGGCGACTGGCTTGGGGCGGTCAGTTCCCAAGTCCGCATCAGCGTCTACGCGACGCTCCTCCACTGCAGGTAAATTCGCAATCGGTGTCCAGCGATTTTCTTTGGTGTCAAATCGATAGCCATCGAAAAGGTACTCGTACTGGGACAGCTTAGGGCTGCCTTCCGTATCGAACGATGGGTTCTCTCCGCTGATCAAGTAGAAGAAACTCCGGTTGCCCATTTTCTGAACCGAGGCGACGGCTTTGTGGCGAGGGGCACCCGGCCACGTCGGATGCTCTCGCCAAAGATTAGGCGGAGAGGGGGGGGCGGCTTCAACTTCATCCCATCGCGTCCCGAGTAGTTCCTCAATCGAGACGCTCCAGAATCTCTTCTGATCAAATGGACCTTCAGTCGCGGTCCTCTTGGAGAAGGCAATGTAAATTCGGTCATCGAGGGCCGCACCCGCGTGGTAGGCCATCGGTTCGGGTAGATCGGCCAGTCGCTGGATCCGAACCGCCTGATCCTCTCCGATCTGCAATAGCCAAATTGAGGCCAACGCGGTTCCGTCTTCTTCACCTCCAAGCACGACAACGCCCTTGCGGGTGCTCACATAAACGCCGTAAGCGATTCGCACTGGCAGTTCGCCCGCAGACTGCCAAACAGCGGAGGGAGACTCCAGTGTGTAAATCTCCGAGTGCCAGACTTTTGAGCCTGAAGGTTCATCCCAAGGGGCCCCGGATGGAAAATTGGCACCGCCGCCCACCAACAGGTTACCCCGATGGACCCCCACCACAGGGCCTCCCAGTCCTTTCGCCACGGGAAGGTCAGGAAGATTTTGCCAACCGTCGCCTTCAGCGCTATAGCCCGGACGTACGTTCACCAGCATCACGGCCAAGATCAAACAGATCCCAAAAGGGCCAGATGGGCAGCATCGGAAGATCATTCGGGAACCTCGGGTGAATCAACGGAATTTGGCCCGTAGCATAGACGCTTGTGCTAGCAGTTTCAAAGGACTTTCAGGGGAACACGTCTGTTCCTGAAGAAACGGTTAGATGGACTGTAGGGATTATCAAGGTCATGCCGATACCTCCCCCTGTGCCGAATGTCCGTGTTATGCGCGGGCAATCCGTAATGCGATGCTCGTAATGCGGGAATACACCTGCTCGAGTCACTCGCGAGAAACCAGCAGCACGCTGGACGCACACACAAAAAAGGCGAGATCTCCTAAATGAATCATTCAACGAAAAGTGCTAGCACGACTCGTGTGGCCTATTCGCTCATCGGCTTGCTTCTCCTGGCTCAAGCTCTGCTTTACGTCGCTCCTCGCGAAACCGTGGGGCAGGAAAACCTAAGTTTCAGCGAACTCGAGGTCCGCAACATTGATCCTGTTGAGGCTAAAGCTCAAATCCGTCGGATCATGGGTGATTCGGTTGAGGTGATTGCTGACAGGGAAGGACGCAGGCTTCTCGTGCGGGGCGTAGGGGATTCGATTCGAATTTCCCGCAACATCCTCGAAGCCATCGACAAGCCGAATGGATCTGCAGGACAAATTGAAAAGCCTGCTCGCCCTTCAGCGTCCAAGGCGTTTGAGATCCCAACGACACAGCATACGGAAGTGATTCGCTATTTGAGATCCATTTATCCTGCCGACGCGGGCGTGATGATGACTTCAAATACCAACGAGGGAACTCTTGTCGTTCAGGCGCCTGAGATGGCGTTGAAGGAAATCACCAGCCTTTTGACCAACCGCGGCATCAGCATGGTGAAGGAGACAACATCAGACTTGGGCTTGAGTTCGAAGCAGAATGTCACCGAATCCTTCAAGCTTCGGTTCATCAACTATCGCGAACTCGAAAGTGTCCTCGTGGAAACCTGGGGAGATGAACTTGCGGTGCAATCCCTCCAGCAGGGAAAGCGAGTCGTTGTTCAGGTTCCAGTACCCGGTCGATCAAACGCACCGGTCTCCCTGACCATCGACCGTAGTGCGAATCAACTCTTCCTGAGTGGCCGGATGGACTACGTTACCGCTTGGAAGCAGGCGTTGGCGGCGATGGACGCCCCTGCAAAAAAACCGACCAACGTCTCGTCTTGGCTCAAAGTCAAAGACGGTAAACAGACTGAAATCAGACAGGCGATCTCCTACCTGAGCTTGACCTCGGAGGAAGCCGATTCCAAGCTACGAGTGGTCGGTGAAAGGACGCCAGCAATTGGTCCCAATGGTCAGGGATTGAATGCTCAGGTGATTTCCAATCGTACGTTTCAGGAAGAAACCGGTGGGTCTGATACTCAAGATGCCGGTGAGAGTGAACAAGGCGACGACGGAGCCGGCCAACCCCCACTTGGGCCTGTCGAGTTTGAGTTTATCGAAGAGCTGGGAATCGTCATTGTCAAAGGTGCACCTGAGGATGTCACACGTGTTCAGGGACTGATTAAAGAGATTGAAGATCTTGCGAACCAGACGCAACCCGAAGTCCGTTACTACAACTTGGAGAATGTCGACAGTACCGCCATCGCAACGATTGCTCAGGAATTGTACGACAACATTTATCAGGCACGTCAAGGCACGGTGACAATCACTGCTCTTGGCAAGCCAAACGCCGTCTTACTCGTCGGACGAAAAGAAGCGATCGAATTCGTCGAAAACCTGCTGAAGGAACTTGATGTCCCTTCGGAGCCCGATGCCGAATTCAAGTCCTTTCGGCTTAAGTACATCTCTTCGGAGGATGCCAAGAGTCGATTGAACGAATTTTATCTCGGCTTGAGTAGCACCGGTCAGGGTGGTGGCAACGGCGCGATTGAGCAGGGTAATCGCCCCGGCTTGGGGACAAGATTGCGGGTTGTTTCTGACTACCGAAGCAACACCATCATCGTGCAGGCCAGTCCGAGCGATATGGGTGAAATTGCCAAGTTCATTGCAGAGATCGATGTGATTGACAGCGAAGCGGGGAATGAAGTCAAAATTTTCCGGCTTAAAAATGCACTGGCCGAAGAACTTCAGCCCGTCCTTCAGGACGCCTTGAATGGGCAACTGCAGGGAGCGGGACTCGGGACGAATCCGGGTGGTCAGAATACGCAGCAAAACCAGCAGTTCGGAATCGGTCAGCAACAACTGGCACGAGTTCGCTCTGCCATGTTGGCATTGAGGATGATCAACGCCGAAGGCAAGATTGTTCGCGGCGGCATCATGTTTGACGTCCGAGTGACCGCAGATACCAACAGCAACTCGCTCGTGGTGACGGGTCCAAGTGAAAACATGCCATTGATCGGCGCCCTGATCAATTCATTGGACCAGCTTCCAGAGGTCGAAACAAAGATCAAGGTTTTCAGCGTTATCAACAACGACGCGGGCGTTCTACTGCAGTTGCTCACCGATATGTTCAGTACAGGACAGACCGGCGGAGGACAGCAAAACGGTGTTGGTAACGTCCCGGTTTTCTCGGGTGGACTGGGTGAGGACAGCACTCTGGTTGGATTGCGATTTTCCGCAGATCCTCGGACCAACAGCATCATTGCTTCCGGGTCCGAAGCGAATCTTCGAGTTGTTGAAGATCTGCTGTATCGATTGGATCAGGAGGATCTTCATCGTCGCGTCGTGAAAGTTTTTCGTCTGAGAAATACGTTGTCGGACAACGTGGTTACGGCGGTTCAGGAATGGATCTCTCAGCGTGCGACCCTCTACGGTGACGGCGGCGATGCGGTCGGTGTTCCCTTCAGTCGGGAAATCATCGTGGTCTCGGAACCCGAAGGTAACAGTATCATTGTCAGTGCCGCACCTGAATACTTCGCTGAAATCAAGAAGATCATCGAAGATCTCGATCGTCGACCGATGTTCATGATTCACTGCTTGATTGCTCAGGTCGAACTGGGCAACCGAGAGGAATTTGGCTTCCAGTGGGGCATCCAAGATTCGATTGTCTTCAATCGGGGATTGGGCGTGACACCACCTGTCGTCGACGGGATTACCAGCATCGACAATCCGTTCAACACTGCGGGAGTGGGTAGCAGTTCCATACCGGGCTTGAATGAAAATCTGGCCGGAATGGCCGTTTCCAGTCTCGGACTGGGACGGAATTCCTCGCTGGGCTATGGTGGGCTCGTGATGTCTGCCGGTAACGAATCGGTCAACATGCTTCTGCGGGCTCTCGAGGCACAGAATCGTCTTGAGATTCTCAGCAGTCCAACGATTATGACGATGGACAACCTCCAAGGCTTTGTCCAACAGGGGGCGATCGTTCGCTTCATCGAAGGAACGACCATCACCAATGGTGTGGTTCAAAACAATCTGACCCCAGTGGATACGGGCATCATCTTGCAGGTACGTCCTCGACTGAGTCCTGATGGTCTCATTGTCATGGAAGTGGATGCGACCAATTCGAGCTTGGGTAACGAAGCGGATGGCCCACCTGTCGGCATTCAGGACGGGGAGCAGATTCGAGTCCCACCCATCAACATCACCACAGCACAGACCACCATCATGGCGCGTCACGGACAGACCACGATGTTTGCCGGGTTGATTGAAAAGTCCACGGTTCAAGAGTCCAGACGGGTTCCCATCCTTGGCGACATTCCGGCGATTGGACGTTTGTTCCGCTATGACCTTGAGGATGTCACCCGAAAAGAACTTCTCATCGTCCTGACTCCCTACATTGTCGACGACGAATCCGATCTGCAAACGATCAATCAGGTGGCGATGGATCGGATGAATTGGTGTATGTCAAACGTTGCGGAAGTCCATGGACCCATCGGTTACGACGGCGAAACCATGATGTATCCACATCAGCCCGAGATCATTTACCCCGATCTTGATCCGACCGGATCCTACCCGGATCCTGCAGGCTCCTATCCCAAGATCAATTCACTGCCTGCGACGCCAAGTCCATCGGATCGGCCAGCGGAGATCGAGTCGGGTGATAATCAACTGCGTGGGGCCCTCGTTCCAGGATTGGAATTGACGGAACCTGGAGAAGCAGAGATCCTTCCCGCCGAAGATGACGCGGTAAGTATGCGTCTCCCCAATTCACCTTACCGAACGAGGGTCAACCCCTACACCGGTCGGCCATCGCCACCCCGGACTTACACGCCGTCACCCACGACCCCTCGAATGTCCGCTGTGGGAGGCAACAGCTACCCGACGGGAGGGACGCTGAGAACCTCTCAGCAGAACAACTATCGTTAGCGTTGGTGAGAGTCCCAGCGTGACCCCGAAGCGGGCGGTCATCGGTGTCACACGAAGAGCCGAACGTAGATTTGTACGGATCTGAAAAATGAAAAAAATCATGTTTTTGACATCGGCAACGGTGTTGTCTTTGGCGTCGCTGACCGGCTGCAATTCGTTCCCCAAGATGGGGCCGGTGAAGATGCCATTTCTCTCGAAGGAAGATGTGGCTGATCCGTCGGTTCCCGACCTCCCATTCAAGGGCATGGAATATGAAGTGCCGACTTCACTGGGGGTGATTTGGACCGATTCAAGTGTAAGTCTCCCTGGCAAGCCGACAACCCGTGGATTCGGTGGGCGATTCTTCTTCTACGACGAGCGAGGAGATGCGGTCGCCGTTGACGGTGAGTTGACCATTTATGGTTTTGATGACACGGACGATGAGAACCAGCGGAATATGGCGGACAAAAAGTTCGTTTTTCGAAGGACTGAACTCCAAGGTCATGCGGGTCAAAACGAAATGGGCGTGTCCTACAATTTTTGGGTCCCGTGGGATGCGGTTGGCGGTGATCGGATGACTGTCTCTTTGCTACCGATCTTCCAGTCTGCGGACGGAAAGATGATCCGAGGCGAGATGGCGGTCAATGTTCTTCCGGGAAAGACGCCGGTTGTTGAGCAAGACGGCAATCCTTCAACAGTAAAAACGGCTTACCTCGACCAGCCTTCGGGTCAAAATCGCTTGGTCGATTTTTCCGAGGGAGTGGCATCTGGACAGGCGGGATCCGCGATGCTTCCATCCAATCGAACCTCCATGAAGACGACGACGATCAGTGTGCCGCAGGGGCTCGGCAATCGGATGAAGTCTCCACAGGTTTCACCCGCTCAAAGACAGAGTCGACGTTCTGAAAATGGCGTGCGTGTCGCAACCCATAGGCTGGAGCAGGGGGGACTCACCCGGCAACCGATCGAATCCTCTAAAGATTCGCCTTCCGAAATTAAGAGAATTTCACGTCGTCCCGAGCGTCCTCGACCGACAATCAACACCGGCGCAGGTCCTAGATTCTAATTGCGATTTTGGGAAAAATTGTCCATGGCCGTCAGGCCCAAGAGTTCGATCGCGGGGGGCGATCGGGCTCTTTTTTTTACAATTCGGCGTCTGCATTTGTCATGAGTCTGAGCGGACAGACGCCCCCTGTGGCAAGTTTTTGTCCTGCTAAAAGCAATTTAAACGCTCGATTCCGACTCGCCAGTCCACAGGCGTTGCCATAACATGTTACGGCGGTAATGATGGCAACCCGCGGTCGTTTTCAGCCGATTGTGCCTTGAGGACGCAACTGCACGGTCAGTTCTAGTGACCCAATGGCAATAGCGCTACAAATGTTTTTGCCGACCACTCACGTCTCGGATCTCTCTGGATACTCCCATGGGACTTTACGATCGACCTTACGCAACCGACGACAGGATCTATCGAGATCGTCCGCCCATGTCCATGATCTTCAAGATCATCATTGCCACCGGTGTTGTTTTCATCGCCGATCTATTGACTGGAGGGGACGGTGGGATTGGTCAGATCGGAAAGTGGTTGGAGTTGTTCCCAGATTGGTTTTTACGTCCTTGGGAAGCCTACCGCTTGCTGACCTATGGATTCGTGCATGGCACGCTCTGGCACATCCTTTTCAACATGTTCGGGCTCTGGATGATTGGCCGTCTGCTTGAGCAAACCATTGGTCCTCGGGAGTTCCTCGCCTTTTACCTCGTCTCCATCGTCGCCTCTGGATTGATCTGGTCGATTACGGCTTATCTTGGCCACGTGGTCAACGAGCAACCACTCGTGCCGGTCATCGGTGCCTCTGGGGCCGTGGCTTCGGTCATCATTGCCACGGTCATGCGTTATCCCAAGGAGACGGTCTATTTATACGGGATCATCGCCATGCCGTTTTGGGTGTTTGGTGTGATGTTTGTAGGGGCGGATCTCCTGCAGGCGTTGTTCAATCGGGGGAGCAACGTCGCGTTCACTGCTCACTTGGGCGGAGCTGCGTTTGGGGCACTCTATCATTACCGTGGCTGGAGGCTGGAGGAATGGATTCAGCTGGAGAGATGGACCGGAGTCTTTAAGCGTCAACCCCGTCTGAAGGTCGTCAGGGAACCGGAGCCCGATAAGCTGGATCAAGAGGCAGATCGTATCTTGAAAAAGCTGCACGACGAGGGGCAAGATAGTTTGACGCCCCGAGAACAGAAAACGCTGGAGAAATACAGCCGCCGAGTCAATAAGAAACGGCAACGTGGTTCTTTGGAGTAATGGCCCTCCATGGAAGCTTGGTCTCTGGGGCCAAATTTGCTGTCTGCTGCTGTTCGCAGTGGGGCAGCGGCGGCCGACTTTTCGGCGAGCGTCGTTTGAGATCAGTATGGGCTGTTCGGCGGGTATCTGTCGCCGTAAAGATTTCGAGTGGGCTGACTCTCTGTCCCGTATCGCCCTACGCGACGTCCGTGCGTTTTTCTCAAAGTTCCGAAAGACGATGGTTTACGTGAAGCGGGAACCCATCAATTTTCTTTCAGGCCCTTAGCCATCACATTCGACGCGTTCGTCAACATGACTGGCAATCTCGATGGCAATCGCTACAGATTTTTCAATCATCTCTTGCTGGTTATGGTTGTTGACTCGTTCGTTGCTGATGTAGCTGGAAAAAATCTCAACGGCAGCGTTGAAGATGACCAATTCATCTTCATGCAGATTGACATAAACTTTGTCACTCATGGTCGCGGTCTTTCAGGCTAAGAGGCTTGGTGAGTTGAAAGGTGGAGCATTCCGTTTGATGTGGCAGTGAGGGCGTCGTTAACCATCGTGGACGGGAAACAGCCACGGAAAGACCACATGGTAGCAACGTTGATCACCGGGGGTGAATACCCTGTGTCTGTTTTCCTCGTTTCCTACTCGTCTCTCTCCCCGGCGATTGAGAAAAAAATCACGTCAGCAGGACAGTCTTCTGATGCCGCCGAGTGCAATTTTGAAGTTCGATCTTGAGCCACTGAAATTGAACACCGTCTCCGATCTTGATTCAGGGGAGGTGTCGTCGCCGCGTCAACCAGACGCTTTCATGATCGTGTCATTGAATCCTTCAAGTGCTCTTCGATCGGCGAGATTCTCGGCAGTCAATCGCGGCCGGCATTTGAGTTGCCCCGGTCCAATTTCTGTGTCCAATCGCACAATGTCGTGACGATCCATTCCAATTCTTCTTTGGATCGATTGGAAAACCACTTTCGCTCTTGGAGTCCGTTGGGTGTGATGTTGACGTAATAGGTCCAGATGGGTGCACCATCAGAAGTTCCCTCACTGACCCCAACGTTGATATCCTGAATTTCAAGGACAGATAAACGGGGCGAGGCAATCCAGCGTGTTTCGGTCATCGGATTCCACTCGAGTTGTTGACGGCGTTTTGCATCCTGTTTCCGGGGTGTTGCCTGAGTTCAAAGTGTTTGATCTGTCGAAACATCCACGTTAGTATGCCGCCGCAACCTTTCGCATCTCCATGCCCGTCTCCCTGTTGAACTTCATTGCTTGGAATTTGCGGTGAAAACAAGTTTATTGAGTCCCTCAAGTCGATTTCCGCCATACCTCAGTCGTTTCGTGGGGCAGAACGGAGGGCCGACAAGTCAATTTTGGTGCTGGGCCATCGTGCTGGCCGTTGTCATCGGCGGAACGCGCCGGGTGAGTGCCGCGATACAAATTGAAGAGGCACGTGGGCTGGAGGGATTTGAAACCTACTGCATGGACTGCCATGATGCCTCGACCGCGGAGGGTGGTTTCAATCTCGAAAAACGACTGTCGCAGACCGAAATGGATGGAACTCTTGCTTTCGAGAATCTGATCACAAGACGGATGCCTCCCGAGGATGCGGATCAGCCAACCGATACGGACCGCGAGGAAATGCTTAAGGTTCTCGCGGCCCGGTCTAAATTTCCCGTGACTTCTATCTCGGGCCGAAAAAGTCGGTTTGAATTCAATCACAGCATGAATGATCTGTTGGGAATTGAATACTCCATCGCTCATGATCTTCCTGAGGATCGAGGTTCGCATCCGTACGATTCCAACAAGGGCATTCAAATGACTCGTGAGAGTCTTTCCGCTTACTTCGCCGCAAGCGAGAAAATGATCGATTTTGCTTTGCCTCGCGCGGGTTTTTTTCCCGAAATGACGTGGGTAACGAGCCGACTGCAAAATAGCCTTGCGGCCTACAACCAGTACACGCGTTCCTACGAGGATGGGATTCTTTTTTCGTGGACGCGAGCGAACAACGGAAACAGCTACTCGTTTTTCTACGATACCTTTGAGCCTCCAACGCCGGGTTGGTACGAATTGACCTTTGAAGCAGCCAAGGTAGGAGACTTTGAGGGAGCTGCCAGCCTGCAGGTCCATGCGGGGAAGTATTATTTTGCGGACGATCGTCCTCAGCCTCAAAGGCTGCTGGATTGCATTTCGCTTCATGATGAGGAGGTCAGGTCCTACAAGATTCGCGGTTTTTTTGAGCCTGGCGAAAGTGTGTCGGTCCATTGCTTCAGCCCGAAAACGTGGCGACAGGCGAATCCAAAACAGGGGGTGTACATCAAACAACTGTCGGTAACGGGACCCGTCTACCAATGGCCTCCCCGACCCTATGAGCGAGTTTTTGCCGACCTTTCATTGAAACTTCCCGACCGCATCAAGGTTCGCCCTGAAATTCAACGCTCCCAACTGTTATCGATTGGGGGACGGGTGTCGGTCAGTAGCGAACAGAAAGGGATGGAGAAACATCGGATGCTCGACCGTTCCAATCGGACCTTCTGGCATACCCAATTCGCCCCAACGCTTTCACCGCCACCGCACTATGTCGTTGTGGAACATCCTGGGGAAATTGACGTCCGTGGGCTTCATTATTCGACGTGGACCGGAGGTAATGGAAACGGTCAGGTCAAAGCTTACGAGGTGTTTCTTTCTGAGGATGGAAAAACATGGGAGGGGCCCATCATCACTGGAGAATTGGTGACCAAGGTCGCGGCTCGCCAAGAGATCTTGTTTCCTCAACCGACTCGCAAGAGGTACATCAAATTTTTGATCACCGATTCGTACTCCATTGATGGGCGTTCATTGGCGTCGATCGGCCAAATCGATGTCTTGATTGACAAGGAATACACGCAATCCGGTCCGGTTCAGATCGAGATTGAAGGCGGGACCGAGGATCGATTAAAGCGAGTGATTCATGACTTTGCCCAAAAAGCCTTTTCGATGCCACTGACCGAAGAGGAACTCCGGCCTTATTTCCGAGTAGCGCTCGAAGCATTCGAGCAAGAGGGCGATTTTGTCGACGCAGTACGGGTGGGGCTAAAATCGATTTTGACCTCGCCACGTTTCGTATGGACAGCCCATTCCGGACGCCCCGCTCATTACCAGATTGCCTCCGATTTGGCTCGAATTTTCTGGCTGTCCGTTCCGGATCAAGCTTTGCTCAACGTGGCCAAAAACAGTGATTGGACGGAAAAGACGCTGCGAGAGCAAATGGACCGCGTCCTGCTTGATCCGAAGGCGAAACGCTGGGTTCGCTCTTTCTGTCGACAGTGGTTGGAGCTGAGATCTTTCCAAAAGGTTTCCCCTTCGCTCAAACTCTATCCGCTTTACGACGATCTTTTAGACCATTATCTCCCGTTGGAGACGGAAGCATTCGTCGAAAAATTGCTCGTGGGGAATCTGCCGGTTTCAAATTTGATCCACTCTGACTTTTCGATGCTCAATCAGCGTCTGGCGCACCACTACGGTATCGAGGGTGTTGTGGGGCAGGAATTAAGAGAAGTCGAATGGCCGGAGGATTCGATGCGAGGTGGTCTGATGACGATGGGAAGTATTCTGAAAGTGACAACGGATGGCTTTCAGACATCGCCCATTTTGCGGGGGGCTTGGATTTCGAAGCATCTCGTGGGGAACACGCTTTCACCACCTCCGGAAAGTGTCAAGGCGATCGAGTCGGAAGGCAAGCATGCAAATTCATTGCGTGAAACGATTGAACTGCACCAGAGTGACGCCGCTTGCAAGGCGTGTCACAAAAGTATTGACCCTTACGGGTTTGCTTTGGAAAGCTTTGACGCGACGGGCCAGTTTCGGGCTCAGTACAAAAGGATGAAGCCTCATTCAGGCACGTTTCAATATCGTCGAGAGGGCTACTTTTCTTTTGGGCAAGATGTCGATGCTTCGGGAGAACTGGAGAATGTTGCGTTTGAGGATATCAACGACCTGAAAAAATTGCTGCTCAAGGATCATAAAAAAGTGAGCTACAACGTGATGAAGCAGTTTTTTGAATACGCGATGGGCAGGGCACCCGATCTCGAGGAACGACGTTTACTTTATCAAAGGATTCCGGATGAGAGGGAGAGCTTGGGGCTGAGAGATTTGTTGAAGGAGGTGTTGGTTCTGACCTTGCTATAATCAGTATTTCGTGTCCTCGTACACGATTGAATTGAGGTCCACCGCGAGGTGCGGTGAGCTTAGATCGCAAGGACCTGAATCCGAAGATCATGATTGTGAATGGACCGATCGGTCGACGCCGGTTTCTGCAGTTTGGAGCAGCACTTCCGCTCGCTCTGGAAACCCTCGGCCTGCGCGCGAATGAAGCGTTGGAGGAGCCACCTCGACGAATCATCTTTGTCTGCAATTCGCTCGGGTTTTACCGTCCCTACCTGAAGCCTAAGGTTCAGGGTGAGCTTGGAACGTCGGACTATCTGAAGACTGCAGCGTTGAAGGACAAGATGACGCTTTTTGAAAATCTTTTTCACCCCGGGATGGAGACGAGTAATCACGATTCTGAAAAGTCATTTCTTACAGGCGCACTCCGTCCTGAGGCTCTCGGTTTTGAGAACTCGGTTTCGGTCGATCAAGTCCTTGTCGAGAAACTGGGAGGTGCCACCCGTTTTCCATTCCTGAGTTTTAGTCTTTACGATCGAGGGTGGGGATGTTCCTGGAACGAACAGGGCGTTGCCATTCCACCTCAGTATCGAGAAGAGGAAATCTTTAACCAGCTGTTCGGGACTGAGGATCTTTCCGAACGAAGAAGCCGGTTGCAACGGGATCAATCCATTCTGACCGGTCTCAAGGAAGATCTGGCAACTCTGGAGCATTTGGGAAGTCCATCGAGTCAGGTTCAACAATATCGCCGCTTGGTCGATCAACTGCAGGCCCAGGTGGCTCATGATCAGTTCTGGCTGGATACGGAAAAGCCAAGAGTTGAAAATGGCTTGAGTCAGGATCGTGAATATGAGTTCTCAACCAAGATTCAAAATCTGTTTGAATTGGCGAAACTTGCATTCCGTACGGATTCCACTCGCGTGATCACGTTTTCTATGGACTGGATCTATGGGGCAATCAACGTGCCCGGTGCGACGGGCGGGTGGCATACCCTCTCTCACCACGGGGGAAATCCTGAAGTGCTCAAGGATCTTCGCTGTGTCGAAGAGGATATCTTGACTCATTGGAATCAGTTTCTCGTCGATCTCGATAGCATCCCTGCGGGAAAAGGAACTCTGCTGGATTACACGACCGTTGTTCTGGGAAGTTGTTTTGGTGATGCCTCAAACCACACCTGTCACCGGCTACCGGTGATCGTTGCTGGCGGTGGTTATTCTCATCGGCAGCATCACGAGGTCGGGCAGGGCACACCGCTTTGCAATTTATGGCTTGAGTTGCTCCACAAACATGACCTCGACGTCGGGAACTTCGGAAGCAGTCAACAGGACATGAAGCTTTTGGGAACCTGAAGATGGCTTTTCTTTACGACAAGTCAGCTGCTCGACGCGAGCGGGTGGACAGGCTGAACCTGAGTCCGGTATGGAGTGAGCCCAAGACCAGTAATGAAGACGGCTCAGCGCAATTGTTGGGCGAGAAGTAATGAGCGATCGGCGGCAGGAATTGAAAACTCCGGTCAGGCCTCGCCGGTTTGACCGTCGGCGAGGCCTGTCGAGTCTGTTCCAACGGCGGCGGATAAGCCCATGGCGGTTTTCGTTTGCTGTTTTATTCCATCAGTTCTTCCATCTTGTCCGCGAAGGCATCTCCGAGACGGAGAAAGAATGCTCCACTGCCGAGGTAGTGATACGGGCGATCACTGCCCACCGTATCCCACTCGTGATAATGCGCCCGCCACCCTTTCTGGAACACTGCGTTGGAATAGTGTGAGTATTGGGTGTAACTCTCTACTGAGGCCACCTTGTTTTCGGTTCCCATGGCTTCGGCTGCCGCCCGCTGGGCGAGCGAAACTGGGTTTTCTGCAACCTTTTCTGCCGTCGCGCCAGTGCCTAGCACACCGATGATGAATGGCATCTTGGGAACGTCGTATTCGTCGCGAATGTCGCCGATGAATTTGATCATGTTATCTTTGTAATTGTCTCGAAACTTATCCGAGAACTGGTCATTGTACCCTTGGAACCAGACAAAACCTGAAATCTCATAGCCGGCCTCGGGATCATATTCGGGATGGTATTCACCGATGTTCGCCAATACCTCATGGATGGACTCATTCATCATTCGGTAGTTTAACCCCGCGTTTTTCGCGATCTCTTCCGTCTTGTCGCCCGACTTTTCTTTCTCATTGAGTTCATAAGATCCTGCAGAGGGGGGACGGAAATTGTAATGGAGCGATTTACCCCCCCAAGACGTTTTGATTAGAAGGATTGGCCCGTCGATCTTTTTAGCAATCGAAAGACCAAAACCATATTCGGGACCAATTTTTTTCTGGTCCGCACCATAGCCGATGCTGAGTTTTCCCGAGCGTTTGTTTCGATCGGCCGTCGAACTGATGAAGACTCGATCCGAAATCTTGCAGGCGTCACTGACCTTTTGTTTGTACGCCTCATGAGCCTCTTTCAGTTTTCCAACCTTCGCTTCCAACGCCTTCCTGTTCGGTCCTTCCTCCATGTTTTCGATTTTTTCATTGGAGATGCCACCGGTGAGTTCATCGATCATCTTGCCTTGCTCAAGTTGTTTTTCCAAAGTTACCAATGAAAGACCACTGTCATTACCGAAAACCATGTTGAGAAGTTCTCGATCTCTGGGGGCTTCCGAAGCAAACAACGTGGCGATCGTGTGGGCTCTGGCGTGACCCACCGTGTTGGATTGACCGGCCAAAATAAAGACCTTGACCGGTTCGCCGGCGACGCATGGTTTGCTCATCAGGAAGGTGGTCAGCAGGGCGATGGCCATAGGCTTGTACAGAAAATGAAATTTCATCATCGTTGAGCTCGGAATGTAGAGTTGGTGCATCAGTTTCGGGCCTGCGAAGTCGGGTTTTGAAGCGGACCGAACAGTCATCCGTTTGAATTCTTCGGGTTACTGCTAAGTCCTTGATCGACCCTCACGTAGAATATCATGATCGAGCTTTGGATTGCTGGCTTGCGGCGAAAAATGCAATGGCGTCTGCAGGTGCTCGATTTAGTTTGGCGAGTTGAGGGGGCTCGATCCAGCCCGAGGGGTGCTGCGAATTGTTCAACTGAGCATGTTGCTTCGAGTTCGCGAAGTTGAAGGGTATGCTTGGGTTTTTTGTTTTGGAACAAACACGGCAGGGGCCGGCTTGGCTGACCTCGGCTGGCAATAAAATCTGTTATTCTTTAATTCACGCCCAACACTTCGCGGTTCAACTCTTCAGCATGTCTTACGGGCTGAGTCGATTTTCGCCAGCATGTATGCTGTTGTCTCAAAAAATGGCAGGGTTTGATTGATGCCCAAATTTGTTTTCTTTGCCTCAGTCATTTTACTCGTGTTGCAGAATTCGGCTGGATTCGCAGGGGCTGCACAATCTGACGAACCGACTCGAAAGCGAAAGCCGAATCCGGCCATGGCGAAGATCGACGATAAGCCGGGTCTGCCACGTGTCCTGCTGATCGGAGATTCGATTTCAATTGGTTACACTGTCCCGGTCAGGCAGATGCTCGAAGGGAAGGCGAATGTCCATCGTGCTTTGACCAATTGCGGGCCAACGATCAAAGGGGTGAAAGAGCTTGACAGTTGGCTGGGAGACGAACCCTGGGATGTCATTCACTTCAATTTTGGTCTTCACGACCTGAAGTACATGGGCCCCAACGGCGAGAATCTAGTGTCACCTGATCAGGGTCATCAGCAGGTTTCCATCGAAGATTATGAAATCAATTTGCAGACGATGGTCAAACGACTGAAGATGACAGGTGCCACTTTGATCTGGCGAAATACCACCCCCGTCCCTCCCGGAGCCAAGGGTCGCGTCGTTGGAGATTCAAAAAAATACAATGAAGCGGCTGAGAGGGTGATGAAGGAGCACGGCGTCTCGATCCAGGACATGTACGGCTTTGTTTATCCTCAGATGGACAAGATCATGTTGAAGGCAAATGTGCATTTTACACCTGAAGGTTCACGCGAGCTCGCAAAGACGGTCGTGGAAGTCATCTCGGCGAGACTCAAGAAGAAGGCCGATTGATCCCAATCACGTTTGGGTTGAACCGATCGTCAGGATGACGCAAGGGCTTTCCGTGGATTGACCGCTACTGAAGATCCATAGAATCAAGTCCCGTTATGTCGCCGATTTGAAAAAACGGGCTACAAGTACCGGGCTGGCGAAAGGACGCCATCTCGGGGGCGACCTCTCCACCATCCTTCATGAAGTTTGGGCCTGCCGACCTGTCCGCGAATCATATGCGAAGAGTGCTAGTTTTCCACTTCAGGTGTCTGCGATGAAGTGGCGTCCGTTTCGCCGAACCGCACTGTAATGTCATCCTGATCCGCCGGACGATCCTCAATGCCGCCGTCATCTCTGAGGTTGGGACCGACACTGTAGAGCAAAATGCCGCCGTTAATGGACGTGTAGACGAGACTGGTGTCTGAGAAGAGATCTTTGGAGATCTCAGGAATATATTCCGGGGAAAGCTCCCGAAGTTTCTTCGGATAGGATTCATGATCCAAACGGTACTTCATCAAGGCCAAAGCAAGATTCAGGTTGGCTTCTCGTTGGTTTGATTCGGTTTCTATTTGATAAAAAGCGGTGACCGCAGGTAACATCAACGCCGCAACCAAATCCCCCATGGCCGTTCCGTTTGACGTCGGACTTCGCCAAAACGCTGGCCCCTCCAAGGATTGGTTGTCTTTGAGGGGGGTAAACACTTTCTCTGTGGCTGCACACCGTTTCACGTGCGTCGACAACATCGCGGCCGCAATGATTTGATCGTGGTATGCATTGCCGCGGATCAACGCGGCGTTCCAGTCAATCAACTTGGCAGCCAGCAGCTTATCTCGGCCTTCCTTTCCGATGATTGCTTGGCCATCGATTTTTCCGGAGGCAATACTGCAAACGGCATCAAGAAAATGGCACCGTTCGGTATGGCTCAGAATTTCAATGATCGGGGTTGATGGCGGAAGTTGACTCAGTGCTCTACGGTAGTCTTCCAGAGTTTCAGTGTCCGATTCCGAGGTTTTGAGAAGAGTAAGCATCGCCGAGTACGTGTCGGCATCGATGCGGTGACCTGCCATGGAATCAAAAACCGTCGGCCCACGCGTGGCCAAACGCCCCAGTCTCCGACACGCCAGCAGATCACTCCAAGCGCCGTCTTCATCCCCTTCACCAAGACGCATCATCGCTCGCCCGCGAAGGGTTCGGGAGATGAAACCCATATTCTCGGGTTGGTAGTTGAGGATGGATAATAGGAGTACATGCTCGCCGGGCGGCGATTCCTTATTCCATGTCAGCGGAGAGTAATAGTCGTTTTTGACAGCGGCTTGGTGGACAAGTTTCAGCGGTCGTTCGTTCAGGTCGATCCAGACTGCCATAACGGGATCGTCTGCACGCCGCCATGGCTGACTGAGTCGCAGGCCGTAGTCGTCGAGATACTGCTCGATCGCTTCGGCATCCAGACCTTGCTCACTTAAAAATTCCCTGTCGAGTTTGCGAAGATAGTCGCCTTCCTCAGGTAACTGCTCCATGCCCAACTCGTCGTAGTAGGCGTTGGGGACTTTTTCAGAGGGCCCAACCGCTCGCTGGAGCAGAATGACGGCATTGGTTTCAGGCAGAGTATCCTTGCGGAAATGAAGATTGAGTGCCGCGGCATAGTCAACGGAGCCATCTTCAGTGAGAGGCTCCGTGAAGAAAGTGGTTTCCTCTGAGATTCTCAGGGGGACGGGTTTTCTCTCGCGCAGCCAAGCCGTCGAGACGATGATGGCCAACAATACGAAGCCAAAAATGAGAAGTAATGTCGTTTTGCGAGTCATGGCTAACGCCCTGAAGAAGAACCGCCGCGAATGCTTGAGACATTCGCTCTAGTGAGTCCGAAAAGTCGATTGAGGTTGTCTTGATGCTCTGGTCAGTTACGGTCGCCCGAGGACAGAAGCGTTGCAACACAAGGCATTTGACGGAAGACGATTAAACATTCGCAATGAAAGGCTCGATCTTGGTCACAAGATGACTTTTTAGAAGTTGCTGCCGTGCGCCGTCACGATGCATTTTAGCATCATCAGGGCGGACAGCGTGATGAGGTGATCGTGAGATGGTGATCGAGAATGGACTCTCGCCACGTGGGCAACAATGAGGTGAGGCCTGGTGGGATTTTCGGACCGTTCAGAGTTCGCCTCGGTTTACGGTTCTCGCACGGAACCATCCAAGTACCCAACGTTCAACTTTTTATCCCTTTTACCTTTACGAAGTTGGTAGAGAACAATGGTGTTTCCACCTTTCGCCGGTGTCATTGTTTCGGGCGGTTTGACGTAATCGTAGCCTGGCTGGGCATCCGTTAATGGGTTGTGCAGCAATGTCGGATCATTTTGAACGAGGGGCATGATGGCCTCAAGGTCGTCAGGCCAGGTCCCTTCTTTTTCATGAAACTGGTTGATCCCGAGGATGAGAATCTTCATTTTGTTGATAGAACTGACTCGTTGCGCCGCTTGACGGACTTCAGATGTCTGCAGGTCGATGCACCCACTGGAGCTGGCTCCTGAATAACAGAGCATGACCACGAGAATCCACCGGGGCAGTTTAAGCTTCAGCATCATCCAGTTCCTTTGAAAAAGCGATCTTAAAAGGAATCGCCACCCGTCAAGCCGATGCGGCCTTTGCTGTCCGCGACGGAGATTCCAAAAGGCAACTACCGTCGGAATGGTAACAGTCGCCGTCGCTTCAGAAGGAGTTTCGATTCCGCCTCAAAGCTGCGACCGTAGGCTGCCAATTCGAGGGCGGATCCGTTTTCGCCCACGACCGAATTTTGCTCCGGCGGATTCAAATAGACTTTTCCTCGCCAGCCTGCCGGAATTTCAGGAGGAATGGCGGGACCCACAAAATTCTCGCGTTGATGAGGTTTGACTGTCCATGTCTCAAAATTTATTTCGTCGCCAATGGCAACCTCACCACTGGAACCTTCGATACCCGTTACCTTGGCCGTGCAAATGAAACGTTGTAGCGGGTCCTGCCCGATTTCGTTCTCACCGACAGAATTTACCCCGGTCACCTCAATTTGTAGTACTTCCGTGGCTTCCTCCTTGAGCATTTCATAGGTCCCGGGAGGAAGTTCTGCAAGGGTTTCTTCAGCGGCCCAAGAGAGGGAAAAGATGCCAATGGTGAGCCATGTTGCATAGGAGGCTTTCATGCCAAAATCTCCATGGACGGCTAGGTTTTTCGATTCAGTTCAATTCCAAGTCGGGTCTTATGATCCACGAGTCAGAGTCGCCGGCCAACCGACAACACGCCTCTAGCTGAAGGTGCAGCTCGCTTTTGGGGCTTCACCTCAAGAAAACCATCAGGGTTCGAAATCCCATATTTTCAGGGTTTTATTGCCGGAGCCAACGATCTCAATGGATTCGACCTCCACGTCTCCCTTGGGCAATAAAAGCCGGAGATGGATCAGCGATTCGTCAGCATCAAGCGGGATCTCGTGCACCGTCAATTGATTGGACGCGGTGCATTGAAAGTCCACTTGCTGCTCACGAATGAAGTCTTGTTGTCCGCTTTGCCGCCACGCAATGCCGGCCATTCCTGTTTCAGCGGTTCTCATTCGAACACGAATCGTCGTCCCCTTGCCCGGAACTTCGAAACCAGCCGCTGCAATGAAGAGCGACTTCTGCTTTGAATGGGGTGAGAGGACAAGCCGTTCGTTTCGGATTTTGCCAACGCCTCCGCGAACCACCCATCCGTTGAGGCGACTTTCTTTGCTGGCGGGGGGGCGGGACAGCTTTCCCTCGAGATAGAAATCAAAATAGCGATCCCAGGTCTCAGACATCGGTCGTGTTGTCAGTCCAACTGGGGACAGACCCTGAGACCACTTTTCGAGTTCCCCAGCAAGCCTCTTGGCGATCTCGGGTTGCTCTTTGATCAGGTTGTGCTTTTCTTCAATATCATTTTCGAGATCAAACAGGTATTCGCGTTTTCCGCCTCGCAAGTACTTCCATCGACCCGCGCGTGCCGCGGACTGGGCGACCCAACGCCAGAAGAGGGTTTCGTGAGGGGCAGAAGCCGTCTCGCGTTTCAGAAATGGAATCAGGTCGACACCGTCCAGTTGAGGGTCGCCAGGTAGACCCGCAAGAGAAACAGCGGTGGCAGCCACATCCAGTGAAATCACCGGTGATTTATAAACCTGTCCGCCCGGGATCTGGCCTTTCCAACTGACAACGAAGGGGACTCGGATTCCTCCCTCGGTGAGCATCCCTTTTTCTCCATTGAGAGGGTCATTCAATGAACCATCCCACCCAGGCCCGCCACCTGGCGCGTCTTCCTTGTGGATTTTGAGGGGCGCTCCATTGTCGCCGATGTAAAAGACGATCGTTTTCTCTTCCAGGTTGAGTTCGCGAAGTGTGGCCATGATTTTTCCAACGCCATCGTCCATGGCGGCGATCATCGCGAGTGCTTGTCGACGCCGCTCAGGCATTTCGCCGGGGAATCGCTTCAGGTATTGCGGGGGTGCATCAAGCGGGACGTGGGGCGCTCTGTAGGCACAATAGAAAAAGAAAGGCTTGTTCTGGTGGCGTCGAATGAAAGCGCACGTGGCTTCGCTATTGGCATCCAGATGGTAGAGGTCGGACGTTTCTGGACCGGGTGGACAGTCTTTCCCGTCGAGAGTGAAGTTGGCCCAACCTGGCCGGTTGGCGTTCTTGTAGTACACGTCATCGAAGCCATGTTCCAAAATTTCCTTTGGGCTTCCAAGGTGCCACTTGCCCGTCATGCCTGTGGCATATCCCGCAACCTTGAGACGCTCGGCAATGGTACGTTGGGCGTTGAATCCGTCCAGAGATTCACTGTTGCTTTCCACACCAAATCGATTCTGATAGCGGCCCGTCAACAAACCGGCCCGCGAAGGAACGCATTGTGGAGCGGTGACGTAGCCTGCAGCCATTCGGACACCCCCCCGAGCCAACCCATCGAGGTGGGGCGTCTTCAAATCGCTGGAGATGCCTTGGCACGCGAGATCCGTGTAACCGTGATCATCACTGAAGATCACAATGATGTTGGGCTTGTCGATATCTTTGGCGTCAGCTTGAGTCGCGTCCGCAAAAAATGCCAAAAGCCAGAGCATGAAAAACTCGGGTCCGCGTTGCTGTGTTGGGAAGGGCGTAGGCAAGTGGTGAGATCCTTATTCCGTCAGGGTTCACTGTTTTTCCGGGGTGACCACGAACTTGACAGGCTTCGCTGGTTTTTCGGCAATCAAGAACTCGTAAGGCTGCGTCAAAACCTGAATCGAGAAGCCATCTTGTGGGGGGCTGGTCGTTTTGACTGAGACTTCGATCTTTTTACCCGTGTCCTTCATCCCCCGGATTTGAATTCGATATCCGCCCGTATTCTTTTCACCCATGAATACGGCCAGCACGACTTGTTTCTCAAAATCGACCTTGGGCAGTTTGGGTTTGGGGCTGACCGCTTGGTGGACCTCTCTCCACACCTTCTTCCAAGTCTCAAGATTGTCAATCACCTTTTGGGCTGGCTTCTTGACTCCCGACTGCTGGCCGCTGAAACGCTGTTTTTCTTCCGCATGGCCAACACTCGCGAGGCAGGCCAGTATCATGGCGATCGTCACGTAAATGCAGGGTAAGTTTTTCACGTCATTCTCCCGGTTGTTGTAAATAGGGCGTGAGCATTCGACGCGGACAGGTCGGAAAAGTTTCCCTTGGATTCAATTTTCTTTGGGGCCAGATAACATCATTTTGAATCGCTTGCGACTCAAGGTCATGCTGGCNTCAAAGAATCTGANTGGCGAACCGAAGTAGTCGCCATTTTTTATGCGAACTCCAATGGTTTCCAAGCGAACTTGGCTCCTGAGTTGATCTTCCAGATCAATCCAGCTAGGCTACCTCCGCGGCATTCACTTGGCCCCATTTTCTTTCGTAGCAACGATCCATGTCCAGTGGAGAGCCGTGTTTGCCTTGGAGGTGACTGTCGTGTAACACGGCGGCAAACGTCTGTTTGACGCGAGTGATCGTGGGGCAGCTATTCAAACTCGCGTGCGATCCGTCCTCGGAGCCTCCTTTTTGCGTTTATTATTTCAGATGTTGGAAAAGTTGAGCAAAATGATGAAGCAGAAGCACGTTTTGATCGTCGTACTGGGATTCCTCTCCAGCTTTCCAGTAAATCTTCGTGCCGCGGATCATGTGGTCTACGAAGGCGATGAAGGTCCTGGCAAAGGGAAACACATTCTCTTCATCGCATCCGACCATGAATATCGGGGCGAAGAAACCTGCCCGGCGATCGCTCGAATCCTTGCAAAACGCTACGGCTTCAAGTGCACCGTATTGTTCGGCCAGACGGATGAAGGCCTGATTAAACCCGGCTCCAGCATCATCCCAGGCATCGCGGCCATCGAAGATGCCGACATGCTGTTTTTGTTTCTCCGTTTCGTCAAACCCGACGACGCCTGGATGGAGCGATTCGAAGCTTACCTCAAACGGGGAGGCCCTGTTTTGGGGCTCCGGACAACGACGCACGCGTTCAACGGTATTCAGGGAAAGTTCTCCCACTACAACTACAACTCCCAAAATGAAGATTTTATCGGTGGGTTCGGCCGACAGGTTCTGGGCGAAACCTGGAATCCCTCTCTGGGGGCAGGGCATTATGGGCGCAATCACAAATTCGCGACGGCCATGCATGTGACACCCGATCAAAAAGACCACCCTGTGATGCGGGGGGTAAAAGACATGCACGCGATGGCAGGTGCTTACTCGGCTCGCCCCATGCCAAACTCCACCATTCTCGCGACCAATCGCGTTTTGGAGTCGATGGAGGTGGGAGCCAAGCCGATTGCCGACAAAGCGCCTCAGCCCGCGGCCTGGGTGCGGACATACCAACTCGAAGGTGGCAAAGAGGGACGCGCGTTTTGTTCAACTCAGGGCGCCTCCGAGGATATTCAGAGCGAGGGTGTGCGACGCATGATCGTCAATGCGACACTCTGGTGCATGGCCATGGAGGATCAGATTTCGGCCGACTCCAATGTTTCCTTCGTTGGACCTTATCACCCAACCACTTTCAGCTTCAATCCATCGATCAAGGATGCTCGACCCGAGGATGTTGCCGGATGGGACACTCCGATCCTGCAAGGGAAGAAGGACTGAAACGCGCTCTGGTTCTGCCCAATCGGGGTGCGGGGTTCGTCGATCTGCAATGGGCAACTTACTTGGGTCTGCCCTATCTTGGGTTCCACTCGGAAACCGCCTCCAAGATTGCTTGGGGGGGCTCATGGGAATGGGAAGAAGATCTGGTGGATCAGGCGAACCCTAACGACAGTCCTGGCCCATGAAACCTTAAAGGTTTGAGCGTTTTCGGGAGTCCGCTTCGCTGCGGAACGCTCGTGGTGCACTCTTTGTTCCCTACGCCTCTATTTGTGGCTGTTACGCAGGTAGACGCATGATCAGCTCGATTCCTTGCAAGGTCTTAAGCTGATCATGCTTTTCCAGCCATCCCCACGTTGAATGCCCATGGCATGGCCATCGCGACGCTGAATGCTTGCCGCAAATCACTATTCCATTGCGAAGGCCCAGAATCGCGAATGGACAAGGAGCATGCTAGGGCGATTTTCTGGGGCCTCTTCGTCGATCAAATCCGGCGCGGTGATCGATTTTGCCATCGCCATCTCGATCTTCTCCGTACTCGACATTGCCTTCGAAGTAGATTCCCTTTCGTCGACCTTCAGCAACATGGTTGCTGTAAACTTTGCGCGCTTCGGTTTTAGAAAATTGCTTATTCGCGGCAAGCAGGGCGGAGGCGATCTTGTCGGCGGAAGCGTCGACAGAAAGTTGCTTCACCAGTTTTCCGTCTTGGCCAAATTGGCCCGACTGGATGATGAAGAGGCCTCGCTTCGATTTCGCGTTGAAACCCTGGATAACGTTTGCCCAGTTTTGATCTTCTTTACCCATGAAATCGACATGGAATCGACCCACGATGCTGGGTTGCCCCATTACCTCGCTGAGTGTCTCGCGGATACCGACCTGAGAAGCTTCCGGTGTGGCCACATAAAGCAATAGGCGTTGGTCACCCGAGGCGACATTCAACGCTTGCCGAAAGCTGTGGAAGTCTTGGACCACTGGGTTACCGCTGTCACCTTTCGGCCGGTAGCGATTGGCAATGCGCGTCATTGCTTTGACGGTGGCGTCCGTCAACTCTTCGTCACCGATGCGCGGTCCGACTCGACTGAACGACATCCACGGTGCGCGCCCACTTCGCGACAGTTGAGTTTTGCCGTCAGGAGATAGAAGGCAGAACGCTGTATTTTCAAAGCGACCATCCAGTAGTTTGCGCACCATCTCCTGATGTTCAACACTCTCATAAGACTCGAGTCTCACGCAAACAAATTTTCGAGAAGCATTGATGAATTTATCTTGCGAGAACAGACCGTTCTGCGTCTTGGTGTAACCCGGTCAGAAGACGCCAGAAACTCCCCCGCACGTCGCAGCCGCTGCCATGAAAAAAATGGGCCGGTTGGTTCGTTTTGCTTCAGTCAAAGCGGTGTCCCAAGTGGTGTACCACGCGACCCCTGCGTCGCCGACCGGTTGAGGGCTGGGTCCCAGATCGTTAGGCCTTGGGCCCTGGGCAAACACCGCTGAAGCAAGAGAAATGAGACAAGAAAGTGTTAAGAAAGTCTTTTTCATGGCATGTCCCTGTCTTCAAACCCTTGATAAAAATCGAGTTGCTGAGATCCGAATGCCTTGCCGGATGACCCACGCGGCGAATCCGCCTCTCAGCCTAAAAGGCGTGCTCCGCCCCAAGATAAGGTCTTCGATCGCTATTTTGAACCCTTGAAACCTGCCAAGGTTCTCTCGCAATTGAGAATCTCCTCCGTGCCGCATGATTGATCGTCATCATTCGTGATTTCCATCAAAATGGATGTTAGACGCTCCGGGAGATACGATGGAACAAAATGTGGTGCGACTCAAGATTTTCTGGTCGACTCCACGGAGTCTGACTGGACATGAGAACGTTGGCCTGCGAGACTTCCGAAAAATCCGAGGGCGAATGTCGGTGCAATTACCCCAAACGTGAGATCAAAGAGGAACTTCAACGATGAAACGCCGAGAGTTTTTATCAAACAGTATGGCGGCTGGAATCGCAGCCGCTTCTTTGACGCCGCTTGTGTCTGTGGCGGATGAGGACGAAAAAGGGACGAAGCGTTTCAAACTCAATTACGCGCCCCATTTTAACATGTTCAAGAGCATGGCCGGCACGGATCTCATTGACCAGTTGAAGTTTGCTGCGGATCAGGGATTTACTGCGTGGGAAGATAACGGGATGAAGAAACGTCCTGCCGAGCTTCAAGAGAAAATCGGTCGGACGATGGAGCAGCTTGGAATGCAGATGGGTGTCTTCGTTGCCCATGGATCGATCGGCAAGGTCACTTTCGCCCGCAAGGATAAAGCGGTCTGGGAGACAGTGCTGCAAGATATTCGGGACTCGATTGAAGTCGCCAAAAGGGTGAATGCAAAATGGGTGACCGTGGTCCCGGGTAACGTCGATGAATCAGGAGGTGATCGACTCGCGATGGAGTATCAAACGGCCAACGTGATTGAACTCCTGAGGCGCTGTTCCGATATCCTTGATCCCCACGAACTCGTGATGGTGCTTGAGCCACTCAACTGGTACACCAACCACGGCGGAGCATTTCTGCAGGGATCGCCACAGGCCTACGCTATCTGCAAGGCGGTCAACCACCCGTCCTGCAAAATCCTCTTCGACATCTACCACCAGCAGATCACCGAAGGCAACCTGATTCCGAATATTGAGAAATGTTGGGATGAAATTGGATATTTTCAGTGTGGTGATAATCCCGGGCGAAAAGAGCCGGGAACGGGCGAGATCAATTTTAGAAACGTGTTCAAATACATCCATTCACGTGAGTATGAAGGTGTTTTGGGGATGGAGCACGGGAATTCTCAAAAAGGTGCTGAGGGTGAGCAAGCGGTCATCGACGCCTACGTCGCTTCGGATCAGTTTTAGATTTCAAAGTCGAACGCCTTTCACCAAGGGTGAGGGGCTGAGAAGATTCAGAGTCCCAGCCAACGTGAGAAAGCAACCATCGTCTATGATGCAAACTTCAACCGTTAACCGAAGCTGAATTGATGGCCGATTTGTTCAAGATATCAGGCGCTCGCGTTTACGATCCCGCGAATGGCGTTGATGGTCAGGTGCAGGACATCTGGATTCAGGGTGGCAAAATTGTATCGCCGCCCAGTGACGGCTGCCGTCCAGATCGAACTTTGGATGCCAGAGGATACGTCATCATGCCCGGCGGTGTCGATATGCACTGCCATATTGCGGGCCCGAAAGTGAATACGGGACGAAAAATGATCCCGGAAATGAAGCGGGATGCGGTGATCAGAAGAACGGCTCATACGCATTCTGGCACGATCGGTTCCGTGCCCAGCACGTTTGCGACAGGTTACCTCTATAGCCAGATGGGCTACACCACGGCTTTTGATGCCGCAATCCCCGGGTTGCTCGCACGACACGCCCATGAGGAATTCGCGGATACCCCGCAGCTGGACAAAGGGTTCTACGTCCTCTTTGGGAACAACCATTACGTGATGGATCGTATCCGCGAAGCAGAGCATGAGCAATTGGATGCGTATTGCAGCTGGATGCTGGAGGCCGCTAAGGGTTATACGATCAAAATCGTTAACCCGGGCGGTGTGGAAAGCTGGAAGCAGATCAGCCGCATGTCGATGCAACAGCTTGACGAGCCGGTCCCTCACTTCGGAGTTACACCACGCGCCGTTGTTCGTGAGCTTGCTGCCGCGAGCGACCGTTTGAAACTGCCCCACTCGGTTCACATCCACTGCAATAACCTCGGCATCCCGGGGAACTGGGAGACGACAAAGCATACGATGGAGAGCTTGGACGGCCACCGCGGACACTTCGCACATGTGCAGTTCCATTCTTATGCGGGCGATCCAAATGACCCTCGCAGTTTTCGTTCAGCGACTTCTGACCTCGTCGACTATGTGCATGCCCACCCGGAGGTCACGGTCGACGTCGGCCATGTCAATCCTGGTCAGACACTCTCGATGACTGGCGACGCACCTTTCAGTTCGCATTTGCACCGGCTTACCAAAAACAAATGGTTCACTGCGGACTGTGAGCAGGAAAGCAGCTGTGGCGTGATACCGATCGAATATCGCCCAGAAAAAAGCCTGATCCATGCAGTGCAGTGGGCCATTGCGTTGGAGTGGTACCTGCTGATGGAGGATCCTTGGCGATGTGCCATGACAAGTGACCATCCCAATGGCGGCGCGTTTTATCGTTATCCCGAGATCATTGCTTTACTGATGGATCGTGAACTGCGCCGCGATACGATGGCCCGATTGCCCCATGGGCTTGAGGAGCGGACGGTCCTCAAAGATATCGACCGCGAATACACCCTGTCGGAGGTTGCCATCATCACACGTGCGGCGCCTGCTCGAATCCTAGGCCTTAAGCATAAGGGACATCTGGGGGCTGGCGCAGACGCGGACATCACCATTTACGCGCCAGATAAAGATATCCGCCGAATGTTTGAACGTCCCAGATGGGTGATCAAAGGGGGAGTCGTTGCTGCAGAAGATGGAGATATTCAGAAAGAAGTTTTTGGTGAGACCTTCTTTGTTGAACCCGGGTTCGATCAGAACTCCCTACCGGGGATCAAGGATTGGTTCGAAGAACACTATACAATCAGCTTCAGTAATTATCCCGTCGATACCCACTATGTCGATCAGCCCCACGTTGTTCCATGCGACTCCTGAGGGGGTGGGTGTTTTGAACAAGTCGTCAAGACGTACGCGATGGACTCAAGATATGAACCCTTCTGCTGCTGACGATACTGCACCTCGAGTGGCTCCTTGACTTTGCTCGTGACTTGAAGCGTCGAAAATCGCTTTCTGGTTCATGACAAATGCAAGGGAATTTCTGAGTGGGGTTGCCATCGCCGACCTGAGGGTTCGTCACTTGCCAGTTGCCCGTGACGCTCCTTAGACTGGCGTACTCGCCTAACTTGTTTTACGGAATCCAGACATGAAACGTTCGCCAGTGCCCTCTTGCATGTTTGTCCTCTTCGCTTCCTTGATTGGGGCCCAACCCGTGGCTGCACAACCGACTGAACCGCCCGTCGCGAAAAAAATGCCCCAATCCCTGACAGCCAACGGGCACACCCGCGTCGACGAATACTACTGGCTCCGTGAAAGGGAAAATCAGGAAGTCCTTGATTATCTGAACGCGGAAAACGACTACATGGAGAGCCGGTTGGCTCCCACTCGGGGACTCCAGTCTAAACTGGCCGAGGAAACCCAAGCACGGATCAAACAATCGGATACCTCGGTGCCCTATACCGAACGGGGATACATTTATTTTCGTCGTACCGAGGACGGCAAGCAGTACCCGATTTATTGTCGAGCCCCGGCCGAAGATCCAGGCGACGTCCGTACTCTTCTGGATGTCAATCGAGTGGCCGAAGGCTTTGATTTTTGCAGCATTCGCAATTTGACGGTCAGTCCCAATAATCGTTACCTGGCTTTCGCCATCGATACTGTGGGGCGACGGAAGTATCGGATCCGTTTCTATGATTTGGAAACCGGAGAGCATCTCGATTCAAACGACATCCCCGTGTCGACGCCCAATATTGTTTGGGCGGAAGATAATAAGACGTTGCTGTATACCATTCAGGATCCGCAGACGCTTCGCAGTCACAAGATCTTTCGCCACGAACTTGGAACGGATCCGGCAGCCGATGTTCTGGTCTATGCAGAGAAGGATGATGAGTTCTGGTGCGGCGTTGCAAAATCACGCTCGCGAAAGTACCTGTTGATCAGTTCGAGTCAAACGCTCTCAACAGAGACCTGGTATCTTCCGGCTGACAAACCGGCTGAAGAACCCAGCGTGTTTTTGCCTCGCGAAGAGAATCATGAGTATTCGGTCGACCACCTTGGCGATGCTTTCTACATTCGCACCAATTGGGATGCGACGAATTTTCGACTCATGCAGACCTCGGAAAGTCGGGTGGCCAAGTCGGAATGGGTCGACGTGGTTCCGCATCGCGAAGACGCCTACCTCAGAGACTACCAATTGTTTGATGGTTGGCTTGCGGTGAGCCAGAAGGAGGGTGGGCAGACAAAGCTCCGTTTTCGGAAGTGGGATGATTCCCAGTGGCAGGATTTGGACTTTGGCGAACCCTGCTATCAGGCGTCATTCGGTTACAGTCCGGAGTCCGATACAAAGCAACTTCGCTACAACTTCAGTTCGTTAAAAACACCTGACAGCGTTTTTGAGTTCGATATGGAAAATGGAACTCGCCAGTTGCTCAAGCAGGATGAAATCCTAGGCGGATTTGATCCCCGCGACTACGTCACCCGATTTCTCTGGGCCAAAGCGCGGGATGGTGTCGACGTCCCCATTTCCTTGATCCACCACAAGGAGACTCCGATTGATGGCACGGCGCCCTGCCTGATCTACGGGTATGGTTCGTATGGAGCCAGCATGTCCGCCAGTTTCAGTTCGTCCCGATTCAACCTGATTGATCGCGGGTTCGTTTATGCCATTGCCCACATCCGTGGGGGGCAGGAATTGGGCCGTGAATGGTATGAAGACGGGAAATTGCTCCGGAAGAAGAATACGTTTTCTGATTTTGTGGATTGCACGAAGTTTCTACTTGCTGAAAAGTACGCGGATAAAGACAGGGTCTTTGCGCGAGGTGGATCTGCAGGTGGTTTGTTGATGGGGGCGGTGGTCAACATGGCCCCCGACCTGTATCAGGGCATTGTTGCCGACGTGCCCTTCGTTGACGTGGTGACCACGATGCTTGACGAGTCCATTCCGCTGACGACTGGCGAATACGACGAATGGGGAAATCCGAACGAGCCCAAGTATTACGCCTACATGCTGAGTTACAGTCCTTATGACCGTGTTGAACGAAAGGACTATCCCAACATGCTGGTGACGACGGGACTGCACGATAGCCAGGTTCAATATTGGGAGCCTGCCAAGTGGGTCGCCCGCCTGCGTGACCGCAAGACGGACGACAACATGTTGGTGCTGAAAACCAATATGTCTGCGGGGCACGGAGGGGCGTCAGGTCGGTATGACCGCTACAAGGAAATCGCTTTGCGACACGCATTCATTTTGCATCACGCGGGCATTGAAGAATAAAACCGCACGTCATCGGTGGAAATCCTAAGGATGTCCACGGGGCCGAATCACCGCGGTTTTGGGGAAGATGTGGATTGGTGTATTGTTTGAGGATCAGTCATCTTCCCCGTATTGCCATGTCCCCTTCTTGAGCATTTTCAGGGCCTCATTCACCGCCGCTTTCAACTCTCGATCGAAACCTTTGATCTCATCTTCGGGCGTGTTTTCTACCCAGACGTCTGGGGCCACGCCGAAGTTTTCGAGATTGATGCCGTAGTTGAATTCCTGCTTGGGATCGTAGGTCACCACCAGCGAACCCGGGGTTCGAATTCTTGCACCCTCCATCAGGCTGTAACTGCCGGTGGCGATGACGGCACCATACGTAGGGTTGCCAACGATCCGACCGAGTTTCAGATCTCGGAAAGCTTGTGGAGTGACTTCACTGTCGGAAGCACTTCGCCAGTTAATCAGCATGACCTTGGGACCAGCAATTGCCTGCCGTGGGCGTCGACCACGGGCACGGCCGCCTTGGCGTGAGTTCCAATACTCGTATGGTTTTCGTTCAAGGATGTCGATCAACTCCTGATCGATATTGCCACCACTGTTGTATCGAATATCAATGACCATCCCATTCTTGTTCCAGAACTGGTCAATCTCGGTTCGGAACCTCTCGAGTGACGAGCCATTCATCGAACGAATGTGGACGTAACCAATTTTGCCGCCCGAGATCTCGTCGACGTATTTTCGATTGCCTTCGACCCATGCTTCATATTTCAGATTTGACACGGACGAAACGTGCCGGATCCTGAGTTTTCTTTCCGATCCGAGGACCATGGTTCCGTCCTCTGCCTGTTCTGAGGTCGAAACGGTCAGCGTGGCGTAATCGTTGAGTAAATCGTTGAGAATCGAGAAGTAGTTGTCGTCACCACCAATTGACTTGCCTTCGATCGAGAGAACCACATCACCCAGATTCAGGTCGAGCCATTCCTTGTCGGCCGGTCCACCTTCGTAGATGTGTGAGATGCGGTAGTGCTCCCCGTCACTCTCCATTTCGATTCCGAGGTGTCGGGTTGAGTAGAGCGAGTCCATGTCGCGTGAAGGTGGCCCGCTTACGCCGGTGTGAGAGGCGTTGAGTTCTCCAATCATCTCGTTGCAAAGATCGTAAAGGTCCTGGTTTTCTCCCACATATTTCAGCATGGGCTTGTAGCGCGCCTTGATCGCATCCCAGTCGTACCCATGCATGTTTTCGTCGTAGAACCGATACTTCATGACCCGCCAAGCTTCTTCGAAGATCTGCTCCCACTGTTTTGATTTGTCCACTCGAATTTTCAAGGAGAAGTCCACCTTCTTTTTACTTCCTCCACTCGATGTCATCTTGTAGACGCTGGAGCCTGAACGATAGAAGATCGATTTCCCATCGCCGCTGAGGGTCAGGTCAGAAAATGAACCCTCGGCGATCTTGCTCTCTTTCCCGTCTTCCAGACGAATCATGTAGAGCGCACTTCCCCGGGTGAAATAGAGGGTCTTGCCGTCCGGTGATGCGTCATAGCCCCGGACATTGTCAGAACCAAAGGTAAGCTGTCGCGCTCGATCCATAATGCCATCGAGATCGATTGCCAAAGTTTCGGAAGTTGTTTTCTGATTGTTTTTGTCTTCGGCTTGATCTTCTTCCTTGGAATGCTGGTCTTCATCTTCCGATTTCGGTTCTTTGCCTGTCTCGGTTTTGGAGACCTCCGAGGGCCGCCGTTGCTTGGTGCCGGCCTTCACCAGCGGGTCATCTCGGTCTTCGGTCAACTTCGTGAGGGAGACCGCATAGAGTTGATAAGATCCAGATCGGTCCGAGACGAAAACCACATGTTTGCCGTCGGAAGTCAGCGTATTCCCAAATTCAAAGAAGCGACTTTGCGTGACGTTGTATTCTTTGCGATCTTTGAGATCAAACAGGTACACTTCGTAGTCGAGATCCTGGTCGGAGCGATAATAGATCAACCATTGGTTATCTTTGGTAAAGTTGACGGCGCGAAACCCACCTTCCGGATTATGAATCAGCTCGGTGAGTTCTCCGTCAGCGGCGTCCACAAGGAAGATCTTTTTGTCGGCTGTGAAAGCGATCTGTTGGGAGTCGTGTGACCACGTCATGCCCGTTTTCAATGAGGGCTGGGTGGTCAGTTGACGATGATTTTTCGTTTCCACGTCATACAGCCAAATATCTTCATCGCCGGCCTGGTCGGACATGTAAGCGAGGTGTTTTCCATCGGGGGCGAACGCAAGATTTCGGTCGCGCCATTCGGATCGAGTCACCTGGACCTTTTCGCCCATTTTAGGGTCTGTGGGTACGATGAAGATTTCGCCGTGATACTCGATGGCCACGGTTTGACCGTCAGGAGCCGGAGCCATCCCGCGAGCTTCGCTGTCTGATTCGACGACGTGCATCAGATTGTCTTTGGGATCAAAACTCAGATCGATCGAGATCTTTTCTGGCTCGCCTCCATCCACGGCCAATTTCCAAAGTTCGAACTCGTTTTCGTAGATGATGGTTTTGCCGTCCGGGCTGATCGACGGGTACTGCACTCCGTCAGATTGGTGTGAAGTTACCTGAGTCGGTTGGCCTCCGGCCGGCGAAATCTTCCAGATGTTGAAGGTGTCATCGCGTTCGGACATGAAATAGATCTGTCCATCGGCGCCCCACATCGGATGAGCGTCTTGAGTGTGCTCTCGAAACTTTTTGGTATTGGTGTCGGTGAGCTGGCGAATCTTCTTGGTCTCAAGATCCTGGACCCAGATGTCGGTGTTGTTGTTGCCCCGGTAGTGTTTTCGCCAGTAACGAAAACCACCTCGATTGAACGCAATCTGCTTACCGTCTTGCGAAATCATTCCCGCCGCGCCCCGGTCCATCTCCAACGCTTGAGGCAGCCCACCATCGAGGGGCACGATATGGAGCGGAGAGCCCCAAGGCGCAGCACCACGGCTGGTCGTGGCGATGATCCCCTGACCATCCGGGGTCCAGTATTGAATGGAGTCCGTCGTTGAGTGGTGCGTCAACTGCTTTGGAGTTCCGCCAACGGTCGGGACAACCCAGATGTCCGTATTTCCCATTCGATCCGAGTTGAACGCAATCCATTGTCCGTCGGGGGAAAAGCGGGGGAAAGTGTCTCGAGCAACGTGGGCGGTGAGGCGCCGAGCATCGGTTCCGTCGGTGTTGGCGATCCAGATGTCTCCGTGGTAGCTGAAGGCAATCTGGCCGTTGTTGCTGATATGCGGGTAGCGGACAAATTTAATGGGGTCTGCAAAGCTGACCAAAGAAGTGGAAACGAACAGCAAGAGTGCGATGGAAAGGCGGAGCATGGATCTGAGCCTCAGGATTCAGCAAGGGAACAGTATTCGAGGATTTCAAAACTAATCAGTCAGGCCGTGATCGTCGAGCGAGCGGGACGCAACCAACTTTGCGATCCACCAGGCGTCGTCGTTGCAGCAGGCAATGACCACCGACCAATCTGCAGGGAGATAGATCAGAACGCGTTTCAAGATGGCGATCTTTTTTGTCGATCGAGTCAGCCCATCGCCGCCCCTCCCCTTTAAACAGCCGAGAGGTGTTAGACGTTTGATTTCTATAGATTCTGTCGCGGCGACTAAGGGGGAGTCTACTTGCAATGAAGTTGCAAATGGCCTGTAATTTAAGGGTAGACGAGGGGTGGAGCTTTGTCTAATTATTTCCGTTTGAGATCCGATGCGGCGCTAGCATTGGGAAGCAAATCGGAGTGCCAGGGTCGGAATCTGTTTCACAGGATGCGGATCTGATCTTCCAAGGCAAAGATCTTATTTCCTATCGTCGTCATAGATAATTTGACGCTTATCAGTCACAGCAAGGCCGAGTTGGTTCTCACCGGTGAAAAGGATAATCGTGATGAAATACTTCAGCGTGTTTTGGGTCATTGCTTTCATTGTTACGGGGGTAAGCTACGCCGCAGAACCAGCCTTGCAGGCACTGATTGTGGATGGGCAGAATAATCACAATTGGAAGGGAACGACCCCGATATTGAAGACTTACCTTGAGGAGACAGGGTTATTCGAGGTCGAGGTTGCGACCACGGGGAAAGACACGTCAAAGTTTCAACCGGCCTTCTCTAAATACGACGTCATTGTTCTCAATTACAACGGTGCGGATTGGCCTGAAAAGACCCAGCAGGACTTCGTCGAATACGTCAAAGGTGGTGGTGGCGTGGTGGTCTTTCATGCCGCAAACAATTCTTTTCCAAAATGGAAGGAATACAACGAGATCATCGGCGTTGGGGGTTGGGGAGGACGCAATGAAAAAGATGGACCCTATCTGCGTTATCGAGATGGATCGGTGGTTCGCGATACGACGCCCGGCCGAGGTGGAAGCCACGGGAAACAGCATGAGTATGTGGTCGAGACGATCGAACCGACGCATCCCGTTACGCGGGGACTGCCCAAAAAGTGGCTTCATGTTGCCGATGAGCTTTATGACCGACTTCGCGGGCCCGCAAAAAATGTGACTGTGCTTACCGTCGCCTATTCGGATAAATCAACCGGAGGAACGGGCGAAAATGAGCCCGTGCTCATGACGATTGATTACGGTAACGGAAGAGTCTTCCATACGGTGATGGGAGATAACGTCAAGCAGATGGACTGTCTCGGTTTTGCCGTTACGCTGCAGCGTGGTACTGAGTGGGCGGCGACAGGGGAGGTGACACAGGAGGTGCCTAAAACGATGCCAAACGAGGAGCAAACGTTGCGAAAAAGTGAAGTTGAGCCCACCCCGCCAGAAGCCTCAAACACGTCTGCAACAAAGGCGGATGTCGATTTGCTCGACCGGCAGCTCTTTTTCGGAAATCCGCAGATCGCCGGAGGTCAATTGAGCCCCGATGGAAAGTTCATCTCCTTCATGAAGCCGTATCAGGGCATTATGAACGTCTGGGTCAAAGAATTTGCTGAGCCTTTTGAGGAAGCGCGGCCTCTCACCAACAGCCAGCGTCCACTGTACGGCTACACATGGACCGAAGACGGCAAGTACATCCTCTATGTCAAAGATTCGGGTGGCGATGAGAATATGAACTTGTTTGCAGTCGATCCGACTGCTGGCCCCGAGGCGGGAAAAGACACACCGGTATCTCGAAACCTTACGCCAATGAAGGAGGTGACGGCTCAGATCATGCACGCGAGCCAGAATAATCCCGACCTTCTCTGGGTCGGCCTGAATGATCGCGATAAAGCGTGGCATGATCTTTATCGACTTGAGATTTCGACAGGGACATTGACGAAAGTCTTTGAAAATACTGACAGAATCACGGGCTACGAATTCGACTGGGATGACAATCTTCGCCTCCTTAGTCGAACCGATGTTGCAGGAAATACGACGCTCTTACGCAAAGACGGTGAGGAGCTCGTACCGATTTACGAAACCACCGTAGAAGAAGATGCGCGAGTGAGCGGTTGGGACGCAACCAACGAAAACTTTTATTTGATCACCAATCAGGGTGACCTCGACTTGTTAACGCTTTTCAAAATGAATCCGAAGACGAAAGTAATGGAACTCCTGGAGAGTGACCCTGATCAAAGAGTCGACTTTGGCGGTCTGATGTTGGATCGGAATACTCGAAAACTCATCTCGACCTCCTATACCGAGGACCAGACCCGTCACTACTGGCGGAATCCAACCTGGGAAGCGAACTATGAATTCCTATGCGATCGATTTCCCGGGCGAGAGATCGCGTTCCAGAGTTCAACCAGTAATTATGAAAAGTCGCTGATTGCTGTTACGGGGGACAAGTATGCATCGGAGGCGTGGTATTTTGACGCCAAATCGCGTGAACTGATTCATCAGTACACACCCCGGCCGGAACTCAAGGAGGTCGAAGCCAGTCTCGCGGCGATGACTCCCATCCGTTACCCCAGCAGCGATGGGCTGGAGATTCCTGCCTACCTGTCCGTACCCGTCGGTAAAGAAGCGAAGGACTTACCCGTGGTGGTTCTCGTACACGGAGGTCCGAAGGGGCCCAGGGACAATTGGGGCTACAGTGCCCTCGTCCAATTCCTAGCAAATCGTGGTTACGCCGTGCTGCAACCCAATTTTCGCGCCAGCGGTGGATACGGTAAGAAGTTTCTCAACGCAGGTGACTTGCAGTGGGGGAAACTCATGCAGGACGATGTCACTTGGGGCGTGAAGTATTTGATCGAAAAAGGAATCGCAGATAAAGACCGAGTTGCAATCATGGGGGGCAGTTACGGGGGATATGCGACACTCGCTGGATTGGCATTCACCCCTGATGTTTACGCGTGTGGCGTCGACATCGTTGGACCAAGTAACATTTTTACGTTGCTCGACTCTATTCCTGCATACTGGGAATCAGGACGCGCTTTTCTGTATGGAATGGTTGGAGATCCGGCGACTGAAGACGGCAAAAAAAGAATTCGGGAGGCCAGCCCGCTATTTAGCGCCGACAAAATATCCAAACCACTTTTGATTATTCAGGGGGCGAACGATCCCAGGGTAAAACAGGCTGAGGCGGACCAGATTGCGATTGCACTCCGAGATCGTGGGCATGAGGTGAGTTATCTGTTGGCAGATGATGAGGGACATGGGTTTCGAAAGCCTGTCAATCAGATGGCCATGTTTGCGGAAATTGAACAGTTCCTTGCTGAGCAAATTGGGGGTCGCTATCAGAAAGAGATGCCTGTCGACGTGGCGGAGCGACTGGAACAGCTTCGAGTCGACGTGAGCACGGTCGAATACGAACCGCCGGCTGAGGAAGAGTAAACGAGACTTATTTCGCAACTTATTTCGCAACTTATTTCGCAACTTGGCCCGGTTCGTGGACCGGCCTTGAAGCCTGAACACGGGGATGGTGAATGTTGGAACCTCGGAAATTTAAGGAAGCGATCAAGTATGAGGGGCGGGTCAGCCGTCGATTGTTTCTGGCCTACAACGCCGCGTTAGCAAGTCTCCCCTTGCTGCAAAGGGCGGCTTGGAGTGAGTCACGTCCAGTCTACAGAAATGATCCTTTCTCATTAGGCGTGGCTTCGGGTGATCCAGACCCACAGAGTGTGGTCCTTTGGACTCGGCTCGCTCCGATGCCGTTGGAGCCTGACGGGGGAATGCCGGGTCATGCGGTCAAAGTGCGATGGGAAATCGCGGACGATGAGTCATTTGGCCGTGTCGTGCATCAGGGAGAGACGGTGGCCACGCCCCAGCTGGGGCACTCGGTGCACGTGACCGTGAATGGTCTGGAACCCGATCGGTGGTATTGGTATCGATTCTCCAGTGGTGACGCAGTAAGTCCGATCGGTCGGACGCGCACGCTACCTGCAGTAGAGCAGTTGCCGGATCGGTTGAAGTTTGCGGTGACGTCCTGTCAGAATTTCGAACAGGGACTGTTCACGGCCTATCAACAGATGGCTCGTGATGGCGTGGATCTTGTTTTCCATCTAGGCGACTACATTTACGAATACGAAGCGGGCAGGAATGGGAAGGTTCGGACGCATCTGGGTAAAGAGATCAAGTCTTTGGGCGATTACCGCGTGCGTCATGCTCAGTATCGCTCGGATCAAGATCTAGCCAAGATGCATGCCACTTGCCCTTGGTTTGTCACTTGGGACGATCACGAGTTTGACAATAACTACGCCAATGACATTTCTGAAGAAAATGGCATTTCCCCGCAGGAATTTTTGACGCGACGGGCGAACGCTTATCAGGCCTATTATGAAATGATGCCGCTGCGCATCTCTTCAATGCCTCGTGGGCCTCATCTGCAGTTGTACCGAAAAAGCGCTTTCGGAAGATTGGCTGACTTCTTTGTGCTGGATACTCGACAGTACCGTACTGATCAGCCAAACAATGATGGCCGTCGCGAACTCAATGATTCGGCGATGGATGCCGCGAACTCATTGTTGGGTCAACGGCAGAAGAACTGGCTGAAGCGTTCCCTTCTGCAGTCCCAATCGACGTGGAATGTTTTGGCGCAGCAGGTGATGATGGGGATGGTTGGATACACGAAAGGGGTAGATGAGCCCAGGTATCACTCGATGGATCAGTGGCCCGGATACACGGCCGAACGGATGGAAATGATGCGGTTTATGGCGGATCGCCGCGTTTCCAATCCCGTGGTCCTCACGGGTGATATCCATTCAAACTGGGCCAATGAATTAAGGATCGATGATCGCAAGCCTGAAACGGATACAGTGGGAGTGGAGTTCGTTGCAACTTCTCTGTCGAGCGGCGGGAACGGCAGTCAAAGGGCGACGGACCACGACCGACTGTTGGCCACCAATCCGTGCGTGAAATTCCACAACCGTGAGCGAGGTTATTTGTTGTGCGAAGTGGATCAAGCGGTCTGGAGTACGGATTACAAAGTGATCGATGATGTCTTGAAGCCCGGTGGGAAGACGTTCAGCCGCGCGAAGTACATCGTGGAGTCCGGTCAGGCGTCGATTCAAAGCAGTTGATTTCAAACCGGCATCATTAGGTTTTCGACCGTGTCAAAATCGAATCGATGGTGGATCCATCGGCTTGGAGGATGTCCTAACGGAACTCCTGCCACTCGGACAATTCCTCCTCCAGATGCCGTCGTGCAGCTTCCTCGTCGTATTCGAGGTTTGGGTATTCAGGCTGCCAAGTCGGCAACGGGTCCATGAACTCTGCCCAAGCCGTAGGACCTGCGAGAAACTCGTCTTCCGTGACCAGTGCTCGATCGAGCAGTTGCTGGATGCGATCATCCTCAAGATGCCTTCCAATCAAAACGACTTCCTGTCGTCGGTCTCCAAAGGGCAACTGCCAAAGTTTTTTAAGGCGGTCGATCATTGAGCGATCCTCCCACGGCCAGCGATCCTGGTCGAGCGAAGCATACCACGGTCCGAACGCAGCCAGCGAGTGAACTCGGCCTGCTAATGACCAATGACCGGCGACGTCGTGGCGATTCGCCAGCCAGACGAACCCCTTGATCCTATCGATGTGACTGAGCTGATCGTCGGACATCAACTGATGCAACCTTTCGGGATGGAAAGGTCGACGGCTGCGATAAATAAAACTCGTGAAGCCATACTCATCCGATTCCGATGTTTTCGTTATCCAATCGGAACGCCACCCCGGCGTCGCTGAAGCTTTGTCTGAATCGAACAACCTCGTATCGAAGATGTGCTGCAAATCAACCTCTCCGTAACGGGCAGTGACCTGTACCGCTTCTGGGTTGAGTTCTTTCAGCAGATTTTGCAGTTTGGCAAGTTGTTCGGCGTCGATTAAATCCGTCTTATTGATGATGAGAACATTTGCAAACTCAACCTGTTCAGCCAGCAGTTGAGGCAACATCCGGTGATCGAGTTCATCCATTTGCTCACCCCGCTGGGCGAGCGAATCGAACGACGCATAGTCTTCGCTAAAAGTTCCAGCGTCGACAACTGTTACCATGGTATCCAAGCGAGAAAGATTGCTCAGGCCCGATCCAAATTCGTCGCGAAAGACGAAGGTTTCGGCCACAGGCATTGGTTCTGATATGCCTGTGGCCTCAATCAGTAAGTAGTCAAACCGACCTGCGAGTGCCAAGTTCGAAACCTCTTCCAGAAGGTCATCGCGCAGCGTACAACAAATGCACCCGTTGGATAGCTCGATTAAGGATTTTTCGTCCTGCTCGTTCGAGATGGTGTCCGTGCGAACCAACTCAACATCGATGTTGAGTTCGCTCATGTCATTGACGATGACTGCAACACGCATTCCTTGCTGATTGCATAACACGTGGTTCAATAATGTGGTCTTGCCAGCGCCGAGGTATCCGGACAAGACGGTGGCAGGCAATCGGGAAAACATGGTAGACCTCAAATCGCCCCAGACTTCTTCAATCAATAATCCTGCGAGTACGTCGAACACCCAGCGATCGATGGGACGATTTCGAGACGCTTGCCGCCAAACCCAACTACATCGCGTCTTGATCGATCGGAGGGAATGGATCTTCAAAACTTCGCCACGCATCGGGGCCCAGCCTAAACTCCGATTCGGTGAGTAAGCACCGGTCCAGTGTCTCGGCGATCAAGTTGTGATCCATCTCGTGGCCAATGAATACCAGTTCCTGATGGCGGTCACCGTGAGGTCCCGTCTGCTTCGCTTGGATCTCCGCGATTGCCTTTTCATCTTCGGGCCAATCATCCCGAGGCGCGGCTGCCCACCAAAGCCCGGCAGGATTCATGCGGATCGAACATCCGGCCTGAGACCAGTCGTAAGCCCAATCGTTCCGGGACGCAATCCACATAAGGCCTTTGCTTCTCAGCACGCCCTCCATGGGTTCGCCTTCACCAAAACCTGCCTGCATGGATGTCGAAAATCGACCTGCATGGAAGGGGCGGTCACGTCGATAAACAAAGTGGCTGATACCGTACTCTTCCGTTTCCGTGTGTTCTTCACCGCGTGGAACTTCCAACCAACCTGGCGAAGTTTCGGCCTCACTTAGTTTAAAAAGTCCGGTTCCAACGACCTCCTGAAGGGGGACTTGGCTTTCCTCAGAATGCAAGATTTTTGCACCAGGGTTCAAACGGCGGAGGATTTGCTCAAGCTGCTCGAGTTCGACGGGGGAAACGAGATCGATTTTGTTCACAATGATGACATTCGCAAATTCGATCTGATCGACGAGCAAGTCCACAATATTTCGCCGATCGTCTTCATTGACGCCGAGACTGCGATCGGTAAGCACTTCCCATGAACCATAATCTTTGAAGAAATTACCGGCATCGACCATCGTGACCATGGTGTCCAACTGAGCAAGGTCTGAGAGGCTCCTACCCATATCATCGGTGAAGGTGAAGGTCTCCGCGACGGGCATGGGCTCGCTGATTCCGGTTGACTCAATGAGCAAATAATCGAACCTTCCATCGCGGGCAAGCTTAGCCACCTCAATCAGCAGATCCTCTCGGAGGGTGCAGCAGATGCAGCCATTACTCATTTCCACCAATTGCTCGTCCGTCCTGGACAGATTGGCTTTTCCATCGCGAACCAACGCCGCATCGATATTGACTTCACTCATGTCGTTGACGATCACTGCAACTTTCAAACCCCCTCGGTCGGAGAGGACATGATTGAGCAGAGTTGTCTTGCCCGCACCAAGAAATCCGGACAAGACGGTAACCGGAAGGCAACCGACCTCAGCTGATGAAGTCATCATAGGAGCCATGCAAAGAAGAATTTTGAAGGACGGTCCGCGTCTCGACGACGCGCGAATTTGGTAGCGGAATAGCCCGCGACCTTCGGTGAAAATCTATCCTATTTGCAATTGATTTGCAAATAGGAGCGTGTCCCCAGCGCGGTTGTGTCTTTGACCGCTCGGTCATTTTTTAGGAGAGCGACACGGCGATTCGGTTTCGCTGATGACGGATTAATGCGAGCTCTGGTGAAACGGTCAAGCATCTATCCCGGAGAAAAAGCGAACCCCTATCCCTATTTAAGGGTGACGATGTTCACGCGAGTCTTGCTAGTCGGTTGCCGCCGGATACAGCACGCAGCCCAATGTCCTGGACCCGAGGGATACCGAGGATGAAAAAATCTTGCACAAAATCCGCTTTGGGGCGTTAGATGAAGCAAACTCCCCTTGCATCTGTCGGTAAATTAAATATTCTTATTGAGATCAATTCTCAACAGTTGGGAGTTGGTTTGAGCAAGCCAGCGGCATCGCCCTGCTAGGCCAGCATCATGACGAGCCCTTTATCAGATGTGCTTCTGGGGTCCGCAATCGCTTCTTTGTGCTGCCTGGCAGAAATAAACTCGCGAATCGCCGACCTGCGAACCGTACCCTCTGAGGCAACGGTTGACACTTGGGCTCTCCACAATCTTTGCTTTCAGCTTGTGCACATGGGTCGTCCTTTACGGCTGCGGTGCAAGCGACCCCCTGACAGCAGATCGGAGACGATAGAAAATGGCTTCCGAGAACGAACCCACCGATGAGTCAGATGAGACGTCTGAACCTCGTCCCTCAGGAGCAGATCGCCCGGAGATGATCGGTAGCACCAAGGTTTTAAACTTCAAAGATCTGGCCGGTGGGGAGAAAATGGTCTACATCCGAGTGGACGACCAATATTATCGGCTGACTTTGACGCGCACCCGCCGCTTGGTGCTTACCAAGTAGTTTTCGCTCGCTCCCATCAAATTGGAAGCGTTCACAAAATGGGGGACACAAGCAGCCGAGCGATTGGTTGCGGGTAACGGAAACCTATGCTTGAGAGCTGTGCCTTCACGCAACGGCAGTTCGCGGACTCCATTGGAATCCACGATCCTGACCGCGACGTGAGCCTCATTCAGATGATTGGCACTGCGTACTTCGACTTGTGATCAAGGACTTTCTTTTTTGGAATCAGCCTCGTCGCTAATCGAACGCCATTTTGGCTGTTCTGTCTCATCCCACTCGTGTTCTGCCCATTTGTCATCACCTTCGACCTTGCCGGGAAGCACTTTTCCGGCGGTACCAAGCGAGCTGGAATTCTTTTCGAATGTCGCCGCATTGGGGTGGTCCGACAACGCCTTGATTCTAGCTTCCGACTTGTAATGGCCTTCCATTGGGGTGGTGATCACATGAGGAGTGATCAACAGGATTAACTCGTTCTTCGAGTTGTTGTCTTGGAACTGCCGGAAAAGATTCCCAACCATGGGAAGCCGATGCAAACCTGGAATGCGTCTTTCGATGGTGGTGCTTTCATCAGAAATCAATCCGCCCACCGCAATCGTCAATCCATCTTGGGCGACCACTGTGGCCTCCATGTTCGAGGTCCTGATCGAGTCAATTTTGAAGTTGGTAATTCCACCGTTGCCATCAGAGACAGGCAGGTCTTGACTCTTCGGATCAATTTCTGACTGATCCTCGAAAAGTGAAAGAGTCACACTACGGTCGGCGTTGATCTTTGGCAAAATAAACAAGGTTGTCCCGATATTGACCACCTCGGTTTGGGGAGTCACGTTGCTGGTTGCACCGCCTACCCCAGGAGCGATCACGGTCGTGTCTACACCGGTCACCATGACGCGCTGCTCTCCCACGAAGATTCGTGCCGGTCGATTATTGCTTGACAGTAAAACTGGAGAGGCGACGGAGGTGACACGTTGCTCTTCTTGGAGCAACTCGAGGCGGGCCCGAAGGTTGTCGCTCAAATACTGATAGACGAAGGAAGACGGGCCTCCAATTTCAGGTGAATTGACCATCCCCAGCACATTCTCGGCAGCCGCTGCGGGATTGTTGATGAACGGGTTTTCATTTGTCTGTTCAGCCGCCGAGGGGCCTTGAGGGCCAGTATTGTATTGCACATCCAGAATGGACTTGAAATTATCGACCAAGCGCACTTTCAGAATTTTCATTTCTAAAAGGACTTCCGGTGTGGGGCGATCCAGATCGAGGATCAGCCTTTCAATGGCCTTCATGGCCTCTTCGTCACTGGTCCTGATGATAACAAGACTATGCGTTTTGTTGTGAGCGACGTAAATCAAAGGCTCCCGTGAGGTGACGTCCTGAACGTCCTCGGAACTCACGCCCTCTTGTCCCCTTTCGGAGAGCATGGCTCGCCGTTGAAGTGCTGCGAGCTGGTCAGCAGTCAATGTTTCGCCGGGCAGCTCTTTGGTGTCGAAAAGCTCTGTTCCAAACGGCATCCCGTTTTGACCATTAAGTCCGTTCATGCCACCGCCGAATCCGCCCATGCCTCCGCCGAATCCGCCCATGCCGCCGCCGAATCCGCCGAGTCCTCCGCCGAATCCGCCCATGCCTCCGCCGAATCCGCCAAGTCCACCACCGAACCCGCCACCGAATCCTCCGCCGAAGCCGCCAAGTCCAAGCATTCCACGTGTTCCGATCAGGAGGTCATCGTCGAAAGGTTGCAAGGAGAGAATAACCCTTGGCCCATAAAGACTACGAATGGTTTGTGCGATGGACAGTGCGTTTGGATGCAAAAGGGTAAAAACTCGGGTTTCATCTTCTCGAAAAACAATCAGATCTTCCTGAAACTGTTCGGTTGTCATCAGGCGTATGGTTCCCGTTTCTTCTTCTTCCCGGTACCACAAGCCACTGATCTTGGCCATGATCTCGATCGCATCAATCACCCTCACATCACGAAGCGTGAGCGTGACCTTCTTCTCAGCAGCTTCAGGCGTTGCAACGATATTGAGGCCCGAAGATTCACTCAGCACATCGATGATCTCAAGGACGCTTCGACCGTCCGTTTGAAATGTCTCGATCAACTGATCTTTCTGCTTGCTCCGGTCGACGGAACTTGTGTTTTGTCCAAAAGCACTTGCGCCAAGAACTAAAAACAATACAAGCGTTACTAAACATTTTGAAAACGCTCCGCTGCAAGCGAGAGACGTCATGTTATTCTTAGCGAGCATACTTCGCTCCTCCCTTAATTTCGATCATCAGGCCGCCTGAACTGCTCCTGTTCGACGATGCTTTAGCCTGGTCTTCAACGCCCGGTAGCGATTCCATTACTGGAGAAGCTGAGGAAGAATTTTGGCGTTGATCGCGAGTCTCGACGTTACCGGAAATCGCTTCATTCAGAGAAATGCTGACGACGCCATTCGCACGTGTCGCCATCACATTTTCGATGTGGGTCTCTCGGTCCTTAGCGACACGCTCGATGATCTCTTTCGAGGGATTCTGCAGAAACCAAGAGGCATCGCATTGGACGTTGGGCTTCGCCGAATCCTGATGGGGTGCGGTTTGCCAGAGAGTCGCGCAGCCACCACTCTGGACGGCCGAAGCAATCAATAGAAAACACCCAGCAATTCGAAACGGGCGACCATCCATGGCTACCAGTAAATCCAAAAAGACGTCGGCTAAAAAGCCAAAACCAGGTTGCAAGCTGTCGGTCTAACCTGGCGACTTCGCTGGGGCCCGCATTCTTAATCCGCATTCGCGGCGACCGATTTGTTATACGAAGCGTATCGATCTTCGAGCGGATTCTTCGTGAATCTATATGGTGAGTTTCGTACAGATTTTTCGAATAATCGCAATTCTGACGATTCTAACACCCACCCTCAAGCTTACTTAGACTCATCCGAACCCTCGCTGGACGGTAGGGGCGGAGAGGGGCGAAACGCCAACAATTGGACGGTTTCGAGGTCCTCAATTTTGATCTCGATGGTTCCGTCCTCCAAAAAACTTGGCAGTGCGGTGAGCGATTCTTCGTTGCTAAGCATGAGTCTGAAGGGACGGCCATCAGCAATCCGATAGGTTCGGCCCGCCGCAGCAAGTTCGGCCTGATTCATGGAATCGGTGCGGATCTGAGTGACGAGTTGGAGTTCAGGCAACGCCGAACGTCGCCTCGCTGTCTCCTCTTGGCCCTCACGAAGGGAATTCATCTCAGCCGCCATCGCATCAATTTTCTGGGTTGCCTCCAACAATTTTTGCATCAATTGCTGATTTTGTTGGGTCAACTCGGCGAGTTGCTGTTTGAGCAAACCCATTTCCTCAACGCCACGAATCGAATCGAGTTGAGTCTTGATCTCAGCCGATTCAACCGTCGGGTCGCTGATGGGGGGTTCCTCGGATGAGGGGTCCTGCGCGAAAGCCGAAACGGAGGAACATAAAGCTATAACTGTAAATGACTTAAGTGCAATATTCACGAAATTACCTCTATCGCAATGATCTTTATTTTGATTCAAACTTATCCATCGAAATCCAGTGCTGAAATACCAGAACAATCTTGCTTTGCGGTGGTCAAAAAGTTCTGATTCTTCAACCAATAAACCAAGGTGAGTATGTTCAGCGATCGAAATCAGGTCAACAAAAAAACAATTCTTTGCGATTCGTCCTTGCCGCGTGTCCAATCGCGACCTCCCAAGTTGGACGGCACGGTCGGCGTGCACGAACTGTATCGGGACCCTGGCTCACGTGCTCATCTTGGGTGACACGCCGGTAACCAAATTCGTGAATGTTTCTAACTTCAAATCGTCGGAAAACTTTTGACGCAACGCCAAACATCGCAACTCACCTAGCAGCGGGACAAGTTGCTCATTTTTCTCCCGTGGGCCCGCTAGAGCGAGCTCTCGAGAAAAATTTCAATTTTACCAGATTGATAATTGACATCGGTTTCCGCCGCATCTACGATCCTTTATTGAGATTGATTCTCAACATCACTCCGCAAGCAAGCTCTTAGCTAGCCAAAACCGCTCCGTCATTCGCCTGACTGGCTTGATGCCGACTCATCTGTTGGTCGTGTGAGCCGAGGCAGTCAGTGTCTAAGTTGTTCCGGAGAGGGTACCACGGCTCAAACCACGAAGCCCACCCTCGGAAGAACATCTTAGCTACTTATCGCGTCTCGACGGCGGTGGAGACTTACTCACCTTGCCGGAACCATCCGTGAGCACGTTCCGGTTTCATCCATTTTTATAGCCGCACAAGTTGGCATTGGAGATTGAAGAGATGAAGGTTTCGAAGAAGAGGCTGTTTGCAAGATCGCGTCGAGGAAATCGTCGCGGTTTCACATTGATCGAATTGACAATGGTCATTTTGATTTTGGCGATTGTTGCGGGTCTCGCAGTACCCTTGGTCGGCTGGCTACGTCGGGCTGCGAATTATGGAGCGCAGGCAAACACCCAGGCTGCACTCGCGCAGAACTTGGAGTTCTACCGAACAACGTATGGAAACAACAACTATCCCGATCGAATGGATTCACTCGTGATGACCGGTGGGTCAAGCGCGATCTACGACTCCACCAACGGAATTCCAACCGATGGTGGTCTTGATACCGATTTGTTCGTCGTGGGCAACTTGGACAGTGATCAGACGGCTTGTCTGACCAAGTGGCTCAAGAATGTTAATGACC
>JAKVCA010000059.1 GCA_022448315.1 Pirellulaceae bacterium | reverse complement strand
AAATCGCCTTTGAAATTCACATCCCGAAAGCCTTACAACTCTATAAGGCGTTGGGGGATGGCTCGGGGCCGAAAAGCCACGAGGCGTTCATGTCCGAGATCATCGCGGCCAATCGGATTCAACTCCCGGAACTCCCCGAGGGCCAAGTCTATCGATACGATCCGGAAACCGAACAGGTGATGGTCGTCCCAAAATCGTGAACCAAGAAGAAAACGCTCGCCCGCCGGTGGGCGTTGAGTGGCCTCCTAGAGCAGGGCGAGCAACGTCGGACATTCAGCCAGGATCAGCGAAGTTGCCGATGCAACGGGACGGTCGATCTTGGGCGACGGCAAATGCCAAGTACTACAGACGGTAAAACCCTGTTTTTCGGTGACTGAACGTCGCCAAATCCCTTTCGAATTTCTTCAAATTATGGGATTTTAATGAGGTGGGAACGCGGTCTGGTTAGACTGAAACTTGCACTGAACGCTACGTCCGCTCAATCGTGATATTTCGCATCACGTCGAATGTCATAGGCGAGAAACGGTTCTGTGGCGTCAACTCATCGAGGCTGACTCTATGATGAATCTCACTCGACGGTTTTTATTCCAGTGGGTGACGGCGCTGGTCGTTGTTGCCGGATCGGCCGAGGCGGTTCGGGCCGGTGATTGGCTCACTTCCCCTGCGCGATATACGCACAGCAGTCGGTCCGGCTACCGTGTGAACCAGTACCAGCCGATTGCGCCGGTCTATCACACGCCCAACGCCAACCAGATTGTCTACCGTAGCATGAGAAGCGCGTTGCAGGTGGGTGACAGTGCGGATTACTACTACTTTGTCGACCAGTATGGAGATGCGATTCGGCCCTACGGAGAATGGCGATATCCCTATCGACCTTTCAGCACGCCCTATCCCAACTGGAGGCCGCAGCCCTTCGGATTTGGTGGTAACGGTTTCGGTGATCCCACACCTTATGGCGGTGCGGGTGGCATGGGCGGTGTCGGAGGTGTCGGAGGAGGAATTGGTAGTCCTTACGGTCCCTCTGGAGTGATCAACGGCGGAGGGTTCCCACCCTCGTGGACTAATGGTGACTACCCCGACGTCACCCGGGAACGGTTACCGCCACAACCTTTGCCAAGATCGGCTCCAACCTACAACAATCGCATTATCGGAAACCAAAACACGATCCAGAATCAATAGCCTCTACGATGCGTAGGGAAATGAGAGATCGGTACTGCGCGGTGCCGGTCACTCGAAGCGGGAAGAAAGCGTCCAGGTGGGTCTGGACGCTTTCTTTTTTTGATTCCATCAAAGGATTACACGCACCGCGCGAAGCGAGTGATCTTGTGGGATGGCTGGGGCAACAGTCAGTCCCATGCCCGGTGTTGATGGGAAGCCTATCGACAACCTTTTGTTGCACGATTCGACACCGAAGGTTTCCCCGAATTGAGCGATGCCAGCGAATGGTTGGATTCGGTGAAATTCAGTCTAACAGCGTGCCGCGAACCACAAGATTATCCCAATCGGCCGTGTCGTCGAATGACCCGAGGCCAAGTTGGCCCCAGAGGAAATTCTTATCCATTGCCTCCATGACCGGCGTTTTCATGTCGTCGAAGAAGATCTGAATCGTCGCTTTCTCCGCGTCACGGATGACCCGAACGTGGTGCCACTGGTCATCCCACGGGGTCCCTGGGGTCGTTTTGGAACTTATTTTTGTGCGGTCGGCCCGATTCACGATAAAGATCTGGTTCGCATGGTTGTCCATTTTTTGACCAAGGTGGACGTAATAAAATTGGGCGGGGTTCTGATAACCAAAAAACAGGCATGCGTCACGGTGGCCGTAATCCGGGTGCGTCGACTTGACATCGACGTCGAGTTGGAAGGATTTCAGCTTGAGATCATTGATGAGTGAGATGTGGTGGGGACTTCGGTGAGGCGGTTTGAAGGTGCCGGCTTTCGTGTACTGACTGTAAACATGGCCGCCCTCTGTGGATTTGATCTTCCATGTATCTTTCTCGGTCGGGCTCCAACGATCCGCACCCTTTTCAAAATCCGTTTCATACACGATGGGCCAATCCTCGGCTTGAATGGCTTTCGAATGAATGACTGGCACCATGAGGACGGCGAGTAACGGGAAGACGCAGACGATGCAGGATATATCGCGATTCATGGGCGGGAACGATTGCGTTGAGGTAGAGAGTCGTGGGACGGGAACGTCGAGAACTTGGCCTTCCACGATTGACGCCGAAACTTCTGTGGGGCCTCAATGGTCTCGCTCGAGTCAGCCCGTGGAAAATGACGCGGTTTTATCTTCCCATGTTCTCTGTTCGGCTGCAATCAAGTGGAGGCCGAACGCCGGACCGATCAGCACGAAAGTCTCCCGTGGTTCCGTCGACAGAACGAGGAGCGTCGCCTGTCGAACATCCGGGCGGAAATGTTCAGGGTAGCGCCGTTGCTGACGCGTCACCCTAAAACCGCAAGGTTGAGGCAGACAATTGCACGAATCAGGGGCGAACAAGACGGACGAGCCAATGCCTTCGGCCAGTTTTTCGCACGCCTGACGGCCGTTGCGACGGCTTCTGGGGAGCGAGCCGCGTCGAAACCGCCTCTAAGTTGCTCTTCGATGGAGAGGACTGGTCCAGCAGGCGAGTTGACTCTTTCAATAAAAATTCATGATTCATGAAGGGTTCGTAACTGATGTCCTGCCACCGCACCATGCCGTTTGCGTCGATGATGAACGTCCCATGCAGCGGTTGGTTTTCGAAGTCATCAAAACAACGGTACTCTTTGAACATTGACAGGTCGGGGTTGGCCAGTAAGGGGATAGGCATTTCGCCCTCAAAGTTTTTCAGGCCCGTAATCAAACCCTCCTGATCGTCGGAACTGATTGCAACCATCTCAATTCCAGCCTCGGTAAATTTGTCCATCACCGGTGCAAATTCCTGAAGTTGCTCAACGCAATGCAGACAGCCGTAGCCGAGGTAAAAGACGACAATGACAGGCTTGCCCTTGTAATCCGATAGCGATTTCTTTTCACTCGCCGCATTGACCAGTGTCCAAGACGGCGCCGGTGAGGGTTGCCAACGGAAAGGTCCGAGTTCATCGAGATCCGGGCGTGGGCCAAGATCGTCAGCCGCCGCGTATTCTTTCAGCCAAATATCCCCATGATTTAACCTCTTGGCGATCGGATGGAGGCGGGAAAAGAGGGGGTGTTCCAGATCGATCGAGGTGGAGGCGTCCCGGAGTTGCTCAAAAACTTGATTGGCCTCGTCGTGTTGGTCATCTTGTTCCAAGATACTGGCCAGAATGGCGAGCGGAATCACCTCATTTTTGCGACGGTCCACTTGGGAGCGAAGCGCCTTGATGGCCTCCTCCTTTTCACCTGCGAGATACTGGAGTTCGGCGACCCACGCCTTGTCCTGCTCGCCATCGCTTTTGAGTTTTTCCCACGCTTTTTTGTAATCCTCGTCGTGTTGAGCCACATAACCCTCGATGACATCGACGGCACCGCGGAGTTTTTTTAAACGACTATCGATGGACCGAGTGGCATCGTTTTTCGCCTTCTCCAAGGCTTTCGCCCGCTTTTCATCCGCCTTCTTCTGGTCAGCATCTTCCTCATTCTCAGCGGACGGTTCAGAGGTCTCGGCTTCCTTGGACTCAGCCTCGTCAGTTTTGGCCTCGTCATTTTCCGAAGCCTCCGCTTGTTTCGCTGCCTCTTTTTCGGCTGCTTCTTTTTCTTTCTTTTCAAACGCTTCGACGGCTTTCTCCACGGCGGCCTTTTTTTCGGCTTCGAGTTTCTCGATCCGCTCGTTCAGTTCGGCCAGAACCAAATCTTTGTTTTCTGCATCCCCAGTGGCAGCCCATGCACTGCCGATCAGCTTAAGGCGTTTGACTTGTTCATCTTCCCGGTCCGACGGTTCGAGATAAGCCGTATCCGCAAGTTCAAGTGCCTCCTCCCAGAGTTGGTATTTCCAGAGAACATTGAAGAGGCGTTGTCTCCCATAATTCGCACTGCCCCTTCGCCCAAGTTCGTTGTACTTGGGGTGACGGGGCAGTTCGGTCATGTTTTTCGCGAGGTCCAAGGCATCGTTGACTCGGCCGACAAAGATCAGGTTTCGAATCAACCACTCGTTGTTGTGAGCGAAGTTATTAATCTGATCGGGTAGCACTCGATCCCGCATCATGTGGGCGTGGTCAACACGGGCTGAAGCCTCCTGCTGATAGCAGGCATCTTCGTATCGTTTCAACCGCGAATAGATGTGGCCGGGCATGTGCCACATGTGGGCGATTGAAGGTGCTGCGGGGCCACACCAAGCCGCGCCTTCGAGGGCCTTCTCGGGTTTGCGGTAATCCCACAAATGGATCCGATAGTGATGGGCGGGGTGCTTGGGGTTCTCGGCAAAAATCTCACTCAGAAGCGCACTTGCGGCATGGTAGCTGACAACCGGAAGCGAATCTCGACGGCCTTCCCAGAGGGAGAGCGCAAGAAACGCTTTTGCTTCAAGGTCTTCCGGATGATCGAGAACGATGTTTTCCAGCGCTTCGATGTATTTCAAGCCTCGCTTCCGTCTGTCAGCTTCTTCTTTCGCCTCATCTTTCAAGTAAGTGCTCAAGGCTTCGATGTACTTTTGTTCTCGGGGCGACGCCTTGTCTTTTCGTTCCATCGCTTCTTCGATGAAGCCTTTTGCTCGGTCACGATTGCCCATGTTTGCCATCGCGGCTCCCCAATACGCGATTGCACATTCGGGATCCAACGTCAGAGCTTGCCGAAAACTTCGTTCCGCCTCGAGGAACCAGAATCCGTGAAGTTGTCCAACACCTTGCTCGATGAACGCTTGAACATTCTCGACTTCCGAGGTAACTGCAAACTTCACGTTGCCGGTCCCATCCATCAGGTACGCTGCTTGTCGAGGACCTTCGTTGAAGACTTCACCGTGGTAGGAGTGCCCTGCCAGTATCTCCTCAGGTGCCTGCTCGGCTTCATTGCCCTGCTCGGCGCCGTCGGCTTTCCCGGTGTCTTTGTTCGAGACTTTCTCGGTCGTTTGACTCTCTTGCACCCACGCGTAGGCGTTGTTGATTGCCAGCAAGCCACAAAACAGAGGGACATAAAGCAGTGCAGTCAAATGAAGCTTCATTTCAAATCCAAGCGTGAAGTTTAGAAAGGGTTGGGAGGTGCTCATGATCGGAACGAAAACCCTCGGGCATCTCGTTCACTTGGGCGGCCGCAACAGGAAGATGGGCATGCCAATTTGAGAACAGAACGACCCTCGTCAAGTGGCTTCGATGCACCCAACCCATCGCCATCGAGGACTTGAGCAGAGGTCCTATTCCTAACGTCGATTGTATTAGGGAGAAAACCACCTGTCACGCCTCCACACCCTCTTGAGACATGACTTCTTAAAACTCGGCCCGCTTAATCGTTGCGAATTGCCGACTCTTCGCGACTGGTAGTGCTCATTGCGGCGGACGCAAACTGAGCCTGCCGGCTGAATTGGGGATCAGCGTTACTCCAAATTCAGGTTAAACTAGGAGTAATGGCGGAGTTTGCATCCAAGATCATAGCATGAGTTCCCTGGTCAGTCTTTTGTCGGTGCCGAGCGGTTAAACCGTTACAACCGCCCTAGGCGGAACCGCTGAATTCGACCACTTGCAACTGAAGCGAGATCACTTCCATTCTCTCGGGGTCAACATATGCCGAGGTCCATTGCTGCCAGAAATATTTGTTGGCCGTTATTCATCCTCCACACCCTTACTGCGATAACCCAAGAGTTTGCCAAACAAGTGGTTCATGATTTGAATGGGTGATCCCTAGGATGTTAGATTCTATGGGGCGAACGGAGACGAGCCAAAAGATCCCACGCTCGGACCCTCCCGACGGCCGTCCCGAAAGCGCGGTTGGAACTTGCCCGTCGGGGGCACACGACGGGCATGATTGATCAGGTGACGTTCGGCAATCCTCAACAGTTCCTGCAGCAATCGGAGCGTTTCAAGCTTGCAATGCCCTCGGAGTGATACGCTTCAGGAAAGAGGGGCATTGGTGTCAGGCCTGCCACCTGAGCGTTCGTCTAACCGGTTTTTAGATCAGCGGGCCTGAGAAAAAAGTTGCTGATCTGCCTTCAGGACCTCTTCCATCCCGTCATTCGCCGCCTCAAGCAGCGTGCGGTGGACCCACAGCGGTTCGAAGCGATATGCCGGTTCGTTGATTCGGGACGCATCGACGTAGACCAGACCGGAACGCTCCAGAATGCGTTGCAGAGGAAATTTCAGCGTCTGGCCGTCATGGAGAATTTCAACCGTCTCTTCGGCCTCCGGTTGGAAGAAGCCCTGTTCGTTGAGCCGTTTGGGTTCGGCCATGCGTTGGGCAGTTGCAACGAGCAACTGAAGGTACAGTCGGCTGAGTTCTGTGTCTTCTGGCGAGGGTCGACCATGGCTCCCTGAGTTGCGGTCGAGACAAGCCTTCAAATAAGCGAGTTTCAAGATCGGTTCGCTACAGTTGAGATTCCCGCGAAGTCTCTCATAAGCAATTTCACGAATCATGGAGTTGCCCGCGAGGTTTCGTAGCATGTCATTCATGAACGGGCGTGCTTGAGCCCATTCCGAAAACGTTTTTTCCACCGAGGCGTCCACCGTTCTGTCGGAGGCCATGGAGACGTTCGCGAACTCACCTTCGCGTCGAAATTCTGCTCGCTCCCACGCCGTAAAATCCTCAAGCTTGAATGGCCCCTGATCCACGTCTTTCCATGACAGTTGATTGCGAAAGCAATGGTAGTTCCACGTGGAGACTCGAAGGTCTCCCGTTGTGGAGAGCTGCGGTGGGGCCAGGTTGAACAACGCCATCGCCTCATGTGGGCGATCCGCGTGGTGTTGGGCCCAGTAATCGCGAAAGGACGAACCCCGCCCCAGCACAACCACGTGCAGGAATGGTCGCTGCGATTCGAAGACAAACTGCTCAATTTGCTCAAGAATCCATTGGCTGTCATCCGTATGAACTTCATCCAGTGAATCGATGACAAAGAAGTGGCCCGTCTGTTGACTCAGGTAGTCGCGAATCTGGTTGAGTTTCGGGCCCTTGATCGCCAACAGTCTGTTGAAGACCACGCCCTCACCCGCAAGGTCCGGGCGGGCTTCCACTCTGCCCACGGATTGCCAGTCGCCGTAAAGCTCACGCAAATCAAACTTGCAAACGACGTCAGCAGGATACTCTTTGCGAAAAACCATTTTCTTCAAAAAGGTTTTTCCGGCGCCCGCGACACCTGAAATCAGCGTGACTCGGTTCATGGGACGGGAAACCGGGGTCTCGAAGCGAGCCTTGCATTCAGCGAGTCGCGCCGCCAATTGAACATTGGAGGCCTCGTAGAAGGCCGCCAAGTTGGTGTAGTTGGCAGGTCCTTCGATTAATGCTGGCGGAAGATGTTGTGCCTCAATTCTTTCGAGCCGAGCGAGTGAGTAGCTGTTCGTGCTCACGAAAATGGGCTCGCTTGCGACGACCGTGGTTTGGTTCGCTTCCTGAGCGGCAAGTCCGCTGATATCGAAGAGCAGAACGAGAGGTGCGACCACACCAATTTGCAAGGCGAGCAAGAGGCTTGTGGCGATCGTCAGCCTTGTGGATTGAAATTTCAACATGATCTGGTGCGAAACATCCATTCGGGGTCGCATCGTCCCAAGAGTTGGGTCCGCGTCCAGGGCACGATTTCCCGCATCGCGAGTTTCGCACCGTCGGGTTCCTAATGCATCTTGAACTGCTGCTCGCATCATGCTCGTCCGTCTGTTGTTGTGAGCTTCCTGCTAAGTTTCGACGAATTTACATGAGAAAACGGTGAAATACACATTCCCTCATCAAATCTTCATGTTTGACGCAACGTTGGATCGGCAGGAGGAAAAGCGACCGCGGATCAACGCCTTGATTCAAACTCCATCAACATCACCGAACCCCAGAAAAAACAGTATTTCACGCGACAGTTGAGGTGGGGTAGACGCGTAATATGATGTTCGCGAAGATTAAGTTAAGGATTTGTTAACAGTCGAGCAGGCGGGGTGAATGTGAAGTTTCCTTCATCGTTTGACTGCCAAACACTTTCACTTTGCTCGTGAATGAGTTGTCTTTTGCGAAATCACAATTCGCTCGCGTTCGTGCCGGCAAACAAGAAGATCGATGATTCGCGATCGAAACGGATCACATTCAGTCAGCAGGAGGTTGGTTGAACATGGATGGTCGGGTCATTGCCATTGGGGATATCCATGGATGTTGCTTTGCCTTGGAAAAAATTCTTGAGTGGATACGCCCACAAAGTGAAGACACGCTGGTATTGCTCGGTGATTATGTGAACCGCGGTCCCAACGGTCCCGGCGTACTTGACCGTTTAATCCAACTTCAACGCGAGTGTCATCTTGTCGCTTTGTTGGGGAACCACGACGAGATGGTACGCGAAGAGATGAGGTTGCATTTTCTTGAGCGTCCCGAGGCGGACGCATACCATTCAGGCGAAGAGGTTTACACGGTCGCTCATCACCAATTCTTCGAAGCTTGCGTGGCGTTCCACGAGACTGAAACGCACCTTTTTATGCATGCAAGTTATGATCCGGAACTGCCCATGTGCAACCAGGATCCAGAGGTGCTGATCTGGCAACGTCATCGAAAAAAGTGGCCGCCTGCCCATCAATCGGGCAAAACCGTTGTGGTCGGACACACGCCGCAGAGAGACGGTGAAATTCTTGATCTGGGACACGTGATTTGTCTGGACACTTATTGTTGGGGCGGAGGTTGGTTGACGGGCTTTGACGTCCAAAGTCGACAGTCTTGGCAGGTCGACCGAGATGGACGGCAAAGAGTCCCGTCCGCCTCGTGATAACCCTGTCCTTAGGTTTGTTTTAAATGCCGATTGGAACCTTTTGCACGGGGTTGCAAATTTGGCCGATCTTGGACTTGGGGCCCTTTCGAGCCCATGGTAAGTGTTCGTCGCCGCTCCACTCGACCGCGGCTTGAAACTTGCTTCGCCGTTGTGAGCCCGTCCGAGGATCTTGGCCCTTCATGGTCAAATGGATGCGTTTTCCATGTCGGCATGTCGGGGGTTTTCTGCGAGTTTCCCCCGACAAACTGACTCCAAAACCGATCCGATGGATCGGTTCGGTCGAAGGTCACCGGCAGCACCCCCCCTTGCCATTCTCATGCCTGCAAACCACCTTGACGCAGTCCCTGATGACACGCACTTTGCGGCACTCGCTTAACGGTTTCGGAATTCGCCGAAACCGGATAAGCGCGACCGACGCCCTTGCGTAGACGATGGTTTGAGTCGATCAAGCGGCGTTATCGATGGTGAATCAGGTCGACTCTCTGGCCAATTTTTTCAGTGACACGCCCTTCGCGCTCCGGTGTGAAAAGGCGGGGCAACGATCAGGGTTAAACGATGAGACGGGTCATTTCAGCCTACCGCGAGGCCTATGGGGGCTTGCCCCAAGCCACCTGGCTGGTTGCCGCGGTCGCCCTGGTGAATCGCAGTGGGACGATGGTCCTCCCTTTTTTGACCCTCTACCTTACGGAAAAACGAGGCTATGAAACCGCAACTGCGGGCCTCTTTGTGATGGTGTACGGGATCGGTGGCCTGTTGGGAACTTATCTCGGAGGCTGGTTAACGGATCGTCTTGGGCCGATACGGGTTCAGACGGCCAGTCTTCTTGCCGCCGCCGTCCAGTTCTTTCTCCTTGGAAGTTGGACAGGTCCACTTTCGATCGGATCAGGGTTATTCCTGTTGGCGATTCTGGGAGAGGCTTTTCGACCTGCCTCAGCGACGCTGGTCGCGCAAACTTGTCTGCCCGACCAGCGTACGAAGGCTTATGCGTTACAGCGATTGGCGGTCAATCTTGGGATGGCCCTCGGGCCGGCGGTGGGGGGATGGCTGGCAACCGCAAGTTACCTTTGGCTGTTCTGGGTTGACGGCGGAACCTGTCTTATCGCAGCGGTGCTGCTGTGGCAACTCTTCAAGGATTTCCGACCGCTCGAACCCCCTTCCGACGAGGTCGCAGATAGGGCGACCTCGGGTCCGTGGCAGGACCGAATCATGGTGATGACGATGGCTCTGACGCTGGTATTGGCCTGCGTTTTTTTTCAGTTGATTTCCACCGTCCCTCTTTACCTCACTGAGGGCTACGGAATGTCCAAGGCCATGCTTGGGACCTTGTTGGCGTTAAACCCCATCATCATCGTCGCTTTTGAAATGTTGCTGGTTCAGAGATTGCAGCACACCAACCCGCTGCGACCGATGGGGATCGGGGCCCTGCTGGTGGGGTTGGGTTTTGGAATGTTGCCGTGGGGCAACACTCTTGGGTTTGCCACCGTTGCCTTACTCGTCTGGACATTCGGAGAGATGCTTGAGTCTCCCCTGTTGGCTGGCTTCATCTCAAATCGGGCGAATGATGCCAACCGCGGTCGATACATGGCCACCATGGGCCTTGTTTACTCCACCGCCATCATTGTGGCTCCCGCGGCGGGCAGCTGGATCTACGAAGTCGCCGGCCCCGTTATTCTTTGGACGGGCTGCGCCGTCCTGGGTACGGTCGTTTGCATCGCGTACTGGTTCCTCGCTCGCAGTGTCGATCTGGAACGCGAGCGGTTGTGAATCGAAAAGGCCGCCACCCGGCCGAGGTCAATCAGGCAGTTTGAATGCTCTGCTTGCATGTGACCTGCCTGGTCACTTTCTACAGGACACGGGTTGCTGAAAGTCGACCTCTCGATTCGCCCATCTACTCGGTCGAGTGAATCGTATTGTGAATCATTCCGTTCACGGGTTCGCCTTCGCTGCCCCGTAACGAGTAGCGGATTTCCATACACCAGGTGGGCTGAAGTCCAGGAACCGTGAGTTCGACCGATCGTCGATCCGGTGAGATTCGAGCGGCCGTCACCTGAAGTTCTTTGGTGTTGTAGTGCTTTGACCCATAATTGGCCGTCCGTTTCAAATCCCAGACCTTGATCGAATAATGATCGAGTTGCTGGGCGGCTTCTTCGTCCAACTCACCCGAAAACGTGAGTCTTATGGTCTCAGCATCAGCATTCAGTTCGATGGGGAGGTGGACAGCCTCACCCGTGTATCTCAGGCGATAAAAGCCCCCATTCTGATGTTGGGTTCCGGCCCACGCAAACATGCCGCAAAGGTAGAGTTGGCCATCTTCGGGCCGAAAACGCCCCCGCATGGTCCCAGTGGGGAATTGAGGAATGGGCAACTCACACATGCCTCCCTGCAGTTGGTTCCCCTTCTTTTCGTGGGGAACCACGTAAACTTTCCCATAGCCGTACGACAGATTCAGGAGGACTCCGTTGAGGGGGCCCCAACGTTGAGTATCTGCCCAAAGCAACTCGGAGGGAGAGCGATCAAACGAATTGGTGATCCAGCAGAGTGGCTGTTCCATGGCGGAGTCCGAAGAGTCCGTGACGTTGTGGTAACCAAACATGTTGCCATAGAACCCACCGGGGCGAACCCAATTGATTCGGTTCTTTGGATTCCAGTGGCCCTCTTGATCTGTGACAAAAAAGCTGCCATCGGGATTCAGACAGACCCCGTTTGCCGCACGAAAACCGTTGGCCAAAATCTCGGTGGACTTGCCGTCGGGCGAAACCTTGAGCAACGTCCCATGATGGGGGACCAACGCGGTCAACGCGTGCCTCGCACTTTTGGCGTAATAGAAATTCCCATCGTTGTCGCGTTGCAAACCCATGGCGAACTCATGGAAGTGGTCTGTTACCTGGTGGTCATTGTTGAAATTCTGATACCAGTCCGTCTCACCGTCGCCGTTGAGGTCATGCAAGATGCAGATTTGATCTCGACAGCAAACGTAAATCTGCCCGTCAACAATCTTCACCCCGAGAGGTTGGAAGAGGCCTGACGCAATCCGTTTCCACGTCAACGTGGTTGTCGATCCTGAAGTCGAGGTTAGCCTTTCCGGAAGGCCGTTCAGCCCTTCGACCAGCCAGATATTCCCATCCCAGTCGGCGACTGCTGCCGCGTCACCTCCCTCAAAGAAATCAAAGCCTGTGAGTCGCATGCGACAAAACCAGGGATTGTCTTCTGGGTAGTCAAGGACATCGACGGCAAAGGGACCGTCCGTGGCTTGCATGTGGGCTGTCGTCTCAAGAACCTCGGGCCATCGCGTGGGGCCACCTTGAACCTTGCCCGTCAAATCCATCGGTTCGTCGTCTTCTCGCCACTGGCTTACCCAATCTTTGGCAACGCTTTCCTCGACGTCAGTCGCATGGTAGATGGTCAATTGTCGGGTGCGATCGCTGATGGGAAATTCCAGTCTCAAGTTCCCCTGACCGTCTTGCGACCAGGTGACTCCCTCTGCATCGCCAAGAACTCCCGCGAGGAACGGACTCGCAGAGTTGACTAAGCTCGCATCGCCCGCTTTTTCCAGCCGCTGGGACTTTCCGACAAGTTCATGGCTTCCCGAATCCGGAGCCGTTGCCTGACGTTGTCCGGTCAACGCCCAGTGCGCGATGAGCGCTTGGCTGGAATCCAGTTTCGACGTTTCAAAAGCGACGAGTTCTTCTTCGGCTAAGGTTCGCTGGTAAAAATGAACGTCCTCGATCGCTCCCTCAAAATTCGGTTTCGGTGGGAAGTTGGGGGCCGAGAAACCGATCCGCACTTCGTGCTTGGAAACCCGGTCGCTGGGAGTCAATCGCCCGGTCCCATCCCTTTTTCCGTCGACCCACAATTCAAGTTTTTCGGATTCAGCTTCATAAACAGCGGCAACGGTGTGCCAACGATGATCGTCAATACGAGTGCCGCCGGATACCGCACCCACCCAGCCGATGTCGTACGTTAATCGGCCTCCTCGAATAAACATGGCCTTGCCGTCTGGAACCCATTCGGGTCCCGGTTCGGTCTTTGCAAAAATGACTCCGTCCTTCCGGGTTTTGATTCGGGCGAGGATCGTGAAATCCTTGTCGTAGAGATTGAGCTTTGACCCTTTCTTTCCGTCAATGTTCACGGAGACATAATGTTTGCCATCGAACCACGGGCCCTCGCCCGGATCGTCAGCCGTGCGATTCTGTTCGGGCTGGCTGAGTACAAACGTGCCATCATTGACCAACGGTTCCAGAGTCGTTGTGCCGGCAAGATGAGCCACCTGAAGAACGAGGGGCGTCTTGTTGGGACGGATGTGCAGGTGCCGGAGGATGACCGCCGTATCTCCCATATGCTTCATGGCAGGCATTTCCATTAACTCGGTCTCACCCACGGTATATTTCAGGACCGTGTCGGGACCGTGGGAATACATGCCTTTGTAGTGCGCCCAATCCTGAGGCAGTGGTCCGTATTTTCGGTCGTCTCGGCCGACGAATCTCGGATCTTCGAAGCTCTGTTCGTCAGGACCTGCCCAGCCGGGGCCGGTTAAATTTTGAAACAGGAGGTCACCGACAATCCGCGGGTGAATTCCGTGCCGACCATTGAAATTAATGCCGTTCCAGTCAACGAAGCCCTGCCCTTGCCAAGCGGCCGCCACCCGCATGGTGTCGAGGTCGTAGATGATCCAGTCACGCCCACTCGCAACCCCGCCAGGGCCCGCGTCGAGTCGGATGGCGTTTCCTTTGTACGCAAAGTTTTGGCCGTTGTTGCCGATTTCAAACGTTCCGATCAGGCTTGGCCCATAGTCCATCTGCTGCCAGGGTTCGATATTCGAGGGTTCAGGGCCACGTGAGTCGCCTTTGGGGAGTTCGGCGAGATATTTATCGGTCACCTCAAAATACTGGTCGGGATTGTGTTCTCGAAGGTAGCTCTCACGAATGTAGTGAATCACGTCATATTTTTGCTGGGGGACCATCCAGCGTTGGGCGACCATCAAACCGAATCCACGCGTCAGTGTTTGATACATCGAAAATGGATCATGCCCGTTCTTGAATTTGCCCGAGGCGAATTTCAGGGATGTCGGGAGCGAGCCGGGTTCGCTTGCCGTGCCATGGCAGTTGACGCACAGTCTCTGGTAGATCGCTTCACCTCGTTGGTAAGCCTCGTTGTCTAGGGTGCCGAGTATTCCAGCATGATCAATCTGAGCCTCGTATTCGGGCAGAGGTTGGCTGGCATATTGAGATGGCAGTGGCTGAAGTTGGCGTGCTCTGGCCAAGCCGCCATCGCGAAGTTCCATAAGGTAGGCCAGCAAGTCGAGAAACTGCTGCCGGCTGTTGAGTTGGGCAATCAGCCCGTTGGGCATGATCGATAGTGGGCTTGCTTCGATCGTGTCGATATCTTCGGTGGGAAGTGTCAAGAGCCTTTGAGTTGACGGATCTCTGAGGCGAATCTGGTCATTCGACCGACTGACGAGAAGGCCTGTCAACGTCGCCCCATCAACCGTTTCGACCAAAGTGGTTTCATAGCCCTTTTTGATCTCTCGTGAGGGCTCGAGAATCGCCATGATAAGCTGCTCATTCGTGGTGGCCGGGTCCATTTTTCCAAGATGGGGACCGAGCGGTTCATCGCCGTCAGTCACCGCGTGGCACTGGGTGCAACTCAGCCACGGTTGGTGGAAGAGAACGGCACCCCGAGTCGCATCACCCAGTTCACGAGCATCTTCGGCGATCGAATTCGCTGGCTCCGAGAGAAGTTGTTGCTCGAGCGGCGATCGTTCTTGTGACGAACTGGTGGATCCCAGCAAGCCCGCAAAAATGAGGATGACAAACGCAAAACGGGATATGGCTCTGATTGGACGCATTGGGATTCCTATGAAGCGGGCTTGCCGTCACTTGGATTCGTCGAGAATGTCCTCGACCAGGACAGGGGTAGGTTGCACGTGAGTATTCTAACGAGATTCCTGCCGTTTGTGGAAAAAACCAGTAGGCTGGATCTGGATTGCCGTTCAAGGATGTTCGTGGCGATCACGCAAAATATTCAGTATGAACGAGTTCGCATAAGACACGAAATTCGGACGCTTGTCCTTCAGATCCGCATGGCCCATTGAGGATTCACACGATTCGCTTTCGCCATAGCATAGATCCCAAAAAAGTGAGTGCCGCAACGGTGGTTAGCGGCCCCAATAGAACGTCCGGAACATTTTCTCGAAGGCTTGCAAGCCGCGGCTTTCGGTTGATGAAGGCCCAAGACCATCACGTAGAATCCACACCAGCGGCCCGAGAAGGACGATCAGGAAGAGTGTCACGCTGCCCGTCAAGATCATAGATGTCGTGGCAGCGACAAGCGACCCTGGAAATGGCGTGCGAGTTGACTCAGGACTCGGGTACGGATTTTCTGATTCCCGACTCGTGGTGGCCTCGGCGGACTTGAGAATAGAATTTTAATTTGAAATCTGGGCGACATGGAAGCACGAGGCTGATCCACTGCCTTCGCTACCATGGTGCCGCGTGTTAGGCGATGTACGTGTCTGAAAACAGGTGGGCATCTCAGATGTTTGAAGTATGGGCCGCGTTTTTTCACACCGATAACTTTTTCACATCGATAACTCTTTCACGCCCATAACATTGTGCGTCTAGGGCTTCAGTCCATACAACAACTCGCCGCGGAGACGTTCACACAAAGATGTCTGACCGCGAGGAAGTCGTTTAAGAAATTGGTGTTGATGACCATGGTGTCCATTGACATTGTCACAGGGAAAATGAAATGACCAGGCGACAGAAGAAACGCCCTCCGTGCAGATTGTTTTACTCAGGTTTGCTCGTTTTGTTGACGCTGGTACCAACTCCGGCAGGTGAAGTTGTTCCGCCGGGGAAATTGAGCGGCAAAGAACGTGAGACAGAATCTGAGGAATGGGTTTACCTTCAGAATGAAAAGCTCAAAATTGGATTTCTCAAATCGCATGGTGCCGCCCTTGCCTACCTTTCTGCAACTGAAAACGACAACAACGTGTTGAATCACTACGACCGCGGTCGACTGGTTCAGCAGTCCTACTACGGTGATCCTGATCAGTCCAAGTGGGTAGACAAACCATGGCGGTTCAATCCAGTGCAAGGAGGTGACTACCGGGGAACACCTGCCAAGGTACTGGAGTTCAAGTCGACCGAAACAACGGCCTACGCTCGGACCATACCGAGGCATTGGGCTTCAGGTGAACTCGTCGAAAGCTGTCTCATGGAGCAATGGGCGGAGCTTGAGGGGGATGTCATCAAGATGAAATACAAATTCAGTTACAACGGCGAGAAGTCACACGCCGCAAGACATCAAGAAACGCCTGCGGTTTTCGTGACACCACGTCTTCACACTCTCGTGACCTACGAGGGACGTGAACCGTGGAAGGGCGGAACGCTGACAAGGCGATCACCCGGTTGGCCTAACGAACGGGTCCGTCTCTCTGAACCATGGGCCGCTTGGGTGGACGAACAGGGACGCGGCGTCGGGATTTGTGTTCCGGGCACGTTAGAGGCAACGACCTATCGTTTCCAGGGCGGGCGAGGTTCGAGTTGTTCGTACATCGCCCCGCTTCGCACCTTCGCACTCACGCCGGGATTGACATTTACGTATCACGCCTATCTGACATTGGGCAGTGCTGAGGAAATCCGCCGAACTTTTCAGGCCTTGATTGAGGAGGACCGTGTCACCAACTGATGCTTTGCATTCAGTATCTGCAGCTGGAAAATAATGACCACCCGGAGTGCTATCTGAGATGTACACATTTGACAGGAATGCGCACAAAAAAGGGTTCAACTGAGCTGTGGCAATGGCGAGCCAGCAGCCCAATTGAACCCGTCCGGGATTGGAGCACGCGGCCGGCAGAGAACCGCGTCCTGTTTCTTAAATGCCTCAGTTCATCTCAACTAGCTTCGCGAATACAGCGGCGAGAATGAGGAGGGCTGGAGCTGCGATGGTGACCAAAGCAAGAGCAACCAAAACAGCTTTCTGAGCCGCATTTAACGTGTTCATGGCCAACTCCACTGGAAGTTATTTCGCTAAATAAGAGACCGGAACGTCATTTGGTGTTTAACGGATCTTAAAAAAAATCTCTTGCGAACGATGATCGGGAAAACGTCTACGTACCTTTGCCTGATCTGTCGTGACCGGGTGCCGTCGGGGTAACCGAGTCTGACCGCGCCGGTGCTGCCCTTCTCGATGTGCTACTTTTCCTCCGTCTGCTCGACTCGGATCCAATCCACGTCGAGTTTGAAATCACCCGGCTTTTTATCACCAAGTAAAAAGCCAAGCCCAGTGACGCGGGTGGCATCGAGTTGCTGGTTTCGGAAGGTGCGGCCCCGCCATGTGGCGACGAAATCATCAACAGGAAACTCCACTTCAATCCATTCGTCCTTTTCCGTTTTGAAGGTCTTTCGGAACGAATAGCCACGAAAATCTTTGCGATCGTAGAGGTTGAACGTATACGTTCGTCCGTCGCCTCGCACCCTCGCGACGACCGTGTCCCCAGCCTTCAATTTCATGGCTTCTCCCAGAAGACGCACTGAGGCGAAACCACCGTTGTTCTCAAGGGACAAA
>JAKVCA010000058.1 GCA_022448315.1 Pirellulaceae bacterium | reverse complement strand
CCAAGACGCTCGCCGAAGAAGTCTGGGGTGTCGAATCCCATATCACTTTGAATGTGGCCTTCCAGCTTGCGGCTTGCTATGACCGCGGCGAATTCTACGAAGAGAGCTTTGCCCTCATCGAAGAAGTGGTTCGGCGACGCCAGCAAGTCCTGGGGAGTGTCCACCCCGATACGTTGGAGGCCGTCTCTCTTGCTGCTGCGGTGGCCACGACTTTGGGGCGATTTGACGATGCCATCGATTTCGGAACCGAGGCCGTTGAAGTGGCGGAGCTGCTGGAGGGGGGCGAAAGTCTGGAGTTGGCCAAACATAAAAGTAATTTGGGTGTAACCCTGGTCGCCGCGAAGAAGTATGAGCCGGCTCTCGCTTGTCTAGAATCGGCCCTAGAGATGAGAACGCGTTTGTTGGGCTCCAGCACCGTTGATGTTGCCCATAGCGAATACAATTTGGGGCAAGCGATTCTGGCGCAAGGTGACGCCTTGGCTGCTGGCAAGCGTTTTCAAAAGGTCTGCGATATTTTGGAAACATTTCCCAACGAACGATTGAGCTTGGCTCAGGCGAAACTTCAACTGGGCACGATCGCCCTCATGCAAAACGATTTGGGGATGGCGGAATTGGAATATCGAGAGGCAAAAGAAACTTTGGAATCATTGCCTAAAAACAATCCTGCACTCGTCGCCGAAACGTGTTTCAAATTAGGATTCGTCCTCGGAAAACAGGGTGAGTATGTTGCTGCGGAGGCTGAGTTGCGACGCGCACGTTCGATTCAGCAAGAACTATTTCCCTCCGATCACCCCGAGCTGGCCAAAACGGAGGAAATCTACTTGCTGGTGCAAGGCAAGTTGAATTCCATTCGAACGGGCCGATTACCAGAGGGTGTGCAGCGATGAGGCTCAGGATTTTGGCCGAATGCCGGACAATCACGTGACAACAGGGTTGAGTGACTTTGGCGGCCAGACCGGTCGACGCACGTATTACCTTCTGTGACACGCAGGCGTTAGGCGAGAAGGGTTTGAATGGGTTTCACCTCCTCGACGCCCACCAATTTCTGATCGAGTCCCCCATAAAAATAGGAGAGTTGATTGGGGTCGAGACCCATGAGGTGCAGGATGGTGGCATGGATGTTTTTGACGTGGTATCGATCGTCAACTGCCGCACTTCCGAGTTCATCCGTGGTTCCAATTTCAGTGCCACCTTTCACCCCGCCACCGGCCATCCACATGGTGAATCCGTAGCTGTTGTGATCTCGTCCACTCCCTTTGGCATACTCGGCGGTCGGTTGCCGACCGAATTCACCGCCCCAGATGATCAGCGTGTCGTCGAGCATTCCGCGTTCTTTGAGGTCTTTCAGAAGTCCGGCAATAGGTCGATCTGTTTCCCCCGCGTGTAGATTGTGGTTGTGTTCCAGGTCGCCATGCGCATCCCAGTTGGCGTCGTTGTGGTTGCCACCGGAATAGATTTGCACAAATCGAACACCTCGTTCCACCAGGCGGCGGGCCATCAGACACTGTCGGCCGAAACTCGCGCTCCGCGATTCATTGATCCCGTAAAGTTCCATCGTCTGTTGGGATTCCTGAGCGAGGTCGACCGCTTCCGGCGCTGTGGTTTGCATTTTGTAGGCGAGTTCGTAATTTGCAATCCGTGCCGCAAGGTCCGAATTTCCTGCTCGTTGATCGAGATGCTCCGCGTTGTAGGCCTGTAGGGCGTTCAGAACGTCGCGCTGCAACCCCGGTTTGGGATTTCCGTGGGGAGTTAAGTTGAAAATCGGCGTCCCTTCCGCACGCATAACGGTTGCCTGGTAGGTAGCAGGCATGTAGCCGCTACTCCAATTTTTTGCGCCGCTGATTGGGCCACCGCGAGGATCCAGCATGACAACGAAGCCGGGCAAGTTTTCGTTCACTGAACCGAGTCCATAATTGACCCATGAACCCAGGCACGGACTTCCACTCAGGATTTTACCGCTGTTCATTTGCAGCATGGCGGAGCCGTGGATTGGAGAATCGGCAGTCATGGATTTGATGAACGCCATGTCATCGACGCAGGTTGCCAGATTGGGGAAAAGGTCGGATATCCACTTTCCGCATTCTCCGTACTGCTTGAACTTCCAGCGAGGCTCGACAATTCGACCCTTATTGCGATGTCCGCCCCGGCCGAACGTTTTAACGTCCACCGTTTTTCCATCCATACCGACCATGTTCGGTTTGTAGTCGAATGTATCGATGTGGCTGGGGCCGCCGTACATGTACAAGAAGATGACGGACTTGGCTTTGGCCGGGTAATGCGGCTTCCGCGCCTTCAGAGGATTTTCCCATGGCGTTCCGTCGGCGCGATTCTCTTGGGCTTCGAGAAAACCGTCCTGATTCAACATGGAAGCCAGGGCGGCACCGGAAAAGCCAGCACCTGTTTGCCAAAGGAATTCTCGACGAGTTCGTCCGCAAAAGCCGCGAGTTGTGGATGGGAGGTCGTTATTCATTTTTTAAAATCCTGCGAATTCAGCCCCGAGAATATGGGGCCGTTTCGGAATAGGAGGAGGGCCACTGGAGATGGGGTTAAATTCAGTCGAGGTACATAAATTCGTTCAGATTCAGGGCGATGAGGCAGAAATTTCTTAAGGCTTCGTCGGACTCCATGTCGTATTCAGCTTTCAAACGATTGATGAGGTCCGTACCACGCTGGACTTCATCGGAGGTCGGTGTTCGTTGTAACACGCGGGAAAGTGCCGTGCGGACATGCTGTTCGGTTGTACCGCCCTGTGCTCGCAGGTTTTCCGCAAAGATGCCCGCCTGTTCGTTCACAAATTCACTGTTCAGGAGTGCAAGAGCTTGGGTAGGTTGAGTGGTGACGAAGCGGACCGGACAAGTATTGTCCGTATCGGCCGCGTCAAATGCTGCAAGGAATGGGTCGACAAGTGATCGCTTGACGTGGATATAAATCGACCTGCGTCGTCGATCCTCTTCAGAGGAATTACCCCAACCGCTACCGGGACGACTTTGGCCGGCCAGAACCTCGGCCGGGATCTGAGTAAAAATGCTGGGTCCATACATCTTTTGGGTATTCAACGACCCATTGACCTCAAGCATGGAATCTCTCAACTCTTCAGCCGTCAACCTGCGGCTTTCGTATCGCCAGAACAGATCGTTCGCCGGATCACGGTCGTAGGCATCGGGTTGCATGGCAGATCCCATGCGATAACTGGCTGACAGGACGAGGCGGCGTTGGAGGGGCTTCAATTTCCAGCCCCCTTCAATCAGTTCGGCAGCAAGGTAGTCGAGCAGTTCGGGATGGGTAGGAGGAGTGCCCTGAAAGCCAAAATCACTGGCCGAACGAACGATTCCCCGACCAAACAGGTACTGCCATATTCGATTCGCAGCGACCCTGGCCGTCAGCGGATTTTCAGGATCGGTAAGCCACCTTGCGAGCGCGAGTCTGCGCCCCGTGGATTCTCCGTGCTTCGGGGTAGACACTTGGGGTTCTGGAGGGGATAGAATGCTTAAGAACGCCGGTTGAACCTCTTCACCTGGAACGTGCGGATTGCCACGGATCAAAATGTGTGTTTTGGGTGGTGCAGAACCATGTTCCTTAACACATAAAGCGGAGTCGAGCGCTGAAGGCCGGAACCTCTTCAGCTGCTTGCGCTGCTTTTCCAGATTGACAAATTGGTCAAACTGCTCTTGATTGATCACGGAGCCTACACGTTTTTCAACGAGAGGAATACGATTCATCTCATGTTTAAAGTCCTCGTGTTCCACCGGCTGAAAGTCATTCTTGACGGACTTCAGGAACGCTTCGAGCTTCCGGTTGTTGTCGGCCACTTCTTCCTCGTGCGCCTCGATCTCCGTCTGCTGAGCCGCTTTCTGTTCCTTAGACGCGATTTCTCGAACACTGGCGGCCACCACCGTGTCGTTAGAGCGAACGCCGTAACGGCGAATATTTTCAAAGAACGAAAGGAAAGAATAGTAGTCAGCCTGAGGAATCGGGTCGATTTTATGATCGTGGCACCGGGCACAATTGATCGTCAGCCCTAAAAACGTCTGCCCCGTGGTCGCGACGATGTCATCGAGGTCATCGTATTTTGCGAGTTTTGGATCCGCCGGCTCATCGTCCCAGCGGCCCAAGCGATAGTAACCGGTCGCAATAATGGACTCGGGTGTCACTCGGTCGAGTTCATCACCCGCGAGTTGCTCGGTTAAGAATTGGTCATAAGGCTTGTCTTGATTAAAGGATCTTATGACATAGTCTCTGTACCGCCAGACATGGGGTTTGGTACCGTCGCGCTCATAACTGTTGGACTCCGCGTACCGGACCAGGTCGAGCCAATGCCGTGCCCATTTCTCGCCATAATGGGGAGATTCCAATAACTTGTCGACAACCTTTTCGTAAGCGGCAGGCGAGGAGTCCTGCACAAACGCTCGGACTTCCGATGGGGAAGGCGGTAATCCCAAAAGATCGTAATAGACTCGTCGAATCCACTGGGTTTTGGAGGCTTCGTTCGATGGCTTGAGTCCCGCTTCTGCCAATTTTGCATAGATGAAATGGTCCACATCGTCCCGAATCCAATCCGTGTGTTCCAATGCGGGAACCAGGGGACGACTTAAAGGTCTAAATGACCAAAATTGCTTGTTGGTTTCATTGACCTCTGGGGCCATCACAGCAGTTGCGAGATCTTTGCTGGTGTAATCGCCTTCGTAAGGAAGTCCAAGTTCCAACCACTTTTCAAACACGGCAATCGATTCATCCGGAAGTTTGCCAGAGGGTGGCATTTCATAGGCCTCGTACCTGACCGCTTCCAGCAGGAGACTTGAGTGGGGAGACTCCAAATCCACCACCGCGCCGGATTCACCGCCTTTAAGCACCCCTTCTTTCGATGTCAAAACCAGTCCGCCGCGGACTTTGGGACTACCGCCATGACATTCGAAACAATTCTCTTTCAAGACGGGGAGTACTTTCGTCTTGAAAAAGGAATCGTCTTCCGCTGCCGCTGCCAAGTTTGGCACACTTGATACCAAAACGAGGCAGAACAGGAGTGACGGCCGTATTTTCAAGATCCTGAATTTGGTGGGTGTCATCAGATCGATCCAAATCTTCGATGGTCAAGAAGGGAGCCAATCGCCGGTTTAGTCCAAAGGGCAGGGGGAGGCTTGGAAAGCGCAAGCATGGTCATATGCCTTCGGCTCAACTAATTATAGCCGGTTAGAGCATCTCGGAAAACATTATGGGGCACGAAGCAACTGGAATTGAGTGAAGCGTGTTGACGACTCGAGGCAAGACCGCGACACTGGACCTGTGGTGGTTGGCGATTCGAGGCGTCTACAAAGACGGGCGGTTTTTAGGGGTCAGAGAGCATGCCTTTGTTCGAAGTTGAAACGGACGCGCACATCATCATCACGTGGGCTGACGATGAAGAGGCGGCGTCAAGAATTGCGACGGAATCCTACCCGACCGAAAACGTGATTCGGCTCTTGAAGCGACCGCGTAACAGTTGGGTGATTTCCAAAGGGTTGCTTGGGATTACAGGCCAGTCGGAGGACCCCTGCTCGGTGGCTCGGGATTGCCTTGCTAAGGCTTCGGGAGACAAGGTCCACGCCATTCGTCTTTACATGAAGGAAACCGGCACGGATCTCGAACACGCCCGAAAGTCGATCGAGTCCAACATGGTGATGGGATGGTAGTTCAATCAGATTCTGGTTGAAATTCTCAGGGCTCCCTTTTCGTAACCGCCCGCCATCCCGGGCTTCCGAATCATTCCGGTTTTTTCTTCAGTGTAAGCAGGTATTCGACGAGACTGATCAATTCATCAGCGGTCATGTTTTTCTGCAGTCCCTCAGGCATGAGTGAGAGCTTCTGCTTTTCGATCAAGTCGATGTCATCTCGAGGAAGTTTTCGCAAAACGGCGTCGGCCGTTTTAATCGTCACTTCGTCCGGTGACTCGCTGGTAAGAATGCCAGTAACCACTTCGCCGTCGAAGAGTTCCGCGTAATAGGTTTCAAAATTGTGACTGACCGCCGCACTCGGGTCGAGAATCGAGACATACATGGCTTCTCGTGACAGTTTGGATCCGATTTCGGAGAGATTCGGTCCAACTTCCTTTCCCTCGGTTCCGATGACATGGCATTTCGAACACGTCCCTTTTTCAAGAAACATCTTCTCGCCCAGCTCGAGATTGCCTCGGGCGGTCATCAATTCTTCCAGGGGTGGCAAAGGCTGAGCATCCGCCGTTTCTGGGAGTTTGAGGTACTTGGCGACGCTGTTTTTAAATGCCGTGTCCGAGAGTTGAGTAACCGCCGCTGCAGTCGTGATCCGCAGTGTCGCCGGAAAGTTGTCGCTCTCAAGTGCCTCTTCGATCACCTCCTTGCCGGGAGGACTCTTAAGAAGGGCAGCGACGGCAGCCTGACGAACCACCGGTGCCGACTTGTCACTCATGATGATTTCGGCCAATGTCTCGCAACACAGGCGATTTCCGACACTTCCAAACAAGTGGACCACAGCGACTTTCTCTTCGGTCGATCCAGTCTCCAACACTTCGAGAAAACGTGACGAGCCGTCGAGTTTCAGGAGAACTCGTGTTGCTTGAACTCCGAGGGGCGTAGCGAATTGTTCAATGGCCAGTTCACAGATTCCTTCCGCAGCCGCCTTGAATTTGAGTTGTTCGACCACATCCAGATAACGGTCGGTCCCTTCAACCGTCTTTAGATATCTAGAAACGGCGGAGGAGAGTTTTGGGTTGGTGTTTGGGTCGATCGATTTCAGGCGGAGCAACGTTTCGACCGTTCGAGTGTCTTTGGCCCGTTGAGCATCATCAGCGAGTTCCTGCGATCTCAGCAAGGAAAACGGAAGTGAAACGCAACAGAGAAATACGATCGAGTGAAGCATCGAGTGGCGGAGCATAGCGGAACAACGCGGTACTGGAGGAAATAAGCACTGACGTCCCGCACACTCCGGTGAGGGACGTCGTTTATTGGGCAAGTTTTACAGGCCGAGGAGGCTTTCCAACGCTTTGTCCTTTTCGGGCCCATCCAGAAAGTCAAAGGCCCGAAAGTAGCGAGGTTGCTGTTCCTGGGGCAGTTTTTCGTCGAGCAGGATCTTCGCGAGGTAGCTCGGCGTTTTTATTGCCCGACTACGCCAGATAATGTCCCTGCCCGCGGGCGTATTCCATTGATCACCCGCCAGCTCCAACCAGGCTGCGAGGCATTCGTCCCACTTTCCATCGGCCGCAATCCCTAAGGCTTCAAGGTACCATCGGTCCTTGCCATCGTGTTTTGAGGCCAATTGGGCCCATAACGCGGGAGCTTTGTCTGAGGATAGGTGGCGGAGCGCGATGGCAATCTCACGTCGGACCTGAGGTGAGGGATCGCCGGCAAGTGCTTCGCAGACACCGATCACGTTGTGATTCGTCTGCCGGGCCAAACGCAGGGCGACACAACGAATGTCGGAGTCGCCATCTTTCTGTGCCATGTTGATGGCCATCTCAGTGCTGGCTGGAATCTTGCCAAGCAACCAGATGGCACGTGCTCGCATGCGAGGATCATCGTTTTTTGTGAGCTCGAGGAGAGGCTGAATGGCTTTTTCATCCGCTTCATGGAGTCGAGTCCACGCGAGGTAACGGACCGACCCAGCAGGGCTCTTCAGTGCCTCAACGCAACCTTCGAGTGACTCGAGGTCGTGGTCAGGTATCGTGTAGTTGACGTTGGGGGGTGCAATCCGAAAGATACGACCTCGCTCAAGGTCTCGTTGTCCGTGTCCACCGACACCCGGGTCGTACCAGTCGGTGACGAAGACGGAACCGTCGGGCGCTACACAAACGTCGGCGGGGCGGAACCATTTATCTCGGGTCCCCGTCATGACGTTCTCAATCTTTGCCTTGTAGCCAGCCCCATCATTCGTCACGGGGTAAGCCCTAACGACGTTTGGCCCTGCATCGCAGTGGAGGATCTGATTCCAGAAGACTTTCGGGAGAAGACGCCCTTCGTAAATGGTGATGCCCGTGGGGGATCCCGCTCCCGTTTGCAGGAGGTTTGGAACGACACCTGGGTCGTTCAGATGCCAGTGGCGTAATGGAATTTCCTCGGACATTCCCGTTCGTGCTTGCTGCCACCCGGCTCCCGTGATTTCGTCCCGGTAACCGTAATTGCCAAACTCCATCACGTAGTTGATTCGAACACCCCGGTTGCCGTCGTCGTCGTTGTCGGATTGCCAGAGGGTTCCGAAGGAGTCGACGGTAACTTCGTAGTTATTTCTGAAATTGTGACCCAAGACTTCGAATTCGGTCCCATCAGGGTTGCAACGAAATGGCATGCCGCCGAAGTAGGGCTTTCCGTTATCCACCACCGGATTGCCGGCCTTGTCCACAATGACTTTCCCCTCGGAATCGCAGACCTGCTTTCCTGTGTTGCCCACATTCCAATAGAGTTTTCCGTCAGGGCCAAACAGAACACTATGCGCTGAATGGTCATGTTGAGGTTGGCCCGTCTTGGTGAATAGCATCTCTTTTTTATCGGGCACGTCGTCGCCATCTTCGTCGGTAAAGACGATCACATTCGGAGCACAGGATACAAAGACCTGATTGCCCAAAACGCAGATGCCCATGGCGGAGTCGACGTCTCGGCCCTGGTAAAACTGTTTCACCGAGTCGCATACCCCATCCTGATCGGTATCCTCCAGGATCAGGATGCGATCTCCCTCCGGCCGCGAACCGTTGTTGCCCCGATAATTCATGACTTCGCAGACCCAAATGCGACCTCGATGATCAACATCCAAATTCGTCACGCTTTTCAAATCGGGCTCTGACGCAAAGAGGGTCGCTTCGAGGCCTGCGCCGATATCAAGTCCGTCCAAAGCATTTTCTGCTTCTCGCAGATCGCCACCGACTTTCGGTTTTTGCGTATAGACCATGAAACGGACTGAGGTTTTTGAACCGCAGGCGCCCTGATCGGTACCGCCATTGTCCAAGCCTCCGCGAGCCAGAAATGTGGTATAGCCCTCAGGCAAGTCATATGCGATCAATGAGTTGGCGTGTGTCCCCAAGCCGTAACTTACAGGCTTGCCATCGATCCGCATCTCTCCGCCGTTGGAGTTTTTGTTTTTGTGGACGCGTCCAAAATCGGTCGTCGCCGTTTTCCAGTTGAGGTCGGTGAGTTTCAGCTCACCCTTGGGACCAACGAGTCGGGGTTCCGCCCAATCGGCCCAGTCACACGAATAGCCATCACCCCCGTCAGAGACGACGAGATAAAGTTCACGAGCCCCTTGAATATCGGCCTCGATATTGATGTGGTGCCCTTCCGTCTGGGTGTTGACGACCTCGCTGGCAAAAATGGGCTTGGGGGACGGCCCAGAGGTCTTCCCCGTCTTTTTCCGATCTGGTGCAAGTTTAAATCGAGTTTGGATGGCACGACGGTCAAAGTTTCCGGGCGGTTTGTAATCTTGGTTGGCTTCAAGTTGGCTCAAGGTTAAAGGGCGGATTTTGACTCCATCTTCTGGGATTTCGTCATGGGCTGTCCAGGCAATGGCGTTGAGGACCACTTTGCGAAAATTCGGATCCCCCCAATTCCAGTGAAAGTGCCCTCCGGTAAAACCAAACCCTCGTCCCCCGTTTTCTCGTTCTGCAACCCAGGCCACGTGCTGGGGTTGGCCCGCTTTGGCGCGGACGTGCGGGTTTCCGCTGTGCGGCCCATCGGGTCGCGATAGTGTACTTGCAGGTGGAATGGCGGAAAGAATCGGTGTAACCCCCTTCATTTCCGTTCGGAAACGCATGTGGTAATACCACTCATCGTTGATCGTGAAGGGCTTTACTCCGCGGGAAACAGGATGATCCGGGAATGCTTTAAACTCCGCTTCCCAATGGGGATTGACGGACCAGTGCGTTTCGAAATACCCGCCAATCCATTTCAGGAAATGATCACCCGACTCCCCTTTCGGAACCTCAACTCCGTAATGGATGCAAACAACTCCCACACCCCGATCCGCGAGTTGGTCCAACTGATCGAGGTGCTGATTGACTGGGTGGCGTCCGCCGCCATCGCAGTACATAACCACCACATCCGCATCTTCAAACGCGTTTGGATCTTCGGGCCACCCATCTTGAAAGACGACGGTTTCGTATTCTGGGAGCGCTTGTTCGATTGCGGCGGCCAAGAGTTTGCAACCCGCGAAGTGTTCATGCGACCCATAGCCGTGGCTCGCCCGACCCGCCATGAAGGCAATTTTCTTCTCCGCTCCAAACGAATCACAGTGTGGCAACAGGATGCCTAAAGCGAAGAACATGGTTAACCAATTGCGATGACGACGTTGCATCAACTTCACTCCTAAAGTGCGTTTCTGACGGCGGGGGGGCACGCCATATTGAGGGAAGGGCCCGGAATCAAACGGACCACCTTGGGGAAAAATCGAGTTTTTCCGTGGGGGGAACCCTCAGAAACGGCTCAACCCCGTATCAAAGTTTTCGCTGAGACGCTCATAATTTATTTCGGTCGGACTTGGAAAGTCAAATTTCGTCAAGTAAAACCCAAGCAGATGAGTGTTACGCGAGGAGATCGTGAACGATCTTCCCGGCTTGGCCGTCGAGCAGTGATTGTTCACGACCATTCTGCTTGAATGTCAGGTGATCAGCTTCAAATCCGAAGAGATGCATGAGTGTCGCATGGTAATCGAAATGATTGACGATTTTATCGACGGCGTGGTGACCGAATTCGTCAGTCGCTCCGTAAGTTCCGCCGGCTCTGAAACCTCCGCCGGCCACCCACATACTGAATCCATAGGTGTTGTGATCTCGTCCGAAATTTTTGACATCGGTATCGTTTTGAATGACGGGTAATCGGCCCATCTCTCCACCCCAGTGAACGATCGTGGAGTCCAGCAATCCGCGCTGCTTCAAATCGGCCACGAGAGCGGCCGCCGGTACGTCCACTTTTTTGCAGGACGCTGGCAGTGCAGATTGGATAGAGCCGTGATGATCCCAGTACTGATTTTTGGTGAAAAGCTGGACAAAACGGACGCCTCTTTCGACCAAGCGTCGAGCAATCAGGCACCTTGTTCCGAATTCTTTGGTTTCGGGTTGATCAATACCGTAGAGTTTTTGTGTCGCTGACGTTTCGTTGCTGATGTCGAGCGCGTCGGCAGCGGCCTCTTGCATTTTTGCTGCAAGTTCGAAGTTTTCAATTCGAGCGTCCAACTCCGATTCGCGGGACCTCGCGGTCAGATGATCCCGGTTGAGTTCCTGTAAATAGCCAAGAAAGGCCTTTTGACGCTCTCCTGACAACGCGCCCGGTGGTTGCAGGTTCAAAATGCGAGGCTCGACGGGCCGGATGACGGTACCTTGGTAAAGAGAAGGGAGCCAGCCATTGGACCAATTAAGCACCCCCTCGACGGGCAGACCTTTAGGATCCGTCATTGCCACGTAAGCAGGGAGTTCATCCGACTCCGAACCCAGTCCATAGGTAAGCCAACTGCCGAGCGAAGGGCGGCCTCTCTGGGTCCGACCGCTGTTCATCGCATGGATGGACTGTCCATGATTGTTCACCCCGGTGTGCATGGATCGGATCACCAGGATGTCGTCCACAACGCCCGCAAGACCGGGGAGCAATTCCGAGAGGTCCGTCCCCGACTCACCATGCCGCTTGAATTTCCATGGTGACCCGAGAATCCGAGAACTCGCTTGGGCTGCATTGTCGTATTTAATATCACCCGGGAATTTTTGAAGGTGCATCTTGTTCAAGAGAGGCTTCGGGTCCATCAAATCGACCTGACTCGGGCCGCCCTGCATGAACATCGAGATCATGGCCTTGGCCTGGGGAGGTTTGGGAGGAAGTTTAGGCGTCAAGTCAAAACGCGGAACCCCAAGGTCTGGTTTGACTGGATCTTCCGCACGGATTTTCAGCGAGGAGCTGGCAAGGGCAATCGGGATTGAGCCCATCGCCAAACGTGACATGAAATGCCGACGGGATGAACGCTCGGAAGAGGATAGGTTTTGATGCATGGCAACGCTCGTGGGGTACTGAAGGTCGCAGCACAAAAAGCTGGTGAGAAAGGCTTAATCGATATACAGAAACGCGTTGGAGGCAATCAGTGCTCGGCAGGCGGTGGTTAAAGCTTGCTTTCGAAGGTCCGCCTCGTCGCTTTCCTCGCTTAGAGCCAATTGGGTTTCAAATGATTGGACAAAGTCAACCAATCGTTGGAGTTGCGAGTCGGTCGGAGGTGTTCCGTACGCGAACCGCAAGGCAAGGCGAGCTTGAGCCTCGAGAGAGGAATCTGACTGCTCCATAACCCTGTCCGCGAAAACTGTCGAGTATCGCGACATGAACTCGCTGTTCATCAGAAAGAGCGATTGCGGGGCGATATTCGAAAAACTTCGCTGAGTACAGTTGGGAGAGAGTGTCGGCAGATCGAAAGTCTCGAGGGTCGCCAACGGCCGTGTCCGTCGGACTTGCACGTAAACGCTACGCCGGTGGGCCTCGTTGCCCAGACCATCGCCCTTGACGGGCTTTCGTTCGCCATCCAGTTCCTCCACGCCTAAAACAATTTGTCCAACCGCGTCCTCACGAACCGGTATCGGAGGTCCGTACATTTTCGAGTTCAAGGCACCACTGACGGCGAGGATTGAATCGCGAAGGATTTCGGATTCAAGCCTGCGAAGCGATTGGCGGGCGTACCAGCGGTTGTCGGGGTCAACCTCATCCAGCTTTGGAGTGCGGGTTGACGACTGTCTCCATGTGGCTGAGGTCAGGATTTTGCGATGCAGACGTTTTTGACCCCATCCCCGATCGGTCAACTCCGTGGCGAGCCAGTCGAGAAGGGCAGGGTGCGTGGGTCGTTCACCAAGATATCCAAAGTCTCCCGGGCTGTTGACGATACCCCGGCCGAAATGGTGTGTCCAAATTTGGTTTGCGAGAACTCTCGGGAGTAAAGGGTGTCGGCCCTCGGTCAAGATTTTTGCGTACGAAAGCCGCCTGCCCGAGGTGGAACGCTGGGCGTCGTTTGACGGAATGACCCGCTCTTGGATGCGGTTGAGAATTTCGAGTTCACCGGGTTGAACCGTTTTATCCGGTTGATTGTGATTGCCCCGGATGAAGACGACCGTTTCGGGCAAGTGTCCCGCAGGTTCGGTCAGTGCACGGATGAAGGGTTCCTTGGGAATCTTCGCCCGAATGTCTGCGATACCCTGCTGAAGGTCGGCAAGTTGTTTTTTTGAATCGGTTTCACGGCAAATCTTTGCCATGTTTCGAATGGTGGTGACGCGGTCGGCGACCGAGGGGTCGAAATCCGCAAGTGTCTCTGAGTTTACAAGCAACGTCGGATGTTGGCCTAGCTGTTCCATTTGCTCGGGTGTGCGGTCGTCAGTGGCCATCGCGAGAATGGCTTCGATTTCCTGTCGCGTTTCATCCGGCAGTTCGGCAAGATAAACCGCCTGGAGATTCTTGATGATTCGATTTTCGAGTTCGGAGGCGGCGGCCTCAAGCTCTCCCGCTCGACGGGCCCGCTGCTCGCTGTACAGGTAAAGTGAACCGGAACTGATGTTCTGGATATTCGGATACTCTTTCAATAACGCGACTTGCTCAGGTGTTCGATCTTTGGCGGGTGTCACATAGGCTTCCCTAAGGCTGTCTTTCAGGTCATCCGGCGCTTTGATCAGCTCTTCATTCAAGGTCCTTGCGAGATGGGCATCGAGGATCGCTTTGCGTTCAGCCTCCGCCTGTTTCGCATCTTCTTCGATTGTGTTCCGAATTTTGCGATCTTCGTCGGTGTATAGCGAGATTTGTCTCGCTTTGATGTTGCGCCAATTCTTCCAGTCAAGGGCAGGCTCAAAGATGGCCCGGAAGCGATAATAATCTTCTTGAGTTATCGGATCGTATCGATGGTTGTGGCAGCGAGCGCATCCAACTGTCGTTCCAAGAAGCGAGGTGCTGACGATGTTCAGGGTTTCGGCGATAACCTCATTGCGTGCAACGGATTGATCGACACCGCCGGCTGAGGTTCCATCAGGGGCCATGCGCAAGAATCCTGTCGCCGTAAGTTGGCGAATGTCTTTGGTGGTCAAATTCTCAAGAGGCGAGGTCACAATTTCGTCACCCGCAAGCTGTTCGACCACAAATTGATCCATCGGCATATCGTTGTTGTAGGCGTCAATCACATAGTCTCGATAGGAAAAGGCCCATTCTCGGACCGGATCTTCATCGACGTAGCCTTCGGAATCTGCGTAACCCGCGAGGTCAAGCCAATGACGACCCCATCTTTCGCCATAGCGGGGGGATGCCAACATGCGATCGATTCTTCTTTCCAAAGCATCAGGTCGGGAGTCAACACGAAACTCGTCGATCTCATCCGGATGCGGCGGAACTCCGAGAAGGTCAAAAGAAAGGCGTCTCAATAAAGTTGCTCGATTCGCTGGTTTCGAGAGCTGCAGACCTGATTCTTTGAGTTGCGCTAAGATGAACGCATCGATGGGTTCAAGGGCCTGTTTGATGTCGCCATCAAGGGGCGTTGGCGTGGTCAAAACGGGTTGGTAAGCCCAGAACGTTAATTCTTCGGCAGTAAAGTAGGGACCGGTCTCGAGAGAATCTGGTTCGTCGCGTAACGTTGGAGCGCCGATCTGGATCCACGCCTTCAGGGTTTGGAGTTCCGCGGCACTCATCGGCTTGTCTTCTGGTGGCATTTCTCCGGCTTCAATTCTTTGGATAAGCAGCGAGTCTGCGGAGTTGTTCAAAACCATTGCAGGCCCAGATTCTCCACCTGAAAGAATGAGTCTTCGCAACCGAAGGTCAAGTTCACCTTCCGTTTCTCCTTGCTCACCATGACAGTGAAAGCAATGGGCCTTTAGAATCGGTCGGATGTCCTTCTCGAAAGAGAGATCATTTCCGATCGAAAGTGTGGGGAGAGCGATTGCCAAAGAGACGGCGGCTAATATTCTGAGCATGTTCATGGCCTATCCGTGACCTGAATAGTGGCAGGAGGTGGGGTAGGAGTTTTGACCACTGGATGCACGGCTTGCAGACCGGCCGTGCTGCGAGGCCGAAACGTCGGGAACACCGATCGGAGTCCTCGAAGGTGAGTCTTTTATATTAAGCGGTTGGATGCTGAAAAGCCAATTATTCGGCGACGATCGGCCCTAAAAGAGACGGGTTCAAGGTGCCTCGTTGTCCTCGGAAGACTCTGGCGCAGGGATCTCTGGCGCAGGGATGAGGTCCAAAAGGAAAGGCGCGGCGGTGACCTCAGAGATTCCCAGTGGATAGTGGGTCCGTTTTTCAACGAATCGAGATTCGCGACTCGTTTCGGTAATGTTTCGCATGCCCCGTACGAATCCAAGAATGATCGGATCACCCTGTTCGGTTCGCATTTCAGCATGGATCACCGGACCGCCACTGTCCCCGGTCCACGTCGTCGTATCCACCAGGAAGGAGGAATTTGCTGCGATCGGGGCCAAGGGATAGCTGGCAATGGATCCTCCGCGCAGAATCGCAAATCCTGCCGGGTTGGCTTCACTTCTCTCGGGATAGACGGCCGTCCGAACGGCTTCGCCTGCGTGAGCCTGTGCGAGTCGATTTTCTGACGCGATTGATTCGTAGGGCAGGGCGTTGATTTTGAGCTCCGAGGGGAGTTCGACCGCTGCGAGGTCCCGGTTAGGATGTGCCCTCCACAACGGTTTGCCAGAATTTCGGATGGAGATGGCAATTTCATTGCGAGCGTAAATGCCAGGAGCCTGCGGGATACGATTGACGACGATGCAGCGGTCACCGACCATGGCCTCAAGAACATGCCGTGCCGTGACGAGAAACTTTCGAGTCGAGCCATCAGACCTGGGTGACTCGATGACCACGCTGGTGGCAGTCGATTTTTCATTGGCAATTTTATAGGTCGCTCTCAGGAGTCGTTCTCCTGCGTCGTCAGCCAAGAGGTTTCCCAAGGTCACGCAAATGAGAAATGTCGAAGCGATAGGAATTGTCGGTTTCAGAGATTTCATTCGGACATACCTTCTAACGTCGGTAGGTGATTCTACGTCCGACATTTTATCTCTTTGGGGAGCTGGTGTCAGCCGAGTCACCCCTGAGGAATCGACTCGCTTTTTATGGGGTCAACTACTGTCTAAAGTGTGACTCTTTTAGCATGGGTCAAAACATTTCGGAGTTAAACCATCAACATGGTCTGAATGCAATGAACTTTAGAAGGACAGCGAAAGAAGATGCGACTTTTTGAAGGGACAGCGTGGGATCGTCCACCCAAATGTGAACGGTGCGACCGATTGGATTCGGAATGTGTCTGCCCTCCGGAAACGATGGCCGAGGCGGTGATACCGCCTGAAAAACAAACGGCGATTGTAAAAACGGAACGGCGTAAGAAGGGAAAGTGGGTCACTGTTTTGACGGGGCTTGAACCCCAACCAGCGATCATTGCCAAGCTCTTCACCCAACTGAAATCGGCCTGTGGCTCAGGGGGGACCATCCGAGATGATTCGGTGGAAATCCAAGGCGATCACCTGAATAAAATCTGCAAGATCCTTGCGGAGAACGGATATCGGGTTAAGCGTCGTTGATGTGGCGTTGATGGCCGATATCGATGTCGGCTGATTTTAATCACCAGTCCCGAACCGTATCCTGTCGGTATTCAATTGGTCGACTAACCTCTGCGAATTTCCGAACCTTTGAAGTGAATCTGGATCCGATAAACCACCTTCTCGGAACGGCGAATCACTCCCGTCTGCAAATCGACCTTTTCGGGCGTTTCCTGAATGTGCTTATCGACGACGGCGTGAAAACCGCGTTCGGAGAAGATGTCGATGAGCATGGCGATCGCAAGCGGATCGTGCCAAATGGGATCGATTGAATTCACGACCGCTCTGCCTGACAACGCATGTCGGTTGATGATCGGCATGAATTTGGCGTTGATGATATTTACCGTCCGAATAAACAGGTCGGTATTTTCGAGCTCATAGGAATTGAGTCGCTTTACGAGTTCCTGTCTGGCATGAATGATGATCTCTGCTGCGGTCGGTAACGGCTGCAGTCGATCGTATGTTCGAGTTTCAAGTTCCAGTGAACTTTGATACCGGAGTTCCTCCAGGATTTTTTCTTCAACTTCTTCAATGGGGCCTTCGGCATTGATGAAGTGATAGTGATAAATCTCTTTAAGCGACGTCAGGGCATCCCACGTTTGCTCCTTGAAAACACGGTAACGCCGGCGAGCCGAGTTTTCGCTCAGGTCGGTAGCCCGTTGGTTGATCAGGGTTCCTACACCGGTTTCCGTCACTTCTTTGTTGTGGGCTGCAATTTGATCGCCGCGTAACAGTTGCCGAGAAATACTGGTTTGCTCACCAATGAACAAGAGCATGGCGTGGATGGTGGGGCGCCGGAAAGAGATCGCCAAGGGCGTATCTTGAAATTCATTGTGCAACTGGTTGATTCGATCAACCAACAGTTTTAGACACTCGACCTGGACTCGCGTTCGAGGAAAGCCATCAAGCAGGGCCCCGTCGCGATATTCCTCTTCGAGCAATTTCTTCAGAAGGATTCGGACGACCTGACTGTCGCCGACCATTCCGCCCTTGCTCTTGATTTCCTGCGCCTCGGGTGTGACGAGCAGGCTGCTGACGACGATCGGGGCACAGGTAAGCCCTCGCGCGTTCATGATGAATTTGGTTTGGGTCCCTTTTCCCGCGCCGGGGGCGCCTCCCAGCAAGATCAGTTCCTTGGGGAACCTCAGGTTTTCGTGGCCGAGTTCCTCCTCAAGCTCCTCCCAGACGTGATCAAAAATGACATGGGCATCTTTGATTTCAAGGTCAAGTAACTGTTGATCAGGTGTTGAGGTGAATTCAGTCATAGTGCAATTTCCGATGTCCTATCGGGCGTGCGAAATCCATTCATCCAAAAGCGTTTGGCTTTCTAATCCATTTTTAACGGATTTCACGGCATCCAAACAGTGCCTTCGTCAACGATAAAAATTGATCGGACATAAGTCGGATTATGCGCCAGCTGAAATTACTGCGATGAAGTGGGGCGGCTGATGTGTATTGATTGGCGAGAATAGCGACCTGAAAAGAAAAGTTTCATGGAGACGCGACAAGGTACGTTTTCACAAAGCGGGTTGCGTGCGCGTAGAAATTCAAACCAAGACATTCGG
>JAKVCA010000057.1 GCA_022448315.1 Pirellulaceae bacterium | reverse complement strand
TCACCCGAGCTGCCGCCGAGCGGAATGTCTGGCGTTGGTGCAAACAGTGGCATCTCAATCGTCGCGTATCCATCTGCGACGATATCGAGGACGGAACCGCCACCGCGTGCTAGCTCGGTCACCGTATATCGTCCACTTGCTGTGGGCTGGAGGCCGAAGGAACCTTCCATGTCGACGTCGATCTCACCGTCCTGAACGAACAACTCTACGTCACCGATTACCGGAACCGCCAGGCTCGCTTCGAGCGTCAAGGGTGCTAACGTCTGAATCTTGGCGTCAAAGGTAAGTCGCGTGTGGTCGTAAACAAAGAAGCTGGGGTCAAACACGTTGGTCAGATCGAAGCCGAGTCCGAGCTGAAGTCGGGCGTCAATGTCCACCCGCAGTTTTCCACCGGTCTCAACTTGCAATGCTCCACCGAGACCGACCAGGTCCCGGACAAAGCTGGGAACACCCGGTTGGTTGAGCATGTCCTGCAGGTTCATCTTCAGCCTGACGTCGCCGTGGTAAACAAGTGGCACGTCGAGATCAAAGAAGAATTTGGAGTTCTGGTAGGCCAAGGTGGCCGCTTTCTGGGTCTCGAAATACGCGAGCGTATCCCGATCCTGCTTCAGCCCTTCGATGTTGTAGGGATCAAAGACGAGCCGTAGGTCGCCGGCGCGTGCGTCATGACTGATCTGCTGAATCTCGAGCACTCCGGCAAACCCCTCGTTCGTCGTTGCAATGGTCGCTGCAACACTCGCGCCGGTGAGATTGGCAACATCGACGGTCACTTCCGGCACGTCCTGTCCAGCGGGATCAAGGAAGGTAATCTGCCACGGCGTGGCCTCGGTTCCCGAACCAAGTACGTTGACATCGGTGATATTGGAGAGTGCTTCCAGGGCCGACTCGAGCGCGTCGGCCGCCGAATTATGAGCAAGGGATATTGCTGTTTGTCCGTCAAAAGTGAGATCGAACGTGCCACCGTCTGCTGTGAGGGCAACTGTCTGGACTTCATCGATCGCAGCGACACCCTCGGTCGTGGTGGTCACCGTGGTGACGATGTCATCGACATGAAGAGTTGCCAGATCGCTGCCGGCGGGGTCAATAAACGTGACTTCCCAGGGATCGGTGGTCAGGCCCGCCCCAGTGACGCTCACGTCACCAATCGTGCCGAGCGATTCGAGTGCGCTTTCGAGTTCTGCCGCTGTCGAGTTGGCAGGAAGTGACGGTGTCCGCCGGCCTCCGAATTCAATGACGAATTCGCGGCCTGCACCGGACTGGGAGATACTTTGGACTTCCTGTCCATCCGGTCCACCGTCGCTGACAGTTGTGACGGTGTAATCTCCGACAAGAGAGGATTCATCGACCTTAAGCGGCTGCTGGTTGCCAGGTACATCGAAGGTGACCGTCCATGGCGTAGCCACAGTTCCGCTCCCCGACACAGTTGCACCTGGGAAGTGCAGGAGCAAGCCGAGGGCCGTGCTGATGTCTGTGGAGTTGGCATCGAACGACAAGGGGTCTGTCGCCTTGCTGCCGACCAGGGCGAGGGCAATGTCATCGTCGCTGGCCGAAGTGTCTAGACGCTGGGCGAGCAGGCGAGCATCCGCCTCGGCCACCGTGTCCGTCGTTGTCGCCCCGTTGTTTCTGAGTACGTCTCGATCGGTCATGCGAGCCTGGAGAAGAGCCGTGTCCACGAGACTGGTTGCGATCTCGTCATCCGTAGATGTCGAATTGAGTCTCCGCAGCGCGAGCCGACTGGCTGCCGTTGTTACCTCAAGGGGTGCTGCGAGAACTCTAGAGCGATCGGCAAGCAACCGGTCACGCTCGCTCAATAAGGCACTTCCGTCAACTTGAATGGCTGGGACATCGATGTTGCCCGGAGAGACGAAAATGATCCGCCATGGACTTGCTCGAGTACCCGCCCCGGTCACTTCTACATCTTCGACCTCGGGAAAGGCCTCAAGAACAGCCTCGATTGAATCCGTTGTGCCTTGCGCTGCTGCATCAAAGGAGATTGGGTTGCTGGCCGAATCTCCAAACTGCAATGTCCACGTCCCGGCAGCGGCATTATTGGATATCTGCTGGATCTCGTTCGTGGTGTGGGTGCCTTCTGTCACGGTGACAACGTCAATACGGGGAGTAATGTTGTCGAAGGCAAGCTGGATGTCCTCATCGCTGGAGAGTGCACTGAGGCCAGAAAGGTTGAGCATCCTCTCTGCCTGGTCGAATGCCGCAGAGTTTCCATCGGTAACCGTCGCGACCATGAGTTTGGCATCACCAAGTCCCGCCTTGTTGCCCTCCAACAGAACCAGGTCTTGACCACCTGGATCCAGGAATGCAATGAGCCATGGGTCGCTCTCACTGCCAGCACCAGTCACTTGCGTGTCGTGAATGCCCGTCAGGGACTCTAGTGCAGCCTCGATGTCAGCGGCAGAGCTGTTGGGAGCCAGAGGTGATGTGGAGTTCTCTCCGTACGTAAGTGTGAATGTCCCCGTCGTTGCATCTGTATAGACTTGTTGGATTTCGCTTAGACCTGCTTGTCCGTCGACGACTGTCTCGGTGTGAGTTTCACCAGCCATCAAAGCACCTGCTTGCATGGAGATCGTCTCAATATTGGTCTTGGCAGGATCGCGTATCGTGATCCGCCATGGATCTGATGGTGTACCCTGGCCAGAGACTGTCGCATCAACGATGGCAGTGAAGGATTCGACGGCACTTTCAATTGTGGTTGCCAGTGCGTCATACGAAAGGGAAGCGGTTTCTTCTTCGCCCAGCCGTAGGGTAAATGTGCCTGTTGTTGCGCCGTGATGGATCTGTTGGATTTCATTTGCCCCGCCCGCTTGCCAGTTGGCGACCAGGTTGCGATTGGACATGGCCTCCGCGACTTGTGTGGAAGTATCGAAGGCGGTCTCGATCTCCTCATCCGTTGAAAGTGCATTGAATCCGGCGCGATCGAGACGGCCGATGGATGCTGCCAGCAGCGGATGTGCTGCCAGCTTGTTTCTTTCTCGCTGCAAGTTCTCGAAGCCATCTGGGTCCATTGTTAGCTTGAAGACACCGCCACGTGCATTGTGAGAGATCTGCTGGATCTCCTGGACGGGAGCGACTCCGTTAGCGAGCGTCGTTATTCGGAGTTCCCCGTCTGTGAGGTTGGTTTCGTCCCCTTGTAGATCAGCAACGTCCACATTGGCTGGGTCAAGAAACTCGATTCGCCAGGGTTGATCATCCGAGCCATTGCCGCTGATGCTGACGTCGCTTACGGCAGCAAGATCCTCGAGTGCTGCTTCGACATCCGCTGCAGTCGCTGACACCGGCAGGTCGCGTGTTGATTCGGTTCCAAGTGCAAGTGCGAATGTGCCGGCTACAGCGTTCAGAGTTACGAGCTGCGTTTCATTTACCGGTGCGACACCTTCCCTTGCGGTCGAAATGACCACATCGTGGTCATCGACGCGGAACGTGGGTAGGTTTTCAGCCGACGGAGCCAAAATTGTCACTTCCCACGGAGACTCTTCACTACCGAGGCCGGTTACAAGGACCTCTTCTAACGACTCAAGGGCCTCCAGCGCTGCCTTGATGTCACCAGCCGAGGAGTTAACCGCCAGAGATTCCGTTCTTTGTCCGCCGAGTTCGAGGATAAAACCTCCGCCTGAACCACTGTGGTGAATCCGCTGAACTTCTTTTGTATCGGCGCTGCCGTCGCTCACTTTTGTCACGGAGAAGCTGCCTGTGAGTTCGGTCTCACTCGCCAGCAGGGTACTGACGTTGTCTGGCTTCGTGAAGGTAACCAACCAGGGATCAGCGCTCGTGCCGGTTCCGGTAACGGTGACAGCGGAAATACTGTCGAGCGAATTCAGGTTCGTTTGTAATTCACCAGCGGAAATATCGAAGGGTAGATCGTCTGTCTGCTCGCTGGCGACCAGCGCGAGGACGATATCTGAATTGGTTGCCTTTCCAGTGAGCCCGACGGCTGCGAGTCTAGCGGCGGCTGCCGAGATATCACGATCCAGTTGAAGTTGTGGAAAGGCAGCGAGTTTTTCCGCGAGAGTGAATGCGATCTCTGCGTCGGTGGAATTGCCGCTCAGGAGAGGTGAGGTTGTGACGAGGCGATTGTACGCGGATTGGAGGTCTTCCTTGTTACCCATGTCCCGACCCAGACCGAGGACATCGTTGAGCATGAAATTCAGGTCGCGTTCCAGAGCCTGCATGTTCGAGAGACTGGCTCGCAAGGTGTCGATACCTGACTTGAGGTCCTGGATCAGATTGCCTCCGTCTCGCGTTGTCGTGACATGAATGGCTGCGTCGTCACTGCGAAACTGGGTCAGGTTTCGCTGGCCTGGAGCAACGAAGTCAATTGTCCAGGGTCCACCAGCAGGCCCGGTCACGACAAGATCACTCATCGACGGTAGAGAATCTTCGAGAATTGCCTCGAGGTCACTCGCTTTGAGAGGTCCATCCGCAGTCGTGACTGCAATCGGATCACTGATCTCGGCATTCGTCGTGTCCAAATCAAAGGTCAGAGCGAACGTGCCGCTGGCTGCGTTATGGGAAACCTGCTGTATTTCGTTGTTCGCGTCCGTGCCAGCCGTATGGGTGGTGATGGTCAGCGAGGCTCCACCCAGCGAAATGTTGTCACCGGCCAGTTGCGTCACATCCTGGTTTCCGGGCGACTTGAAGGTAATCAGCCATGGATCGGCCGTGGCGCCTGTGCCGGTGACAATGACATCCAGCAGGTTGGGCAGGCGTTCGAGAGCTTTCTCGATGTCTAGGGCGGTTGCATCATGGGCGATGGTCGCTGTTGTGTAGATGTCGGGGTCATAGGTGAGCGTGAAATTCCCGCCGCTCGGAGTACCGCTAACAGTGACCGTCTGCTGTTCGTTTTCGCCACCTCCAAGCAATCCGACAATGCTCTGATCAACACCGGGGATGTTCTTGAAGGCCATACCGTCAGGTTCCACGAGCGAATCGAGAACATCGGACATGCCAGCCAGGAGTGTATCGAGCGAGACGCCCTGCAGGCTAAACAGGCCATCAAACCCAGTGATCTGAAGGTTGTCCTTGATGCTACTGAAGAAACCTCCCAGCGAATTCTGCATCGCGGGTGCTGGGTTAGCCGTTGTATTAAAGGAACCACTAATAAGGGCCGTGTTGTCGGTGATTCCGGGCACATTCCCCTTGAGTTTGACTGGAATATAAACTTCCCAGCTTCCGCCACCGCCGAGGCCCATCGGACCAATGGAACTGGTGATATTACCGACTGGGTCGAATGCGAGTCGGCCCTCAACAGCCATTCCAAGTGACACCTGGAATTTTGCGATGGCATTGTCGATGGCGACCCCGAGCGGCCCCAGGCTGATGGCAATATCAAGTGGGTTCGCATGATCGACTTTAACGGTGGCTGTTACCTCGGGGTCAGAGACATAAAATACGCCGTCGTCCTGTAAACCAAAGGTGAATGTCAGATCGATGAAACCCTGAAGTATGAGCGGTTCTGATTGAACGATTCCCAGATCGCTGAGTCCAAACTCTGCCAGGACGTCACTCTGAAAGTTCATCGTGATTTCGTTACGATAGTCCGCCAATCGGATTGTTCCCTTGAATTCTCGTGGGTTCGTATTCGGGCTCGGCGAAATGGCTGTGACCGAAAGTATGTCATCAGAAGTGACCTGGTCGCCAGGAGCAGCTGTTATGGCTGAGTCGAGTGGCGTGATCAGCTGGGTGTCAATCTGATTGGCAAATCCCGTCGCCATCGAATTGTCGCCAGTATCCCAAATGCTCGAGAGATCGATGCTCGTGTCCACGAAGGGCAATTCGATGTTCGCAAGCGACTCCTCAATTCGAGTGCCGAATCCGCTTGCCCAATCTCTGAACTGTCGCATGCCGGCCACGAGTCGGTCCGTGTCCGTGCTGCCCTGTGTGTAACCGAAAACAGGAGTGTTGTTTTCGGGCCAGTTCTCGATGGCAGGAACGGACTTGCGCTGCCCTGGCAACAACTGGAAATACATCAAGCTGCGAGGGTCCATCGTTCCATCAGGCAAGCCAAGAACGTGGCCGAGCTCGTGAGTTGCAACCGTGAGGAAATCGTAACGGCCCGCAGCAGCGCCGTCTGGATCCGCCGCAAGAATGTCGTCGACCGCAATGAACTCACTATCATCGGCCGGGGTAGAATCGAGAAACCAGCCTGTTCCGGCTCCGTCCACATCAAAGTAAAGTTCGTATCCGTCTGCCATGCCCAGGATGCTCCCAGGCAGATCGGTGATCGTGTAATTGACATTCGAGAAAGTCTCTGGATTCGCATGAGTGGGGTTGGCCTCGATCCAGCGTTGGATGGCCTCGTTCATCGAGCTGTCAACCGTGTGCATGGACTCGGGACCGATAGCGGCGACATCAACCTCCGACGGAACTTCGCTAGGGCCAGCCTCCAGGGCTAGTCCTGCCTTGCGGTTAAAGAACCCTTTGTTCTTGTACAGAGTCCCGCCACGTGAGGGGTCGTATTTGGCGATCTTGCTTGTGAGAGCGGAATTGGTCAGCGATTCTTCCGAAACGGTGTAATAGAATCGGAAGTTCCGCTTGCCGATGTCAACGACAGTTACGTCTTCAGATCCTTTGGCGTCAAAGAGCGCGTCAGGCAGGACCTCGCTGATCGAGTCGTTGTTTTCTTCGTCGTCTTCCATGTGTCCGATGATCAGGTCGTGGCCCCAGTTCTCATGAAGGAAAAACCGGTTTGCTTGCTCTGCCTTACCTACGATAACATCGTTTCCTTTCCCTCCGGCGAGTTCTTCAAGGTCCTCAATAAGGTCGAATTTGTTGATGTCTGCAGAATTGACTCGTGCGGCACTTGCTTCGTTCCAGAATGACTGCGGTGGAACATTGGTCGTGCTGGCGGCAAAGAGGAGAACGACGCGTGCTCGGCGTCCGTCTGTTGCGGCGGGGTCATCGGCAAGCCCGTCGCCGATTGAATACGCAAAGCTGCACATGCCGTGGCCGTCGGAAAGTGCATCGTCCGACACGACGGTGATGGAGATCTCGTCGATCGTGGGCGGGGTTGCCGCAGAATCTCCCGGACTGACGGCGGCGGCACAACCGATCGGCGCTTCGACGTTGAGAATCTTCAGCCGATCGCCTTCCAGATCAATGTCGTTCTGCAGGACATCAAGCTCGAACGTACCCGTTGCCTGGGCAAAACGGAAGACATCATTGTTCGCAACTGGCTGCATGTTCGCACCATAACTGGTGCGTAGCTGATCGACACTTTCCTTCGCAGGGATCGCAGGGGTCGCAGTGCTCGCATGGACAAGGAAGAGAGTCTCGTAGGCGTTTCCCTTCACGTTTGCTGCATTGATCTGAAGTAAACCGTTGCTGGGGATCGCAGCGTCTTGAAATGCGCTGCTGACTAAAGTTGCAAGTTCGGCTGGTATGCCGACAGCGATAGGATCCGCGTCGGTTGCAGTCCCATCGCTGTTCTTGAAACTCACAAAGATCTGTTGGACATGAAACAGTGTATCGCTGATCGTGAGGGTTTGAGATATTGTCGAATTCGCACTGGGTGACGGATTCGTACTGCTCCGCGTGATGGTGACGGTCAGGCTTCCACTGGGATTGGTGATGGAGAGGTCGCTGTCGGCCGCGATCAGCGTGTAGGGGGAAGCCAAAACAGCCTCGCCCGTCACGGCCAGAGCTTCGGCAAATTCAGTCGTCGTTTGGGCGAGGTCCGAGACGGTTTGTTCGAAGGAGATGTCATCGGTGGCGGCATCGCCATCACTGAGAGTCAAGGCCCACTTTTCACCGGAATAGAGATTACTGGGTACCGTGAAGGTTGCTGTCTCGGTGGAATCTGCCGTTGGAGTGGCGTTTGTCGTGCTGCGCGTGATGGTGACGGTCAGGCGTCCGGCGGGATTGGTGATCGAGAGGTCGCTGTCGGCCGCGATCAGCGTGTAGGGTGAATCAGAAACAGCGTTGCCAGCGGCGGCCAGGGCAGTTGCAAATGCAGTCGTCGTATCGGCGAGGTCAGAGACGGTTTGTTCGAAGGAGATGTCAGTGTTGCCGTCGCTGATCGCGAAGGTCCACGTCTCGCCTATTCCCAGATCATCCGGAATAGCGACGGTTTTGGTTTCGGAAGAAGTTGTTATGGGCGACGGGTTTGTGCCAACCCGTGTGATGGTGACGGTCAGGCTGCCGGTGGGATTCGTGATCGAGAGGTTGCTGCCGGCCGCGCTCAGCGTGTAGGGGGAAGCCGATTTGACTGCCAGTGCCGCGGCAAATGCGGACGCCGTATTATTGGTGCCAGTGACGGCCTCTTCGAAAGTGACGTCGGAAGTGTTGGGATCATCATCGCGGAGAGTAAATGTCCACTTTTCGCCAATCCCCAGATCATCGGGAATCCGGACTGTTTGGGTTTCCGTGTTGTTTATGCTGAACACCTCGTCGGTGCCGGTCAGATTACAGCTCTTACTGTCGTCAGAGCTGATACAAAGCTGCTTGCCGTCTGTGATAGGAAAGCTAATGACGACGTCGCTGGTCGTATCGACGGTGAGGCCATGATCTGATAATGTCCTGGCAAGATTTGTCTTGAAGTCCGAGGTGTCGGTGAATCGCCAGACCGGATTGATCCAGGGTGCTGTGGTTTCTGTCGACCCAAGGTGGCAATCACTGGAATCCTCCCAGGAAGCGGTGGCACCGCTATTGAGGTCGATCACGAGATTGCACGATGTGATGAGTTGGTTTCCTGCATACGAAAGCACATCCTCATTTTCCTTGACTACCTCAAAGCCGCCTTGGATTGTCATTCCATCCGTATGACCGTCGAGCACGTCAAAGCCATCCGATCCAATAATGATGTTGTTGTCGGCATCGCCGCGGATAACGTCGTTGCGAATGCTCCCTGTGACTTTATGTCCAATCTCCAATGCACCGATTTCGCGGAATAGGCCAAATTCGGGAGTTCCACTTCCGTCATCCAACGCTGCAGTGATCTTGTCGATCAAGCCACCGACGCCGGGTAGCCGTTGCCCCGCCACTCCTTCGGCGCGTCCATAACTGATCGTGGCATCGGGTACCGAAAGATATTCCGAGTTAATCGGCAATCCGAAGAAAGTATCCTCAGGGAGGACGTTCAAGAAGATGCGTCCTGCATCCACGTAGGCTCCCGTACCGAGTGTTTGCGTGTTGTCACCGTCATAGCGGTAGTTGGAATAGTCCAGAATCAGCTTTCCGCCATTTCCTGGAGCCAGCACGCCCTCGATCGAAGAACCATAATGGAAATGGATCGTGTTAACGCCACGACTTCCGCTGATGTTTTCGATATCGGTCGCAATCAGGAAATTTGGCATGTGACTGACGACCTCAGCCATCATGGCCCCGATGCTGTCATAGACACCGCCTGTGGCCTCACAATCCTCGTTGTCGAAGAGCGCCGCACCCTCGCATTGATTATCGCCATCGGAATCAGGGACGGCGTCATTATCGATGTCGAAGTCCTGGGTCATACGCGTCGGCGAGAAAAGATCGATCAGTCGATCTATTCCTGTTCCGCCGGGGACAACAAAAACCACCTGGATCCGTATGTCGATGGCGCCGGTCAATAGATCACGCAAGCCCTTGGACCAGTCACTTGCATTGCCGGCTACTGAATCAATCAGCTCCCAGAGCTGCTTGGTAGAGACCTCGAGAATATGGAAGTCGAGGTCGGAATAACTTCCATCAAAGTCGAGCGTGTCGCCGTCGAAAGGATCGAGGACATTGACACCGGCCACGGTCAGGTCAGGCGACTCGGGTATCAGGGCAAGTCCCCACAGGCCGGTATCGAAGGTGTATCGATCAGGGCCATCTTTTCCAGACATGATATGAATGCCTGGTTGTGGAAAGCTGAATTTACCTGACCCCACGGTGAAGTGGTTTGCACCGAAGCCATCATCACTTCCGGACATGATTCCCGATGGCAGGCTACCGAAGGATGTACAGACGGGAGAATAGGGGCTGGCATAACTGCCAGAGAAGGCGGTGTTCCTTCCCGAGTTTAACTCGATGTGCTCGATCTTCTTCACCGTGCCACTGAATCCCTGAGGCAGGTTGGTTAATGGTCCCGGGCAGAGTGACCATCCCTTGGCTGCGCTACGGCCGATCCGGGTGTCGACGCCCTTTTTCCAGAATTTGGCGCCTTGACCTGGATATGAAACTGAGTTCTGGACGCGGAATAACTCCTGAGCGGGAGCAGCCGAAGAAAGTACCTCAACCATATCATTGGCAAAAGCCAACGGATCCCGTGATACGGTTCTTCCTCCTCCGCCGATGACTGTACCTGGGAAGACAGCAAAATTGGGTGAATTCGGATCCTCGTCAAACGTGAAACTATTGGAGTGCCGCCCAGCGTAAATGACCGTACGTTCATCAACGTTGGAGAATTCAATCGAATTCCCATCATATTCGTAGCCAATACCGTAGAAAGGAACCTGGAATTCCTTGGATTGAGTCACTTCGAGTTGGATCCCCCCGGCATTCGTTTCTTTTCCGAAGGAGAATTCCAGCGGTGCCGACACAGCACGAAAATCGAGGACCAGCTCCCCGGTTATTTCGCTCGTGTCAATCGTCAAATTCGGCTTGTCGCAGTTTGTGAAGGGCAGCGGATTACAGAGGACGGGCTTGCCGAATGTAGTCCCAGGTACGCTTTTCCAGTAATCATTACCGAACAGAAAGTAGTTGTCCTCTTTGTTGGTCTTGATCGTTTCCAGGTACTCGAGACTCGGCCCCTTCTTGACCCGTTCGACGATTTCGTCGGCGTCGGCTAGCTGAGCGGTTTCGTCTTGAATTCGAGAAAGCTCCATCGCTCCGGGATTGCGACCGACAACAACTGTGTCATTTGCAGGAGGTAAAACGGTGATCCATGCAGGTGACCGCTTGACGACGGTTGAGGTGCCATCCACAAGGGTGCGATTGGAAACGCCATCGTGACCGACTTCGAGCTTCAGGTAGTTTCTTATGCCGCTTCCCGACCAGCTGACGGCAATCTCTTTCGCTGCTGGTGTTGTGCCCGTCGCGATCTGCAGCCCGGCGAGCCTCAAACCGTCTTTTACTTTCTGGAGTAGATTGTTATTGCTGGTGGAATTGCCTACATCCACGCTGACCTCGTATGTTTGTGCTGGTCCCCCAAAACTGATCAGCAGCCTCAAGCGAATGATGTTGTCGAACCCCTCGGGGAACGTACTGTGAGTGCTGAGGAGTGCCTCATTTGACTTTCCCGTTTTGTAGACCGCCTGTGTGGCCGTCAGTTTTGCATTGGCCTTATTGCCAGACGCGTCCGGCTCCACAAACTCGCCCACCCCGGACTGACCTGGTGCGAAGCCCAGCATCGCCAGTCGGACGGCCCCCCACGAGAGTGTTGTTCCTTTGTAATCGTCCTGGGCACGCTCCAGTTGGACGACCGATCGCTGTTGGCGAACAAACAGGGCATCGTTTGCGGCATGTGTAGCCGCGTTCGACCCTTCATGCCCACGAGTGACCGTGAGCCGTTGTGGATCTGTGTCCACCGGAGTGTCATATGACTCTACCCGCATTAACTCGGAACCAATCTTAATTACGAATGGTGTTTTTGGCATTTTCCTTCGTGGCGAAATGCCGTTGGCGTCGGGTGCGTTGTCAAATGAAACTGTCTTGGACGCAGTGTCAGCTATCTCCTGCTTGAGGGTTGCAGCCTTCTGGAATAATGGGCCAGGCTTCAGCAGTGGATTATCTGGGTGAGGACGCGGCAGAATCGGCAGAGGATTCTCAGAAACGGTTTGAATCGAATCGCCCTGGGCGTGGGCAACCGCACATGGCGTTGACGTCGACTGGCAATTCAGACCGCGATTGACCCTGACGATTCCATCGGGTCCCACGAGCTTGTGGTCATTTCCGGACTCGTCGGCGGAAAGCTGGAGGGCCCCTGACGTTGTGGGGTTTTCTAATGAGATTTGATGGTCGTTGACTTTTTTGACCTTGTAGGTCGTGCCTGTCGTTAAACCGATATTGCCTCCCGTTGTCGAATAGACGACGAGATCCCCGTCTTGGAGTCCATGGTCGACCAGTCGGATTCGATTGTTGACAGTATCGATGACGGGATCTGCAAGTATCTCGTATCGAACTGTGAGGCTGTGTTCTTCTCCTGCCGGTATGCTGTCTAAACCTACAACTGGCGGATTTGCGGTCTGACTGAGCAATTGGATCGAATTTGCATTGACTACCTTAACTTCATAGCGAGTGCTGTCTTTCAGATTTCCCAAAGAAATGGGGGCAGACGTTTGTTGTTCGCGATGGCCGTGGTAGGTGACGACGTCGCCGTCTGCAAATCCGTGGTCATGAATGTAGAGCGCGGCGTTGGTGGCGAATTGGCCAGTGAAGAACCCTTTATTTCCCAGCTTGTGCTCTCCTCGCCCAGTCCCCGTCAGGCGGACAGGATCCGTGTCGGCTAACTTTGCCTTTAATTTCAGGGAATTTCCGTTGACGCTATGAACCCAGTAGTCCGAACCGTCAGTCAAACCGCCGATGGCAAGTCCGTTTACCGTTGTGTATTTCACTGCGTTGTCGACAGACAGCTGATGACCAGGTATCACAAGCGAATCCGTATCCGTTTTAACTACTTGGGCCCTGAGTTTAAGCGAGTAGTGGATTGCGTGCGTGCCCGTGCTCTCCGAGAGATTCTGGCCGCCACCAGTAGCAGTGTGAAGTTCAATCTGGTCGCCAGTTACTTTTACCGAAAAGTTCGCCTCCGTTGGGTTGCTACCAAGAGGCGCGATCGGCGTGGATGCTCCCTCTGGACGATAAGTGACCGTGTAGCCATCCTTGAGAACATGAGGACCAAGATGGATCCTGTGGTTGGTGGTGTCGACAATCGTGGTTGCCTTGAATGAGCGTTCTTTGGTTGTTGGTGTATCGACCACCTTGAGTCGCTCGTCTGCAATTCCCAAGAACGCGCCCGCTTGAATCTCATTCACCGGCGATACGTGGAATTCTGTGGCACTGTCATTGACGTCGCGTCGCAACTTGGCTCTCGAAGCCGGAGAGAGCCGATAGATCTTGGTCGTTTCTGGATGGGAGTGTGCTTGAGTGCCTGTTTGAGCACGGTTGACCGTGATAGTACTGTCTGGCTGGCTGGCCGCTGTAACCTGCATAATCTCCGTGCCGATATAAACGTTGAAGGGGACCGCGGTGGGATCTGGAACCAGGAGAGTGAAGTCGTTCACTTTGAACTCCGTCGCTGTATCGTCTATTGCGACAGCTAGCGAACCCGTCCTGGTCTCTGGCCAGGTACCGACGATGTCGGATATGACCCAATGTCCCATGGTGCCAGAGACCTTGACCGAGTGAATGGAGCTCAGGGCTTGGAGGGCCAACTCGACATCGGTTGGACTAGCGTATGCTGAGATCGGTGCGGTTGTCTTTCCCAAGTAATCCAGAACGAATTCGCCGCGCGTTGCCTCCGTGGAGATAGTCTGAATTGAACCGTCATTGCTATTGAGCGTCACAGCAATGTCTGCATATTGTTGGCGCTGATAGATCTTCCCTCCGGAATAGGTGCCTGGCGTGGAAACAAGCGTGCGGCCCGACAAGACATGGGTGTAGGGGCCGCTGGTTCGAGTCAGGTCGAGCGTGTCGTTGCCATTGCCCGATTGCTCCTCAAGAAGTGTGGTGCCCCATTGCCCGGCAGGTACGTAAGTGTCATCGCCGTCTTCCCCTTGCAGTACATTGATGTCGGTGTTGATCTTTCGAATGACATCATTCGTGTCGTGGGCCAAAGGTGTCGTGCCGTAAAACCCGCGAACGACTTCGATGTCGTTGTCGTTTGTTGACTTGATGTATAACCACTCGTCACCTAGCGAAACCGTCCAGCCTGCTTCGAGCCGGGAACCGCTGACGACAGGCATCGTCGTGGCCGTGTTGGTAAAATCAGCGCGCAGCGTGGTCAAGTAATTATCGTGCAGGACAATGGAGTTATTCACGTTAAAAGTGACACCCGAGCCGGCTGGTACTTCAATCGTGGGACTCGTTTGATCAAGACGCTCTGTAAAATCGACGATCCGTGTCGCGTGACCGTCAATGGTGATCGGTAGGTTGCCAGGGATCGGGGCGGGAAATCCCTCGAGAGAATTGACCGTGAGTACATCGCCATTCACGGCCGTGACTTCTGCGACAATCTTCTCTTCGCTCAATGCAAGCCTGTCGTTGCCGACTCCACCCTGAAGCAAGTCGTTTCCGGGACCGCTGGAGAGCTTGTCGTGATCTGCTCCGCCCGCCAGGGTATCATCGCCAATGCCGCCAATGAGGGTGTCGGCGCCGGCTCCGCCAAGCAGTCTATCGTCACCTGCTCCACCCCGAATGTGGTCCGCCCCGCCCAAGCCTTCGAGATGATCATCGCTAGCATTGCCCGCAATCGTGTTGGAGTTGCCGTTTCCACGGAATTCATCCGCCCATCGACTACCTGAGTAGTCGTCGGCACCTGCCGCAGCCATTCCAGTATTTGCCAGCGCAAGTCGGTCTGACGAGCCGTTGGTGCTCGCCACGACATCCAGTGGCGCAGATTTGATCTCACCGTTGGTCGGCGGCGAATAGCTGACTACGAGCGAGGGAATCGTCTGGCTGTCCAATTCAAGCGAGATCACGGTTCCTGCGGCGGTAGCCGTAAAACTGGCGTCGCCGTTGATAGTGTTCGCGAGTGTGGTCGCAATGCTGGCGGGGGTAGTTCCTTGAGCAGAAAATTGCCTGCCGTTGATATCGATTACCCATGTGCTGTTTGGAGCTACGGCTTGGGTGCTGCTGACGTTGATCTGGAGCGAATTGATTGGGGACTCGCCGACGCGGGCCAGTGTCCCGGCGGGGATCCAGTGGTTTTGTGAGCTCGTTGCGGTTGAGTCCACGTAGATGTACGGAAGCCCAACGGCAGGCTTGACGGGACTACTTGTAGGATTGCCATCCCATCGCCAGTGGCTGCTACTTGTCGGTAACTTGGAGGGATCCAAAGTGACGGTCAGCCGGTGCTGGGTTTCGTCAAAAGAGAATCCCGCGAATAGATCGCGGCCGTATTTATGGTCGTTCGCCAGGTCCTTGAAAGCATCTTCCACCTTTATTCGATTCTCCGTCCGTGCTGATGAAACCGATGACGAAAACGCATCGATCCACTCGGCCGCTGTAAAGGAACGGTGTTTGCTTCCCCAGTAGATATGAATCTTGTCTGTTGAGGCTAACAGGCCTTGCGTCTTGGGTAGGAACACCTCGAATTGCAGGCTGGAACTGGCTGTTGTTGATACTGGCTGAGTCACGCCGACAAAGGGCCGCGCGATCCCAGTATTCGTCGCAGAAGGCCGTACGCTGACTGGTGTGAGATGGGCGTCTGGTTTGACAAACGTGAGATTCCAAGGCTCATTCTGTGTTCCGCTACCGGAAATCAACGTATCAAAGTCGCCGATCTTATTCGACGGGAAATTGGTGGTGGACCCAATGGTCAATGTGCCGCTTACCTGTTCGCTGCCGATACCAATCTGCTCAAGGCGGCCGTTAAATGAACTTGCGGTCGGGATTGTCAAGGCCACAAGGTCCCCTGAATTGGAGAGGTTGAGTGTGCCGAGATTGTGGACTATCGGTGGATTCGCTTTCGCATCCGCTTCATTGATGGCCAGTTTGATCTGATCGGGTTTGCCCGATTCCACAATGGCATAAAACAGCGAATCGGAGTCGAGACCACTGGATGGTCCCACCCCTGTCGTCTTGGAAAAATCAAGTATCGCGCCGTTTGTCAACCCATGGCTATCCCAGGCGATGGCGTTGCTAGAGTTTTCCAGATCGTCGGCATGGATTGTGTGTCGTGTTGTCAGGGAGAGGGGGCCATGCAGCGACGTTGGGAGAGTAACGTTCAGCATCCACCCTTGACCGTCGGTTTGCTTGTTGACGGTGACCGTTGCTCCCGAGTGAACTCGGCTGAACAGTTCTTCAGCAGCCGTTTTGATGGCGTTCGACCCACTTGTGGCGTTCGCAGTGATCCACCGAGATGAATGTCCCTGATAACTCAGGCGAAATCCCACAGACTCTGTTTTCAGGGCATTGTGTCTTATCAAATACGCTGTTGGATTTGATGTCGATGACAGCGGGGTCAGCTTAATGATGCTACGCTGGAGGACGTCCGCTCGAATCGCCACAACTTCGGCCGGAGTTTGTATTACCCACGGTGCCGATATCGAGCCATCGCCGGTTACGGTGATGCCGTCAACACCGCTGAGTCCATTCAGCAGTGTTTGAGGCCCCGATTGAGAGGGTAGCCACAAATCACCTTCGACGGTCTGGACCGCGGCCGTTGGCGTCGGTTTGAAGTCGAGCGAAAACCGCAATAATGGCTTTGTTCCAGTTGGGATTGAAAGAGAGTAGACGGGGCCCCGCGCGGGTATGCTCACAAGCAAATCGCCGTTGGCATCATGGTGATTTGTAAGCGTCCATTCCTCCCGCTCCGGGAAAATGTCACCATCGGCCAACTTGGTGACATTAAAAGAGGTGTGTTGCATGACCGGATCAGCGAGGCCGGTGGTGACTAGATTAAAGGCAGAGAAAATGACCGTTGGATTGTGGAAGCGGAGATACCATTCGGCTCCAATTGTGCCGTGCAAAGAGGCAGTACTTGGATCCGCCGTATCCAAGTCCTCATACAGTTGCACTGCACCATTTATTGGTGTGCTTCCGAGTTTGTCGCTGAGCCGCCGGGTGACCATGCGGTTGATCTCCCTGCCGATCTCAGCGGAAGAGTTGTCTTTGTGATATGTCAAGGTCTGAGAAGTCAGCGGATCTCTGGCACTCAGGATCTGGACAACACGAACACCGTCGGCGGTTTTCAACCGTGCACTGTATGGCTGTAACGTCAGTCCATAGGAAGGGCCTGTAAGAGCGATCAGGAATGGTGAACTGTCACCTCCATTGCCCGTGACCTGGGCCTGCAGTTGACGTCGCCGGTAAAACTCGAGAATATGCGGCTTGAGTACTGTTGAATCGGTTCCGACACTGACAGCTGTTGACGGTTGCACGAGACGAATTGTCGAGTCGTCGGTTTTCTCGATCGTATAAGACCCGCCGTTGGTCAAGTTGCCGGGCGCGGCCTGTATTCCGGAGCGGTACGTCACAATTTCACCGCCAACGAATGGGTGGCTGCTGGAGAAAGTAATGCTGTCTCCAGCGATACTCGCGATATCGGTGAGTGAAAATGAAGTGAGTGCTGTTTCGGTCCAGTGGATCTTTTCGAGTGCATCCTTCAGGCTTTTTGCCGGCGCGAGGAGGTTGGCAATATCGACTCTTTCGGTGGTTCCGAGCTTGACTCCCGTTGTTTGGTTGTGGACGTCAAACCAGAGTTCCGAATCAGCGGCCCCGTCGGTTAATTCCACTCGTGAAGTCCCCGTCGCAACGGCAAACAACTCCATCCCGTCAAGGGTTATTTTGAAATTCCCGGACAGGTGATCGGGGTCGCTGCTGTTGAATCTCAGAGCTTGGCCTTGACAGTCTGTTATCGATGGGAAGTTGCAATATGGCTTTGTTTTCCGGCCAGAGACTTCTGTTGTCGATGGGATCTCCAGGCGAAGCTGGTCTCGTCCAGAACGGTCGAATGTATTGACGCTGGTGACCTGATACTTCTCGTCGAACAGGATCTGCCATGGAGATACGCGGCGGCCAAGCCCCGTCGTAGCGACCACCAGGTCAGTAACTTTGGCGTTGATCTTCTTCTGCAGTTGACTGGAATCAGAGTTCAAATCCTCAATATCGAATCCCGAGATCGTCTCCTTCGTGAGTGGGCCAGCCGCTTGGGTTCGATATTCAATCTCTATCTCGAATTTGCCGTGAGTCGCATCGGTCCACATTTCCCACGCTGATCGACTACCAAAAACACCCTGTCTGCTTTGGCTGGCAGATAACAGTGGTGAAAAGACGCGTGTATGAGATGACAAGTTGACGGAGACGCTGTGAGCGGCGGCGGAATAGTCGATTGCGGTAGCCGTGCCGCTCGATGTCAGGCGACCAGGCAAAAGACCACGGCCCTCAAACTTGTACTTATTCTCCCCCTTGCCGCCGCGTACATCAAATACGTTGATGGCGGTAATCGTGTACAGTTTGACGGGCGAAGATGCGGAGTCGGATACTTCAACGGTGACCTGGTTCGTACCGGATTGCGCGTCGTCAGCGATCTTGACGCTAAGCGACTTGTCTGCGGCGAGATCGCTAAAGTCGAGTATTGACTTGCTGTCTGCGGAAGCAAAGTTGCTGTATTGGTTGTCGATAAGGAAGTCGGTGGCCCAGGTGTTTTTGAATTCAAACCAGTTGCTTGCTTCTCCCCCGATTACCTTCTCTATATAAGCAATGCCACCGCCGTTATCGCCACGCACTTCACTGGACGGCTGCGTGGTCCACGGTTGTGGCACGGGTGACTGTGTCGTCAGGGCGTTCTTAAATCCCTCCACGTAAAAAGTTGTTGCCTCGCCAAAGGTGAACTTGAGGTCCTCGATGGTCGCCCTGAAATCCAGCCGATCCGTGCCACCGTTGGCTGCCTCAACGACCTTGTCGCTGCCCCATCCTGCTTGGAATATGTAGGCGTCGTTGGCTGTGCCCCCGGTTAATATGTCATTACCGCTGCCACCGATCAGGAAGTCCTGGCCTGTGCCTCCCAACAACGCGTCGTTGCCTCCAAGGCCGATGAGAATGTCTTTACCGCCATGTCCGTAAATTTCGTCGTTGGTTGCCTCCGACGCAGTCAGTCCATCGCGTCCCACAACAACGTCATGACTCTTGCCGCCACTTGTCGAGGTGATGGACTTCAGGAGATTGGCGCCGCCGTTGTTCACGAGCGACAAGGACTCTGGATTCAGGTGTTTCGTCTTATTTGAGAATAAGTCCGTGCTGCTCTTGCTGGTGCCATTCACATCGAATTGAGGCGGCTCGTCCGATGGACTGACATAAACGGAGACAAAACCATCCATCGGTCGATCTCCAACCAGCAGGCTGGAAGTCGGCAGGTAAAAGATGTGACGGTCGGAGAGGTTCACGGTCAGTCCTGCGCTCGCCTTCTCAAGATCAAGCTTATTCGTACCACTACCGCCATCAAGCAGTTTGATGTAGCTCGGTTTTTTGACGAACTCAAATGTGTCGTCGCCGGCGCCACCCTTCAGCTTCTCCGTCTTGCCGACATTGAATTCGTTGGCGCCATTTTTAACTGTGGTTTTGGAGGATTCGATCTTGAATGTCAGATCCGTCGTCGCCGCTGTGAAATCAGCCGTGTCGTCGCCGGGATCGTTCCCTTTGATCTTGCTGCCAGCCCAATTCCCTGTGATGACGTAAGTGTCATCTCCATTGGAGCCGTTGATTGTGTCGCCGCCACCGTTCGGTTCGACCTTGTCCTTCTTCGATGAAGGCGTTATCTCCTCAGCAGAGGATGTGCCCACAATTTGGAAGCCGTCGAAACCGGTTGGAGCGGATCTGCAGTTACTAGTGCTGCTGACGGGTGTCGTGCTGCAGTTGATGGGGTCACCGGCGGCAAGAACGCCCGTGAAGGTTGTTGCAGAGAGCAGTGGCACTGGGGCTGACAGTGAACTGATCGCCGTTACATATTCCAGATCCCAGTCGCCGCCCAATTGGTGACTGCCCGTC
>JAKVCA010000056.1 GCA_022448315.1 Pirellulaceae bacterium | reverse complement strand
ATGGTCCCACTTGCCTTCTTTCACGCCAGATCTGAGGCGATCTCGAGCCCACGATGCCGTGAAGGTGATTGGGCTCTGTTCCAACTGAGACAAGGTGAGGTGCCTCGGGGCTAAACAGTTCTGTGTCGTGTACTCTACACCGTCCGGTGTGATAATTACTGTGAAGCAATACTCGTGCAGTAATACTATGGTGCCCGGACGGAGCGAATCGGCCTACAATGCGATGACATCTGGGTAAAGTTGTATTGGGTCGGTTTCGAAATAGGATGGATAGAAATATCCGCCTCCTTTATCCGAGGATGGAATTGAAGTTGCCAATGATGCCGTGTTGCGGCGGATACGAGAGCGTCGTGGAAAGATTTGTCCGAGAATATTGGGGTCGCTTACGGGTGATTTCCGGCCTCGCCGTGTTGACGTTTTTGGAACCGGCGTTTGTGGCAGGAGCCCTAGCGGATGGAATGCTCCAAGGAACAATCAACCAGTACTGTGTCGATTGCCATGGACCAGAAACACAGGAATCTGGTGTTCGTCTCGATACTTTGGAAGGACTTTCAAAGTCGGAACAAGTCGATCTGCTGAATCGAGTTGAGGAACAGGTTTACCTCAGGAATATGCCCCCTTCCGATGAACCATCACTTTCGCCTGAGGTTCGGGATGCCTTTGAGAACTTGATCACAGCTCGTTTCGAATATTTGAATCGCCCGTCTTCTTTTCGGGCGAAGTTGGAATCTCCTGGGTATGGGAACTACCTCGACCATGATCGATTGTTCAGTGGTGAAGTCACGGAAATGGCATTCTCGCCAGCACGCTTGTGGCGGACCAGTCCATACGCGTTTGACCTGCTGAAAACGGATTTGGGGCCGACTGGGAAAGATTTGCGACAACCCTTTATCGTCGATGACAAGCAGGGTATCAGGGAATACGCCAGCTTGTTGTTCGCGGACGCTGCCGTGGTTGACGTCTTGTTGAACAATGCGGGAACCGTCGCGGATGGCTTGCTCGAAAAAGATCCGGTTTGGCGAGAACTCAGTGGATCTCAGGTCGAACTCAGCGAGGATCGCTTCCATCAGGCGATTACGCGGCATTTTCAGCAGGTCGTGTATCGCGCACCCTCTGATGATGAGATGAGTCGTTACTGGAAGTTGTTTCAGGATTCTTTGGAAGACGGAGGGAAGACCGAAGCCCTTCGAGTCACGTTGATGGCGGTCATGCTGCATCATGAGTCGGTCTATCGAGTCGAAATCGGATTGGGACCGGAGGATTCACTCGGACGCCGGCGGATGTCGCCGGCAGAACTTGCGTTTGCCATTGCCTTTGCATTGACCGACCGCCGCCCGGACGCAGAACTGCTTGAAGCTGCAAGAGCGGGAGGGCTAAAAAACCAGCAGGATGTTCGCACGCAGGTGACGAGAATTCTGGATGACCCGGCGATTGAAAAACCACGTATCCTGCGATTTTTTCAGGAGTTTTTCGGCTACACGCAGGCCCATAAGGTTTTCAAGGATGCAAAGAGATCTGGAGGCTTTGCCTACTATGGTGAGAACTATCCGGTCATGTACGAGCGGGATGCCGATTTCTTTGTGCTCAACATATTGGAACGGGATCAGGACGTCTTCAAGCAATTGTTGACCTCCGATGAGTACTTCATCTTGAACCGACAGACCTTTCGGAACACGGTCTATGACTTTTATCGGCAGAATCAGGAGCTCATCGACGCAGACCAGTTTACTGCTGAAAAAGACCGGGAACTGCTCGATCGTTTAGGCCTTCGCAGTTGGGATGAACTTAACGACAAGTATTACTTGCATAAGTTCAACCGCGGTTTCAGAGGGACTCCAAAAGCGATCCGTCAAATTGTGAAGGAAGCGAGAAATTGGAAGAATACGACCGACGAAGAAAAGTTGCGTCATAGAATGCAGCCCCTCTACAAAAAGTACCCGATGGTTTATGACCTTGAGGATGATGAACAGGATTTCCTGCTCCCACAACCTTACGCGCGACCGAATCGTTCCGGCATCCTGACGCACCCGGCATGGCTGATCGCTCATTCTCTCAACGACAGTACTGATCCAATACGTCGAGGCAAGTGGATTCAAGAGCACCTTTTGGCAGGGACGGTTCCAGAACTACCCATTACCGTGGATGCCACGGTTCCCGAGGATCATTCCAAAACGCTGCGTGAGCGGCTTGCGATTACTGAGCAAGAGTACTGCTGGCGATGCCACCAGAAGATGAATCCGTTGGGATACAGTTTTGAAGTTTACGACGATTTCGGTCGATACCGGCAAGAAGAGACATTGGACAAGTTGCCGAAAGTCGATGGCGAGTTTGTCTCCCGAAAGGTGGACGCCCGCGCCTCCCTGCATGGCGCGGGACAGCCAGAATTGGATGGTCCGGTAGAGGATGCTCTTGACCTGATCGAAAGATTGGCTCGCTCAGATCGTGTGCGTCAAAGTATGATTCGCCACGTCTTTCGTTTTTTTATGGGGCGTAATGAGAGGTTGTCAGATTCTCGAACTCTTATTGCGGTCGATCGCGCTTACGTTGAGAGTGGGGGCAGTTTTAACGCGCTCCTGGTTGCTCTGCTAACATCGGATTCTTTTTTGTATCGCCGGTAAAAACCGAAAAATCTCCTATCATCGCGGCGCCCAAGCCGCTTGACTCATCACAGAAGGCCGGGAAGATCATGACAACTCGTAGGGATTTACTTCGGGGCTTCTCATTAGGGGCGGGCAGTTTTTTATTAACTCCATTGCTCCAGCAAGCACGTTTGCAAGCGAACGGTTTCCTCGGGACCTTGCCGAAGAGGTTCGTCTTTGTGGTGAAGTCGAGTGGGGTTTCTCCCGAGGGTGTGACCCCTCCGGAGATTCAGGGTGAAGAACCTGCCAACCTTGACTTGATGGATTATGCGTTGCATCCGTCCATGGCTCCTCTCGAACCATTCAAGGATCAAGTGTCCATAGTGCGAGGGTTGTCCGGAAAGATGTGTCGGGGTGGCCACAGCAGCTGGTTCGGCGCCATGGGGGTTTACATGACGGGGGGCGAGCATAATCGCGGAGCGATTTTGAGAGCAACCGCGGACTCTGAACTTGCCCGCTTGAGCCCCGCACCATTTTCCCACGTCGGCCTCGCGGTACGCGGCCCAGCCCTTTCCAAAGCGTACGGTGGCGTTTTGTACCCAGGAATTACCGCGGTAGGCGCGAACAAGGAACTTCCATTTCAGGGGAGCCCTGATCTCGCTTTCGAACAACTGTTTGGATCTGCCGCGTCAGCCAGTGGCCAGGGTGCCGCCCGATTCCGCACACAGAAAAATCTTCTCGACTTCATGGTGGATGACATCAAACGAGTGAATCGCGAGATTCCCTCACCAGAAAAAGGCAAACTGGATGCTTACCTGCAGGCATTCGAAGAACTCCAGGTCCGGCACAGTCGACTGACGGGGATGAAGGGCCAAATTCGCGAACATGCACCCGAATACGAGGATAAATTCACGTCAACCGTCGAGGAGGTTCGTCAGGAGGCGCACTTCGATTTGACGGCTGCGGCTTTGATCGCTGGTCTTACAAACTGCGTCACGTTACGACTGGACAGTTTGGCGACCCTCTATTCGGGCTTGGGACTGGCCAAACCGAATCACGCGATCGGACATAATGAAAGTCAGCGAACTCAAGAAGAATGCCGAGATATCATTCGCCTCCATCATTCCAAGTTGATTGCCAACCTGGCTCGAAAGTTGAGTGAAGTTCCAGAAGGTGATGGGAACATGTTGGACAATACGATGATCGTCTACTTCAGCGATGCCGCAAATAAACACCATGCGGATTGCATTGAGTGGCCGTACGTCGTTGTGGGTGGGTGTTCCGGGAGGCTGAAACTTCCTGGACGCTACGTTCGATATCCGCAATATGGAGAGCCCGGTTGTCGCACGATTGGAAATTGGTGGACCACCTTGTTGAATGCCTTTGGCAATCCCGTTGATCATTATGGGAATGAAGACCTCGTATTGAAGCAAAATGGTCAGTCCATCCTCGGACCATTGAATGAGTTGATGGCGAGTTAGGCCCTGACCACGCATCGCGGGTGGATTTGAAAAGAGGAGTATCCAGAGAGAACGACGCCGCTATGATCCTGCCACGATGCGTCCTCATCCTTCAATCGCAACCTCTTTGACAAGTTGGAATTCGTTAGGTGGCATGTTCGGTGATCAAAAAATTTGCCTGTAGAGTGGGCTTTGTTGCGGCGGTTGTTGGAAGTATCTCCGCATGGGGGCTCGCTCAGGACTCGGCCCCGGCCTCGCGATTTACTAAGAAAATGAGTCCGGTACCCCGGTGGATTCCGGCAAATTCGAAGACCTCGGCCGATCACCCTCCCCAATTTTATTTGGGGCAACCTGCGCAAGATAAAACTCTTGAACTCAATGCGACGAATGGTTTCTTTGACCGATGTTTCGTGGCCGTGGAACCTCAGAATCTGCCTGCTGAAGATTGGCAGTCTCCACTGATTCGTCAATCGTTTGCTTCGCTTGTTCGTGTGGCCACTCAACCGAATATCGGAACCGCGAGATGGCACCTCTGGTTTGCCAAGACCGGAGATGTCGAAGCGGAATTTCACGTCAGGTTGCCACCGCAAACCGCTCCTCATAGGTGGACGATCCATTTGGGGGATCAACGAAAGGTGATTGATTTTCACTCGGGCTCAGACTCGGAAGGCAGCCGAGCAAGAATACGCTTTACCAAGGTGCCCTCAGGTTATGCCGAGTTTTCGATTCAATGCGATGAACGTCAGCCTGCTGTTGGAGCCCATTTGCAAAACATTCTTTTGGACGGAACAGCCATTGAAGACGCAAGGCTACTGCGAGCTCGTTGGAGGCCCAGTGCGATTCATCTTCGCTTTGTCCCCAGTCATGATCCGGAACAATTCAAGCCGAAGGTCTGGGTGTTTGAAACAAGATCGATGAACACCCATTCGAGTTACTCCCCCCTGACAACGCCCTTTGGTTATTTTGGAACCTCCTTCAAACAGGGAGGCGTGGAAGCGGGGGCTGGATTTAATTTTTCGATGTGGATCGCGGGGAGAAACGCGCAGGTTGCGCCACCCATTTCTGAAACACCCCATCTGATTGCCACCGGTATTCCGACGGCCATCTACTCATTTTTTGGCCATGAGGGGACGGGTGTTAAATTTCGGGAAGCCGTGGCGTACCCACATGGAGCGAATCGAGTGATTCAGGCGATGCGGGTTGAGTTCGATGAAAAAGAAAATTCGGATGTCTTCTATGGGTACTTCTATAACGAATCGGAGGCTAAATGGATCCTGTATGCCTCCGGGAAAAAACTGGCAAAAGGCAGGCGTGCTGAAGAAGTCCGGCGATATGGAACGCTCCGATCAACCGGTTCGTTTTGCGAAATCCCTGGCCCTCCGTCTCGCGAGCGAAGCGGGGATCGAGAGCGGATGATCGAGCGCCGAGGTTGGTTCCTAGGAGATGAGCGTCAGGCGTGTCGGGCCAAGATCGATACGCGTGGGGATGGCCAGGGAGAGCGTGCCAAGTGGACTTCAAAAATCCAACCCGAGGGCGATTTTTCCAAGTCACTAAGGGACTGGGTGAATAAGTCGGTGGGTTACACGCCCGATTACTCGCTGGACGGTTGGATCGCCATGGCAACGGGAGGTCTGAAGTTTGGACCCTCAGGCTGGATCAATGATTTCGGTCACGCTGGACAGATGGGGCATCGAGTCGGCGAAGAAGACGTTCCTGAATATCTTGCTCCCGAAAAAATCGACCAGTTATGGGAGGTGCCGATCGAGATGGGGAATGCGACGGTTGGCAAGGTTACCCCAACAGGTGCTACGCTGCATCTTGAACTCAAAAAAACGGGAGGTAATAGTCGCGGTACACTCTGGTACGGCACCCGTGATGCGGTGGTCTTCACACCTCAAACGATCCGACAGGGATCGGCAGTCCTCAAAGATCTATTTCGCCAAGAGCGAACGTGGCAATATTCAACGGGTGAGCAAAAGGTCGAATCCGGATGGAATACGTTTGAGCTGACAGATCTCAAGCCCGCGACTCAATATCACTTTCGACTTTTTGTTCGACATGAAGAGGGACAAGGTTGGGCGGATCGATCTGGTACTTTCATGACCCGATGATGTCCCTTGCAATCATTCATCAAACTTGAGATCAATGCTTTCCAGAATGGGTTTGGATTTGTTTTCGGTGGAATCTTCGAGACGAATTTCAACCTGAAAACCGAAACCTTCAGGTAATTCCGAGAGGTCGACTGCCGCGGGAGTGCGGGCGATCTGTTTTGAAAAGCCCTCGATGTAGTCGTAGGTTTCTTTGACTTCTTTCCAATCCGTCCAGTCGTCGACTTTTCCATTTCCGTCGGTATCGACTCCGACCCGCACCTCGACCGATTCAACCCAAGGCCCTGGGCTCACAAAATCTGTTTTCTGTTGGGTTGCAAGGTAGAACTTTCCCTCGGCAAAAGCGATGTCCGGATCAGGGTGTCCCGTGCCGATGTGGTCGCACCAGGTGAAGGGTTTGTCAATGGAGGACGATGTAAACCATCCTACGCTCATGGAATGCCCTCCCGCGGGATCGTAATCGGCGAAAAGGTAGTACTGCCCTCCAATGCAGATGGCAGCCCAGTCCCCATAGGCCTCCTGCTCGGGTTCATGGACTTCGTATTGTGCCACATTAGTTTTGAACCGAGACGGATCTTCTTTGGCCCAATGAGGGTGATTGTACGTGGCGATTTTGCCTGTGGACTTCGTGCGTTCATCGACTGGTGGCGCAAGGAACTTGAAGTTGTTCAGGCCGTTCTCACTGACGGCGTGACCCGCCAAAGGAGAATCCCATGACCTTTTGCTCGCATTGATCGGGCTCCAATCTTCAATGATCACATGCATCCGACCTTGCAGGTCGCGAATAAAACCGGCATCGGAACCATGCGAGGGATCTTTGACAGCGATGCCCATGTTTTTTCCGGGTTCGCCATCAAAAAGATCTTCATCAACGTACACGTGCGGGTCTTGGTCATTGGGAAAGTCGTAGTAAATCAAGGTCTTTCCATCGATGTGCTCTGCACTCGTGACCCACTTTGAAAATCCTTCGGTCACGGGTCCGTGATGAACCCAGTTTTTCATGTCTCGACTTTGCCAAGCGTGATACCCTCCCTTGCCTGGCTTAAGCCCTCCGGGAGCATCCAACTGGTTGGGGAATCGGGTGGTTTGCAGCGGGATGTCAAACCCTTGCAGAGTGGCGGTCGCCGGTTTGAACTCCTTTTGCTTTTCCGAATTCTTTTTGCGTTTGCCACCATACCTTCCAAACATCCAGTAGTTGTTCGGACCGATCGTCAGTAGGACGGGAGCATCACTCAGGTTGCTAGGTCCCAAATTCTCGATCGGTTCCCAATTTTGCCAGACGGTCGATTGAGCAATCGTCAGGGAGCGTGCTTTCTTTCTTTGATCAGCTTGATGTAGGTGAGTCCGAAGTTTGGCCCCTTTTTCTCTTGGCGTGACCTGACCGTTCAGAATGTCCGCTCCCTCCAACGACTCGATACCCGCTTTCCACTCTTGCTGCGTCGATAGAGACCAGTCATCCGCTTTTGAACCGGTTGCGGTCATAAGCAGGATCAACGTGCTGGCAAGCAGAGTTTTCATGAGCATCGGATTCCTTCGCGCGGTCTGTGTGTTGAGGGGGGGAGACATTCTCGATGGGAACGTGTCATCGATCGAGGCTTTGGGCCGATAGGCTGGAGGCCATCGAGTTTAAACGATTCTCGGGGTTCGTGTTGAATGTAACTTTTCCAATTCGGATGGGTTGTCACGTTGTTGAGACCGTTTGAAATCCTTTACGGCGGCGAAATGGAAGGGGGAACGCCCGCCCTCTGCTGGAAGATGCGAGAGGGCGAGGATCCAGGTCCAAGTCTTTATGGTTTAGCGAATTTTTCGGCTCGTGGCTGGCAGGTTCCGGCCTATTCCTTACGAGCGAATAGCGAAGATAAGGTGATCCAAAGGATTCTCGTGCGACATGGTGTAAGTCGAGATCTTGGGACGCGATTGCTGGTAGATATGAAACGGTCCATTGAATATTTCGACCAGCACCCTGTCCATACAAAAATGTCGGCCGAAGAGGCATCCGGGTTCAGGCACTAAAAAGTTCGGCAGCTGAAGCTCAGGAAGTCACGGCAATTTGAGCACCGCAATATCCTTGAATTCCACATGCATGTTCTGCCCGCCATGAAGCTGGAGGGCAATACGTCCCTTTTTGAGACTTTCCTTATCTCCAAGAAGTTCGGTCACGGTGGTGCCGTTGAGAGAGACGGTCACGTCGTCGTCGATTGCCGTCACGGTGATGCTGACCCACTCACCATGCGTCAAGATGTTTTCGATAACGTCAGGGTCAGGCTTTCGTACCCAGCCACGCATCGCGGTCTCATAAAGTCCTCCGACCGCTGAAGACCTGTCAACCTCAGCCTGAAACCCACGGACGGCAACGTTGGTGTCTGTTTCCTCGGCTCTGAAGTAAAGTCCGGAGTTTCCTTCGTGGACGCGAAACTTTGCACGCAAGATGAAGTTGGTCAATTCGCGATCTGAGACCAGAAGGCCGTGTCGGCTTTCAGAAGACGCTGACGTCCCGACGATGACCCCATCCACCACCTTCCATTCTCCTCCCGGTTGGGTGTGCCAGCCTGTGAGATCCTTGCCATTAAACAAAGGTTCCCAACTTTGAGCGGAGGCCATGTTGGTGAGTAGACCGAGCGAGGCAAACGTGAAAATGCTGAATATGGCGGAGGGTTTGATGGCCATCGAAAAAGGGACCTCTTTATTTCAGGTGCGTGAAGAATCCAGATCGATCAAGGTTTCGATCGGGTTTCCGTTTGGCGAATCAGTTTACGGTAAACGGCTCGAGCGTGGTCGTACGCCTCTCGTGCGTCCGCATGCTTATCCGCGGCCGACGCTTGTGGAAGGGGTTGAGCATTAGGGCTATCGATGACCAAGCGTTGAGTTCGACCAGGTTGATTGACCACTTTGACGAGAAACGTTCGCCAGCCCTGTTCCATTAAAAGGGCATCTGCTTCGCCCCGAGCGACCAAGGGCGCACCGTTCTCGGTCACGGACACGCCGGCGATACACAGGGGATCGAGCAGAGCCTGAACCTTCATGGTGACGGTCTGTGCATCATCGGTCAAAGAGATTTGTTCCAGCGGTGTGACCACCGAGTTGGGCAGTGGACTGCCGATATAGCTCATGGCCTCCGTAAGGCGTCGGATCGACTTGAGAAGTGGTGGGGTTTCAACACGATTGACGGTGGGGAAATCTTCACTTCGGGACGGAAGTTCATTTGCGGCGATGGCCAATCCTGCTTGGGAATATCCATTGCAGTTCAAGAGGTTGAGCAGCGCGAAAAGGAAGATCAATCTGAAGCATGGTTTTGAGATCATTTCATTCCCTTGGGAACATTCAGTGGGGACTGATCATTTGGTGGACCACGCATTGATCAGGGGAGAGTTCGATGGTGTTCTCGGCCTCTTCAGATGGCATCAGAGCATTCCTGAAAGTCGGGGACAATCGTACGTACTATTGTTTTCCCTCCCCAGTGGGTTCAAGTTCGCCTGAATGATTGGAGGCTGGGACTAACACCGGCGCGAGATAGATATTTCGGAACTTGACTTGGGTATGGTCGCCTTGCAGATGAATGGGGCCTGGCTCCGTCGGGTCCGTAAAAACAGCTCCGCCCGTCGGCCCTGATAACGGAGCGTTGTCGATCACTTTTTCACCGTTCAGCACGACGGTAATGTGACGATCCACGAGGGTCAGATCGTAGGTTTGCCATTTTCCGCCAGAATAGCCTGCATTTTTCGAGGGCTCAATTTGACCAAAGATTGCGCCGACACCTTGGATTCCCTGCATGCGACTGTCTCGGTCGACAACTTGAGCTTCATACATGCCGCGAAGGTAGACTCCACTGTTTCGATCTTTCTCAACCAAAAATTCAATATGGAGCCGAAAGTCTTCGAATACTGCCTCGGTTCTCAGATTGGCGTATGCCCCGGTCGCACCGAAATCGGTTTTGGGTGTGGTGTTGACCAGCACGCCGTCTTCGACACTCCAGCCGTTGATTTTGTCCTTTTCGTGTGGTCTCCAGCCAGTAAGGTCTTTTCCGTTAAAGAGTGAAATCGGCGCTCCAAATCTCACCTTCGTCAGGTCCGGGGGAGTTTTTGGGCCGGGAGGGATTTTTTTCCCGACAAACCGATCCACCTCGCGTTTTACAGACTCGGTGACAGAGAGGATTTGGCCTGCAAGCCGCCCTCCTTCGAGGGTCGCCTCCAGCGTTCTTGTTACCCCTGATTTCTTGTTTGAGCGAAGCGTCAGCTTTAGAGTTTTGTCCGTATACTCAGTCACCTTGTGAGGCCCGTCCGGACCCACATGGAGACGTAATTTGACCGTGGGTTTTCCATTCGTCTCCCTGATACTCATCCAGGCCGGCGTATTGGATTCAAGCTGAAGGGACCAGGCCCCGGTCCATTCATCGGCCCATATGCATCCAGGATAAATGGAAAGTACCAGCCATGCCGACACCGATGCCGCGAAGCACCCGCGGCAACCTTGTTTGAACCATTTTTGTTTCATTCGAGAGGCTCAGTTCAGAGAAATCAGAACTTGAAAGATCATCTTGGCAGACTGTCCGATGACCGCTATGGCGATTTGGACTTCTCAGCTGGTCTGGGGACCTTGGTGGCTTCCGTAAATTTCTCGAGGTAAGGTTTGTACTCGGGTATGTCTCGCCAAAAAGCGTTTCGAGGCGGTTGAACGACCTCGCCTTCAGGATAATCTTTACCCGCCCTGCTGGCTTCAACCGATCGGACCATCGCTTCCGCTTCGGTGATCATTCGAGCCAACAGACCAGGCATCTTTTGGGAAAGGTCAGAGGATTCGTCGGGATCCGACTTGAGATCGTAAAGGGCCCAATCACCGCTGTCGCGATTCGGCCCGCTGAGGAGCTTGAAGTTGCCGTCGATCATTGCAGCCTGGTCTTTGTAGCGGAATGGGATGCCGTGAGTTCGCGATGGTGTTTCGCCGTCGAACAGAGGTTGGATGCTTTCGCCGTCAAGAATTTCCATGTGCGATTCCCTCGGTAGACCCAAGAGATCGATCAGCGTCGGGAAAATGTCCATGGTGGATGCGGGAAAGTCCGTGGTCGCAGGAGCGATGCGTCCAGGCCACTCGATGATCCCCGGCACCCGAATGCCGCCTTCCCAAAGGCTCCCTTTGTGTCCCCTCAATCCCCCCACGGAATCCGGATCAAGATTCAGGCCGCCGTTGTCGCTGCAGTACCAGACCAAGGTGTTTTTTTCAATTTCGAGGTCCCGGAGACCTTTTCGCAGTCGGCCAACACTTCGGTCGATTCCGACAATCTCTCCCAGGTGGTCTGCCACCTTCGTGTTGTTGAACTCTCTTCGATCCTCTTTTAAAGCTCGCTGCGGATTGTGGGGGGAGCCGTACCAGATCACGGCCAAAAACGGTTTCTCTGCCGTAGCCTGTTCCTCAATAAACTTGAGCGCTTCGATCACAGTGATGTCCGAAGAGTCGCCGTAGAATTGCTCAAACTTTCCCTGACGACTCATCAAGGGATCGAGGTCAAAGAAGTTGGTGACTGAGACCCATTCAGTGAAACCATACTTGCCTGGATGGTTTGCGTCGGTCTTGAGGATCGGCACACCGGGTCCCCGCAACCCATTCAGGTGCCATTTCCCAAAGTGCCCCGTCTGGTAACCATGATCTTTGAGCGCTTGAGAGAGTGTCTTCTCCTGGAGGCAGAGGTTATGGCCGTGCGACGGGACGCCCGTCCGCACGTGGGTTCGTCCGGTCAAGACCGATGCCCTGGTTGGAGAGCATACGGGGCCGGCCGCGTAAAAACGGTTGAATCGAATGCCATTTGACGCCATCGCGTCGAGGTGAGGTGTTTTTAGGAGTGGGTGGCCGTTGTAACCAACTTGCCCCCAACCCTGATCGTCTGCCATCACGAGAATGATGTTAGGTCTTTTCTTCTCGGAGACAGGTCTTTCTTTCGCGGAGACGACGCCTGCCAGTGCCGTGGTAAGTGAAGCCACTGCCGAGCAGGTGACGATGATGGCGAGTAGCTTTGACCGAAAACCGGCCACGATTGGCTCCATCATCTCTGTTCTCTCCTCTCAGTTTGCGTGTCTGGCGATTCCAGTTTCGCGCGCCTTAGTGTCTGGGATGACAAAAACTTTTTGTCCACGGCTAACTGGCGACGTACTGGGGCATTATCACCCGCGGTCGCGTATACGGATGGATTTAGTCGCGTATACCGATGGATTTCGTTGTGCGGAAAATTGCGCCAGTTCCCACTTGCCCCGTTCGATCGAATCCCTCCCGGAGTTCAATCCATGACTTTTCAGCTGCGTTCCGATGCTGACCGATCGAGGATTCGCGGTGGGGCAAATGATCCACCCGGAATAGATCCTAAACTACTATATTCACGACGCGGTACATTTGCCCGAAGTCAGTCGCGCGGTTCAAGCAATGCAGAAGTTTACGATCGGAGTAAAGTGTCAACCAGTGACCCAAACGCATCTGGTTGAACGAAGCGACCATGCATCGCGGGATAAAATCAAGGGAACAGCGGGGCCGATAAGTCAAGAAAACCACTCGGCATTGAGGTTGTTCGGACGAAACGAGACGTACTTGGCCTCGATATCGCCCGCAGTTCAGGCATGAAGTGCATCTTCAACGAAGCAAATCTCCCGCCCGAACAAGGATGTTCTCGTGCATCAACCCATTTGGTTTCGCACGATTACTGGCAAGCCCACGTTGCCAACGCCAGAGAGCCATTCGACGATAAGACGCGAAATCTCCCCGTTCGAATGTTTCGGAAGAACAAACAAGCTTTAACGAACGCTTCCCTGTTGGTACAATCCTGCCGAGGCAACGACGTCTTTTCTGCGTTGCTGAGCAAAGACATCCATCTCACGGAACTACTTTTTTGAAAAGGCAGGGTAGATGAAACGCACTGCAATGGCATTGACCCTCATGGTGCTGTTTTGCTCATGGGGCGTCGCACAAGAATCAACGAGCCGAGAACAAAAGCCTCGCGAAGCCGAGTCTCGGGAACAGCGCAGTTCGGGACGAGAACGTCGCCAATATGATCAGAAAAAACTTCAGGTCGAAGATCCTGCGGCGTTCAAGTCGGAAGGCGAGCCAGTTTTTTCTGGACCACAACCCGGCGAGAAGATGGCGACTCTGAAAGTCATGAGTCTTGCCGGAGACCTCAAGGGTAAAGAGATCGATCCGATTGCCCTCGCTGATGGCGGGCCGCAAATCCTGTTTTTTCAAGATGAAAGCGGGGTTGCCATTCGTGGACTGTTCGGAGTTGTGAGGTCGATCAGTAAGATTACACAAAACACAGAACAGAAGGTGCACATCGCGTGCGTATTTCTTTCGGATGATCCGGATTCGATCACCAGTCGATACGGACAACTTTTTCCCCGTTTGCGGGAACAGGGGATTGATGTCGTTGCGATTTCCACCGAGGGTCGCGATGGCCCAGGCGCTTACGGGCTTGATCGAACGGTTTCACAAACAGTGATCCTCGCCAAAAATGGGAAAGTCACGCGTAATTTTGTATTTCGCCAAGGCATGTTACTTGCTGACCCCCATGTACTGGGTGGCATCGCGGAATTGCTTGATGAAGATCAAGAGACTGTGGCGGGATGGTTGAACGAAGCCAACGCCGAAGCTGCGCCGACGAGAATGTCCCGCGAAAATGCCGAAGATCCCCAGGCCGCCGGAAAGTCGGCCCTGCGCGAGAAGCTTGGCGAGCTGATACGCGCGGGTAAGCTGACTCGAGAGGAAGCCGGCGAAGTTTACCAGGCCGCATTTCCGAGTCGTCGTTAAACGGGGATTCCGAAATCACCCTGCGAGGGGTTATCGATATGAAAATGCTGCTTAAAACCTTGGTCGTTGCTCTCGCGGCGGCATCAGCAGTCAGGGCGGAAGGACCTGCGGAGAAATCGGTGGACTTTCGCAACGACCTCATCCCGATGTTCACCAAACATGGATGTAACGCCGGTGCATGCCACGGTGCGGCGATTGGACGCGGTGGATTCAAACTCTCGCTGTATGGAGGCGATCCACAAGCCGATTTTGAAGCGATCGTTAGACAACTGGAGGGACGACGGATCAATCTGTCTGATCCGGAAGAGAGCCTCATCTTTTTGAAACCTGCCGAGTATGTTGAGCATGGCGGCGGAACGATTTTTGATGACGACAGTGAGAGCGCTCAACTTCTTATCAACTGGATCAAGCAGGGTGCGGGCAATGAAACGCGGCGCCATCTCATTGGGGTAGAGATCAAGCCGGAAAAGCATATTTTGAATTTCCCCGGCGAATCAGTGACGCTTCAAGCGTCGGCGACTTATTCCGACGGAACTTCGAGAGATGTGACCCGATGGACAATTTTTACCGCCGAAGATTCTTCAGCCGTTGAGGTCGACCCGGAGCTGTCGACGGCCAAAATTCTGCGGCGCGGCAGAAACATCGTTGTTGCTCGTTATTTGAGCGAAGTTGTTCCAGTAGAGTTGGTTTTGCCCCTGACGGATTATCGGGTCGATTTGTCGAAGTCGTCTTCGAGTAATTTCATCGATGAAGAAATACTGGAAACTCTGGCGATCCTTCGCCTTGAACCCTCGCCACCGTGTGACGATGCCACCTACCTCCGAAGAATTCATCTCGATCTGACAGGCCGGCTTCCGTCGGCAGAACGAGTCAAAGAGTTTCTAGAGGATAGCCGGCCTGCCAAACGAAGGTCGCTTGTCGATGCTTTGCTTCAATCCGAAGAATTCAACGAGTATTGGACGCTTCAGTTTGCAAAGCTCCTGAGAATTCGCCCGCAGCCGGATGATGACCAAGGGGCGTTGACCTATCACAAATGGGTCGCCGAACAAATCAAAAATAATGTCGGATACAGGCAAATGGCTCGGGAATTGATTCTGGCATCAGGTGATACCCATGAATCTGGCCCGGCAAACTTTTACAGAACGGTCCGCGGGCAACGCGAATTGGCGGAATTTGCAAGCGAGCTTTTCATGGGCAGCCGGCTGCGGTGTGCGAACTGTCATAACCATCCCCTGGATCGTTGGACGCAAGATGATTATCACGGACTGGCAGCGATCTTTGCCAAGGTCGAACGGGGACGGGTCATCGGAGACAAACCAAACGGTAAAACGATCCACCCCCGAACGCGGGCACCGGCAACACAGCGTATCCCGGGCAAGCGATTCCTCGCCGAGAACGCAACGAATGGACGTCGGCAACTGGCCGATTGGTTGACAGAACCATCCAACCCCTATTTCGCGAAGGCGATCGTCAATCGTCTTTGGAAGAGGATGATGGGACGAGGCTTGGTGGAACCCGTTGACGATTTTAGGGATACCAACCCGGCTTCACATCCAACTTTGCTGGATAAGCTTGCAAGAGATTTTGAACTCAACGGCTATGAACTCAGGCATACCCTTCGTTTGATCGCAACTAGTACAACTTACGCTCGAAGCGCGAATGCCACAGTAGACAACAGAGACGACAACCAATTTTATTCTCATGCGGCACGTCGCCCACTTGAAGCGGAAGTATTGTCGGACGCAATCTCAGATGTCTTGGGGCTTGCTACCAAATATGGAAACTCGCCCGAGGGTACGCGTGCTGTTACGCTGGTCGACCCTCGGACCCCGTCCCTAGCGCTTGATATCCTCGGTCGCTGTGGGCGTGAAGAATCCTGTGAAACGGAAACCCGTGCGATCGGTGCCCTTTCTCAGAAGCTCCATCTTTTTAACGGAGCTCTGGTAAATTCGCGTATTGCTGCGGAAGGGAGTCGTTTGCATCAAATGTTATTGGCCGGTGATGAGGCGATGGAGATCGTCGATGCATTCTATTTGGCGGCGTTCAACCGACGACCCTCCACCGAGGAGCAGCAACACTGGGAAGCGCAGTTGACGAAGACGAAATCGCCAGATGAACAGCGAGCATTCCTCGAAGATTTTGTCTGGGGGCTAGTGACCTGCGAGGAGTTCGTGACGAATCACTGATCATTCTTCCTCTTCAAATGGGGAAGTGAGGGACAGAGGAAACAAGTATGGCACGTCAACAACGGTGTGACGGTATAAGGCGACGCGATCTCGTTCGGATTGGCGGCCTTTCCGCTTTGGGATTTGGCTTGGGAGACTATCTGCGGCTGGGTAGGGTTCATGCGACTGACTCTAAGCCTCCTGCAAACGCCAAGTCGTGCATCCTCATCTGGATGGATGGTGGCCCGAGTCATCTTGAGACTTTCGATCCAAAACCGGATGCTCCTAAAGAAGTTCGCGGTCCGTTCGCAACCATTGCGACCAACGTCGGAGGGATTCGCGTCAACGAGTGCCTCGAAAAAACGGCCGGTGTGATGGACAAACTTTCCATCATTCGGTCAATGACCTCTCCACTTGGCGAACACGAATTCGGTACGCACTACCTGATGACCGGTTACAAGCCGTCGCCAGCGTTGGAACATCCAACTTTTGGTTCCACACTCGCCCACTTGCGCCGCAACTCGGGCGTGCTTCCGCCGCATATCGCGGTTCCCAAGTTCGGTCCAAATGTCAGCGGCAATGGCTTTCTGCCGAGTGCCACGCGGCCGTTTTCTGTAGGCGGTAATCCGGATGCAGCAAATTTTAAAGTTCGTGACTTGGATTTTTACAAGGGGCTGGATCTTGCTCGCCTCGATCGCCGCAAGCAAATTGTCAATGCGTTCGATGAATTCAGCCGTGCCAAAGACGCCACGGAGACCTTGAAATCGGATCCTGACCTGGAGCGTGCGTACAATTTAATCGCCTCCCCTTCCGCGAAAGACGCGTTCAAATTGTCGGAAGAACCTGAAAGTGTTCGAAGTCGGTATGGTCGTGGTAGCGGAAACAGTATCGGGCAGAGTTGCTTACTCGCTCGCCGTCTGGTCGAAAGGGGCGTTCCATTCGTCACGGTGAACAGCAGCGGCTGGGATACTCATCAGAATATCAATCAGCTGAAACAGCGGTACCCTACAGATCGGAACGCGCAACTGCCATCGTTTGATCGAGCGTTCAGCGCTCTGATTCAAGACCTCTCTGAGCGGGGAATGCTTGATGAAACATTGGTCGTTGTGATGGGGGAGTTTGGCCGTACCCCCAAGATCAATGCTGCCGCAGGTCGGGATCATTGGCCCAATGTGTTTAGTGTCGCATTGGCGGGTGGTGGTGTCGTGGGTGGGCAGGTGATCGGGTCGAGTAATCCACTCGGGGAATTTCCCGCGGATCATGCCGTTACCCCGTCGGACCTGGCCTCGACGATCTACACACTTCTCGGGATCGACCCGGCGTACGAACTTCACACTCGCGATGGCCGTCCGGTTCGAGTTTCACCGGACGGAGCGAAAGTGGTGGCACAATTGATCGGCTAAAGATCTCCCGGTCGGGGACTGAAGATAGGGTCGAAAGCCAGAGAAAAACGAAATGCGATACGGCTGACTCTCCCATCGCGTTTTAAAAAACGGTTACGGCGATATGGTCGAGGCCGCCGCTGTGACGGAGCCGGCTCAGCGGAGCCTATCGTTGTCGAACGATCCTTGAGGATGCCTCACGCAAACGGTTGCAGAAGATGAGGAATCCGATCCGATTGACGCGTCAGTTTGTACCAATTTCAGCTATTGTGCTAAGCAACTATCCGTCACTGGCATTTGTTTCGCCTTGTTGGAATACCTGTGCTTTAAGAGAGACCGATGATGGCAGACTTTCGTTTTGAAGTCGGAACGCAAGTCATGTGTAACCTGGGGCCCAGTGGTTGGAAGCTTGGTAGAATCATCGCGTTGCACTACCGCGAGGAAAATTGGCCCAACGGTAAAGTCGTGCCTTATCAAGTCAAACTTGATAGCGACCACGCCCTCATTTACGTGCCGGAGGATGACGACCGCTACTGTCGTAAAGCCACGCGAGAAGATATTCGAATCTCCGACGGTCTTGATGCTCTCGCTCCACTTGCATTGGATTCGGATCAGGGGCAAATTCAAAATCCTTCAGAGTACGACGCTCCTGCGATAGCTGGAGACGTTGGAGCAAATCTACATTGTGAGGTCGGCACGGCAAAACCCGGCGATGCAGGTTACCGGGATGGGAAATGCCGAGGCTGTGATTGCTGTCCACGAAATTGGTCCGCTGTTGAGCTTTACAGTGCACACTATCGTTGCGCATCTCGGCTCGGTTTGACTGTGACGAGGCACACCTTCGATCTCGGTACTGTTCGTGTTGGCGATCCCATTGACTTTTTGGCGACCGCCGAGTTGGCCGTTAAAAGTGGATTTATGCAATGCCCGACCCTTGTGCGACTTCCCCCGGGCGTTCAGTTCTCTGATGACGGTGCTCTGACGGGCGAGGTGTGTTTTGACCCGCATCGAGAAGGCACCTATCGATTGGAGTTCGTGGCTGTAAGTACGATTGGATGGGATGACCCGTCGACAGGGATTGTTCGACTCCAGATCAACTGCGTGGTGACAGGGAATGAAACGCCCGAAGACTTTCTTCTTGATGCATTTGCACGTGAGCAGCAGAACGCCCGAGCCGCTGCCAATAGCTCGCTTCGTGAGCTTGGAAAGACTTGGCAGCAGTGGGAGCGTGGAAACCTAAGCAACCATGAAACATGCGAACGGATGATTTTGGAGCTTCACCGATTAAGGGCACTCCTCGAACAGCACCCCCGACTCGATGGCGGCGTGTGGTGGGCGCAACTCGGGGGTTACCATATGAATGTGCATAAGTTGCTGGAGAATATGCTCTTTGAATGCGAACTCTACCTAGGGCACGCACTCACTTTTGAAAGTGCCGAGGTTCGTTGGCTGGCGGAACAGAATCTTGATGGTTGCTACAAGAAGCGACTCCTTGAGGCGGCACGTTTCATGTGGATCGAGGGTTGTGAGCAGATGTTCAGGGGTGAATGGGCAGATGCCGCAGAGACTCTCCGTCTTGCCGCTGCCAAAAAGGATGGATGGGGCTGGGCGATCAATTTCGGCGACCTCTGGTTTAGCGAGGCCGCAGCGAGATTTGTGCACGGTGTCGAACTTGACGATGATGCCGATAAGCCGGGTGAAGGAGCCCGGTGGATTGCCGACGCAGCACGAGTCTTGAAACAGGGAATTGAGCGGACTCGCGAAGCCAAGTATTTCGGGCCTGAGGGACATCCATGGGCTGCTGAAATCGAAAACGCATTGTCAATCTACGCAGAGGCCAACTACCCCGAGGGTGACCCGGAAAAATGGTTGAGTTCGTTCAAGTCGCGGACCCAATATTGGTGCGCGCAGGTACTTGGCGGTGCCCATCCTTTCCCCCCGAAAATTCGTCCCAGACTCGAAGATAAAGACGCTCTGATAAAACGCCTTCCGGGCCACAATCAGGTGTACCCTGTCGGTTAGAACATGTCCCAAGCGAGAACCATGAGCACGTTCCTCTTCTCTCTCCAGACGTTAAGTCAGCAACGAGGGGCAAAACGGATGACCAGTCGAAAACTACAAACAGCGGGATTGCGGACGACGAGTAGATTTATGAATCGCCCCACTTTGATGCGTCTCGCCGCGGGCGGTCGGCCTCTCGACGTTTCGAGAACTGAAATCTAGCAAAGCTTGGGCAAACCGACGATCACCGAGCCATCGAGGAACAGTCCAAATTTCACGACTTGTTAAGTATGCAGTCCTGAGTTAAGTCGTGATCTCGGGGGTTGTGCCATTGCTGTCCGAAAATTGCTGCGTCTGAATGAGAAGCTGTCCAGTTGAGGAGCAATCAGAACCTAAGTGTCTGCACTCCTTTTGTTGAATGGCGAAGTTGAATAGGCTATTCTTAAATCACCGCCGCACGGTTTGTTCGTTCCATTTTGAGAAGGACCTAATCGTGATTGCACCAGCCGTGAAACAGTCGAATATATTCGCTCGAATTTCGGCACTTCTAGCCATCAGCTGCATGGCGACTGGCGTTGGTTATTCCAATCCGAACTCGTCAGCTTCTGACGACGTTTCAGGCAGCGTTTTGACGGTAGAGATTGCCAAACAATATTTAGCAGATGCCGATTCGGTGGACACAAAGCAGTTCACTTCGATAGAGGATGCAGCAGCGGAGGCGTTATCAAAGCACGAAGGCGGTCTCAATCTCGGTGGCCTGACTTCACTTTCGGACTCACAAGCAGAGGCATTGGCGAAGCACAAGGGCGATCTCGGGCTCGCAGGCCTGACGGAGCTATCTGAGGCAGCAGCAGAGGCATTGGCAAGGCACGAGGGCTATCTTTATCTCCATGGCCTGACGTCACTTTCGGACTCCCAGGCCGCATTTTTATCGAATCACGATGGAGGCCTCGGACTCGGTGGCCTGACGTCACTTTCGGACTCGCAGGCCGCATTTTTATCGAAACAGGAAGGCGGTCTCGGACTCCCAGGCCTGACGTCACTTTCGGACGTTGCGGCGGAGGCGTTCGGGAATCACTCGGGCTACCTCGGACTCGGTGGCCTGACGTCACTTTCGGACTCGCAGGCCGCATTTTTATCGAATCACGATGGAGGCCTCGGACTCGGTGGCCTGACGTCACTTTCGGAATCGCAGGTCACATTTTTATCGAAACAGGAAGGCGGTCTCGGACTCCCAGGCCTGACGTCACTTTCGGACGTTGCGGCGGAGGCGTTC
>JAKVCA010000055.1 GCA_022448315.1 Pirellulaceae bacterium | reverse complement strand
CGCATGTCAGGATGCGTTCATTCGTGCATTTGCGGCGTTGCCAAAATTGGAGGCGCTGGACCATTTTTATCCTTGGTTCAATCGGATCCTCCGAAACGTGTGTCTCAACATGCTGGCTCGAAGGAAGACTCGGCAGACGCACCTACAAGATGCCTCGCGAAGTGCACAGGACCGTGTGCAAGGTAAAACTGCGACTGATTTGATGGAGGCGAAAGAGTCTCGAAACGAGGTTTGGCAACTGCTGAATCGCCTCTCTGTTGAACATCGAGAGATTCTTACCTTGAAGTACATTCACAGCTTCAGCTATGACGAAATTGCGAACACCTTGGGAATCCCCAAGGGGACCGTCATGAGCCGACTGTACAAAGCGCGGCACGCGTTTCGTGCGGAACACCAAGACGTCAACTCAAGTTGCCCTGAGGGAACTGATGATGAATCAAGATGAATCAAAGGATTACGGCCCCCTACTGATGGGGCTGATCGATGGCGAACTCTCCACAGAGGAAGCTTTGGAAGTCAATGAAGCGTTGCGCCGTTCTGCAACGCTTCGCGAAGAATACGAGAGATTGCTTTCGGACGCCGGGAAACTGAAATCTCTGTCCCAACTTGAGACGTCGGACCTGATTGCGAGGCGACTGTGGAAAAGTCCTTACCATCGCCTGATGCGAAACGGCAGCGTATGGATGATCCTGGGCGGCTACGGCATCTTGATCTTGTATGCGATCTACCAATCTTTTGTTGAAGAAGGTCTCAACGTTCCCGGGGTGGCGTTGGCTGCAATGGTCCTCGGTGCGGTAACCCTATTGGCGAGTTTCATCCGTGAGCGGGTAGAAACCTATAAAACCGACCCCTATAAGGATATTGAACGATGATTGTGACGACGACTGACACTCTGCCCGATCGGAAAATTACGGAAACGATCGGTCTTGTCCGTGGAAACACGATACGAGCACGGCACCTCGGTAAGGATATTTTCGCGGCGTTCAAAAATATCGTCGGAGGTGAGATCTCGGAGTACACCAAACTCATGGGGGAGTCCCGCGAACAAGCCCTCGACCGACTTCGTGATGAAGCTGTCACCTTGGGTGCAGACGCGGTGGTAGGCGTCAGGTTCACCACGTCGATGATCAGCCAAGGTGCCGCAGAGATCCTCGCCTATGGAACGGCCGTCAAGCTCGAAGAAGTGTGATCGCAAGTCGGCTTTCGTTGAGCGGAAATTTGATCGCTGAATCGTTTCCGCTGCCCAAGACATCGGAATGGAATAAAAAAGTTTCCCCGTTCGCCATGGTGGCCGTTCGCCTTCAAGCGAAGCGGTCCCACCCGATACGCGGGCTATGAATCCATTTCGCTGATCAAAACGATACGGTAAACGCACGGCCCAATTACGATTCCCCTCGTCGTTGTTTTGGGACAGTGCTCGGTCAAACATTGACATCACTGAACCCTCTGAGGAATTCAACACCGGTGATTCGCTCTCATGTAAGCACCCCCGTTTCACGTCGAACGCTTCTGAAATCTGCTGCCGTAGGTCTGAGCACCATCGCCCCGGTGAAGTCGTTTGAGACGACCCGTGCATTTTCAGATCCTGCCCCGCGAGTCAAGGGCTTCATCGATCAACGCGAAAATGAGACCATTCGCGGATTGATCCAAAAGTTCGTGGAGCAATACTCACTGCCGGGATTTTCTCTGGCCATGACCTACCAAGGCGAATTGAAACTGGTTGCTTGCCATGGGTTCGCCCATCAAGAGAAAAAGGTTCCGGTGACACCTCGCCATCGATTTCGCCTCGCAAGCGTCTCTAAACCCATCACCGGGGCCACACTCATCCGACTTGTCGAACAAAAACAGATTCGATTGGATGATCGCATCTTTGGCTCAACGGGTTGGCTCAAAGAGTTCTACAACACTTCAAATCACGCAGACAGAGCCAACCGCGAACGTCTCGCCGCACTCACTCTTGAGCACTTACTGGAGCACACGGGCGGCGGATGGGGAAACCGGCGACGAGATCCAATGTTTGCACACGAGGCACTGGGTTTGGACCATGCAAAACTGATTCCCTGGACGATCGACGCGATCCCTCTGGAGCGAGATCCAGGCGAATCCTATGACTATTCAAATTTTGGATACTGCCTCCTCGGTCGAGTCATCGAAGTGGTGACTGGAAAGCCCTATCAAGATGCGGTCCAAGACACACTATTCACCCCCGCCCGAGTCTCAGGCGTGAAGATTGCTCGTCCCAACCCACGGGATCGCTGGGAACATGAAGTCCATTACTACCAGAAGAGCAGTGACCCCTACGGGAAATCGATGAATGTGCACCGCATGGATGCCCATGGTGGCTGGGTCGCCTCACCGACGGAATTGATGCGATGGATGAGACGCATCGATGGCTTCAAGCCACCAACCGATATTCTTACGGACGAGTCCATACGCCGGATGACCACCCCCTCGTCAACGACCTTGAGCTACGCCAAAGGCTGGCGGGTCAATGCCGCGAAAAACTGGTGGCACCAGGGCAGTTTTCCGGGCGGATCTTCATTTCTTGCGCGAATCGCCGATGGAACCTGCTGGGCCATTGCCGTGAACACGCGTTCCAAAGACGCGGGCTATACACGGGCTCTGGATCAATTGCCATGGAAGATCAAACGGGCCGTGACAACTTGGGGAGAAGGCGACTTGTTCTCTCAAGACGGGCAGAACTCTTGATCGAACGGTTGACCATTGGAACGAAATGGTGGACCTCTGCAGACGCCGCGTCGTGCAATCAAGCGCCGTCGTAAATGAAAGTGACATACAGATAGCCCAACGCCATCAAACTAAAAAATAGGATGCCCACCAGACTCAAAACTATTAGGACCGTCCCGGGGCGGTCCTTCTCTGGAACGTTCTCCCCAGACATCACCACATAATTGATGATCGCGAGTACGGGCGACGTCAGAAATGAGACCACCGCCGCAAACGCCAAGAGTTGCAGCAGGCTTTTGACGAAGACCAACATGATGATGGTCGCCATGAGAACCGTAATCACAATCCAGAAGATATGAAGTAACTTGAAACGTGAGTTCGGAAGTCGACCAATCAGCATGCCGCAAGCTGCGAGAAAGCGTGGCGTCCCACTCGTCACGCGGCTTCAATTTGAGGTTTTGAGCAGGCGCATTTGAGTTTGCTCGCACCCGGATTCAATCTGTCGAATCGGCCTTCAGCCGTCAGTCTCCACGTGAGGTTCGCCCATTTGAGATTGTCCCACTGAGGGAAAATTCTCGAATTTTCTTTTTTTCGCGCCGGTCACACGGCGAAAACTCGTTGAACTCCTTAGACCTGCGACGTGCCTGAAACTCAACCAGAGTAGCACGTATTTCAAACGCAACTCCTGGAGTTCAATCATGAGAGGATCAACCCCCGTTACGTTTGAGGTGGCATGTACCCCAGAACGAACCCGTTCCATCCACCAATTTCAACGCCTTTGCTACTCTGCGATGGGGCGTGGAGATCTGGTGCCTCAAAATAAAAATGAGTCTGCAGACGCCCGAGCCTTGGATTCGAATCTTAATCTGATCGAGGCCCGCGTTGGCTCAAGAACGGTTGGCACCATCCGCTGGGGTGTCTATTCCGAAGTGGCGGGAACCGACCTCTATGCTGACTCGATCTTCCAACAGCAAGCGGGCCTGCCGAGCGGCGATCCCTCCGTCTACAGCCGAACCGACCGACTTTTGATCCATCCTCGTCACCGGCGTGGCACGGTATTGATTGGCCTCGCCAGAACCTGTTTGCAATTGGCGATTCGTGCAGGTGTCCAATACGACCTCTGCTGGTCGGAAAAATCTTTATCTCGCATTTACCGTCGCCTCGGCTATCAAACTTTGCCCCAACAGCTCTTGAATCCGCTCGGTCTTCCGTTGCTCCCCCAAGTCCTTCGAATCAGCCACTTCAAGGACCGTTGGTCAGGACACGTTGGCGTCGATCAGGCCCATAGGGCCGAAATCAAACGGAAGACTCAGTTCCATTAAAACCACAATGAGGATCCTCAAGATGTCCAAGTCTCTTCAGAGAACGGCAAGCCATCGCAACCCTGTGTTAAAAGTCCAGAACCACACAAAGGTTTCTCCCTCACGCTTGAGAGAACTGGCTCAACCCAGCTTGGGCCGTTTTTTATTCGCTCTGACTTGCGATTGGATGGTCATCCTCGCCAGTTTGATGGCGGCGGCGATCTACCCGACGTGGTGGGTGATTGTCCCGGCCATGTTTGTTCTGGGTACCCGGCTTCACGCGTTGGGCGTTTTGGGACATGAAGCCACCCACTATTGCATTTCTCGCAATCGAAAACTGAACGATACGATCGGTGTTCTGTTCTGCTTTTGGCCGCTGGGAGCATCTTTGGCAGGTTATCGGCATTTTCACCAAAGACACCATCGTCATCTGGGAACCGATCAGGATCCGGAGCGACACTTCTATCAATCCGAAATTTGGAAAATACCCGTCGCTCCGGGAAAGCCCCTCCAACGATTCTTCATCGGATGTGTTGGAGGTCACATTGTCGAATTCGGGAAGTTACTTCAGAGTCTCCTTCCTCGCAGTAAAGCAGAGTGGTTGGGCATCCCGCTCTGGTGGGCGACGTTTGCGATCACCTTGGGTTTGTCGGGGCACCTTTGGTTGCTGGCCGTATATGCCATCACCATTCCAACGATCTTTTGGGCGTTGATTGAACTACGTGGATGGACCGAACATCGTGGGATTGCCGAAACGCACCGATACCAGACTCACTGGCTCATTCGAGAAATCCTGTTTCCCCACAACGTCTGGATGCACTACGAGCATCACCAATGGTGCTACATTCCTTTTTACAACCTGCCCGCCGCACGCGAATTAGATGACGCAACACCCGTCGTTGCTTTGAAGGAAGTTTTCGACTTCCTGGGAGACGCGGATCACGATCATTATGCCGCTCGACAAGGTTACACCCTGACGCCAGATCATTTTTCCGGACCGACAACGGAACCTCACTCGCGCAAGGAACTCGCCGCCGATTGCCCGTCTTGAACGATCCGATCAATCACCATGAGGCTTACCGTGGTGTGACGCTAACCTGAAAACGTTTCGAAGTCCCGGTCATAATTTCCCGACAGAACGTAAACACCCCATACCTCTTTCCTGCCTATCGATTGCAAGTGCTGATGGGCCGCCTCAGGCGTTTGAAACGCAAGTCCGCCGAGGTAAATACCCCCGATCATTCGGCCGAATTGAACGACATTTTTTCCAGCGTCGAGAGCCTTCGAGTCGTTCTCATCACCCACGGTGTACAGAGGTTTTTCGATATCCTGTCGCCGCAATGGCGTTGCGTAGTTGGAGAGACTGAAGAGTCCACCCATGAGAAAAAGGCCGCCGCACATGAGGGTGATCGCGGACCGTTTCAACCACTTTCTGATTTTGGGGCTGAAAGTTTTCATCGCTTCAATCTCGACATGAGTTTCACGAACCAATCCGCCTCAGCAAGCATTTGGGTTTAAAAAGTCACCTTTTCCGATCTTCGGGCCAGATACACCAATCAAGCAAATTAAGGACTAGAACAATCACGAGCCCGTGACTTGGACTTGGCTGATCAAGTTTCAAACATGCTTCCGTGAGTGAGGTTGGGTATCTGAGCGGGCCCTTGATTCGGCACCTTGGAGGGAAGATTCACACCTTCTTCATACCCCGCATCTTTCAATTGCGGCATGGATCGTTCACCCTATCTTCTCAGAAGCTTTTGAGAACGATCCTGTCCTATCCTGGTTTGCTATCGTGCACTTCATTTCCCTGTCATCGTTTCTTGCCAAGGGTCCAACTTGGCTGCTCGCGATCTGGAGTGCGACAGGCGCATTCATCACTTACTTCAGCATGTACGCCTTCCGTAAGCCATTCACGGTCGCAAAATATGAAAACCTGGAATTGCTCTGGATGGACTACAAAGTCATTCTGCTGTTCTCTCAGGTTGGCGGCTATGCGCTCTCCAAGTTCATCGGCATCAAGGTCATCTCCGAAATGCCCTCGAATCGCAGGGCCATTTCGATTATTGGCTTGGTGGCAGTTGCGCATGTCGCACTATTGCCATATGCGTTCGCGCCTCTGTGGCTTAAGCCCATTTTTCTTTTCATGAACGGCCTTCCTCTGGGAATGGTCTTTGGCTGTGTCTTTGCATTCCTTGAAGGTCGCCGAACGACCGAATTCCTGGCGGCCGGTTTATGTGCCAGCTTCATCATGGCCTCAGGGGTCGTCAAATCGGTCGGACTTGACTTGATGACCTCTTACGACGTCAGTCAATTTTGGATGCCGTTCACCACAGGACTCCTATTCTGGTTGCCACTTGCCTTGGGTGTCTGGATGTTGGTCCAGATTCCCCCTCCCGATGAAAAAGACATTGAGGCGAGGACTGAACGCGTCCCCATCGACTCGCATGATCGATGGACATTTTTCCAACGCAACGCATTTGGCATCATCATCCTGGTTGGCATCTACGTCTTGCTGACCATATTTCGCAGCATTCGCGACGATTATGCGGCAGAAATCTGGGCTGGATTCGGATTTGAAAAACCTGCGATTTTTGCCACTTCCGAAACGTACGTCGCCATCGTGACCGTGAGTATTTGTGCGTTGATCACGGCGATCCGCCCAAATCTTCCAGCCTTTCTTATCGGTCTGTTTACCGTTTTCGTCGGATTTGCTTTTGCCATGGGGACCACTGTCACCTATTGGAATCAGACGACGTGGACTGAAACCAGTGCCTTGCTTTTCATGGTTTTGATCGGGATTGGACTTTACGTTCCTTACATGCTGTTTCACACCACCATCTACGAACGGTTGATCGCGTTTCTTCGAACCAAGGCCAATATCGGATATCTGTTGTACCTTGCAGATTTTGCGGGGTACGTCACCACCATCATCATGCTGATTCTCTTTAAGGCTTTATCGAGTGACCGCATCGACTTTGTGGGCCTATTGTTCTGGTTGGCCATCCTCATCTCGCCCATTTCAATGGTGGGCTGTTGTGCTGTGGCCATTTACTTCATCAAAAAAGGACGATTGCATAATGAAAGGGAAAACTCTCCCAATGCATCCATGCACCCATGATGGAACACCTCAGCTCCGCCGCCACGTGAAGAAGTGGGTGAATGGATCACCGAGTGACGGTGAGACAAGATCTGATGAAAGCACCCGTAACGCTTCGACTCAAAGGTGACGAACGCCCATCTGACCTTTCCACTTTTATTCGCAGAACATGATGAATCTTCCCCTCAACAAAAGTTTCGCGCAAAAAATATCTGAACACTCGACCTCCGAAGCAAGAGCCGACGCACTCCTGCTTTTCATGAAGGCCCATGGCAACAGTTTCTACGACGAATCGGTCACCCAACTTGAACATGCGATTCAAACTGCGGTACTTGCCCGGGAAGCTCAGGCCCCAATCCATCAGGTCGTGGCCGCATTGCTTCACGACATCGGACATTTCATGACCGACGAACACGATGAAAATCGAGATTTTCAGGCGGAAGACTGGTACCACGAAGATGTGGGAGCCGAAGGTTTGAAACCATTTTTTGATGCTCGGGTGATCGAACCCGTCCGTCTTCACGTGCCCGCAAAACGTTACCTCTGTTCGGTAGACGCCGCTTACTATGCGGACCTGTCACCGGCGTCCAAGCGAAGCTTCGGACTTCAGGGCGGGCCCCTCTCTCCGGCAGAGATCTCGACTTTTGAAAACCATCCCCATTTCGATGCGGCCATTCAACTTCGACGCTGGGACGACCGAGCCAAGGTCGTCGGATTGAACACTCCTGAACTGAGTGATTTTCGTCGCGAGGTTGCGGCTTGCGTTTTGGTGACCTAGGAGAACCGTCTCATGCACTCACCGATCGGGCAACCTGAGACGCCCTCAGACGCTCTTGATCGCTTGGGAAAGGCAGGACAGTTCAGGCCGTTGAAATCGGATTCGGCTCCGAGTCCACCCGTAAGCTTTCTCAGAAGATCGACCGATTGGTCCAAGGCAAACGTCTTGTCGATTGAGTCCCTGAGGTAACCATGATCAGAGAGTGGGAGCACTGTTAAACAAACACTTCCTCTCAAATTGTCCGGAAATTCCGCCACGGGATATCGGTGGAACTTGACGAAAAAGAGGAGGTTGGCAAGAAGCCAGAGGCTCAACACCTTTTCCTCATCCCTTCTTGATCGGTGAATGGTGTGTTGAAAAATCGGGATCTGCAACCCGAGTTGATGGATGACCCAAAACTCTCACCTGAACTTCATGACCAAGCACTTGAAGGCCTTCGACGAATCAACAGGCTTAGCAGTGGTTCGGCTTCCATGTTCCGGGAACTTCGCAGGCACCACAAACGCCTCCAACGCCCCTTGAAACTGCTGGACATCGCCTGTGGTGGCGGAGACTCTGTCGTCCGAATGGCTCGATTGGCGGAAACCCAAAAACTTCCTTTTCAAGTGGAAGGTTGTGATATCAGCGGCCACGCGTTGACCAACGCGGAAAACCTCGCCGCTCGTCACAATTTAGTGAACACAAGATTTTTCCAACGCGATGTGCTCCGACATGGGGTACCGGAAGGTTACGATATGGTGACCTGTTCCCTCTTTCTGCATCACCTCACGGCCACCGACGCCACGGATCTGATTCGTAACATGGCGAGTGCCTGTCGGCTGTCGATTCAGATTGACGATTTGAAACGATCGATTGTGGGTTACTGGTTGGCAAAAGCTGGCTGCCACCTCCTTTCAAGCTCACCCATCGTGCGCTTCGATGGTCCGCAATCCGTTCGAGCCGCGTTCACCTTGGACGAGATCCGAGACATGGCAAACACCTCAGGTTTAGCCAAATTTTCACTGACCTCACGATGGCCACAACGCTGGACACTCAAATGGACCAAGCCATGCCAGTAGTCGCCCTCTCCAACGCCGCTCAGGAAATCTGGGACTGCCTTGTCATCGGAGGAGGGATCGCCGGAAGTCTTGCGGCTCGACAGATATCCCGTCTCGGCCTCAAAACATTACTGGTCGAGAAACAAGAGTTTCCCCGGGCAAAAGTCTGTGGCTCATGTTTAAATCAACGCGCCATCGATGAGCTGCAACATGTTGGTTTAGGCTCGATGCTCGGGGAACTGGGCGGTCGCCCGACGCATCGCCTTCTCTACACGGGCTTCGGCCGTCGAATTGAATGTGACGTCCCTGCTGGTCTCGCCTTGACCCGAAGCGTCCTCGATGAAGCACTGCTCGAACAGGCTAGAGCATCGGGCGTTGAAGTCATCCACGAAGTCGTTGCACAGGTCCTGCCAACTTCACCAGACGCTTCCACGAGGGAGGTTCGTCTCGCACCTACCGGCACGCATCCGGACGCATTGAACGACATTCGAATCCGCACAAGATCGGTGATTGCGGCAGACGGCCTCGGTCACCCGAGTCTTCGAAAGCTTCCCGAGTTTACGGAAAGTATCAAGGAAAGCTCAAAGGTCGGACTGGGAGCCATCATCACCCAATCCTCCTGGGAGGCTGAAGTCGGTGACGGCGACATTCACATGTATGCCTCACGACACGGATACGCGGGTATTGTTCGTGCGGAAAAAGATAAGATCGCATTGGCGGCAGCAGTGAACCCTGGGTGGATGAAAGATTGCGGCAGACCCGTCGACGCGTTCAACCAACTTCTGCAAGAAGCCGGCAGTCAACTGGAAGTGGAGCGCGCGGCATCATGGCGTGGCACACAGAAACTAAGCCGCTCGATCAACGAAGTTGCGAATCAGCGCATTTTTGTCGTGGGTGATGCGGCCGGTTATGTCGAACCCTTTACGGGCGAGGGAATGGCTTGGGCGATCGCGGGCGGGATTGCGATCGCCGATTGCGTGCAGTTGCTGGCTGAAGGCCAGGAACAACTGGCTGTAAATCGTTGGAAACAAGATTGGTTGAATCGGGTTCGAAGCCGACAGTTTTGGTGTCGAGTGCTTAGTTGGACGTTGCGTCATCCTTCGCGAGCGCGCCTGGGTACAAAACTGATGTCCACTCATCCCTTGATCGCCACCACGATCGCCAAGCAACTCGGAGCCGCAACGCACTGAGACGAACACCTGACGAACTTCAATCACGCAACCTTTTTCCTGACCCTCCACCCAAGAAACAGAACCCGATGGCACTACAGATTCATGGAATGGGAGCGGTGGTTCCAAATGGAAAAATTTTGCAGGAAACAGCCGCTCGAATCGGTTGCGCGATCGGCTCGAGGACCGCAACAAATGCACGAACAGTGACGGCCCTTTATCGACGATCGGGGGTCAAACAGCGACACAGCGTCGTTTTAGATAATGCGGATACCCAAGAGTCAAGCATCACCATCAGACAACCTTCAATGCTCCAGGATCCCGGTGCAGAAACCTCCTTTTTTCCACCCGCAAAGAGTGATCATGATCGAGGGCCCACCACGGCCCAACGCATGGCCATGTTTGAGCGAAAGGCGAGTCAACTGGCCATCTCGGCCTCCGAAAAAGCGCTCAAGGACGCCAACGTCGAGGGCCATGAAATTTCCCATCTCATCACGATCACCTGCACGGGCTTCGTTAACCCAGGCGTCGACTTTCAGATCATCGAAGCGTGTCAACTGCCCCCGTCGTGTTCGCGAACCCAAATTGGATTCATGGGCTGTCACGGAGCCATCAATGGCTTGCGGGTGGCCAAGTCGATGGCGGAAGCGGACCCCCGAGCCAAGATCCTGATATGTGCTTTTGAGCTTTGCACGCTTCATCAACAGTACGGCACCAACCCCCAGCACATGGTCTCCAACTCACTTTTTTCTGATGGTGCCGCCGCCATGGTCGTCTCTGGATCTGATTCCGAGAATTTACAAGACCCGGGCGTCGTGTCGGTCAACTCCACGATTCTCCCAGGCACAAGTGACAAAATGAGTTGGAAGATTCGTGATCACGGCTTCGAAATGACCCTCTCACCCGAGGTACCGACCATCATCGAGAATCACCTGAGACCTTGGATGGACTCTTGGCTTTCCGAGCACGATCTTCGCATTCCCGAAATCAAAGCATGGGGGATTCACCCCGGCGGGCCAAAAATCCTAGGAGCCTGTGAAACTTCGCTTGCGCTTCCCCCCGAGCAACTCGAGATTTCTCGGAGTACACTGGCCGAGTTTGGAAACATGTCCTCCCCAACCGTGCTGTTCATTCTGGACCAGTTTCGAGAGCGCCAATTTCCATTTCCCTGGGTTCTTTTGGCTTTCGGACCCGGGCTTTCCATCGAAGCCGCGCTGATCGTCTGAACCCTGACGAAAAAAGGACCAACAAACAAGACCGACTTCGATGGGTTTGCCAACGGGAAGCCCGATCGGTTGTTGCGTTGTCCATCGTTGTTCAGAAAAATGAAACCGCGTGACGAAGGGAAGAACTTCTGCGTTTCTCATTCTGTGAACCCTCAGGATCAAAACCTCATGGAAATTGCCCCGTTCGAAACTGAGCATTTTTTCGCCAAATATGAATTCAATACGCCTTATCAGTTATGCAACTCCGATTGCGAGTCCGTGACGATTTCAGAACTATTGAAGATGGCCGGTGTCTCATTGGAAGAATTGGGCAAGCAGTCTTTGGCCTATACCGAATCACAGGGGCATCCGGATTTACGAAGACTCATCGCGGCGACCTACGAAACGGTCTCGGACAATGATGTGGTCCTTTTGAATTCTCCCATTGAGGGCATCTATCTCGCAGCTCGCGCCGGGTTGGAACCCGAAGATGAAGTCATCGTGCTGTCTCCAGCGTACGACGCACTGATCCACCTTTTTGAACATGTGGTTGGCAGAAATCATGTAAAGAGGTGGGAATTCGAGAAGGGGAGTGCAGGGTGGGAACTTGACTTAACCAGACTCGAGTCCATGCTGACGCCAAACACCAAAATGGTTGTGGTCAATTTCCCCCACAACCCGACCGGATTCCTACCCTCCCATTCATTTCTTCAGCAGCTGACAGAGAAGCTCCAGAGCCGCAATATTCTGTTGTTCGCGGACGAGATGTATCATGGTCTCGTGCATGGTGGGAGGGAACCTGTACCGTCGTCCGCCGATCTGCACGCTCCCGCAATCATTCTCTCCGGCCTCTCCAAAACTTATGGCCTCCCCGGACTCAGAACCGGCTGGTTGGTCATCAAGGATCACGTTTTGAAACAACGTGTCATCAACTGGAAGTTCTACACGAGCATTTGCCCACCCGGGCCCACCGAATTTCTTGCGATTGCAGCACTCCGCGTTCACGAGCAACTACGACGGGCGAGTCTCCAAACCATCGAAAATAATCTGAACATCGCCGACCGATTCTTCGAACGCTGGCGACAACTGTTTGAATGGCATCGCCCGACGGCCGGTTCGACGGCACTGGTCAAAATGAATGTGGCGTCGGTCAGTCACCTGATTGATCCACTCGCCAGTTCGCAAGGTGTTCTGATCCAGTCGGGCAAGACACTGGGAGCTGACGATCAACACCTGCGGATGGGTTTCGGACGAGCAAAATTCAATGATGCCCTGCAACGGTTTGAGCATTGGCTGACCGAGGAGGTGGCCACGGCGAAGTAAGATCCCCTCTGACTCTTCGCTCGAACATCACAACGAGTGGAGTCTGAAATCGCTTCTCGGTTTGAGGCATCACAGAACGCAATTGGCGGTCGTCCACTCAGTTTTTGCTTTCCTTATCCAGACTCTTCATCCGAAGCCAGGTCAGGAGGGTTTGAGTCACTTTGGGACCCGCATCCTGCTGCACAAAATGCCCCGCCTCAGGCAAAGTGACCATGGTCAAATCGCGTTTGACCCATTTCCACGTGTCATTGAGCGCGCCTGGCAGCAATGCCGTATCTTTCAAACCATGGATCATCAGGACCGAACAATCTACAGGAGGCATTTCGGGGGTTTCATCGTACGGAGGACGAGGGTAATTGGCCTTGTAATAATTGAGCATGCCCTCAAAAGAGGAACGCTTAAACGCCTCCAGATACTTGGCTTTGGCCTCGGAGTCTTTTATCCAGAAGGTCAAACCCTCGGCGGTCAACCTCGAGGCCGCATCCTGTTTTTGAAATTCCCGCGCGTAGGCTGACGCTCGCCGCTGCTCGGGGTTATTGGCCAATTCCCGTTGCAGACCATTGAAATGTGGAAGATTCAAGATCACCAAGTGGTCGATCATCTGAGGTTTGGCCGTGGCAAAAGACCAGGCAACCGCCCCACCCCAATCATGCCCTACGACGATCGCCTTCTTTTTTCCAAAGTGCTTGATGACCGCTTCAACATCCTGAACCAGTTCTTCCATCTGGTACCGGGCCAAGCCCTCAGGTTTGCCACTCAGGTTGTAGCCACGCTGATCCATCGCCACCACCTGAAAGTGTTCGGACAAAGCGGGAATTTGCTCTCGCCACGTGTACCAATAGTCAGGAAAACCGTGAATCATGACCAGGAGAGGACCTTCTCCCTTCGTCACATAATGAATTTTGACGTCACCCGACTGCGCGTAGCCATGCTTACCCAGAGCAGACTCATCGGCATTCGTCGTTGAGATTGCCAACAGGCTCGACAGCAGAAAAAAGAAAACCGCGCGGCCGCTTTCAAGGCACTTTTTTTGTCGATGATCTATCACCATTCCTCGAAATCCTTTATCCGTGAGGGGACATCAGAAACGCATCGCCTGTTCACGGTCCCGTTTTACCAATGCTTCGCGCGCGATTCGAGTCGTGTTGACCAAACATTCGGCCGAATGGGAACCACCACTTCAAGGACCACGCTGAAAGTCTTGCGACGGTGTTCCCCGCCAATGACGAGGAATGACGGGCCAATCCTCCGTCATGAAATACGCGTAGGTACCACCGGGAAACTCGGGCGTCCGCGTGAAGCGACCATTGCACTCGTCCAGATCCCCGCTTTCCGCAACGTACTCATAATCTCGCACGAAAGTTCCGTCGTAAACGCCACCCGGCGCGTGACCTCCGGGCCGATTTCCATTCTTCAGTCGGTAACTGGATTTCATCGCCTTCACCTGAGACTGCGCGTCTCCGGGATCACTGTATCCGTAAACCGCGTAGATCGGGAAACCATCGGCCGCCCAACCAATGAGTGGTGAATGGCGTTCCGCACTCAACTCGACTGTATCGAGCAGGCCCGTAGGCAGCCCGTGATAATGGTACTTGCCGGTGGGTTGGACGTGAGCATGGGACACGTCAATGCCGAGAGCGATCGCACCGGATAGGGGTTCGTACTGCCACCCCCGCGCACCCGCATAAAATTCTCCCGCGCCCGGATCGAAAGGAACTCCATTGACAGCGACACCAAACTCACCACGCATTGGGGTAATCCCATCAGCCACTTCTGGTTTTGAGGGGACTCGATATTTGTGAGTTTGGGGTGAGATACGATTGGGATTCCCTGCATTGGGAAACTCACCCGTTTTGTGATTCGGAATACCATTCGACTGAATCACACGAGCTCCGTCGATCAGGTCGATGGTGACCTCGCTTTTATGTCGAGGTATTGAAGTTGCTGGCAATGGCTCCAAAACACCGCGTTGAGTGACTTTGTGAAACCGTATCGGAGGAGGGCGTAAGAAGATGGCAACGAAAAAGAGTCCGCTGAGCGAGGCTAATATCAGTCCGATCACGCTTTTCTTTTTCATGACGAAGCCCACTGAATAAAGTGCCCATTGACCCTCAGTATAACCCGCCGGATTGAATTCCGGTGTCGCAACCCCGCAACCGATTGCGCGTCGTCTTGATTTGAATCCCGATTCGAGGTGTGTGTGCTGGCACTGAATGCTTTTGGAAAAAATTAGGGCAAAAAAGATGTGGATACGACTTTCCTCGTCAAGCCTGCTAGCAAAAAAGCGAGTCGTTTGAAGAGGAGCAAGCCAAGGGCCGATAGAGATCAAGTGTCGATCTTAGACTTCCTTACCACTGGCATTCGTCGTTGGATGTCTTGTGTTCATGGCTTGCGAGACTCGTGACTTATGTCCAAAAGTAAACAAATTCTTCGGCGACTCAAGATGTGCGCCTTGGCGTGCTGTACTCTGCCGTTGATGATGATGGAAAACTCCTTCGCGCAAGAAGCTTTTGAACTTCGGCCCGCGGTCAATGCCTCAGCGTCGGACAGACTCCAACTGGTATCTGATCGTCGCGTCCCCAGCCAGCAGATTCCTCGAGGAACGCTTCTTCAATGGAGTTACGGGACTCACTTTTCCGGAGGGCCTGACTTCGATGCGCCACTCGTGACCGATCGCCCCGACTTCACGGAAGCCAGTTCCACGGTGGGCCGAGGCGTGGCGCAACTCGAGCTGGGTTACACCTACACGGTCGATCGCGAAGACGGGATGCGGAACCAATCGCATTCGTTTCCGGAAACGCTACTTCGGTACGGCGTTCTTGCCGATTGGTTCGAATTTCGTGCTGCTCTGAACTACGCGGAAGAGCGTACACCGTTTTCCGCGAGTGGAGGTGCCGAGGATCTTTATCTGGGTGCCAAAATAGGACTGACGCCGCAGGAATGTCTTCTGCCTGAGATGGCCATTATTCCCCAAATGTGGGTCCCTACCGGTGATGACGATCTGACGGCCGACGAAGTCCTGCCCGGCGTGAACTGGATCTATGGATGGGAGCTTAACGATTGGCTGTCTACCGCGGGCAGTACACAATTCAATCGATCCTTGGATGACAACTCTCAGAGCGCTTACACTGAATGGGCCCAATCGTGGACGTTGGCTTATTCCATCTCCAACCGGGTCGGGGCTTACACCGAGTGGTTCGCCCTTTTCCCTCACAGTGGCGACGCGGTCAAACCCGAGCATTACTTCAACGGTGGTTTCACCTACTTATTGAACAATGATGTTCAGTGGGACATCCGCGCTGGTGTCGGCCTCAATGGTGCTGCGGATGACTACTTCCTGGGGACCGGCCTCTCGCTCCGCTTTCATTGATGTCTGTTGAGCGGGAGCGGGCACGGCCTTCATCATTCGATTAAGCCATCTATCTGGTGTCCAAAGGCCCGGGTGACCTGAAACCTTGCCCACTTTCAAGGAGCGGATCGTCAGTTCAAAGGGGCTTCTGCAACTTGGCTCTTGCAATCCACCCCTGGCAGGTATGGAATGGCAGGATCCAATTCAATGTGCTCGACGACTCAGCGAGGCGTCTGGTTCAAATTCATTGCTTAGTCAGGGTGAAACCAATCGCCGGTGCACCCCGGTCGCGAAGATGGAACTGCACTCATGATTCAAACAAAAAAGTCGCTCGGCAGTTATGGGTTGATTGCTAGTGTTTTTCTGATCTCTCTCCTCACTTCACACTCATCAACGAAAGCGCAGGACCAAACCGTTCACATTCAAGGGAAGAGTGCATTCGCCGGACTCAATTACCTGCTTTATGTGCCCGAGGACGCAACTCCAAATGAACGATTGCCCCTGCTACTCTTCTTGCATGGTGGCGGTGAAGGTGGGAACGACATCGAGAAGGTCAAGACACACGGTCCGCCCAAATTAATTGCAGCGGGAAGAAAATTTCCTTTCATTGTGGTCTCCCCCCAGAACCCGAGTGAAACTCAATTCTGGGACGATCAACAGGTCCTTCGCTTGCTGAATGAGTTGGAGACCTCGCTGCCGGTGGATCGCAGTCGCGTCTATCTTACCGGGTTGAGTCGAGGCGCGTTTGCGGCGTGGCGTCTAGCGATACAGAATCCTGACCGCTTTGCCGCGTTGGTTCCTATTTGCGGTGGAGGTTACGCACCCTACGCCAAACGGATTACGGAGATTCCAGTTTGGGTTTTTCACGGCCAAAAAGACAACGTGATACCTGTAGTGGAGTCAGAACGGATGGTCAAAGCGCTTGAGGCGGCAGGCGGCGAAGTCAAATTCACCGTCTATCCGGACGCCAAACACGATGCTTGGTCAGAAACCTACGACAACCCTGAGCTCTATCACTGGCTCATGCAACAAAGTAGGTCGCGAGGTGAACCCTGAAGTCATATTCATGGGACCGAGTTATGCGAGAGGCACGTTGCGACACGGGTCCAACGGAGAACTGCCGTGTTTCACGGCAGGTCGAACCCTCTAGACGGTCGAAGCCTCATCCTCGACCCGTTTAAACTCATGAACCCAAACGGGATGCTCAAGGTCCCAGTCCATTCCCCCATGCATTCGTATGATCAGGGCCTTGTAGACCTCGAGGTTCGGATATCCTTCAGCGTGAGCATCCTGGTCGACCATCTCTCCAAGTTTTTGTCGCCGAAGTTCAGTGACCTGAAACTTCACGCCTTCCAATTCAAAACACTCACCCGGATAGCCATACACACCATTTCGGCGTTGTTGCGTCTTCCTGCCGTCAAGCGTTGCAGCAACCAGTTTTTCGTGGGTCACCAGTCGATCAATGGAACAGGTCTTTTCGGGTAAATCAGTCACGGTATATCACTTTTTGAGCATGGATGCGGCTTCAACAAACGTGTCCTGTTCGCTCAAAATACCGTGTCAGCGCTAACCTTCAAACGGGCTTGCGGAAAATCGCGGCCTGGAAGGTTCGTGGCAGTAACCTGAAAGAGGTTGCTACCCGGAACAGTTGCCGTAGCATTGTCGCCCTTCCAAACTCGATTCTGTTTTTCAGATGGGGTCCCTTCAGGTATTCCTGATCCTCGGTAAACTTCCACCGCTCAATCACGTCGGGTTCGACGTTTAGCGGTTCGGCACGTCACCAGTTGAGTTTTGATCTAACTTGGGTAGGCAGGAAAAACTCATGTTCCACCCCGAGCTCTTGAGCCCGAGTGCGATCAAACCATACCGACCAACTTTTATTGTCCAACGCGATCGCGGTGTTGTGTCCAAGAATAACCACCTGCCGATTGAAGACTCAGCGCGCAAAAAAAGGGGACTCATTTAACACGATTCCCCGCTTGCACGATTGAAGCTGCGGTCCCCGAGCCCATATCCATCTTGAATTGGATGCCCATCCTTTGTGACGGAGTCATTCTCAGCCAAAGCCAACGACTAAGAAAATCTTCGGCGCACTGGAGAGTCGAGCGGTCACGCGATTAACCTGCTGCGAATGGTTGTTGATACTGAGGTTGAATCGAAAAATCAGCCCAAATGCCGGCGACAATCCCCAGTCATGGAACCACGAACCTGTGATGATCAGTCCAGGAAAGCGTCGTTGAATCAATCGGATTCAGCGGCGGCCCATTTGATGGCCTCGATGATGTGTTGGCGACCAAAGTCCGTATCCAGAGAGCGGACGTCATGCCCGAGTTCGGTGTAAAAGAATCGTCCGCCCTCATTCTGGTGAAGCCACGCAATGGGGTGGTCCGTACCCATTGCCTTTCCTCCGCGCTCTTTGAAGTAATCGCGTACAGGATCGTAGGTAGACTCGTCCACGCGTAACAGGACTTTGAATCCCGGCAGTTTCGTGACGGATTGTGTGTGGTTGGTCCAATCGGCAGAATACTTGAAGCTAGCCCCATGCCCACGAACGGTCGGGTGATCACACATGGACGCTTCAACCCTCACCGTGGCCTCCAAAAATTCCGAGTCACTATCGAAATCGCAGCCTGCCAATTGCATGAACCACTCCCATTCGGTCTGGTGCACAAGCGCGGCATGCAGAGCGACGATGCCTCCGCCGTTTCGGTACCAGTTACGAACCTGGGCTCGTTGCTTCTCATCAAATAATTTCGTCAGCTCATTGGCGTTATTCAGAACCAGAACGTCGTAGCGACCGAGCAGACTTAAATCCTTGGGGTTCTCCGTCACATCAATCTGCATCCCCGTTTCGTCGGCCAATCTCGCCAACCAACCACTCACTGCGGCGGTTTCAGGATGGCGATACCAACCGGTACCGGCAAACACCAAGACCGAACCGACACGTGTCGGGCGACGATCGGACTTTTTCGCTGCGTTATCCTGAGCCACGGCATGAGAACAGGCGACAAGTAGAAAAATCATTCCCCAGGTCACCCAACTGACTTTTCGAGGTCCGTCGATTTCCCGGTCATCTCTGTTCATGCGATTGGTGACTGAGTTGCCATCGCCGATTACCGCATTCCTGATCATTTTCAATTTCACTCTGTTTTGGTCGATTCGATTAGGCGGAAGAAAATCGTTTGTCGCAGCCAAACCATGAAGATGACATTCTACCTCAACCGGAGTCGGACCGAGATGGACTCTCGAAACCATCACGCGCTCGAAATGGAGTTCGGCAGTTACTCAATCATAACGCCGCCAAACCCCATTCTGGTTCGCCCATGAGTCCCCACTCTAGGCCCGCGTCAAATTTCATTCCCCCTTTGGCCGTCGCGGGAATCGCTTCGTCTCGATTTGGGCATACTGTCTCAAAATGATACTCACAGAGTTCTGAGATCCACAAATTCACGCGTTTTTGGATTTGGCATAGCAATTGCAATTACCCGAAATGTCCTCAGGTTGTTGGAGTTTCCGCCATAGCGGCGAAATCTATTCCTTGAAATGCCCAGAGAGAGGTTGCGATGAATACCAAAAAAATCATGTTCACTTCCGCGTCGGTTTCCATGTTTTGCGCCGCGATCCTTCTGATCCAATCACTTTTCCCGGGTTGGACCAAAGCGTCCACCACATCGACCAATGACGTTTTGCAACGTCTTGAAGATCTCGAAGTCGTCCAAGAGGACAACGACAAATCCTTTTTTCTGGTCGACACGAGCCTTAATGATCTCGACGCTCGTGTCCTCGAATTGGAAAAAATTACAGAGGCACAGGCCCGACAGATCGATGCGCTCACAAAACGCTATGGCAGATTACTCGAAGCTATCCGGTAGCTCATACCTCCCGTCTCTTTGCTAAAGGTTCCGGTTCCACCATTCAGCTCTGCAAACCATGCGTGAATTGATTTGCCAAAATTATCCGATTTTCGCGCCGGATATAGCATTGAGTCTCGCTTCAATTTTTAAAGCTACGGGTCACCACACCCCGCGGGGAGGTGACATGAATTTCCACTGTGACTTCTGGAGTTCAACCCATGAGAGGACCGACTTCCCTGACGTTTGAAGTCGCGCGAAGCTCGGAACGCCATCGTTCCATTCGCCGATTTCAACGCCTTGGCTACTCGGCGCTGGGACGCGAAGACCTGATTCCACCGGGAACAAATGGACCGCCGAAACTGAAATCCTTGAATGACAGGCTGCAACTGATCGAAGCGCGATTGGGGTCGGAAACCGTCGGAGTGATTCGTTGGGGTGTTTATTCCAGCGTCGCGGGAACGGACCTCTACGCGGATTCGGTCTTCCGGCAACGAGCAGGACTGCCGAGTCGTGATCCATCCCTTTATAGTCGGACCGATCGACTGTTGATTCACCCCCGTTATCGACGTGGCATGGTGTTGATTGGCTTGGCACGGAAGTGCCTGGAGTTGGCGGTGCGTGCCGGTATTCAATACGACCTCTGCTGGTCAGAAAAATCCCTTTCCCGCCTTTACTGTCGTCTCGGTTATCGAAGGTTGCCCCAACAACTTGTCGGACCGCTCGGCGCTCCTTTGCTTCCCCAAATTTGCCGGGTCAGTCATTTTAGAGAACGTTGGGCAGGGAGTGATCATATTGATAGAACCCGTTCCGTTTTCAGCCCTCGGCAGGAACCCGCTCTGACATGAAGATCGGAACCCTGAGCCAACATCGTTCAATTTTATTTTCCGTCCCTACCATTGCCTTCCAGACCGACTGGATACAGGAATACCCAAATGTTGACACAAGAATCACCTATAACGACCACCTCCAATCTAGGGACCTATTCTTTCAATGAGTTCTCGCATCAGAATCGAGAACTCCAACGACTCGAAGAACAAGCCACGCTGTTTTGGGAGCAAGAGTCGCAGGTGTTGCTTGACCATGGACTGAAACAAGCGACCCGAATCTTAGACCTTGCGTGCGGCCCCGGATTCATCACTCAAAGGATTCACGACGAGGTTCCTGAAGCGAAGATCACAGGGGTGGACTTGAATGCCACCTTGCTCGAAGTTGCCAAGTCAAAGGTCAACTGCAGTCAGTCCAATGTTCAGTTCGTGGAAGCGGACTGCACCAAATTGCCTTTTGAAGATCACTCCTTCGACTTCATTTACGCTCGCCTGCTCTTTCAGCATCTAAAGGATCCGGATGCGGCGTTACGGGAAATTCGTCGCGTTCTGGTTCCCGGGGGTCGCGTCCTCTTGATGGATGTCGACGACCGTGACCTTGCCGTCTCACCCGAGAATCCCGCATTTATGGAATTCGCACGCACTGCTGAACGTTACCAATCTCAGGCGGGTGGTAATCGTCGAGTGGGCCGAGAGTTGACGCGTTTGTTGCAATCCCATGATTTCCGTGATACCCGCCATCAAATGCAGACCGTACACAGTGGGCAGATTGGACTGGAGACCTTTTTCCGA
>JAKVCA010000054.1 GCA_022448315.1 Pirellulaceae bacterium | reverse complement strand
GCAATCAGCGAGCTGCTGAATCTTGTTTTCGCGATATTCAAGGGAAAGCGAGATCGACAGAAAGATCAGGATCGGTAAACGTCCACACCAAGGGCCGCCAGAGATGGCACGAAAACTTGCACCTGCTGGTCCATGTTTCTTGTGCCTTGCAGGGCGGCATCCTTGAGGTTAATAAGCGAAAGAGTTTCTGCATTCCGGCAAAGCATTCGCATGATCGCGTCAGGGCGAACCCGGAACAAAATGGCAATGTGTAGGTGAACTTCCGCCAATGAGTCGCTGGAACTTGCGGAAGCGGTCAAGGACTTAAGCGGTATTGGGACAGGAAATCCCACATGATCTGGTTGGGGTGAGTGCCCTCAATTTCATCGCTGAACCAGACGTGCCCGCCCGGTTTTTTGTATTCACGTTTGATCGTGTAGAGCACGACACCGGTCTGTCCCTTCGGATCAAGATAGGCGTTGGAAACGACCTGACCCTCGTTGAGCGATTGTTGCTGGCGATTCGATTTTGGAATCTGGTGATGTCGCCGCCAACGCTCGATCAACTCTGGTACCGACGTGTAATTCTGATTGCCGTTGTAGGGCAGTACCTCATCCTGCACGCCATGGAAATGGATGACGGGAGTGCGAGTTTTAACATTTTGATCCAGATTTCCGAGCATCACTCCTGACATGATCCCGATCGCTGCGATGAATTCCGGATCGGAACACGCAAGGTCATAGGCCATCATGCCTCCGTTGGAATAGCCGACCGCGTAAACCTGATTCAGTTCGATGTTGTGAGTTCTCTTGATGTCCGCGATCATCTGCTTGGTGAAGTACACGTCGTTCGTCGCAATGGACTTCTTGCCGTTGTCTCCCGGTTCCCAGTAGCGGGCACCTTTCTCGCGGAATACCGCCTGAGGATAGGCCACAAGGAATTTGTTTTTCTCTGCGGTCTCATTGAACTTCAGAAACTCTCCAATGTTGGTCGCGTAGTCTGAGGCATTGTCCCCAAAGCCGTGGTAGTTGATGACCAAGGGATATGATTTTGAGTTGTCGTAGTCCGGCGGTACGTGCAGTAGATACTCCCGTTTTTCACCGTTCTCTACCAACGCTCGATAATCTTCGTGGTCCGAATTTTTTGTGCCACTTTCCTTCGACTCCGGGTCCCACTCTTCTTTCTTACCATCGATCTCCGCAAGGAGCTTAAGGTACTCAATCACCTGTTCCTTGGTCGCCTCTCCCTTTGTGATCTTCTCGCGAATGGAGGGGTCCTTTTTCAAGAGCTCTTCGTACTTCGAATCCCAGTCGCTCTCTGTCGACTTTTTTTTCCGTTCTTTGGATGAGCCCTCCGACTTCAGCCACTCAATGACCTGCTCTTTAGTCGCATTGCCGCTTTCGACTTTTTCTCGAATCGCCGGGTCTGATCTGAGAAGTTGCTTGTATCGTTTTTCCCAATCGGTCGAGGATTTTTCCTGACCTGTTACGAGCAACATGGGGCAGAGGAGAAAAATGAGAGTCAGTTTTACTGGACTCATGGTTGTCCTTTCCGTCGAGCCGAATCATTGCGGCCAAAAATTGGGTCAATCAACTGCGGGAGCGTTCATGTTTGAAATCGGCGGCGGTTGCCTATTCATCTCACCAGCTTGTTCAAGAATTTCTGACGTTCAATTCCTAACAGCGGTAACTCCTCGTTGAAATGTAACGGCAGTCGGCCAAGAGGACGTTACCAGAATCCATGAAATAATGACGTATATGTTCTTAAATTTCAAATGTGGATTCACATACCTGTGCGAATCCCGAAGCATCTGAGGTATAGATGAATAAGTTGCCGTCGGGTGAAAAATTGGGATGAGGATGCGTGTGCTGCGGAGCATAGACGTCAACGGAACCGTCGTCGTAGGGGCAGTGGCCGATATCCCAATGGTTTCCGATATTTGACGCGTTGGATTGGCAAAGCAGTGTGGGCGAGGTTTCCGAACACTCGATGTCAAATCGCTGCAGGCCGACGTCGGGATTTTTGGTATCCGTAATCATCATCTTTCCCGATGGATCCACCATAGGATGCCACGCGTTAAATCGTGTTACCCAACGCCATGCTCCGGTGTCGATGTGGATGGCCATGACACCATGCGGCCAGTTGGTGGTGAGGATTTCGCGGGTGTGGGGTCGCCAGCATTCATGAACGATCCACTCTTTTTTGGACACATCTCGATCGTAGATCAAACGGTTCTTGGTGCCGTCACGATGCGTCACCCAGATACGGCGATCATAAGGACCGCCGTATCGAATAAGGTCGGAGTCTTGGGGATGAAATTGAGGGTGCCCAATCGAGTCGTTTTCGCAGGCCACCTTGGATTCGAGAGTATGTGTATCGACGACAAGTAGTTGGGAAATGCTGTTTCGACGGACAGGAATGGCCCACCAGCGATCGTCGTGGCTGAGTGTTGTGGTCCCCATACCGGCCCCGACCATCCCCGATGATTTTTTTGCCCCCGCGAAATCGATCAGGCATTCCTCTCGGAGGGAAGCCAATTCCACTCGCCATCCGCCGGTGGTGGTTGTGAAATAGAGGTGGTTGCCATCGTGGGAAGGGTGAAGAGACCATTCATTGATGTCATCCCGCTCGGTGAGTTGGAGTAACCCCTCCGTCTCTCGATGTTCCGCAAACAGTTGGGGTGTTCCCGTCCGGTGGGAGACGAAAAATAGCCACTGCATGGCGTCGTCATACGCCGGGATATAGTAGAAGGGGTGGTGATGAATCGACGGATGATGGGTGACTTGCCTAATGACTCGTCCTGTTTCAGGGTCAGAAAACCGTTGGGATTCTGAGGGCAAAACGGTCCCTTTACCCATGCGTCACGCCCCTTCTGAAAATCCGTTCTGTATGGCCAAGCAGCTTGTCCTTGACTATTGCGTTGCCTGTTGGACTCCGTTGGTCCGTTGATTGGTCATTCAACCTCTGACTTCGCCTCGAGCTCTCGTCGCTCGACCGATAAAATCCATGATATGGCGGGGCGCTGCAGTCCGCTGCACTTCGTCGAAGAAACTGCACTTCGTCGAAGAAAAAGGTGCCGGAGGTCTGTTGCATTTCGCGTCGTGTTCCATCATTTCATACGGATCAGCTACATTCTTCGGACGGGTACAAGCTTTTCCGGACAGGTACGAAGACTGATGCGGAACATGTAAATGAGAGTTCCTCATCAGACGATCGAAGTGCATCATTGCCTTTAAGGCAGATCAGTGTCGTGTCGGGTTTTCGTACCAGAAGACGCCAAGGTCATGGACTTCCTCGCAGGTCAGCAAGTCCAAATCGCCGTCACCATCGAGGTCGATCATTTCAAATCGGTCGAACTTCCGCCCACTCAAGTCGCTGATCGGGTGATCTTTCCAACCATCCCCCAGGTTTTCTTTCCACGCGACGGCGTTGAGGTCATCCGGTTCTCGCTGCGCTTCGGTGGTGACCACCCAGTCCAGTCTGCCATCGAGATTGATGTCTGCCAGGCCTGCAGCCTTACCGGCAGTCAGTCCCAAGGGGAGCCCATGTTCCTGCGTTTTCCAAGTGTTGGCTTCTTGCTGTGTCAACTGAATCGCCTTGCCCTCAAGCGTTGCACAGATCACTTCGATCTGGTTGGAAGATCGGTGTTGGTAAGTCCCCAAAAACATGACTTCTTCACCCTCTCCGCCGAGTAAATGTCGTGACCATGTTTTACCGGCGCGGCCTGGATTTTCCAGCCAGTAGATTCCCGGTTCCGTTCCACGGCGATCCGAATAGAGAATGTCCATGTGGCCATCATGATTCATGTCGATCGACTCCAGCGACATGATCCAGGAGGCTGGCGCGAGCTTATGTAGCTTCCACGCGGACGCGTCGCGTGTTTCCGGGGGATTCTCAAGCCAACCCACCATCGCGTTATTATTTTTTGCGCCGACCACGACATCGATGCGGCCGTCGTCATTCATGTCCATGGGCAACGCGTACATCCAGCGAAGACCCGCGGATGCTCGAATCGGGTTTGTGGTCCACCGATCAGGATTCATATAATCCTCTGCATCCCTCGGAGCCCAGTGGATTTGAACCTGATTGAGCCTCCCTTCGGCGCACGAGATGACATCCAACCTCCCATCACCATCAAGATCCGACGGGACTGCATCCTCGACCCCGGGGATCGAACCGACCGTGACCGATGACCAAGCTTCCGTGACACGTTCGGGACCAGGATTGAAACAGATGGCGACGGCGCCTCCTTCTTCCCATCCGGTAACAACATCCAGATGGCCGTCATGGTTCGCGTCCGCAAGGCGAACTCCATCCGCACCTCGTTTACCGACAGTTGCATCACTGGAATCGATGGTGTGTCGTTTCCACGTCTGACCTGCCACGAGGCCCGGTTCTAGAAAGGCAATGAACGCCCCCATGCATAAGCAAGCAAGGGGCCATGATGGGCGAAGCCAAATTTTGGTTTGGGGAATTTGTCTTTCAAATTTCATGGGGCGTAACCCTTTTCATTCCGTGGACCAGAGAGCCTCATGAGGCCGTAAAGCTGGAAAACACAATGGTGATCATACAAGGACGGGACCTTCCAGAGCCGAGTTCGAATGATTCTACAGATGTCGAGGCGTATTTCCCGTCGGTCGTGAAGGCAACAGGTTCCCATTTTTTAATTGCCAAACCTTGATCGTTCAAATTGGGGCTGCCCCGAGGTTCGGATTTGAGGGTTACACGGTTCGTTCGAGTTTCTGACACTGACCGACCCATTTTGCCCTACTGACGACCCCCCATTTTTCGACGGCATCCACGTTTTTTCCGAGGCAACCTGCGGGTTTGCGGACTAGGTTTTTTTAACGGGAGAGGCGTCTTGCCTCTGCCCAACCACCATCTAGCGCCAGAGGTGACCGACATGAAAAATAAAATTCTTCGATTTCTGTTGAGCGAAGACGGGCCCACCGCCGTGGAATATGCCGTCATGCTCGGACTGATCATCGTGGTTTGTCTCGCAGCGATTGTTTCCATTGGTGACTCGACCAATGCCAACTACGAGATGATTCAGCAAGCGATGGAAGATGCCATTGGTAACTAGTGGGTGGGAGCAGGTTTACTTGCCATCCCTGCTCGCAGTACCTGTCGACGTTGGATCGCGCGATGATTGCTACAGCTCTCACGGTGATTCACTTGCGGACTGCCCTACGGACATGTTTCTCCGACAAGATCTTGCTTGAACAAGTGATGGATCCGCAAAGCCCCTGTCCACGTTTGCTCGATCAATCAGCCTGAATTTCTTACCTTGCGAGTGGTGTACCAGACGCCGATGGCGTCGATGGCAAGGCCAACCAGAGCACCGCCACCGATTCCCTGCGATAACCCCAGTCCAACACCCAAGGGGACAGCGTCCGCAATGCCTGTACTTCGCAGTTCGAAAACTCCGGCGTAATAGCTCGGAAAGAGGATGGCGAGGAAGAGTCCTGCTGAGGCACCCAGCAGACCTCCGATAAAGGTGCAAAACACGACAATCGCAATCAACCGCCAGATGATCCGCCAACTTAAATGATTGCGGTCGACTGACGTGGGGAGCAGAGGGCTCGATTGATAAGGATTCGTCGAAGATTCTTCCACTGACATGACCCGGCATTTCCTTTTCCGTCAGGAAGGCGGAGTTCCGTCGAGATTTAGAGAATTACGGGTTTCCAGGTATTCCTCCCACTGTGAGTCTTCCTGAGCCGTTGCTTCGAGCACGGTTTGGCTAACTCCGGAGTCAATGATTTCACGCAGTCGCTCCACTGCACCCTGCACATCGCTGGAGTAAAAGATCCACTGACGCATCGAATCGCCTGTCAGGATATGCGTCATGATCGTCTGATTGTCTTTTTCCAGCGATTCAATCAATGCGTTTTCACACACATCCATGGAGGTCATTTCTTCGGTCGCCGGAAGCCCAAACTCTGAATCCGGCTGGTACTTCCAGATGACCCGTATCCGATGACTGAGCTGGGGATGGCCTGCGATGTCAATCAGGTTCGGCCGAAGTCGCACGATCACCGGCAAGTTGCGAATGCTACTGTGAGCCACCGCCCAGCTATCATCGATCTGATAGCCTTCCAAATCGGGAAAATCTTGGCTCATAGGTGACGTGCCTTTCAGGAAGATAAGATCGACAATGCAAAAACGGGAAGGGGCACATAGAAATCTTCAGATACCGAATGATTGATTCGTTCTCCAGCGTTGCACGAAGGCCAGGACATCATCAGACCCGTCTTCCTGTCCGAAGTCTAGCTCATCGGCGCCAGTGGCGTCAAAAGGACGACCACTTCGATTCGAAACTCAAGAATCTTGATGCGTGACTTGCTCGGGCCCCTGCAAGGACGAGGAGCTGAAAAATCGACATGGGTCTGGGAGAAGGAAGCAGGGCCTCTGGCGATAAGTAGTTTCCGAGCCAATGGACTCCGCGAGAGCTACTTCTCGCGTATTTTGGAATACACCAGTTCGTTCGGTTGCCCGTCCCGTTTTTTGATGGTGAACTCATCGTGCAAGTCGCCCGTGGCGGTCATCGCACGATAGGTCAAAACATCACCATCCACCTTAAGAACTTGGTAAAGCTGAGTTTTCGTGGCCCAATTCGCCATGAAGGTTTGAGGTTGCAGGTCGTACATCTTAGGGCCACTCACCGAAACGGCGTAAATCGTCCCGCCTTCGTCCTGAGTCTGCTGGCCTGTGGGGACATTGAGCTCGGTGAGACTTCCCGGTCGAAACTTGATCGGATTCGTACGAGAATAGGTATGGTCATGACCCTGCAGGACAAGATCGACTTGATGTCGATCGAAGATGGGCTGCCAAAGCTCCCGAAGAGGTTTGTTGTCTCGTCCCGCCGCGGACGAGTAGATGGGGTGATGACAGCTGACGATTTTCCATTTTGGGCCTGGTTGCGATAAAACCTCCTCCAGCCATTCGGCCTGCAGATTGGTTTCCTGATTACTATTCAAGACCACGATGCGAGCACCTTGGTAGTCAATGTAATAGCAGGTTTCCTTAAGGCCTTTGGGACCATTTTCAGGAAAAGCAAATGTTGCGAACCAATGCGGTGTCACCTGCCGAACGGTCTTAGTCTTATCGTCGTCCGTTTCATCCTTCTCGTCTGTCTTGACTTTGACGTTTACCATTTCATGGTTCCCGGGTGCCGCAACGACAGGGATCGACCGCGGGATGAATCCATTGGAGTAGTACCACTCCCCCCATTCCGCATCACTGGCTCCTGAATTGACCAGATCCCCCGCGTGCAAAAAGAAAGCAGCCCTTGAGGCATCTGCAAACGCCTGCCGGACGACTCGCGACCAATGGCTTTTGATCTGATTTTGAGCGTCGCCAAAATAGACAAAAACGAAAGGTTCAGGTTTGCTGGATGCGGTTTGGAATTGAATCCACTCGCTCCAATGCGTGCCACTGCCCACGCGATACAGGTAGCGGGTGGCTGGCTTCAGATCGGTGAAGTCCACCTGATGATATAACGCTTTGCCAAGATTACTTTTGAACGCCTGCGTTCGTCCATTAATCTGCTTTGCCTTGGAAGTAAAGTCGGGACCGCCCTCTGCCAATGCAATCTCAGCGAGCCCTTCCGTGGCAGAAACATCCGTTCTCCATGTGACTGAAAAACCGGTCGTCGGATCTTGCGGTAAACTCGTACAGATCCGGTCCGGAATTGGCGTGGGCTTATAAAGATGCTCGGGCCACTTCAACTGGGGGGAGTCCTGGTGTGGTCCGTCGTGCGCCTCGATGCGATTGACGCAAAACGGCAATAGAAGGGAGAGCCCAATCAATGCCGTTTTCGCTTGCAGTTTCGTCCTTTGATACACCTTAACTCACTCCCGGGAAATCTTGTTGTATTGCATGTTGAAATTGAAGTTTTCTCAGCACAGGGTCACTCATGTGGGCTCTGCCGTCAAGCTTACTCGATAATCCCGCGCTGAACCTTCACGAGAAGATCATAAAGCTTCTCACGATCAATCGGTTTTGCAAGGCAGTGGTCGCATCCGGCTTTCAAGCACCGGTCTCGCATCTCATCATCCATGGCGGTAAGAGCCACGATGGGTTGCAAGACACTCAGCTCGCGAAGCCGCCGGGTCGCCTCAAAACCATTCATCAAGGGCATGTTCATGCGCATCAGAATCAGGTCAACCGATCAAGGCCCTTGAGGGTACAGTTCGAAAGCCGCTTGACCATGCTCGGCGAGAATCATTTCGCAACCCAACCGCTTCAGAATGTGTGAGATCAAACGTTGGGTCACCGGTGTGTCTTCTACCAACAGGACGGTGAGTCCGAGTTGGGCTTTTGTTGGGTAAGATTGACTCATCGAGGTCCGCGGGCTTTAAGCCTCATGGCCTGTTTCCGGTGCGGTGGCCTTCGGACTTCGGTCATGCCAATATTTCTCGAATCACACGCCCAGCGACATCGGTGAGACGGAAGTCCCGGCCATTGTATCGATAGGTAAGTCGTTCATGCTCCAGCCCGAGAAGGTGCAACAAGGTCGCGTGGAGGTCGTTGAGATGAACGCGATCGACGGCCGCCTTGTACCCAATGTCGTCGGATTCTCCGTAGGAGACGCCGCCTTTGATACCCCCTCCCGCAAGCCAGGCGGTGAAGCAATGGGGGTTGTGGTCACGTCCAGGTTTGCTTGCAACCTGCGCCGTGGGTAGCCGCCCAAATTCCCCACACCAGATCACAAGTGTGTCCTCGAGTAGCCCCCGTTCCTCCAGGTCTGTGAGTAAGGCGGCGGTAGGTTTTTCGGTTTCGCCCGCGAACTGCGTGTGGTTGCCCTGAATGTCATTGTGGCCATCCCAGGAACGTTGGTTTTCCATGCCACCGGAGTAAATCTGAACGAAACGAACCCCTTCTTCCACCATGCGACGAGCCAGGAGGCATTGGCGGGCGAAGTGATCACACTTCGGATCTCCCACACCGTAAAGATCTTTGGTCTGTTGAGTCTCCTGCTCGACATTCATCACGTCCGGTGCAACGGACTGCATGCGGTACGCGAGTTCAAAACTTTCAATGCGGGCGGCGAGTTCCGTTTCGCTGAGTCGACTTTCCCGATGTTGTTGGTTCAATTGCTGGAGCAAATCGAGTTGTTGGCGTTGCGTCGTTTCCGATTGCCCGCTCCGCCGTTTCAGGTTGTCGATGGGATCCCCCTTGGGCCTCAGATGCGTTCCCTGAAAAACACCCGGCAGGAATCCCGCACTCCAATTGGCGGCGTGACCCTTGGGTAGCCCCCGCCCCTTGGGATCGCTCATCACGACAAAACCTGGAAGATCACGACTCTCACTGCCAAGGCCGTAGGTGGCCCAGGAGCCGACGCAGGGGAAGCCCATGCGAGGCATTCCCGTGTTCATCGCAAACAATGCCGGAGAGTGATTGTTGGATTCGGTGTAACCCGAATGGATGAAAGCCATCTTGTCGACATGCTTGCCAAGATTCGGAAAGATCGAAGAGACCCGTTTTCCGCATTCGCCCCGAGGTGAAAATTCAAATGGGGACTTCATCAAATTTCCAACCGCATTCTTGAAGAAGCCGGTGGTGTTTTCAAATTCCGGAGCAAACTCCTTGATACTTTTTCCGTCCCATTTTTCGAGTTCGGGCTTGTAATCCCACGTGTCGACATGGCTTGGCCCTCCGTTGATGAAGAGCCAGATCACGCGTTTGGCCCGCGCCGGAAAATGCGATTCCAACGGTGCCATCGGCTGCAATGCCCGCTGGCTCCAATCCCGCTCCCGACCTGAGGCCCGCTTCAGGAGTCCTTCATCTCCCATCAAGGCGGCAAGCGAAATCAGACCGAAGCCGCCACCCGCGCGAGATAACCACTGACGTCTGGAGTCGTGTTGCGAATTCAAAGATCCATTCATTTCGAATCTCTTTTGGGAACTTGGGGATAAGCGGCCGTTCATCAGTCGATATAAATGAACTCACTGGAACTTAAGAGCGTCTGGCAAAGGTCGATCCAGGCTCTCTTTTCCGTGTCGTTCAACGCTTCCGATGAGTAAGCCTTGGTTTGCTTTTGAAGAAACTGCAGCGAGATTCTCGCCTCTTGTTCCGAAGGTGGTCGACCATAGCAACGCAGAAAGAGTTGCTCCAGCTTGTCTTTGGATTCCAATGCCACGACTTGCTCGTAAAGCGATTCCGCAATGCGACGCCCCTGAGGACTGTTCATGAACATCAAGGCTTGCGGGGCGATGGTCGTGGTTGACCTGCGACCGATACTGACCAGATGTTCCGGCCAGTCGAACAGCATCATGGTGGGGATCAGCTGGCTGCGTTTGATGAAAAAGTAAATGCTCCTTCGATTCATGTTGGCGTCGAGTGAGCCCGGGCCGTACATGCGGGGATCCAGAGTATTTGAAACCGACAGCATTGAATCTCGTATTGCTTCTGCTTCAAGACGTCGAGGCATTCGTCTCCACCACGTCTGGTTGTCCGGGTCGATGCTCGCTCGCTCCTCGTCGTACTCGGTTGATTGCATGTAGGTTTGACTGAGCATGATCTGCTTGTGCAGCGGTTTCAATTGCCAATCGCCCGCTACCAGTTGAGCGGCCAAGGCCTCCAGAAGTTGGGGATGAGAGGGACGCTCTCCTGCCTCTCCGAAATCATTGGGGGTTGCGACAAGCCCACGGCCAAAATGGTGTTGCCAAAGTCGGTTGACCGCGACTCGCGCGACCAATGCGCCCGCACCCTCGTTCACATCGGTAAGCCAGTTGGCAAGGCTCGAGCGTCGATAGCTCAAGCGTGAGTCGGGTGCAGGAGGCGAAAGACGCCATTCGGATTCACTGAGGTTGCCTGGGATCAAGACGGAGACAAATCCTGCGTCGACCACTTTCACTTTCTGTTCTGGATCGCCACGACGTAGCATGTGGGTTTCAGGATAAAAGTGAGGAAAGCCACGGCCATCGGCGTGATGCGACAGGTGGGGCAGGCCCTCGGAAGAGATCAGGACGGTCGACAGGTTTTGGGGCGGTCCCTCTGCGCCGCGTTTGTCCAAAGTCTCTTTCAGCTTGAGCCAGTCCGGTTGTGTTCCCCGAAACCAACCCAGTGCAACGTTCCAACTTTCCGCGTCGGGATCCCGCTCAGCGATTTGGGCTTCGATCGCCGCCCGAACCTTTGTGGGAATCCCCTCAATTCCTACTTCAATCGGGGGCGTCTCCTGCTGGGAGACAGAGAATCGCACGCAACCGAGGGTATGTTGAGTGTTCGGATGCTTAAGCTCAAGTTCGATTCGAATGGAATCACCCTGCTTCAATTCGTCGGGATCCTCGAACCAGAAGACTGCCGCCTGACTTTTTCCGATCTGACCGTCAACGGCCCATCCACTCACGAGGTTGTCGTCCAAAGACGCCGCGATGGAAAGTGAGTCGTTATTTTGCTGATGTGTTGCCTGACCGCGAGCCAGTTGGATCCGTTGTGGTGACTCCCCGGGCACGACCTTAAAGATTCGGATATCTCCGAGGGCAAAGTTGCCATTGGGGGCCCGCCCCGGCCCGTTGCGAGGAAGAGAAGCGTGGCTGAGGGCTTCGAGGCGGATCGCTGTCGCGTTCGAGACTCCAATTTCTGTCTCGTACGTCAAGACTTCGCCTGCGGGCGCAGTGCCAGTCGCCAGCAATGAGCCATCGGATTGAAGCGTGAATTGACTGTTCGCGGAGGAAGACAGTTTGCCACTCAGTAAATTCCAGGCGGCGGTGGTTTCCGGATCCAAGGGGGTGTCGTCAAGCCACTTCTGAAACTCCGTGATCAGTGTGTTTGACTCGTAGGTATCAAGTGCCTCTTTGAGACGCTGAAGATCCGCTTCATACTGTTCGCGCTTCTTCTGATTTTCATCCGGGTTCAGGTCGAGTTTGACTTCGGCGCGGATTGTGGTCGTGAAGTTGGCGGCAAAGCGATAGTAGTCTTCTGCAGTGATCGGATCAAATTTGTGATCGTGGCACCTCGCACAACCAATACTCAGTCCCAAAAATGCGACGCCGGTCGTGCTGACCATGTCATCCAGTTCATCGTATCGCGCTGATTCGAATTCGGCTTCGGTCAGTTGAGTGGGAAATACGCCGGCTCCTAAAAAGCCTGTCGCCATCAGAGCGAGCGGGTTCTCTGGAGCCAATTCGTCGCCCGCAATCTGCCATCGGACAAACTGATCGAAGGGCAGGTCTTGATTGAACGCCCGAATCAAAAAATCTCGGTAGTGGTAAGCATTCGGGCGGTTGTAGTCTTGCTCATAACCAAACGATTCCGCGAATCTTGCCACATCCATCCAGTGGCGCGCCCAACGTTCGCCATATTGGGGTTTGTCCAAAAGAGTGTCGAGCATCTCGGAATAGGCTAAACGATTGATCGGAGTCTCGGGGTCGGTATCCTCCGACAGTCGCGCGTTCCAGTGCGTAACCTCTTCCGGGGTTGGCGGAATCCCCAGAAGGTCGAACCAGGCGCGACGGACCAGAACACGAGGGGATGCTGTTGGATTCCCATGCAAGCCCTTTTCATTCAATCTAGATTCAATGTGACGGTCGATGTCATTTTGGGACCAAGAAGTTCCCTCGGGCGGGACTGGGGTATCAAGAGGCTGGAATGACCAAAATTGCCGTCCCGCATCTAGATCGATTTTTCTCTTCATCGACTCTGTAGGCGTGGATCTCGGATCATAAGCTCCATCCAGGATCCAAGCTTCGAAATCTTCAATTACCGAGTCCGGCAACTGGCCTGAGGGGGGCATCTCAAAATCGTCATATCGAATGGCGGAGATCAGGAGGCTTTCCGCAGGCTTGTGCGCGATAATGGCCGGTCCACTCTCCCCACCCTTGAGCATCGCCGGAGAAGAATCGAGCAGGAGTCCGCCTCTCAGTTTTCCCTTTTCCGCCGCCTCCACGGAATGACATTCGTAGCAGTGTTCGATCAGGGCAGGGCGGATCTTGCTTTCAAAAAATGCCAAACGTGGGTCATCCGCTTCCTGAGCATGGAGTGTCGTCGTGCCAACGACCAGCGGTCCAAGAAGTATGAAAGCCAAGAAAGGACGGAGATGATGGTGTTTTTGCATTCTTCACTCGAACTTCGCAAGATCATCGGGGTCAGATCCCATGTGGGATCAAAATGCGGCATGAAGCGAGCGAGAGCATTACGTTCGCCAAGCGTTGCCGGTCCTTAATTTAAAATAGACTTCGTTCCACAGCAAATTCATCCGCGCTCGACGGCACCATGGTTCTCGACGTCGTCGCCTCATTGTACTCTGGGGTTGTCGGCGAGGTGGGACGGGAACGCAATCCGGCGTCGTTGTGATTTGGCTTATGAGCAAGCGGGCTCACACATTGAAAAAACACGACCCAACCCACGCATAGGAAGCGGGAATGAGCCAAGAGAAGAGCACCAAGATTTTCGTGTTGGACACCAATGTGATTCTCCACGATTCGAATAGCATTCAGAGTTTCCACGAGCACGATATTGCGATTCCGATTACCGTGCTCGAAGAGGTGGACCAATTTAAAAAAGGTCATAACGACATCAATTTTCAAGCTCGAGAGTTCCTGCGTAAGCTGGATGGTCTCACGGGCGATCTCCTGAGTGATGCCGGCGCTCCCCTGGGCGAGGAACGGGGCAACATCCGGGTGATTCTCGCGAGAGAACTCGACCCTCGACTTCGCTCCGCTTTCCTGCAGGACTGCCCGGATCATCGCATTCTTAATACGGCCTTGGGGTTGACCGAAATCCATTCGGAGAGGGAGGTCATCCTGGTTTCAAAAGACACCAACGTTCGAATGAAAGCTAAGGCGTTCGGTGTACGAGCTCAGGATTACGCGCGGGACAAGCTTGAGAGTCTCGATAAGCTTTATGCCGGAATGCGCAAATTGGAGACCACCAATGAAATTGTGGACCTGTTCTATCAGCAGAGTGAGCCCGTTCCGGTAGCGCAAGTCGAGGGTGTGGGAGCCCCCGTGGCCAATGAAAACTTTATCATTCGTAGCGGTTCAAAGTCGGTCCTCGCCACTTACAACCGAGAGACGGACGATCTTCATCGGGTCGACAAATGCAAGTCCTACGGGATTTCACCCAGAAATGCGGAACAATCTTTCGCGCTACACGCATTGACCAATGATTCAATCAAACTGGTCACATTGGTTGGAAAAGCAGGAACGGGGAAAACACTGTTGGCCCTTGCGGCCGCTCTGCAGAATCGAAGCCATTATCGACAGATCCTTTTGGCACGCCCGGTGGTCCCATTAAGCAATAAGGATCTTGGGTATTTACCAGGCGACATCAGCGCTAAATTGGATCCTTACATGCAGCCACTGTTCGATAATCTGAGTGTCATTCGCCATCAGTTCGAACAGGACGCACCGGAGACACAGCGGATCCAAAAGATGCTCGAAACCGAGAAACTGGTGATTTCACCCTTGGCTTACATTCGTGGAAGAAGCCTCCAAAAGATTTTCTTCATTGTCGATGAAGCACAAAACCTGACCCCGCTTGAGGTAAAGACGATCATCACTCGAGCAGGCGAGGGGACCAAGGTGATCTTCACAGGTGACATACATCAAATCGATCATCCCTATCTGGATACTCTGAGCAATGGGTTGAGTTACTTGATCAATCGAATGGTGGGGCAATCGATTTACTCACATATCACGTTGGAGAAGGGGGAACGCTCGGTTCTCGCAGATCTGGCCAGTGAACTGCTGTAGAGCAAGTAGGGTCAGATTCTGGAGCGTGCGAGAGGCGATGAAATCGTTTGGGAAGTCGAAGAAAGCCCTAAAAGGCATGAAAAAACGCGGGACGTTGCCGTCCCGCGTTCTTCAAGCGTCATCGTACTAAAATCGGTTGTAGGTTGAACTCGGATTTTAGTGACTGGTCAAGATCTCTTGATGGCTTCGCTCTTGTTCTCCCACACGACTCGCATGGATCAGAGCACGAGCCCTTTCCTTGGCATCGACAACTCCGGGAGAAGTCGTCTCGCGAACTTCATTCTTCATGCCCGAGTAGATCTGTCGTACCGCCGGTTGAAGAAGCACGATCTCAGCCAGATCCTGTCGGATTTCGACCGCGGTGTCTGAGACAGAACTCAGTGCCGCATTGACACCGCCGACCAGTTCAACCACATCGACCATTTCATCCAGAGTGTTTTCGAGTCGAACCGATTCTTTCTGAATTCGGTCGACTTTGTTCAGACTTTCTTGAGCCTCTGCCAACGAATCGTTTTGCATGCCAAGGTAATCACTCATCCAAACCAGTTGGTCGAGATTTGTTAGAGCTTCACGATGGGATGCGCGGTTATTGGAGAGGACTTCTTGAACCTCGCGGGCGTCGGCAGCCAGCCATTTCGCAGAGTTCAGGACGTAATCGAAGTCTCGCATGGCCATTTCCAGTTCAACCTGACGGCCCATCAGCTCGTCGATCTGCTCGACATGAGCGAAAGACTCTTCGAATCCCGTCGCGAGATCCTGAATCCGATCCTGATTGTCAGCGATCGCTTCGAGTGAACGCTGCGAGACGTCCTGCTGTTGGCCTAAGCCCTTGAGTTGCGTGTTGATGGACTCTTGAGCCACAAGGGCGCTTTCCACCTCGGGAATTGCGAACTGCTGATCGATTGCAACCATTTGAAGATTCTGGAGTGACTTCAAGGCCGCACCCGCGTAATCCGTGACGAGATCGGTTTGCTCATTCACCGTCGAAACGGCTGACGCGAGTTTGAACGCGTGATCGCTCGCGATTTCAAGATCGTCTTCCACAATCTGCAGGCGACGATTGATGTCGCCGATCTGCCGAAGATCTTCCGCGGCAATCGCCAATGATCGTTGCTGATTGCGAAGGTTGCCGAGAAGCGTGTTGGCTTTACCAACCGTGGTGTCGTAACCTGCAAGGCGATTGATGGTACGGCTTGATTTATGTAGCTCAGCCCGAATGGCCGCAAGTTCTTTGATGGATCCTTGCTGTGTCATCAAGGTGTTGCCGCTGATCCCCAGCAGCAATCCAACAACGAACGTCAGGCTGAGAATCAACATCGGATGGCTTTGCATCCACTCGGGTAAATTGGATGAAGCCATTGAGTGTTGTTGCGAGACAGACATCTGTTTCCTCCGTAAAATCTGGTGTCCAACCGACGACAAGAGTTCAATCGGTAAACTCCATGGCATACTCTCCTAACTCGCCAAATTTCCTAGCCTTACAGTTTGGGAGGTTGTTCCGATTGGCGAAACCTTGCTTGCGGAATGGATGGTTCCGGTCCATTTTGGTGGGATCTGCCGAACGACTTTCGAAGAGAGGGTTGAGCTTTTTTAAAAGGGGGGATTTCAACCGCGTTTCGACGATATTTCCGTTTGTGCCGACGGCAGTCTTCAAAGCTCTTGCATCTCAAGAGCGCACGGCATGCAGTGCCGCTGCAGACCTGAAATCCTGAGGTCCTTAACCGACTTCCAGTACGACGGCAGTGGCATTGTCTCGGCCGGATTCCGAGACGGCCGTTTTCACCAACCGATTGGCGGGCGGCAGATTTGAGGCACTTTTGGGGGGACTGCAAATGAGTTCTCGAATTCTGCGGTCCCATAGTCCATCCACCACGCCGTCCGTGCAAAGGACAAAGGTGTCTCCCGGCATGCAGCGCAGGGCTCCGATTTGCGGCGTGATCGTTTGATTGCCGGCGCCGAGGGCTTGAGTCAGTACATTCTTCCGAGGATGAACTCGGGCTTCGCGTTCATTGAGCTGCCCCTTTCGTCGCAGCCAGCCGACGTACGTATGATCTTCGGTCAGTTGTTGGAATTCTCCCTCTTTGGCAAGGTGATAGATTCGACCATCACCAATATGCGCATAGTACAGCCAGCTGTCGGCATACCAGATCAAGCTCAGGGTCGCTCCCATGTGATGAGCGTGTTGGTAGGTTCTTCCAAGGCTGGTGAGTTGCATGTGAATCCCGAGAAAGAGTTCCTGCAGGCAAGCCTCGATACCGCTTCGTCGATCCGAAGTACTGAGCCTGAACCTCCGAGGCAGCAACTTGGTGATGTTGTCGATCGTGAAACGGCTTGCGAATTCTCCCGATCTTTCGCCCCCCATCCCATCACTGACCGCGAATACAAAATCCATGTCAGCCGTACAAGCTTCTCCTTCGTTCCCGAGGTAATAAAAGTCGGCCGAATTGAAGGCGACCGACACGAAGGCGTCTTCATTGTTCGGACGAAACCTACCCCGATCTGAGATGCCGCTCCAGTGAAATAAAGATGCGGTTTCAGGAGCCGGACTTGCGACTTTTTCTTCGGAGTCCAACGGTCGGCGTTCGATTTCTGGAGACGAATCGAGGATGGTCGCAAACTCAAAATCGATCACGCAGAATCGGCCGTCTGAGGTTCGATAGGTGATGTTGCGCAGAAACGCGTCGTCGTGCCGAACCCCGTACGTCTCCAGTTCAGCGAAGATCTTTTTCAACTTCTGGTCGCTCATTTGTTCGACCCGTGAGCCGCAGTTACTGGTGACAATCTTCAGCTCTTCCACATCATAATCGAGGATGCGGGGAACGAACGGGCAGGCTTTTCGCTCAAGGTACTGCAGCACCCGTAATTCGTTTTCGAAGCGTTCCTTTGCATTTGTCGCTCGGTACCATTTGTGGACACTCCCATCGAAACCGATTCGGACGAGCGCTCGTTTCGTATTTTTTGCTTCTTGCATTTGGCAGGATCGGACCTTCAGAAAATGAAAATTGGGAGTGACCTGACTCCACTCGCCTGCGTTGAACCTTGAGCGGAAGGCGCAAAAATCCGAGTCTTGATCCTCGAATCTAGCGGAACGATTGGCCTGCATCTCCGCTTAAGAGGATCCTAGATGTCGCCGAACCGAGTAGTGGTAACCTCGATGGGATGGTATTTCCAGTCCCCAGTGCCGCGGTAGACGAAATGCAAGAAGTGCCGCTCGGGGGCAACGTCACCTGATGATCAATTCATCCGGCGGTCCGTCGAATACTCCCTCCGACTGCTTTGTTTTTGAGGCCATCCGCCAGTGGAAAAGGGGCGACTGAAGGCAGGGCGGCTGGAACTTAGGAGAAATCGGTATGGATGTACATAAAAAAACTCCGCTCCACAGACGTGTGGAACGGAGTTTTCGACGTTCGTATTCGAAGGGTTGACTACTCAACCGATGCGATGGTTTTCAGGACACGTCCGATGATCTGGTAAGGATCGGCCTGAGAGTTTGGACGACGATCTTCGAGGTAGCCCTTGTATTGATCGTTCGCGACGAAGCTGTGTGGAACGCGGACCGAAGCACCGCGGTCAGCAACACCCCAGCTGAACTTGTCGATCGACTGAGTTTCGTGAAGACCGGTCAAGCGAAGGTGGTTGTCGGGACCGTAAGCCGCGATGTGCTCTTCTTTGTATTCTTCGAAAGCGCCCATGAGCTTCTCGAAATATTCTTTGCCACCGGTTTCTCGCATGTATTCGGTTGAGAAGTTGGTGTGCATTCCGGAGCCGTTCCAGTCCCCGGAAACAGGCTTGCAATGCCAGTTCACGTCCAAACCGTACTTCTCGCAGAGGCGAACCAGAATGTAACGAGCGACCCACATGTCATCGCCAATATTCTTGGATCCCTTCGCGAAGATCTGGAATTCCCACTGACCCTTTGCGACTTCGGCATTGATACCCTCGAGATTGATTCCCGCGTCAAGGACAATGTCAATGTGCTCTTCAGCGATCTGCCGAGCGACAGGCCCAACGCTGGACATGCCCACACCGCAGTAGTAGGGACCTTGAGGTCCTGGGTAACCCTCTTCGGGGAATCCGAGTGGAGCACCGTTCTCGTAGAAGAAATACTCTTGCTCAAGACCGATCCAGAGATCTTCTTTGTCTTCGACGTGAGCCCGTGTATTTGAAGGATGAGGATCGCCATTTGGCAGGCGAACTTCGCACATCACCAGATAGCCGTTAAGACGGGTCGAATCTGGGTAAAGGGCAACCGGCATCAAGACGCAGTCCGAATCGTGTCCTTCGGCCTGTTCGGTGGAGCTGCCATCAAAACCCCAAACGGGGCAATCTTTGTAGCTTTCTGGAGCTTCGCTGACGATTTTCGTCTTGCTTCGCATGGTCGGAATTGGCGTGTAACCATCAAGCCAGATGTATTCCAATTTAAACTTCGATGCGGATGACACTTGCACCACCTCTTTCGCTTCTAAAACAAGGGGTATGGATGTTTGACGCGGATTAAAACTGGACCGCTGCGGATCATGGGTCGAACGAAACGGGATCGAAGGGCGGCCGGCGAAAGGTCACCCACGTCCACGACGACTCGTGATCAAGACCCGGAGTTTATGGTTCATGACGACTTTTGCAACCGACCTCTGAGGGGTGCTAAGGGGAAAATTTTGATCGCAGACTAAATGTGCCCGACTTGCTAGCACTTAATGCACCCAAGGCGCGCATTGCTGCGTTAAAATTCCCCATCTGGGGGCTATGAAACGGCTATTCGGTCCAAGAGTCCAGGCGTCCGGCTAAAAAAAAAATCGCAAAAAATTGAACCGACTTTGACCCGTATGGGAGAGAATTTCCGCTTGGTACGGGAGTCATTCGTTACGGGTTGGGGTTCGGCGAATGGCTCATAGGGCGTTCCTTCTTTAGTCGAGTTCAATCTCTGCAAGAACGGGACGATGGTCAGAACCAACATCTGGGCCCACTCGACACCAACGGGTGGAAAGTTCAGGCGAGATCAGAATGTGGTCAATCCGTGCTCGAACTTGCCATCCCCGGTAGTTTTCGTATTTCGTGTAACCGAGCCCCCATCCCGCTGAGACGAACGCATCTCGATATGAACTCCAGTCCCGGGTCAATATTCGGCTGTCCACCGGCATGTTGAAATCACCCGCGATCAAATCCATCGCTCCGAAACGATCGCAGGCGAGTCGCGTCCATTCGGATTCAGCCGAGCGGGAATCGGTTTCTTTTTTGAGACGTTCGAAACTCCCTTCAAGCGATATGCCATCTTCGCCCAGAAGATCACCCAGTCCCATGCGAGGCGTGGACAAGTGGATACTGGCAACATTCAGGGATCGCTCCTCGAGTTGCAAGGTTGCAAGGAGTCCGGTGATCCGTGAACCATCGGCGGTGGGGTCTTTTTGGCATACGGCCGTGCGGGTGATGGGAAAGCGACTGCCGATGCATTGCCCTCCTTCGGAAAAGCTGACCCATCCCTTGGGCCATTTCATCTGTTCTGCGGAGTTGAACTCTTGCAGGAAGACGATGTCCGCGCCAACTTCGACGATCAGCGATTCAATCTCGGGGAGCGTGATTTCGTCTTTCTGAACGTTGCAGGTGATCACTCGGACATGAGGGATCGATGGTTGGGGCCAAGTAGGAACCGGAAGATTAAATCCCATCAGGCTGATGCCGCCGATCACCCCCGTCGTGACCCAGATCCAACGTTGCCAAGGTCGAGAGAACCCAAGTAACGGTATGACGGCTGCCCAGGGGATCAAACCGAGCCATCGGGGTGAAAAGAGCAAAAGCGTTCCCCAATGCCATGAATCCCCCGTGAGCTTGATGATCAACCAGACCGACAAGGTGATTCCGCAGCCCACGATGACCAACGCCGCAGCTACCCACTTGAGCAACGCGCCCCAGCTGTCCAGTGGAGAAGGGTTGCTGGGTCGAAGATTGTCGAGTGGTGAGGTTGAATGCATGCCGCAGAATTTTTCGGGCGGAGGTTCAGTCTTATCGAGGGCACCGACTAGTCGGATGGAGCGTCAGACGCTTCCTCCCCAAGATATTTAAAACGTGGAGTTGCTACCCCATTCACTTCGACCGTCTCGGTAAACATGTTCAGAGGACGAACCCAGAGAGAACCATCGCCGTAGTCTTTCCGGTAAACAACGAGTTCTTCCTCGGACTCACTGTGAGTCGCGACACCTGAGACGATATAGTCCCGACCCTTGTAGTGCCGGTAACGCCCTTGCTTAAGGGATGAGGCCATCGGGATTCTCCAGACAGTATTGGATGATCGAGCGGTCGAATTTTCCGGCGCTGTGGATTTCATCGATCGAGGGATGAAGCCTCGGGTTTTAGCGCTACGCCAAAATTATTGCCGTTCGCACGTTCGGTCGAAAGAAACAGGATGGGCGCAAGTTTCTCCGCTCGAGTGCCGTTGCCCACCGGGCGATTCAGCAAGCGGCATCGTGGGGGAGTCACTCCTGTGTCCCAGCATGCCATGGTCGTTGAACCGCCGCCGTCGAGGTTGATCCCACGGTCCGCTCCAAAATGGCGCAACCAGTTTCCAAGCTCCTGGGTGGTCACACCAAAGCTGGAAGGTTGCCTCCCGTCGACCACGATCAGGAACAGGTATCGCGTATCCTTGGAGAGTCCGATGCCGGTTCGAGGGTGCAGGTCGTTACCACTGGGGACCGCCTCCCCTTCGTCCAGACAGATTCCGAATCCACTGACGGCGAGTCGGATGTCTGAAGTGTCGAAGGAGGGCGAAGTCTTCTGGATTTTCCACTCGCCCTTCTGGGTTTGGATGATCGAGGGTGTTCCGGAGCCTTTGGACACAAGGTTCCCGTCAGACACGGCCAGTCCCAACAAATCGGCTGGAGTCGATTTGTTGTAAGGGGCCGGCCACGGTGAGAAGGCATCGGCGTTGATGGCCAGGACTGTCGGGATGTCGTTCTGGCGAGACTTAATCAGAAAGTCACGCGTTTTTTGACGATCGGTTTCCACTTCGCCCAC
>JAKVCA010000053.1 GCA_022448315.1 Pirellulaceae bacterium | reverse complement strand
TGCGCTGCCCTGCTGGGAGACCTCGATGACCGAGGCCTATTGGACGACACACTGGTCGTTGCCATCGGTGAAATGGGGCGGACCCCCAAAGCCAATGCTCAATGGGGCCGCGATCACTGGAGTACCCTCTTTCCTGCACTGCTCGCCGGCGCAGGCATTCAGGGAGGAACGACCTACGGCAGCTCCGATCGCCAAGGTGCTTATCCAAAAGATCACCCCGTCTCCCCCGAAGATCTCGCCGCCACGCTCTATTGGGCACTCGGTATCTCTCCCGACATCATGCTTCCCGATCGACTCGGTCGCCCCACTCCAATGATCGATGGTGGGACGCCACTGAAGGCGATTTTCTCCTGACGCCAAAAGGCACGTCTTAGGCTCGATTTGCCGTATGGGCAACGCACCAAGTTGCATGGCATGGCAAGCTTCGTCTGTGCCTGAGTGGTGGCGTGCTCTGCGCACTTCCAACGAGTCTCGCTGCACCGCCGCCTTCCACCTGTTTTCTTACCGTGATTGGCCTGATCCGGCACTGTTCAACCCTTAAAGTCCCGCAAAACTGGTCGAGTAGGACCGGTTTTGACGTCAAACGAGGGAGAGTACTCCGTGCCCGAAGGACACACGATCCACCGAATCGCAAGGGATCACCAACGCCACTTGGCAGGGGACGAAGTTGAGGTCAGCTCGCCTCAGGGACGCTTTGCCGAAGAGGCCTCCAAACTCGACGGTCGCGAACTCAAAGGCGTCGAGGCCAAAGGCAAACATTTGCTCTACCATTTCACCGGCGCAGGTTACGTCCATATTCACCTTGGCCTCTATGGAAAATTTCGTCTATCGAAGCAGCCGCTCAAACCACCGCGAGGCCAAGTTCGACTGAGAGTCATCGGATCTCGTTATGGCTTCGACTTGAACGGCCCGAATCGGTGCGAACTGATGGGAAATGACGCGCGGAAAGCCCTGCTGGACAGACTCGGAGAGGACCCTCTTCGGCGCGACGCCGATCCCGATCGTGTCTGGGATCGGGTTTCAAAAAGTCGCTCGGCCATCGGTGGATTGCTTCTCAACCAGTCCGTGATCTCAGGGGTTGGAAACATCTATCGGGCCGAAGCCCTGTTTGCGTTGGGCATCAGTCCCTTTCGACTCGGCAAAGAATTGTCCCGAGGTGAATTTGATGAACTTTGGGCACTCCTGAGTGAATGGCTACGCGTTGGAGTCAAATACAATCGAATCATCACGGCCGATGCGAAAGAGCACGGAAAAAGCTTGAGTCGTTTAAACAAAAATGAAAGACTGCTGATCTACAAAAAGCCGCATTGTCCAACATGCGCATCAGAAGTTTCGGTGACCGAACTCGCCGCTCGCAAGATCTATTACTGCGGCCAATGCCAGACCTGATTCAAGCCAGATCAGGTGAATCTGCCTCTTGCGCGAAAACAACACGGTTGTTGGTCCCAATAACCTCGCGACCGTAACGAGTTGAGCAACCGCAGCAACAGACTAAAGCTCGAGTTCGTCTCATGGGGTACGCTGGCTAATCGTCATTCCGGTCCCACCTATCTCGTCACACATGTGAGCCGTCTTGGACACTCAAGCACGAATTCAGGATTTCATCGCCGGTGAACACTTCGCGGTCGCTGGCGCTTCGCGGCATCCTCACAAATACGGCAACAAGGTGGTCCGCTGCCTGGCCCAGAACCACCGCAAAGTTTCTCCAATCAATCCTCATGCGGGGCAGATCGAAGGAGTCCCGGCCTTTCCAACCTTGGCCGCCATTCCTGAATTGCCGGATGGCCTTTGCGTCATTACACCACCCGAGGTCACCCGCAGCATTCTTCGTGACGCGGCGGAACTCGGACTTCGGCGAATTTGGTTGCAACCCGGCGCTGAAGACCCCGCGGTCCTCGAACTTGCAGATCACCTCGGCCTCTCCTTGATCAGTGGAGGTCCCTGCCTGCTGGTGGTGATGGGTTATCATGAGACTTAGCGTGGGCAGAGCCTACACTTTTCCCCTTCGAAGAACCCCGGGTAAACCATGGGCATCAGAAAATCTCTGGGCCGAATTTTCCAACGCCCACCCAAACGGCTCGACCTTGGACTGGATCGCCCGATCTTCCTGGTCGGTTGTTGCAAATCCGGCACGACGCTCCTCAGCTCGCTCCTGCTTCAACACCAAGATTTGGGGCCCAAACATCGACTGGTTCGCGGGGAGGGGAGTTCTCAGGACAAGGTCCAGCAATTACTCGAGGATCACCACTTCAACACACTTGCTCATGAAGTGGAACAAAAGGAGATCTGGGACCGTTTTTTCCCGATGCAGAACGTGAAGCTGAGAATGGGCATCGAACTCCGACTGCTGGAAAACCCACTCACCGCGGACCAACAACTCGAGCTCGTCAAACGCCTGACGACCGAGCTTCGAGAGCCCCGTTTTTTTTCAAAACATCCCGCCAATCTGTATCGACTGCATGCTCTCAAAGCCATGTTTCCTGATGCCCGCTTCATCGCCATCCACCGAGATGGTCGAGATGTCATTGCCTCGTGGGGCCGCAAAGGCAATCGCTGGAAACAGTTTGGTGGCTTTGCCTCCGCCATTGAAACCTTTGGCAAAAAATGGAGTGATGCCGTGGAGCATCTGGAAGAGTACCGCGCCGCCTTTCAGATTGAGGTTTGTCGCTATGAGGATCTGGTTCAGGCCCCCACGCACGAGCTGCAACGCCTGCTTTCTGCCTGCGACCTCCCAGCATGCGAATCCATCACGGAGAATCTTGAACTGAGAAGCACACCCAGTTTGTGGAGATCTCGTATTCCTGAGGAATATCACGACCTGACGGAGCAGGTAACCGCTCAGATGCGTACTCGCCTTGGGTATGACTCGTAGGTAGGCGACTCCCCCGGATATTTGGCTTTTTTCTGAAACTTTTTTTGCCGGTGACCAGACGTGTCACCGAGGTCCCCGAAACTGATCTTCAGACGGGGGGCGAATGACCCTCGCCCCCGCCAGACACTTGAGCTACTGGAGATCTGAAAATGACTGCCGCAACCCTCGCTTTCCAAGACACCCCTTCTTTGTTCGAAATTCAGCCCCAATCCGCCCCAACCGCAACGTGGACCGTGGACGCCTTTCCTGTCGACCTGCTCGAACGTGAGACCGAGACCTCTCATCAGGAATCTTCGCTGTTTGGCTGTCCCTGGTGCGGCGGGCACGACCTTCATGAATTGTCAGGAATGCTCTGGTGCAAATGTTGCGAAGAGCCCGCATGGTATGACCAGGGTAATGGACTTGTCCGTGCGGACCAGATGGATATGGTGACTTCGGCCGGAAGCGTCTCTGAAGACACGACTTCCCCCTGCCTTGTTGACCTGTGGGAAGCGGCCGTTTAGTTCAGTCGGAAACGGCAACTCTGTCTCGTGCTCATCATGGTACCTGCGGCCGGCTGACAACTTTGCAGCAGCATGTTGCGGCAACATTTTTCAACGGCTCAGAGCAACCCCATGACCAGCAACGACATCCCCCCCGCCCCCCGTGCAGGTTTTCGACATGTGGAACCGGCTGCCGAGGTCGACTTCGAGGCATTCGAAGCGGTGGTACGCTCACGGCGAAGCATTCGCATCTTCAGAGACGAGCCGGTCCCTGAAGCGACGATGCAGCGTTGCCTCGATCTTGCTCTGCTCGCGCCGAACTCCTCAAATCTCCAGACCTGGGAGTTCTTTTGGGCTCGGACACCTGAGATCAGGCATCAGCTGAACGAGGCTTGCCTTTCCCAACCTGCAGTCGAGACCGCCGCTGAACTGGTCTTCATCGTTGCGCGACCCGACAAATGGAATGAAAGTCGCCGCCGAATTCTCAATCACCTTGAAAGACAAGAACGAGTGCCCGACAGCTACAGGAATTACTACCAAAAGATTGTTCCCGTTTTTTATTCACAAGGTTTCGGAAGCTGGTTTGGATGGTGCAAGCGACTTGGCCTCGCGATCCGGGGCTTGTTCAAACCGACCCCAAGAGAACCTGTGCACCACCACGAGATGAAGACATGGTCCGTAAAATCGGCATCGTTAGCAGCGCAGAACTTGATGCTCGCCCTGCGGGCAAGCGGGTTTGACTCGTGTCCTCTCGAAGGCTTCGATTCACGCCGAGTCAAAAAAATACTCGGCCTCCCGCATCGAGCGGTCGTTGTCATGGCGGTCGCGGCTGGGAAACGAGACCCTGAGCGGGTTTATGGCCCTAGATTAAGATTCGACCGCGAACTTTTCATCCGAGAGATCTAGTCGATCGCTCTGTCCGCTTCGCCGTTGAGACCAACCGAGCCTACCGATTCGAAAACGAGAAGCCCATGTAAGTACGGCTGGAAGGCGGGCAGTAAGGTGCGGGAGCGTATGGCCGAAATGAGGGGCGAGGCCACGGATGGTAGTAATGTTCTTCGACCACGACCGGACGATTCGGCCTTTGTGGGACAAACATCGGTTGCCTTGACTGCGATTGAACTGCGTTGAGCACGGCGTCCGAGACGCCTTGAGCCTTGAGCGAGATCAAGTCAGTCGCAGTGGGGCTGAAACTCACCCCCTGACTTTGAACCTGAGTCACGATCACATCGTCGCTGAGCCCGCTCTGACTCATTTGAATCAGTTGAGCCGGGGTTACCGCTCGGGCAAGCCTCTGCTGCTCAGCCATTCGGTAAGATTGTTGTAAAGCCAGATCCTGGTCAACTCCATCACCAATGGCGGCGCCGGTCAAGGTTCCTGCCAGAGCACCGACCGCCGCACCGGCCAGTGGCGCGTCACTCGCATCACCGATCGCTGCCCCAAGTGCTGAACCCGTCACTCCGCCGATCATCGCCCCCCGCTGGGCGTAGTTGTCATAAGTGCACCCGATCGCGCTACTCATGCAAAGCGAAATGATCACCAGGATGATGGATTTCATAGGACAGCCCCTGCCTAGGTTGACGATCTCCCTAAAGAATCGCCGCTCGGTCTTGAAGCGAGGAATTTCAACCGATTAACGGTTCTCACCCTCGGGTCGAGACGCAACGTTGGAGCGTCTTCCTTGGAGTAGGAAGGCAAACAGATCCGCGACTTCCTGAACGGTCAAGTCATCAATGAGACCATTAGGCATCGAAGAGATATTGCTCGTGGCAATCTCTTCCACCGAAGTTTTCGCGATTGCAATCTTCTTCCCTTCCGCGGTGAGAACGATGTAGTCACCGTTTCCATCCGTGACGAGCAAGCCGGAGAATTGTTCGCCCTCTACGGTCGTCACCACTTTGGTCTGATACTGATCGGAGATGACCTGCGAGGGATAGAGGATCGATTCAAGGACTTCCTTGCGGGTAAATCTTCGCGACAGCGCCGTCAAATCCGGACCCAGACTTTCGCCTTTATTCCCGTAACGATGACAATTCGCACACTGAGCCTTCACGAACAGCTCTCCTCCTCGCTCAACCGCGTCTTCTTCCGGCTCCACCGTTTCGAGGTATTCCAGAAGCTCGGCGAATTCCCACTTGTCCGTACTCGAGCTTTTGGGTAACTCTGCCGGCGGCAATTCGGGAAATCTTCGACTGAACCAGTCTTGCCAGATCCTCAATGATTCATCCCATGGATCCCCTTCGAGGGAGAGGTGTTCACCCGTCCAATTTTCCATCAACTCAACGGCCTGCTGGGCTCCATCCTCACGAAGTCTCAAACCCAACATGATCAACTGGCGGTAATGCTCTGGATCGGAGGGACGTTGGTCGACGGTGCCCAATTTTCTCAAGACATCGCGCGCTGATGCGTCTTCAAGGACTGAGAGGCTTTTGATCAGATAGGCCCAGTTGTCGCCACCTGGCTTCTGAGCCAATCCCATCGCGATCACAGGACGTCGATCAGGATCCCGATCCCAAACTTCTCGCAGGTACCCCATGGAGGCCTCATCACCACTTCGTCCAAGAATCGCAACGATTCCAATTTTCAATTCGGTGTAAGCGTCGTCATCGGGATCGACATTCACCGTCTGTTCGTCGATTGCCCTGATCAGTTCAAATGTGTCCGAATCCAGTTCAGCGGGTAGCTTATAAAATGCCGACAGCGTTGCATTGGGCCATTTGTGCCCGTTTGCGAGAACAAGCGGCACATCTTCATCTTCTATAGTCTTGGCAAAATCCCTCGCCGCTTGCATCACGTAATATTCGTAACTGCCGCCGCCTTCATTTTTCCGAGCCGTCTCCAAGAAGTCGATCAAGGCAATTCGACTCTCACTCGTCCACCCCTCACGAATCGTCTGCAGCAGAATCGCGACGTGAATTTTATCGGTCGGGCTCACCACATCGGACGCGAGGAAATCGATGTACCGATCACTGATTGAAGTGACTTTCAAGTAGGCAAGAATCCGGGCCAATTCTCGATTCATCAGAGCGTTGCCCGAAGGAAATTCATCGGCCATATCCGCGCAGAACGCGGGAATCTGTTCCGGATCAATGTTGCCGCGTTCGAGAGAAAGTTGAATGATTCGCAGCATCTCGATAAAGTTGCGATCGCTCACGAAGCCCCCCATCAAGCTACTGACCCGCGCCAACACCTCGTAGGAGTTCTTTTTCCCCGGATGAGCGATCATTGCTGCAAGTCCGCACTGAATGAAGAGCCGGTGGTTTTCCGTTTCCAGCATCGCTTCGCGCCACTGCTCAAACGGGATTTTTTCAAGCAGGCGTCGCGACGCCCAAGCTTCATTCAGGTCCTCAGAAATCAGAATTCGCTTGATCGACTCGAATTCAGGATATTGACGCGACCGAAGCATCGCTTCGCAGGCCTTCCGGCGAACGAGATGATCGTTGTCGCGCAGTGCCTTGGTCAATAAACCTTTGCTCTCGGGGCTCGCTTCCATCAAACCGAGCAACTCGACCGTTTTCGAACGAACCTCCTCGTTCGGGTCGTCAAGTAGTCCAGCGAGCAAATCGGTCGTGGGTCGAGGGCCGTAAAGTTGAAGCAAGTCGAGAGCACGTGTCCGATAGTGTCCCGGATTCTCATTCGCGAGCGCGACACCATGCAGTTGCTTGCCCCAATCATCCCCAATTTTCTGACGCAAAGCCGCGATCTCCTGACGCGACCAGGCCGCCTGAAGTTGTGGTTGCCGGATCACACCGGTGATATTTTCCGGCAACTCTTGTATGGAACTTGGAACCGTCCCGCGCCATTTGATTCGGTAAATGCCTCCACTCGTACTTCGACCGCCCGTGGAGAAATACAAATTGCCATCCGGACCGACGGCTAAGTCTGTCACGTTCAAAGGCTCACCTTGCAGGAACACCTCTGTATTGGCTTTGTATCCAGCACCATCCCGCTCGAGTTTCACGGCAAGGATTCTCCCTTCGGACCAGTCACCGACAAACAAGGCGTTGTGGTATTTGGTCGGGAACATGAAGTGGTTGTAGGCCACCACTCCGGTTGGCGAGCCTCGTCCGGTCTCCACTAAAGGAGGCATGACATCGGCGTAGTAGTCAGGCCATTTGGACCAACCACTTCTCCACCCGAACTCGCTACCCGCTACCACATGCATCACCTGGGTCGGGCGATACCAAGCCATCCCCAGATCGGATTCCATATCGCTGTCATAGGTGAACAGTTCGCCATGTTCGTTGAACGCAAGATCATAAGCATTGCGGACTCCGCTTGCGAACAGTTCAACATTGTCACCATCCAGATCCATACGCAAGATAACACCACCGGGTGCTTTGATGCCGTTGGCATGACCACTGGGGTCCTCGTATTTTGGTTGGATCAGGTCGCCCTCGTAAAATTGATTGACTGGGCTCGAAGGGGCGTAGTCGCCTGCGTACCCGGAGTGATTGCCAACCGTGCAATAGACTTTGCCATCCGGGCCGAGAGCCAGTCCATGGGGACCATGTTCTCCGAGACCACCTCTGAACGGCAAGACGCGTTTGGCGTCCTCAAAAGTGCCATCTCGGTCCTCATCCTTGAGAAGGTAAATCCCGAGACCCTCCTTGCCCTGCCCGGTAACAAAAACGTTGCCGTTCAGTGGCAAAATTCCCTGACAACTGCTGACCAGATCACAACAAACCCGCGGATCCCCCGGCTTGCCGGAGTCGTCAAATGAGACGATTTCCAGAGGCCCACCCTCTTGCGAAACCAAGAGCTGACCAAATTCATTGAAAGCAATCGCGATGGCCGATCCAATCGCATCCGCATCCAAGACCCGCTGAACTTCGAACTCTCTGGCAATCTTGAATCGTTCATATGATTGCTGCTGCTCAACGGCCACACCTTTGGGTCGGTCCCAAGGTACCGTACTCCCTAGCTTCCCATAGCTCTCTGCGGCGAGCCATCGGCGATCGTTGTAAATAGGCATCTGCCATAGTGGAAGCGGGCGAAGATTGGCCTTCCAATTCGAATTGCTGGAGAACGACAACCACTTGCCTTCCTGTTCCTTGACCAGCAAACGCACTGCCAAGGCGGCGGTGGGTCCATCAGTATTCGAAACCTTGACCGCAACCACATTCTTTCCGCGTTTCAGCACCTTGCTCAGGTCGTAACGATCAAGCTGACGGTACCCCTGTCCCGAACCTAACCTTTGACCGTTGATGAAAACCTCGTACGAATCATCTGCAGCAATGGTCAACTCGCCCGTTTCCGGATTGCCAACAGTGAATGTCCGACGGAAATGACAACTCTGGTTCGGGACCTGGTCTTTGGAAGCACCGGACGCCCAGATCCACTCGGCTTCCTGTCCGACGAGTGGCTGTGCCTGGTGAAGCACCCAACCCAGCATCAACAGGGTGGAGACCGACCAAAGCCAGCCGCATTTCCGCGCGCTGCTTCGGGAATAAGTGATGTTTTGTTGAGTCGTCTGTTTGTTTGCGTCCGGCATTTTCACGTCCATGTCTCGCCGAAAAAAGTTCGGATTGGTTGAGGGCGCATCTTGCGCACGAGGCACTTTACCAAGAATCTGAAAATTCAGGCAAGACAGATTTCCAAGCCGACCATCACACGTTCGTTTTTAAATCCAAAGTCGCTTGACTTGATGTTCAAAGCCCCGTTCAACTGAGTTTATACCGCAATGTCCACTGCGATTTTCAACATTTTGGATGCTAGCGTTTTACGCCACGTCGATGGGGGTCTCTTTGTCTCGCGAAACGGATAAAATCACGGGCTTGCTCCAATATTGAGGTCCCGTTCATGGTGGGCGAAGTCAGCCAGCACCAAGTCACGTTCCAATTTCACCCAACCCCACTCTAGCGATAGCAGATCCATGTTCGGCTTTTTGAACATTCACAAACCCTTGGGAAAAACGTCGCGCGACGCGGTCAACCACATCCAGAGAATGGTCCGCCCGATCAAGGTGGGACACGGTGGAACTTTGGACCCACTCGCAACCGGGGTCTTGGTGGTGGCGATGGGCCCCGCCACCCGACTGATCGAATACGTTCAAGCCCAACCCAAAACCTATCGAGGAACCTTCCGGTTGGGCGAGTCGAGCAACACCGAAGATCTTGAGGGCGAGATCAAGGTTTTGACAGAACCACCGATCCCATCAAGACAAGACATCGAGCGAGTGCGACCGACATTTGTCGGTTCCATTCGTCAGATCCCACCCGCTTACTCGGCCATTAAAATCGATGGAAAGAGGGCCTACAAACTGGCTCGGCAGGGATCGGAATTAGAACTCTCGGCCCGGACGATCGAAATCTACGACCTTGAAGTCTTGAGCTATGAGTATCCTCATCTGGAATTGCAGATCCGATGTGGCAGCGGCACGTACATCCGCTCGCTGGGACGCGACTTTGCCCGTGCTCTGGGAACCGAAGCGGTCATGACTTCTCTTGTCCGGACCTCCATTGGTGACTTCCGACTCGAAGATGCACTGAATTTGGAATCCCTTCAGCCCGAGGCTCTGCCCCCATCACTGATTCAGCCGGACCGAGCCCTTGCCTCGCATGCGACGATCACGCTGGATCCCACGCAACTGAGGCAACTGCAAAATGGTCGACCTGTCGGGCTTCCGCAAATCTCTCAGAATGAAAGCAGCGGGCCACTTGCCTTTGACGAGCAGCAGCGCCTACAAGCCATTTTGCGTCCTACGGAACGAGGCTGGAGAGTCGCCAAGTCGTTTTGGGATGCTCACGGTACCCCTCCCGAAAAACAGGTGGACCCGCGTTCGAGCATCGCGTCGGAAGACTCCCATACCTCGAAGCAAACCGACCTTTGAGCCCGCTTTCATCGCAACACGCTTATCATGAGAAACGAGCCTCTCCCGCCCCGAAGGTGGGCGTTTCCGTTCGAGGGCAGGCCTGATCGTTCCACGGTTTTCGGCGCTTCACGTCCGACTGTCGATTCCGGGCCATGCACCAGCCGTCCGGAGGCTGTTGAATCACTTGACGTGCGACCGTAGCATTCGTGGTATATGCTAAGACCATCATCAAGGTGTGTTGATCCACGCCAAACGATGAGGAGCGATCGCGGTTTGATACTCTCATGAGGTGCTCAACATGTCCTGCGGTTCTTTTTGCGGCCTTGCCATCCGCTGGTCCCTTCCCTTGGTACTCATCGGATTGATCCATGAGTCTTCGCCCGGCCAGGAAACTGACAACGAGCAGATCGTGAGGCGTTTCCGGAAAGAGATGATTGAAATCTCACCGGGTACGGCAGCCTTCAAGTCGTCGTTTTCCTATGGCCAACTTGGGGATGAAGCTGGAACCGTGACCCGCGCACCAGAACCGTTTTTGATCGGCCAGTACGAAGTGCCGCAAAACCTTTGGCAGGCAATCATGAATCAGAACCCATCCCGCTGGAAGGGTCCACGCAACTCGGTCGAGATGGTAAGCGTTGCGAATGCGATTCAATTCTGCGAACGGCTGACCAAGGAACTCAGGGAACTCAACCTGATCACTCAGCAACAGATCGTACGCCTACCGACCGAACTCGAATGGGAATACGCCGCCCGTGCCGGCACCGATACGGAATACAGCTTTGGCAATGACGTGGAGCGGCTCGATGACTATGGCTGGCATACGGGAAATGCTGCAGGGAACGACCCCCCTGTCGGCGCGAAGAAGCCGAACACCTGGAAACTCTACGATGTTCACGGCTATCTCAGCGAATACTGCCTTCCGACTCAGGCCACACAGACCCAACCACAATGGAATCGCGATACATGGGGCAGGGAGTTCACCGAAGGAAACATCGCGATTCGGGGCGGCAGTTGGAAGGACCGAGCTTCGTCGCTGCGATCGGGTTACCGAACGACGGTTCCGCTGACCACCGAGGATGACGCTATCGGTTTAAGGTGCGTGATTGCCGGGCCACTGAAGCCGCACCCCGTCGCCGGTTTTCAGCCCACCGCTCAGGCGACAATGGTCGACAAGAAGGCGAAGGTCGAGTGGATTTGGAACGACGGCGAGTTCACGGAAGGCCCTGCGGTCGACTCCAAGAGCCACATCTATTTTAGTGATATTGGCAATCGAATCCTGGTTCTTGAACCAGAGACGGGCACTGTGAAGGTTGCGGAAGCCAACAGCGGTCGCTCCAACGGACTCATGTTTCGCCGGGATGGAATGCTGGTCAGGTGTGAGGGTGCCAACACGGGCGGCGGGCGAAGAATCTCCATCGGAAAACCAGGAACATCACCGAAGACTCTGGCAGCCGACTTTGAGGGTAAACGATTCAACAGCCCCAATGATCTGGTTATTGATACCCAAGGTCGAATCTACTTCAGCGACCCTCGATATGTTGGGGATCAACCTCGAGAATTGGACGAAGAACTCGTCTTCCTAATCGACGCCAACGGCCAAACAACGGTCGCAACTGCGGAGGTTACCAAACCCAATGGGGTGATCCTCTCCCCAGATGGAAACTGGGCGTATGTTGCCGATCACGCGCCGTCAGGACCGAAACAACTGCTTCGCTTCTCTGTCCAAGAATCCGGAGCGTTGACCCAGAAGGAAATGATCTTTGATTTCGGTGCGTCGCGAGGCATCGACGGGATGACGGTGGACCAACAGGGAAACGTTTACGCAACCGCAGGGTCTGGGCTTGAAAGCGGCATTTACGTCTTCGGACCGGAGGGTGAACATCTGGCGTTCATCCCGACACCAGGTGCGCCCACCAATTGCGTTTTTGGAAATGGCAAACAAGCAGCAACGCTCTACATCACGGGTGAAGGGCCGGCTCCTGAACAAGGTGACGAAACGAGGGCCTACGGAATCGGCAAGATTCACCTGAAACATCTCGGCTATCACGTGACCGATTGACTCCCGTCATTGGGTCCTCGCGTTCGCATGTTCATCGGCGGAGATCTCTATCACGGAGCGCCGAGATACCCTAAGCTAACCGAAGATCCGGTCCTTCAGTCCGAGATTCCGAACGGCTGGGCGTCTTAAAAGCCCAGCGTTTCTGTCGGAAATTTTCCAACTTCGGTATCGGAATGGACCGCCGTTTTGAATCCCATGGCCTTCAATCCCTGCCGGTTACCTTGTCTAACTCTGCCCACTCGATTCTTCAACGACTTTCCGAACGCGAATCGCTCTTACTGGCCCCCTATGCCATGAAAAGCGTCGATTCACGAGGGAGAAAACACCCGGAACCGGAGCATGCTTATCGCGGGCCCTTCCAGCGGGATCGAGATCGAATCGTTCACAGCGCTGCGTTTCGCCGTCTCTCCGGGAAAATGCAGGTCTTCACGGGCGAACGAGGAGACTACCATCGAACTCGCCTGACTCACACCCAGGAGGTGGCCTCGTTGGCCCGCACTCTGAGCCGCGCATTGCGATTGAACGAGGACCTTGTGGAAGCCCTTGCACTCTTGCACGACATTGGGCACCCTCCCTTTGGGCATGCAGGTGAAGACGCTCTGGACGAATGCCTTCAACCCGACGGGCACTTTTCTCATAACCAATACGCACTCACAATCGTCGAAGACCTGGAAGAAAGGTACCCGGGATTCCCCGGATTGAACCTCAGCCACGAGGTGCTGGAAAGCCAGATCACCAGAGTGGATAAAACGGCCCCCAGCCATTCCCCATTGCTGGAAGCACAAGTAGTGGATGCGGCAGACAGCACAACCTATGACGCCCACGATACGGACGACGCGATCAAGCTGGAGCTGCTCACGCTCGACGAACTCTCCGAAATGTCCCTCATCCGCGAAGCTCTCGCAGCGGTGAACTCGGAGTTTACTAACTTGGATGCAACACAACTTCGAGCATCCGTCGTCCATTACCTCCTGAATCGCCAGGTTTCGGATATCCTTGCGACCTCTGCCAAGGACTTGCTACGGTACGATTTTCAATCTTCCGACGAAGCACGAGATGGTGAGCTTGTGGTCAGACCGAGCAAAGAATTGCAGGAGCAGAAAGAAGAACTCGAGAGTTTCCTTTACGAACGGGTCTACCGGCATCCCGAGTTGTTGAAAATGAGGCAACGGGCGCAAGATCGGTTGCAAGCGATGTTCCTGAAATATCAGACGCATCCCGAGTGGTTCCCGAAAAAATATCAGGTGCGAGCTCGACAGGTCGGAGTACGCCAAATGGCGATCGACTATTTGGCGGGAATGACCGACCGATTCTGTGACGACCAATACGTCCGCATGTTTGGTGAGTCCTCTCCTTAGACACAGCCGAAAGGCATGACGGCGTGACGATTTGCTTTGTCTCGTGCAACGACCCTTTGGACGATGTCTTTTTGGGCCATGCTTTCATGACCCATAATTTTGGCCCTAGGTCTCGACTCGTCTGCCGAATACTGCCCCTCGGCAATACTGCCCTTCGGCATCGGTTATCTCGAAGCCATCAAAGGTGAGGCCACAAAAAAAGGGCACGGATGGCGTGCCCTTATGCTCGCTATGAGACTGAAGACCTGAGGTGCGACTCAGTCTTTCTTTTCCTCGGCTGCGGCTTCCGCCGCTGGCTCTTCGGCGACTGGCTCTTCGGCGACTGCAACTTCTTCTTCGCCGGACTCCGTCTCCGCAGGTGCATCGTCTTCGACATCCGCTGCGAAGGCAGGCTTTTGAGCTTCCGTGGTTACCCGATCATGAATACCCACAAATTCGAGAATCGCTTGTTTACCAGCATCCCCGAGGCGGGGATGCGCCAGTTTAAGAATTCGCGTGTAACCACCCGGCCGATCCTCGAACCGCGGTGCCAATTCATCAAAGATGATTGCAACGGCCTCTTTATCTCGAAGCATTGAAAATACACGACGACGAGCAGCGACTGCGGGTGCCATTGCGGCATTCCATTCCTGCCATTGATCGCCGTTCCGCCAAGACTTCCATTCCTCGGTTTGCCGCTCTGCAGACGTTGCATACTGCTCGGCAAGCCGCTCATGCTGCAAGGACCTTCGTGCAATCGTGATGCACTTCTCGACGAGTCCGCGGACCTCCTTGGCCTTCTCAACCGTGGTCACTACTCGACCCTTTTGAGCCGGTGGATTCACAGGCGTCTTCCCATCGGCCTCAAAGAGATCTTCGTAGTGCAAGTCGTCCCTCTCCGTCAGCACGAGGCTGGAGGCAAGGTTACGCAACATGGCTTTACGATGACTGCTGCTTCGGCCGAGTCGACGGCCAGTCTTACGGTGACGCATAACTGAAACACTTAATGTTTAGGTGATGGATCATTCTTCAGTGACTAGGTGGCCATGGGGCGAGCGGGAACACGCATGCCCAAGTGAAGCCCCATTTCCGTGAGTTTCGCGCGAACTTCAGTCAGAGTCGTCTCACCAAAGTTTCGCACTTCCATCAGTTGGTCTTCGTTCCGTTGTACCAGGTCGCGAACCGTGCGAATTCGCTCCGATTCGAGACAATTCGTTGCCCGGACACTGAGATTCAAATCGGCAATCGGCGTGCCAAGTTTGTTCTCCAAGGCGACATCGATCCCCCCGGGAGCACGATTCTGGGCATGAACCTGAGCACCCAGTTCAGCATACTGTACAAATGGATTCAGGTGCTTTCGCAGAATCTTTGACGATTCAACCAGAGCCATCTCGGGGCTAATTGAGCCATTGGTCCAAATTTCTAGTGTCAGCCGATCATAGTTGGTTTTCTGTCCGACACGAGTTTCTTCGACGTCATACCGGACCCGAGTGACGGGACTGTAGACGGCATCGACGGGAATGATCCCGATTTCCTGATCACCTCGACTGTGCTCGCTTGAGGGAACATAGCCTCGACCATTCTCGATCACCATTTCCATCATGAATGGAACGTCGTCGGTGAGCGTGGCCAGAACGTGATCTTGATTGATCACTTCAACTTCGCCCCCGGTTTGGATATCCGCTCCAGTAATCGGACCGGCCGTGTTCTTCTCAACCGTGATCACTTTCATATTATCGCTGTTGTTTTTGACAACGAGTGATTTCACGTTGAGGACGATTTCAGTCACATCCTCCAAAACTCCGGGGATGCTTGAGAACTCATGCTGCGCACCACGGATCTTGATTTGGGTGACCGAACTGCCTTCAAGACTGGATAACAACACGCGTCGAAGACTGTTCCCCAACGTGGTTCCGAAGCCCCTCTCGAAGGGTTCCGCGGTGAATTTGCCATAATTGCTGGTCAGGGTGGACCGATCGCAATCAACGATACTGGGTAATTCCAATCCGCGCCATCGAATATGCATCGCCAATCTCCGTGCTTTTAGAGTTGAGCCATTTAGAAAGTTCAGCCAGATGAACTGGACATGAACTAGACGCGTCGCTTCTTACGAGGACGACAGCCGTTATGAGGAATGGGGGTCACGTCCTCAATCGTTTTGATCGTGATACCGGCAGTCTGTAGTGCGGTGATCGCGCTCTCACGGCCACTTCCGGGGCCTTTGACACGCACCTCCAGTTCTCGCACTCCAAACTTCACAGCCTTCTCCGCAGCTTGCTGAGACGCACACTGCCCCGCGAACGGCGTGCTTTTGCGACTTCCTTTAAAACCGCAAGTCCCTGCACTCGCCCAGCATAATGTGTCGCCCTTGGTGTCCGTAATCGTCACCTGCGTGTTGTTGAACGTCGCGTTAATGAAGGCAATTCCTGCCTGGACATTACGACGAAATCTCTTTTTACGGTTGGCTTTTGCCACGGGATGCCGACTCCTTGAGGGGTTAGCTCGATCGAAATTGTTTTACAAACCGTTCATTGAATTCATGTATCGCGAATGTCCCGAAAACATTTTCAGAATCCAGACCAAGCGATGCCAGACGTCGCCCAACTTGCGTTAACGCAAGTCCTTGACGCCCTTCTTACCGGCCACCGTCTTTCGTGGCCCTTTCCGCGTTCGAGCATTGGTTCGAGTTCGTTGCCCGCGAACCGGCAGGCCCACTCGATGACGAATACCTCGGTAACACTTGATGTCACGAAGTCGATTAATACTCTGCGACATCTGCCTTCGAAGCGGACCCTCGACCACGTAGTCTCGCTCTAAAAGGGTATTCAACATACCCAGTTCCTGGTCGGTCAGTTCTCTCGCCGGCTTTTCCTGAGAAATCCCAGCTTTGACGCACAAATCGCGTGCGACCTGATGTCCGACTCCGTAAAGATACGTCAGTGAGATGACGGTCTTCTTGTCGTTAGGAATGTCTACACCAAGTAAACGAGGCATACCCTTGGATCTCCAAATTCTATTTCTTGTCAGTCGCGTCTGTTCTACGGGTTGACGCGACTCAAATCATGCGAGCCTTCGGTTTCTGTGTTGGAAGCAACATTTCAGCACTCTCCACAATCGGTAAAGCCCAATGTCACTCATCACGCCCGTTAACCCTGCCGCTGTTTGTGGCGGGGATTCGTGCAAACGACGTAAACACGTCCTCGCCGACGAACCACTTTGCAGTTCTCGCAAATCCGCTTCACGCTTGTACGGACCTTCATCGATCAACCTCTAGGATCACATGGATCGGCTCAGGGAAAGCCGATGAGTATAAGGGGAGGGGGTCTAAATCTTCAAGAGCTGTTCAGCCGATTTCAAAGAAGAAATCCCGGACAGGGTTCTACTGCCGGTTTTCGATGTTCAGATCGCCCTGATTTGGTTCAAATAGGGCATCAGCATCGGCAGCTCACACCCGCGGGGATAGGCCTAAACCGAGCAATCCCGTCGACAAACACCCTATTTTAACAAAGAGCCGCCTACCCCACCCTCGGCGTCATCATTCCTCTCCCATTCCCTGCGAACCTCGCGAAGACCAAGAGCGCATAGCTCAAACCGCTCCGCAAGGCGGTCCAAAAGATCTGAAGATGGTTGCGCACTGTCGTGAGGCTCCATCCGGGAAGCGACTCGGTAAGCTCGGCTCCCATGAGCGCAGTACTGCTGGAATGTCGTCTCGTCCATGCCAGATCTCGCCCGCAATGATTCTGGGAAAATGCCTGCCCAAAATAGGGCAAAATCCCCGATTTGACAGTGGATCTTCCGCTGAGCATCGCCGAGCCGAAATGTCGCTTCGCGTAACATCTCCTCGAGATCCGAAAGCCGCCGCCCCGAGGAATCCAATGGCGCCACCAAATCGTGTCGCACAAATCTTAGCAGCAGGCGACTCAAGTAGTCCACCAATGGGGGGTCAACAACACCTAACTCGGTTTGAAAGGTATGTTCAGCGACACCGGAGAAAAAGCGTGACAAGCGGTCGGTAGGTCGTTTGGATGCCATGATCCCCTCTCCCGAAACAGGCCTGGAGCACTCAATTTTGATGGGGTGTTGCCGAAAAAGTCGCGGCGAGAAGCGACCAACATTGACGACCCGTGTTTTTGCACGGCCTCTGCCCGCGAACCCAGTGGGGCCTCCGTTCAGATGCACCGGTTCAAAGTCTTCACTTCAGCAATCACTCTCCATCATCAGTCAAACTTACTTTGCTAAAAAGGGGATGGAAAGCGGATCCTGACAATCCGCCCAGTCGCCCCTCCTGAATGGCGTAAACGTCAACCCACCGCCGGAGACCATTGCATCGCATAGTTTTTCCGAGACAATAGAGTGACTCGAGTACCATCCCCCAAGATCAGGGGACACTTCAGCCACGAACGGCGGTGCTCCGCTTATGGAGACGAATCGATGTCGACCCTGTATTGCCGTGGTGTTCGCGGGGCAACGACCGTTGATGAAAACGACCGCGATGAAATTCTGCAAGCGACCCGACAATTGCTCGCTTTGCTCATCCGAGTGAACGACATTCGTAAAGAGGATGTCGCCTCCGCGACTTTCACCGTCACCCGCGACCTTGACCAGGAGTTCCCAGCCTTGGCAGCGAGGCAACTGGGGTGGATCGACGTCCCCTTGCTTTGTTCTTACGAAATCAGCGTCCCGGGCTCTTTAGACCGATGCGTTCGGATTTTGATCCAGTGGAATACGACGAAACAGCAAAGCGAAATCCGCCATATCTACACCAAGGGGGCCCAACGTTTGCGACCCGACCTCAGCGACTTGCCGCCGGTGGACTTGGAAGATCTCGAAAACTGGATTGCCCAACAGATGAGCCAACTCGACCTTTCGTAAGCCCGTGCATGAAGAAGCTCACTCAACCGAAAACAGAACTCTGGCGAGTCTTTCGACCGCCAAGATTGCTTCCTGACGTCGTTCCAACTAGCTGACATCGGACTTTCGGGATTCCGCATTCTCCTCGGGCGCGGCACTCGAAGCTTCGCCTTGACTCTCCAGTCTTCTTTTCTCATGCAACGTCTTTTCGATACGCTGCAATTCTTCAAGAAGATCGTGAGTCGCCCGCCGCACCCCCTGATCATGTTTTTTGTAGTAGCGACGTGTCGACTGAATATCGAGTAATGCCATCAGGGGAATCACCATGACCAGCCCGGTCATGGCAAGCATGATGAAGAGGTTGAGCCAGACGGAACGACTGATCTCCGTCGCGAGAATCAATAACCCCAGCACGCCAATCATCGTCGTCGTAATGGAACGACGGTTGTACTGCCGCTGGGCGAAAGCCAAGGCATGATCAGGTTCATCATCCGTCTCAACCGACTTGTATTGCTGATGATGCCACCATAGAGCAACGCAGGCACCCAGAACAATCACCACCCCCAGAAGCATGGAAGTCAATAGTCTTTCTCCTGCGTGATGTATCTTGCGCGATGTATGCTGATAAAGGCATGAGGCGCGATGCATGCCGCGTGACCATTCTTGGCTGGCAAGGCACCCCATCTGAGCGTCTCGGCAATTCCAACCGCACTGCCCTCGTCGCGCTCACCGAACGCACGCGAGTCATGACAGATCGGGCGGCGGCCGAGACTTCCCGAGCCGACATCCTAACATACGGACGGGGGAATTTAGAATTCGGAAACAAAGCGGCGGGGACTTATTTTCACTGCTGAGTTTGCAGCCAGTGCAGGAGAACCCGCCCCACTTTTTGCAACGACTCGGGCGAACACTTGTCCGGCGTGTCCGCCTCGGTGTGCCAATAAGATTGTTTGCTGCCAATCTTGGGGTAATCGAAATCCACAAGATTCGTGGTCGGCACGCGGGCAATTTCGTTCAGTGGCAGATGGTCGTCACTGATTTCGTGCCGCGGTCGAGGTACAAAAGAGGCTTCCCCTAAAACCTTGGCGGATTGCCACACCTGACGCGTTACCGTCCGAGCCAACCGCAGACTGTTCCGCTCGTAATAGAGTTCCAAATTGGCGTCACCAACCATGTCCACCAGAACTCCGAACCGGTAAAAATAGTCACGACGTTTGGTGGCGTATTGCCTTGCAAAATAGGTGGAACCGACGAAAAGCTGATCGCGACGGCGATCGTAGATCATCTCCTCCGCATCAAAGAACACAATGTCGACCCCCAAATCGGTCTGCCACTGCTTGAGGTGCCTCGCCAACTCGCACAGGAGGGCCACACCACTTGCCCCGTCATTCGCTCCCAGAAATCGGCCACGAGGGTTGACAGGATCAAGCTCTGGGTAGGGCCGGGTGTCGTAATGGCAGCAGAGAAGGATACGCTCTCGCGCCTCAGGCTGGTGGCGGACGATCAGATTTGTCACCTCGACCGGCTCGTCAAATCTCCAATGCGGAAGCTCAAACGATTGACGGACCGTCTCCCAGCCCAACTTCTCGAAGAACCCCTCCAGCATTTCGATCTGCTGTGTCATCGGAGCAGATCCTGTAGGACGCGGCCCCAAGTCGCAGAGTTGTTTCAGGATGGCATACGCATTATCGCCATCAAAACGATCGTGCAGCGGCCGTTCGATCTCTTGCCCCCACACTGCAGCTGCGTTCGGCTGATCTGCAAGGTACGCTGAGGCCGTTGGAACCAGGCTGCAGACCCAGATCGCAATCCACCTGCGACGCAACATGGATTTACAAGTCTTCGTCATTTTGGCTCGCCACGGGGTACGATTTCGTATGCACTCCACTCGCCACCTCCTGAATCCGACCACCCTCGATATAACGACCATCCTGAAAGAAGTTTCTCCGCTGCTAGCAAACCGGCATGCAGGACTTCCTCGCTGGAGTTACCAGCGTATCTCCGATCGCTGAATTCGACTATACTGGCGGCCAATCGCCGAACCCCAAAAACGCAACCCCACAACCGCTTCGAGTTCAGCATACCGTTTACCATCAGATATCGGGATGAACTTGGCTGCAATCGGTCCCCGGTGACCTTAGCACCAAAGCTTCATGCACCCCCCATTCCTTAATCTCATCTTTTGAACTCACCACCTGATCAGGACTCCACAATCCATGGGCAATAGCTCATCCACCTCTGTGTCGAATTCTCCCCGCGGTATCGGTGACTGGTTTCGCGATGCCGGTGTTCGGGAGACGTGGGAATCCGTCATCGTTGCGGTCATGTTGGCCCTGCTTTTCAAGGCATTCGAGGCTGAGGCATTTGTCATCCCGACAGGTTCTATGGCCCCAACGTTGCAGGGGCAACACAAGGATGTCGTCTGTCCGAAGTGCGGCTTCCGCTACCGTGTCAATGCAAGTGTGGAATCTCGAGGCATGAAGCGAATTATAGAGACCACCTGCCCGATCTGTCGTTACACTCAAGAAATCGACGTTGACGAAAATCCCAACCACGATACTTTCAGCGGCGACCGTATCATAGTCAGCAAATTTGCGTATGACATTGCGGAACCAAATCGATGGGATGTCATCGTCTTTCGGTATCCGGATAATGCTAAGCAAAATTACATCAAGCGACTGACGGGCTTACCCAACGAACATCTCCTGATCGAATCGGGAGATCTCCACGTCTGGAATCCTCCGGAAGATGCACCGGAAGCTTTGCCTGACGACCGTAGCCAGTTTTCGATTGTCCGCAAACCCCCGCGAAAACTGCTCTCAATGCTGCAACTGGTTGATGACACCAACTATTTGGCGCCAGAACTTGTCGAAGTCGGATGGCCCTTGCGTTGGAATGAGTGGTCGGCCACCTCGGATCAGCAGACGTGGACCCCAGATCTTGCCTCAGGTTCCCCCGTCTACCCCTACACCATTGCAAAAACGCCCGATCTGAGCTGGCTGCATTACCGCCATCTTGTTCCGCGACGAATGGAATGGCCGGAGATCTCGGCAGGCCAACTACCCGAACGCATGATCAATCCACTGGGTGAATTGATCAGCGACTACTACGAATACAACGATTCCATCCCCGGGGAGATCACTCCCACATTGGGCCCAGAAACGCCGCAAGCCATCGGACATCGTGGCATCCACTGGGTGGGTGATCTGGTCCTCGATGCGAACATCAAGGTGGATTCAGACGAAGGCACTTTGTTTTTGCAGTGTCTGGAAGGCGGCATCAAGTTCACTTGTGCCATCGACGTGAAAACGGGAGCCGCCATCGTGTCTGCCAATTCTGATCTGGTACGTTTTGATCAAGCCGATGGCAGCGAAGGTTCACCTTCCGCGGTCGCTCAGGGTCAGACTTCAGTGAAAGGTCGAGGAAGTTATCGAGTCCGTTATGGCAATGTCGATGACCGAATCTACCTGTGGATCAATAACCGTGTGGTCGAGTTTGATTTGCCGATGACCTTCCGGAGAGAGGGCCCGGTCCTGCCTCAGTGGAGTGACTCGAACCCTGGCGACGCAGAGCCGCTGGGCATCGGCGCTCAAAATCTCAGCATGTCGGTAGACCGGCTGCGGGTTTGGAGAGACATCTAC
>JAKVCA010000052.1 GCA_022448315.1 Pirellulaceae bacterium | reverse complement strand
ACTTTCAAACGCAATCTGAAACAAAGGAACAAACGGTCATGATTGTGCCGAAGCGTCACTTCCGCTGGACACTCCTTGCCATCACCATGCTGTCGATGGGGGCGCAGAGGTTCCGGGCGATGGCCGACGAGCGGCCCAACATTGTGGTGATGGTCGCCGATGATATGAACTTCGATGACTGCGGTACCTACGGGCACCCTTCGATCCGAACTCCCAATATCGACCGTCTGGCGTCAGAGGGGCTGCAATTTGAATGCGCCTACCTGACCGCCAGTTCGTGCAGTCCTTCCAGAGCGAGCATTTTGACGGGTCGGTACCCTCACAATACCGGAGCCGAACAACTGCATTGGCCGATCCCGGAGGGCACCCGAACGTTAGCCGCGGTGCTTGGTGCCGAGGGGTACTACACGGTTTCCGCGGGAAAATGGCATCTGGGCGATGCCGTTCGCTCTGATTTTAACAAGATTTATGAAGCTTCGACCGCGGGCTTTGTGTTGCCTTCCGGTGAAGATGGACAGAAGGGACGAATGGTGGCTCGGCAACCCAGTGGCTGCGAAGACTGGTTGGCTGCATTGCAGGGGTGCCCGGAAGATCAACCGTTTTTTGCGTGGCTGGCGGCGTTGGACCCGCACCGAGAGTACAACCCGGGTGCGCTCGACCCGCCTCACTCGCTCTCGGATGTGATTGTTCCTCCCTACCTGCCGGATACGCCAGATGTCAGAGAGGACCTGCGTCTTTACTACGATGAAATTGGCAGGCTGGACCAGTATGTGGGGCAGGTAATCGATGAGCTCGATGCCATGGGGCGGGCGGACAACACCCTGATCCTATTCATCAGTGATAACGGTCGACCTTTTCCCAGAGACAAGACGACGCTTTACGACGGCGGTATCCGGACGCCGTGGATCGTTCGGTGGCCCAACGTTGTGAAACCGGGCATTGTAACACCGTCGTTGGTAAGCAGCGTCGATATCGCACCAACCCTGATGGAGCTCGCCGGCATATCAAAACCAGTACTCGCAAGTTTTGGGTCCGAAGGACAAAGCTTCGGAAAGGTCTTGAAGGACCCGACGGCCGCTCATCGGCGATATGCTTTTGCTGAGGACCACTGGCACGACTATGAAGACCACGCAAGATGCGTGGTGACCTCGCGATACAAGCTGATTCGAAATGACTATCCCGACCTTCCTTCGACGCCGTCAGCAGATGCGGGTCGTGGTTTGGCCTGGCAAGCCATGCTTAGATTGAACGCCTCCGGCGAGCTTTCGGACGCTCAAGAGGCCTGTTTCAAGACGCCAAGGAGCCGTTGGGAATTGTATGACCTTAAACGAGATCCCTCGGAGTTGCACAACCGAGTCAACGATCTTGCCTATTCGAAAGTGAAAAACGAATTGATTGCCGCGCTGGCGGAATGGACCAAATCGACCAAGGACTATATTCCTTCACAAAGAACGCCTGATGAATTCGATCGAGTGACCGGTGAACCTGATCATTCAGTCAGGAAACGCCCGAGACCTTCCAAAAAGGAAATGTTTGGCACCAATTCGCGTTATTGACTCGGTTACATTGACCTGGGTCACATCGACATGCCTCATCGATATGGCCCTTTCAATTCGCTACCGCCGTAGAACGCTTACCGATTGGCATTCCGTCTTACGGACAACTTGACGATTCCGTAAATGATCAGTGCGATCAAACCGAGAACGCAGGGGGTCGCGATCCAGAAAACCAGCAGTGCAGGGGCATCGCCCACGTTGGACCATCCATCCTGAGCGGCGATCATCACTGTGACGGCCGTCGTACAGGCGCTGAATAAAAAGACGGGGACAAAAATCACAAGCAAGAACGAAAGAAAGATGATCCCTAAGACTCGCCCCACGGAGACAGGCTCTCTCTGGGGGCCGGTTGGTCCGCTGTCTGACGGGGATTGGTAAGGGTTTTCCATAACGGTTCGATCGGGATAAAGCGGGTTGCTAGGGAGAGATCGGTAGCTCATAACATACGGCCTCTTCCGCATTTCTTACAAACAGGCGTGAGCCGACGAGAACCGGATGGGTCCATGTTTTTCCGTCCATCGCTGAGAGCGACCCCATTTCTCTGAACTTCTCGGGATTCGCTTCCAGCAGCTTCACCTCGCCACTCTCGGTGACCACGATCAAACTGCCGGAATCTGCCACTAGAAGGACCTGCCCTTTACCATAACGCCCCTGTTTCCATTGGGGTTTCCCGGTCGCTAGATCAATACACGTGAAAATACCGACGTCAAAACCGTAGATGTAGCCTTGGTGAACCACCAGGTCGTTGAAGTCAGGTTTTAGCCGCAATGAGGTCCAAACCTCGGTGGCGGTCCAAGTCTTTGACTCGGTCTCACTCAACTGAATAAGTCGAGTGCCGGTGCCCATGCCCGTGGGGATGAGGATTTTGTCCGATCCGACCACACAAGGTTGCAGCGCTCGGTAACCCTTGTAGTCCCACTCGTAGGTCATGACCTCGGCTCCTGAAGCGGGTTCGTAGATATGGAGACCGAGATCGCTGAGAATTAACACGACGGGTTTGCCGAGGATGACGGCCAGTTGCGCCGAACCATAGGACATTTTTCCACACGATTTTGACCAAACCGTCTCTCCCGTTCCTTGATCGAAAGCGATGATGCCAAGATCTTCATTTCCAGCCGCATGAACGATGACCAAGTCATGCGTAACCAGCGGCGACGATGAGAATCCCCACATGGGCGGATTCTCACCAGTGATTTCTCGGAGATCGCGGACCCATAGTTCCTCGCCGTTAAGGGCATCGACGCAGGACATGTGGCCCGAAGCTCCCAACGCAAACAAATTCCCTTGACTCAAGGTTGGGGTGCCTCGAGGACCCGGACCGCCAAGAGGGTCATCGAATCGACTCGCCACTTGATGGAGCCAAACCACCTCGCCGTTTCGCCCGTCGTAACAGGAAATCACTTCCTTGGGGCCTCGCTGTTCTTGAGTAAAGATCAAGTTTCCCGCAACGGCAAAAGAAGACCAGGCGGGGCCCACCGGTCGCCGCCACATCTCTTGAGGTGGCGTCGTGTTCCATTCCGTGAGTTGTATTTCCCCGTCATAAATCCCATTCCGAGACGGCCCGCGATAACCCGACCATTCGGGCTGAGTGATTCCGGTCCTGTATTCCACCGAGACAGCATCGTCTTCGCTCTCGCTCCCTACCTTTGCGGTTTCTGACTGCAGTCGATCTTCGGCCGAGGGCACCCATCGAAAATGAATACCCACATCGAAATTGCCCCAGACTCCGTCGCTTCGCAGGCAAAGAGAAGACGCAAGAACGAAGGCCGCAAGTGTGAGTGCGATCCAGGTTCTGCGTGAAGTGGTTTGACGACTCACGAGGGCTGAGGTCACCGCAAAAGTTCCATAACCCAGAGGGATGGTCAACATGAAGGATGCCGGACCTTGCATGGACGGATGGGAAAGCATCAGTACAATTCCGGTGGCCCCCAGAAGGCCGAGCAGACCGATCAACCTCTCACCAAAAGGTGTGCGGCTGAGGAGGGTCCACCAAGCCAGTATTCCTAAGGCGCCCAGCATGGGTCCAAAGCCTGCTGACATCCAGAGCATTGCAGGGCCGTTGTCGACCATTACCGGCAGGAATTTGAGGCCGATCATCAGACCCACCAGTAAGATCGCGGGCCAGGTTCTTATGGGTTTCAAGGTGGGTAGAGAGGGGCGTTCGTTTTCCGCTTCCGGGTCTGTCGCTTCAATATTCATGTTGTTCAAAGGATCTCGAAAAATAAATCGGGCGGGTCAACGGATCTCTACTGTGACGCGATGTTTACTCCTCAGTGCATCTGGCCATGGGATCGATGGGGCAATGCAGGTCACCAAAACTGCCGGTCTATTGATCGAGGGTCAAACCTTGCTTTCGAGAAAACCTGATCCAGAATAGCCGGTCTGTTTTCTCCGGACATTGCCTGAGTCTGCCCGACTGCGCAATTCGGAACAAAACTCGACTAGTCTCGCCGGAAAAACTCGTGATCCTCGTTTCCTTTGGCGTAAACATAGGCAAGAAGATCAAGGATCTCTTGATGGGTCAGCCAATTAAGGGTCCCTTCAGGCATGATGGATGAACCGGATTCGGACTCGTCCTCGATCTCGTCCTTCAACAAGACCATTGGCTTGGTTGGATTCAACGGATCGGTCAAAACTTCCAGATCATCATTGGTTTCATTGACGACGAGGCCGGTCACAAGTTCCCCCGTATCCAACTGGAACGTCTTGACGGCATATTTAGGATCGACATCTTTTGAAGGTTCAAGGATGGACCTCAAAATGTATTGAGGGTCGTGCTTCTCCGCGGATAACTTGGAGAGGTCGGGCCCAAACATGCCGCCTTCGTCATCGAGTTTGTGACACTGGGCGCAGCCGAGCCGACCAAAGAACACCTGCCCGGTCTCGAAGGTTCGAGGCTCATTCAATTGAGAGAGGTCGATATCCTCAAAGGTCCATTCTTTCACGAGTTTGGGTACCCAGGCGTTGGGATCGGCCGACGCAACCGACACACGACCGTCCTCGAGTGGGAACTGTTCCAACAAATTGCCTGCATACCAGAACGTGCTGTTGTCCGCCGTATCAGCGCGGACTTGAGCCACTTTCTCTGGCGTGACAGGCTTTGAGCGGTTGGTCCACGAGTTTCGCACGTAAGTTAAAACGGCAGCTAATTCTTCGTCGGAAAGAAGTTGCCGGAATGCCGTCATGGGTGGAATGGGTGGCGAACTGTAGGTTTTGCCTTTAACTTCGATTGGACCATGCAAACCATCGAGGACGACTCGAATGAGTCGGTCCTCGGATCCGGTCGCCCACAAACTGCCATCCAAAGGGGGGTATAGGTTGGGCATGCCCTGACCGTGCGGTTGGTGGCACGTTGCGCAATGACTTTCTCGCGAGTACACTTCGAGACCAAGTTCCATGACTTTTGCGTCAACGCGTTCCGGAATGCTCGCTCTAAGTTGCAACAACGTTTCGGCTATTGCCTCTTCGTTGCCGGAAACCTTCAAAACCAGGCAATCACCTAGATTGAGTAATTCCGTGAATTCATTTGCCTGTTTTTCGACCGGCGTTGCTGTTCCTGCAACGTCGAGGAGACGAGATAAAATGGGCGAAGCATTGGTCACTTGAATTCGGTCCGAGACCCGATTTGCAGGCAATTTTGCAAGCGCCGTCAATGCGGGCACCGATTGACGGTCCCCTGTTGCGAGACGAACAAAATCTTTGACCTTCTCATCAAAGTGTCCCGGCCATTGCGCAATCACTTCGATCGCGGCGTCCCGCAGGTCACGCGCGCGGGCGGGGCGAAGCGCGTCGGTTGGAATGACCTGTTTTCCAATCCCAGGACCCTCCCAGGCTACTTGGAGTCCATCTCCCCCGCCGTTGTCAAAGTAGGTGACGACAAGTTCATGGATCCCTTTGCTCAGGTTAACTTTCCCGGACATCTCGACCATGCCGTGCAGCCCGTCATTGTCGAGAACCTGCTGTCCGTCAACGTATAATCGGGATCCATCATCTGAGGTCGTGTAAAAGGTGTACGTCCCCGCTTGAGGAATAATGATCCCTGCGGTTTGTCGAGTGGCGAACGTGTCTTGTTTTCCATTGGGTACAAATTTGTTGAAGTTCGGAATTCGCCCTTCAAGTTTTGGAGTGGCCTTATCCAATGTCTCCATCGCCACATTTTGGGCGGGTAGCGGATCGTAATACTCAAAAGCGACGGCAGGAGCATCGGTGGCCACGGCAGTTCCGGTCGCTTCTGGTTTTAAATGATTGGGCAATTGGAACATGAGCGGACGAACCGCGGCATAGAGCGTGTCACTCGACTCGCCGCTTCCGAGCGTCGTCAAACTACCAAGGAAGTCGTCAAGCTGATCGGGCGTTTTGAGGGCATGCCCCAGCGCTCGCTGTTCTCCGCCTGAACGAATCCATGCTGCGTACCCTGCTCTTCGGACGTCTGAGTTTTGAGTGGAGTTCACCAAGGCTTCGAGTTCTGCCTGTTGGGCGTTAAGTTGGTCCGCTGGCTCGCTTGCAAGCATGCCCGCAAGATCTCTCAGGGAGGGGAATTCCCGAGTTTCTGCCGTTTTGATTCTGGCCAGTAGTTCGCCCGTGCGGGAACGGTTACTTTTGCGTGCGAGCGCCGTAATGGCCTCAAGCCTGAAGCGGCTTGGAATCCCGGACCGACTTAGAATCGCCTCATAGACCGCGTCACTTTTTTCCAGTCTCAAAAGGTCGGCAGCGGTCGCGTTCTGCAGCATGTAAGCCTGAGCAGCAGGCGAAAGCTCGCGTCCTGAATCCACAATCTCCGTGACCAGGCCATCCACATTGATCCTGCTTTTCGCATAGTTGATGACCGTCGTTAACTCGGGGTCCAGCGGGCGGGTCGCCGCTTCGAAAATGGCTTCGGCCGCGGCCGATGTTTCGAACTCAACCGCAGCTTTGACGGCTTCAGCGCGGACCAGCGCGGATTCATCACGTGCGCCGGTAATAAGAAGGGTTTCGACGATGTCGGGTTGCCAGCCCTCCGTGATCTTTGCCCAGTGTCCGAGGGTGCGAATCGCAGCGGCGCGAATTTTGCCTTCCTTGGCCTTCTGCAATTTTTGGACGAGGTCGGTTCTTGGAAGACGCTGTTCTTCGAACACCCACAGACACTCCAGAAGTGCCTGTGCTTCGTCACGATCCGGCGTGACCTTCGTAGGATCCAGCGAGTCGGCGAAGTCACCCACCTGTTCTGCGATTTCATTCTCACCGCGAGACGTCAATTCAAGTCTGGCCCGATATCGGGTTGCGGTTTCTTTGGAAAAGAAGGTTTGCACCACTTCCTTGATGGGCTTTCCCTTCATCTTCACAGGCTTCACAAGGGGACGCCCCTTGGCAGTGACCCGGTAAATGCGTCCGTGTTCATGATCGCGATTGGGATCGCGCATGTTGTGTTGCATATGGCCGATCAAGGTGTTGTGCCAATCGGAAATATACAGGGCGCCGTCACCTCCAATCTCGATATCGCTCGGTCTGAAATTCGGGTCAGACGACACAACGATCGGTTCGATCTCGGTCGCCGTGATATCCGCGCCGTTGTAGTTGACCTCGTGTTGCAGGACACCGAGAAATCCAATGGCGTTGCAGATGAGGAAATTGCCTTTCTGTTCGGGCGGGAAGTGGCTGCTATCGAGGATGCCGATGGCTGGAACCGGCCGGACCCGTTTTTGATACCACTGTTTGTTCCCAATACCCTTTCCGATGTTGATGTAGGACCCGGTTCCCGTCGTTCCATCAGTGGCGAATTGATAACCCCACTGGTCAAAAACGTCTCCATGGGGGTTGGGTCCGATCGGGAAATGGAACTCAAATTCAAACGTCCGCGGGTTGAAACGGTGGACGCCCGATGCTCCCGAACGGAAGGTCGTCGTTGGTGTTTCGAAATTTGCGATATTAAAAATTCCTCGTGACCAGTAAAGCCAACCGTCCGCGCCGACCACCATGGCATTCGCCGAGTGGTGGGTGTCGGCACTCGATACTCCCTGAAGCATGCGAATTTTAAGATCAGCTCGGTCATCTCCGTCGGTATCCTTGAGAAACCAGATCTCCGGTGGCGCCGCCACGAGGACGCCGCCTCCCCAGAACTCAAAACCCGTGACGCTGTTAAGTTTGTCGGCGAACACGATGCACTCGTCTGCTTTTCCGTCGAGATCTTCGTCAGGGAAAATCAGAATGGCATCGCGACGTTCTTTGGTGGGGTTCCAGTGGGGGTACGATGGCCAGACGGCCGCCCAAAGACGACTGTCGGTATCGATGGATATCTGGACCGGGTTGATCAACCGGGGAAACTCCTCTTCTGACGCGAAGAGGTTCACTTCCATGCCCTCTGCGACCTGCATCTGACTGATGGCTGCCTCGGCTTCCATGTAAGGCCATTTACCTTCGGGGAGCGGGCCTCGCTTATTCGTCGCAACGGAGAGAAGTTCGGGAATGTTGGTGTCGTCAGGCTCGATGATTTGGCCGTTGGCGGCGGCCCAGACGACCGCGTCACGATTGGACGTCATGACATCAAAGATTTCCATTTCACGTCGCATCACGTCTGCGTTGGATTGGCCATCCCATGCCAGGGTCGATCGGCCGCCGAAAACGTTGTAGCCATCCACGACGCGATACCGACTGAACCAGTAGTAGTTTTTGCGTAAGACGGCTTCGCGAAGTTGGGCGATTTCCTGATCTTCGGGAACGCGTGCGTCGGGGATTAAGTTCCGCAGGATTTCCCTGGCAATCGCACGGTTTCCGTGGTCGAGAAGATGGACGCCGTTCATCGTCAACGGATTGTCGCTTGAGGCGTATAATTTCTGAGAGGCTTCAAATAGTCCGATGAACGGCACGTTTTTATTCTCACATACCTCGCGCATTGCGTTGGTGTACAACTCGAGGTCGGCGTTGTTCTTCGTTCCATCTGGTAGGTGACGGCTTTGAAGGTCCTCATGTGCAATGGGGGAAAATACGACGATTCGAGGTGCGGAATTGCCGTTGTATTTCTGATTTCTCATTCCATCGATCATGGAAGAGAGTTCCGCAACGAAGGCTGGTAGTCCTGCTTCACCCCGGAGCGCTTCGTTGTAGCCAAAAAAGCAGAACACCACATCCGCTCCCACTTTGGTCAGCCATTGGTCCGGTGTGCCAAAGTTTGCGGAGCGAGGACGTGTTAGAACTTCGTCGCCAGAAAATCCGAGGTTTCGAATCGTGAGTTGATGATCTGGGTGCAAGTGGTGAAGGTACGTTTCCAACCACGCGTGATGTTGCATACGGTCGGCCGTCGTGTTCCCGATGTAGGCAACCGTATCCCCTTTCTGAAGTTCCACGGTTTGACCGGATAACACGTTCAGCGGTAGAAGAATCGCGTAGAGTCCGAGGGTCAGTGATAGAGTCTTTGATCGTGAGGAAACTATCTTGAAGTTGCGTGCGCGCAACATGCCGATTCCTTTCTGCGGAAAGATGGGGCGGGGGACAAGGTGTTCGTCATCACTCGCGGTGATCGCAAGGGAACTGGCGATTGTCGGCAGGGGAAAATGTGCCGGATAGTTGATGGTAGCCGAGAAGACGATGGTGGCTCTCGGCAATTGGGTGAATGGTCCGTTGATTTTGGACGCCGATAGTTTAGCGGCACAAAGGGACCCTGTCACCGTTTTTTGCCGAGTACGTCCGCCCGCTTGAGACCATCGAGGGACCTTGGTTTAGCTGACAAATATTTTGCCAACGGGTAAACTGGGGTTTGGTAAGGCTGCGAACTGGGTACCGTCGGGCCCCCGCCTGTTTGAAGTGAATATGTCCACGAGGTTAGGGATGCCACAAGTCAATACGTTTGGATTTTGCGCGCCGGGTGCGGAGCAGCGTGGCGTTTTTTTCAAATGGGCCATTTCACAGGCAGTGCTTGTTGGAATACTGCTCGTGGGTGCGGGCAACCCTGGCGAAGGCAGGCTCTCAGCCGAGGAATTGCCGCTGTCTGACCTTGACCAGCGTTTTGAGGAAAAGATCGAGAAATACCTGAATCGGTTTTGCACGGATTGTCACGGCGAGGAGGAACCAGAAGCCGGCGTGCGTCTGGACCTTCTCGATGCTCAATTCAAGGAGGAGAGCCTTGGTCTCTGGAAGGTGATTAAGAAACAACTGCTCGATGGTTCGATGCCTCCCGAGGAGTCCAGCAAGCCCTCTCCCCAAGAACTCTCTGAATGGGTTGACTGGATCGATGACGGATTGACGATGGCCAAAAAAAGGGTGGTTCCCAAACTTGGCATGTCGCGAAGGCTGACGGTCGAACAATATGAAAACACATTGCAGCAACTGCTCGGGATTCAAGACGAACTCACGGCCTCGCTTCCGCCGGACGCTCCATCCAAAGACGGATTCCTCAATAATCAATCGACCTTGCAACTCTCGCCCCGACTTTTGGAAGCGTACCTTGAGATCGCTCAGCGCGCCCTGGAAATCGCGATTGTGGATGAGGCATCCCCTCCAATCATTCAAAACTTTCGGATGGAACTAGGACGCCGAATCAACGAAGAGCCATACCCAAAACCATTGATTCTGGGTGCCTTGAGCATGCTTTTGCGAAATGAAGATTTCCGGGTGGTGGAACTCATCCCCGAAAAACCTTTTGAATTTACGCCCTTCCAGATGCGAACCAAGTATCGATTTATCGAGGGGTATAGAGGTAATGATACAGTAAGAGGTTGGAGAGAATTCGACAGTATCTATCACTCCGTTTTTGCATGCATGCGTGGTAACGGGGGGTATCCGAAAGGTCGGCCCTATGAGGTCGTTCCCTCAGGTCTTCTTTTACGCCCCGCCATTCCGAGTGCTGAGCTATTCCAGGTGGAAAGTACTTACGGTCCCAGAGCAAACTTCAAAATCTCTCTCCGGGAGTTGCCGGATTCCGGAAAGTTCAGGGTGAAGGTGACGGCGGCAAAGTATGCAGATGGGCTTCTTCTGGATCCCGGAATCCCCTTTGCATTCGTTGATTGCGACGAGTCGGCGGGCGGGGAACTGACCTCGAAATCCTCGGTGCATATCATTGAACATTCAGGGATTTATCAGGTTGATCTGTCGAGTCGCGCAAACGGTCGACTTGAGGATCCCCCAGAGGACTCCAAGCTCGCGGAGGGTTTGGTGGGCCATTGGACGTTCGACACTCCGATGGACGGCTCGGAAGAACAGGTCTCACCGTTGTTGGTGTTGGAGGGTGAGGCGGGGCTCGTGGAGTCGCCCTGGGGTCAAGGGTTAACGGTGGATGGAAAAACGGGCAGTGCGGCGGCGACGCAAACGGACAAGATGGATGTCAAAGACGGTCCTTTCAGCATCTCGGCCTGGATCCATCCGCGCGAGTTGCGGCAAGGTGGGATCCTTTGCCTCGGAGGCTATGGGTATACGCAGGGTTTTGTGTTTGACATGCCGGACAAACGAGGGATTCTTCGTTTAGAGACGGCTCGCGAAAGCAAGCAAAACAATGGAACGGTCCAGTCAGCGCCCGGGGTGATCCGGGCAGGTCAGTGGCAACACGTCGCCGTCGTCTGTCAGCGAGGTGAAAACGCCACTCGACTTTTTGTGAATGGGTACGAGGTGGCCAAGGGGACGGTGGGTAACGCGAGTCTCAGCAATCCCGCAGCAAGGCTGATGATTGGAAGAATCGAAGCCGCCAACCTTTTTGCGGGTGAAATCGACGAGGTTCGTTTCTATCGCAGACCGCTTACCAACGGGGAATTGGTCGCACTGTTTAATCAAGGTAGACAGGTTGCAAAACCACTGCCTCCGCCCGGCCCTCGTGATGTTGAACTTCAGTTGGATGGAAGATCATTTACGGGGAAAGCGCGGTCCGATGGGTTTCTCACGCTCCGTCTCTCCAAGGGCGAAGTTGAAATTTCGGGTAAGTATTCGGCCGAGAAAGGCCCTCTGGACTTTCATCTGACCCGGCTCTCGGCGGATCATGAGTCCGCAAAACAGTTTTTAAAGTTTGAAAAACGACACCCCAGTCTTGGCGTTCATGTTGGCCTGCGGCGCGACTGTGGAAGCACTCTTAATCCGGTTGGGGCGCCGCAACGGGTCGAGTCGATGGAACTGAAAGATTACTTCTTTGAAGGGGCCATCGGCAATTATCCGAGTCCGAATGTTGAGAAGGATAACGTCAATTACCTCGCGGGGTTCCGCGAGATTGGCGTGAGAAGCGAGTATAGCGACGGACGGGACCGGCCTCGCTTGTTGATTCGTTCGGTTGAGTTTGAGGGGCCGTTCACAGAGAGTTGGCCGCCAAAATCGCACGCGGCAATTTTTAAGGGCCTACCTTCCTCGACGCTTACCAAAGCACAGGCCTGGAGTGTGGTTTCAGATTTTGCGACAAGAGCCTTTCGCCGCCCGCTGATCACTGAAGAGGCGGAATGGCTGCAGGGGGTCCTTGAAAGACGATTGGATTCAGATCCTTCAACCCGTGAAGCGGTGACTTCGACTTTGGCCGTCGTTCTTACCAGCCCCCAGTTTCTGTTTCTGATCGAAGAGAGTCGCAGCCCGGAAGGGGAGTTGCTCGATGATTGGGAGTTGGCATCCAAATTGTCCTACCTCCTTTGGAATACCGCGCCGGATGAACAGTTGTTGGAATTGGCGCGAATGGGGCAGTTGATGGAGGAGTTGGGCCCGCAAGTGGCTCGAATGATCGAGAATTCGAAATTCGTCAAGTTTGCAACGCCCTTTGCTTCGCAGTGGCTGAAGTTGGACAAGTTCAAAGTGGTCGAATTTGATCGTAAACGTTTTCCTGATCTGACGAGGGACGCTCGCGAGAGTCTGGCGCGGCAACCGATCAAAACGGTCGAATACTTGATACGAGAAAATCGTCCAATTCGGGAACTTATTGACGCCGACTATATTTTGGCAGACGAAGTGGTGGCGGATTATTACGGGATGGGTCTGAAGACAGAGCAAGGTTTTGAGTTTGTGCCAGTCGCGCACGGTCAAGTTGGCTTGGGGGGCGTGCTGACACAGGCGGCTATCATGGCCGGTTTGTCGGATGGACGTGAGTCTAATCCCATCAAAAGAGGGGCGTGGTTTGCCCGCGCGATCATTGCTGAGCCTCCTTCTGATCCGCCGCCAAATGTTCCTGAACTCGCGGACGAAACGAACCGGAAGATGAGCCTGCGAGAGAAATTGGAGCTGCATCGAAATCAGAAAGGCTGCAAAAATTGTCATGAAGGGATCGATCCGTGGGGTATCCCCTTCGAATACTACGATGCGGGCGGGCGACTTAAGAAAGGGGGTTCTGTCGATGGTGCGTCGATATTGCCTGACAAGACCACGGTGAAAAATGCCGAAGAATTCAAGGACTACCTCGTTAATCAACGGCTCGATCAGGTGGCATTCAGTTATCTGAAACACTTGGCGACTTATGCGATGGGTCGAAGTCTTACCTATAATGAGATTGAGTCGATCCGGCAGATGGCGTTAGACTTTAAGGATCGAGACTATCCTGCACGCGAAATGCTGGGGCGTTTGATTGAGAGCCCCATCTTCCTGGAAAAGTGAGGGCGGCCTTCTCCAACACAACAGCAGAAGGAGTCCGCCTGACATCCTGCCTCGAACGGAATCAGGAAACACCATGGTAAATCCACAAAAAATTGATCGACGTGCGGTTCTTCGGGGAGTTTGTGGAGCAACCCTCGCGTTGCCGGTCCTCGAAGCGATGGGCCAAGAGGTCGCGAGTGAGACTCCGCGCCGATTTTGTGCGGCTTACACGGCAAACGGGATGGCGCTGCCGCGCGCAGCGAACAAGATCGACGAATGGAACTGGTTCCCGCAGGTTGAGGGGAAGGAGTTCCAATTTGGAAAGTCGACTCAGCCTCTCGAGCCCTTTCGAGATTCCCTGAGCTTTATGGGAGGCCTATACCACCCCAACGGTGTCAAGGCGGATCCGCACGTTTGTTCAGACATGTGGCTGACCGGTGCGCCGCTTCATGATCCGGAACCTGGCAAATACAATTCGGTCGGACTCGACCAAGTCGTCGCTTTGCACACCAAAAGGTTTTGCCGACAACCTTCGCTCGTCCTGTCGATCGACGCGGGAACCGGTTTCCTGAGCCGCACTGGGACGATTGCGTATAACCTCGAAGGCAACCCCATCCCGGCCGAAAATAATCCACGCCGAGTTTTCAATCGACTATTCCGAGGCGACCGTTCGTCAATGGAATCCGAACGAGAGATGCTGAAACGAAAAATCAAGCTCGTCGACGCGGTGCTTGAAAACGCCAGGTCGCTCAACCAGCGTTTAGGGCAGTCTGATCGAAACACCATGGATCAGTACCTGACATCGTTGAGTGAAGTCGAATCTCGCTTGCAGACCTCCGAGCAATGGATCGATATCCCGATCAAGCCGCAAAATTATGATCATCTCGATCTTGAAATCACCAACGAAGATGAACCGGCGGTCTACTACCAGAACATGTTTGACCTGATTGCATTGGCATTTGATGCGGACATTACACGCTCTGTCGCCTTCATGTTGAACCGTGAAGACGGGATGGGGATCAGTGATACGTTTCCGCTGAAACTGGGTCTGACTCGCACTCATCACAATTTATCCCACGCCGGGGATAAAAATGGTCAATTGGAATTTGCGAAGTACGACCTGTTTCTGAGCGAACAGCTGGCTTATTTCTTCAAAAAGCTCGAAAGCTTCGAAGATCAACATGGATCGCTCATGGATAACACGATCACTTTGTTCGGTAGTGGTGCGAGTACCACGCATTATCCCAAAAATCTGCCGACCCTGATCGCGGGTGGAAAGAACATGGGACTCGAACATGGCGTCTATTGGCGTCAAGGTGATACGCGGATGTCCAATGTGCATTTGAGTATTTTGCGTGCCTTGGAGATTGAAATGGAGAGTTTCGCCGACAGCACGGGCGTGTTGGATGACTCGATTTTCACGAAGTCTTAAATAGTAACCCTCCGGGTCGTCGCGGTATTTGGCCCGAATCGAGGCTCCAAACCGAGACCTGGACCACGTGCAAAAGTTTGACGTTTGACATCAAATTGAATACGCTGGAGGCGTGCGTTTTGAACGCTTCACCGTCTGCAATATTCAAGACGAAGACCTGCCCATCCCCCCGCCTTAAGAACTGCCTGTCCAGTTTCTAACCCTCAATTTTCGGGAGAAGCGCGCGATGTCCTACGCACGTGTCGGCAAGAGTCCGCTCCGCTGGGTATGGGTTTTGGGCGTTCTTTCGTTTGCCTCGCTAGGGTCGGATCCCACCTGGGGCGGTGAACCTGAGTCGTCGGTCAGTTTTAACCATGAGATCGTTCCCATTCTGACGAAGGCGGGTTGCAATGCGGGGGCTTGCCACGCGAAAGCAGGTGGGGGGCAAAATGGATTTCAACTTTCGCTCCTGGGCTATGAACCCGATGACGACTATGAAGCTCTTGTCAAAGGGGCGCGAGGCCGACGAGTGTTTCCCGCTGCGGCTGAAAAGAGTCTGTTGCTTTTGAAGGCGACGGGAGAACTGCCGCACGGCGGCGGTGCGAGACTCGCAGTCGATTCCGAACAATACGATGTGATCAAGCGTTGGATTGAATTGGGAATGCCGCAAAGCCCGGAAAGCGAGCCGCAGCTTGTCTCCTTGGAAGTCTCGCCGAAGCGTGCCCAACTGCCTCGCGGGGCGGTTCAGGATTTGTCAGTGGATGCGTTGTTCTCCGACGGTTCACGCAAAGACGTGACCGAGACCGCATTGTATGAGTCGAATGACGTTCATATGGCGACGGTCTCATCAGGTGGTAAAGTCACGCTTCTTGACGTACCGGGAAAAGTCGCCGTGATGATTCGATACGAAGACCAGGTCGACGTTTTCAACGCACTCATTCCGCTCGGTCCCGCGACCGAGGCGATGCCAACACCCAATAACTTTATTGATGAACGCGTCTTTGCCAGTCTCGACGAAATCGGTCTGCCGGCTTCGGAGTTATGTGATGACCCGACGTTCATTCGCCGTGTCACTTTGGATATCGCGGGACGTTTGCCCACGCTTGAGGAGACCCGGTCGTTTCTCGAAAATCCGTCATCAACGAAGCGAAATGAGCTCATTCAGAGGCTTCTTCAGAGTGGGGATTACGCCGATTTCTTCGCGAATAAGTGGACCACGCTATTAAAAAATCGACGGGATGATGCCAGCGACATCACGTCGAATTTTGCATTCCATTTTTGGGTGCGTGATAGTCTTCTCGCGAATAAGCCTTACGACCAGTGGGTCCGCGAGTTGCTCGCCGCGACAGGAACCGTTCTCGAAAACCCCGCGGTGGCCTGGTACAAGCGAGTGAAGGAACCCAAGGAACAGATTGAGGACGTCGCACAATTGTTTTTAGGCGTTCGGATGCAATGTGCCCAGTGCCATCATCACCCGTTCGAAAAGTGGAGTCAGGACGACTACTACGGTCTTGTGGCTTTCTTCTCTCAAGTCGGAAGAAAGCCGACTGGGATTCGTGGTGAAGACCAGATTTTCCACCAACGCGGCGTAGCCGAAGCCAAAAATGTCAGGTCCGGCGTCATGATTCGGCCCTCGGCACTTGGTGAACCGGTGGGAGTGATTTCTCCAGATACGGATCCTCGTTTAAATCTGGCGGATTGGATGGCGAAGGCAGATAATCCGTTCTTCGCGAAAGCTTTGGTCAATCGGTATTGGAAACACTTCTTTAAACGCGGACTGATTGAACCTGAGGACGATATCCGGGATTCGAATCCTCCCACGAATCCGGAATTGCTCGCGGCGTTGGAGAAGCATTTTATTGACAGCGGTTTTGACCTTAAGGAACTCGTTCGAGTGATCACCGAGTCCAAAACCTATCAACTCAGCGCACAACCACGCGAGTTGAATCGGACCGACGGGCAGAATTATTCGCACTTCTACCCCAAGCGTCTGCAAGCCGAGGTGCTATTGGATTCGATCGATCAACTTACCGGCATTCCGACGACTTTTGCGAATTTGCCACCGGGAACGCGAGCGATCTCTTTGCCTGACAATAGCTACAACCGTGCCTCTCCCTTACTGGTGGTTTTCGGTCGGCCCGAGAATACGAGCGTTTGTGAATGTGAACGCGTTCAAGGCTCGAGCTTGGCTCAAAGTCTCCATATGCTGAATTCGGATGAAATAAAGAATAAGGTGAGCCATGACGGTGGACGGGCGGCCACCCTGATGAAGGCGATGAAGAGCGATGAAGAAAACATTCTCGAGTTATATCTTCGTGCTTTCTCACGGCACCCGAGTCCCGAGGAACTCCGTTTCGCTCTGGATTACCTCTCGGAACCCGTTCTCGGAAACGATGGAAAACCGATCGATGAGAGTAACGCCAGAAGGCGGAATCTCGAAGATTTTGTTTGGGCCTTGATGAACACCAAAGAATTCCTTTTCAACCACTAACCTGCTCGGCTCGGCGATCACCGTGCTCGGTGCTGAGGAAATGGAAAAGTCATGTTGAGATACAGTCGTTTCAAAAAGGCTCCAGTTTTGGAACAGGTTTCCGGTCTGATTCTTGGGTTATTGTTCCTTTTGGCTGTATCGTCCTCGACGTGGGCACAATCGGTCTGCCTGCCCTTGCCCCGACTCTTGACGCTTTGGCCAATGGGAGCAACGGCGGGGGAAATGGTGACGGTCCGAATTCAAGGGGAACATGTTGAGGATCCGGAGGCCCTTTTGTTTTCCCACCCCGGGATTACTGCGACTCCCCGTCTCGACGACATGGGTGCGCTTGTGCCCGGTGAGTTTGTGGTGACGGTGTCAGCAGATACCCCGGAGGGAGTTTACGAAGCGCGGTTGCTCAGTCGACTTGGAGTCTCGTCGGCCCGTTCATTTTCAGTCTCATCGCTCCCCGAAACCGTAGTCGTTGAGTCCAATATTTCGAAGGCGACTGCCTTCCCCATCGCGGTCAATTCGATCTGCAATGCCAAGTCAACATTGCGAGCGGTGGATTACTTTTCGCTTGAGGCGAAAGATGGGCAGCGACTTCTCATTGAATGCGCCGCACGCGGTATTGACTCCAAGTTGAAGCCCGTGCTCATTGTCGCCGATTCGACGGGACGCGACCTGCGTGTGGAACGGGGAGGCGACGTGTTGGATTTCACCGTTCCTGAGGATGGCAGCTATCTGATCAAGACGCACGATTTGACTTACCAAGGCGGTGCAAATCACTTTTATCGCCTCTCGGTTCGGGAAGTTCCGGCAGATGCAAAACTGACACGGATGCCGGCACACCGAGCGGTGAATTCGTTCTCATGGCCGCCGGAAGGACTTGATAAAACGGCGTCGCAGAGCGAGGCAGAGCCTAATGATCAGCCAGAACAGGTTCAGACGATTGAATTACCTTGTGATCTCGCCGGATCTTTTTATCCCGCGGCAGATGTCGATCACTTTGAGTTCGTGGGTAAGAAAGGGGAGACCTGGTGGATCGAGGTGGCCTCCCAAAGGTTGGGGCGACCTACTGACCCGAATGTTTTGGTTCAACGTGTCTCCGTTTCCGAAGATGGGACGGAAACCATAATGGACTTGGCGGAACTTAAAGACATTGCGAGTCCGATTAAACCCTCCGGTAATCAATACGCCTACGATGGGCCGCCCTACGATGCAGGCTCTGCGGACGTGCTGGGAGCCGTCGAGTTACCCGAAGATGGTCGTTATCGGGTGCAGTTGCGAGACTTGTTCGGAGGGACTCGGACAGATCCCAGGAACCGTTATCGACTTCTGATCCGCAAGGCCCAGCCTGATTTCGCGGTGGTGGCGTGGGGTATGCACATGGTCTTGAGAAATGGAGACCGGGCCGCACTTTCAAAACCCATGGCTTTGCGTAATGGGGCCACCGTGCCACTCGAAGTGGTTTGTATCCGCAGAGATGGCTTTGATGGGCCGATCGATATCTCGATGCAGGATCTACCCGAAGGGGTGACTGCGACGGGTTTGAGAATTCCAGCCGGGCAGACCAAGGGCGTTTTGCTGGTGTCAGCGGTTGAGGGTGCACCGCGCGGTTGGGGCAAACCTTCCCTTCAAGGCGTTGCGACCATCAACGGTGTGGCGATCACACGACCCTGCCCTGTCGCCTCCATGGTTTGGCCAGTTAAAGATCACTGGCAAGAGATTCCGCACGCCCGATTATTGGGAGATGTGGTCGTTTCCGTGGGAGGGAGTGAAGTCGCCCCCATTACGATTGGCCCTGCAGAGGGTACGGTGGTGGAAGCGAAAGTGGGGGATACCCTAAAGATCCCATTAAAACATGTTCGCCGATGCGATTTTTCTGGTGCTGCGATCAAACTCAAGACTCTGGGGGCCGGTTTTACCGGTGTGCCGACGTTCGAGGCGTCACTGACCAGCGACGAATCGGAAGCGGTCGTTGATCTCGGAAAACTTAAAACACCCCCTGGCGAATACCACGTAGCCTTCTACGGAAGCGCGGTGGCGAAGTATGAATACAACCCGACGGCCGTCATTCTTGCTCGTTCTGTCAAAGAGCAAGCAGAATTGAACCACAAGCTGGCGTCGGAGGAATTGGAAAAACTGAAGTTGGCCGCCAGCGGAGATTCCTCGGACTCTAATAAAGCGACGATTCAAGCAAAGCAAGAGGCATTGGATCTTGCAAAAAGTCGACTGGATACGGCCAGTAAGACCCTTGAAGACGTCATCAACAAGGCGAAGCCAGCCGATATTGTTGATATCATCGTCTCGGAACCGATCACCATCCGTGTCAATCCGGCGGAGTCATCATGAATTCTTCAAACAAACCCAACACCCATTCAAGATGTCAAGGGCCTCAGAATCCGCTTGCGAATGGGGCGTTTGCCGGTGGATTAGGTCGTCGGAGTTTTATGAGATTCGGCTTAGCGGGTTTTGCCAACTTAAGCTTGCCCGGCATGCTGAAATTGCGAGCGGCGAGTTCCGCCCCACGTCAGGAACGCAAAAAGTCTGTGATCATGGTTTGGCAACCCGGGGGTTGCTCTCATATCGATACCTATGACCCCAAGCCTCAGGCAAGCAGTGAATATCGGGGGCCGTTCAGCACGATTTCCACGGCGGTTCCCGGGGTGCAATTTACCGAGTTGTTGCCCAGACAGGCGAAGCTCGCGAACAAGTTTTCGGTGCTCCGTTCCATGAGGCAATCTGCGGCAGGGCACCCTGCCGGTTCGATGCAACTTCTTTCGGGTGATCCCGATACGCGGGACAAGCCGCAGCCCAAGTATCCTGACTGGATGTCAGTCGGGAATTATTGCCGAAGCATGCAGGGGCCTCGGACCAGTCCCCTGCCCTCTTTCGTTGGCGTCAACCCACCAACTACCTATAACGGTCCGGCTTACCTCGGAGATGCTTACGGTCCATTCATCGTGACCGGCGATCCCAACGCACCACAATTTACCGTACCGAATATTGGGTTGAAAACGGAAGAAGATTCGAGGCGACTTGGTCGCCGGGTTTCATTGCGGGAGAATATCGATAACCTGCAGCGGGCATTTGACGTTAAAGGGGAGCTGGAATCCCTTGATCAGTTTGAGACTCAGGCGATGACTCTTCTGACCAGCCCTGAAGCAAAGGCTGCATTTGATTTAAATCAGGAGGATGATCGGACTCGAGATCGTTATGGACGTAACACTTGGGGCCAACAATTGCTTTTGGCAAGGCGGCTCGTCGAAGCGGGTGTTGATATCGTGACCACGAGCCTTCGAGGGCCACTCTGTGGTCGTGTCAACAACTGGGATGACCATGCCGTGAATCATCATGTCTTTGATGCTCTCCGATTTCGCGCCGATGTCTATGACCAGGCGGTATCGGCTTTGGTCGAAGATATCCATGAACGCGGTCTCGAGGAGCAGTTACTGGTTGTCGTTACCGGAGAATTTGGACGAACGCCCAAAATCAATTACCAGCCAAGCACTGGTGCTGGTAATGCCAGCGCTGCGGCCGGAACCGTGCAGCCGGGGCGGGACCATTGGCCGCGAGCTTTTTCCAACCTGTGGTTTGGAGGTGGAATTGAACCGGGGCAGGTGATTGGGGCGACCGATAAGCGGGGCGAGGACTCGATCGAGAGAATCTGTGGACCCGATGATTTTCTGGCCACACTTTATCATCATCTCGGCATCGATTATGAGAACGTGACGATCGAGGACTTTAGCGGTCGACCCACTCCAATCGTCAACCACGGTCACGCCATCGCCGAGCTGATCTAGTGGGCTTTCATCGGCAGAGCTTAGTAAAACTGGGTTGGTTGCCCTCAGGCCAATCCGCGGAATCGTCAAAGCAGTTTATCTCTTACCGGTTTCAGATTAACGGTTAGTTTTTGGGCCGCTCTGCTTGTAGGGACTCCAACCTCCGATTTGCGATCTCAACCTCGCCCTCAAACATGTTTTTCTCTATCGCCATCAGGGTGGCGGCGGGCGGGGGATCGCTGGCGGTTCTTAGTTTGAAGAGCTTCAATGGCAGCATCAGCGCGTCTTCCTTGTACTTCGGGCCCTTGGAAATCCGGCGACTCCTGTGGGCCTGAAGGATCTTCAAATCGCGGTAGCCATACTCAAGACTGGGTTCGATCTGTGTTCCCTCTCCCCAGTCATTCCACGTCGCAATCTGAATCAGCTCCGATGAAACGCCTGATGCGGCATCCAAAGTCTCCTGAAAGGTCTTTCCATTCCGATCCGGAATCTCACCGTAGGATTCGTGCAGTTGTGCTTGCGAGTAAATGTCTCGAAATCGGGGAAAAGCAACGGGCATCGAATATTTCCAACGCGAAGACTCTCGGTTGAATGCGGCCTGTCGGCGGACCCCTTCCGAGGGAATCGGCCAATCAAAAGCACCCACCGCAACGGGACGGCGATGGTGCTGGCTCAAATAAAGGACATCAGAATTCAGTTCCTGAATGACGCGTCCCCATTCGGTTGAAGAGAGCCCTGTCTGGCCGAATGAGAGCAGCACCGGAAGGTTGTCCAGCTTCAGATAGTTCTCTCGTTGGAACCATTGGTCATTCAACCAACGCAGTTCCTGAACGACGTGGCTGACGCGGTTCTGCGGTGCGAGTCGCTTTGCCTCCACGAGTATGGGAACGGTCTGGTCCTCGTAACAGATGGCGACTTGAAGTCCGTATTCCCCTGCGAGTTCGATGGCTAATGCCGTATTTCGATGAAGCAATTTATAATCCCGAAAGTCTTTGAGGCCGTACCAATCGATGATGATGCCATCAATGCCGGACAACTTCATCAGAGAAAAATGGTACCGGAGGACGTTCCGATCTCCCGAATCGTAGGCCCCGATGAGAGGATAGAAATGGGACGCAATGGACCGCTTTCCTCGGACCGAGTTGGAAGGATCGAAGTGGTTCATGGTCCAATGCCATCCCCAGTATTCAGGTTGAGTGCGAGCTTCATACCAAGGCATGTAATGCACCATGATCAACGCTGGTTGGGAGGCTGTTGTGTTGGGTGACGAGGATTCACGTCCTTGAAGGGGTATCGAGCTGGAAACCAGGAGGAACGCGGCTACTGCGATTCTGGTGGGTTGCATCATGAGGGAAACTCGACGGCAATTCGGTGTGGAAAGTGACCCTGTCACCACACCTCACATGGGGCATAAGGCAAAGGAACTTCCAACTGGGTCATAATTGGCGGGGGCACATTGGGCAATGGGACGTATTTTAGAAGAATCCCGCTCTGGATGGTGGATGAAGCGGTTCATTGTGGGCCCAATTCTCAAATCTTGCTTACGATGCAGACGAAGGATGCGCCGTCGATGATTAGCGGATGGATTCTAAGGATGACGAGACGTTTTTCATGTTGATCGCCAAACTAACGACGTTCGACATGATGGGCTCGGAACAGGTGGTCGGTGGGGTGACAAGAGACAATGAAGAGGTGGCGACAATCAAGGATGAGCCCGCAACCCTCGAGCCCGGCATGTGAGTTCCAACCGCGCACCCAGTCGGTGATCGAGGGATGTGGAGAGGCGTTCAGACGCCGGG
>JAKVCA010000051.1 GCA_022448315.1 Pirellulaceae bacterium | reverse complement strand
TCGGATTCTGCCCGGGGGACGGTGGCGGCAGAGTGATATTAATACTGACCGTTGCCTCATTACTCTGCGTAGCACCATCCGACACAATGTAGGTAAATGAATCTGGCTCAAAAGAACTGCCGTCATGAACATATTCAAACGATCCATCCGCCAACTCCTGGAAATTCCCATTTGCCGGGTAGACGACTGGAATGGGTGCTTCGAGGTTGCCTTCGGCATCGAAATCGTTGGCCAGTAAATCAGCCGGTTCGATCACCAAGCGCCCCCCACGATCGACCGTGAACTCGTCATCATTGGCGATCGGCGGGTCATTTTCCGGAATCACGTTGATGGTCACGGTAACGGCGCTGCTTAAGCCGCCCCCTTCATCACGAACACGGTAGATAAAGGAATCGGTTGTTGCTTCGCTACCATCATGCTCATAGACAAAGGTGCCATCCGTGGTATCAAATTCAAAGCTCGCTGCGAATTGTGGAATGCTAATAGGCAGGGCCTCAATCGCATCGCCTTCGGGATCGGAATCATTGCACAACACGCTGTTGTTGTTCATCCCGGCAGGATCCGTCGTGCATAAAGTGTCGCCGACAACCAACGTACTTCCTTCGTTGACGGCGTACATGTCGCCTATACCTATAGGCTGTTCATTTCGCCCCTCCACGGTGATTGTCACCATAGCGGGAAGGCTCGAAGAACCAGCCCAATCACGGATGCTGTAAAAGAAGGTCTCGGTTCCGATGTCGCCAGGACTTAAGTCCTCGAAGTCGGATCCACGCGGGTCATAAGTAAAGGTACCGTCCCCATTCAGTTCCAGCATCGCATTGGCTGGAGTGGTTAAAGGGACTCCTACATTGAATCCGTTCAACCCTGGGCCTGAATTGGTAAATCCAACTGCGTTTACTGTGTACGTATCGCCAAAATCAACGTCGAAGTCAGCACCCAACGGTTGGTCAAAGTCCGTGATCACATCGCCTTCCAACAAGGCATCTTCGCCCACCCGATAATCATCATTTGCAATCGCGGTTGGATTGTCATTTGTACCGCTGACAACGATAGTGATCAGCCCACCAGGTAAAAGACTCATGGCACCGTGCTGGTCAATTGCCGTGTAAGCCAGAAAGACATTCCGACTTTGCCCGATACCCAGATCTTGAAAGTCTGTACCGGGGTCAAAAGTAAAAGTTCCATCATCGTTATTTACAACGGAACCATTTGCCTCTCCTGGAGACAAGCCGTCGGGATCAATGAAATACGACAGCGTCGACTGATCATCGTCGCTATCGACATCGCTTCCCTGAAACGCCATCGTTTCAGGACCACCATCCTCTTCGACGTCTAAACGTAGATTGTGAGCCACCGGGTGGTCGTTTGTCCCGTTAACAATCACGGTCACAATCCCATCAACCAAACTCGATTGCCCGTGGCTGTCCTCTACTTCATAGGACAGCATCAACTCAGTCGTTTCGCCCTGAGCAAGCTGCTGGAAGTCCTCACCTGGGTCAAAGCCGAAAGTACCATCCTTATTATTCACATAGTTATCCCTTAGCGACGCAGGAATCGTACCGTCCAGATAAGTCAATGTCGAGCCGTCATCGTCTCGATCCGGGTCATCACCATCGAAATCGACCGACGCAATCACCGCACCATCTTCAAACACTTCGACGCTAACCGCGTTCGCTACAGGAGGATCGTTGAGACCAAGCACTTCGATCGTGACCGTGGCTGCCACGGGCGACTCGAAACCGTCTAAGTCTCGCAAGGTGTATTGGAAGGTGTCTAAGCCACTGTCGCCCACGGCCAATTCTGCAAGCTGGGACGAAACCGAGGGGTCATAGAACCAGGAACCACCAATCTGATTCGGCATGGCGCCGACGGATAGCGAAGTATCGACCTTAACTTGAGCTCCTTTGTCACTTGTCGCGACAAGGACATTGGGAAGCATTGGGTCAACAACTCGGAGGCCTTGCAGAGAAGCGATTCCAAAAGTATCTCCTGCATCCATGTCAAAATCATTGGTATAAAGACTCGGTCGTGTCTGAAAAAGAATTGCAAAGTCCTCTTCCGTTTGGAAATCCGCTGGATCTGCATCCACAGCGGGATCATCCACTGCCGTCGGTGGAGTGCCTGGCAAAATATCGAGTGTGTAGTCTTCTGTTTCACCATCGGACGCAAGACCCGTGGCCTTTAAGCCGCCCTCGCTGCTCAAGCGGAAGCGAGCATATGTCGGGCCCGTAACCACCTCGGGCACCAATCGCGAATCGACAGCCAACGAACAAACAATCAGTTGGGAGGTCGCGTCTTGGTGACAATTTTCATTTTGTGGTCCAACAGCAATACCTGCGAGTACGTCAGGATCGGTCACAAAGATCGCCTCGCTGGCAAATACCTGCTCGCCAGCATCATCCCAATCACCATCTCGATTGAAATCGATCCAGCCATCCAAATATCCAGAGCCAGAGGCGGTCACTTCTACTGACGTGGGAATATGGGCATTAAATTGGCCGCCCAGAGGGCCGGCAAAACGCACACCATCTTCGTCTGCACCATCACCCGCCGCGTCCAATTCAGGTTGTCCCTCGGGCTCGGTATCCAGAAGTGCCCCCAGGAACAGCCCCTCGGGCGTTACCACGTGCACTGCCCCATTACTTCCAAGCAAGGTTGGATAGATATTTTGCGGGGGAACAAACGGTGGGGTGGGGCCCTCCGGTGCATCGCCCATATCGGTCGCCACATCTCCGAGGAAGATCGTAATCTGAGTCTCTCCCGATAGCTGGTTCGGCTTCAAAGGATTGCCCGCCAAATCACGAATGGACTCAGTAAACAAAACCGTTTCGAGAGGGGCTGCCGAGTCTAAGGAGACGAAAACGGGGCTCCCGGTAGATATTGCAAATAAGTCTTGAACTCCAGCCCGCAATACGGCGTCGTCATCCGCTCCAGTAACCACCACCGTCGCCCCTCCCTTAGAGGCTGCGTTCACTCCTACCAAAGAGTGAGTCTCCACGGGATTGTTAATTGCTTGAATCATGGCGACGGCCACCTGGTTGGCATCGAATTCAGCAACTCGAGAGATCGGTACGGGTACCGCCGCTGCGACGCCCGGCGAGCCCATTTTCACGAGATTTGTCGTTGCTAGAACATTCGGTTCCACAGCGCCCGACAGGGCATGCCCCGCATTCCCACCCAGCGTCACAATGGGCGTACCCGGGACATGCTCTGGGTTCAATCCCAAACCAGCTCCTTGAATGGCAACGACCAGCGTTTCGGCCAGTTCGTCCACGGTCGTGGCCTCATTAAAATTGATCGCAAGCGTAGCAAAACCGGTGTTTGGATCTTCGTCGGTGTTGTTTAGTTCAAATTGGACAGCTGGTCTCAAACCGTCTCGAATCGAAAACGTCTCGCCATCGAGCAGTCCTGAAATCTGCCCCGCGACCGAAGGAATTTTCAGACCAAAGGCGGGACTGGTCCCCGGTGTACCGAAGCTCGCGAGTTGGCTTAAGGTAACGTCGAGCACATGATTGACACCACTGTCCAAATGAATTTGCCCTGCACCGAGATGCCTCGGATTCAATCCGAGATCGGCGTCACGAATACTCGCGACAACGATATTGGCTAGTTCCTCATGGGTTTCTCCCTGAGTGAAGAAAATTGGGAAATTTTCAATACTTGCCTCGGCTACGATGTTCGCATCGTTAAATTCGAAAGTAACGAGTTTGGTCCCGTCGTCGATAGCAAAGATATCACCCTGTTCGACACCTTGCGTTTGGCCGTCCAGACTCAGACTGGAGAAAGACGTTATATTCACGAAATGATTTCTTTTCGTCCCCAAGTGCACGCGACCACCTGGTAAGGCCTTAGGTGCAAGCCCGCGATCCAATGCGGGATCATTAAGTGCATTCACCACTCTCTGCGCTACTTCATCTGCGGACATGTTCGTTTCGAAATCGATTACCTCAACATTGGGATCCACACTACCATCCCGATCGAACTCAAAGGTCAGCGGCAATTGCAAGCTATCACTGATGGTAAATTGGTCACCATCGTTGATGGCGTTGACCACACCATCAGCCCCCACAGGAATCACCATTTGCAATGTCTGCGGAACGTCAAGACGGTAACCTTGCTCAAATTCAAATATCGTTTCATGGCCTAACTTGTCACGCACGAGAAAATTCTGGCCATCAATTATTTCGGCTCCTGGTTTCGCCGTCATGGTGTAAGTGACGTCGTTGCTAAGCTGTATCGTGTAAACCCGATCCGGCGTCCAAATCCCCGAAAGGGGCGTCAACCGCACCGTATTACTGGTGGCATCGAAACTGAACGAGTAATCGACATTATCCACTAATAAGAATCCGTTCTGATAGACTGCAATTTTGTCGCTGGTCACAGTCGCATCGTCGAGCCCAATTCCTTCGCCCGCATCTAAGGGGGCGACACCGTCGACTAAGCGAATTTCGAAGCTAGAAAGCGCCGCGTTTGCAGGGACGCTAATGACAGTCTCATGTCGATTCGCGTCGATCAAGTCCGCGTCATTGTCGAAAGGCTTAATCGCGAATGCGGTGGGACCGATATGATCGGAAGTATCAATCGCTCCTCGGTCAACAACGACATTCGCGCCACTACCAAAGGGCGATTGATTGTCCGGATTACCGATCCGCAACTGTCCCACCCCATCAAATGCTGGTGCTAGAATCGGCGAAGGAGCAATCCCCATCGGTTCACGGACGATGCTCAATCCAAAACGATCTTCCAACGAAGCAATGCCGCTGTCGATCGCTCGTGTATTCGGAGCCAAATAGTAGTTCCCCGTCGTGCGGCCCACAAAGAGCTGATCCACCAGAACCGGTTCCTGTTGGCCAGGTAAGATTGGCTCGAAGTCTCGAGGAATGGCAAAATCTTCGATCGGCACGCCACTGCGACGCGTGTTTGTGCGGTGATACACCGAACCGGCGAGTACTGTTCCAGCACCTCCCAACGTTGTACTTGCAGAAGAAGCATCGACACTGACACCGGTCTCCAAAAGCGAGAAGATATTGTTCAAAATGGTCGGACTGGCATTATTCACGACGTCGATACCGATGCCGGCCGGGGCTGCATCGAGTTCGCCTGAAACCTGAAGTTCCAAGAAATCGGGTCCGGCCCCGCCATTTTCGCGCACTTCCCCGACATACAAATAGCGGGGTACTGTCGTCGAAATCGGGCTTGCAAGGTTAAAGGTAATACTGCCGCCATCGCCCAAACTGACAAAGCCTGTCTGATTCGGCGGGATCGTGGCATCAAATTGGTCAAGCGTTGCTATATCGTGTCGGATCTCCCCGTTTAACGTTCCGAAAAGTTGCAGGTCCACAGGAGGATTTTGCGTGCCCGCTTGTAGAAGCGTTCCGCTGTCTGAAAAATCAAGCGCGGGAACGAGCGTGGGTGTTTGCTGTCCAAGTAGTTGCACTTCCAGTGCGGGTAGGGCATTTACCAAGGCGGCATCCGTGACCAGCGTGTCTGAAATCTTGATCGCGTCTAAATTCAATCCTGAGTATTCACCTGGAAGTCCACTTCCATCTTCAGCAAAATTATTGTCATCGGATAGCGTTAACTTATGTAGCAGACCGTTCGGAAGCGTGGAAAGGTCGACCACAAAAATATCCGTCTCGGTCGTAGCCGCACTATTGGCCAATAACTCCAAAGTAACCGTTTCCGTGCGCGTCAACTCGTCGACAGCATTCCCCACAATGGTATTATTGAGAATACGTCCGAAGGGCTGGGAAGCGACCGGCATACCTGTCAAATTCGGATCGCCGCTAAATTGAATGCCTCCAATCCCGCTGTCGATAATCCGGTTATTCACAATCGTCGCACTGGGTATCAGATTGGGTACATTAATTTCGTCCAGATGGCGAACGGAACCGGGGTGGGGATTATTACTGACGGCATCTCTTTGCCCAGCATCCACCAGAATGCCAAACTCACTGGCGTTTTCAATCAAGTTCGACGAGACAATTAACTGACCCTGGTCACGGAAGCGATTAGAATCCCCTTCCTCGTCAAACAGAATGAAGTCGGCTTGTGTAGACGACCCAAACGTGATGTCGAGTTCATAAAAACCGGTGCTTCCCACGATGCCTTCACCAGCGACGGTGGGATCGTAAAGTTCATTGAACGGTGCAGCGACCGCGAGCGTTGGCTGCACCCAGGGTAAACGCCAGAAGGGGAACTGGGCTGGCGCAAAATTGTCCCCACCTACAAACGGCAAGGATGCCGCCGGCAGATAGCCACCCGGCACAAATGGGGAAGCCTCGTCTGTCGGCAAGGTGGGAATCGTGGGCGCGCCACTGACACCAATGTAATAGCGATTCATACCGGGCAATAACGCCTCAAATTCCAAGAAGGGATCGAGGGTTGCCGCTTCGCCAGCTGCGGCGGCATTATTACTGAAGACCTCGTTTCCGAAGACATCTCGAATCGGATTACCGTCTTCATCAAACACGCGTAAAAAGGCATCGAGCGGCGAGCCAATTTCTTCGGCATCCAAATCGATCCGGACCACATCACCTTGATTCAAGGTCACGTAAAAAAGGTCGACATCCCGCCCCGGCTCAAGCAGCAGGTTAGGATTATCACCAATCGCTCCAGAGGTATGGAAAGGAACCGAATAAAAACTGACGATCTCAGTATCCACCGCCGTCGCAAGTGTTTCATTTCCTTCGTGTACCGGACGACTGACATGCGTATCGGGCAACAAATGAATCGGACCAAAGATATTCACGCGATTGTCCGAAGTGAGTGGGCCATTGCGCAAATCGGGTCGCGGATCAGGATCGTTGAGGTCAGGAATATTCCCGCCATTCGAGCCATCACTAAGCGCCGCCGCGATATCCAACGCTGCCTGCACAGGACCGGAATTAATCGCATCACGAATGTGACGGGCCACCTGCCAATCCGGCATCGCCGGGTCAAAAGCCACGCGTACATTGCCCGGTCTCACACCGTTGGTCGAATTCAGGTCGTCGTATTCAAAGGTCAGGGAGTTGACCCCATCGCTGAGGGCAAACGTTTCTCCATCCGCCAAGCGGGCGCCACTTTGGGCCACGATCGTGAGTGCTTCGGTGAAGCGATCGTTGGTGTGGACGCTACGCGGCGTTGAAACTGAAGGGCCTCGACGAATCTCCAGCTGGTACTCACCATGGTCAAAATCCGTTGCTATAACCGTCGTAAAACCTGTATCTGTATTTACCACATCGGAATGCATCTCTTGGCCACGTTCCGCAAAGCCAATAATAATGTCGTCGATATAGACGCCTTCGTGAAAATTATTCTCTCCGCGGAAAGGATGGTTAAATCCGTCCGGTGGTAATTGATCAAGGGGCAAATTGGCATCGAAGCCTAATTGGCCGGCATCTACGACGGTGTGACCAATGATTCGAATGAGGTCTTGATGTTGCTTGACAATGTCATTGTTCGTATCTCCCATGGGTAGTTCGAGAAACAGGCTCGACGTGCCCGGATCGAACTGGATATCTGTATTGGGAGCCGAAGTGTGCGTTAATTCAACCCGGCGTTGTTGGAAGTTGCCCTGAACCGTGGCAATGATATCAAGTGGCAAGTTTTGCGCCGGCACTCCGTTATTGATCGCCTCTTCAATCGCATCTGCCACATGCCGAGCACGGAATGCCGCGGACGGTCGAAACGGGATGACGACATTACCCGCAGCAAAGGTTGGATCGCTTTCCGCTACTAGGCTTAACCCACTGGGCAATAGCGCTGCCGGGTCAAAGGGGGCCGTCGTGTCTCCAGTGAGGAACACATCAGGATTGACTTCAATCTGGACTTGCTGACTGCTGATCAAGTTAGCCTGCAAACCTAAGAGAGTCGCTGGCAATGAAGTAACCGGGTCGCTGGCCGCCGCATTGAGCGCAGCGACTACGGCTTGCGTAATGAAAACTTGTGGATTCGTTGGCAGGAACAGGATCGGAATTGCGCCTGGAATAGTCGGGGTAGTGCTCAAACTTTGATCAACAAACTCAAAAGTGACGGAACTACCACCGGTACCATCATCGTCCGTAATGGTAAACGCGTCTCCATGCGTAATCGCGGCACCTCCCGCAGGATCGGTGTCGAGCAGATAACCGGAATTAAATTCAAAGGTGACAACATTCACCCCATCGCTGAGCTGAAAAGTATCCCCGTCTTGAATTTGGGCAATTGCGGGTGCGGCTAGCTGCGGATCGGAGGGGGCCAACGGGGCCACCGCGACGATGCGCGGCGTGTAAAAATGTGGCTCGAGAATGGCGTTGATTTGATCGGCTACTTCAACGCGCGTCATCCCCTCGTGGATCGGAACCAAGGTAGCATCCGGGAAATGCGTGCGATCATTGAGACCTACCGTGCCTTCCGAGTTCATGGCCAAGGAAGCCGTTTCCGAAAAATCAACGTTAAATGCGCCCGTTAAACCTGGATCCTTACTGGTCAACGATACGTGCAACGTATACTGATCACCCGGATCAAGCGGATTAAACGTGGCGGGTGTCGCCTCGCCATCAGAATCCCATTTGGCAACCACGACCACATAGTCGCCAGGGTTGTCAAAGGTGACCTCCAGAAAAGCATCCGCAACGTCAACACTTCCCCCCGCACCTGCCGTGGTGGGACCAACATCATTGGCACCTCCCGGCACGAGGGACCCGAGTGCTACCAGCCCGCCTCCAACATCGTCGAGCGGATAAACAAACAATTCAGTGTCCAAGGCAACGGGTTGCGTGGTGCTGGTCCCATCGATGTCGAAGATACCGACATCGTTGGCCTGGTTTACATGGAACAAATAAGCATCCACCGTTCCGTCACCCGTACCGTTGATCGTCACGTGCGGGATCGCTTGGGAAGTATTAAAAGTGCTGTCGCCAATATCGCTGTCAAAATTCAAACTAAACTGTAGCGCATCGAGATTTTGCAGATCATTGCGAGCGAAGGGATTTGCAAACGGCTGACTGGCACTTGTCAGCGGATCCAAAGGATCGATCGGTGGATTGTTCGGTTCGATCTCATTGAATTGACTGCCGAGTGAACCAGCAGTCAGATTCAATCGCTCGGCCTGTAGATGAGTCGTGATGCCGTTCAAACTGCTATTGACGATGGCCACCTCTAAAAGTTGTGCAATGTCCCCGGAAGTCAGGCGATCATTAACGGGAATCGAAATCACATCAGCCGACTGCAAGCCACTGCTGAGGGCATCGATAAAGGAATTCAAACCGTCCAGACGTACCACCGACGCGTCCTGAGCATCGACGCGCGGGTTCAAAGAGATCAGGTCGAGAACGCTCGAGGTTCCAATGGCATCTGCTACCTGAGCGGCAACATCGGCTGCGGTAAATGTGGCGTCGGGAATGAAAGGAATCGCAATGACGTCTACCCCTGCAGCGTCGGTCGCACGGGTCAAACCGACATTGCCCGTGACCCGCAGCGGTGACGCCGAGGTGTCCACGACATGCTGTGCAATGCTCCCGTCATCCCCCCCTAAATGGATCTGGCCTTCACCAAGATGTAGCGGGCGGTCTGGCGGTGAAAGGGTCTGCCCCGTCAAATTCTGTAATTCACCCGCATCCAGAGAAGCATGTAACGCCACCACAAGCCGGTCGGCAATTATGGATGGCGTTAACCCGCGTTCGAGAATGCTAAAGTTCGCATCCGGCGTTGAGGTCACGTTAATACCGACTTGCACACCCTGCTGAATTACACGTCCGGTATTTTCAACAAGTATCCGCCCCGTCCCCGGTACGAAGGTCGCATTCAAGGCGAAAAGCCCTGCCGCATTAATCTCACGGGTGATGACTTCCGCGACCTCATCCTGGGTCATGGTACGGAAGCGGTTGGCGATGCCGGGCGCGCCGACAGGATTCACAACCGTCAGATCGGTCGAATTCTTCAAAGCAATCACGCCATTTCCATCGTAAGCAGCTTCCAAAGGATTATCGGGACCCGTTTGGAAAATCGCGTTGATTGCGGTCACCATGCGGGCAGCCAGTTCATCCTGCAACTTGGGCGTTGTACCACTTGTCAAAGAATCCGCGTTGGTGATGTCTATCGAATCACCCTGGGAGGTGTTGACCAATTCAACCACACCTGCACCCTGATGCACAGCTACGAAGCGGGCTAAAACACCCTGAGAAACGGCTTCATTAATCACCGCCGCCAGCTTGTCTGCCACCTCTTCCTGTGTGTCGTCGGCGCGATATTTAACAACACGTTCGCCGGCTGTCACACCAGAATTATCTTGATCAAACTCAAAAATAACCGTATTGCTACCGTCACTCAAAGCAAACATTTCGTCATCATCAATGGCGACTCCCCCCAACCCGGGAACCTGCAGAACGATGTTCTCGGCCGTGTCGATCGGTTCTCCTGTGACTACACCGTCATTGTCAAATTCAAAATCAACCGGTCCACTGCCATCGTCGATCGAGAAGAAATTTCCATCCACAACTTGAGGTGGCAATCCCGCAGGACCTAGGATTTCGAGCGTTCGCAAGTCCGCGATATTCACCACCGACCGATTTGGCGCTGCGATTGTCGTCCCATTGCTGTCAAACTCGAAGGTGTGTCCCTGCAAAACACCCGCATTAAACGTTCCATCAAAGATTATAAATTCTTCCAGGTCACGGAGTCCGTTCAATCCGGTCGGTGGGTCCATGAGTTGAATCTGGAAGTCATTCGACATGTCGACCATGCGCACAATGCGCGTCGTCGGGTTACCGGCCACTTGCCCCAAGCCGTCCTGGTCAAACTCAAAAATCACGTCGGGCAAGGCAGCTGTGGCCGTGGTGGCTTGCTGAATTCGCACATGGTCGCCTTCCTCAATCCGCAAGGCTTCACCAAACTGCTCGAGGTTAGTAAAACGCGTGTCCAGCACATGCTTGGCGCCTGCGCCCAACTGGATCACACCACCATCGAGATTAGTGGGGGTCAAATCCAACCAGGGAAATTGCTCAATGGCTGCAATGATCCGCTCGGCCAGCGCATCTTGGCTGTCGCTCGCAAAGAACGGTATCGCCACGTGGGCAGGATCACTGAGACCATTGGGGTTGGCTGTAGATAGACTCTCGAACTCAAAGGTAAGCTCCTGCGCACCGTCGGAAATGGTGAAGGTTTCACCGTCTTGTATGAAGGCGTTGGCTGGAATTCGCAGGGACAAAAAGTCCGGCATGTGCAGACGGAGGCCAGCGTCAAATTCAAAGGTTTGGGCATGAACGCCATCGGAGATAAGCAACTGCTGTCCATCGGTAAATTGATCGCCACTTAACAACTGCATGCTCTGGGTAAACGTGCCGTCTTTGTCAAACTCAAACACCATCTGCTTACCGAAGGGATCTTCGATCTTCAGGCGTTCTCCATCCTGAATCGGTCCACCACTGGTGGGGACGATCGTGTAACCACTCTCGAACTCAAACCGCTCGCCATCAATCTGAAAACGATCGCCGTCGCGAAGGTAAATCCCCGCCACAGCGCGTAATTCTTGGCCGGTGTTCCCGGTATCCCCAAGATTCATGTCTCCGGCCGTGCTGAAGTCAAAACGCAAACGCAAGTGATCCACACCTGCAAAATTATCGAGCGGAATGCGGACTTGCCGCCACGCACCCGTATTGTCAAATAATTCTTGGCCGACCCCATGATTCGAGGCTAATAATTCCCAATCCCCATCGTTATCCGAAACAAAAACGCGGAAGCTATCGTAGGCGGCTGATCCATCCGTTGCGGAAAAATAGGTAAACGAAAGCGTCGGTTGGTCGGTCGATCGGTAACCCACCAGACTGAATTCATTGGTCACCAACGAACCGTGAGCTCCGCCTGGGAAGTCGTATCCACGTGCTCCTAGGATGGCACCGGTATGCGGTCGGACAAGATCTGGATCAGGGTACTGCCATAACCCGCGTCCGAAGTGAATGCTGGAAGAACCTTCCGTACCAGGTGCCCCATGCCCGTCGTCTTCCGAAAGGCCGCCACCCACGGTCCCGACTTGTCGCTCGTTGAGAACAAAAGAAGATCCTTCTGCTACTCCGAGAAAACGCTCATCCATAAAGTCCGTCACCGCAGGAACGGGTACCGTTGGTGTTTGATGGAAAAGATTCTGATCGAGGGTGCCAAACTCAAGTCCGCGAACGTCCGTCAACCCGGTTGCAACACTCGTTTGACCATCGACAAAAATCGGTTGCAGGACGCCACTGGTATCAAACGCATAGACACGACCAGCATCATCGACAGCAAACAGCAAATCGCGATAACGTCCACCTTCCACATCGGGTGGCCCGTGCGTCAGCCCTTGGAATTGAATTCCCAAGAGATCGGCCGCGGAACTTTCGATGTAGTCCACATCCCCAACCGCCCAAAGCCCTGGGGACCCTGCTTCAACGCCAGTGTACCTAATGTCGAATGCATACAGGCCGCCAGCATCCGAGACGGCAAAAATTTGTCCGCCGCCGTTATTCCTCTGTAAGAGCCCGCTGTCCTCCATGATGACCATCCCGGTAAGCAACCCACCAGGTCCCTCGCCAGCCGTATTGAAGGGTGCGCTGACAACCGGCACCGCGCCGGAAAGCTTAATGGACGATCCAACCTGCAGGAGGGAAACATCCGGATTGCCAGTGACCACACTTGCGGACACCGCATCATAGATCTTCGTCGCCACACCTGGTTGAGGGTCGGCTTGAACGGTGCCGAATTGCAATTGCGCCGAAGCGAACTGTGGAAAAGTTGCCAGCAAATTGAATTGATCGAAGGTGTAATCGGCCGCCTCATCGGCTGCCAACAATTCAATCCCTACGTGCCCCGAGTTCACCAGCCCCCCACGTGTCTGTTGATCGATCCAAGGTCGGTTGGCCGCTGATTGGATGGGCCACGTGGTCGTCGCCTGCATGCCACGAAAATCGCCTACCTCGGCTCCCAGGAAACTAATCCGGTCGTAGGAAAATTCTCCGTGGTTCGAGGTATTGACAAGGCCCACGGTCCCTTCCGGATTCTTGCGATGACTGGCGACAAATCGCCCGTCTTGGTTGACTCCTGCTTCGACCGATCGTCCGATAAAATCGACGGTCAAGTCGTTGAGATCTTGGTTCGCGGCTACGGCCCCAGGATAGACCTCTTCGGAAGGGATACTCACAACCGGGGGAATTGCCAAGGCGCCAGGATTTTGTACAAAATTCAACACCAACGGCGGACCAGCTGCCTGATTGATGCCGGGCCCATTGATCGCCACACGCGGGCCGCCAAGTTGTGAGGTCAAATTTAAACCATTAACGCTCTGACTTTGCAGCACTTCGAAGGCAACCGTGGTCGCAATCTGTTCCGCTGTCTCCAAAGCATTGAACGGAATGGCAATCGTGTTTCCGGCCGTACCGGGCGAGCTTCCCAACGTATCGTCGAATTCAAACGTTTGTGATCCGGCAGCCGTCGCCACCGTGAACTGATCGCCATCGGAAATCAACGCCGGATCGACAATCTCCAACACCGGGGCGATCCCCACACTTCCCTCAATTTGAAGCGAACTTGGCGCGTGACTAATGAGACTGACGCTTAATTCGCCCCCCAGCGTAACGCGGCTCCCCGACATTCCAGCACTGACAAATCCGCCCAGAACGGCATTTATCGTGTTCACCAAGGCACCCGCCAAGGTTGCCCCGTCGTCCGTCTGCACAAAGTAAATGTCGACCGTATTCGGACTCCCCTCCGCGTCGTCAACCAAGGTCCTGTCAACAAATTCAAAAGTCGTAAACACAGTGGGAGTGGCCTGCACACGAACCCGTGTACCATCCAAAAATCCACTGAGAGAAGCCGGCAGGGGTGTAAAATGCAGTGCCGGCCCGGTGTCGAATTGATAAATCCGTTCATCTCCCGACACCGCCTCGTCTGCATCCAACACAAAGAAATAATCATCCCGAATTGTGCGGGAGTTATTGACGACATCGATGTCTTGTCGGACTTGCGGGCCAAAATCAAATTCAAAGGTGGTTTGCGTGAAACCGTCATCGATAAGGATGGTGTCACCATCCTCGATATTGAACAGCGTGTTTTTCGTGATTTGACTGTCAAAGATCGTTGCATCCGGTACATCGAGTTCCGCCGCGGTAAGGATTCGCCCTACCGCTTCGGCATCCGTCAATCCTTGCCCTATCTGGTCTTCGGGCTCATCAGACGCGACGACGGATCCAGCAGGACTGACCGCGTCGACGTCGTATGGGTTCATATAAAATAAAATGTTCTCGAAAACTTCCACGCCATTCGAGCGCAGCGCTGGATCGAGGAAGTAATCGCCGCGGTGCCCGATCCCCAGAAGCGTTTCCACCTGGCCACCAAAACCGGGCCCTTCGGGGAAACCAAATTCCAACGCGGAAAAATGAATACCATACCCAACATAATCATCGGGCGCTATCTGATGGACGCCAATAACTTCGTCATTAACGTCCAACCCAAAGGTTTCGATACCCGCCGAGCCACCGTACCAACCATGGTTCGTCGGGCTTCCAGTACCTGTATCGAATTCAAGAAAATACCCAGCCCCTGCTGCGTCCCGATTTCCGTCCGTCGGTGGATTCCAGCTGGCGTCCAGACCTGTCGAATAGCCAAACAAACTTGCATCCGAGCGGAAAGCAAAGTCTTCAACATCCCAAGGAATGGCGTTGTAACTGCTGACCACCGGCTCGCCCGTAAAGGGGTCGACCAGATGCATCGCCGAATTGGTTCCAGCCCCTGCCTCTCGCAGCACATAGAGCCCCACATCACCGAGGTGCCAGGGGATGAGGCTTTGGGCATCGACCAGACTTCCCGTCCCGATCCGATCTTCTGCAATCCGCAGCAACGCAGTATTCGGTTCTACGCGCGTCAACGCATTCGCCAATTGCACCGGTGATCCCGCACCTGCACTGACAGCAATCGTATACGTATCTGGGATTAATTCAATCGGCCCCAGGAACGGGTCACCACCGCCCACAGACCCTCGATCCAACAAATCAAGAGCGGCTCCGTGAATGGGATCGGGGCGATCATCTGCAATGCTGGAGTCCAGGCTGGAAGCAATTAATACACCAGCTGAATTATACAACCAGAGGCCGGCATCCCCGCGCGCCAAACCATTGTTATAGTCTAGGTCGAACACTACGGGGTAAGTGGTGACATTCCGGTTGTTCAACGCGACCCCGTCAACCGTGAATTGGTAGTAGTCGACGTCCGTTGTTAAGCCAGCGTCCAATTCGCCGGCAATCGAGGTGGCGTTCCGATCGACGGCAACAATATTTCCGATGAACTGGGCGCCACCAAACGCATCATTGGCGAAGTCATCTACTTCACTCGTTTCCCCTACTAGCGGCGAATGGCCCGGTTGTCCCAACACGCTAATTCCATTGGTGGCAAAGGCGATGTTGGCAAACTTGACCGAGGAGCCGGCAATTTCATCAACTTCTCGCAGACGAATACCCAACTCATAGCCGCCCGAGGTCAGGCCACCGGCGATATTGTCCAAATTCGGGCCATTGCTCCGCACGCGCACATGATAGACATTCGTCGTGCCAACCGGCCCTGGCAGTACAACTCGCATCCCAGCATCACGCGGGTTTGTCGAGTAAAAATCCTGCCCTTCAAAGGGTGGGGTTTTTTGCATCTTGTACACCGCGCCACGCACCGTCACATCTTCGAACAGCAACGAACCGTGATCCAATAGTCCCGTAGGCGCCGTGGGCACAACTTCGCGATTAAAGAAAACGCGGAAACGGTCGCGTCCGTCGTAGATCGCCGAGACATTCAATGCCGTGATTAATGGACTTTCACTACGATTGATCGTAGTGACGATCTTTTCTGCCAAGGTGGTAGCATCGTCTGCGAGCGAGAAGGGAATGACCAACGTTTCATGGAGCCCATTCTTAACTTCCACTCCATTGCCATTACTGTCAAATTCGAAGGTCAAAGATCGTTCGACTAAGCCGCTGACGACCTCCTCAAGCACGATCGCATGGGGCTGTCCTGTGGTGTCATCAAATAATACAGCGCCCCGGTCATCGACTTCCCAACGCTGGCCGAACCCTGTGGGACTGTCCGATTCATCGGCGGAATTCGTCGAACGTGCCAGCACGTTGTCGTGCGAATCAATCAATTCAATAATTGGATCGAAGGCGTGCGTGGTACGATCCAAATCGACCCAGGTCTCGGTCCCGGCAACTGCGGAAAAGCTGTAAACATCCCGATCGGATGTCGCACTCAAGAATCCATGCACGGAAAACCCGAGTCGCACATTATCATCCGCAGCCTGTTCACGCGGCGCCAGGCCACCAAGGAAATGGGCTCGGGCGGCAGTGCCGTTCGGACCAGGAGGATTATCTTCCCGCGCGGAGGCTTCTGTGACCACTTCGATATTTCGGTCGTGGCTAAAGCGATCAAAGATCACACTATTCCAATCGCCCGGTGATGGCGCTGAGGCTGCAAGGTCGTTGTTCGTATCGACCTGGGGATCCCCATTGGGCTGACGGCCCGCGCCATGGCTGTCATCGGCCAGCGACGTCAACACCACCGGCGATTTGGGTTGGCCCACGATTTGAATCAACCCACCAATTCGGTCGTTCACATCCAGTGGCCGTCCAGTCGCTTGGAAACCGGCCTGCGGATCACCCATTTTCACTACCAGGCTCTGAGTCGCGGTACTCTCCAGTCGCAAGCCTCCAAAAACGTGCACGTCCGGCACGATCACCTCATCAAACAAGACATGCACAGTGTCGGTATCATCCCACACGCTCTGTGTGGTGAGGACCTCGCCCCGTACGGTCATGCCGTTAATTTCATTGTTGCTCAGCTGATTGCCATGAATGAGCGGACCTTGGTTGTCACGAAATCCTGCGACGCGATCTATCCTTCCGATCGAACGGCCTGGGTCCGTAACATGCTCGTAGTTGAGCGCATTGGTATTAATACTGATCGCCGCAATCTGGGTATTTGGATCGAGATCTTTGTTGTGGCGAATGGCATTTCCCACCAGAACCGGCTGCGCTGCCCGCACAAAGATGACCGCCTCTTCGTTAAAACCACGACCAAAGCGTTCGGGAGGAGCCTGGCCACCAAAACCATTGGCGTTGAACTCAAAAATACTATTGGCAACCCGCGCCTCGGCTTGCATTAATTCCAACACATTAAAACCGGTAAACGTTCCCTCGATACGGGTGACACCGCCACCAAAGGCAATCACTGCATGATCGATACTGACATGGGAGCCAGGCTTGGCGTGAATGCCACCCCAACTTCCCGGTCGTGGCGCATTCAGGCCCAAATCGGCACTGGGATTCGCTGTGTCAATCGGAAGTGGTGTGCCATCGTTTCCTGTGTCAAAGGTTCCACCAGCACCGTAACGGTCATCGGTGATCGTCGTAATGATGGCTTCACGACCATCTGCCGCTTCCATTAACAGTTGCGCTCCTACGCCAACTTCAATGTAGGACCCAAAGGCCTTCGTCACGACTTGGGGGTCGATTGCCAAACGTCCATCGAGGCGCGGACGAAGTCGAAAATCCACATCCGCCAATTGACCACCGCGAGTGGTACCATCATCCAGGTAGACATCGTCGGCCTGACTCAGCAAGGCAACCAAGGTGTACTCACCGTCTCCTCCCGGCTCGCTGCGATAAAGCCGCCGACCGACAAAGTCTCCGCTGGTCGTCAAAAGCTGTCGCAACTCAATCGCATTGTGATGCGAGTTGTCAACCAAACCATCCCCATTCAGATCGCCGACGGTAAACGTACGACTCGCATCGGAGGGACGACTTTCATTACCGGCGGCATCAACGAAGACGAGGCGATAGTTGTACTGTTCACCCGCCATGAGGGGGCGTTGGGGCGTCGAGTTGACTTGGCGGGAAGTCCCGGTCACCAGAGCCAAGGACGGTTGCTCGAGTTCCAGAAATGGACCACCCGGTGTGCCAGAAATGACAAGATTTTCTGGCAGGTAGTGCACGATATCGTGATCATCCCAGCGTCCGGCGACCGTTAATTCACGCAATTCGTTGCCGGCAGGGGTCTCTATTTTTATCATTAATCCATTCACCGCGTTGTTCGATAATGCATTGCGATGAATTTCTGGCCCCACGCGCCCATAATCGGCAGTGAAGGCAATGTCTTGATATTTCGGCGCATGAAAGGTAGTTTCCAGAAAACTATCGGGCGTCGCGGACATCGCCGCATCGCTACTCAAACTCACGGTATTAAAGGTGATCGTGGGACGAGAATCGATAATTTGAATGGGTGCTACCGCCTGGGGAAGCGATTCCACAGTCACATTGCCACCGCCATAACGAATCTCGGCGTGGTTGACGTAGTTCAGGAAGATACCCTGTTCTTCGAAATGAAACCGCGTCGCATCGGCGTTGTCGATATCTGCTTGAAATACCAAACCGCCCCAATCACCCGCTTGGGGTGTGGTCGTGAAGGGAAAGGTATCTAAGCCTAAACTTTCGTCGTCATAAGAGGTGAAATGCACGACGGCTGCTTCCGGACCATCGTTCGCTAAATTAGATAAGGACGTCGCCGCAATAAAATCGTCCGGCAGGGTGTTACCAACGGGATCCACGAAAAGAGGTGCACCAAAGACTTGTAGCGCGCCAGCACTACGGTCTCGTTCAGGCATCGGCGAGGAGCTCCCGGTATGAATGTCCGCTCTGCGGAACTTGAAGATTGCACCCGCATCGACCATCATCGTGACACCACGGGGAATCTCCAAAGTCGAACCATCTTGGAGCGGGCTGCCAAGCTGGGGAAATCCAATCTCGTAGGCCCGGTTATCGGTTTCTGTTCGAATGTCTCCGTCGCGCCCCGGATTATTAAGGACCCGGATGATGTCGCCCACGTGCTCGTAACGCAAATTATTGCTGGGATCGAGGTGCCGGAGAGGCTCGTGCATGCCAATCTGCGCCGCACTCAAAGCTGCCTGAATGTTATTGAAGGGGCGGGCCAAACTACCGTCGCCCCACGGTTGAGCCGTTTTGTCGACAAATAATGTTTTCGGGGCGTCCTCGGCAGAGCGTGATTCACCCTCCTCGAGGGGACGGGCCACACGGAACCATTGGTTGTAAACACCCCCCGGCACGCCATCCGCATCGCCGTCCAAGCGGGTCGGGCGCACCTCTGGATTTTGCTCGTCCACCGGATTATCCACGTCTGTGATCGCTGTCGCCGTCTGTGAATCACTTCGGAAGGTCAACCGCAAGTCATATTTACCCTGCGAGGTACCTCCAAAGCCCGAGTCTTCGATGACGGGATCATAGCTATTGTTGCCACTCGCGCTGACGCCCACAAAGTAAATACCACGGCGAAGATTCAGTGACAAAAAGGAATCGTCACTAAAGTAATCATCGTTGCTCGCGATCAGGTCTTTTACCTGCTCGCCGTTCGAATCCAAAACCGGAATCAAGTTGCCGTTCTCGTCGTGGAGTGGATCCCCCGACTCGAGATCCATTTCAACTCGCACCTGATAGACTTTAATCACCGAATCCAAAAGATCATCCGGATTATTTTGATCGCGGTGTCTTTCGGCGATCGTCTCGAGCGTCAGTTGCCCCGACTCGGGTAACTCAACGCGAAACATGTCAATATCTTTACTATCCGGGCGATAGAGATGATTCAAATGGAGAATGTCATGATCTCCAGGAAAGATCGGCTCGGGGGTTGCCGAATCAAAGAAGGGAGCTCCCTCACCGGCATCCAAGACGGTATCGTCATGCATGACGCTTCCTGGGAGATCGTTGGCATGTCCCAATCCGAGTAGATGGCCAACTTGCTCCAACAACGCCTGCATCCAACTACCGCCAAAACTGTCATCCCAAGAATTACCGTTGTTCAACACCGTGCCCAGCGTGCCCTCATCAAAAAATCCAGTGCGGGCCATAATCTCACCCGCAGCATCTCTTTCGTTGTTCACAAACCAAAGATCGTTGGTATTCGAAAGTGTGTTGGAAAGAGAGATCGCCCCCACGTCACCCATCGCAATGACAAACCCATCTTCTGCCGTCTCCAAGAACTGAATCCCGGTGGCTTGATTGAGAATCTCAAAAACTTCTCTCGCGCGCAATTTTTGGATTTCCGTAATGGTGTTAAACGCTGGGTCGGTCCCAATGACGCCAAGATCACTGCGGAAGTTATAGCGAAAGGTCGTGATGCCGGCCTGGGAATCGGCGACGTCGTCGGGGATATGCTTTTCATTGAAAAACCGGGTTTCCCGGTGCCCCGGTTCATTGTTCCCACCGGGCAACAAGAGATCATAAATTTCGGAAGGTACGCTTGATGGCGAAATCTCCGAGGTCAGTACCATACTATCTGTAAAACGCGCCTCCATCGGATCCACCGAGGTGGCGCTGGCATTCTGAAAATTTCCGTCCACGACTCCAGTTAAGGCAATGTGGCTGCCAGTTGCTGCCGCTTGAATCCCGAACCCTGACTCATTAATCTTGTCGGCAATCACGTCGATGACTTCAGCTTGGCTAAGTACCCGACTTCCCTCAACAAAATTCGTGGGAGACAGGGAATCGTTGAGATAATCTGTGTCCGCCGTACTTCCCCCCAAGGAAATCAAACCGCCTTGCTCGTTAAGCGGTGCCAAACGCAAATCTGTCCCTTGAATCGCTTCCACGATTAACTCGGCAACGGCGGGAGCGGTACGAACTTGCGTGCCGTCACCCAAACTGACTGAGTCGGTCGTGTCGAGACGATTGCGGAACGTCGAACGTTCCAGCACAATAGTTCCACTGCCAAGTTCATAAGTCGGGTCAACGTCCGGAAGGTCCCCATTAAGAATTGCCTGTTCGATCTCTTGAACAATCTTCAAAGCCAAGGCGTCCTGACTATCCGCCGAACTAAACAAGATCGGTCGACTGCCAGGAATAGAACTGCCGCTGTTGTTCCGATCCAGCTCAAAGATCACTTCTTTGACCGGGTTGCCAACCACAATGTCGTTGTCACCAAATTCGATCTTAAAAGACTCATTATCTTGAACAAGAAAGCCTCCGCCCGCCGGCAGCGAAACGGTTAACATGTCACTCACATCAACAATCACATCGCCGGCAGAAACCGTTTCGGATTTTGCCAGGACAAATCGTTGCGATTCACTTCCCGCCGTGTTCGGATCTCCGTCGAGCAAAGTGAAGGCCTGACCATCGGCCACATCTGCACCGCCCGTCACTGCATCGTGGGGAATTTCGAGAGTGACAAAGTCGCCAAGATTCACTGTTTGCGGATTATCCAGAATGGACTGCCGAGTGGCGTCCCGATCGAAAGTATATTCTGCGACGACAGCCGGTGACGCATCGTTGGTCAAAGACAACGTCGACCCGTCACTAAACGCCCCGCTATCTGTTGCCGTCACTTCAAAGCTCAGACCAATTCCGGTCGCCGTGGCAAAACTCGATCCCGGTTCAATCACTAAATCGGTATGTAACGGCTCTGGTGGTCTTGAGCCAGCAGAAAAATCCTCGGGAGCAAACTCGTCTGTACCGATCCGCAAGCGGAACGTCCCGGCACCAACCTCTGTGGTAACTTCGTGGACGCCGCTTCCTGCGTTCGTCAGGGTCACCGCCGTCCCATTCTCAACCAACGAGACCTGAAAGGACTCTGCGGTCCGATTGATTACATGATAATCGATACCTGACAAAAGACCGCTAGGCAGAGTATCGTTGGACTCGAAACGAACAAAATCTCCATCCTTCAGGCCATGGTGCTGGCTGGAGAATTCATTCTGGGAGGGATTCGCCCGTACCAACGTCCGACGCCGAAGTTCATCGAGTGGTGCGGCAAATGTCAATAAGGCCGAATCGGTATCCGGATTGTAGCTGACTGTTTCGGGAATAAATTTTGCGTCATCCAGGTTATTGACGCTGTCATTCGTATAAATCAGCTGATAAAACTCGGCTTGCTGCGCTGGCTCGTCGGTTCCGGCACAAGGACCATCAGGCGCAGTGCGCGTACACAGATCGTCGTCATTGAAGTACACGATAATTTGGTCCCGTGCCTGAACCAAAGTGTCGTTTTCGTCAGGCTCCTTCGCCAACGTCCGCACAACCGGTTGTGGCACGATTGCCTTAACAAACGCCCCCAAATCCAACTCAAAGTCCAACTGGAAAGGCGTGACGCGTGCCTCTCCATCGTCATCTAAATTAACGAACGTTTCACCATTTTTATTCAGGAGCGCATCGTCTCCGTGATTAAAAATATGGATCCGATACAAGTCGTCCGGCAGCCCTTCTCCAAAACGGAAGATCACCTCGTTTTCAGAGTCGCCGTAACCAATAAACCCTGCAGAGACGACGATGTCATTTGCACCTTGAAGTACCTGGGGCGTGTGATTACCTAAATCTCCGGTGATATCAGCACCTGCGTCACCTTCGATCTCGACGCTCACCAGGGAACTCGCCTCTGAGTTTGCAATGGCTTCTGCTAAATCGCGGGCTGTTGTATGATTCCCCTCATTCACGTTCAGATTAATACTGACCTTGGTTCCATCTAAAATGACCGTCGGATACCCCGCTCCGCCTTGATCCCGCGTGCTGAAATCCAGCGTGACTCCGTTTTGCTCTTCCCCCAAGCGTACCGCTTTAAAGACTATGTTCACCGAGCCCGCCTGCTCTGGATCGGCCGGATCAAACCCAGTTCCAAAATCCGTTTCCGTTGCCGCCTCGCCGAAGCCCCCATCCGCATTGGCACGGGTAATCTGAATGCCATCGGTGATCCCATCTTGAAGACCTTCATGCACCGTCCTCAAATCAATCCGTTGCGCTTCATCGAAGTGGAAGGTGATGTCTTGCGGCGCCACGTTACGAATGTCGTGATCACCCAGAGCATTGGGATCGTCGAGCCGAAAAAGCTCGCCATCATTAGGCTGAACACCAATTATCTGAGGCCCGGTTAATAAATTCCGGACTTCAAGATTTTCTAACAACATCCGCCGCTTCAGCTTTTGATCGCGTGAACGCTGTTTGAATTTACGTTTCCGTTTTGAAGCGGAAGAACCCGCTCGATGATCGCGGAAAGGCATTTACCGATCCTCTAGAAAAGAGTGTTGTTCACCAGTTACGTAAACCATGGCCATCTAGAAACTTGTGAGTACCGGACGACGGTTTGACAGGCCTGCGACAAACAGGCTTTGCCTAGGAAGGTGCGTAACTGGCGCAAAGTGAACCACTACGTAGGGATACGGCCGATTATAATTGCGGTGAAAACCAATGCAAAGAACTTCGGGGGGTTGGTTTCCTATTTTACCACGCCATCCCACCCACCTACATTACGGTCTTAACGGTCGTAGGCATGGTAAAGACACGTAATTTAGAAAAGACCGCC
>JAKVCA010000050.1 GCA_022448315.1 Pirellulaceae bacterium | reverse complement strand
CGAAAATCCACCGCCGGCAGGGTCTGAGGCGACCGATCTCTGGAACCAACGGGTTGTCGAGCACTTGGATCGGCTCCATCAAAGGTTGGAAGAAGAGGTCGAATCGCAATACGACCGACGGCTTAATGCCGGGGATGATTCCTTGCGGGACGTCCTCGTTCGGTTCGACGAATCGACTCGGCTCGAAAGGGTAGAGACAGCCTTGATGAATTCAGAGCAAGGCCTCTTGGATCAGTTGCGCGAATTTCATGAAGTCTCAGTTTTTGGATTGGTTGGATCCGATTCGGTTGCTTTGGACGCGGGGGAATCCGTTGGGGCTACCCAACCTCGTTGGTCCGCCGCGTTGCCTTACCTGTCCGAGATAACGGATCTTGCAACCGGTTTGTCAATTATTCAAACGAGCGGTGGCGAATCCACCGGACGCGAAGATCGTACAGATTCGCTGGAACGGCAGTCGGTAGCCATTCTGATCTCAGATGGTCAACACAATGCGAAATCTTCACCCATCGATGTCGCGCGGCAATTGGCCAATCAGGGGACCACGATCTATTCCGTTGGAACGGGAGGCCTCAAGCAAGCCCGTGACGTTGCGATTTTGTCGTTGGATTACCCTGGTCGAGTCTTTCGTAATGATCGGGTTCGAGGCGAGCTTTTGATGCTCGACCACGGTCAATCGGGATTGCCGCTACTGATACAGATCAAGTCGGAAGATGAGGTATTGTGGCAGGAGAGTCTTCAGACGCAGGGTTCCGGCCAACGTCGGATTGAATTTGATTTTCCGATCGCTGGGGAAGTGGATCGGTTGGAGGGCCTTGATCTAAACCGGGTCGAACAGCACGTACTTCCCGTCGAGTTGCAGGCATTGATTGCCCCGCTGCCTGATGAACTTGAAACCGCCAACAACTCAAAGACTTTGAGCATCGGTGTCGTGACGCAGACGTTCAAGGTGCTTTTGATGGATGGTCGGTCTCGCTGGGAAACACGGTACCTCCGGAACGTTTTTGAACGGGACGAAAGATGGGAGGTCACGTTCGTTTTGGCGGGGCCTGGGACACATCATCCCTCGTTGCCTCGAGGGGAAGAAGCCGATCAATTTCCTCTGACACGGTCCCAGCTTTTTGACTACGACTTGATCATTCTGGGTGAGGTCGAACGCCAACTTTTCGAGGAGCACGAGCTTCAGTGGGTGGAGGAATTCGTCTCGAAGCGAGGTGGTGGATTGATTTGGCTTGATGGCCAACGACAGAAACTTCGGAAATACCAAGGGTCGAACCTTGGTCCTCTGTTACCGGTCAGCTGGATCGATGATTCTCCCATCGAGGCCATAACTCAGTTTGACTTGACTACGGTGGGAAGCGCCACTGCGGCGTTGAGATTTCAGGGGCGGGATCTTGAGAATCAGAATTTCTGGAATCAACTGCCGGCTCCAAAAACGGTTCAAAGCATTGAGGTCAAGCCGGGTGCGTCCGTTTGGGTCGATGTAGTCGCAGGGGATGCGCGTTATCCGGGAGTTGTTTCTCAGCAGGTTGGCGCAGGCCGAATCCTCTTTTTTGCCTTTGATGAGACATGGCGGTGGAGATTCAAGTCGGCCGATCTTTGGCACCAGCGATTTTGGAATCAGATTGCCATGACCACGATGCCTGCACCGTTTACGGCCAGCGATGATTTTATGGCTGTTGATACCGGGGCATTTTCTTATTCAAAAGGGGAACCGATTGCCATTCGCGTACGTTTGTCGGATGAAAACGGAAAACCGAATCCATCGGCATTCGTTGAGGCTCTGGTTTGGAATCAGGACGAATTGGTGTCCACCGTCCACCTTGAGCGCGATTCTGAAGTTCCTGGTATCTATCGGTCGCAAGCGGGCGCTTTTCCGCCTGGAGAATATCGTGTCACGGTAAGGGCCTCCGGTTATACCCAGGACGCGTTGAAGGCGAGTAGCGAGTTCGTTGTGGAAGGTGACATGTCGGCCGAAAGCGCGGAGACGCGCGTCAATATGGCTTTGCTCGGTCAGATGGCCAGGGAAAGTGGTGGTCGTGTCCTGCTTGAAGAAGAGATGAATCAACTTCCTGAACTACTGCAGCAGTTTTCGTCCGGAAAAGTGGTCGAAACGGAGACACCACTGTGGCAAAGTTATTTCTGGTTTTCGACCGTCCTTTTGTTGCTGTCCGCGGAGTGGTTTTTACGCAAACGCTCGGGTCTGCTATGAGGTTCACGATGGCGATGATTTTGATCAAGTTTCCACATTGGTCCGTGTGGGATACGCTGTCGTCGAAGGGCCATGAAAGTCATGAAACGAGGAGTTTTCGATGAGTGCATCGCTGGATCCCATTGTCGTTTCGAAAATGCGTGACTTCAGCCGAAGGCGGCGGCGTTTGTTGGCCACTCGCGGAATAGCGGCTGGTCTTGTGACAACCATTCTTGGGACCTCGGTTGCCAGCTTTGCGGACTGGCTGTGGCTATTGTCTGATCAGGTACGCTGGTCGATGAGCTTGGCGGTTTATTTTTCCGTCATGCTCGTGGTCTGGTGGACGAGTTTGCGTCTTTTGGTCAAACCGGTCGATCGTCGCGAACTCGCAGGACGGATGGAGGATTTGCAGCCTGAACTACGGGAACAATTGCTGTCTGCAGTGGAGCTTGCGACGGATGATCTGAAGGTAGTGCATGATTCACCCGTTTTTCGCAGCCTGTTGCAAAACGGTGTCGCGCAGTTGATGGTTCCTGTTCGGATTCGACGGCTGTTACCACTCAAACTGATCGCGTATTGGTTGGTTACCGCGGTCGTCGTGGGAACGCTTGCCATTGCCCTCATTTCGGGGCCGGATCAGCGTTTCAGGCAACTGGCGACACGCGCGTTACTGCCCGGCGCGAATATTGCTCGAATCTCGAGAATTCAGGTCGAAATCATCGAGCCGCGACCTCCGACTCAAGTTGTGCCGGAAAATGAGACGGTGGCCGTGCGGGTGAAAACAACGGGAGGTCAGGTCCAAACGGCCCAACTGGAAATGGTGACCGTTTCGAAGGGGACGGTCACCCAGCGAATGGCGATGGTGTCGGACAACGAGTTTGTTGCCAATATTGATGTGGCCGACGAAGATCTGGAATACAGAATTCTCGCGGGCGATGCCGTGACCGAATATTTCTACATTGATTCGGTACCCCGTCCTCGCGTCGCGAGTTTCAGGAAAAATTTCCGCTACCCCGATTATGCGGGCTTGCCAGCCGAGCAAACCAGCGAGTCGCATGGCGATCTCGTAGCGTTGGAGGGCACCCGGGTGCGTCTGGAGTTGGAGCTGAATCAACCGGTCGTTGAAGCGGAATTGCGGCTCGAATCGACACGCTCCGGGGACTTGAATCAAGTCGCCTTGGAACAGGACCCTGAGGACCTGCGAATCATGTTTGCGGATCTGGAGGTCATTGAGTCCGCGATTTACAAGGTGCACCTGGTTTCGAAGGAAACGGGGTTCGCCAATTCGTACAGCCCAACCTACGAAATTCGTCCTGTCGCAGACCTGATCCCTCGTGTGGGTTTTGTTGACCAACAGGCGACCACACTCCTTTTGCCTCCCAATGATCTTTTGGCACTCGAAGGGATGGGTGAGGATGACCTGCCTTTGGTGACATTGGAACAACAGATTTCCATTAATGGTGAGGAATGGAACTCCATCGAGCTCGATTTCGAGACCGTCGACGAGGGGCAGGGTCGTCAAATACGCGCAGCCTGGCATTGGGATCTCGAGCCCCTCGGACTTGAAACGGGAGATCAGGTGTTAACGAAGTTGGTGGCGGTGGATCGCAAAGGGCATCGAGGTGAATCGGTGCCGATTCGAGTGGTGATTGCAGCTTCTGATTACGATCCAGATCGTCACGATGTGATGGAGCTGAAGCTGTCCTTGGTCGACGGGTTGCGCGAATTTGTGGACCAGGTTGAAGAGCAAAACAAACCCGCCCTGGTAGTCTTGACGCGTTTACTGGATGAAGAATCCACGGGACCACTTACGGATACAGAGACGGCCACCTTTAAAGACCAGGTACTGAAGCAGCGTGAAGCGGCCGAAACGCTCTGGCGAACCGTTCTCGAATTGCAATCTCAGATGCCGGTAGGCGCGGACTCGCAGGACTTGGAACTGGTGGGTCGCGTTGTGTCCCGCCTTGCCCGAGATCGAACGGTGTCTCCGCTGCATTTGATTTGGCAACTTGAATCGCTCGAGGACACGGCATCAAGGCGAGAGGTTCTCGAGTCGCTTCGCACCAATTTCGAACGCACTTCAGATGACGCGAAAAATCTTTTTGGACATTACCAGCAACTCGCGACGTTCAATTTTCTCAGAGCACTGGCGCAGGATGCCGATTCGCTTCGGAGACAGCAGGAGTTTGTGGTGGGTAGCCCGACACAAACCTGGCAGCGTCTTGTGCGGCAGGAATCGGTCGTGCTTCAGCAGCTGGAAGCCTTGGAAAGCCTTATCCAAAAGCATCTTGCGCGGTTGCCTGATTCGACCGTCGGTCACCTTAATCGACTTTTGGTCTGGTCGGATGGACAACGATTGCAGCTTCAAGCGGCGATGGAATCCGAGGATCAGCTATCGAAACTTCGGTCGATTTCCCGGACCTTGATGAGCGAAATTAACGCAAAGCAGAAACTCGAATCTCTCGAAGTTTCACTGCAAACCCGAATGAAAGGAGCCAGGAAAGATCTCGAAAATCGATCAGGCCGGCTGTATTCAGACATTCGTGACGCGGGAGCCCTGGTGACGGAGCAATTCTCTCTGATTTCCCAATCGTCCAAGGCCGAAGACTCGGCCACCAGCCGAAAGTGGATTGAGCAGAGCAAGGAAATGGGTGTGCGACTTAATTTGAGTCTCAAGACCCGACTGCGTCGACTTGACGATGCTCAAGATTTGACAGAGGCGCGATCCGATGCGGATGTTCAATTTGCTGCCGATCTCGGTTTAACACGGCGAGCCGTTCAGCATCTCTTGAATCAACTCGATCCGACGGAGTTGGAGCAAGGCCAGCAGATCGGCCAGAACCTTTTCAAAATTGCCGCAGCGTACCAGACACTCGAGGGTGGACATGAATTCGCTTTGGCCTCTGCCGCCACGGGGGCTCTGCTGAAACGAGAACGGTGGGATCATGAGTCTCTGGATGCTCATATTGATCACCCCCGCCAATGGGATTTGGTGCAACAATTGCTGGAAACCGCGAGTGTTGGGTTAAGACGGGCCAGGGCACCCGAGTTGGTGACGCGTGGCGTCGATCAAACACGTTGGTCTCAGCCGGTTCGAGACGCAGGACGCAAAATCAATGAACGTCGCTGGAACCGAAATCTGATGGTGGGGGCCGGGCATGAATTGCTGGAGTTACAAACCCAACTTGCAGAGGTCCAAAAGGATCTCGATCCAGTGCTTGAAGAAGCGAGATCGATCATCCAGGAATTTGCGCCCACCATTGCCGAAATGGCCCGGCAGACCGCGGAGGATATCCGAGAGCTGGAGTCGACGACGACGAGAATGGCCGATGAGCTGGAGTCGGAGCAAGACTCTGAAACTTTGCAAGTTGAAACATTGGAGACCGAACAGGCGCAGGTCAATGAGCAGATCGAGGATCTCTTTGAAGCGTTGATCGAGGACGCCAACCAGCAAGACCTCAGAGTGAAAGAAGAACGGGAACAGGCGGTTGACGCCGACGCGGCAATCGCGACCGTGCAGCCGCCAGCGATTGAGATGAATCGGGCGTTGCAGCGTGCCATCGAAGAGCAGGAACCAAAAACTCAGGCGCAAGAACTGTCCGAGGCTGCAGAGCGGCAGGAACAGACGGCTCAGGCATTGGAAAAAGTTGCGGAACATTTTGAGCGACTCGCGGAGGGGGCGGATGTCTCCGAAACCCGTGAGGCACTTCGGAAAGCATTTGAGAACGAGCCGCCGTCCGAAGCCCAGCAGCAAGCCTTGAATGAGGCCAAGGAATTGTCCGAGATGCTCGATCAGCCCGTCGAAGACTTGATACGAGATCTTGAGGAGGAACTTCAACGGAACCCGGCCATGCGAGAAGCCCTTTCTGAGATTGCGAAAAATACGCTTGAGGATTCACAGGATCGACTGGAGTTTGCCTCCCGAGACGAAGAGAACCTTCAGAAAGGGAACGAGCGAGCCGATCAGGTTTTCCAGCAGAAAAAGACGGATCTTGTGAATGAACTCAAGGAACTGGGAAAGCAGGCGACGGATCTTTCTAACACGTTGGCGAATCGCGCGCAACAGGAAGCTCAGCAGGGGAAAACACCCGATGCGGTTGAAACGTTGCAAGAGGCTCGGCAGCAACTCCAGCAGGCGACTGCGTCTGCGAATCGAGCGAACGATAACCAGACACTGAGGGATCTCTCGGAGTTAACCGAACAGACTCGCGGTGCCCTTGTTGAAGCGACTGAGACTCTGCGAGCAGCCGAAAAGCAAACTGAACAGGGAAAAAACGAAGAGGTCCATGCGGATGCGCAGTCACGAGATACGGCTCAAAACGAAGCGGAGAAACGAAATCAGGATTTTGTCAAACAACAAACTGGAGCGTTGCAGAACGAAGCGAAACGAACGGCGCAAGCGAAGCAACAGGCCGACAAACGTGTGAGCCAGGCGGAGCAACGGGTGGCGCAAGCCGAGAACGAATTGGAATCCGCCCGGACGCAAGCGGACGCGGCTCCGGAAAACCAGGGCGCGCAACAGGCGCGCGCCAATGCGGAATCGAATCTGGATGACCAAAAAGGTCTGCTGGAGCAAAGCAAGCAACAGCAAGCGATGGCGGATCAGCGTGCCCGCGAGGCTCAAGCCAATCTCGAACAGTTGAAAAATCAGTCCCCCCCAAAGCTCGATGCAGCCAATCCCGAAACCCAGCTTGCCGACCGCTATACCGAGGATGCCATCAGACAGGCCGAGCAGTTGAATGATCGTGCGGATCAACTGGCAGATTCGAGCGGGTTTGAGGAGACACTTGAGACCCCAAAAACTCGGCTCGCTGCTTCGCAGCAGGAACAACAAGGAGTCGCCGAGGATGTTCAGCAGATCGCAGATGACCTGGCGCGTGCGGCGCGGCACGAACGAAGGCTTAACAACGAGTCTGCAGCAGAAGCCGTGCAGCAGGCGAGTGACCAAGTCCAACAGGTGGTGGATCAACCGATTCGTCAGGCCGAAGAGCGGCTGACTGGAGCCGTTGAGCAGGCTGAGCAAAACAGGAGTGTCGAGGGTCGGCCGGAAGCGGTTGCACCCGCCCAGAAGGCGTTGGGGGAAAGTCAGGATGCGCTTACGGAACAGGCGGATCAACTGGGGCAAACGACCGAATCGCTCTTGGAACAGGGAGAACTGGATGGGAACGCCGCCTCCGAAGAAAACGCAGGTGGGGCAAACAACGAGCTACAAAATGCCGGTGAAGAAGGATCTGGTGAAGAAGGATCCGGTGAAACCAATTCAAATAATTCTGACTCTGGCAATTCGTCTTCGGAGGGTGCGCCAGAGGAACCCCAGTCGGGAAGCCAGTCGGGAAGCCAGTCGGGAAGCCAGTCGGAGTCCCAGACGGGAGGCGAGGCCCAAACCCCCAGTGAGTCGGCGAGGTCCGGAGATTCCTCCGCGGGCTTCACACCTCAGGAGGCTCAGTTGGGCCGGCAGTTGGCGCGGGCGTTGGACGAACTCGACCGACTTCAAGCCGCCAATGAAGAAGCGTCGTCCGCAGAAGCAGCAACCGGAGAGTCGGGGTCAGAACCAATACCGCTTGCAAGTCTGCAACAAGCCCTACAGCAGAGCCGATCAACGCTCGCGGCCTCTCGATCCGCGAGACAGCAGGCCGCCATGCAGGCGATGAACGAAGGGAACGGTGACCCTGAGGGGATTCCTCCGGACACGGGGGCGCAACCCGATTTCGATTTGCGTTCCGTGAATCGTAACGAGGGTCGAGAGTGGGGCAAGTTACGCGCCCGGTCGGCCGATAATCTTTCGCGAGGCGGGCAAGAGGCGGTGTCGGCGGAATACCGAATGAGCGTTGAGGCCTACTTCAAAGTTTTGGCCGAGAGGGCGAGCGAGAAAAAATGACCGTCGCAACGGCAGGTTGAGGCGGATAGTAAACGGATTCCAATTAAATTCGTCGTGAGTTCACCGGCTTTCGGTATCACTGAGGTTGAGATGATTCGATTAAACGAGCCAAGATGGGTGTTGCTGGCGCTATCGTTGTTTGTGGTCTCTCCGATCGTCGCTCGGGGCCAGACGGACGAGGCAGGCCCGGTTAGGGTGTTTTCCAAAGACGAAGTGGATCGAAGCATCGAGAAAGCGATTCAGTATCTGCTGTCGGTCCAGAAAGAGACCGGTTCGATCAACGATAAGGGGCACGACACCACCATGACGGCGTTGTCCATCATGGCTTTTGCCGCCACCGGGCACCTGCCCGGAGATGCCACACCCGAGGGGCAAGCCATGCGGAGAGCGTTGACGTTTGTGCTCAACGATGATCGGGTGGACGATCAAGGGTATTTCGGGCGAACCGATGGTTCCCGAATGTACGGGCACGGCATCGTGACCCTGATGTTGACAGAAATGCTCGGCATGGGTGTGAGTGAACAACAGGACCAGAAAATTCATGCCCGATGTCAGAATGCCATCGATGTCATTCTTAGTGCTCAAAAGGTGCCAAAGCCGACCCATTTGCGAGGGGGTTGGAGGTACACGCCCGAGCAAGCGGATTCTGATTTGTCGGTGACCGTCTGGCAACTGATGGCGCTTCGTTCGGCGAAAAATGATGGACTGCGTGTTCCGGTTTCAGCGATTGATGAAGCGGTGGAGTATCTTCGGCGCTCTTACGCGTCACCTCTGGATCGCAACGGTTTGCCGACCAAAGAGGCGAGTGGTTTCAGTTACGAACCCCAACGCAACAGTCCGACCTATACGATGTCTGCGGCGGGCCTGCTGGCGATGCAGGTATGCGGTGAGTATGAGTCGCCTTTGGTGTCGGGCGCCGCGGATTGGCTGTTGGAACACCCACCCAAATGGGAGGAACGATTCTGCTCGTATGGCACTTACTACTACGCACAGGGAATGTATCAACGTGGCGGGAAGCATGCGGAGGTCGCCCAACAGCTTGTGGCAGAGATGCTGTTACGGACTCAGGCCGAGGATGGCTCGTGGACGGCTCAGAATGGTTCGGAAAAAAGCCATGGGGCGGTTTACGCGACGACACTGGCTGTCTTAAGTCTCTCGGTCAAGTACCACTTTCTTCCGATCTATCAGAGATAGATCGCGACTCGCTTTAGGGACAAGGTACTTCACGGCTTTCGATGCGTATCGAGTCAGTGGTCGATGGCCTGAGTGTTAAAGCGTCCCGGGAGCGATACCTCCAACAACTCGAGGTCCGGGGAACAGCGGGTGTATTGGTGGATGAGGTCCGGTGGGATCACAAAAGCATCCCCCGGAGAGACTTCCACCTCTTGCTCACCGTTTGCCGCCAAGGTCATTGATCCCTCGAGGACAAAGTTGAAGAGGATGTCGCTGTCATGGCGGGTCGCGGGGGAAAAGCCCCCTTCATATCGAGCCATATGGACACTCGCTACGCCTTTCGTTCCTTGCGTAATACCCGTGTCGCAGTGAGAAAATCCGGGGATGCGAAAATCCGACCAATTCGCTTCACCCGCTTGGTGCCGGACGAAGGTCTGCCCTTGAAATTCTCTGTCTGGACGATACCGATCATTCGGTAGAGTCATTTCGTGGTCAATGGTCGTGAGGTGTTCAGAGGGAACGGCGATTTCCACGACTTCAATATTGTCCGAGGCGTACAGGACACGGTGCCGAATTTCAGGGGGTTGGATCAGACAGTCTCCAGCTTCAAGTCGAAAGGGTGGACCCTGGTCCTCGTAAACAAGGTCGACCCAGCCTCGATAGCAATAGATCAACTGAAATCCGACAGTGTGATAATGGACCATGTCGGGGACCGGTCCGCCTTCGGGAATACGAATGTGACTGGCGATGATCCCGCCACCGAGCCGCGATGGGATCAAGTCTCGGTATTGCATCCCCGCCCGGCCAATCACCCACGGGGCCTGGTCACGCAAATGACGAACGACAAACGTGTGTTCAGTCTCCGGGATGGTGAGTGGATTCGACAACGGTGCGAATTCGACTCGAAGTCCACTGGGAGCAAAGATGCAGGAGTCCCCATTCGCGATGTCGGGAAGGCGGTCAACGAGAATTCGCACGGTCCCTAGCGGCTCTTTTGCACCGGTTTCAAGGCGGAGGCGAACGCCATGGCCTGAGAGGACGGCAACGGCAGGTTGATCGGCCGGATAGATCTGATCGAGGCGAAACCCGAGGTGTTGTGTAAAGAACGTAATATCTTCCTGGACATCCGGGCTCGGGAATCTGACTTCAGCAACGGTGGATAAGCTCATGCTTGGGGCATTCTTGGACAAATGACTTGATGTGGCGCGAGATGAATCAGCATTCAGTTTACAGTCGGATCGGTTGTGGTGAAATCATTCCCCACGGAACGCCGTGGACTGCAATCGGAGGTTGGTTGTCACGGATTCGTGTACCCTCTTCAATTCGTTTAGAATGCAAAGAGTTATCAGCGGCTTTGTCTTGGACGGTGGACTCGACGTTACGTGGTGTCGTCCGTTCTCTGAGAGGATGCCGTCTCGATTCGGCCGTGTGCCGAGTCGATCGATTCGCCAATTGAAAGAAGGAAGCATCGATGGGGATCAGTGTTCGACTCGGGACAGTCTTAATTGGCTTGGCCACCAGCATGAGCAGCCAACTTGTGTTGAGTGAAGAGCCGGAAGTTCGTCCAAATGTCCTGATGATTCTGGTGGATGATTTGAAACCCGCGATCGGAGGCTATGGCGACCGGTTTGCAAAGACACCCAATCTCGATGCCCTCGCATCCCGAAGCGTTCGCTTTGAACGCGCCTACTGCAATCAGGCGGTCTGTGCGCCGTCCCGGTTTACCCTGATGCTGGGGGCGCATTCCACCTCGACGGGGCTCTACGGTCTTGGCAGTTCTTTACGGAAAGTCATGCCGGATGCCACCACGTTACCCCAATACTTTGCCAGCCATGGCTACCGGACAGAATCGCTTGGCAAAGTCTTTCACATTGGCCACGGTAATCAGGGGGATCCATCCTCGTTCAGTATTCCCCACTTTCACGATAAAGTGATCGAGTACCTAAATCCCGAGAGCACGGAGGGTGGAAAGTTGACCCGCGAGGAGGCGTATTTTACCAACCAACGCCTGGGTGAGATCAAATCGCTGCCTCGAGGTGCCGCCTACGAATTCCCGGACGTCGAGGACGAAGATTACGCGGATGGTCGAGTGGCTACCGAGACGATTCATCGACTGGAATCGGCTGCGAAGCGTCGGGCGAACCAGGGCACACCTTTTTTTATTGTTGCCGGCTTCGTACGCCCCCACCTCCCATTCAGCGCACCAAAAAAATACTGGGATCTACACGACCCCGAGGATTTGCCTTTTCCCAAGCATGAGCAGTTGCCAGTCGGGGCTCCACGCGTCGCTGGAAAGCGTGGAGGTGAGATTTCCAACTATTCACCGGTACCTGTCGACCGTGAGGCGGACTACGAGCGGTCGCTCAAACGTGATCTGATTCATGGCTACTATGCCAGTTGCAGTTATATGGATGCTCAGGTGGGACGAGTACTTGATCGACTCAAAACGCTGGGACTTGAGGAGAATACCATTGTGGTCCTCTGGGGGGATCATGGTTTTCATCTCGGGGACTTGGGGATCTGGACGAAACACACCAATTACGAACAGGCGAATCGTATCCCGATCCTGATCGCGGGTCCGAAAATTGAAGGTGGGGTGGCCACGTATCAGCCTGCCGAGAGTGTGGACCTGTTTCCGACCCTTGCCGAACTTGCGGGCCTCCCCTCCCCCGAGGTTTCTCAGCCGTTGGATGGTGTGAGTCTCGTGCCAGTCCTTCACGATCCAGAAACGCGAGTCCGTAATCATGCTTTTCACGCTTACCCGAAGCAAAAACTTGGCCGGGCGATTCGGACAGAGCGATATCGTCTGGTGGAGTGGGCACCCTGGGATCGGACAGAGTCAGGTCTGGAATACGAGCTGTATGATTACGACGCGGATCCTCTTGAAAAACGCAATCTTATCGCCGAACTGCCGGAGGTGGCGAAGCGATTGAAGGAAACGCTGCGGCAATACCCTGCCCCGGTTCCCAGAGGTCGCCGCTGAAATGAAACTCCGATTAGACCGACTCCACTGGCCGTCGATGATCCTCGGGTTGGTTTTCGCCAGCTGGCCTTGGGGGACTCCTGCGAAATTACTCGGGAGTGAAACGCCAAACCTGACAGCACGCTCGCGTCCCGCGTCAGCTCAGACGGGAAAGCTGCCACATATTATTCATATCATCGCGGATGATCTTGGCTGGCATGATGTGGGGTTTCATGGGAGCGATATTCGGACGCCAAATCTGGATGCGTTGGCAGATCAGTCCATCGTGTTAGACCGCTTTTACGTGACTCCGATTTGTTCGCCGACGCGGGCGGGACTTCTTACCGGAAGGTATCCATTCCGATATGGAATTTGGTCGGGAGTGGTCTCACCCACGAAACGGCACGGTTTACCGCCGTCGGAAATGACGACGCCCGAATATCTGGCTCGGGCAGGTTACGAGCGGAGGGCGATTTTTGGCAAATGGCACCTTGGACTGGCGTCCACTTGCTTTCATCCGCTCAATCATGGGTTCAACTACTTTTACGGACATTACAATGGCGCGATCGACTACTTCAGTCATGAACGATTTGGCGAGGTGGACTGGCACCGGAATGACAAAACGCTCGACGAGCCCGGCTATTCGACCGATCTGGTCGCCAAAGAAGCGGCGAGTTTCATCTTGCGGCACGAGGGGGAACAACCGTTTTATATGGTCGTGGCATTCAACGCGCCTCATTCACCCATTCAAGCGCCGCTTGACCAACTGAAACGCTACAACTTTGACCCGACAGGAGCCCGCGCGCCGAATACCGATCGCAAAATTGCGAGGCGGGAAAACGCGTTGGATTACGGCGAAAAGGGTAAAGGCAATACGGTCCGCCAGACTTACGCGGCGATGGTATCCTCATTGGATGACAATCTGGGGAGGATTCTTGAGGCCGTCGAAAAGCGAGGGTTTGAAGAACAGACGCTCGTGGTTTTTCATAGCGATAATGGTGGAACGCCGGCGCATGGTGGATCCAATCGACCCCTGAGGGGCAATAAGTTCACCACGTGGGAGGGTGGGGTTCGTGTTGTCGCCATGATTCGATGGCCCAAGTACTTGGCTCCTGCCCGTTACGAAGGTGTCACGGCTTATGTCGATGTGTTGCCCACGTTACTCGCGGCTGCTCAGATGAAGGTTCCGAAGGGTCTGGATGGAATCGACTTGCTGCCCGCTTTACGGGGAACGGACGAGCCTTTGGATCGCACCGTGCTGCTCGGAGAAAAGACGGTGGTGGGTTCACGTTGGAAACTTAGGGAGGGTGAGTTTTTCGATCTCCACGCCGATCCGAATGAAACGAGTCCGGTGAGCCAACCGCCACTCTCCGTGGTGAAGCGATTCCGAGCCGATTTAAAACGCTTTGAAGAGCTCAGGGGGCCGAAGTTTGAATCCAAACTTCCAACTCCCAAAGTCTGGCCGCCTCCCGGTTGGCAATTGCCCGAGGAACCTGACGCCTCGGATCTCAGCGATCCGAAGGATCAATCATTTTTTCCCTAGGTTGAAAAGAGCGACCCGATGAAATCGATCTTCGTGACTTTTGGCATCCTGATATTCTGCTCTGGTTTCGGTGCGAGTCGATTGGAGGCCGCGGAGCAGGCTCAACCCAATATCCTGATCATTTTTGTCGACGACATGGGATACGGGGATCTGGGATGCTACGGGAGTTCCACTCAAGAAACGCCGGTACTGGATCAACTCGCGGAGCAAGGAACTCGTTTCACTTCGTTCTATGCCCAGACGGTTTGCGGACCTAGTCGATCCGCGTTGCTTACCGGGCGCTATCCCATTCGAAGCAAAGGTTGGGGGATGCCGGCCGAGGAACTGACATTCGCCGAGTTGATCAAGAGGAGCGGCTATCAAACGGCCTGCATTGGGAAATGGGATGTGTCAAATCGGAAGCCTATTGTCCCTCGCATGCCCAACGCTCAGGGATTCGACTACTACTACGGGACGCTTGGCGCCAATGATAATGGCCGCGTTGTGTTCCATGAAAACAATGAAGAGGTGGGGATGACCGAGGACATGGCCAGCCTATCTCGGCTTTATACGGACAAGGCGATCGAGTACCTCCGAGAAAAACGACAGCCCGAAAAACCTTTTGTCCTCTACGTTGCCCATACGATGATGCACACGATCATTGATGCTTCCGAACCCTATTTGGGGACGACCGAGGGTGGCCTTTATGGAGACGCCGTCAGGGAACTGGATGCCGAGACCGGTCGTCTACTTGAAACTCTGGACGCATTGGAGCTTTCGGGGGACACCCTTGTCATTTTTACGAGTGATAACGGGCCGTGGAATCAATTGAAGTACACATCGAAGAAAAAGGGGCATCCACCGGGGGCAATATTCTGGGGCAGTTCGGGTCCACTTCGTAACGGTAAAGGTTCGTGTTACGAGGCGGGTTACCGAGTTCCTGGTATCGTGCGTTGGCCGGGCAATGTTCCCTCGGGTAGAACCTCCGATGCGGTGATTGCAACGATCGATTTTCTACCGACATTCGCACGTCTGTGCGGTTTTGAAGTGCCGGAAGATCGCGTGATCGATGGACAGGATCAAACGGACCTTCTGCTTGGCAAACGGGATTCGGGCCGTGCGGATTTCTATTTTGATCGGGCAGGTGTCCGGTCAGGTCAATGGAAATACCTGAAGGCAGATGCCCATTTCCATAAGTATGCAGTAGAAGACGATCGACCAGTCGAAGAAGAGCTTTACGATTTGGAGTCCGATCTTGGGGAATCTCGCAATCTCGCTAAGGTGCATCCTGAAAAAGTGGCGGAGATGCGTCGGTTGATGCGGGCGATCGAGGAAGCGCGGTAGGTGCTGTCGCTTGAGAGTGACGACGTCTCTCTCGCTGACGATGCAGACCGTGGCAAGTTCAATGGGCGAGGCGTCCCATGATCTAAAGGCGAACGATTCCTTTTGGGGTCTCAATTTCGGCGGAAATTCCGAAAGTGCCGCCGGAGCCATCGTTGATTTTCAATGGACCTCGGAAACCGATGCCCTGCAGCCAGTTTCGCAGGAGAGAAGCCGCGGAATGATTGAGTTCAAGCGATCGAAGCTCGCAGCCAGAGGCAGGCATTGAGTCGACGGGATGTTGGTCCTTCCACTCAATCATGCTTGGCGCTGCACCCTCCATCGCGAGCGAGCCGTCTTGGGGAATGGTGATCAGCCACTCCAGGGAACCTCGTGACATTGGCGTAATCGGCCCGGGATCGTGAGGCATCTGCTGGACGACCTGTCGGATATCCGAAGTTCGACAGATCCACGTGGCAAGCCGAGGTTGAGCCGCATTTGCGTCCTGGTCAAGCTCAAACCATCGAGGGTGCGTCGGCGGATCCGAATCAGGATCGATCGCGATCACTTCGAGGTAGATGTGATCGTTGAGCCGCAGCAGTGAATTGTGCGTGCCCATTCTGGGGTGTACACCTCCCTCAACCAACTTAACACCAAGTCGGTCGGAAACGTATTCGACTCCTAACGCTCTCGAGGGTGCGGTAACGACGAGATGGTCGATGGTGGAGATTAGCGGGCCCATTGCGTAAGACTCTTGAGGCGAAAAGGTAAACGGAGTCTACATCCGAGGACTCAGACAGGACAAATGAGCAGCCGCCCGACTCATGAGCCCCTTAAGACGGTTGACGCCGACTTGCCATCTCATAGTGCCTGAATTTAGGATGCTGCTCGGCAGTTTACGGAAACAAAGGACGATTACTTGAGGATTTCTTTCACCACCCTCGCTGGTTCGACGCCGGTCAATTTCTGATCGAGCCCTTGGAAGGGAAATGAAAGTTTTTGATGATCCACGCCGAGTTGGTGGAGCATTGTGGCGTGAAGGTCGCGAATGGCCACAGGATTTTCCGCAACGTTGTAGCTGAAATCGTCCGTCTTGCCGTACATTTGACCTCCTCGAATCCCGCCACCAGCCATCCAGCCTGAGAAACAGCGAGGGTGATGGTCACGACCATAGTCCTCCCTCGTCAGGTTGCCCTGTCCATACGCGGTTCGGCCGAACTCACCGGCAAAGACGATCATGGTATCGTCGAGTAAGCCCCGTTCTTTCAGGTCCTGTATCAAGGCAGCGGAGGGTTGGTCGACGTCATAGCATTGTCCGGGCAGTTGCTTGGGAAGGATCGAGTGGTGATCCCAACCGCGGTGGAAAATCTGAGTGAAGCGGACGCCCCGCTCTACCATCCGACGTGCAAGCAGGCAATTTCGGGCGAATGATCCGGGTTTTGAAACCTCCGGACCATAAAGGTCGAGGACGTGTTGTGGCTCATCTTCGATATTCGTCAGCTCAGGTACGCTCGCTTGCATTCGGAACGCCATCTCCTGCTGTGCGATCGTCGTTTGGATTTCGGGGTCACCTGACTCATCAAACTCTTTACGATTGAGGTTGCCCAGAGTATCCAGCATGCGGCGACGGACATCTCGATCAATGCCGCTCGGATTTGACAAAAACAGGACGGGATCGCCTGACGTTTGGAATGCAGCGCCCTGGTGTCGCGAGGGCAAAAACCCGCTTCCCCACAGTCGGCTGTAAAGACCCTGGACATTCCGCGTCCCTCCGGTCCAGAAAGCGGAGGTCAAAACAACGAAGTCCGGCAGGTCCCTGTTCATGGTCCCCAGGCCGTAGCTCAGCCAGGCTCCCATACTTGGTTTGCCGGGAATTTCCGAGCCGGTGCATACGAAGGTTTTTGCCGGATCATGGTTGATCGCATTGGTGTTGAGCGAATTGATGATGCACAGGTCATCCGCCACATTCCCGAGATGCGGTAGAAGTTCGCACATCCAAACCCCGCTGTCCCCTTTCTTTTCGAATTTGTACTTGGATGGGGCGACCAGCTGTGTTTTGCCTCGAGTCATGGCCGTGACTCGCTGGCCCATCGATACACTTTCGGGAAGCGGCTTTTTGAATTGTTCCGTCAGGCCCGGTTTGTAATCCAGCAGATCGATTTGACTGGGAGCCCCGGCCATGAAGAGGAAGATGACATGTTTGGCCTTCGCCGGTGTCAGATTTCTCGCCTGCACGTTTTGCGGAAGCAGCGAGGCCAAGGCAGTGACCCCAAGACCCATGCCGGAGGTTTTGAGAAATTGTCGTCGAGCCTGCCTGCGGTTGTGCTCTTCGGAGATTGTCTGCTGATTATTGAGCGGCGTGTACATGGGTATGTCCTGAGAGTTGCCGGATTTGATGAATGAGCTGGATTCCGTTCGAGACAATCAGTTTCGAGTCTTGGTCCGGTCGAGGTTGTGGAGGGTGCTCACCAGAAGCGTCCATGCGGCGACGTCGGAGGCCTGAATTCCATCAGCTAACTCAAGTCCTTCACAGAGTTGTTGGGCCATGGGGAGATCCCCTTCGTAGGTCGTCTTCATGTCGGCGATCAGCTTGAGCAATTGCTCCGTTTCTGTCGTGTCCGGCAGGTCACCCGTGACCGTTTCGAAAAGGGCCTCAAGTCGTTCTTCATCGCTCAAGGATTTTTCGTTGACGAATTGAAACGCGAGATGACGTGACGCTTCAAGGAATTGTTGTTCATTGAGCAACAATAATGCCTGAAGGGGCGTGTTGGTCCTCTCCCGACGGGCGATACAGGACTCACGGGTAGGAGCATTAAGGATCGACATTTGCGGGGGCGGCATCCCTCGTTTCCAAAAGGTGTACACGCTCCGACGATACGCCTGCTCACCCGTATCGGCTTGATACACTCTCGGGTAAGAGCTGGGCAGACTCACCGATTTCCATAGCCCCTCGGGCTGAGGTGGTTTGACACTCGGTCCATAAATCTCCGCATTCAACAATCCACTTGTTGCCAAGATCTGATCTCGGACGACCTCAGAATCCAGTCGATAACGAGAGCCTCGTGCCAACCAACGATTGTCGGGGTCCGACGCGTAATCCGCCTCGGAAGCCAAAGACGATTGCTGGTAGGTTTGAGAGAGTACGATTTCTTTGAGAAGTTCTTTGACGTCCCAGCCGGAATTCATCCACGTCACCGCAAGATAATCCAACAGTTCAGGATGAGTTGGCCAGTCACCTTGGGCCCCAAAGTCCTCAGAGGTTTTTACGATTCCGATGCCAAATAGCTGCTGCCAGAATCGATTGACCGCTACCCGCGAGGTGAGCGGATTGTCGGAACTGACCATCCAGTTGGCGAGATCCATGCGGGTCGGCGTCTCGTTCGAGGTCTGCATGGGAGGCAGGAATCCCGGGGTATTCCGTTGAACTTCGTCTCCCGGTTTATCGTAAGCACCACGAATCAACATGAAGGCGGGGCGAGGTTCGGACCGTTCTTTCATCACCATCGCGTATCGAAACGAACGTTTCAAAGCGTCGAGTTCCTGTTCGATCTTCTTCTGTGAATCCTGCTGAGTCTTCAATTCTTCCTGCAAGGTTGCTTTAGCGTCTTCATCGGATGCGGCGTCAATTTTCGCCTGCGTATTTTTAGTGCTTGCTTGAGCGGCGGAGACTTCATCTTCCAGTTGAACCAAAACGTTCTGCTGGGATTCCGTCGTGAGGGATATGTAGGGTGGCTGTAAACCTTTTTGGAAATCCATACCGCCACGTCCACCGGTTTCCGGTTTGCCATCCAGATTGTTGAAGAAGGCGAACAGCTGGTAAAAATCTTTGGCGGTAATCGGGTCGTACTTGTGGTCATGACAGACAGCGCATTGGACCGTGAGACCCATGAACGCAGTGCCGACGGCGGTGACCCGATCGATGACGTTTCTGGTGTAACTTTCCTCGGGGAGGGCCGTCCCCACATCGATGATCAGATGGAGACGGTTGAAGCCGGACGCAATGAGCTGGTCTTGGCTCGGCGAGTCAAACAGGTCACCAGCCAGCTGGTAGGTCACGAAATCATCGTAAGGCAGATTCTGATTGAAGGCTCGGATTACCCAGTCCCGATAGGGCGTCATGTCTCGATAATGGTCGTGGTGGATGCCGTTGGTATCTGCGAAACGAACCAGATCGAGCCAATACTTGGTCATGTGCTCGCCGAATTGTGGTTTCGCAAGCAAACGGTCGACAAGAGCTTCGTAAGCTTTTGGGGATTTGTCCGTCAGGAACGTCTCGATCTCCGCCCGCGTCGGCGGTAGACCCGTAAGGTCCAGACTTAATCGGCGAATCAACGTGCGACGGTCGGCACGAGGTTGAGGGGTGAGGCCTTGTGCCTCGAGTTGCTTCATGACGAGTTGGTCAATCGGCTGCATGCTTCCGTGAAGGCCGGTTGTGTTTTCCAGGTTCGGGCGACTCGGGGGAACGAATGCCCAGAAGTCAGCGTAGTCTGCTCCTTCGTCAATCCACTTTTTCAGGGTAGTTTGCTCCGCCTCATTAAGCGGCGCTTTATTGGATTCCGGCGGAGGCATCACGAGATCGGGGTCCGAGGAAATGATGCGATGCCACAACTCACTCTCTTCGGCCACGCCTTTCTTAATGACGGTTAACGCGCCCTCTTCACTATCAGCGAGATCCAGTCGGAGGTCCGCTTGCCGTTGCTCTTCGTCCGGACCATGGCACTGAAAGCAACGGTCCGAGAGAATGGGCCGGACGTCTCGATTGAAATCGATTTCCTTTTGGGCCATTAAAGGTGCTGGGAGGAGGGCAAACGTCGTGATTAGAAACATTCTCAACACGTGGGTGGTTTCCTCTACCTAGGGGCGAATAAGAGTTGAATCAGTAGGACCGGGGTGGAGCGGGCATCATCACTGGCATGATCTCACCAATTTAAGCGGTGCCGAGTCCCGTTTCCAGCGCCACGGAGTCCGTTGTTCTTGCTTTCGATCTCGACAGCGCCGCCCAGCGTGCGTGTTTCAGAGGGGTAGAACGGGTGTCGAATGCGGACTCTGGAACTCAAACGATCGTTGATCAAATTCGGATCCTTACGGTGGCAGGAAAAGCTATGGATCTCCTCAAAATCGAGGAATCTTTCTAAAACAGAGCATTTAACGTTTGGAAGCGTCCATATTCCTGTCGTTGCCGCGACTGCGGTTGCCGATTTTCGATTCTTTGTCGGGAGGTTTCTACCCGGTTTCGACTGGTCTATTCTGAAGGTTTCAGTGCGAAGTGCGATCTGAGCGACGACAATAAGTGGGCAGGTGATGTCCGGTTTAAAAAGGAAGATGCTATGCGACCGTGGTCGAAAAACTCACGTCTCAATGGACCGTTTGGACTTTGTGTCGCGGTTGTGATCGCGGGCTTGTGGACCAATGTTACTTTGGCTCAAAAGAATCGATGGACCAGTAAGGTTCGTCCCGACGAAACCGTGGTTTACAAGGTGGTCGGTGATATTGAATTGAAGATGGAAATTTTTAAACCCTCAGTTGAGGATGGGGATGATAAGCGGCCTGCTCTCGTCCTGTTTTTTGGGGGAGGTTGGGTCGGTGGCTCAACGCAACAGTTTCACAAGCAGGCCAGGTACTTTGCCTCCAGAGGATTGACCGTTTTTGTTGCCGACTATCGGGTCGCGTCGCGCCACGGCACCACGCCTAAAGAGTGTGTGAAGGATGGCAAATCTGCAATCCGATGGGTAAGAAGTCATGCGGCAAAATGGCAAATTGACCCTGCAAAAATTGCAGCAGGAGGAGGGTCTGCGGGTGGGCATGTCGCTTCAGCCGCAGCAATGGTAAGCAGATTCGATGAACCGGGCGAGGACCTTTCGGTCTCATGTCGCCCTGACGCCCTCGTGTTGTTCAACCCGGTATTCGATAACGGTCCCGAGGGCTACGGGTATGACCGTGTTCAAAAATACTGGCGAGACATCTCCCCGTTGCACCAGCTCTCAAAGACAAGCCCTCCCACCATCGTGTTCCTTGGTACTGAAGACAAACTTATTCCCGTCAAAACGGCGGAGACCTACCGGGACAAGATGCGGGAACTCGGCCGCACCTGTGAACTTCATCTTTACCCGGGTGCGACCCACGGCTTTTTTAATTCTGGAGAGTTTTTTGAGGATACGGTCAAAAAAGCGGATCGATTCCTTACCAAGTTGGGCTATCTCAAAGGGGAAGCCGGAGACACCTCGATTGAGGCGATTGAAAAATTGGGTCGATCCGAATGATACGGCCGCTGTTTCGATGAGACTTGTCAAAACCGATGGCGTCGATTTCGGAAGATCTGCTGGCGAGGCCGGTTTCGGCTTGGTTTCACCCACCGTTTCGCGAAAGGAAAATGAAACGGCCAAACTTAGTCGGGCTGGATTCATGTTGGCGTGATTGCCACGGGCAAACCACAGGTTGAGGGTGCCGCTGATATCAGAAGGTTGCAGGAGATGATCGATTCGATGACGCGCCCGTGATCAATATCGAGGCGTTTGCGCCCGGGAATTTCCAGCTCCTGCGAATTCAGCCCAAGTTGACGAAGGATCTTGGCGTGGACGTCGGTCACGTAATGACGATTTTCAACCGCATGAAATCCAATCTCGTCCGTCGCACCCTCAACGATTCCCCCTTTTGAACCTCCGCCCGCCATCCACCCTCCTGCCTTAGCCCTCCGTGAAACGTATAACAACGTTTTTGAAGAAGAGGTTTGATCTTTGTTTCGTATACGCGTGAGTCGGATTCGCACGACCCGGAGTGAGCTGCAATCACAGATTCATAACCACTGGAGAAGTGGTTGTTGCACATCTTGGGGTCCGAGCAACCCAGTTTAAGCACTCGCGTAAGGTCGCCAAACGTTTCCCACGGATAGACGAGGGATTGTTTCGACTTCAAGGTTGAGACGGCGGCACATGACTCTGGCGAAGCGTCGAGCCGATGTTTGGAACGTGTCTTGTCACTTATTCCTCAGGTTTCGCGAGAAAACGTACGGCATTTTCGAGGACGCGTAGTGGTTCCTGCTGCAGATAGACGGGGAATGTCTCGTGGCCGGGCCGAAAGTAAAAGACTTGGCCCTCGCCGATATTCCAGAGCATTCCGGCGCGAAACCACTCGCCCTTGGTCCACGTTTCTTTGAAGATGACCGCATCCGGTTCGGGGACATGAAACGGCTCGTTGTACATCTCCGTGTGTTGAACCGGAAAGGATTCGCCCAAACCCTTCGCGATCGGATGGGTCGGTAGCAGCACTTCAATCTTGCTTGGCGCTCCGTCGGGCCGATAGTCGGGAAAACAGCAATTCGGTAGATCGACGCGGATTCGAAGTCGATTGGGCGATGTTTTCAGAACGTAGGCGTTTGGGGTGAGGAGAGAACCATGAGCCGGCGGGAAGCGGCCGGGAGGATCCACGAATTGAATTTCAGCACGGTCCTCTGGGTATTTTTTTAACGTATCGATGCGGGTCCTCTCATTCATTGCTTCTACAAACGGCGTGGACCAATGTGCGGAATGCAACGCAATCAAGTGAAGTTCGCCACGCTTGACGCGGGAAATGATTTCCGTCTTCGCAAAATCAGGCTTGATTTCTCCCTGACGAACGTGGCCCCACCAGATCAACACGTCGGCCCAATTGAGATCTTCTTGGGTCAGCCCCTGTTCCGGATCGTCGAGGTGGCGGGCACGAACCTTCAGGCCCGCCTGTTGTCTGAGATGCTTGGAAATCGCCTCACCTAGAAACTGCGGGTAGGCCTGTTGCTGCTGAGGCTGACGCTCGTTCCATACCAGAACATGGATTTCGTCAGTCAAACGGACTTCGTTCGCGAATCCGGGGAGACCCATGAGGCCCACAAAAAGCAGAGTCAGTTGAGCAGGTTTCATCTCGACCTCGCGTTGGGATTTCACAAATCAGTGTAAGTGGATTTACTGGTAGTCGCGGACCTGCTCGAACCGGGTCTCTCCCCGAAGTAGCGGGCCCAGTCTTGGTGTTCCCTGATTGTAGACTTCAATGGCGTCGGCATCGGCATACCTCATGAAAAGCAGTCGACGATCTCGATGCTTTGAGTGATTGCCCTCCGAACGATGCAACGTGTGACCATGAAGGATGACCGTATCTCCCGCCTTCATGATGACCGGTCGCGCATCTTGAGGTTGCTCGACTTCGACACTTAGATCGGCGCCGGACGCTTTACTTTGCACCGTGAGGCGATCGGTCATATCGATCTGCCCTCGGAGGTGGGAACTGGGAATGACCCAAAGGCACCCATTCTCCTCGTCCGCATCGTCCAGAGCGGTCAGTGTGGTCATCGCGTTGGCCGGATCCAGTTGGCCATAGCCGTTGTCCTGATGCCAACCAAAGGGCATCGAGTTGCCCCGCATCTTGAAGGTGAGTTGAGTGGCCGCACCTTTGATATTGGGACCGATGAGTTGCTCGGCGACGTCCAGGAGTGGCCCGTTTCGATAGAAAGTTTGCACTTTGCCGCTTTTTCGATCGATGTCTGTCAACAAGGCGTTGTGCAGCCATGTACCTTCGGGATCGTAGGGGCCCTTCTCTTCGATCCAGCAATCCATACATTCCTGCGTGATGGATTGGCGTTGCTCGGCATTCAAGATTTGAGGGAGTAGAAGGAAACCTTCTCTTTGATAAAGGTCCACCTGCTTTTGATCTAAGGGGCTGGTCATATGGAGGTCATCCCAGGCGTGGTGAATTTGGGACGCGAATGTCAGGCCGGAGGTTGCTTCGCCGCGGGCAAGCCGCGTATGCAGAACGTTTCGTGGGTTGGAGTATCGCATGCATAAAGAGCTAACGCAAAGTCCCGCTGCGATCGGTTAAACCCCTTGGACGCTTTGGCTCGGCTTGTTGAGTTTTGGAACGGTCAGGTTGATCGTTTGTCACGCTTCGGCCAGACTGAGGAATGCTCGGGCGATCGGGGGCAAGGAAGGAAGTTATTTTTCCGACTTGGTGATGCTTGAGTTGTTGAAGAGACGCTGGCGGGTAATTTTTTAGACTTGAGGCCGAGGTCGCACTCGCTTTAAGGTTCAGTGGGATGAAGAAGGGCATCGGAGGGGTTTTAT
>JAKVCA010000005.1:64961-118734 GCA_022448315.1 Pirellulaceae bacterium | reverse complement strand
AAGAAATGCACTCGCGCCCTCTGCCCCCTCTTCCATCGGAAACATAATGGTCATGACAGGAATTGCCAGCAGAAGCCCGCCACCGATCAGCATCAGCGTTCCCATCACTTTCTCCGACGCAAAAAAGCGATCTGCAATCAGACCGAGGAAGAGTGGCGCGAAAATCGCTGCGATAGGCGCGGCACCGTAGGCGGACGCCGTGATGCTACTGAGACCATATGCGGCCAACGCCAGGCCGAGTGTCGCAAACCATGCTCCCCAAACGAAAAACTGGAGAAACATCATCACAAACAGTTTGATGCGAACCACATTATTCATGAGCTTTTCCTGATTCAGATTCATCGAGCCATGACCGGGAAAAGCGAGACCTCAGCGGACGCACACCCGGTCAAATAAATCGAAGGGGCATTATAGGGCCATAAGAAACGCCGAAAAAGTGCTTTCTCACCCCGAAGCCCCCTGTTTCCTGATAGAAGAGAACTTTTTTCGTGTCAGAGAAAGTTTGACGCGTGAACCCCAACACCCCGCAGAGGTCGACGGATTCTGGAAAACGCTCGATCTGGGAAATTGCCCGGCAAGGCTCACCTCAGAGTCCATTAAAAAAGCCGATGCAAGTCTCAGACCTGCACCGGCGGTTCCCGACACAACAAGCGAAAGGGGGATTCTACTGGTTCTTCCTTGCAAACCTGCAAATCAATCCAGTTGCAGATGGATCATGATCAAAACGGACCTCTCCATAGTGGGCTCTCACTCATGGACCCGGTTGACGCAAATCTTGGATTCTGAGCACAACACTTACGAGATTCTCCGTCATCACTCCCGCCGCTGGACCAATTACCTCCTTGCAGCCACACCTTCGCCCCACAGCTTCACTTCGACGAAACGTCCGCGCCATCCTTGACACCTCGAATCGCCTTGAACTAGTGAAACCTCTCGGTTCGCATCCTGCACTGAGACTTTACGCAAAACTAGGGCCATCTAGAAACCTTGCTGACTGTAGCCACCACCATAATAAGGGCGGTAAGTGGAATTTGAGTTGTCCCCGCCCATGTTCTGATTGGGTGAAGGAGACGAGGTCGGCTGACTGGCATAGGTGGGAGTTGCCGCCACCCGATTGGTTGGGGCTGGATTTCGATTGACCGCGGCACTTCGGCCCGACATTTTCGAGTGGGCCGCATACGTGGGCGGAATGGGCAGATTGGCGTCATCGAACGCCTGAATCAATTTCGCAATGCAAAGCCAATTCATGCTGATATCGTGGTCGTTAGCCTCGGCACGCAATGCTTCGTGCACGCTTTTGGGCAACCGAACCGTAATCACGCGAGTCGGCTCTTGATTGAGCGATGGATTTTTCTTCATCGCCCTAAGAGCAGCGACCATCTTATGAATTTGACCGTATTCCTCTGTCCGTTCAAATGCGCAAAATTCTTCCTGACTGGGAAACAGCTCTCGCACTTTCCCGTCGATGCCGAGCGTCGCTTTGAAAAAGGTCAACCAGTCAGGCAGTTGTGTGAAAAGCTCCTGAGCTGCTCGAAGTGCTTCCTGCTTCTTTTCTGGGGCGACATAACTTTGCGTGGTCGATTCCATGTTGGACTCCTTTCGACAGTTTTGCGTCAGCGGGCTGAGTGGCCCTTCGTGTTCGAGCCGAGCACGTTGTCGGTTCGCCCAATCATGAAAGTGCTGTCAAATCGTCCCCGTATCTCGTTGAAATGCTTGCACTTACGACGATTATGCTATCAGTGCAAGTCTTTTAGGCACGCCTGCCCAGCCTGACCCCACCGAAGACTGCCCGCTTTTTGGGCAGCTTCAATTTCCCGTCCACCAAGTGTCCACCTTTCTGTTTTTCCAAAAAACACTCAAGAATCAAAGCCTCGAGGTCGACAGGGTGGCTTTTCTTCGAAGGCAAGAACAAAACAAGGCCGCCCATCCATAGGATGAGCGGCCTTTTGATTTCCAGCAGTTTCGTCTTCAACAGACGCGACAGGACCTAGTTTCGGTCCCCTCGGACTCGCTCACGAATCCCGCGAATCCGAGACCGAAGATTGCCCCGGCCCGCATTCGTCGCGTCAGTTGTTGCCTCACGAGCCCGTTCCAAGAGGGCCTTGGTCGCGGCAACGCCGGCGAATTCATCAAGTTTTCCGCCTTCGTATTCAATGCCAACGTAGCCCCGGTAGCCCGCATCCTTGACGATCTGAAGCATCTTCATGTAGTCCGTCTTCGTCTCGTTTCCTTCCTCGTCGAAATCATGGCTCTTGGCACTGACCGCTTTTGCGTAGGGCATCAGTTCTTCAACACCCTTATACCGGTCATACTCTTCATCGCCACTCACGCGAAAATTGCCAAAATCAGGAAGCGTTCCGCAGTTTTCAAGCTCCACCTTCTCCATGACCCCGGCAAGCCAGGCTCCGTTGGATGACAAACCGCCGTGATTCTCGACAATCACGTTAAGGCCATGCTCGCCCGCGAACTCACTCAATCGCCTCAACCCATCCGCTGCCAAGGACATCTGGTCGTCATAAGACCCCTGAGATCCCGCATTCACTCGAATTGAATGACACCCAAGGAACTTGGCAGCTTCAACCCAGCGATAATGATTTTCAACGGCTTTGGTTCGACCGGCATCGTTTGGGTCGCCAAGTCGCCCCTCACCGTCGATCATGATCAGCAAAGTTTTAACGCCATGGTCCTCCGCCCGGGTCTTGAGTTCCCCAAGATAGGCTTCATCTCGAGCCTTATCCTTGAAAAATTGATTGACATACTCGATCGCCGAAATGCCGAATTCTTCCTTTGCAACTTTGGCGAAGTCTTTATTGTCCACCTTCCCAGCGCGAATCGACCTGTGCAAAGACCACTCCGCAAGCGAAATATCGAACCAGTTGTCCGCGGCAACCCCCGCGAAAAGCTGATCCCCTCCCCCAATAGCCAAGGCGCCCGCACCTGCGGCAGCCAGCGAACCCTTCAAAAAGCTACGGCGATTCGTCGATTCCATATTCAAAGCCTTCTAGGTTGGTCACCTGCATTCATGAAATGAAGAAATGACGGCGACAGGAAAGAAATGAGCCGCATTTGACATGCGCGCAATCGGACGGGACAGTATAAAAGCGTTCGCTCTGCTCCGCAATCAAAGATCACAAGTGGGGTGGAGGCGGGTCATCCACATCTCCTGACCTTCAAAACTCCCCGGGATAGCACGGGTACCCAAATTCAAATGCATGACCCAGCAAAGCCAGCTCCGAAACATTTTCCTAAGAGATTACGTGTCCGCACAACGGCGGAATATCAGGCCGTTTACTCAACGCGACTCTACGCGGCGGATCGCCATTTGGTCATCAACGGAAAACCAAATGTGCAAGACCACTCCCGACTTGGGGTGGTCGTCTCAAGACAGCATGGTAAAGCGCATGAGCGGAATCGGTGGAAGCGAGTGATTCGAGATATCTATCGTCGCCGTCGCTTCGTACTCCCCCCTGCATTCGACTTTGTGGTCCGCCCCAGAAAGGGCGCGTCGTGCAATTACGTCGAAATTGAGAAATCTTTGCTGAAGCTCTCCAGGAATATTGAGCAGCGTGCTCGACGGCGGCCGAAAGACGACCAATCATTCCGCGGTATGAGCGATAACCCGAACTTATAAACGAACACACATCGAACGAACTTACGAAAAGACCGGTATGCTCCGTCGACTCGCAATCCTGGCAGTTAGGTTTTACCAAAGAGCCATCAGTCCATGGCTTGGCGCCAATTGCCGCTTCCACCCCTCCTGCAGCCAGTACACCATCGAAGCCATAGAGAAATATGGAGTGTTGCGGGGAATCATCAAAGGGGCCTACCGCATCCTCCGGTGCAACCCATGGAACCCAGGCGGCGACGACCCGCCTTGAGGAATATCGCATCGAAGGCGACTCGCGATGGACGGTCACATTTCGCGGTCACATTTCGCGGTCAAGGTGAAAACGTGACCGTCACACTATTCGTCCAAGATCCCAGCGCCGAAACCATCCTTAGACGGCCCCTGCTGAGAATCTCCAGCGGATTTCGATGTGTCGCTCGAATCATCGCCGGTGTTATGGCTCGTTCTTGCCGAGGCCTGATTGGGCCGTCGATGAGGGCCTGACAGTGACGCCCGCTGAGTGAGACCTTCAGTCTCTGGCCCCGCGTCATAGTCTTCATCGTACCTGGAGATGTAACCGGGCAGCCGTGCTCTTTTCAATTCTTCGTCGAGTTCCTGAATCACTCGGGACTGGATCATTTCTCGGCAGTCCGAATTGATCGGATGGGCGATGTCCGCATAGAGCTTCGTCCGTCCATCGTGGTCTGTCCCATCTCGACCGCGGCGAATCTTCTGTCCGCACTGATTGCAGAAATTGGAACGCAAATGATTTTTCGATCCACATGCCCCACAGTGACAAGTCAGCTTTCGACTCGGCATGGCAATAAACGGACCGTTCGATCCTTCGATGATCTTCAGGTCTCGCACCACAAAGCAGTCATCGAGTGTGATACTGCAAAACGCCTGAAGCCGATCATCCGTGTCTTCCATCAGCTTGATACGTACTTCCGTAATCTCCACGTCGTTCCCTCCGAATATTGAGATCAGCCCGTCATGGACCCGTCTACTCAGCCGGCGAGCGTATGTGCAACGGTTACGCACAACCCCATGTTGGTCCCTAGATGCGATGCGGCCTCGCGAGCGACACGAGCGTTGGGATAGACGCCAAAACAGGAACTGCCACTCCCGCTCATCAACGCGCCCAAACAGCCCGTCCGTTCAAACTCAGAACAAAGCTTATCAATCCAAGGGGTCAATCGGCGTGCTGGTTCGGCCAGTCGATTGAACATGGTGCCTGCGATTGCACGACTATCACTATGCCTAATGGCCTCAATGAGACCTTGACCAGTTTCAGGTTGCTCAGGAATGCTGCAATTGCGGAATACTTCGGCGGTCGAAAGGCCGACGGGCGGTTTCACAACCACAACGCTCAGGTTGGTGTAGGCACGCAGGGGTTCGATCACCTCTCCGCGACCTGTACATCGGGCAAAACCACCGTAAATGAAAAACGGAATATCGCTTCCAAGTCGACCTGCAATTTGAGCAAGACGCTGTTTGGAATACCCAAGCCCCCACAGTTCGTTTGCACCTGCGAGGGCAGTCGCGGCGTCGCTGGATCCGCCTCCCAGTCCCGCCTGTGCAGGAATGCGTTTGAGAAGCTTCACCGATAGGCCTTGCTGAACCCCTGCCTCCTGCCTGAGTGCTTCAATCGCCTTATAAACCAGATTATCGGGTCCGTGAGGGACGTCATCCTGAGGGACTGAAGACTTTCGGCCCCCGGAAACCATCCTCACTTTGAGTTCGATTGATTCCGTCTTATTTTTCTGAAAAGAAAGGGTGTCAAACCACGAGATGGTCGACATCACGGTCTCGAGTTCATGAAATCCTGAGGGCATTTTTCCACGCAACTCCAAGAACAAATTTATCTTGGCTGGTGCGTGCAATAACATTGAAATGACCACTCGACATCGCGAACTCGATTTCCAAAGTCTACCAATCTCCTCCCTTGGGTCAACAAATTTACGGCTCATACAGGGGAGATACCGGAGAAAACCAAATCGAAAACCTGCGGACTCGTGCAAGTATGATGGAGGTTTAAAGGAGATAACCCAATCGGAACTCCGATAAACCCTGATGCGTCTGGCCATTGGGTCCTTTCTCTCGCTCACTTTACGGCAGCATTGAAAATGCCATCACCCGACCCCCAACATCGCGGATTGCTCCATACACTCCTGACTGGTGTCGCCATGGGTGCAGCCGATGTTGTCCCAGGTGTTTCGGGAGGTACCGTGGCCTTGCTTTGCGGTGTTTACTCTCGACTGCTCCGCGCGATCTCAAGGTTTGACCGACAGCTCCTCCGTTCTCTTCGACGAAAGAATTGGGGAAACGCGGCCGCGCATGTCGATGTTGCCTTCCTCATGCCGCTCGCCGCCGGTTTGCTCCTTGGCCTCGGCTTATCTGTGGTCACGATCAAACGGATGCTGGAAAATGACACGACCCGCCCTGCAACTCTGGCCTGTTTTTTCGGGATGATCTTGGCAAGCACCTGGATCCTGCTGAAACAGATTCGCCCAGCCAACTCGAGTGAGAAAATGATCACGCCCGTGGCGATTCTGATCGGCATTGCGGCCGCTGCTGCGGTAGGCATGCTCCCACCGGCAGCACCCCAAGACCAACCGCCCGTTTATTACCTGTTCGGTTGCGGCATGCTTGGTATTTGCGCGATGATCCTTCCGGGGATAAGCGGTGCAATGATCCTGCTTCTTCTCGGAGTTTATGGTTATTTGCTGTCGTTACCCGAACAACTTCTGTCGGGCATCTGGCGGGAGCCTTTAACCTCGTTGACCATTTTTGCCGCCGGCTGTGCGGCAGGTCTGGCATCTTTCAGCCGGGCGCTGACCTACCTGATGGCACGACATTCCGTCACCACCCTGAGCCTCCTCTCGGGACTGATGGTCGGGTCACTCGTCCGGCTCTGGCCCTTCCAAAAGGTGATCGAAGAAAACCACCAGAAGTCTGTCACGTGGCATTGGCCTACGGGAGGCTGGGACGTAGGTTCAGCGGCGACCGCTCTTCTATTGGGCATCGGAATGGTTCTCGCTCTCCAGCGTTTCGCCGTCACCAAGAACGACTGAAGCCGGCTCGCAGAGTCTTGCTCGGCGACCCTTTTTACGGACCACCGCGCATAAAAAAACCCGCGGGACTCGACCGCGAGTTTTTTTATTGTTTTAGTGTTGTCGACCGTTTTTATCCGAACAGTCCCTTCTTATCGAAGGACTTGATCGCAGTAGGTTCATCCTTCTGAATGTTTAGAACCTTGTTCAATCGCATCAACTTGAACACTTCCATCACGTTCGCGGAAATGGAACATAGTCGAAGATCGACACTCTTGTCCTTGCAATTCTTATTAAGTTGGATGATCTTGCCGATCATCGCCGAGGACATGAAAGTCACTCCCTCGAAGTTGACGAGCATCCGCCCCGCAGGCGTCTGCCCCACTAACGTGGTCAATTCGTAGCCAATCTCTGCGATTCGCTGCTCGTCCAGAATCTTGAAGTCCTTAAACGAGACAACCAGCACATTTCCTTCTTCTCTTTGCTCAATGGCCGCCACGCTATGCACCTTTCGCTTAATGTTCTTTTGACCGAAGCCGCCGATTATAGCAGAGCTTCCGGCAAATTGAAGCCTCTAGTTGCACCAAAGGCTCCAGCTGAGCGGCCCTTTGTCCAGACGCAGAAACTTCGCAATCCCCGCAAACCCCCAAGTCTTCAATGGTCCCCAAGCGTTAAATCCGCCCGGTAGGTTCGGCGAGTGTACGATGCCCCCCAAGGATTTATGAAAACGGCTCCAACGAGTCAATCTGGCCGCTTCTGTGTCGACGAACGGTTGTCAGAACGGGAGGCCAGACACGCTATTTCTCACACTGGTTAGCCTCGTTCGCTTCGCCAGAAGCCTTGTTCTCATGTTGGGTAACCCCGTCGTCCCGCTGGGCGGACTTGACGAATTTTGCGGCCGCGATGACGTACTCCGCACCGGAATATAGCGTCAGTGCCAAAGCGAGCCAAACCGATACGAGGAGAATGTAATAGACCCACATAGGTGAATCACTCACATCAGTGTACGTCAACATCACGAGTGAGGCGGCCACGGCGATGCACTGAAACACCATCTTGAGCTTTCCGGCCATCTTCGCCGAAAAGTCACCGCCGCTTTGCTCGATGAAACTACGAAGGGCTGTAACCAACATTTCGCGGCCCACGACAACCACGGCCATCCAACCTGAGATCGCGATGTACCAGGGATAATCTCGCATTTCCACAGCCAGAACAATGTAAGTGCCACAAATGATCATCTTGTCGCAGAACGGATCGAGGATGCGGCCGAGTTGGGTCACCTGATCGAATTTGCGGGCCCACCATCCATCAATCCAATCGGTGGATGCGGCCACCACAAAGAGCACCAATGCGAGTTGGTAAGCGGAGAAGGGTATCACTCCGACAACGATGAACGCCATGAACAGGCGGATCATACTGAGAATGTTGGGGACGTTCAGGATCTGCGACTGCTTACGTGTTGCCGAATCGGTGGACATTCCTCAACCTCCGAGCATGGATTTCTGGACATCGCAGAATCATTTGCGACAAGGCGGTCGCAAAACCATTGCCAATCCGCCTGTTCACTTCTCTGCCTGTTCACTTCACGGTCGCGAGCACATTCCAATCATAAGACAACCACCAAAGTTTACTCGACTTACGAGACCGCAATCAAATCATAGTCGTGAGTCCCGACAATTTCAGCTTCAACCACGCGTCCCGCGTGCAACTCCTGACTGACCGCCGTGACAAAAACAAGGCCATCCACATCCGGTGCGTCTCCATAAGTGCGTCCGACCCAAGCTTGTTGCTGATCAGGAACACGTCGGTCGATGATGACCGGCAACTTCTGCCCCACTTTGGATTGGCACCATGCGAAAGCATTTTCCTGTTGGACCTGCATCAATGCTTCACGACGCTGCAACATCACTTCCTCTGGAACCTGGGCGGGCAATTTCGCTGCGGGAGTATCAGGCTCAAGCGAGTAGTTGAATACACCCGCCCTCTCAAAACGATGCTTGCGAACAAACTCCACAAGCTGTTCAAAATCTTCTTCCGTTTCGCCCGGGAATCCCGTAATGAACGTGGTACGCAAAACGAGGTTGTCAATCTGCGTCCGCATTTGATCGAGCAAGTCTTCCGTCTGCTTGCGCGTCACCCGTCGAGACATTCGCTTCAGCATTGGATCACTCGCGTGCTGAAGTGGCATGTCGATATAAGGAACAATCTTCTCCGCCTGAGCAATGGTCTGGATCAAGGCGTCGTCGATATACATCGGATAGAAGTACATCAAACGAATCCAGTCGAGGCCGTTGACCTGATCGAGTTTTTCAAGCAGCTCTCGAAGTCGAGGCTCGCCGTAGAGATCCATCCCGTAATACGTCGTATCCTGCGCCACCACAATCAACTCTTTAACGCCGCGATCTGCCAATTGCTGGGCTTCGGAAATTACCGCCTCCATTGGCTTGGTCGCGTGTTTGCCTCGCATTTTGGGAATGGCACAGAAAGTACAGAGCCGATCACAACCTTCGGAGATCTTCAGGTAAGCAAAATGGGGCGGTGTGATTCTTAGACGGTCCTCGTCCGGAAGGGCGCGGATCGGCGCCGGTTGGAAAACCGTCCGCTGTTCCTCAAGATCGCCAAGCAGACGATCGGCAACCTTGGTAATGTGCTCCCGACCAAACACTCCCACCAGCGAATCGATTTCCGGCCGCTCTTCCAAGAGTTTTTCTTTCTGCCGCTCTGCCAGACACCCTGAAACAATCACACCACGGATCTTACCCGCTTTTTTCAATTCGAGCATTTCGTCGATGGCGGCGAAAGATTCCTCCCGAGCCTGTTCGATGAAACCACACGTATTGACGATCACAAAGTCACTGGACTCGGGTTCTGGAACAAGTTGATATCCATCGAGTTGCAGCAAGCCGAGCATCCGTTCGCTATCCACCGTATTCTTCGGGCAACCCAGACTTACGAATGAGTAGCTGCCCTTCGGGTCCATCTGCTCGGGAGGGGACAAATATTCTTCTGTCAAAATTCATTACTCCGAAAGAAACGTGCGAACGATCAGGAAACCCCGGGATTCCAAGGAGCCATGCTTTTCGTCAAACACATTCCAAAGTGGGGCACTCGCTTGCCGTGGTCGCTCTGCGAACGGTCTTCAGCAGAGTATCCCGTATCAAAAACCGACTTAACCCTCAAAATCAGTACGGCTAAAAGTTCGTATTCATGACCGCTTAAAGTCACACCAAGCAGGCACCGATGAAACTCTTGTCCGGTGCCCCTTCGCGGCTTGATTCAGGGGTGCTTTAGCCTATCCAACGAATCACAAGTTGGCGAGGGGAATGCCTCTCAACGCCTGCCAGTTTCCAGCAGATTTCTGTCGGACAAGTTTCTGTGACCCGTGCGAACCTACCAGGAGTCGCCAATTGAACTTCGACTACACCCCCACATCCGAATCCATCCACCCGTCCGCATTGGTGGTCCCCTCAGCCACCGTGGTCGGCCGAGTCACCCTGGGTGAAGAGTCCAGTATCTGGTATCAGGCCGTCCTGCGGGGCGATTGCGAGTCGATATCGGTTGGGGCAAGGTCCAACATTCAGGATGGCGTCATCCTCCACGCGGATCCGGGACTCCCCTGTCAGCTGGGAGATCAGGTGACCGTCGGCCACGGTGCCATCGTCCATGGCGCCAAGGTGGAAGACAACTGCATGATCGGGATAAGGGCCGTCATTCTCAATGACGTTCACATCGGGGAGGGCTGCCTGATTGCGGCAGGAAGTGTGATCCCGGAAGGCACGACCATTCCTCCCTATCAGGTCGTCATGGGGATTCCCGGGAAAGTTGTCCGCGAAACCCGAGAGAGCGACCAGCGACGCATTGGCCATGCATGGCAACACTACGTCAAAGCATTATCGGCTTATCGGGACAATTGACCCTCCCCCCTCTCCGCCGGCATTCTTTTTGCAACAATGGTGCCGGTCAGATTCCCACGACAACCTGACTTCCGTCCGACATCCGGGAGTCGAGGGAGAGGTTTAGCATGACTGGACAATCCAACATGGATGATTTTTACGAGATTCTGGGGGTAGAGCGTTCCGCCTCGCAAAAGGAGATCCAGAAAGCCTACCGGCTGCTGGCGCGCAAATCCCATCCAGATCTGGCCGAAGATGATGAAAAGGATCAGGCGAAGGTCCGTTTCCAAAAGATCCAGGAGGCCTACGACGTCCTCAGTGATCCGGAAAAACGCCAGATGTATGATCAGTATGGCTCCGCCTACAAGCAGGCCGGTGGGGGCAATCCCTTTCAGGGCTTCGGAGGACAGGGAGGCCATTCTCCGTTCGATCTTGGGGATCTTTTCGGCGGAGGAGCTCGAGGTCAAGGCGGCGGCTTTGAAGATATCTTCAGGCAATTCGGAGGGGGCGGTGGTCCACGCGGCCGAGGCCCCATTCGCGGGGACAATCTCGAACACGAAATCACCGTCCCATTTCGAACGGCGATCCAAGGAGGCCAGGCGCACCTCACGGTCCAGCGACCAGGTGGCAAAACCGAATCGATCACGGTCAAAATCCCGCCAGGCATTGAAGACCTTAAAAAAATCCGACTTACCGGACAGGGTGACCCCTCTCCAAATGGTGGCCCAGCTGGCGATTTGATGATTCGAGTCAAAGTGGCCGCACATCCCCTTTATCGTCGCCAAGGAAACAACCTCTTGCTGACGGTTCCAATCACATTGGCAGAAGCAGCACTTGGCGCGAAAATTGACCTGCCAACACCAAACGGGACGCTGACCATCTCCGTCCCGTCGGGAAGTAGCAGCGGCAAGAAGCTGCGACTGAAAGGTCAGGGCGTCGAACCAGTCCGCGGAAATCCCGGCGACCTGATCGTCGAGTTGCAGATCGCCCTGCCCAATTCCTACGACGAGGGGATTAAAAAGACGATCGAAACATTGCAGCAGCAGTTCGCCCAAGATGATCTGCGGGCCGACTTGAACTGGTGATTACTCAACCTCCGATGGAGCGAATCGAGAGGGGGCTAAAGGGCCTCCGACGCAGGTTGATGTATCCCGCCGCACTGGCAATCAATCAACGGCCTGTTTTGCAGGTCACTGCCAGCGAAATGTCGCCAATGCAATCGCAAATGTGACGACAGCCCAGACTCCCATGGTCAGCAACTCAGGGCCGAGGCTCATGATCGAAGCGCCTTCCAACATCACGCCGCGCAGGGCATTGATCAGGGGCGTCAACGGAAGAATCTGAATGATTGGCTGCATGAGGTCTGGAAATCGCTCGTTCGAAAAGAAAATGCCACTCAGAATCCACATGGGCAACATCACCAGATTCATCAGACCGGAAACGGTTTCGATGGTCGCTGCCCGACTCGCAACCAACAGCCCAATCCCTGCAAACTCGACGGCCCCCAATAAAATCAAGATCATGACGGCAACATAGCCACCATGGCTTGTCACCCCAAAAACCACCCTGGCAAAAAAGAGCAAGACCACGAATTCGGGCAACATGAACACGAGGCGACTGATCATCATGGCGGCGAGGAAATGACTCCGCTTCATCGGCGTGGCGAGAAATCGCTTAAGCAATTTGCGAATGCGAAGATCCACAATCGCATAGCCCACTCCCCACATTCCGCCGCCCATCAAGCTCATCCCAATCAGGCCAGGAACAAGGAAATCCACATACCGACTTCCCGCTTCCCGGACTTCAATATCCCGGCTTTCCAGCACATCCTTCCGCCCCGCTGCCCGCTGCATGTAGTCATCGACCGCGTTTCTCGCCAACAAGCTACCTGGCCGGCTTGGATCAAATTGGTACTCCATCACCGGCTCGCCCATCGACTCCCCAGACACGCCCCGGACCAAAACTTCGATCTTGCTGGTACGTAGCAAGCCTGCCGCATCCGTGGCGGACACCACCACCGCGTTGAACCGCTCGGACTCCTCCAGACTCTCGAGGAGGGTCGTCGCCGATTCTCCTTCTTCGACCCCGACATGGACCACTTCAATGGGTTCGCTGCGAAACGCAATGCCAAGCGCCAAAATCATGATGAGAGGAAATCCGTAAACCCAGAAAACCGCAGCAGGTTCCCGGGTAAATTCTCTCAAGCGGGCGAGGATAAGCTGTTTGAGCGGATTGAACGTGGTCATCATTCCCCCTGCCCCGAAAGGGTCGTCCAACAGGAACCCTCAAGCCCTCCAGAGACTTGAAACAAACGGAGTGCATCTACCGTCTCCGCCACATCATGGACTCTCAGCAGCTGGACGCCCTTTCTCGCCAAAGCCAGCGTCACACCCAATGTTCCCGCCATTCGATTCTTTTCGGGATCGCCAAGTTCCTTCGCGATGAAACCTTTTCGAGAATGCCCAACCAGAACCGGACAATTCAGCTTATGGAAATCATCGACTGATCTCACAAGTTCCAAATTGTGGGTGTGCAATTTCCCAAAGCCGATACCCGGGTCGAGGCAGATGCGGGACCACTCAATCCCATTCTCCAGTAGGTGATCTCGACGTAATCTCAAGTACTCATAAATCTCCCCCGCCACGTTCTCATAGGTCGGCGAGTCTTGCATCGTCTGTGGCGTCCCCTGCATGTGCATCGCACAGATTCCGGCTTCAGTTTCACGTGCGACGCGAAGCATGTCAGGATCGCCTTCGAGTCCCGTCACATCGTTGATCACTTCAACTCCCAGCGAAACTGCACGTTCGGCAACACACGCCTTCGAAGTGTCAATCGAGACCGGGATACTCAAACTCCCTTGCAATCGTGACAACACCGGTTCTACCCGACGCCACTCGTCATCTGCCGCTACGGGCTCTGAATAGGGCCTCGTGCTTTCTCCCCCAAGATCGATCAAGTCTGCGCCCTGTGCCTCCATGGCGAATGCCCGATCGATCGCGCGCTGGGCATCATCATATTTCCCTCCATCAGAAAAACTGTCCGGCGTCACGTTCAGGATCCCCATCACCAGCGGCCTGTCACTCAGGTCCAGCGACCGCGTGCGCAATTTCCAAACCTCGGGCCGATCTCGATGCATCCTGACGTTCCCTTCTTAAAGATAAATGGGGGTCCAATGTCGCACTCAAAACCATCACCGACAATGGGGCGCGTCGTCCGTAAGACACCGTCATGATGGGGTGCGAAAAAAAACGACGACGTTAAAGATCTGTGCCTCGGAAACAGAAACCGGTTGATCACCAGCTTAAACAACAGAAACACCCGAAGCTCGTCAGATTCAACGACGGTGTGGTGGTGGGATAACACCGGGACCGTTCGAGGTACCGACTAAACCACAGCTCGAGGGACGATGCCAAAACAGGTGTCCGGCGTTCACCCCGTATCTGCAAAGCCTGCCCGTTGCTCTAACTAAGTAGGCAAAATGCTTCGCGACCAACCGCAAGAATTTTCCTCACACACTCAAAATCGGTTAATCGAGGGGCACCCATACACTGCGGAATGGACGACGGCCAAGCCCTAGCAATCGAGTCGAACCTGAAAAGAAATCTCAATTAACTTCTTTTCCGGTTCTTGTCCAAACCGGCACGTTGAAGCAATGTCTGACCGAAGACCTGATCGAGTTGTTCGTCCTGGGGCGGTGTCCCCACGGCTCCCAGTTTGTGAGGCTCGTAAGCCATTTCAAACTCATGCTTGGCAAAAGTGACCTTATCGCCGGGGTCAAGCCGTTTACGAGTACCCGGCATGATTCTTCGGCCATTCACCTTAATCCCATTACTACTGTTGAGATCCTTGATGAACCAATATCCTTCGTCAATTTCGAGCAGGCCGTGATGAGAAGAGATGTTCGCGTAACGCAAGACAATGTCACAGCCTTCTCGTCTTCCAAGACGAAGTCGCTGTTCCAACAATGGAATCGGGTCACCACCGCCAACAGGAACTAACTCACCGTACATAGTCGCGAGTCCTCTTTCCTATAAGTCAAAGTACCAGTTTCGCGAAAAAAATCCAAAGTTGGAGGGCTTCCGAACTCGACCATCATAGGTCGCCCGCACTCCTGCTGGCGTTTGGTCGATACCAAGAACCGAGCCCCTCGCCGAATTTCATATTTAAGTTACCCTCGCCGCGACCGGGGCCGAAAATGGCTACTGTCCACGCCGCCGATTGCCCTGTAAACTTGGGCGAATCGGTTTCAAAATCTCTTTAAACCAAGAGTTCTGAAGCATTTAACTTTATTCGCTGAGTAAAGTTTCGTCAATTCACATATTCACCCCACAGACACGTCCCATGTCCGATTGGCGAAGTTCGGGACTCCGATACCACGCGCTCAACTTCCATTTACGCAACACTTTTGGGCACCGCGTCCAGAAGGTCAGCATCGATGCCGGTTTCACCTGCCCAAATGTCGATGGAACGGTTGCGATCGGTGGTTGCACTTTTTGTGACAACCGCAGTTTCAGTCCCAGTCGCAGGCTGCCGAAGCAAAAAATTCTTGACCAGATCGACGAGGGTATCCGGCGGCTGAAACGCCGTTACACGTGCGACCATTTCATGGCCTATTTCCAACCGGCCACAAACACCTACGCGCCGGTCGAGAGGTTGAGGGAAGTTTACGAAGCGGCACTGACCCACCCCCAAGTCGTCGCCATGGCTATTGGGACCCGTCCCGATTGCGTTCCCGACGACGTGTTGGATCTGCTCGAAGAAGTCGCGAGCCGCACCTACCTCTCGGTCGAGTATGGCGCCCAGACCATCCACAATCAGTCCCTAGAGTGGATGAATCGAGGGCACGACCACGAGTCTTTCCTTGATGCCATGGAACGCAGTCGCGACCGAGGTTTCGAAATCAGTGTTCATGTGATGCTAGGTTTACCGGGTGAATCGAAAGAGGACATGCTCGCCACGGCACGAGAACTGGCCCGATTAAAAATCGACGCCGTCAAAATCCACAACCTGTATTGCGTCAAACACACGCCGCTTGAGCAACAGGTCGAAAGTGGTGAGGTCCAACTAATGGGGTTGCATGACTACATTGACACGCTGGTCGATTTCCTGGAAATCCTTCCCCCCTCGACAGTCGTCGAACGGATCAGCGGTGAAGCGCCCCCCGACTATTTCGTTGGACCAAGTTGGTGCCTGGACAAACCCGCGGTCAAACGGGCTTTGGACCAGGAAATGGAACGTCGAGATAGTTGGCAAGGCAAAGCCTACGTCGCAGCCAATACCCATTGAGAAACAAGCGAAAGTTAAGGGCGAGTCGGTCGGGCGATCGCTGGCAATCCCTCGGGATGCGAGAGGAAAGTCCGGGCTCCACAGGGCAGGATGGTCGGTAACGCCGACCGATCGTGAGGTCAGGGAAAGTGCAACAGAAAGCAAACCGCCGAACGACCGCTTGCGGTGCGTGGTAAGGGTGAAACGGTGAGGTAAGAGCTCACCAGCGGCCAGGGTGACTTGGCTGGCTTGGTAAACCCCATCCGGAGCAAAGCCAAACAGGGAGGACCAGCCGAGGCTGGACGCTGCGGTCCGCAGCGTTTGACTTCCGGGTAGGCTGCTTGAGCCTCAGGCAACTGAAGGCCTAGATAAATGATCGCCATGACAGGGCGCATGCCCGTCATACAGAACCCGGCTTATAGACCGACTCGCCTCGCTTTCGCGTTTCCGACGCTTTCCTGCTAGAAGCTCGATTAGGCGTGCGACTGCAAAGTTTTGCAATGCCTACATAACGCGATCGCCCGTTCGACCTTGAAGGTCAGATTCAAATCCAGTCTTTCACCCTTTTGAGAGAGCAACCCTCCTCAACACTCCTCAACACTCTCCAACACTCTCCAACACTCTGAGTACAGACGTGCAAAGTCGCCTTTGGGTAAGAGATTTATTGTCTTCAATCGACGCAATTTTGAAAACTTGTCGACTTTCGTTCGCCTGAGACACCCCGCCCTTTAGCACCCGAACGTAGGCCCCTTTGAACACAAATCTCCCCTTAAACGTGCCTCTTCGGCAAATAGGCCTGCCTTATCCCCCGTCTTTATCCGCCCTGAGTCCCGAAGGATTTCCCTGTGACAACACTCCACTGAGTTGTTTCGGGCGAGTTTTCGGCTCACATGCCGCTTGCCTGTTGGCTTGCCGGCAACTGCCTCATAGAATCCTAGCTGGTTTGCTGAACACCGAACCCGACTCCCGAGAGTTGCAAAGTTCTCGGTGCGTTGGATCAGGGGGCCAGAAACTTGGTCCTACAGGGGCCGCGAACATTTCGCCAGCTCAACAGCGGACCTCCTCGAAGCGAATACGAACGTCTACGTGCCGAGTCACGGTTTTTTAACTCTGCCCATCCCAAGGAAGTGAAAGAGCTTGTCCAGATGACCTCATCTTTCAAACAAACCGTTGTCAAAAAGAACCCCAATATCAAGCGAGTGGCCATCCTTTTTGCCGGCGGCCCCGCACCCGCGGCCAACGCGGTTATTTCGACGGCAGCTGCGTCCTTTTTGAAAGCCGGAATCGAAGTTCTCGGCATCAAGCATGGTTATTCAAACCTGGCTGATTTCGATGAATCGAAACCACTCGTCGAGGGCGTTGACTACATCAAGATGAGCAACGAATTCCTGTCGCGAACGCGAAGCAGCCAGGGCATCATGATCGGCACAGCGAGGACCAATCCAGGTAAAAAGGTGAGTCATCCCGACCACCTGAAAGACCCGGAACTGACCGCACCGATGCTGCGGACATACAACGCTTTACGCTCGCTAGGTGTCGATGCGTTGGTTTCGATCGGTGGCGACGACACGTTGAAAACCGCAAACAAGATGAAGTCTTTTCAGGACTATCTCCCCGAGGGAAGCCAGAAAATTCCAGTCGTCCATTTGCCGAAGACCATCGACAATGACTACCACGGAATTGACTTCACCTTTGGTTTCTTCACAGCGGTGGAATTCTTGGCGACGGAAATCCGAAACATGATTTACGATGCCTCGGCGGGTCGAGCCTATTTCATCGCCGAAGCCATGGGACGCAGTGCCGGTTGGTTAGGCTATGCAGCGGCAATTGCTGGCGAAGCGAGTCTTGTCATCAGTGTCGAAGACATCGCAGGCGAGTTGGCCCAAGAAGAAGAGGTCACGCAACCCGACGGAATCAAGAGCTCGCGCAAAGTGATGAATTTTGATGCGGTCGTCGATCTGATTGTCAGCACGATGATCGCTCGCGAAAAAGAGGGCAAAGAATTTGGGGTGATCGTCATCGCGGAAGGCCTTGCTGAGCTTCTACCAAGCAAAGCGTTGGAAGGCATCGCAAGGGACGATCACGGCCATATTGCGATGTCCGAAATCAACCTGTGCCGTTTATTCTCCAGTAAGGTTTCCGCTTCCTACACCGAGCGCACCGGAAATCAACGGAAAATCAATGGTGTTCAGATCGGATACGAATGTCGTTGTGCACGTCCACTCGCCTATGACGTCATCCTCGGCAGCCAACTTGGCGTTGGGGCCTACCGAGCCTTGGTCGAAGAAGGCCTCAATGGCGTCCTTGTATCGGTTCAAGGACAATTTGACCTCCGATTCGTCCCCTTCGAAGAACTCGTCGATCCCGAAAACCTTGTGACTGTGGTCAGGCATATCGAACCTGGAAGCGACTTTCATCGACTGGCACGCTTCCTTGAGACCCACGTCCACGATTAATGATCCAACTCGGTTGGTTGGCTGGCGTTTTGCGAGCAGTAACCAGTACGGACCGCGTAACGCCCCCAACAGATCTTGAAATCGCAACCGCCCGTTAGGGAGGTTGCGAAACCCATTTGATGCGTCCACAAATAGAAAACTTTCGCCTCGGATACGCACTCGTGTTCGAGGCGTTTTCGTCGAAGCAGGCCTGGCTTGTTCAAACCGCGAAATTTTTACTGACTCCACGACAGGACACACACGATGCCTTTCATGTCAAACAGACCACTACAAACGGGCAAGGCCTTTGCCCTCTCCGCTTTGGGCCCTCATGGAGTCGCGTGGTGGTTGAAACTGATTTTTGTCGGCATGGCACTGTCACTCCATCAACCGGCAACCGCCGAGGAATCTCAAAGGATTTTACCGCAGGGAATCCCGGGGACCCTTTGGCTGGCGGGTGGGGGCGAGTTTCCCTCAGAACTGCGTGAGACTTTCTGCAAATTGGCGGGCGCTAAAGAGGCCAACCTTGTGATCATTCCTACAGCGTCAAGTCGCTCCGAGGAAACCGAGGACTTGCAGACCTGGCTGGAACCCTGGCAGAAAAGTGAACTTGGTTCAACGCATGTGCTTCACATTGATGAGGGAGGCCAACCGGACAAAGAGGATCAGCAACTTCTCGAAAACGCGACGGCCATCTGGTTTTCAGGCGGCAGCCAAGGTCGACTTGCGTCCCGTATTGTCGGTACGAGGTGGGAAGAACTGGTCGTGGACATTCTCAATCGCGGCGGACTTGTGGGGGGGACTTCGGCAGGAGCCGCCATTCAGTCCAAAATCATGATCGCCCGCGGGAATCCCATCCCCGAAATCTCTCAAGGCCTTGATTTGCTTCCTGATGCAATCGTCGATCAACACTTCACCCAACGAGAGCGACAAGGTCGACTCAGTCAGGCGATTTTGAAGAATCCGGATCGCTTCGGTCTCGGAATTGACGAAGGAACCGCTGTGATTGTGAGGGGGCGCACCATGTTTGCCATGGGCAAGGGCTCTGCGACGATTCTATTAGCTCAAACGGACGCGAGACCCGAAGCGACTTGGTCAATCTCGCAAGGGGAAAGAGCGGACCTTACCGCCATTCGCAGAATGGTTGCCAATCGCAGCACCGCAGACTTTCCTCATGGGGTTGCTCACTCCCCTGTTCTGAAAAGCGGAGCCCTGATCATTGTCGGAGGCGGCGGACTGCCTGAGAAAGTGACCCAAAAGTTTATCGAACTCGCAGGCGGACAAGATGCCCACATCGTCGTTCTGCCCACCGCGGCTCCCGACCCTCTCCCTCAACGCCATGGGATTGCCGAACTTTTCAGGCGAGCCGGAGCAGGGACGGTGACCGTTCTTCCTCAAAGGGAAAAAGAGGAGGTGGAATCAGAAGCGTTTCTTAAAACTCTGGATGAAGCCACGGGCATCTGGTTCGGCGGTGGGCGGCAGTGGCGGTTTGTTGATGCCTATGCGAATACCGAAGCGGAGAAAGCTTTTCATCGGCTGCTGGAGCGAGGCGGCGTGATTGCGGGCAGTTCGGCGGGCGCTTCAATTCAGGGTGAATACATGGCCCGAGGCAACCCCCTTGGCAACTTGGATATCATGTCGGAAGGCTATGAAAAAGGGCTAGGATTTCTACCTGGAGTTGCCATCGATCAACACTTCACCCAGCGTTCTCGAATGAAGGACATGAAAGCTTTGGTGAAGACGTACCCGCAATTCCTCGGCATCGGGATCGACGAAACGACCGCAATTCTCGTCGAGGGCACCAAGGCCACGGTGATGGGGAAAAATGACGTCTATTTTCTAAGCGGTGCGGCTCAGGATTCTGAGTCAGACCCAAGATCGGAATCGAGCATTGACCAGCTTTCCGACGGAGGGGTTTACGATCTGGAGAAAAAAGAAATCATCGTTGAGGCAAAGCCAGATTCCTCCGAGTGATCAATCTTCCTCCCATCGCCCAAGCACTTGCCACAGGCTCCCGTAATCATCCGTCCACCTGACGCGATTGCGGGGCTCCTCGCCCCAATCCTGAAGTCTCGACTGGACCTCCGGTTTGTCCCAGAAATCTTGATTACGAGTCACAATCACCCAGTGGCTCGCCGAATAAAGTTGCTCTTCCGACCTCAAACAAACCACCTGTTCCGCACGATAGCCCGCGTCTTCAGCCAGGTTCCTCACCAACGGCGGTAGATTGAGAAAACGATTCGAGACATGAACGGCCAGGATCCCATCTTTTGAGAGATGTTGCAGGTAGACATCCATGGCCTCTTTGGTGAGCAGGTGCATTGGAATTGCGTCACTGGAAAACGCATCCAACACGAGGAGCTGATACCCAATCGACCCATCTTTGGCCAACGATCTTTCCAGTGAAAGCCGGGCGTCGCCCAGCACCACTCGCGTCTCCGCTGGAGTCTCTTCGAGGTAGGAAAAATACTGCTGCGCGACCTTTTCGACGTTAGGATTCAACTCATAAAACGTGTATTGATCCATCTCTTTACCCCACGCAGCAATCGCGCCCGTTCCCAACCCGATGACGCCGATCGTTCTCTGGCTTTGCTCGGGAAGGGTTAACAGGTAATGTTGCATGGCGACCCCCAGCCCACTCTCTTCACTGTAGTAACTGGAGGGTTGCATTCGCTGCTCTTCGTCCCAAGGTTGGATTCCGTGAATGATCCGACCATTCACCAATTCCATGCCCCAGACGCCGTGCGTCACTTTCAACACGCCATACTCGTCACGATCCTGAAAGTAGACGGTCGGTTGGTAGACTCTGAGAAAACGGGGCATCGTCTCTCGAAAACCGGCGATCCAACCCTTCTTTTCGATGTTGTATGCCAACAGGTGATGGGCACCGACGGCTTCAATCCACAAAGCCGCTCCCCAGATCAATGTCGGGGGCAATGCCAATGCAAACGCCGATTTGAGCCGGCGACTGGTGCGAACTCGCCCCCAGGAGGTGTACGCCCAAGCGGTCAAAATGAGAAGCGGCGCAATGAAATAGGCGAGCGAAAGTTCCCAGTAATCCGCAAAGATCACGGGCGCCACCAACGCAACGAACAATCCGCCCAACGCCCCTCCAATCGACAAGCACAAATAAAATAGCGTCAGGTGCTGAGGCTCGGGTTTGAGGCGAACCAGTTCTCCGTGGCAGGTCACGCAGACCGTCAATAAAGCGCCGCAATAAAACATCAACTGGAATCCAAGCCGGGCATGGGTACCAAAGTAAAGACAACCGCCGGCGAGAATCAACGAAAGGATCATCGCCCCCCCCCAAAGGCCGCGGTGATACCAGAGCGGTCGATCGAAGCAGATTACGAAACTCAGCAGATAAAGTCCGAGCGGAAGGGTCCAAAGAAAAGGAACAACGGCAACCTCCTGACTGATTTGTGCGGTGGTCGCCACCAGCAACAGAGACGGGACAAAGGCGAGCAGCAACCAAAAGGACACGAGAGTCACTCTTCGTATCCCCTCCAAAACGAGGACTTCAACGACGCCATGCGTCTCCTCCATATCCTGATGCGACTCTATAACGGATGAAGTCTTTCCACAACGGAGCACAAGAAACAGGCACCCGGCGCACGACAACAGGTAGAGGATATAGAGAATCGACCAACCCCATGCTTGGCCCGACAAGGTAAGCCAAGGTTCCATTAGAAACGGGTAAGCGAATAGTCCAAGTAGTGATCCAAAGTTCGAAAGGGCAAACAAGCGATAAGGTGAACGCTCCGGAAAGACCTGAACAAACCACGACTGAATCAACGGGCCGCTGGTACTCAGAATGAAGTAGGGCAAACCAACCGTCATCGCGAGTACCAGCAGGATCCCGCTAACCGGTGCCGTGCCCGTCGTCGGTTGCCAGTAATCACTCGGAATCAGGGGCAGAAAGCACAGGCTCATGACCAGCCACGCCCCATGAATCTGGGCAACCCGACGTGGTCCCAGCCAACGGATCATGACATGGGAGTATGCGTAACCGGCGAGAAGCGCGACTTGAAAAAAAAGCATGCAACCCGTCCAGACGGTCGGGCCTCCACCGAACCATGGCAGGATGAAACGGGCGATCAGGGGCTGAACCAGAAACAACAGAAATGCGCTCAACGCGATGGCCAGTCGAAAGACCCATAAGTTCATCTTGAACGCACCCATCTCAAGGGAAAAGAATTTCGAACCTGAGACCTATTGCCCGATGACCCTAGCCACGATGGAACGAGCGTGCCGATCGTCCTCAGTCCCAGTGACGATCACACGTCCATCCGGAAACAATGTAAGTCGTAGATCTTCATAAGTCACCCGCAACATGAATTCGCTTTGAGAGGTCACTTGGCCGGCAGTCACCTGAGAGGCGATCTTATTCAGGTTGAATTCACCCTCATCTCCCAATCGAACTTGAACGGCATTTCGGCCACAGAGGACCGCGGCCTGACTACCTCGTTTACCGTGCAACCAGTCCCGTCGCCCTTCAACGCAGGCGGGGCAATTCCCCTGTTCGCGCAGGTGTGAGGTATCCAGAGTTCGGAATTGATGATTCCAAAGATCCACGACGGTCAAATTTCGACTGACCTGATCCAAATGACCGCAAAGAATTTTTATCGCTTCCGTGAACTGAATCGAGGCCATCACCGAGATGATCGAGGCCAGAATCCCTGCATTGTCACAGGTGGGCAGTGACCCAGCGGCGGGAGGTCCATCTGGCATCAAACATTGAAGGCATGCAGTCTTCCCGGGCACCACCGTCATCGTTTGCCCATCGGCCCCAAGACAACCTGCGAAAATCCAAGGAACGCTCGACTCAAGACAGGCATCGTTCAGTAGGAATCTCGTCTCGAAATTATCCGTCCCATCCACCACAAGATCGCAACCATCCATCAATGACATCACGTTGCGATACTGAACATCGGTCACCACAGGTTCAAGGGTCACATTGGAGTTGATCCTATGGAGTTTTCTCACGGCCGCTTCTGCTTTGGGTAATCCCGAGGCAACATCCGACTCGTCATAGAGCGATTGCCTTTGGAGATTGTTCAACTCCAGAAAATCTCGATCCACAATTCGAAGGTGTCCGACCCCTGCCCTCACCAGCATCTCGGCAGATACGGAGCCCAAAGCACCCGCCCCACAAACAAGAACTCGAGAGCGAAGCAACCGTTTTTGACCCTCGACCCCAATGGGCCCGTATTTCATTTGTCGGTCATAACGCCGCAAATCCAGTGAATCTGTATTGTCTGGCACGTCTACGATCGCCTCTCATGGTGAAACGGCTGTCGTTTCGGGGACAACCCTCCAGATCGATTTTCCATCGTTGAGTCCTACCCATTTTCGGCGGATAAACTTCTTCCCAACAACACTCAATCGGCATCTGCCGATTCTGCCAATAGGGACCGCAGGTAACGCCCCGTAACGGAATCCTCGCAGCCCGCCACTTCTTCGGGTGAGCCCTGCGCCACCACATTCCCTCCTTGCTCGCCTGCTCCAGGTCCGATGTCGATGATATAGTCCGCCGCCTTCATCAGACGAGGATTATGATCCACAACAACGACCGAATGCCCGACCGAGATCAACGCGTCGAAACTGTCGATCAACTGAATCACATCTGCAAAATGCAATCCGGCGGTCGGCTCTTCAAGAATGAACAGGGTTCGATGTCGCTTAAGTTGTGTCGTATAACTCGCCAGTTTAAGCCGCTGTGCCTCGCCCGAAGATAGCGTGATCGCGGACTGGCCAAGACGTAGATAATCAAGACCGACGTCCATCAACGGTTTCAAACGGCTTTGGACTTTGACTTGTCCTCGGAAGAAAGAAAAGGCCTGTCGAACGCTCATTCCAAGGACATCGGAAATTGATTTTCCACGATAAAGAACAGCAAGCACCTCTTTCCGGTAGCGCTGACCGTGACATTCGGGACACTTAACATACACATCCGCCATGAACTGCATATCAATGGATAAAACTCCATCCCCTTTACAACGCTCGCATCGCCCTCCATCCACATTAAAGCTGAAATGACTGGCCGTATAGTTGTGGGTTTTCGCTTCAATCGTCGACGCGAACACCGAGCGAATTTCGTCGAATGCCTTCACGTAAGTCACAGGGTTGCTTCGAGGACTTTTGCCGATCGGAGTCTGATCCACCATGATGACATCGTCGATCTGACCATCCCCCAGTAGATCGACGTAAGGCAATGGGCGAGCCGACTCCTTTCGCTTGCGACGACAAATGGCGCCGTAGAGTGTCTCTTGAACCAAGCTGCTCTTACCCGCACCACTCACACCAGTCACGACACAGAGCAGACCGAGTGGAAACTCGACGGTCACGTCCTTGAGATTATTTCCAGAAGCACCGACCAATTTGATTTTTCCGCGATTCGGAGGTCGGCGTTTCGACTCCGTTAGCACGCCGCGTTGTCCCGTGAAAAACGGCGCGGTGATGCTCTCTTCGCTTTCGAGCATTTCATCAAAATTGCCCTGAAAGGTTAGCTGACCACCGTAATCGCCAGCTCCCGGACCGATCTCTATCAATTGATCTGCCTTGCGGATCATGACCTCGTCATGCTCGACGCAAACCACTGTATTGTCGCGTTGTCGGAGCCCCTGAATACAGCCACTCAGCCGCTCCACGTCACTGGGATGCATGCCCGACGTCGGCTCGTCCAAGACATACATCATGTTGACAAGCGTGGAACCCAACGCCGTGGTCAGGGCAACACGTTGGGCTTCGCCTCGGCTTAGGGTTCGCAAGGGCCTTTGTAAAGCGAGGTACCCCAGTCCGACACCTGCAAGATAACCAAGACGCGACCGAATTTCGCCTAGCAAGCCTTGCGCGATCGCTGCCTGATCGTCGGAGAGATGAAGGTCATCAAACCACTGTCGCGCCTGCTCAATCGTCCATTGACATACTGTCGCGATGTTGTTGCCTTCGATCTTCCAAGCTAAAGGAATCGGATTCAGGCGGTCTCCGTTGCAATCTGGACATTCAAGATAGCTATGCCAGCGATTGTAGAACACACGCAAATGCATTTTGTATTTGCGTCTCTCGAGCCACTTGAAAAAACCATCCAGTCCCCCAAAATCTTCTTCCGGAATGCCTTGCGTGATCAGCTCCAAGTGCTTTGGCGACAGTTTTCGGAACGGCACTTCCGTCGGAATGTCGTAGTGAGGAGCCAACGCCAGCAACTCTTGCAACTCATGGGAATAGGCAGGCGTATTCCAGGGTGCAATGGCCCCATCCCGAAGTGATTTACTGGGATCGGGCACAATCAAGTCCATGTCTCGAACCTGAATGCTTCCGAAGCCCTCGCAGGTCGGACAGGCCCCCAGCGGGCTGTTGTAGCTGAACAGGCGAGGTTCAGGCTCCGGGTATTCCACGTCGCAGGGAACGCACCGCAATTGCCGACTGTAGTCGTAACGAGCCCATTTTCGACCGGCAATGTCCTCACTTGATCCAAGCGAACTCGCATCCCCCTCAATTAAAATTCGACAGGATCCGCCACCAAGTTCGTAGGCCGATTCGATCGAATCCGTAAGTCGCTCTGCAGACGTCTGCCCGCCGACGAGCCGATCCACGACCACCATGAGGTCTGCCGACGCACCGGAAAATTTCAGCGGTGAACTCAGGTCGACAAACTCCGACTGCCAAAGACCACGAACAAAGCCTCGAGCTCGCAACTCTTCAAGCGTCGACTCGAGTTCCGTATCCGAGGCAACTGAAAACGGAACCGTAATGAGGAAACGATTTTGGTCCGGCAAGTCCAACAGCACTCGAACGATGGACTCCGGAGAGTCCTGCTCAATCGCTTGACCGCATTGATGGCAGAACAACTTCGAAACACGGGCCCACAGAAGCCTCATGTAGTCCAAGGTTTCCGTCGCCGAACCTACGGTGGCACGGCTGCTCGCCTGTGGAACGGATCTCGTCACCGCAATGGCCGGAGGAATCCCTTCAATACGATCGGCATCGGGTTTGTCGAGCTGCTCCAGAAATTGTCTCGTATACGGCGAAAAACTCTCAATGTATCGCCGTTGCCCCTCCGCGTAGAGCGTGTCCAAAGCGAGGCTCGTCTTTCCACTGCCGCTCACCCCGCAAACCACCACGAGTTCGCCGCGGGGGATATCTAAGTCGATATCTCTCAGATTATGGACGCGGACGCCCCGCAAATGAATCGCTGGCTTGCTCACCCTGGATAGTCCTTTCCCTGTTGACCGGAATGACCGTGAAGGAATCTTCTACCTTATTCCAATCGCAAGCTGATTCACCAGTGGGCGTCATGGAAATTCCCAACCACAACACGGCGAAGTGTGCCGGGTATTCCCATTTGGAGAGTGCGCAAATCACAGGTACAGATGGGACCGACATGCCGAGGAGAGTCATCTGATGGAACCCCCTCAGCCCATCTTCAGGTGAAAACGGGCATCGCTCCGCTCCTATTTCGATGACGATGGATAAACGGCCGTGACCTGACCGTCAGAACTCACAGACCAGACCGTACCGCCACGTGAGTCTGCGATAATGAGTTGGCCGCCCGCACTCGCGAGACCGACGGGATAAACGAGGGGCTCACCCTCAACAAGGCGGCTTAACTTCTTGTTGTCGCCCATCTTGAAAACGGTTTTCTGATAAGAGTCGCTGACGGCAACGGTCCCATCCTTCAGAAGGGCGATGCCCGCCGGATATTGCAAGTCAGCACCCTCCAGAACAGGAGTCACCGTTCCGTCTGGAGCGATCTTCTGAATGGCATTTTTAGCCCCCGTCACCACCCAAACCTGATTCTCATCATCCACGACCAGACCGCGAGGGGCACGCACAGAGGCTACTTTCTTTGCAGGAACGGCTTCCGATTGAAATCCTTCCAACACAAGAATTTGATGCAACTCCAAGTCCGCGACATGAATTCTCTGGTCCGCATCCACCGCAATCGCCATCGGAATACCGATTCGAGTGCTGCTGATCGGTCGAGGTTCTTTTTCCGGTTCGACAATAAAAATGTTTCTCGCCGCCGAGTCTCCGACCAGAACTCTCCCATCCCCATCGATCGCAATGCAGCGGGGTGCGTTCAAGGGTTGCCGATACTTCTGACTCCCCTTGAAAAACACAGTCGCTTCACCCCCCTCGATTTTCCACACGCCAGGCAGGTTTCGATCCACCACATACGTAATCCCATCATTCGTCTGAGCGGCGGCAACAGGATAGAAAGGCAAGTTGGAAGGATTTTCCTGGCTGTTGACGACCGGCACGCTCACCATGCACGCCATCGCCGTAAACACCATGCCGGCCAAACGGGTCATTCTGCTCGAGGTCGAGGTATTCAACGAATGCATGTTCCGCCCTTATTTGGTTGCACAGCAGTGAGTTTTATTCCGGCCGACGACGATGAAAAGAAACGACTCGCCATATGACTTACGGTTGCGACAAAGGTTTGGGTCGTATCAGACCGAAACTGCCCCTACCATTACCGCAGCTTAGACCTAGTTTAACGAGATTTAAAGGCGCTGCGACGCAGGGTCAGCGTAACTCCCCGGTTACCAGACGAGTTTTTCTCAAATCCACTCGACTCTCGATTCATGATCGACATCGGCCTCAACGCGGATTCGATCCAAAAGGCCAAATAGGGCACTTGGGTCAATAGGCTTCGACAGATAAGCGTTCTGCCCAGCTTTCCGACATTCATCCATTGTCCCACTGAGGGCATGAGCCGTCATGGCGACAATTGGAATGGACGAAGTGATCGGGCAGTCCAGACGCCGAATGGCACGCGTGGCTTCCAGGCCATCCATCACTGGCATCTCAAGGTCCATCAGAATCACGTCGAAAGCTTCCTCTTGAACAAGATCGAGGGCTTCCCGTCCATCTTGGGCCACTTTCACCTCATAACCCTTCATTTCCAGCAAGCCAACGGCGACCTCTTGATTAATCAGACCATCCTCGGCAAGAAGAACTCGCATGCTTGGCCTGGACTCTACCAGAACGCCGAGCTCGCCCAACTCGTTGTCCGGACTTTCTGTCGACGACGCGAACATCAGAAGTTCAACGAGCTCAGACGGTCGTATGGGCTTGGTCATACAATTCTTGAATCCGAGTTCCTGAATCCGTGTGCTCACTTCAAGGTCTTCAAAAGGAACCGCGCAAACGAACCGATCCGTGACGACCTGTGACTCCCTCGCGACCTTCTGTGCGAAATTCCAAGCGGATTCAGAGTCTCGATTCAAATCGAGAAGCCAGACACTCTCGACTTCGTTCTGAAGAATGTCATCAAGGATCTCACTGGCCTCCCGTGAATCATAGCGACGATGCGCGATGGCCTTCGCCTCAAGCAGATGCTTTACGGCTCTACCCGTATTTTCATCATCAACGACCCAATTCACGTTAGGTATTTTACCGACGCTGTGATCCGCCCATGGAATCTTGTTGACTCCCCCGGCACACTCAAAAAGGGCGGTAAATGAAAATCGACTGCCCTGACCTTCAGTGCTTTCCAGAGAAAATTCGCCACCCATCAGCTCGACCAACTGAGAACAGATAGAAAGCCCCAATCCAGTCCCGCCGTAACGGCGAGTGGTCGAACTGTCCGCTTGGCTGAATTTTTGAAAAATGGTCTCGGCAAGATGTCCTGGAATCCCGATGCCGGTATCGATGACATGAAATTCCAAACACGGCGTTTCGTTTGAATCGCATTCGTTTTCCGCCCGATGCACGGACAAGGTCACACTCCCTTGACCGGTGAATTTCACCGCGTTCCCGAGAAGGTTGATCAACACTTGACGCAATCGACCAGGATCACCAAGAAGGTTTTCCGGGACCGAAGGATCGACATCCACAACCAACGCGAGGCCTTTCGAAGCGGCATCCGCCGCAACCAGCCTAGCAGCTTCCGCGGCCACATCTCGCACATCGACTTTGATCAGTTCAAGCTCCAGACGACCTGCTTCAATTTTGGATAGATCAAGGATGTCATTAATCAGACGTAATAGAGCCTGAGAGGATTGCTGGACGCCATTAAGGTAGCCTTTCTGAGTCGGATTCAGGGATGTTGACATGGCCAACTGAGTCATCCCAAGAATGCCATTCATGGGGGTCCTGATCTCATGACTCATTGACGCCAGAAATTGACTTTTGGCCTCGTTGGCTTGTTCGGCCTGTTCTTTGGCGATCCAAAGTTCTTCTTCCTTTTCCTTGAGCTCTTGGGCAGTTTTTTCTAACTGCCTGTTCGAACGTTTTAACTCCCGGGCCTTGTTCTCCGCGGTCTCAGTGCGATCCAAAACGCGTTGTTCCAACGTCGCGTTGAGACGTTGCAACTGGACAAAACCATCAGCATTTTCAAGCGAAGCACTGGCAATCGCAGTAATGAAGTCGGCAATTCTCTCTTCGTCCTCAGAGAATAAATTATTGATATGATCGTGCGTTACGATCACGCACGCAAAGGGCTCCCCTCGCAAATAGATCGGGGCACATAGGACGGAACCTCGAGTCGGTTCCGCCATCAGGGAGTCACCGTTTCCGACAGAAATCAGACTCCTAGCCCGACGAAGGGCGAACACTTCTGAGATGTATTCTTTGGATAATGAATATCTTTCAGCAACATCCTCTAGAGTTAAGAGTGACAAAGACGTCGATTCCAGATTGTCGCCGACTGCAAGTCGAGCTAGAGAACACGCCTCTCCTCTCAAGAGTCGCGTCATTGCTCGCTTGACCTGCTCCAAGGTCTCTTTCTCGTTGACGGACGAGGCGACCTTGCGTCCTTCCTCCAAGATCGAATCGAACCGATCCAATAAGGACAATGAAGGTAATGTCAGATCGACACGATCCTGATCAGGCATACGAATACGACCTAACAGCTCTTGATCGGTTGGCTTTCGCAGACTCTTATGATCTCGCCATCCAATTTGCGAGCCGATCATTTCGACCGCATTGAGCGTCTGTTTCAACTCAACTGCCGCCTCCTGACGGCGAGCCACGGCCAGGCTTCGCCCGAGCATCTTCCGCGCGGGACGCATTCTACCCTGCATGGCCAATAGGATCCCGCACTCGCGCAGCACATGAGGTCGGTCATTTGGAAACCGACGACTGATTCGTACGGCTTTCCTTGCAAGCTTTGACGTTCGACAAAGTTCACGCCGACGTTCCGGTATGGAATAGAACGCCATATGCTCCATGCGTTTTCGGTAAGCCGTCAACAGCCACACCATGGCTGGGAAAATGTAGGTATTCAAAACGCCGGCGGTCCGCGCTACTTTTAACGCTTCTTCAAACACATTTATCGCTTCTGTAAAGCGATCCTGATGAATGAGGTAAACCCCATGAGCGACCGCAACCTGCACCGTCCCTTGGGCATCGTGACGATCATGCGCCAATTCACGGGCCAGGATTTCAGGATCGAAATCCCTCGGATTCGCCCGAGCCCAGATATCCAAACTGATGCCCGAGGCTTGATGATCACCGAGTTCGATACCCGAACGGTGAATTCGCTTCGCTTCCTCGACCGCCGCATTCAGATCCCCCATACGATACATGGAAGCCGCAGCCTGATAACGGGCCATATTGACTTCCCAGTAATCTCCGGTGCGTTCCAGCAAACGGACAGCTTCCCGACACCGATCGATGCACTCCTGATACCGACCAGCCGCATAAAGCACCACGCCATAAAAACTCAGTGACTGCCCCTTCCCCCACGTGTCACCTGCTTCGCGACGGATTTCGTAAGACCTCCGCGCGTAGGCGATCCCACGCCCGAACCAACCGACCAATGACATTCCAGGAGCGTGCTCAGAATAGGATTGAGCGAGCGGCAATGAACGTTGAAACCGCTCGCCAGAATTCATGCCCCGCAGATGAACCCAGAAGGTCGATACCGATCCGCGGACGAACCAGTAAGCGTGAGCCAGTCGACTGCAAAGCCGTAGAACAAGTGTCTCTTTCGGATTGGGCTGTCCAGGCTGACGGTGGCAGAAGATTTTTGGAAAGCAGGTGTGCATCGCTTGAACGGTAAGTTCGAACACGAAACAGCACAACACCGCCGGCAGGCGGGTTGGAACCGCTTTCCCAAGGAGACGCAAACCATGCTCAAAAAAATGGGCGGCAGATTCCATGTCGCCACTCTTGAAAGCGACTTCCCCCAGTTTACCCTCGATCTGAGCCTTTTCGAATTGGGTCTGAGCATGGATACCAGCTTGCTTGAAGTAACTCGCGGCTTCGGCATATCTCCCCTGAAGCATTGCCACGTCGCCCAGTCCCTCCTCGATCACGTACCGAGTCATACTGCTCTGCCCAGAAACGCATTTCTGAGCGATGAGGTAGAACTCTTCCGCAATTTGCAATGACTGCATGGTTCGAGCAGTTGCTGCGGCTTCCAACGCCGGGGGGAGGGCATGGACTAAATCGCCACCTGCATGGTAGTGAAAGGCGAGGTCGAAACAGGCCTCGGGACTGCGAATTTGAATGGCCGCGGCGGCCGCGATGTGCAACTCTCTCTTCTGCGTTTGGGAGAGCCCCTCGAGCAACGTTTCCCGTATCTTGTCATGAATAAAGGAACAGGTGACGCCATCCGAGTTGATCCAGAGCAGGTGCCGCGATTTGGCTTCATCAAACGCCTGCAATGCATGGTTGATTTTCAAACCGGAGAGTTCCGCCGCCAGTTCAAACGGAAACTCCTTACCGAGAATGGCGGCAGCCTGCAGAAAACGTGCAGTCTCTGGATGAAGCAACGACAGCCGTCGTGCGAGGATCTCAACGGAATGCCCTGATGACCGCAACTTCTTGATTTCAGAGGCGACCACTTTCCAGCCATCGGATTCGGCAATGAGTACGCCACTCTCCACCATTCCCCTGAGCATCGCTGCCGCCATGAAGGGACTGCCATCGGCGAGCTTCGCAATCAACTCTACGGCTTCCGTGGGTAATGGGCCCGCCATGGATTCAAGCAACTGTTTTTGACCGGTTTCGTCCAAACCATCCAGCGAAACATGCGTTCGGCATTTTAAAGCATTGAGCTCTCGAACTTGAGCCTCATCATCGGATCGATAGGCGATGACCAAAGCAATGTAACAGTCGAAAGATCCATTTTCTCGTTCGTTCGCCTGCCACTGTTGGATCACTTTCATGGCAAGTCGATCGGCCCATTGGCAATCGTCGAGGATGACCGTCGCGGGACGCGTCCGGCTTCCGAGTTGCTTCAAAAGCGCAAGTGCAGCCCCAATGGCGCGCCGTTCACCAAACGTCTCCGGACTGAGCCCGCGGTCTGCGACCCACCCCAACTGCTGCGTCTCAGGAAACAGGGCCGCAAGTGTCTCCGTGCGATCTCCGAGGTTCCGAGTCAGTTGTTCAAGAAACTCAGGATCTTGGTGGGCCTGTTGAACAACCTCAAAAACGACCTGATTGAAAACATGAAGAGGTCGGGTCGCGTTTTCTGCCCTAGCCTGACCCAATAAGGTCCAGACATTCTGACGGCGAGAGTCCCGAATGAATTCTTGCAGCAGCCTCGTTTTCCCACCACCTGATTCTGCGGTCAAAGTGACAGTCTCGCCTTTGCCGATTAGCAGGCGATTTGTCGCGGCCTCAAGCTGTTTGCGTTCTTTCTCGCGACCAACAAATTGAGGTTCCGTCAAAACTCCCCTTCGGTCCGTCTCGCCGAGAACATACGAGGAGTCGCCCGCTCCCTGAAGGCAAAGGCTCTCAATGTTGTCCAAGTCGGTCAGCACAGCATCCGCGGATTGGTAACGGTCAGCCGGATCTTTTTTTAGCAAGCGCTGAACGAGCTGATTCAGAAGCGGAGAAATGTGATCGGCAAACTGGCACAAATCGGGTGGGAGCTCGGTCATGTGTTTCAGCAGAACACCGCCCATCGTTTCGGATTCAAAAGGCGGACGTCCGGCGAGAAGCTCGTACAGCACCACACCCAAAGAATAAAGATCCGAAGCCTTGCCGACTTCACAGGACAAGGCGCCACTTTCTTCAGGTGAAGCATAAATTGCAGCGACAGTTGTTTTTTGCTTTCCACTAGAGAAACAGCGGTGATGGATCACACCACCATCTACCAGTTCCACGTCCTGATCGTCATGGGTAACGATGACGTTCCCGGGATGAACTCCACCGTGGACCAGTTGGTTGTCGTGTAGAACGGCCAACGCTTTCAAGATCGATCGCACTATCCCAAACGTGACCGCGACGGGGACGGCTCGATCTTCCAAACGCTTCCGGAGGGTCACGCCCTGGACGTAGCGACGAACCCATACTTTTTCCTGTGGCTCTTCATAGAATCTATGCCCCAGGGGCTTCGCGGAAACCTGGAGTGATTCAACTCTCGATTGCTCCTCGACCAATCGCTTTGCAAGATCATCGGGCAACAGGCGAGAAGGAACCATGCGGATCAAGACCTTCTCACCGGTCGCTTCTTCGATCCCAACCCACGTGACCCGATCTTCCATGTTCGAAAGCTCAAGCGTTGCTACAAAGCGTCCGTCTTCAGAACGCCACCCAGGGCGCTGTGGTGCATCGTCAGTGGAGTGGATTGCATTCGGCATGGGACTTGGTCTGACCGCTGTAATACGGTTCTTTGAGGGCTCGCCGTTGCGGACTGCTCGGTGAATTGATTTTTTCGCAGAAAAATCGATTTTCCGCCGCGGTTCTTAACGTGACGTTTGTGAGGAATTTGACACATATGGCGTCATTCAATTCCTCGTTGTGGTGCGGAATTGGCCCGTCGCACCGTGAAGCTATAAGGGTTGCACTCTTTCTTATCCCATGAATCACGACCTGCATTTACCTAACCACCGAATTGAAACAAATTCACTGAATTGCCCAAGTCATATTCGTCGCGACATGAAGATTTTGAAAACTGTTGATTCTCTAAACTTTCCATGATAGACCTTCATGTCTACTCGAAATGGCACTCGACCCAATCCGTTCGCCGCGGTTTTCGAACAATGAATCAGCAGGAGTTTGACGCCTGAATTTCACTGAGATCAGGGCTTCACTCAACTTCCCTCCAGTCCGTACAGGTATTGGCTCAATGGCGACGGCATCCAATCCAAGCAATTTCGACGAACCCGCAGAGACCGTTTCGTTCGGAGTTCAGGCGCCGAGCTCAAAGCGGCCTCGACTCGCGCATAGTCGGTCGAGGTACGAACTACTGGATCAGGCACACTCGGAACTCCTGCAAGCACAGGATCGGGTCGCATTTCACTCCGTGCTCGATCGTTTGATTGCGAATCTTCAACAAGTCCGCGTGCACGCAGACGACGCTGTATGGATGGATTGGGTTCGTTGCTGTCGAAATCATCCACTACGCGAACTCTTCCTCGAGGACCCTTTCACAAGGCGTTCATGTGAAAAGCCTCGTGGATACGCAGGCGATGCCGTGCTGCTGGACTATATTTACGGCGTTGAAGAGAACTGGCCAGAACCGGAAATGAGCAGCCTGGGGCAGATGATTTTTGAGTACACAAGCCGCTCTGCCGCGCCGGAAGGCGTGCGAGCCCGTCGAGCATACATCGCACGTCAAATCGATGATCTCGCGGAACGCAAAACGACCCCAGACATCCTTTCGGTTGCCTGTGGACACTTCAGAGAAGCGTTACTTAGTTCCGCCCTGAAACGCAAGAAGCTCGGTCACGTCATGGCGCTGGATTCCGATCCTCGCAGTCTTGAGGTCGTCGATCGTGAGTATGAAACCTGGGGGATTCAAACCGAGTCAATCAATGCTCGAACGTTGCTGACCGGGCAAGCAGATTTGGGGCACTACGACCTTGTTTACTCATTGGGCCTTTTTGATTACCTCAAAGCGAATACCAGTCGGCGGCTCGCCAGTTTTCTATTTCATTCACTGCGCCCGGGTGGCCGTCTGATCATTGCAAATTTCCTCCCAGGGATTAAAGACATTGGCTATATGGAAGCGTTCATGGACTGGGATTTGATCTACCGAAACCGACGCGAAATGATCGACATGACCATGGACATCCCAGAGGAAGAGGTGAAGGGAATCAGTCTGAAGGCTGAGGAAAATCAGAATATCATTTTCCTTGAGGTTACCCGAAGCTAAGCCGGCAACCACCGCTTGATACCGAATCATCCCATGAACAAGCTTGGACAGATGGGTGATTGCTCAACGAATCGTTGCAACTTTAATTTCCCCGCAACGACTCGAACCCTGAAATAACAAAAGGCTCACGAGTCGCTCAACACTCGGCGATTTCTGTGACTTCAGAGAGCAGCGAAGCTTCACTGGTTTGCAGAAGTTTACACGTGTCAACAAAAGCCGCTTCCTGTTGCAGGAAGGCCTTAACCACGTCAGGATCGAAATGTGTTCCTGAGCCGTTGAGAATAATTTCTCTGGAAGTCTCGTGGCAAAACGCTTCTTTATAGACACGGCGACTGGTCAAAGCATCGTAGACATCGGCGAGGCAGACAATCCGTGCAGAAAGCGGAATGTCATTCCCAGAGAGACCTCTTGGATACCCGCTGCCGTCATATCTCTCGTGGTGTGACCACGCAATGTTCCGAGCCATGTTGAGGAACCCGGCGGTACTGTGTCTTTGCGCGACTGCATCCAAAGTCTCACCACCGATGGACGTGTGCGTTTTCATCACATCAAATTCATCCGGTGTCAGGGGACCCGGCTTTTTCAAAATCCCGTCGGGAATACCAACCTTGCCAATATCATGGAGCGGACTGGTCAAATAGATCATCTGAACGAAATCGCCATCCACTACATCAGCATACTTGTCGGAGTGCGACAATTGCTCGGCAAGGAGTCTTGAATACTGGCGAATTCGTTCCAGGTGACCGCCCGTTTCAGGATCACGAGAATCCGCTAACTTGGCCAGACTGAAAATAAGAAGATCCCGGCCCTCGAGTGCCAAAATTCTCTCCGCCACTCGCAGACGAACGTGGAGTTCATCCTGGTTGAAGGGTTTGGTGATGAAATCGTCCGCGCCAGAATCAAGTCCCTGAACGATGTTGGATGTGCCACTACGTGAGGTGAGCAGGATCGTGTAGATGTAGTCCCCGTTACGACGTTCCCGAATCGACTTGCAAAGACCAATTCCATCCAACTCTGGCATTTCCCAGTCCGAGATGACTAAACGGAACTTCCCAGATCGAATTTTCTCGATCGCGGCTCGACCGTCGTTCACGCATGTCACGCGATATCCAAATGCGGAAAGACACTGTTCGAGTATCTCACCGCTTATCGGGTCGTCTTCGACAACAAGGACGTGGCGACCTGCAGGCTCATTCATGATCTGCGACTCCCTGCTTGGATGGATCGGAAGGCGTATTGGCCTGCGCAGGTGTTTGGCGGACCTTTTGGAATCCGCGGAATTCACACTCCAGACTGTCGATCAATAAATCCAACGAATCCCATGTCTCTTCGTCAATCGAGCGTTCCAGATCACAGAGGCACGCCTGAATTCTATGGGCCGCGATATTGGCTGCGGTCCCTTTCATCTGATGTGCAAGTTGGTGCAATTGGTAGACTTCACGCGACTTGGACAACTCACGAATCCCGTCCAACTTGGTTTCGAAGTCTTCGGAAAAACGGTCGAGAATACGTTCAACAAATTCGAAGTTACCCAGGCAACGCTGGAGCAGTTCATCGCGATCCAGAACTTCGCGTTCATCTGCGCAAGCTGAAATCTCAGACGTCTGTGAATTTGAGTGTTGAGTGCTCATCGTGCGGCCTCTTTGGAGTCTTGCTGCATTGAAACGACGGGTTTCCCACAAACAACCTCGCAGCGTCTCTGCGGTGCTGAGGTCGGGGCGGTTCAGTGCAGACCAATTAACCGTAGCCCATGCTTATTGAGAAGGCGTTCCGGAATAAGCGAAAAAGCCACAAGACCGGCCGCCACGTCGTTCACCGTGAAGAAAACACCCCATTCACGGGGTTCCAGTGCTGACGATTTTTCGGAAACTCTGTGTCATACCGCCGCGAACCGACTGAACAGGTTTTACAGACCGTCGATCCAAAGCGACTGAATTTCGACCCACGCCGTTCGACGATGGCAACTGGCGTCCAAAGTGACAAGACGTCACGGGAAGTCGGCCTCATGACAGTGAAGTCGTGAAGTCAGCGGGCTTGAAAAACCAGCCTCATGAACGCCAACCCATTGAACCTGTGGAGATCAACCGTCCGTTGATCGCCACGTCGCGCGTGCAGTTCCACAAAGAATATGGGGTCTACAAAGAGATTGAATCTACAAGGAGACTTGGTGGGCACGAGACGACGCGGGCATAAAAAAGCCTCGGAACCATGAAGTTCCGAGGCTTTGCATGTCAGTGGAGGATAACGGGTTCGAACCGATGACCTCTACAATGCCATTGTAGCGCTCTCCCAACTGAGCTAATCCCCCGACGTGTTTACCGCCCTTGTCGATCAACGATAGCCGAAATTATCAACGACCCGGTCGAGTGTCAAGATCCTCTGGGTAAATCCGTCACTCACATCTCTCAACCCATGCGGCGAATCGTTCCAGAGCTTACTACTGTCACTCCTTGTTCCGTTTCAACTGTCAGTTGCCCATGGTCGTCGATCCCAACACACCGCCCCACCCAAGCCTGCTCACCTTGTTTCACCTGAACGATATGCCCCGTCAACCAGCAGGCTTTTCGGAACTCGGACTGCCAGCCGGTCTCCCCTCGCCGAAATTCATCGTCAACCCGCAACATATGCCATAGCACGCGCTCCAACACCTTCGGCAATTGAAACATTTCTCCACACCTGTCGTACATCGAGATGGAATGATGCCTGAAGTCCTCAGGAGCCTCTTCCATGCGTTGATTNACATTGATGCCGCATCCAACGACCAGAGCATCCTTTCCNCTAACTGACTCAACGAGCAAACCTGCAAGTTTTCTTTCTCCCCAAAACAGATCATTCGGCCACTTCAAATGAACTTCGGAATGCCGCCCACGAAACTCATTCAAGGCACGTGCGACTCCAACCCCCATCACAAGCGGCAACATTTGAACCCGTTCGGGAGGATGAAGGGAAATCACGAGGGAAAAGGTCAACGCCCCCGTGGTTGACCACCACTGGTTGTCAGAACGACCTCGTCCGGCCACTTGCTCATTGGCCAGTACGAGCATGGGCGTGTCGATGGATTCCCCTCGAATCCTTGTTAATGCCGCCGAGTTCGTTGAATCGATCTGAGGGTAATAGTCGATCTCCTTGAGCCCTAGGTGCCGTTGCAATCCACGAAGCGCGTCTGGGGTCCAGTTTTCTGAATTGAGCACAGCGACTCCCTGCAGCTTGGGTTGTCCAGATTTTAAACTTAGACAAAATTGAAGGGACCATTCGAGTTTTGACGCTCATGCTCATCTGGCGAAACGTCGCATGTCTGATAAGCTGTTTTCGCGGTAACGGTAGACGTCGTCACCAAGACTGACTCGCATCCACGTTTCCGTTCGCAGGCCGTTCACCTAAAAGCTTATTGAGGACCATTGAAGCATGTCGCAATCACTCCATGGTAAGGTCGCGTTGGTTACAGGCAACAGTACGGGATTGGGCAAGGCGATCGGCCGGTGCCTTGGCGAGGCAGGTGCCAAAGTCCCGGTCAACTTCGCCAATAATGAAACACGAGCCAATCAGGCCCTGCAGGAATACAAGGACGCAGGAATTGCCACGTCACTGGTTCGGGCGGACGTCACTTCCGAGTCGGAAGTCGACCGGATGTTTTCGGAAATCGAGTCTCAGCTCGGACCGGTAGACATCATTGTTGCAAACGCCACTTGCGAGCAACCTCTCAAACCCATCGAAGAGTATGATTGGGAGTTTTACCAGCGAATGATCGACTTTTTCATTAAGAGTCCCTATCTACTGACGCGAAGAGCCTTGGCCAACATGAAGGACAAACGATGGGGCAGAATCATCAACATCACCAGCGAAGTCTACCAGCGGAGTGTCTCTCCATTCAGTGCTTACGTCGCTGCCAAGGGCGGCCAGGTGGGTTGGTCTCGAAGCATGTCTCAAGAACTCGCGCCGCATGGGATTACGGTCAACATGGTCGCTCCTGGCTGGATTCCCGTTGAACGTCACGAATCCGATCCTCAGGAGATGAAGGACGAATATTTGGAAATGATCCCTATGGGGAGATGGGGAACGCCCGAAGACATCGGACAGACCGTCAAATTTCTAGCCAGCGACGAAGCTTCGTTCATCACGGGCCAAACCACCTGCGTCAATGGCGGCATGTCACCTTGGTAATCTCCGAAGCTGTACATTCCGAATCCACCTGTGCATGAAAAAACGGCCGAACGAGTTTCCTCATTCGGCCGCTTCAGTTTCACTTTCAGATTATCGCGAGCGTCGATCGGTTAGCGATAAAGGCTTGGGCTCGGCTGGGAGGTCGGAAACCCGCCACCTCCGGGCACTTGGAAAGCACCGCCGCTACTGGACGGCAAACCCGTTGGATACCCACTGGTCGCCGGAGGCATCGTGTTCGTGGGAGGATTGACAGGCTCAGCGACAGAAGGAGTGCTCATTCCGCTCGTGTCCGGTGTCGCGGGGCGCGTCGAACCAGGTGTGTAAGAGCCCTGGGCTTGGGACAACGTCGCGGGCAATGCCCGACTCGGTGTCGGAGAGGTGCTTGGCGAAATCGGTGCCATTCCCGTGTTTGGATAGGTCAACGTTGCGCCGGTAGCTCCGGTAGCTGCGGGTGGCGAATTTTGAGTCGTTCCATATCCAGCTGGCATCGTGTTCGTACTGGATGCTCCGTAAGGAGCCATATTCGATGCGGCGTACGGGTTCGGGATGGTCGTGGTCGCACCGGAACCCATAGCTGCGTTGGCCGGAGTGCTTGGCCAATTCACTGCGTTAGAATTGGAAGACGCGGTCTGAGCCTCTGGACCAACATAAGGCGATGCGGCGTTGGAAGACGTGCCGTAAGGAGACCTCGCATTCAACGTGGCCTGGTTGCCGTAGGTGTTTTGAGGGGTTGCTGCCGCCATGGATCCGTAAGGTTGTGCCGCGTTTGCTTGGGAGCCGTAAGGCTGTCGTGGCAATTGCGACGATCCTTGAACCCCATTGGCCGCCCCAATGTCAGTGCCGCTCGCGTTGGAAAGTTGGTTGTTGGGGTTTTCACCATAACCCCCGTAACCCGCCTGATACCCGCCGTAGCCACTGCCAACATCGCTCTGAGTCGAAGGTGCGGGAGAAAATGCGGAGGACGGAGGCTGAGGTTGTTCCACCGCGCGACTCGCAAGATCGTCACCCTTGTCTTTCTTCCAAAAAACCATCGATGACATTGAAGGCATCGAGGGCATGCTGAAACTGGGTCCTGATTTGCACCCTGTCGCGGACAGGCTACCAACAACCAGCACTCCGAGAAGAGTGTGATAACAGAATGATTTCGAACACATCATTTCTTGCCTTCCTTAGCAGCTGTCTTAATATGTCGTCGATTGATTTCTTCCGACAGAAAAACGTTCATCGTTCTCAAGTCGGTTCGGTTTGCGTGTTCATCATCACGTCAGAATCGAAGGCACATGGCACTCGACCAGACGTATAGTTACTCTTCTTTTCGGCCTTTTCAGCCCGAAGAACCATCAAAATCGTTAAATCTTTCCTGATTTCACCCCTTGGACCCATCAGGATCTCTGGAGAGGCGCAGATCGTAGTAGGGTCATCAATCGACGTCAATGCAGATCGCGGACAAACAAAATAATGACGCATGGAACTTTTAGGCGGGGCCACAAATTCTGTTTACTTCTCCACCTACCAGCGTGAATGAACGCAGCACCAATGTGACGTAAACTTCTGGTATAACGAGGTTTACAAATTAATGGGTGGGGTGAAATCAAAAAAGAATGGCCCCTGCCCGACCTGTCGATTCAAAGTCAAATGCAAGCATTGACGTCTCGCCCCATGAACGTGCTGCCGACAAATTCCGTCGTAAACGTACAGGAATTCGCCCTATCACATGGATCATTCACTTTGCAGGCTGCGTCACACGCCTTCGCAACCTAGACTTCTGACTTCATATGCTTGGTAAAAAGGCTTGTTCGCTGGAGAATGAACAAGCGACACAGAAAACGAGCCACACGGAAACCCCGTCGATCAGTGGATGCCCTTGTCGCCGTTCCTCTGACCACAATTCGAAGCCGGAAACGCAAACACTAAGACCAAACCAAAATCTTATCGCGTTAATTCATGACTGAAACCAAACCAACATTTTGGAAAAGGCTTTCTGATAGCCAGCTATTGTCGCCGACCCAGTTGGCAGCAGCCGAGGGCGAGGTGGAGCAAACGGTCGGGGAGGTGACCAAAAGTGAGCCCAGGCCACTGGCCAAAGCGCTAATCCGAGCCGGCTTGATCACGCCGTTTCAGGCGAAAGCGTTGCTCAAAGGGGTGCGACTGCCTTTGGTGTGGAACGATTATCGTATTATTGACCGCATCGAGGGAGGTGTTTTCGCTCGTTGTTATGAAGTGACACATATTCCCACCGGTCACAAACTGGCCCTTCGCCTGCTCTCGAAAGACGATTGGCCATCCGTTTTGTCCGTCGATCAGGTCCGTCTGAATATTCAAAATTACCGGGCAGCGAAATCGAGTCAACTGGCTCGGACGTATGAACTGCTAGAGGAAGACAAATACTATGGTTTCATCATGGATATCGTGGTGGGGCAGCGACTCTCAGACCGTTTGGAAGAACAGAACAAGCTGACAACTCCGGAAGCATCGACCTGCATCTTTCAAGTTTGTCAGGGCCTGATGTCACTCCATGAACAGCAACTGGTCCACGCGGATCTTCGCCCCGAGTCCATCTTCGAAACTCAAGATGGCACCACTCTATTGTGGCGAGATCCTCTGTACGTCCCCGCTTCGTTTTACACGGCATCTGGACCTACCTTAACGGACCTTTACGAACGATCCGCCTACTTGGCCCCCGAACTCTCCGTCCTTCAATCCGACTACAACGTTCTGACCGACGTCTATGCGTTGGGCGGCCTTTTTTACAGATTGCTTGCCGGACGTGCTGCGTTTGATGGGCAAACTCTTTCGGAAGTCATGAAGCGGCACTCCGAAGAGAAACTCGTGTCACTGTCCAACATTGGCGTGGAATCAGCAATCGACCAGATCATCACTTACATGATGGCAAAACGACCCGACATTCGTTATCAGAACGTTGAGTCCGTGGCAGACCAAATTTCTCAGTTTGTCGGAAATCAAATTTCTCTGGCTCCGCCTCCACCTCCCTCTGAAACTCAGGTCGAATACGAAAAATGGATTCAGGCACGATCGCGACTCGTTGAGCTTCCCGTCTCGAATCCTTCCCAAGTGGGTGCCACCCCGGCCTTGATGGTGGGGGACAACTCAAAGCCCATGCCCCACAATTCTCCCGCACGTTTCATTCAGGCAAGGCAGCAGGCGAAGCGTCGGCAGAAGGTCATCGGCCTGGTGATCGCAGGAGTGTTGGTTATCGGCGGTATCGCTGGAGGAATCGGTTTTTTATTGAGCGGCGGCTCATCCGGAACCGGAAATATTGCCCAATCGGACGATGAACCTGACGTTGAGGGTAACAACGAGACCGATAACACTCCGCCTGTTGCACAATACGATCCGGACGCGGTAACCCCACAGGTCCTGATTGAGGATGACGGTCAGAGTCTCTGGGAATCGCCGACGCAGGGTACCGCACTCGATTTTAAACAGGTCCCCAACAGCCCCAGATTATTGATCACCATTCGACCATCAGACCTTTTGAAGGCCCCAGAAGGCGATCTGTTGTTCAATGCGTTGGGGCCCGCTTTTTCAGACGCCACCAATGAGTGGCAGGCCCTTACGGGCATTGATCTTGAACGCATCCAATCACTGACGATTTCTCTCCATGATGCCGCGGCAGGTCAGGCGGGGTACCGAGCTTGCTATCGTGTGGAATTGACCGACGCTAAACCGGAATCCACGCTGATCACCTCGTGGAAAAATCAATCTGGCGCTGGCGACGTGCAGGATGGAGTCCTCGAGACCGATAGCCAGTCGTATTGGTTGGCCGAGAAGACGGATGACCCATCATCATCCGTAAGCGTCTTTGTGGTGGGACCCGCAGATCTGGTGAGTCAGGCGCAGCAGAACACAGACAAGCTTCCGACGATGCAACCTGACTTACGACGCATTGTGCAAACGGTCGATACGGACCGTCATTTAAATTTGATCTTCTTGTCCACAAACCTCAGCAACCCGAGCAGTCAAGCTTGGATGCAAGGCGCTTGGCAACCCTTATGGCAACCTTTGCAACCCGTGTTGATGGGTGGCATTCAAGCTGGCTGCCTGAGCGTCCATGTGGATGAAGATTTGTTTGTGGAATTTGTTGCCAAAGGCCAAATCAGTCAGTCGCCCGCACAGCTTGCGGGTTATCTCGAGGGTGCCCTGCCGACGTGGCAATCTCAGATCGAACGGGGCGTCGCCTCGCTACCGTCAAACCCTTACTGGGAGCAAGTTCGACTCCGCTACGTTACCTGGGTCCGTGAAGGCTTCCTGCTCTCCCGCGTTGGGGTGGAGAGCAATCTCGCCAAGATCAATGCTTGGCTCCCTGGCCCAGCCGCTCATAACCTGGTGGCGGGCACGGAACTTGCGCTCTCCACCATTGCGGGACCGGTTACCGAATCGAAGGTCGTCGACAACGAGGGCCCGTTGCCACAGAACATGGCCGAACTTTTGCAACAAAATGTTGATTTCTCGGTTTCCTCAAACGACATGATCAACGTGATGGGCGATTTACAAATTTCCATCTCCGACCGATTCAAGAGCTTGCCCTTCGATTTTGAAATTCGCCTGATGGGCGGTGATCTCCGGGAGGAGGGAATCACACAAAATCAGCGCATCAGCAACTTCGAAATGAATGATCAACCGCTCGCGGATGTCCTTACCGGACTCGTGGTCGCAGCCAATCCGGATAAAGCATCCGAGAGCCCGGCTGACGAGAGACAAAAACTGCTCTGGGTTGCGGTCCCTGACCCAGATGATAAGACGAGAACCGTGATCTTGATCACCACGCGTAAGGCAGCCCTGCGTAATTCCCACCCTCTTCCTGAGGTGTTTGGAGGTAGTGCTTCGTGAAACCATTCCATATCCAATGCGACTCCTGTTTGACCCAGCTGAAGGTCACCAAGGAATCTGCGATCGGTAAAATCCTCGCCTGCCCCAAGTGCGGCAGTATGGTTCAGGTGACGCCGCCACAAGAGACAGACTCTGTTGAAGAAACGATCGACTCGCATCCAGAGACTTCGCCTGAGGTAACGACCGCGGAACCCGCTGCAGCAGGGAGTCACTCGGAGCCCCAGGCCAAAGATCTCATGCCGTCCGCCGCCTGGACGAGTGCAGAAACACAGGCACGTCGAAAATTGCTGGTTCTGGGGACCGCGGTAAGTGTGGGTGTCGTGATTGTACTAGGAGCAATCGGATTCATTGTTACCCAACTCGGTAAAGCCGACAGGGAAATCAGTCAGAACGAAACGCCGTCCGAGGCGCCTCCAGCAGAGACAGACCAAACCACGGGCGTCGCTCAAGAAACGGTTGAGGCCTCCGCCACGGATGAAGCCACGGAACCAGAGACTGAAGAAGGCGATCCTGAAACCGTGGTCGACCCGTCAGCCGCACCTATCGAGCCATCCGGATCAGACGTCGAAAATACCGGAGACGATGAAAACTCGGCTCTGAGCGATCCTGAACCTCAAGAGAATGAAGACCCTGACGCAGCCCCCCCAGAATTTGAGACGCCCTCTCTAGAAGCGGGCTCCACGGTAAGTCCATTCGATACGGTACTTGCTGACCTCAATGCCTTGGGCTCCATCATGGAGGAATCTGCTTTCGACAAAGCGAGGGCGATAGCCGAGCAAGAGCTTCGAGTCGCCTACCGAGTACGAGTCACGCCAAACGAAGTTTTTGCGGAACGCCCAAAACCAAAGAAAATCAATTTCGAGGCGGGGATGGAATTGCCACTTGCCTCCGTGAATATCGAAGCGACAACGCTGGAAGGGTTGATCAATTTCGCCCGAGGGTTGTCGGGCCTTCCGATCATGGTCGATCCAGTAGCGCTCGAAGCGACCGATACATCGATGACCGCCCCGCTCACCGTGTCAACAAAGGAGACCTCTTTGGGCAACCTGTTGAGCGGGACACTCGAGCCACTTGGGCTGGGTTGGTATCGAGACGACAATCTCGTCGTCATCTCCGTTCAGGGAGCAGACGGCCTCGTCACAGAGGAATTGACATTAGGACGGCTCGCGGACGACTTCCCACCTCAATCGGGCATTTTGACGCAACTGATTTTTGCCATGGTAGAACCGGAGCGTTGGTCGGCAGAGTCAGGGGCCTCTCTCGAAAGGAATATCGACCGACTGACGATTCGGCAGACACCCTTGGTGATTTACAAGATCAAGCAGTTCTTATCCGAATGGCAGGACAAACTCGAGGATCGCTCGGATGCGGCGCCGGTCAGCATGAGTCGCAGAGACCTTGCGAGAAAGATGCTCGAGACCGAAGTCTCTCTGGAACACCTGCAACCAAAACTTCTTCAGCAGTTGGTTCAGGAGTTGAGTGGCCAGGTCGAGGGCACGATTTTGGTGGACTGGAAGCGTCTGAATGAACAGGGGTGGACCATCGAAACGGAACTCTCCTGCAGTCTAGCTGCCCTTCCACTCGACCTCGCTCTCGACGATCTGCTTCGGCCTGCAGGACTGGGCTTCCGCGTCGTTCATGAAGACTTCATACAGATCACAACGATCGACGCTGCCTTGGGCGCGCCCGATATCGAGTTCTACGACGTCTCGCGTCTCATGACCCTGGGTATCTCGTCCGAGGAACTCTCGGCCCAATTGCCCCAGGTCTTTCGGGCGGTCGGGCCCCAGGATCCGGGGAAGCGATTCTATTTCGATGCTGAAAATCAACTTCTGGTCGCTGCCCTACCGCAGCCTCAGCAACGCGCGTTGGCCCGATTCCTGAATGCATGGACACAATTTGAAAAAACGGTCAGTCCTTAAGTCGATACTGAAAACTTGTCGTCCCCATGAATCAAGAGTCCCGATCCAAAATCACTCAATGGCTTGGCTCGGCTCCAATTCACCAACATGGCAGACCCTTCGGATCGAGACGCCAACCTGCGACTAGCCTGCTGCGATCTCGCTGGCTTGGGCAATGACTCGATCCATCGCAACCGCAAGCTTCTTACTTCGCTGCATCACCCGCTCGAATTGAGAGAAGTTGAGTGACTGATAGCCATCACTCATGGCCTTTTCCGGGTCCGGATGCACTTCAAGAATCAAACCATCGGCGCCAGCGGCAATGGCCGCATAGGTCATGTCAGGAACCAGCGAGGTATGGCCAGTTCCATGGCTTGGATCAATGACAACAGGCAGGTGCGTTTTATTGTGTAAGTAGGGTACGGTTGCGAGGGGCAATGTGAATCGGGTATGCGATTCGAATGTCCGAATCCCGCGTTCGCAAAGCATGACGTTGGGATTACCCTCGTTCAGAATGTACTCCGCTGCCAGCAGTAGTTCGTCCATGGTGGCACTCGCGCCGCGTTTAAGAAGAACGGCATTGGGGACTTTGCCCACTGCTTCCAAGAGTCGGTAATTCTGCATGTTACGTGCCCCAACCTGAAGCACGTCCGCGTAGTTGGAAACCATTTCGACATCTTCGGTCGACATCACCTCAGTCACCACCGCGAGGCCCGTTTCTTCGCGAGCAGCGGCCAGCAACTTCAGACCTTCTTCCTTGAGTCCCTGGAAGCTGTATGGACTGGTCCTCGGCTTGAATGCGCCACCACGTAGCGCTGTCGCGCCAGCCGCCCTCACCGCCCGCGCGGTTGACATGATCTGTTCTTCATCCTCAACGCTGCATGGCCCTGCGATCACACCGATCGCACCACCGCCAACCGCGAGACTACCAACTTGAACTTGGGTCGGCTCCGGCTTGACCTCACGACTCGCCACTTTGTAAGGCGCCATGATCGGCACAACGTCTGAAACACCACTACCGCTTGCAAGCGATTCCTTCATGTGTTCGCGTTTGTCACCAATTGCCGCAATGACCGTGCGCTCCGCCCCACGGATGACATGTGCCTTCAGACCCAAATCTTCGACTCGAAGGACCATGTGTTCGATCTGGTCTTCAGTCGCACTTTTCTCCATCACGACGATCATTCTGACTCTCCGTTTGGGTCTTGCAGGAACACGCCTACGGTAAGCTGACTCATGAACACAGGGGGTAAAATGAATGAGGTGCTCTAGGTATCAACTCCGCAATCCATCCATCACCCTAGCACTGCATCACCCCAGCACCTCAGCAACGAATTTGATGCCCCAGAGAACGAGGCAGCAGTCTGCTGCGGGGTTTGGCTGGAAAAGCCTTACCATTGATCGATCGTGGTTCTGCCCCGGACTTTCAGGCCATACTGGGCACACAGTATCTGTCTCGCCCGTTTTTTTTGCAAGACCACCCTGACGCAACGTAAGCGTCCCAAACCCATCTGGCACAAAAAAACCCCGACAATTTGCCGGGGTTTTGTACATCACGTGAAAGCTTGTCGCTTGACCCAAATGCCGTAACACGGGAAAGGACAACGAATTACTGAGCGAACATCGTCTCATCAACTCGACCGATACCAGCGCCGGTCGGACTGTAATTGCGAGCGTCCTTGGAATCGGAACTCATCAGGAGACAGTAGACGCGGTAATCAAGCGTGGTTTGCAGCGAATCCGTCCGACCATCTGCGTAGCAGACATTGAACGACTGCGAGTGAAAACTGGCAGGTCTCGCCAGCACCCAAGGATCCGTTTCATCAGAGAAAATGTTGGACATGGTGGCGTCACGTTTCTTTCGTCCGCCGAAAATATTCGCAAAAGGAGGCTGTCCGTTGAGGTTATTCCAAACCATGCCGAAGCCATACTCCTGAAGGGCTTCACCGTTATATTCCGCGGCCGTCCATTGCAGGCCTGACAGAGTAATATTCGGATTCTCGGACAAAAGCAATGTCGCGCCCAAGCCATCGCGAACTCGACTGCTATTGATCTCTACACCGCGGTTCGCTGCTCTGACGGAACGGTCAAAAAATATCCCTGTTCCCTTTCCACCGAATGGCTGTGCTTCAAGGCTTGCACCTTCGTAAAATTCGTAGTCAGGAATCCCCGTATTGGCGATGTAGGAAAACTCTCCTCCACTACGCGTTGCCGCCGGATCCGAAGGACAGTTAAACACAGCAACGTAAGAACCACCGCTGGGTGCTCCGTTCGCGATGATGTCTTCGTAAAGCAGTTGCTGATCCAATTCTCCGAGAATTGAAACCAACCAGGGGTGAACACGTGCGGGTGCTGATCGGTTCGGCCATGATGTAAACAGCGATGGATACTTGTTGTTCACCGCTTCGTAACTAATCGTCGCACGACCAAGTTCACGCATATTGTTGAGACAGGAAACTCTCCGCGCTTGTGCTAGAGCAGTCATGACCGCTGGCAGCAACAGCGACATGAGAATGCCGATGATGGCAATCACTACCAGCAATTCGACCAGTGTAAATCCCTTCCTGGATGAGGTGGCCATATCGCTGACCCTCCATTGTGAAGACGAGAGTGTTGGAGTATTCATGATTAGATACCCTAATTTTCACAGGTATTTAAAGACTTGTCCAGCCTTTTACCCGAGTAAAGACGCTAAATCTACCCTCATGCCCGCCGCAGTGTTCAACGAAACAGGGGATGAAACAAGGAAGCGTCCCGAGTGATGACCGACACCATGGATTTAGATTCTGCAGAAAAATTTCGTCAACTGGAACAGGAGTTGGTCGCCCATGCCCCGGAAGCGATCATCTTTGATTGCGATGGCACACTGACCCACTCCATGCCTCACCATTATCAGACTTGGCGAGACATTCTTGAGCCCCTTGGAGTGGTCTTTGAAAGGGAACGTTTTCATGCACTCGCGGGCGTCCCTAGCGACAAAATCATCGCCCTTCTTTCAAAGGAACAGGGTATTGAATTAAACTTTCCCACCCTTGTGGAGGCCAAAGAAGCGAGGTTCATCCAACTCTTGCATCTCGTTGAACCGATCGTCCCGGTCGTGCAGTTGGCTCGTGATTTCCACGAAAAAATGCCTCTCGCCGTTGCTAGCGGTGGATTTCGAGACATCGTCTTGAAACAGCTTGACCATCTGAAAATAACCGAGTTATTCGAGACCATTGTGGCGGCAGAGGATACCGAAAAACACAAACCTGAACCCGACGTTTTCCTCGAGGCGGCTCGCAGGTTATCAGTCGCACCGGAAAAATGTTGTGTGCTGGAAGATTCGGATTTAGGGATTCAGGCAGCCGAGCGGGCTAAAATGTCATGGGTCGACGTCCGACCTTATTACCCGACGGACTCCTGAAGTCCGACTAACAGCTTTAGCCCATGCCTTCATTCTCGACAAATAAACGGACAAATACACGGCTTGCAGTCTAGCCATTCCTTATACTTAACTGAGCAGACTTCGGAGCGAGAAGGGTCACATCGAATCCATGTGATCGATTCCTACGCTCAACTCATGTGAGCCCCCGCAGACACGCGGTGAGTGAGATTCGAGGTTTCACTCGCCTGGTGATCACCCCCAACCCAACTGGCATTTTGATGGACACGCCCATATTGCCTCGCTTGATTACACTCGCCATGATCCTGAGCCTGGGCACATCGGCTCAGGGTGATGACCGTATCCGTCTTAGAAACGGGGGTGAGATCGCAGGATCGGTAGTAAATCAGGAGAAGCTTGAGGATGATCAGCTTCTAACGATCTCTTTGGCATCCGGAGGCTCAATCCAGATCCTGCGGAGCCATATCGGACAGATCGAGACCACCAGCCCCGAGGAACTTGCCTACCTCGAGAAAAAGAAGCTCGTCCAGAACACGCCGGAGTCCCATTTCGAATTGGCATTATGGTGCGAGGAAAACCGGCTTCGCCCCCAACAGGAATACCATCTTCTTCAGGTCATCAAGCTGGACCCCGAACACGAAGACGCTCGACACGACCTCGGATACAGTCGTATCCGTGGCGAGTGGGCCACCCGAGATCAAATCCTCCGTCGAGACGGTCGTCTCAATAATGGCATGCTGTTCGAAGAATATGAGATCTCACGCCGCAAGGATGACTTCGAAGCGAGGCAGACGAACTTCATCCGCAACCTAAGAGTCTGGAGAAAAGGGATTGGAAAAATCCGGCACGCTGAGATGTTGGCCAACCTCCGTGCCGTCGAAGACCCCGCAGCGATTAAACCGATCGTCGACCTGCTGGGCAAAGAGACGTCCCGCGATGGAAAAATCCTCTGGCTGGAAACGCTGGAACAGATCAAGCACCCGGACGTCCAGGATCCCCTTATTCAAATCGCCCTACTGGAAGATGAAGAATTGATTCGCAGTCGGGCCATCAACATTCTGAAAGATTTCGGTGATCCCAGCACACAGCGTTATCTCATGATTTACCTGGATCCGGCCAAGTACTCTCCGAGCGTGATCAATCGTGCGGGCCGAGCGTTGATCGAATTAGGGAATCGCGAAGCGGTCCGGGCTTTGATTGAAAGCGTGGTCACCTCCCATAAAATCAACAACCCAAATGCAGGCAACCCGGGCGCCATCTCACCTACATTCGACAACCAGGGGGGCGGAGCCTTCCAATTTAATGGTGGAGGTCCAAAGACCGTGACGGTCCAAAGCAAAAATGAGGGCGTGCGAGCGGCTCTTCAGAAAATCACTGAGGTCGATTACCAATTTGACAAAGCCGCGTGGATGAACTGGTACACCAACCAGCAGATTCCAACAGGAATGTTTGACCTGCGACGTTCCAACTAAACAACCTCCAATCTCAACCTCGGGGCACCAACCAATCCGCAAGGCCTCTTGAGGACCCATCGATCACGACTCGTCATCATCGTCATCCATTCCCTGTCAGCAACTCTGGCGTTTTAGAGTGGCATGTCTCGACGAATTCCACGGATGAAACTTAATTTTAGGCCTTCAAAACTTTGCATGATTCCAGCTCAGAACACGACGAAATGTTGTGGGAGAACAACCTTGGCCGAAGGGATAACCCCAAAGTACAATCCAGCCTCAAGGCGAAACATGCGCCGTGGATTCACCTTGATTGAATTGCTCGTGGTCATCGCAATCATCGGTCTCCTGATCGCACTGTTGCTTCCCGCCGTTCAGATGGCGCGCGAAGCAGCACGACGGATTCAGTGCCAGAACAACCTCAAGCAGATTGGGCTGGCGACCCATAATTATGTGTCGACTAATCGAGTCTTCCCTCCAGGCGCCACGGTCGACACGTCCGTCACCTCCACGGCGAACAACGGGAGTTGGGGGGTCCACGGACGCATCTTGCCCTACCTTGAGCAAGGCAACCTTTATGACAAAGTCAACCTACAGGTTGGATGGGATTTTCAGCAGGTGATCGATGGACTGAAAATCCCGGTTTACAGTTGTCCAAGTGACCCCAAAAGTAACTTGGTTCGTGACCCCGGCAGAGGCCGACCTCGCCTTTACCCGACGACCTACGGCTTCAACTACGGGCCCTGGTTCGTGTTCAACCCGGTCACTGAACTTGGTGGCCAAGGCCTCTTCTTTCCAAACAGTGAACTCAATTTTGGGAGCATCGTCGACGGCGCAAGCAATACGATCTTGGCCGCAGAAGTGAAAGCGTGGACACCCTACCTGCGAAATGGGGGCCCTCCAACACGTGTGATCCCTTCGACTCCGGAGCAGGCAGCAGCGATCGCCGCCACAGGCGTACAATTCAAAAATACGGGACATACCGAATGGCCTGACGGTCGAGTACACCACACGGGAGTGACCACGACTCTGCCGCCCAACTCGAAAGTTCCTTACCTGTCGAATGGAACGATTCTCGATGTGGACTACAACTCGTGGCAGGAGGGCAAAAATGGGAGAAATGGAAATCCCACCTACGCGATCATTACCTCTCGCTCCTACCACCCTCAGGTGGTGAACATCGCCCTGGCCGATGGTTCCGTCAGAACGGTCCGAAACTCGATCAACTTCCAAACGTGGCGGAATCTGGGAACTCGCAACGGTGGAGAACCGTCGGGAACTTATTGAATTTCAAGATACCGGCACGCTCACCCTCATCAGACGCGTCCGATTGCGAAGCCCGGTCGATGGGCGGCTCTTTTTGTCCACGCTTATGGAGGACTGAGGCGAGAAAAAGTGGGTTACCCTAGGGAGCCCATTGAAAAAACGGTTTAGCATAGCTCCGTTTGCCGGACTCCCCTGTTCATAAGGCTCGGTCTGGGACACCATACGAGAACTTGGTCATCCCTCTTTGGAGCTTCCTGCCACGTGTCGAATGCCCTCAGTCTTCCCCAACCTCAATTGCCGTTACTCGTGACCGGAGTCGCAGGAGTCGCGGGCTACAACGCCTTCCACTATTTCCACACCCTTTACCCGGGGCAGGTCGTTGGCTTGCGACGAGCCGACAATTGGCCGCTGAACGGGCCGGGCCTCATCGGCTGTGATCTCGAAGACGAAGCAGGCCTCGAGCAACTCTTCGAGCAATGGCGATTTGGCACCGTCCTCGATTGCGATGGCAGTTGCGCCTTGAAATCTTGCGAACTGGATCCCGCGATGGCGAGACGGGCCAATGTTGAGGGGGTCGCCAACGTCCTGAGAATGGTCCGGCGTTATGACAGTCGACTCGTACGACTTTCCATTGATCTCGTCTTTTCTGGGACGCGGGGCGGCAACCACGATATTGCCGACAAAACCGATCCGGTGACGGTCTACGGAAAAACGATGGTCGAAGCGGAGCAACTCGTCCTGAATGAAGCTCCAGACACTTGCCTGTTACGCATTTCACTTCCGATGGGAATCAGTTTCAACGGACACGCGGGAGCCATTGACTGGATTCAGGCGAGATTTCAAAAGGGAAAACCAGCAACGCTGTATTACGACGAAGTCCGGACGCCAACCTATTGCGATTGCATGAATTTGATGCTCCATCAGGTCTCATGTCACCCCATCCAGGGGCTTCACCACGCGGGGGGGCAGCGTTGCTTGAGTCTGTTTGAGATTGCTCAGATCGTCAATCGAGTGGGAGGTTACGACCCAGACTTGCTGATGGGCTGTTACCGAATGGAGGCGGGCCCCCTGCCACCGAGGGCGGGCAATGTCACGATGAACTCGAAGTCGTTGGACACCCACCTTGAACGAGAAGTCTTCGCGCCATGGCCATTGGATGAAGCATGGGTCCCTACCGATCGAAATTGGCATTACGAGCGTGGCTCAGAAGCGGGCTCCCACGAATTGCTTTCAGACGTTTTATACCGGAACCCCGAACTTGCGGATCTTCCCAATCCCGTCGCAGTGACCAGTGACTCTTCCTGAAACTCACTTGACCGTCCCTGCATTGTGTCTTGCCATGAATCCTAAAATTTTGACAATATACATTTGAAGAGTGGGCCGCCGACCATCACCGGATGAGGGTTTCCTGACCGGTCCTGCTCGAATTCACTATCAAGCCAAGAGTAT
>JAKVCA010000005.1:0-64861 GCA_022448315.1 Pirellulaceae bacterium | reverse complement strand
GGAAGCCTGAAAGACCTGATTCGACGCATCAATGAGATCCAGCTAAGCACGCTTGCGGCGTGCGGGGATGTTAATCGAAATGTGATGTGCTGCCCCGCTCCTTACACGTCGCCCGTCTATCAAGAGCTTCGTGACATGACCGATCGCCTGGTGGCTCACCTTGAGCCGCAGAGTAAGGCCTATTTCGAGATCTGGCTCAGGGACTCAGAGACCGGAGAAAAAGAGTTGGTCGGCGGCGCTCCTGAGTCCGAAATTGTCGAGCCAATCTACGGGAAGACCTACTTGCCCCGAAAATTCAAAACGGGGCTCGCTCTGCCTGAAGACAATTGCATCGATATTTACACCCAGGATCTCGGATTTCTCGCTCTTGTCGAAAACGATCATATCGTGGGTTACAACGTTCTGGTTGGCGGTGGCATGGGGACAACGCCGGCGAACAAGAAGACGTATCCCGCACTTGCCAAACGCATGGCCTTCATTCGTCCTGATCAGGTACTGGATGTTGCCGAGGCCGTCGTCAAGGTGCAGCGAGACCATGGAAACCGCCAGGATCGCAAAGTCGCGAGGATGAAGTACACGGTGGATCTTTTGGGAATCGACGCCTTCAAGGCGTTGGTCGAGGAGTACTGTGGGCAATCGCTCGAACCACCTCATGCCATCGACGTCCACGAACATGAAGACCATATGGGCTGGGATGAACAGGGCAATGGCAAGTGGTTCTACGGACTGAATATCGAGAATGGACGAATTTACGATGACGATAACGTTCAGCTCAAAGCGGCACTTCGGGAGATCTGCCACACACTACAGCCGGGAATACGATTGACCGCGCACCAGAGTCTTCTTCTGACGGATCTGGATGAAGCGTCGAAATCGACGCTGATGGAGATTCTTAAAAAACATGGTGTCAAAACGACCGAAGAGTATTCAAATGTCCGCCGCTGGTCGATTGCTTGCGTGGCATGGCCCACATGCAGTTTGGCCATTACGGAAAGTGAAAGAGCACTCCCGGGCGTCATGGACGAACTCGAACCGATGCTCGAGGGCCTCGACTTGCAGGATGAAAAATTCACGGTCCGAATGACGGGTTGCCCGAATGGCTGCGCCCGTCCGTATAACGCCGACATCGGATTGGTAGGCAAAGCGAAGGATCGCTATACGGTATTCCTGGGGGGTGGCCGTCTGGGCAAGCGACTGGGGTACATCTACAAGGACCTTGTCGAACGAGACGAATTGCTTCCCACACTCCAGCCCGTCTTTCAGATGTTCAAACGGGACCGTGATGGGGACGAGTCGTTCGGTGACTTTTGTGCCCGACTCGGCCACGACGGACTTAAAGCCGAATTGGAACCTGCCTCCGCAACGGAAGGTGATACCGCCTGAGGTGGCAACCCGCAGGAATAGACATGTGGGCGTTTTTTTTGAGGTTCCTATGAACCGGCTCCGCTCGCGACTTCGCTGCCGCAATCGCAGTGTGATTTGTAGCAGATTGAGCATGCTTCAAAGCCGGAAACAGTAAGGGCAACAAGATCGGTCAACTCAAGCGAGGCGTTGACATGAGAGTGGCAGTCACCGGGGGAACCGGTTTCATTGGCAGGTATCTACTTCGTGAATTGCTTGGTCAGGGCTATGAGGTCAACGCCTGGTTTCGTCACGAAGAATCTCGAACTGGAATTTTAGAGCATCCCAAATTGCACTGGGTGAAGGGCTGTCTGGAAGATGCCGGCAGCATGCCGCTTCTTTTGGAAAATTGCGACGCCGTCGTTCACAACGCACTCTGGCGACCCGGCAATACGTTTCGCGGCACAGAAGGAGACTTGGCGAAGTACACCCAGATCAATCTGGGTGGATCGTTGAGCTTGATGGAAATTGCGGCCAAGCGACAGATCGACCGCTTTGTCTATGTATCGACCTGTGCGGTCCATGAAAAAATCATGGATGACCGCCCCCTCGATGAAACGCATCCGCTGTGGCCATTCTCGCATTACGGGGCTCACAAGGCGGCGGTGGAAAAATTCGTTCACAGTTTTGCCTTCGGTCATCAGTTCCCCGTTTGTGCCATCCGACCCAGCGGTGTCTATGGGGTCAGCCATCGGATCTCGGCAAGCAAATATTATGACCTGATCGGTGCCATTGCGCGAGGCGAAGATGTGGAATGCAAACGGGGCGGTAAAGAGGTTCATGCGGCGGACGTGGCTCGTGGGATCACGTACCTGATTGCTGCTCCCCGAGACGCAATTCTAGGCGAGGCATTCAACTGCTATGACCGATACGTTTCGGAAATCGAAGTTGCCCGTATCGCTCGAGACCTTTCAGGATCCCGCAGCAACATTACAGGCGTCGAAAAAAGCCCTAAGCATGAAATTGACACGACAAAACTGCGGCGGCTTGGGATGAATTTTGGCGGTGAGGAACAACTTCGAAAGACGGTGAAGGACCTTTTCGAAGCGGTCGTGAACCCGTCGGCGACACGGTCGATTCAGTAACACGGCGGTATTCGACAATGCCGCTCAGTAACAACTCCCGGTAAAAACTCCCGGCAACACCGCGTTTGACTCTCGTTTTTTAGTCGAGTGATCGCAGACGTGGCCATCGTCATTGAAAAAGGGCTACGCGACCGAAGCGGTCCCGCCATTTTTCCGAAACTGCCCCGCCTTTTGGCACTAGCGCACGCAGGATGACCGCACGTAGCATTACTCAGCGGCCCTTGATACACTCAAGTTTCGGTGCTGTCTGGGTATGGAAACACGCATAATGTTCGCTGATTTCAATGAGAGACCAAACGTTTGATACGGAAACAACGTAGTTTATCGCTGAACAAGCTCGAACGGGATTACATGCGACGTGCATGTCAATTCAACGCCGAGGTTCTGGACCATGTTCGCCCGCACATCAAGGAGGGGATCACGACGGGTGAGATTGACCAGATCATCCATGAATACACCGTTCGACATGGCCATACGCCAGCTTGCCTCGGATATCCCGGGGAAAAGGATCCGTTTCCTAACAGTTGCTGCACCAGTGTCAACGAAGTGATTTGCCATGGCATTCCGGACAATTACGCGTTGAAAAGCGGCGACATCGTCAATGTAGACCTCACCACCGTCGTCGACGGTTGGTATGGTGATCAGAGCGAGACTTTTCTTATTGGTGAAGTCTCGGAAGAAGCACGGCAGGTGACGCAATGTGCGTTTGATTCACTTTACCTTGCTATCAAGGCGATTGAACCCGATTGCCCAGTCTCTCGAATCGGGACGGTGATCGTTCAAGAGGCCGCGAAGTACGGATTTGGTGTGGTCGATAAGTACGTGGGACACGGCATCGGCCGCCACTTCCACCAGCGACCCAATATCCCTCACGTACCGACGCGAGAGGGACAACGCCAAAAGTTGTCGCCGGGAATGTGCTTCACCATTGAACCAATGATCAATCAGGGTACGGCGGATGCCAGCCCCACGGAATCAGACGGATGGACAGTCCGGACCGCAGACCGGAAACTGTCGGCCCAATTCGAACACACCATTCTCATGACAGAGACAGGCCCGGAAATTCTGACGACTACCGGCCTGGGCCCCTCTGCTGGACATAAGTTTTAAGGTTCGCCTCCAACTCCTCTCCAAGGCTTGGCAGAGTTTTGATCATGGCAAGCGGTCTCTCTGAACCGGGGGCGATGTCACCTAGCCTGCCCGGCACTCGTGGCCTTTGAGGCGGCAAGATTCGACGTTCGAGCCAACACACCCATTGTTTCAATCGATGTTCCAACTAACGTAGGAAAGCTCCCCTAAACTGTTAGCCCTCTGAGGAACCCAAGAGCTCCCCACACATCGCGGTGGGGATGCAGCTTGATCAATACAAGAAGATTTCAAATCGGAAAGAACCATCATGAGACGACGTGATTTTATCAAGACCACCGCGATTGCGAGTTCCGCCGCGTTGACCGCCAGTTTGACTCGCCCGCTGATGGCCATTCCTGCCGACTCAAAATACAAAGCCACAATCGGACTGCAACTGTGGACCGTCCGCAATCAGTTGGCCGAGGACCAGCCGGGAACATTGAAGTCGGTGGCCGACGCCGGTTATTACCAGGTCGAGTTTGGGGGCGTTGACCAAGGCCTTGAACTTCAGACCATCTGCGAAGACCTTGGGCTGAAAATGACTTCCTCATTCGTCGACTGGCAATCCATTTGCAATCCAACCAACAAAAATGCCCCCTCGCTTGAAACGTTGGTCGAAGATGCTGAAAAACTTGGGGTGAAACATCTGGTCTTCGGCTATATCGGCAAGAAGTTCCGTCAGACCGGCGATCAGTATCGAGCGTACATCGAGCGTTCAAACCGATTTGGTGAGATGTGCAAGAAGTCCGATATTCAGTTGTGTTATCACAACCACGCGTTCGAATTCGAAAAGCTCGAAGGCGACAAAACGGGATTCGATTTACTCATGGAGGGATTTGACCCTGAAAACTGCAAGTTTGAACTGGATGTCTTCTGGGCCCAGATTGGGGGCTGGGATCCGTGTGCAACACTGCAACGCCTCAAGGGTCGCGTTTCGCAGGTGCATTTGAAGGACCTTAAGGTTGGCACCAAAGTTTTCTATGACGAAGGGCAGGTTCCCCATGATGCCTTTAAGGAACTGGGCAGCGGATCCATCGACATGGCCAAGGTGATGAAAGTTGCCGAAACGATTGGTGTCGAACAATGCCACGTGGAGCAGGATCAGTCACCCGACCCAATTCAGAGTATTGGTCAGAGCATCGCGCACTTAAACTCTCTTTAAGCCAGCAGCAAGAATCGGAAGACGTTGACTCCACCGAGGGAACCCACGAGATGATTGGGGTCAGCGCGCATTTCGCCACAACCTCGACTTTATCGCCACCTGTTTCAAGAAGACCGATTCCTCTTGCACCTTCGAGACCATTTCATTAAAAGCCGCTTGGGTGACGGGGGGTCCGCAGCGTGAATGCTAGCAGGGACACTTGCCTGACAAGATTCGCGTGTCGAAATTCAAGGAAGCGTGATGGACCGGTTTAGATGGATAACATTGGCGATGGGATGGGGTTTCCTGGTAGTGACGAACGCCATGGCCCAGACGAATCCCCCGTACGAAGCCACGATAAAAAACAGTTCGACAGTCGTCCACTCGGCTCCCTCCCGAAAAGCTTACGCAACTGAAGTCCTGGATAAGGGCTCAACCGTCGAGGTTTACCGCGAAGATCCCAACGGCTGGCGTGCGATCCGTCCCCCTGCAGGCAGTTTCAGCCTGATCCGGAAATCCGATCTAGATCTCGACCAATCCGAAGGGCTAGGGGTGGTGAGACGAGACGGAGTCAAAGCGTGGGTAGGAACCCGAATAAGACGGCAAGGGGAAGCGACCTATCAGGTTAAATTGGCAAAAGGCGAACGCGTTGAAATCCTGAAAACAGAAACGGCAACCGGCGATGATGGTGCCGAAGATTGGGCGTTGATCGCACCGCCGGCGGGCGAATTTCGCTGGGTGCATGAATCGAACTTGGCACTCGACCGAGGGCCCACCAACGTGACATTTCCGAATGCCCCTGACCTGAATGCCCTACCACTCGGACAACAGAATATGGCTTCTTCAGATCCCACCGAACGTGCAGATTCATCCGTGCGATCGGCAGGGGTATTGCCGGCGAGTTCGATCAAGAAAGAAGAAGAGCATGTGTCTCAAGCTCACCAGCCAGAATCGGCCGCCGAAAAAACGGATGAGTCCATGGCCGCTGAAATCAGTCGGGCGCACCAGATTTTAAGCCAACTCATGTTGGGCCAAACCGACACCAATTCGGTTGAATTTCAGCGGATTCTCGACAAACTTAAGAATGCTAAACGCGAAGAACAAGACGCGAAAAAAATCCGCGAGATCCAAAATCGTTTCGACCGATTTTTACAACTTGAACTTCGACAGAACGCGTTGGAGCGTCTGGGAAATTCGGCTCCAAAATTGCTGCCGTACACCCCAGAGCAAAGTGAGAAAAACACCGCGGGCACAGTCGCACCAGAATCAGGGCTTGCAACCGTGAGCGCGAATCTCTCTTACACGGCTCGCGGTAAAATCAGTCGTATGATTCTCTCCGGTGGACGACAGGCCAGTGGCTATGCGTTGCAAGACAGCAATGGAAAAATTATCGCAACGGTCGTGGCGGCACCCGGCGTCAATCTCGAGCGTCACCTGCGTGATCAAGTCGGTATCCAAGGCAGAAAAATGCCTCACCCCCGTTGGAAAATGCCGGTCGTTTACGCGGAAAGAGTGATCTCTCTCGAGCGTCATGAGACACCATAAGCAAATCGTTTCTCGCGAGATCGCATCTCTGCTTATGGTATGAAAGGATGGAAATCGAATCCATATTTCCAGTTTTCAAAGCTTCTTACGATCTGATCCGTTTCCCAATCGACGAACGTCGCAGCCCGCGGCATTCTACCCCGCAACAGAACTGATTCACTGAAATTCGTTCGGTCGGTCCCTACCGCCCAGGGTTGTCTTGATCGTGGGAAGGCCGATAATCAGGTTTTCGCAGGGGGCTGATCGTTGATTCTCGTTATCGACAATTTTGATAGTTTCGTCTTTAACCTCGCCAGGTACTGCGAGTGTCTGGGACATGCTGTCCAAGTAACGAGAAACAACCAGATAACATTGAACGAAATTCGAAAACTTGCCCCCGAAGCGATTCTTCTTTCACCCGGTCCTTGCACTCCCAATGAAGCGGGTATCTCGCTGGAAATTGTTGAAGAGTTCGCGGGGCACATTCCCATTTTGGGGATTTGTCTGGGGCACCAAACGATCGCGCAGGCGTTTGGGGGCAAGGTTGATCGGTCACCAGAACCGATGCACGGTCGGGTCTCCCTAATTGAACATGCCAACCTTTCGGTGTTTGCAGGACTTCCCAGCCCGATGAAGGTCTGTCGTTATCACTCTTTGGTGGCCACCCCTGACACGTTGCCCAATGAACTCGAGGTGTTGGCCAAAACACCACAAAACATCGTCATGGCCATCCAGCATCGTGAGTACCCCGTGGTGGGTCTACAGTTTCATCCGGAATCAATTCTGACGGATTACGGGTTTGAACTTCTGCAACAGTTCTTTGACCTTTACGGCATTCAACCGCAAACCTCTACTCGTCCCATCTCGGAATTGAAATCGCAGGAACTCGCGTGCGAACCGCCTGCACATTCGACGGACGAATCCTCAGCGACTCAGCATTCATATTCGTCGCCACGGTCGTCAACGTGGCAGACCCCTTCGCTTACTTGCGAACAACGCGTCTCAACCCCTGATGCGTGCAGAGTCCCGTTACCGATGAGAAAAAGTGGTGCCCCATGATCCTTGAGGGTCTGATCACCACGCGAAATCCTGACGGAACCATCCGGGTACGCCCGATGGGGCCTGTCTTCTCAGACGCCCATGCCGATTCGTTTTTATTGCGTCCCTACGAACCCTCCGGAACACTAGACAACTTGTTGCGAACAGGCGAGGGCGTGCTTCATGTCACCGACAACGTCCTGCTCATTGCGCAGGCGGCGTTGAAGCAACTCAAAAGTTGCCCCCCGGCTCATGCCGCGGTCACCGTGGAGGGCGCGGTGCTGGAAGAATCATGCCATTGGCAAGAATTCAAGGTGGTTGGTCATCGCCCGAACTCGCCCCGCCACGAATTGAATTGCCACGTCCTCCACCGAGGCACTCACCGTAATTTCTGGGGTTTCAATCGCGCTCGGCACGCCGTGCTCGAAGCAGCCATTCTGGCAACCCGAATCGGTATTCTGCCGGACCATGAGATTCGTGCGGCCATGGTAGCCCTTCAGGTGCCTGTGGAAAAAACGGCCGGACCGGTCGAAATTTCGGCTTGGAATCTCGTCCTCAAGGTTATAGTAGAATCACTAGGTAAAGACGGTCTCCCTACCTGCTTAGCAACAACTGACGTCGCCGGAAAGAAACTCGCATCAAGGGCTAAACATCAAACGAGCAACGAGGAACCCCCTCTTTGAGTTCCCCCAAAAAGATCGCCTTTGGCATCCTGAAGATCACGCTTTCGGCCCTACTGATTACTTACCTTGTGTACTCCGCATACACCCACGACCAATTCGATGTGTTGTGGCAAGGGGGCGTCAATCCAACTCGGTACTTGGCCGCGTTAGCCCTGTCTTTACTCGCACTTCTCATCACTTTCGTGCGTTGGTACTTTCTCGTTTATGGTCTTGGCCTACCCATCCGAATCTGGGATGCCATACGCTTTGGCTTCGTCGGCTATTTCTTCAATTTTGTCACCGTAGGCACCGTTGGGGGTGACGCCTTACGCGCCTACTTTGTCGCTCGGAATAACCCGGATCGCCGAACCGAAGCCATCGCAACGGTGGTTGTCGATCGCCTGATTGGCCTTGTGGCTTTATTTACGTTGACCGGGATCGTGCTCATGTGTCTCGATCTCAATCGACTTTGCGGTGATGATCTCACGACTCTCAGCGTCCTCGAAACATGCCGCTGGGTCTCGGTCTCATGCGGCGCAGCAGGACTGGGCCTCTTGGCCATCCTGTGTTTTTTTCGTGCGTTTTTCGATTGGAAAATCTGGTCGAAGCTTTTCGAACTTCCTTGGGTCGGCCCAATCACCAGACAGTTGCATATGGCGGGTGTCACCTACTCGCGTCGACCGAGCATCGTATTTGGAGCTTATCTGGCCAGCCTTCCAGTCCATGCTATTAATTCGATTGCCGTTTTCGTGGTGGCAACAAGTCTGCCGATTGCACACCCAAGCTTGCTGATGCATCTGGTTGCAGTTCCCTTATCGAGTCTGGCAGGTGTTCTTCCTCTGCCTGGTGGTATCGGCGCGTTCGAGGGGATGCTGGCGATCCTCTACCGCGCCCTCGCGACAAACCCTGTCGCCTCCGAACATGGCCTCCTCGTTGCCTTCGGCTTTCGTGTCATCACGCTGATCGTCGCATCAATCGGGCTGTTAGTTTATTTTGCCGAACGCAAAGAGATTGCCCAACTGCGAGCAGATAGCGAAGCAAACTCGGAATAGTCACTGCCGGCTTGGTCCGTTTTACAGACGGGGTTATCATGCTGTCTCGCACGGATGCGACGTGTCCGCTCGCCGTCAGCCAACTGGCCCAGTCCGCTTCACGGTCAATCCACTGGACATGTGGAGTTGCGTCGAGCACAAACGTGAGAATTTGCCTAGTTGCTGACAAAACGAATTTCTTAAGTCCGCGATTGCATCGGCGAATGCGATGATCTCGAGCAGTGAGTCATTTGGGGATGATCGAACCACCCAGACTCGTCGAATTAACGCTTCGCTCACAGTCAATGATTCGAATCTCAGCACCGTAAGCAGAATATCTCGTTTACCGATTTATGGCGATTGAAGTCGATAACCCAAGTCCATGAGCCCCAGTCAAATAGAAAGACCAATGATGACCGAAATGCGAACTGAACGAGATTCAATGGGCGATATCGAAGTTCCAAAACTCGCCTATTACGGGGCACAAACCCAGAGAGCGGTCGAAAATTTCCCCATTTCAGGCTGGTCACTCCCTGCCGGCCTGATCCGGGCAATGGGATTGGTCAAGTTCGCATGCGCTAAAGCAAACGACGACTTGGGGCGACTTACCGGCACAGGCAAAAACCCACTCACCGACAATCAAGTGTCAGCCCTTCTGAAATCTTGCGATGAAGTCGCCGACGGCAAGCACGACACACAGTTCCCCGTGGATGTGTTTCAGACTGGCTCTGGAACGTCAAGCAATATGAACTGTAACGAGGTCATCTCCAATCGCGCAATCGAGATCGCCGGTGGAGATCGTTTTGAAGCGACCAAGGTCATTCACCCCAATGATCACGTCAATATGGGGCAGAGCACCAATGACACCTTCCCAACAGCAATTCACGTGGCCGTTGGAATCGCCATCGAACGCGAACTGAAACCCGCACTGACCCGTCTGACCGAAGTCCTGAGGAATCAATCTGAAGCTTGGTCCAACATCATTAAAATCGGGCGAACTCACCTGATGGACGCGACTCCTTTGACGTTAGGTCAGGAATTCGGAGGCTTCGCCCGTCAGGCCCAATTGTCCGTCCAACGTGCGAACGCAGCGCAGCAGGCAATTCTGGAATTGCCTGTGGGAGGAACCGCAGTTGGATCAGGGATCAATACCCACCCGGAATTTGGCGGAAGAGTCTCAGAAATACTTGCGGAAAGGTCGGGCGTCGAATTCGTCGAAGCCGCTGATCATTTCGAAGCCAATGCTCAAAGGGATGGACTCGTGGAATGCCATGCCGAGTTGAAGGCAATTGCCTCAACCATGTTCAACCTCGCCAACAATGTCCGTTGGCTAGGATCAGGACCTCGCTGTGGGTTCTTTGAGGTTCAGCTCCCGAGTCGGCAACCGGGGAGCTCGATCATGCCCGGTAAAGTCAATCCAGTGATGTGCGAAAGCATGATGCAGTTGACGGCCCGCGTCATGGGCAATGATCAAACATTGACCCTTTGTGGCGCCTCGGGTGGACAATTCCAACTGAACATCATGATGCCCGTGATGGGGCAAACCACGCTCGAGAGTATCATGCTACTGAGCAAGGGCATCTCTGCTTTCATCGATTTCTGTATTGCCGATCTCCAACCAAATATTGAGGCTTGCGAAGCGGCCGTGGAACAAAGCTTGTCGATGGTGACCAGTCTCAATCCGCTGATTGGGTACGAGAAAGCGGCATCGCTTGCGAAACAAGCATTCTCCACCGGCAAGACCATCCGAGAATTATGCCTTGAGCAGGAAGTGCTGCCAGAAGCGACCCTGAACGAAGCTCTCGATCCGATGAGCATGACACGCCCGCAGGCCTGACCTGAATCCATTCCCGCTAGCATGCCTCTGAGATGGATCGATATCGCCCCATCTCGGGCTAGGTTTTGGCATTCGGAATCAGACTTGGCACATTCCAAAGCGATCGCTACCATCTGCCCGGTTCTCGATTGCCGCGTTTTTGCGCCCCTTGGATTGACGGGTGCTATTGGCGGTGTCACTGAAGGAAAGGGCAAGAGCATGCGTCTTGGCAGCTTACGAATACAGAAGTCTCTCAAGGATAAACCCAAGGTGGTTCAGCCAGGATTGCTGGTGATTGTGTGCGTCATTCTGATGGTCGCTCCAAAAGGGCTCACGGGCCAAGAGATTGCTGGTGAGACCGAACGCGTCAGCAAAACCGACACCGCTGAAGAGTCATCCTTGAAAGCATCCGAAACTGCCAACGAACCCGAAACGGACGATTCGCTTTCTGACCATCAGAAGTTGCTTTCAGCCTACAAGTCTTCTCAGGAAACCCCCGGCCCCAAGTCCTTGGGGAAGGTCGTTTCCACCTGCGAACAGGTGCTTTCCGGGACGCCAAACGCCGAAGACCAGGCCTACGCCAACCAACTGTTGGGCTGGGCACTGCTGCGTCAGAGTGAACAACCAGAAGTCTCCTTTGAATCGGCCATCCTTTTTCTGGATCGCGCGATTGAGCTGGAACCCGAAAATTGGAAACCCTTTTTCGCGAGGGCATGGCATTATGGAACACAAGCTCAATATGCGAAGGCGATTGAGGATCTCGATCGCGTCCTCGAGATGGAACCCAAATTGCCCCGCGCATGGTTCAATCGGGCGGAACTCCATTACCAACTCGAAAATTTTGTGCTGGCCGTTCGCGACTACACACGAGCCATCGTTCTCGACCCGCGTGACGCGCAGGCCTACACGGGTCGAGGACATGCCTACTTTGAATTAGCCAAATACCGAGAGGCGATGAGCGATTATCAGAAGGTCGTTTTATTGACCGAAGGAGAGGCTGCAGCACTTATCCACCGTGCTGAGGTCGCGCAGATCGCCGGACTCTGGGAGAAAGCACGGGATGATTTTCAACTCGCTGCAGCACGGGACAAGACGAGCGGACTGCCCCAAATAAGACTTGCGTGGCTCTACGCTACCTGCCCGGATGGCTCCATTGCAAATCCAGAACTGGCGGTAAAACTCGCCGAGCGAGGCGTTGAACTTCGGGGCGAGGAAGATTGGCCCGCGGCCAACACGCTGGCAACCGCCTGCGCAGCGTCTGGCGATGTGGAGCGAGCCGAGAAGATTTTATCGGGCTGGCTGAATCGCCTTGAGGGGTCGGATCTCGAACGGCTCGAGGCCACGCGTCGAGTTGTGAAAAAGCTATCCACTGAGAATGAAAGCAAATAAGTTTCGCGAGCTCAAAGGCAGTGACTCCCCATCGCCATCACCTGAGTCAAACGAAACGCCCCACCAAACCGCAGCAATGACCCAAAACGCGGCATTGGAACGTGATTTTGGCGATGACGCCCGGCGACACTTCAACAACTGAAGCGTTCAAACTTTTCGCAAATTGGCCTTTCCGAATTCACCATTTTTACTATGATAACAACCCGATTTGGGCCTTAAATTCACCGCTCGGAGTTCGCCCTACCTTATCCTCACCGCTCTGAAACTGCTGAAAGGTTTGGATTCAGCGAGGAAATCGCAGGTTGTGGAAGCCCTCCGACAAACGGTATTTATCGCGTCTGACGTCTCCCGATGTTTCGATTAATAATCGATGATTCAGGATCGTCACTTTTGTGTTTCCCGCCCCAATCGAGGTGTGACGTCCATGCCTCGAGAACTGCAGCAAGCAGTCCAGGGATGGTAAACGGGCAGTCCCGCTTCGTTTCTTCCATAAGTGTTAACGGACCATGGCACGAGATCTTAACAAACTGCGTAATATCGGTATTTCGGCTCACATCGACTCTGGGAAAACGACCCTGAGCGAACGGGTTCTCTACTACACCGGACGGATTCACAAGATTGAAGAAGTTCGTGGAGGTGGAGATGGTGCGACGATGGATCACATGGAACTCGAAAAAGAGCGTGGAATCACGATCACGAGTGCCGCGACATCGGTGCAGTGGGGCGATCACTTCATCAACTTGATCGACACCCCCGGCCACGTGGACTTCACGGTGGAAGTGGAACGATCACTACGCGTGCTCGATGGTGCTGTCCTTGTGCTATGTGCGGTAGGTGGTGTACAGGCACAGTCCATCACCGTCGATCGCCAAATGAAGAGATACAAAGTTCCCCGCCTCGCCTTCATCAACAAAATGGACCGCACGGGTGCCGACCCTCAAAAAGTGGTCAAGCAGATGCGGGACAAGCTGGGTTGCGATGCCGTATTGATGCAACTCAACATCGGCGCCGGCGAACAGTTTGAAGGTGTGATCGACCTCACCAAAATGAAGATGCTTCAGTTTGAAGGCGAGCAGGGCGAGAACGTCGTTGAAGCCGAAATCCCTGAAGCCCATCAAGCTGACGCCGAAGCCGCGCGTCAAGATATGCTTGAGTCGCTCTCGATGTACAGCGACGAAATGATGGAACTCCTTTTGTCGGGCGAGCCGGTTAGCGAAGAGTTGATCGACTCCGTCGTCCGGAAATCGGTTCAGGCCCTCGAGCTGACGCCGGTATACATGGGGACAGCGTTCAAAAACAAGGGCGTACAACCCCTGCTCGATCGGGTCGTTCAGTTTTTGCCCTCGCCCTTGGAGCGTGAGATCAACGCCAAGGACTACGAAGATCCCGACAAGGCTTACGAGTTGACCCCGGATCCGAAGAAGCCGTTTGTCGGCATGGCATTTAAGATTGTGGACGATCCCTTTGGCCAATTGACGTTCATGCGACTCTATCAGGGAACGATCCGCAAAGGCGAAACCTACTACAACCAACGTACAGGTCGAGCTGAACGATTCAGTCGGATTGTTCGAATGCACTCCGACAAGCGTGAAGAGGTCGATTTTGCGGAGGCCGGCGACATTATCGCCGTCATGGGAATCGACAGCGCGAGTGGTGACACTTACGCCGCGACGTCGTCGATGTGTACACTCGAAAACATGTTTGTTCCAGACGCGGTCATTAAGGTGGCTGTGACTGCCACCGATCGAGGTTCTGCGGATAAACTCGGCAAAGCGCTTCAACGATTCCGTAAAGAGGACCCAACCTTCCGCGTCTTCACCGATGAGGAAACCAACGAGGTGATCATCGCTGGAATGGGTGAATTGCATCTCGATATTTATGTTGAGCGAATTCGTCGCGAATACAAGGTTGAGGTGGAAGTCGGCGCTCCCAAAGTAAGTTACCGCGAGACCCCAACACAGATGGTGGAATTCAACTACAAGCACAAAAAGCAGAGTGGTGGTTCGGGTCAGTTCGCCCACATCGTTGGGCAAATGGGCCCCATGGACGATCCTGACGTTGAAGAGCCATTCGTGTTCCAAGACTCAATTGTTCAAGGACGCATCCCAAGGCAATATATCCCGGCGGTGGACAAGGGCTTTACCTCGGTGCTCAACAAGGGCACCATCGCGAAGTACCCAGTAACCGGTTACACGGTCCACCTGAAGGATGGTAGTTTCCACGATGTTGACTCCTCGGAAATGGCTTTCCAGATCTGTGCCCGAGATTGCTTCCGAGAGTATTTCCCGAAAACGAAACCAGCTTTGCTTGAACCCGTCATGAAGGTCGAGATTGAAGCGCCAGACCAGTTTCAAGGTTCAATCGTCGGTGACTGTACCGTTCGCCGAGGAATCATCGAGCATACCGAACAGAGAGAAGATGGAACGATTCTCATCATCGCCGAAGTTCCGCTTGCGGAGACTTTTGGATACGCGACCGACCTTCGAAGTATGACGCAGGGTCAGGGAACCTTCACCATGGAATTGCAGGGGTACCGCAAAGTACCAAACAATATCCAAGAAGACATTATCGCGGAACGTAAGCAGGCGGAATTAGCCGCAGCCAAATAGCATGTCCTAAGGCCGACCACGTCGGCGACGACGGATAATCGCTCTAACCGTTAAAACCTCTTTGCGAAAGGTCTCAAAGAGGTTTTTTCGTGCGCATGCATGATGCGCAAGGCGTTCTTTCTGATTGACTTCGCGCTCATGACGGCATATTTTGACATCTGGCTTCAGACGCTGGAGACGCTTCGATCGCAAATGAAGGCACAGCAAGCGTTTCGGCTTCCTGTTTCCTCCAACTTTCGATGCTCCCGTCTGTCTGACCGCACCTGGACTTGCGTAGCCCCGGTGCGGTCGGATCCAGCCACCTGCCAATTTCCTGCCACTGAATCCTCCGTCGCCGCTGGCCTCGTTCCACGGTGCTGTCATTTTTCTGACTGAGATTCATGGGTAACCCGCCAAAAGGATCGTTTCCGGAAGCATACAGAGTCACTCTGTGACCAAGGAAACGGTTTTCATTTGAGAAAGGCTGCCGTAGACCGACCATGAATCGATCGGCTTCACTCATCCAGAATCCTGAAATTCTGGAGAAACTGACCGGATGCGAAAAGGAAATCGAATACACCTTTTCTGACCGGGCATTGCTCCTCGCCGCGTTAACGCACGCGTCGGGAGCAGACCACCGGCTTCTTTCCAATGAACGCCTAGAGTTTCTAGGCGATTCAATCTTGGGCTTTGTGGTCTGTGAAGAACTCTATCATCAGTTCCCTCAAATGCTTGAAGGCGAACTCACAAAAATAAAATCCTCCGTGGTGAGCCGGCGGACTTGCGCCAAAATCAGTCGTAAACTTGGACTCGACCGTTTTATGATTCTGGGCAAAGGAATGACTGGGGACGTGCCGGTTCCCTCAAGTCTCTATGCGGACGTCTTTGAATCTTTGCTGGCCGCGCTTTATCTGGATGGAGGCATGACCGCGGCATCAAGCTTCATTCGTCAGCACCTGCTACTGGAAATCGAAGAAACGGCGAGCGGCAACTCAATCGTCAACTACAAGAGCCAGTTGCAGCAAATCGCTCAACGCCACCAGGGACAACCACCGGTCTATCTCATGCTCGAGGAAACTGGACCTGACCACAGTAAGACGTTCAAAGTTGCGGCACAAATTGGACAGACTAACTACTCGCCCGCATGGGGAAAAAATAAGAAGGATGCCGAACAAAGAGCGGCGGCGAATGCCCTTGCCGAGCTGGAAGGCCATCCAGTCCCCTTTCCGGATGCAAGCACCGAGGAGTCGGATGCGATTCTTCCGACACCTGAGGAACTCGAAGAATCAAGCTGACGCGGCTCGGAAGATCGGAAAAACTTCTGAACCTGAGCGGCGTGTTTTGATGATCGTCACATTTTCAACGGGCTTCGGAGGCGTCAATCCCAGAACATTATTCACCCCTCAGTTCGAGCAATCCGACTATTAATCGGAGCTGGATTTCAATCCAATCGTTAGACGAACTCAATGAACCACTCCCATGTCTTCATTTGCAATGAGCCCACTGCATGCTGAAGCCAATCGAACTCCCCGATCTCCATGTCGACGCGCCATTGACGTCGGAAATGGAAACGTTGCTTCAAGAATCGGATCGACGCATCGACGATTTTTTACATCACTGGCGTGGTCCAATCATTGAGAATTTTGTGGCCAGCGACTACCGCACGGTCAACAACGTCTTGCATTGGATTGTGGAACATCAACTGAACGCGGGAAACATGTTCTGTGAATGGGGCAGCGGATTTGGTGTCGTCACCCTTATGGCATCCCTGCACAACTTCACCGCATTTGGGATCGAAGTCGAAGCGGAACTGGTCGACCGAGCTCGTTCACTTGCCGATGACCTTGGTCTGTCCGCCGAATTTGCTCAGGGGAGCTTCATTCCGCCGGGCGGTCAACGTCTGATCCAATATCACGAAGATGTCGCTCACATCGAAACTGATACCCCTGGCGCCTATGAAGAATTCGATCTTGAGATCGCTGACTTTGACCTCCTTTTTGCTTTCCCGTGGCCAGGCGAAACACGATTCTGGGATAACCTGTTCCACCATTATGCTGCGGAGGGTGCGTTATTGCTGACCTACCACGGAATCGAAGAGCTGCGTCTGCAAAGAAAAGTTCGAGGGTAGGTTCCTCATTCACGAATCGCGACATCAGGATCGGCAACTCTGGAACCGAATGGTAGAACAAAAACGAAGCCGCAGGATTCAAGTGTTTCGGAAATAGTGCATGAAGAGATCATTACCGCTGAGGTACAGCACTGCCGAGATCGCAAGCAGAATTAAAATTGCAATCCGTAAAAAGAGGCAAACCCCGGCTCGGAAGTACTCACGTAACGTTAGCCCTTCAGCCTCAATGCCGTCTCGATAAGCGACCCACGCGAGACGACACTCGCGACGCAACCGCCTTTGAAAGGGTTGACAAAAAACGGGTTGGCATGGGGACTGATAAGGGTTCTCCTGTGGCGAATGCAGTCCTCGCATCGGGACCTCCAACGTCAAACGAGACAGCTACTCTGCCGACTATCGCCGTTTATGCCGCTGGCTGCAAGGACGATGTCGCTTCACCGTGTACTCTCTGTAGAAACCCGCCCTAGTCGATCTCAGGTAGGCATACAACTTGAAATGAGCCGCGACTCATTGAAAACGAATCCAAAACACAGATCTGAACGGTATTCAGCGCCGGATGCAGCTGGAGCATCTCCGGAATCTCGAGTCCAAAATCAGTGTTTTGAAGCCCCAAATGAGTTTTTCGCTAGCTGAAATTGCTCCCAATGGATGCCCGATTCCAGATAAATGGATTTGACGCCGAGACTAGAGACTTCGCGAATATTCCTCATCTCGTCATCAAAAAAAAGCATTGAATCGAAAGAGATGTCTGTTTGTTCCAAGAGCGCACGGAAATGCCTTAGCTTGCTGCTCGGGTAGATCTCAGAAAAGGCAAATCGGTGATCGATTTGAAGTAACGCCAACAGTTCACGAGCCCAACTTGGCTGCTCGGTTCGAGAGGCAAGGGCCATCAACAACCCCTCTCGATCACAGGCATCGAGAATGCGATGAACGTCCTTATACAACTGGACCTCCCTCCCTGTGACATCCCTCACCTGTCCATCAGAACGACTGAACGGAGGTCTCAAACAATCGCACCAGGTTCCACCACAGTCCCAAAGTGTGAAGTCCAGATCAAAAACGACGAGTCGCAGGCGTGACAAGTTGAAGCACCTTTGCAGTAATTTCGCGTCCGAGCACCACAGTCTCAATCTAGAATGTAATCCATTCGGCCACAAACATTACGGCGTGATGCAATGGCATAAGACTTTGCAATCCGTAACCAGCGGCGACGCGCGTGCACCCTTGCGCCTCCCAAGTTATGCTGTTTCCTTACTGACCTCTAAAAAACATTCGTCGCCAGTCTCAATCCCCAGTCTGGAGTCCCCGCCATGAAATCCCAACCCATCCGGTCACTGCTGGTCCTGAGCCTTTTGTTGTTGACCTCTGCAGCAAATGGCCAAGAAGGCAAACACCTTTTCATCCTCTCAGGCCAGTCCAACATGCAGGGGCATCGCCCGGACGAGGCATTTACGCCGGCGGTCCAAGAAGCTTTCGGCACAGACCAGGTGATCGTGATTCAGGACGCCCTTGGTGGTCAGCCGATACAGCGATGGTACAAGGCATGGAAAGATCCCCAAGGGCAATCGCCAAAGACCCGAGGCGATCTATATGATCGCCTGATGGCCAAAGTTCAACCCGCCATCGCGGACAAAACCATTGAATCGGTGACGTTCATCTGGATGCAGGGCGAACGAGACGCCAAAATGCAATGGGCAAGTGTCTATGAGAAGAGTTTGCGGGGCCTCCACCAGCAGTTGTCCAATGATCTGGGACGCGATGATGTCGGATTCATTATCGGTCGACTCAGTGACTTCGACATGCAGAATCGGCGTTATCCGGACTGGACCGAAATTAGAGAGATTCAAGTCAAAGTCGCCGACTCCGCCCCTGACTTCGCCTGGGTGAATACGGACGATCTCAATGACGGTATAAATCGAGCAGGCAAAAAGATTCAAAATGACTTGCACTACTCGGGTGAAGGTTACAAAGAACTCGGGCGACGGTTCGCATCTACCGCCCTGAAGTTGATTCGAAGCAAGTAAGGTAGCACGACGGTGCCTACTGACTACTTGCTGCGATCAAGGGGCCATAACGCCGGAGTCCTCAAAGCGTGCTGCACTGAAAGCGGCCACTGAATCGTCGCTGGCTATTTCCTCGGGCCGAATGACCAGAATTCGCTCGGTGTGTGCGCGTCAGCAAAAATCTTGATGGCGCGGGCAACCACCTCGGGATGATCATCTGCCACATTGTTCGTTTCTCCGATATCCTCCGGCAGAAAGTAAAGCTCGATCGGCGCATTCCTGCTCTTATTGACATTAAGCTGAACCGCTTTCCAGTCACCAAATCTGGCAGCCCGTTTCCCCCCCTGTTCGTAGAACTCCCAGTACAGGTACTCGTGTTGAGGCTGCTTGTCGGACTGGCCCGTCAACTCAGGAACCAGTGAAACGCCATCAACCAGTTGCGGTACGGCAACCCCTGCCAGCTCACAGAAGGTCGGCAGCATATCCCAGTGAGCCGAAATCATGGCGGATTCTTTGCCTTCCTGAATTTTACCTGGCCAGCGAGCGATCAGGGGAGCCCTCACCCCGCCTTCGTAGAGATCCCGCTTGTGACCACGGAGTGGCCCATTACTGTTAAAAAACTTCGGGTCGTGACCGCCTTCTTTATGAGGCCCGTTGTCACTGCTGAGCATCACCAGTGTGCGATCATCCAAGTTCAACTCATCGAGCAATTGCATGAGTTGTCCGAGATGGGCATCGACTTGAGTCATCATCCCCGCAAACGCCGCGATCGGGTTTTTGGTTTCGGTATTGGCATACCTTCCCACTTTTTTTTCGAACTGAGGAAACTTCTTTCGAAATGGGGCAAGATACTCTTCGGTCGCGTGCATCGCCGCATGCGGGATGGTCACCGGAAGAAATAGAAAAAAGGGCTTCTCTTGATTCGCGCGGACAAACTCCAATGCCTCAGACATGATGACATCGGCCGAGTGAGTTTGACCATCCATCGGGACTTTTTCGAAGTTCTTCCAAAGATGCTTCGGATAGTAGGTGTGTGCTTCGCGCTGACAGTTGTAACCGAAGAAGACATCAAAGTGATGGGCCGGGTCACTGGGAGAGCCGGGCGCACCTAATCCCCATTTCCCGAAAGCTCCCGTCGTGTAACCCGCTTGCTTGAGAAGCCGCGGCAATGTCACGATATCCGAAGGCATCGGGGATTGGCCCTCGGGACGAACCTCCCGGTTCCCGCGAACGTAGGAGTGCCCCGTATGCACTCCGGTCATCAGGCAACAGCGTGTCGGCGCGCAGACGGTCGAACCCGAGTAGTGTTGAGTGAAGCGAAGCCCTTCGGCCGCAAGACGGTCCATATTCGGTGTGGCGAATTTCTGTTGACCATAACAGGACAGATCGCCGTACCCAGCGTCATCCAGAAGCAGGTAGACCAGGTTGGGTTTTTCGCCCTCGGCTCCAAATAGAAGCGTTGCCATCGAGAAGGTCAAAACCTGCGAAATCAGCCAGACTTGAAGGTTCATTGTCCGTCATCACCATTTCATCGAGTCGTTGAGTATCCCAGCCAGTTCTGACATTTTAGCGACCTGAACAGGTAGACTCAAATTGCGGGACTTGCTGCGACGCTCGCTCTTTAGTTTCAGATCGCTGCGCCGGCCCCGTCACACTTTGAGAACATCCATGCTCTTTTGTGACGGCTCGACCAAAATATCTTGATCGTCAGGATTGGGTCTGCCATAACAACGCGTCACGGTATTTTGCTCACGAAACAAACCTGAAAAATTCCCGAGTGACCCGCGTATGAGATTTCGAAATTTCGGTTCACAAATGGTCCTGACTGCCATCCTTCTGCTTCAAGGCTGGAGTCCCGTCCCCGGACAAGAGCCAACCGCTCACGGAGATACGCTCCAGTCGGGGAAACCCCAAGACGTGGATATCGATCCGAAGAAACTGCAAGATGCCATTTCCATCATTCGTCATGCGGTCGATGACGACGAGATTCCGGGAGCTGTCGTTCTAATCGCGAGGCAGGGACGCGTTATTTTCCACGAGGCCTTTGGTTTTCGTGATCCCGACAAGCGGACCCCGTTCAAACCCGACTCGCTTTTCCGCATGGCCTCCAACAGCAAAGCAGTGACGGCGGCGGGAATTCTACTTCTGGCCCAACAGGGCCGGTTGGACCTGGATGCTCCCGTTGGCAAATACCTCCCGACTTTCGAAAACGAAAGTTGGCGACCGGTCACTTTGCGGCATTTACTGACCCATACCAGTGGTAGCCGCATTCCCTCGCTGTTCCTTCGGCCGCTGCTCGAAGCACCAGCGGACTCAGATGCGGAGTCATGGCTCTGTCGCGAAGTAGCGCGATTTGCAGAGATCCCCATTGAAGAGAAACCTGGCACCACCTATTCCTACAACAATGCGGGCTACAACATCTTGGCCGCCGTGATTGAAAGTTTGACCGGATCTTATGAAAGCCATCTCAAAAGCCAACTTTACGATCCGCTCGGAATGGTCGACAGTTGCAATCACGAGTCGGTCGCAGATCGCGATCGCATGTCAACCGTCATGAAACGTCAGGAGGATGGAACTTGGCAGCCCGGCTGGAATCCAATCGATCCGCCCGACTGGCCATTTCCGCGAGGCTCTGGCGGCATGGTCTCCTCGGCCATTGATTATGCTCGTTTTTGCCAGATGCTCCTGCAAGGAGGAACATATGGGGGCCAACAGATCCTTGATGAGGCTTGGGTTTCAGAAATGACTCGACCGCAAGTCGATTCGTGCCCTGCAGCCAAAACTTACGGCCTCGGTTGGTTCATTCGCGAACCCAATAAAGTGTTTTCCCATACCGGATCGGATGGCACCTTTGTCTGGGTCGACCCTGAAAGAAGCCTCATCGGGATGGTACTCACCCAGTGCCAGGCAACGACCATCCCGCGTCAAGCGTTTCGGCAATTGGTGGAAAAAGCGTGCCTCGGATCGATGCCGGCGAACCACTCGAATGAGAAACCGACGAATCGGAACACGAGCGGTTTCTACAAAGATATCTTCATGAGCAGTGGAAAAAGCCTCACGAGCCGAAAGGTATTGCCTGCGGCCGAGTCGCTCGGATTGACTTACGAATACTATGCAGGTTCCGATGCGGCTCGTCAGAATCACCTTTTGATCGGGAATGAAGCAGATGAAAATGGTATTCTGCTGTACCCGGACGGTGAGCCGCGTTTCAAGATGATCTACGTGAACGGAGGGGGCGCGACGCTTCATGGCAAGTCGCTGACCCGCACAGGTCGCAACCGACTGCGGCAATTCAATCGCTCCGGTGGAAGTTACTGCGGATCTTGTGCCGGTTCCTTCCTATCAGGAAGAAACGTTGATCAACGGGAGGAGCGTCGGCTCGGCTACCTTCATCTTTTTCCCTACAACACCCTGAATACGGGAATCAAAAAAACGCGGCTGGATCATGCCATTCCGATCGACTCTCCATTACTTCGCTACCGAGATTTTGGTTTTGACCAGACCGTTGCCGACGTCTACCACAACAATGGCAACTGGCTGAATATGGATGGGACGATGCCCGACGTCGAGGTGCTTGCGACATACGATCACCCAGAACATCGCATCGACGGTGGTGCGGCGATCTGGGCTTTTCAGGCCGCTTCAAGCTCGGGGCGTATTGTAAATATTGGCTGTCACCCCGAAGGTGCGGTCACGGGTGAAAAGCTGGAACTGACAGAGGCCTGTTTTCTCTATGGACTCGATGGCATCGGCACCCCCGATATCAAGGCGACTTTGATAGTCGGAGAAACTCGACGAATGGATCGAAATTGGAGTGATGAAAAGCCTGACAATGCCAAAATCGGTGACCTTCAATATCACCACTTCGCACTTGAGGTGGAAGAAGAACATCCCTGGGTCACACTGAGCATTGAGTCCGCTGCCGTCGTCGACCTGCATCTCATCTTGTCACAGGAGCCGATTGCCCGACGCGAAAATGGGACGCACCTCAACCTGAAGCCGGGGAGTACAAAACAACTGACCCAAAAACTCTCTCCCGGGCGATGGCATGCGAGTGTCTACTGCGCGACGACCGTCCGAACCATCAATGATCCCGAAGCGGGGTTCCACCGTTATGTGGGCGACCGCAGCATTTTGAATGGTGCAGCCTATCAGATTGAATATCGCGTCTCGGCGCACTCGCCTTAACCGAAAAACCACCGGTGCAGTAGTGTCTCCAGAAGATCAAGAAGACGCTCTCGGTCGAACGGGATCTCCGCAGGAAACTTGAGCGATTCCTCCCCCCCGACGTCTGATCTTACCCAAGTTAATCAACGATCTTAGAAACACGAAGCAGGTGGAGCCATGCGGCTTTTTTTTATTCTCACGGTGTCGTTGAGTGCATTAAGTTCACCCTGGGCCGCCTCAGGCTTTGGCGAATCGTTTGAAAAAGATTACGTGACAGGGGATTATCTTCACCCCGAGCCTGACGCCTTCACCGACTTTCGTTTTATCAGCCCCCTGCCCGACACATTTTTGCGAGGGCATCCTCGAAGAAAGGAGATGGGCGACCAGTATCTGGACTTCATGGGAGTGATTGCCATCGTCGGAGAAACCAAGATGCAGCGCCGCGACATGCGCCGGGTCGCTCACGTGTTGATGGGCCTCATCGACAACGACCAAGATGGTCGACCGGATGACCTCGCATTGTGGCAGAAGCGAAAAGCCGAAACTGAAGCGGCACAACCCTTGGTGCTATACGTGACTCAGACGAAAGAAAAATACAAATCTTTCGACGACGCCCACCCGACCCTCTACCATCAAGGGTGGAGTTCGATAAGGGATGGCAATCGGCTTCACTTGACCAACATACAGGAGGAGCTTTTTCACTTTCTACAACGACATTTCTGGGAAATTGAATACCCTAAATCGTTTGGCTTGGATCGTGTTCCCCTGAGTGTTGCCCATGCCGCCGCGGGGGAAGCGATCCGTCAGCAACACTATGTGTACGACGAAGACTGTATCACGGACCCCGGTTGCCTGGTTCCCGAGTTTTTCTTCTGTGTCATGACGGACCTGATGCAAGGCTGGAAGGGCAGAGGTTTTGATGCTCCTACCCAGATGGAATGGCGTCTGAAAGGTAATGTTGCGGCGGTTAGAAAGAACTTCCCGGCAATGTCAAAAATGGTACGCGAGATGCAGACGGATGGAAAGCTTCCCCGTAAATGGCCCAGTTACTTCCTCATCGACTGAAGTCACATCCTGGCGGGACGGAACCAACGCGACGGCGACTCGTCGGTTCCTCCCATCTACTTGAAGTGAAAAGCGTCAGAAATGAGGAAAAACAAGTCTTGATCCCCGGAAGAAAATTTAAGGCGATAGATCAGATGCTTTGGTCGATCACACCGTAACCCATGACTCGGTGGGCTAACGGATGGGTAAGCCCAGAGGACTAATGAGCGATGTAAAGACGGGCGACAACCGGTGTGAGCCAATCGCAATGAATTTAGAGCCCCTTCTCAGCGATCCGAAGAAGGGACTCATGCACACTCGTGGCAGTGCCCCCGCAACAAGATTTCCGTCACTTTGCCAATCTGATCGCTCGTCGACTTGCTCTTTCGACTCAACTCGATCTCATCCAGGCGGGAGACCGTTCCGCAATCGACGCAAACAAAATGCGGATGATGTGCATCCGGATGTTCACCGTTGGCAATAAGCTCAAACCGCCAAACGTGGTCCCCCAATTCCGAGCGACGCAACAACCCGACCGACACGAGGTCATTCAGATTTCGAAACACCGTCGCCTTGTCAAATCCACGTCCCTGCAGAGCTTGATAAACTTCGGCATGCGTCAGGGGCATGGAAGCGGTGTTCAGGACCTCCAAAGTTGCCATCCGTGCCATGGTCACCCGCAATCCTGACTCCTGAATCGCGGTTCGAGCCCAATCTGGTTCATTGGTTTGATTGGTCATGAAGAGTCTGCCCAAAGGTGGCTGCAGCGGCGGTTTCGGAATTACTGGACGCATCGGACCATTCTGGTACGATTTGACCTTCGATTCAATACGAGAAAGCCCACACGCCTCGGGTATCATAGCCAGAAAAACAACAACCCCCAACCCTTATTGCAATCAATTTGCATTTACAGTCAAATTTCGACTTCTCCTACGCTGCGAATTGTCTAAAACTGTTCAGGGTCAGCTGGTTCAAACAGACCCATGGGCGTTCGCATCGCGGGTTTCAGAAATTCAAAGAAAATTCACTGAGGACCCACGGAAGTCCATGCTCGATAACGCCACCTCTCCCCCAGACCAAAAACGTCTCCCCGTCACCGTGCTCAGCGGCTTCCTAGGGGCTGGAAAAACCACTCTTCTCAACCACATCCTCGCCAACCGAGAGTCCATGCGAGTGGCAGTGATCGTTAATGACATGAGTGAAGTCAACATTGACGCGACCTTGGTGCGTGACGGCGACGCCGGGTTATCCCGGACCGAAGAACAATTGGTGGAAATGACCAATGGCTGTATCTGCTGCACACTACGGGAAGACCTGCTCATAGAAGTGTCCCGACTCGCGCGACAGGGAAGATTCGATTATCTTTTGATTGAATCCACTGGCATCAGTGAGCCCCTCCCGGTAGCCGAAACCTTTACGTTCGAGGACGAGGACGGCAGTAGCCTTGCTCAAGTGGCTGATCTGGACACGATGCTCACCGTGGTCGATGCAGGCAGTTTCATGAAGGATTTCAGCTCTTGGGACGATTTGACAGATCGACGGATGGGCTTGAGCGACGAAGACGATCGAAATATCGTCGATCTACTCGTCGACCAAGTGGAATTTGCCAACGTGATCGTTTTGAACAAAACCGACCTTGTCACCCCACAACAGCTTAAGCAACTCGACCAGATACTTCGACAACTTAACCCTACTGCGGAGATCTTGCACTCCACTGAGAGTCGAGTCCCTCTCAACGAAGTCTTGGGAACCCAACGTTTTCAACTCTCAGAGGCCGAACAGATGCCAGAATGGCTGGCGGTACCGAGGGGGCAAGAAGAAACAGAAACCGACGAGTATGGAATATCGAGTTTCGTCTACCGGCGAGATCGTCCATTCCATCCGAAACGACTCAATGATTTGATTAGCGATGACATGGAGAGTGGACTGTTCAGTGATATCCTGCGTAGCAAAGGCCTGATGTGGATCGCCTCGCGAAATGACTGGGCCTTCGATTGGTCACAGGCCGGATGTTCCATCCGCATGAACCCGGCGGGTTTTTGGTGGGCGGCCGCGCCCGAAGAAGAGTGGCCGGATGATGAAGCTGAAATTGCGGAACTCCGGTCTGGTTTTTCCGGTGAACATGGTGATCGACACCAACAGGTCGTCATTATCGGTCAGGATCTCGATCAGCAGCGGGTCGAGGGCATTCTGGATCGGTGCCTCGTGACGGACTTGGAATTTTCACAGGGGCCCGAAGCATGGGCCCTTTTTGAGGATCCACTCCCCGCAATCGAAATTGAGACGGATGAGTCCGAATCTGAGGAGGTCCCCCAATGACCACGAATCCATTCGTTACCGCGACAGATTCCCTTTCCAGTGCACCCTCGGATTCACCCAAACTCGGACTCCGACCGCGATGGGTGGCATGGACCGACGGGCTAGGCATGCTGGCATCGATAGGCTGTGCGATTCACTGTGCGGCCATGCCATTTGTCATCGCCTATTTGCCGGCATTGGGCCAGAGCTTCCTGGCCGGCGAATCATTCCACCAAGCGATGGCGATCTCCTGTTTCATCATCGCGTTGTCCGCGTTTCTTCCAGGCTTGCGAAAGCATGGAAGTTTCAAGCCCTTGATGATTGGTGGGGTTGGTGTCTCGATGCTTTCGGTCGCTGCATTCGGCTGGGCAGGCGAATGCTGCCCCTCGTGCGAAGAACCGCCGCAGCCCAACTTGGCCGTCAGCGAGGAAGCCTGCTGTCCAGACTGCGAAAGCCCCTCGGAAGTAGAATGCGTTGAACCAACTCCTGCAGCTTCTGACTCCAAGACCGCCGGGCTCTTTGGAGCGTTCCTTCCCTGGATCACGCCCTTGGGTGGTATCACTCTCGTCTTTGCTCACATTGCAAATCATCGACTCGGTTGTATCAATGGTTGTTGCCCAGATACCAAGACTACTTTCACTGGGAGGAACTTGGCATGATTCAAGGTTCCGAGAAATTTGACGTCGTCATCATTGGAGGCGGCGCCGCCGGAATTGGCGTCGCCATCGCCCTCAGACATGCCGGCATTGAAAACTTTGTTGTCCTTGAGAGAGATCAAGTCGGCGCATCGTTTGACGCATGGCCCGCGGAGACCCGCTTCATCACGCCATCGTTCGCGACCAACTCGATTGGTATGCTCGACCTGAACTCCATCGCGATTGGTATTTCTCCCGCATACAGTCTTCGCGTCGAGCATCCCAACGGTCGTGAATATGCAGCCCATCTGCGAGGCGTCGCTCAATTCTTTGAACTGCCCATCCGCGAGAAGAGCCAGGTAAGACGGCTGACCAAAATTGGTGATGATTTTTGTATTGACACTGATGAAGAGACCTTGAGGGCCACACATGTGATCTGGGCTGCTGGCGAGTTCCAGTATCCCGCTGTCGCCAGCTTGAGCGGGAGCGAACATTGCCGACACACCGCTACGGTTGAGAGCTACGCAGAGCTCGAGGGCGACGACTTTGTTGTGATCGGAGGATACGAAAGTGGCGTCGACGCCGCCTACCATTTGGCCCGACGAGGCAAGGCAGTGCGATTGATTGACCGTGAATGTCCATGGGAAAGCGAGAGCTCTGACCCGAGTGTCGCACTGTCAACCTATTCGTTGGAGCGAATGCGGGACCGGCGGTTTCGTGAACACGTAGAACTGCACCCCATGACGACCATCACCGGAGTCCAGCCCTCCGATCAGGGTTTCCAAATTGAAACGGAGAGTGGCCTCACGTTCATGACTGAGGAGCAACCTCTTCTTGCAAGTGGCTTTGACGGCAGTCACAAGTTGATCCCGGACCTATTCGAAAAACGCGAAGACGGCTTTCCCTTACTCAACGAAAATGACGAGTCAACGATCGTCCCGGGCCTTTTTCTGTGTGGACCTTCTGTTCGACATAAGCACCACGTATTTTGCTTTATCTACAAGTATCGCCAGAGATTCGCTGTTGTGGCCAAAGCCATTGCGACCTCCCTTGAATTACCCGCAGAAGAACTCGACAAATACAGGGACTGGGGCATGTACCTCGATGACCTTTCCTGCTGTGGAGAGGAATGCTCTACATGTTGAATGCTCAGGAAAAATCGACCGAAGATACGCTTTCGGTGGTTTCGGTCGATACGGAGCGAAGTGAATCTGTCGTCAGCCAAGAATTCGGAACGACTCACTCCTCAAGGTTCCTGAAGCTGGAATGGCTAGGTCAGACCATCGCCAGTCTTTGCTGGATCGCTAGCGTGTTCGCCTATGGCATCACCTCCCCCGGAGACTGGCTCCAGTTGATCGCCGCATCATGCTGGCTTATCGCCAACGTGGCAGTGATCTTCCCGAACAGGACAGATTGAGATGTCACATGCGGAGGCCTCTGAGCCGTGGCCGAACTCCGAAACCTGCCTGACAGAATACGCGGCAACGCTCCTTAGCCAGCAAACCTGGTGCTGGGGACAGGACATTCTCCGGCCAGAGGGCAATTGGCTGGTTCAACTTGGCTTCCAAAGGATTGAACCGCCACCGGAGTACCAAGATGGGTCGAGCGTGTATTTTTGCAACCTCCCGCGAGAGAGAAACATCGTCCTTCGTGGGTTCGGTATTTTCTTCGGGAATCGGCAGATCGGCGGTGTTTACCTTTCGAGATTCGGGTTCGATCCCCTCTTCACGACTCAGTCGAGACTAGATCGCCTCCTCTGGTCCGAAGAGAACTTGCCCAAAATGCAATCGCCCACTCCACTACAACAGAGCGCATGCCTCTCGTTGATCCTTGATCTGTTCGAGTGGATTCACGATTACGAGGTAACGATCGTGGAGCAACTTGGAATGGAGTATCGCAGATCGACCCTCAAGGCGTGGGACAATGGAAAACGCAAGATCATTCCGGTTGAGGCAATGACCTCAGCGTGGCGACGTCTTCACACGGAGTTCAAAGCAGGGAATCAGGCAGAAACAACCACTTTTGCACAAGCGATCGGGAGTCCGCGTTTTGACCGCAACTGAGGCTCACGCGACTCATGAATCTCCTGCCTCTCGGGCTGGCCAAGGCTGGTGCATCCCGCCCACCTTTGGCCGTTTTGGACAGAAACTTATGGCACAAAAACTCTGGTGCTGGGGAACGGATGTGGAGTCGCCGCAAGGTAATTTGCTGATGAAATATAGCTTTGATCGCCACCGGGGTCGTGGCGATGACCTCCGCTCGACCTGCTACCGTTCACACAAGTCCCAACTCCACCTCTCTCTGTGGGGCTTCGGCATTGCGTGCCGTCGAGATTGTGTCACAACCTGGCTTCGGCCGTTTGTCGCTGCGGATAAAAATGCTGCTGCCTGGCGTTTCCTCGGCCTCAGATCGTGGGAAAAAAATCCCTGCCGCTCGCTCAAACACTTCATCGATATTTGATTCCAACGAGGTCTTCATGAAGAAACTTCCCGTCACCGTACTGTCTGGATTTCTGGGTGCAGGAAAGACAACGTTACTGAATCACGTTCTCTCGAATCGAGCCGGACTTCGAGTGGCGGTGATTGTCAACGACATGAGCGAGGTCAACATCGATGCGCAATTGATCGTCGGTGGTGAGGCGGCGTTGAGTCGGACCGAAGAGAAGTTGGTCGAGATGACCAATGGATGCATCTGCTGCACACTTCGGGAAGATCTCGTTGCGGAAATCGCCGAACTGGCGAGAGACGGTCGGTTTGATTATCTCTTGATCGAATCAACAGGAATTTCGGAACCAGCCCCCGTCGCGGACACTTTCACATTCGCCGTGGGCAATGGCACCGCACTCTCGGAAATGGCTGACCTGGACACCATGGTGACCGTCGTCGACACGGCCAACTTTCTGGAGGACCTTCGAATCGGTAAAGACCTGCAGAGTATCGATCAGGCGGCGACCGAAGATGATCCGCGCACGGTCGCCGACCTTCTGACGGAACAGGTCGAATTCGCGAACGTGATCGTCCTGAATAAAACCGATCTGGTCGATCAAAAAACCTTGGAAACCATCGAGGGCTTTATCGATCAACTCAATCCCTATGCACTCAAGTTGCGTTCCTCGTTTGGAAAAATTGAGTCCGAGCGAATCATGGGAACCGGGCGATTCGATTTCGAGATTGCCAAACAGAGCCGAGGCTGGCAGCTCACTCTCCGTGAAGAGGGAGCCAGTGAAGTGGACGAATATGGCGTCAAGAGCTTTGTTTTCCGTTCACGGCGGCCTTTCCATCCGCTACGTTTTTTCGAGCGTTTAAATCAGTCATGGGATGGTGTTTTGCGCAGCAAAGGTTTTTTCTGGCTGGCGACCCGACTCGATAAAATTGGCGTTTGGTCTCAAGCCGGTCGCGTCGCACGACTCGATTTTGGTGGCTTCTGGTGGGCTGCTGTTCCAAAAGAACATTGGCCAACGGCGACTCCCTTTCAGTTGGAACTTGAGAAAAAATGGCATCCCGAGGTGGGTGACTGCAGACAGGAACTGGTTTTCATCGGCATCGAGATGAATGAAGCGAAACTGAAAGAGGAACTCGAAAGATGCCTCCTGACCGATGACGAGATCGCATCGGGAATTGAAAACTGGCAGGGCTACAAGGATCCCTTCCCCAAATGGAATATGCCCCTTGAAGAAGTGCTTGCAGCACGAGTTGCAGGGGAGAGCAACTGAGGGGAGGGGTTCCACTGGATTCGGGCATCTGGTCTGTCTGCAAACGATACGGACGCGCGAGCGAGTCTTACACTGGCAAGCGATCCATCACGACAGTGTCGCAGTGCGAACTAGATAGAAAACTCCGAGCCCGACGATCAGGCTCGCCCTAATCCACGGCCAAGGGAGACTCGAGAATCGCCCCGCTTGAGGCATTTTCTCCCCAAATATTTGCACGCAAATCCCCACCAGCGTCAGAGAAGAAGCGATTCCGGCGGCAAAGAGACCAATCACCAAGTAAGCTGCTACCGGGGCTCCCGTAGATATGCTCGAAAAGTAAGCCGCCATCGCTGATGGGCAAGGCAGCAATCCAAAGGCGACCCCGAGCATGGCGCTCATCGAGTAACTTTCGCGACTGGATTTGGAATGGGGCACCCTTTGCGAGTCAAGTGACGTCGCATGGCTTCGACAGCCACATGCTTTTGACTTGGGTTTCCAAGCGCGCCATGCCATCCAGAGGCCGACAGTCAATACCAGCAAGGCACTGACCCACTGCATTCCCCGAGTGACCGCCTGACCTCCGTGCTGATGGTCCTGGGTAACCAAGTGATGCGTCAGATGGACGACCGCTGCAATTCCAATCAACGAAGCCGAATGTGAAGTTGCACTGGAAAGCCCCATAATTATCGGGTGAAGAATGCTTCGTCGCTCGCCGGAAAGATAAACCAACATCGCTGTCTTGCCGTGACCGGGTTCCAAGGCATGCAATGCCCCAAGGCCAAATGCCAATCCCAGAGTCAGTTCATGTGAATGCATACGCGGGTTTCCGAAAAGAAGCACGAATGTGTCTTATGCTACGAACAATAATCGCGATCGGTTCGTCGGATCGAGGGCCACCGCGGTAGGTTGATACGCGGATATGATAATCGCAAGTCGCCAAGTACCGTAAATTTCTCACCCGGAATGGGTAACCTGCGAGTCCCTTTCATGGAGGTGGGCAGTTTGTAACGATTCTTCCCCGTCAACGGGGGAATTCTCCTTCATATGGATCGGCTTCCCAGCGGTCGATCATTACCTGCCCCCCGGACAAACGCGGGACATCACTTGCAATCATTTTGCATTTAACGCCATACTAGACCACGATCCAATTCATCATAGGTACAGAGATCATCTGAAAACCCACCCCTGTCTTTTTCTACATTCCGCTCGGTGCAAGCGGGTCACAAAGCCGAGGAGTCCCCTCCATGCCGACTTACGAATATGAGACGATCCCTCAAAACGAATCCGAAACCCCGGTAGTTTTTGAGATTTGGCAGAGCATGGCAGACGAGCCTCTCAAAAAGCACCCAGAGACCGGCGTTCCAGTGCAACGAATCATCTCCGGTGGAATCAAAATTCCGATGAAAAAGAGCGGTTGTTGCGAGTCACAATGCGACTGCGGATAAAATCTCCGTACTGAATTTTCGCACCCACCGTGGATACATGTTTCAGCTTCAACGGAGAGACCTCACAAGAGGGTGTTTACCACTAGGATCATCCTCAGGGATGTCTCGAAAAATTCGGAGTTGCGAACGACAAACACTGATGACGTCATGCACGAATTTTCCAAGTCAAGCGAATCTCTGAAGGTCCCAGTGGGGATTCACACCCTCATTCAATCTTACGATTTGACAAGGTGTTGCGAATTCGGCCTGCGTTTGAATAATAGCGGCTTGACCTATGGTACGTCGTTTGTTCTGCACCAAAAAGAACCCGCATGAACAGGAGCATCAACATGCAAGAACAATTGATTTTGGACGCTCAGCAAGCCTGGGGACAAGGGATCGTGAAGATTGGTAAGGTGTTCCTTGACAAGGGTGATTACCGGGCGGCCGCAGAGAGCCACATCAACGAGTTTTACAACTACCAAGAGGGCTCGGTGCTGTTTAAGCCAACGCTTTGCAGTCAGAAACAGTTCCGATTGGACTTCGACGGTGCACTCTCATATTTCGTCGGAGGCAACAGCGACTATCCTGAGGATCATGGATTCGCCATCAAGCCTTGGTCCCACGTTGAGTGGCAGGGTGTCGGAACTAAAATCATTGGCAATATGGGTGTTGCCATGGGCAACTATTTCTTCACGCCCGCCGAGGGTGGGGATGTGGTTAAAGTGGAGTACTCGTTCGGCTACACGGTGAACACCGAGGGCCAACTCAAGATCGTGCTCCACGATTCGCACCTTCCTTACTCACCCGCCTAAGTCGACTCCACTCCTCGGAGACGGGGGAGCCGGGACGCGGGTTCCAGCGGCAACTCCAATCCGAACCCCGTTCGACTGAATCAAGAGGCGACGGCTCGACGAAACTCGCGAGTCGTCGCTTTTTATCGTTCATAAGACAAACACAAAGTATCCGAGTGCCGTTCGCAGCACATCCCACGGGGCATTTTACCGAACGTCGATCAGATCGACATGGTCGAATTTTCCAATCTCCATATTCGTACCCCCGAAAAAGACCATCTGTTGCTTTCCAACCGGCAGCATCCGATGGAAAAACCGTGCGGTTTCGAGCTTCTGAGCTTTCTCCCACGTCTTTCCATCTTCGGAAAGCCTGAGCAGATTGCCTCCTAAAGTACTGACAAAGAGCCGGCCATCTTGCGCAAATGCAGCCGAACCGAATCCCTCCAATCCTTCGCCAGGAATTGCCGGGCCTTCGGCCCAAACGTCTTTTTTCGGATCGTAAATCGCCACGCTCGTGGTTGGCTCGCCCTTTTGTTCCATTCCACCAATCACATAAATCTTCTCGGCAAATGCCGCCGCCCCCACTGCACGACGTTTAAACGGAGGCTTGGCAAGTGGCTTCCACACCAACGGAGTCGACGATAAGTCGAGACTCCAGGAGGTTTCATGCCAGCGTTTGTCCGCATCTCCGGCCATCTGCCATCCACCCACCACATAAATCACGTGGTCCAGAATGACCGCGTCAAACGACGAGCGAGGTTCAGGCAAATTTGGCAGTTCGGACCATTGTTTGGATTCGAGATCAAAACTGGCCACTTGAGCCTGAGACCAGAGGTCATGTTTATCACCGGGTTGGTTTTTCGCCGTAAAACCGCCGAGCCGATATAGCTTTTCGCCGTCCGTCACCATGGCGAGCCCTTGAAGTTTCGGCCCCCGCGACAGGACGCTCCATCGACCCGGTTCATTTAAATTCAGTTGAATAAGCTCGTCGGACTGACCCTCTGTTGAATATTCGTGTGCGTTCCCGAAATGCCCCCCGTAGGCGTAAACCTGATCCCCAATAATCGCTGCCCCGAAGCTCGTGATGGGTTTAGGGAGATCGGCGATTTCTTTCGCGACAGGTTGTTTGACAACAGGACCCGTGTCGTCCTGAGTCTCCGCGGGACCTGATCCAACGTGTTTTGAAACCGCCTCAAATTGAGACGAAGCAGATGCGACACGGGAGATCAGGCTCTGGGGTTTGCCCAAGGGCCGGGTCTCAGATGACGCGGTTCTTGATGCCGCCGCTTCATCCTCTTGCTTCGCCACTCGGGTCTCCAGAATTCTTACCTCGAACGCTTGAGCGGCAATCACACAGGGCGAACAGGTGATGACGGTTGCAAGTAGCCACAAACTCCCTATCGCATATCTCATTTTCGTCCATCCTAAAAAATTGACGACGTCTATTTGGGTATTAATCAAGTCGGTTTCCCCTTGCATTAGAGTCACTCGATCGGTCAAAGAACAGTGGTTGTTTTCTGGAGCGATCAGGTCGCAGCGAAATTTGGAACCTGCAAGTTCAAAAGTGCCACGCGAGGGCACCCGTCACCGCCGCCAACGATCCTTGGTGATTCGCCGTTTGAGAAGTTGAGGGCTCAAGTTACCCGCGGGTATCCCAACTCTTCCCCACGGTGCAGCATGGTCGAATATACTAATCTTCCGGAGCGGAGCACTCGCTGTATCTCGTGTCGGCGACGACCGCACTGCAGGATCCAACCAACTCTCAAGAGGCGGAGAAGTGACCACTGACGAACCCGAGGGCCATGATCTGAACCCGAGCATGGCGGAGCCAGCGTCGAACGAAAACACCGTTGACCTGACTCAGCAAAATACTCCATCACTGAATGCGGATGTTGAAAACTTGTCCGTCCGTCCTCGCCGTTCATGGACTCGACTGGCGATTTGGGGATTCGCCCTGGCATTTTTCGTCTACATGATTTTGCTCCCAACCGCAGGCTGGGTTATCAATCGATTCAATCCACCGGAACTTAGCGGTGAAATTGAGGACATGTCGCTTAATGAGTTTATACGGGCGAAAAGTGTTGAGGCGATTTCCGCGCTGATGTTTTTTGTTTTGGGGGCGACCGTGGGCAGCTTTCTCAATGTCGTCGTCTATCGATTACCCCGACGCCACTCGGTTTTCTTCAAGCGTTCCCGTTGTCCCGATTGCGCAACTCCGATTCAAGGCCGCGACAATATTCCTATTTTAGGGTGGCTGCTGCTGAATGGACGCTGTCGCGCCTGCGACCGTCCCATCGCCGGAAGGTATCCGATGGTCGAGTTGCTGACCGGCACTCTTTTTCTGATCCTTTATTTCGTCGAACTCCTCTCCGGTGGCCAGAACATCCCTGAACGATTGCCCAATTTTCACCGTGGGATCACGTGGATCCTCCTTTTTCCAAAGTGGGATCTGATTGGACTTTATTTCTATCACGGACTAGGTCTCAGTATCCTGATTTCATTCATGTTGATTGATATCGATCGACAACGGATCAGCCTACTCGCAAAGGCAGGGATCGCTGCCCTGTTACTCATTCCCGGCGTGGTTTGTCCCGACCTTTTACCCATCCCATTCATCGACAGCGCTCAACGCTGGGCGATTAGTCCGTGGCTGCTCGGGGTGCTTCAGTGTTCGATCGGTGGAGTCTTGGCGGGTGTGATCGGGTGGGGCACGCTCCTGGGAATCTCTTCCAGTCGCATTTCCAAGCCAGTGGGTCAAATTCCAACATTCTCGGTCATTCTGGGAATTTCGTTCGGCTGGCAGGCTGCCCTCACCATCATGATCTTGGGACTCGCCCTGCGTCTCATCACGATGCCTGTATATCGAAAACGAACAGGCTCCCATCTACTCACCGTCAACCTCTTTCTCGCGACGGTGATCCATCTCGTCATCTGGCGACAGGCGATTGAGTTTGGCGGCTCTTGGTGGCCGGGTCACAACACATCCGTGCTTGGATGGATCGTGATCGCAGTTGTTTTTGTTAGCCTGATCGTCGCCAACCGCAAACTCGCGGGAAGACTTGAGTCCTCACAGGCAACGCACGAACCGCCAATCGATGACGAAGCAGAATTATCGGAGGCGACAATCGGCGCGAATGCCAATCGAAGTCATCATACGCCGGACTCAACGTGATCCAGATCAAACCGCAGCCTCGAGCGGGAACAAGGCAAAAAGGGATGGGTCTTAATGAGAGACCGTGGATCTTTTTGAGCGACATCGTGTCACTCACGTGAAAGTGCCAACAGCAGTAGAGAAAGAGGTCAAGTTCTCATCGAGGTGAAAACCCGACAGGAAATGAGTCACACTCTGCAACGGATCAACCAAGCCGCATTGTCAGTCGCTTGCCTTTCGAGGCATTCAAGTGAGCAAAGATTTGATCACTCGACCGTGGACGTTCGTCAGACGCCGCTCAATCCCGTTGTGGTAGAACGTCAGTTGTTCGTGATCCATTCCCAGAAGGTGAAGAACGGTGGCATGGAAGTCGTACCAAGGCACCTGATTCTCGACCGATTTCCAACCGAGCTCATCGGTTGCGCCATAGTTCATTCCCGGCTTCAACCCGGCGCCCGCCATGAACACGGAGAAGCCGTACATATTGTGGTCACGCCCTGTCCCCAACGTGCCACCGCCCGCCTGAGTGTAAGGTGTGCGACCAAACTCCGTGGTAAACAGGAGCAGCGTGTCTTCAAGCATGCTTCGTTGTTTGAGATCTTTGATCAGCGCGGCCACCGGTTGATCGATCCGCCCGGCTTCACGATTGTGGTTTCGCACCATGTCCTCATGGCCATCCCAATTGATTCGTGGACTTCCGAACGATCCTCCGGAAATGATTTGGACGAATCGAACCCCTTTCTCAAGAAGCCGTCGCGACAACAGACAATTTTTCCCAAAGTCCGCCGTGTTCGCCTGATTGAGGCCATACATTTCCCGAGTCGCTTCGGTCTCGCTGTCCAAACCGGTCACTTCGGGGACCGCCAACTGCATCCGAGCGGCCAGTTCGTGGCTGCGCATCCTCGCAAGCAAGGCATCTTCGGCCCCATACCTCGCGAGATCGTCCCGATTCATCGCCGCCAAAAGCTCCCGACTTGCGGAGTCAGTTCCCGCCGAAACCTCTGCCGGCGGAAACAGGTCCGGGATCGGTGTTCCCTTGCTGTTGAACGCGACGCCTTGGTAAACCGATGGGAGAAAACCATTCGACCAGTTGATCGTGCCACCGGCGGGATATCCGCGTGAATCGGGCAGAACCACATAAGCTGGCAGGTCCTCGGTCTCGGCCCCCAATCCGTAGGAAATCCATGATCCCATGACCGGAAATCCATTGAGCTGAAATCCTGTGTTTTGTTGAAAGGTCGCGGGCGTATGGTTGGCGGAATCCGCAACCATTGACTTGATGACCGTCAGATCATCGACCACCGTGGCTAGATGTGGGAAAAGATCGGAAACCCACATGCCACTTTCGCCGTGCTGCTTGAACGACCAGTCGTTCTTCCGAATCAAACCAATCTGGTTGAAAAAGGTTGCCGGTCGCTCTTCGTACTGCAACTCCTTGCCATGCAATTTTTCCAGACCCGGTTTATAGTCAAAACTGTCGATGTGACTCATGCCACCCATCAAGCAGATATGGATGACGCGTTTCGCTTTTGGCTCGAAGTGGGGTGAAGGAGCCTTGTTCTTTTCGGACGCCGAGACAAGACTCGACAGGGCCGCTCCGGTGAGACCATAGCTGCCAAAGGACAGCAATTCACGGCGCGACACGCCAAGTTTTTTGAGGCCGGAACGAGACTGATCGGCCTTGCTTTTATCTGACATAAAGCAACTCATTACTGTTGAAGACCACGCGGCAGTACGCGGCCAATCCATGCTCTTGAATGAAGGGAATCGCGCGATCGATCTCTTGCTGCTCAGCTTCTCTACCATAGGCCAGGAGAATCAGTTCCCGAACCTGAGCCCCGGTGTCTGGTCGATCGGCCTCCAGTCGAGCGGCGGTCGCCTCCGACATTCGCAAAACGAAATCATTGTTCATCAGTGCCAGCGACTGCAGCGGCGTGGTCGTCTCTGCCCGATTCGGAGTGATCGCTGAAGGGTCGGGGCAATCAAACGTATCCAGAATCGTACGCTTCGCACCCCTCGGACTGAAGCGGTAAATCGTCCTGCGGAACTGCTCGGGACGATCTTGCGGGATGGGGTCGTAAAAATGGCTCCCCTTGAATTTGTATTCCCGCATATCTCGATAACCCTTTCCGCCAATCGTATCGTCCAGTTTACCAGCGATCGCCAACATGGAGTCACGCAGCGCTTCACCTTCCATGCGTACAGGACTCCTTCGCCATAGGTAACGATTGTCGGCATCCACTGCCGCTGCCTGAGAGTCCATCTTTGATGACTGCCGATAGGTGGCGGAAGTCACGATCAAGCGATGCAAGTGTTTGAGGCTCCAGTGATTTGCCTGCAGATCTGCCGCGAGCCAATCGAGCAAACGGCCGTGAGTAGGCTGCCCCCCGTTGAAGCCAAAATCGTTGGGTGTGGAAACGATTCCGCGACCAAAGTGATAATGCCAGATCCGATTGACGATCACACGTGAGAAAAGCGGATTATCAGGGTGAGTGATCCACTGAGCGAGTTTCATACGACGATCACGATCCGCCGCATCGGGGGCCAGTTCGAAGTCCGCGTCGACGGTCCGAATCGCTGAAAGCCCACGAGCCGAAACCACTTCGCCCTCTTTGCGAACGTCGCCTCGTCCCAGCACCTTGACGGTCGCAGCCGGGATGGATTGAACGGTCCACACTCGGACATTCTCAAGACCATCCAGCGTCACCTGGGCCTGAGTGATCTGACGATTCAGCCGATCTCGCTGCTCGCGTTGCTGTTGACTGAGCTGTGCGACCAACTCGGCTTCGGTAACGATGTGAATTCCAGTTGACTGCGCCGATGCCGACACCTCGGCCGCGGTCAGAGCACGATCATAGAGCCGAGCTTGCGCGACTGTCCCTTGGAACATTCGATTCCCACCCGCATCGACTCCATGGCGAAGCCCGAAGACGACCTCCGAGCTGTCCGCCGCGTAGGTCGCAAGATTGGCTTGGTAGGCCCGCCCATAGGGAAGCCCATTTCGATACCCAGTGATCGTGCCATCGGCCTCGTAGGTAATCGCCACATGGATCAGTTTTTCCTGCTCCGTTTCGTCATTGGCCCCGAAGGACGCATAGCGACTGAATCCATCGCTCCCCGACATCCAACGTTTCGCTTCGCGTTCTCCATAAACAATGGCGTCAAAGACCAAGCCATTGGAAGTCTGAAGTGAAACGACCCCGCCGCCTTGTTGATTCAAATCTCCAACCTGAACCCATGCCTCGAGCGTTTTCGCAGACAGCGGCTTTGCGAGGCGCTTCGTTCTGGCGAAAGCTCCTTTGCCATCCAAGACCAAACCGTCGGAATCAAGTTGGGCTCCTCCGATCAACGCAACATCCATTTCCCCAACCTGATCACTCAGGCCGTCCTGAAAGTTCCATGCGGCAAACGGCTGTGGCCCGACCGGCCGATCTTCATCTTCACTTTTGCTTGCCATTGCCGCCTCCCGAGCCTCTTGCTCAAGCGTCGCCAACTGGCCTTGGAACTCTTGGATCTGCATCTTCAGTCGCGCGGCAGTTTTGACCGTTTTTTCGTCCAACGGCACATTGCGTTCACCAAACTCAACTCCCGCCAGCGCAGAGGCCATGCTGTAGTAGTCCCGCGACGAAATCGGATCGAACTTGTGATCATGACATCGAGCACAATTGGTGGTCATGCCGAGGAACGCCTGATTGACCATCGCAATCATGTCTTCCATCTCGTCTTGCCGCATCGTTTTGCGCATGGTGTCGTTGGATGGCTTGGTCGTATTGTGGGGCCCTGTCACAAGACAAGCGACCGCAATGGCCCCCCCTGAATCTGCCGCCAGAACGTCCCCCGCAATCTGCTGCCGAACGAATTCGTCATAGGGCATATCGTCATTGAGCGCTCGGATCACCCAGTTGCGATAGGGCCAAGCGTTGTTTCTCGGCTGGTTGTACTCGAACCCGTTGCTTTCCCCGAAGTGAACGACGTCAAGCCAATGTCGACCCCAACGCTCACCGTAGTGTGGAGAATCCAACAATCGGTTGACCAGTTTTTCATAAGCGTTCCTCGACGCATCATTCACAAAGGCGTCCACCTCTTGGGGTGTCGGAGGCAAACCGATCAAGTCGAAGGACAGTCGCCGAATCAGGACGTGTCGGTCTGCCTCAGGGGAAGGTCGAAGGCCCCGGGCGACAAGATTCTGGTAGATAAATGGATCGATCGGATTTCTGCCCCAGACCTCATCGATGGCTGGGGTTGCCACGTTCTTTAGTGGCTGAAGAGACCACCAGTCCCGTCCGGCGCGAAGATCCGTGGTGATGGAAAACAGGTCAATCGAATCACTTCCCCACTTGGCACCCTCACTGATCCACTGCCGGAGGATGGTTTTCTCCTCGTTGCCGAGTGGATGCTCTGGAGGCATTTCATCGGAACTGACGCGCTCCCAAAGCAGACTGCCGTCAATGTCGCCAGCTGTGATTGCGGGGCCGGTCTCACCGCCCTTCTCCAAAAATTTCAGTTCAGTCAGATTCAATCCGCCTTCCGGTTCATTCCCCTGATGGCATTCGAGGCAATGCGAGACAAGAATCGGCGCGACCTGCTTGTCGAAATCAATGGTCTGTGCCAGTAGAGATCCAGGCAGACAAACGGACAGCATTATGCTCGCGATGCCGATCACTCCCCGACGACCGATGGCCAAAAATTCTTGAGTCATCTCGAAAGCTCCTTGCGAACCCACGCTCCCCCTGACGGCAACGTGCCCCGACCCCAAAAAATGTCTGCCTCACAACAACATGACCAAACCAGCATCGACAGAAACCTCTGAAGACGCTCGGGTAAACGGATCACCCCGGCGACCGATGGATTCGGCGACCGTGGCCCGATTTTTATCATGTAAGTTGCGCGTATCTATAGTTTGACGGCCAAGGGACGAAAGTCAATTCTGGAGGGTGTGACATGCATCGCTGAGTGGTCTCGAAATCAAACATCACGCTCGATTCTCAGAGCGTCGCCGCCAACGCCCGCAACACGCTATCAACGGGTCCCATCCTGAAATCACACAAGTACAAATCGTCGAGTTACAATGTGCCGGCGTGCGGTGCGACCGTGTACTATCATGCCCGCGGGCAAATGCTCATACCAGGACACCGTCGATTTATCCCCTCCTGAATCACTCGACCAAACAATACGAGGCTGCCATGCTGCGTCTTTTCAAGTCCCTGACCATCCATCTTTTCGTAGTTTTTGCAATCTCCTGGACAACGAGCTCTCTTCCGGGCCAAGACGTGCCGGTGCTGGCTCCCCCTGATGTGATCACCGAGGGTCAGCTTCCCAGCCGAATTGCCTTCGGCTCCTGTGGACACCAATCCAAGCCGATGCCGATCTTGCGGCAGGCGGTCGAAAAGAACCCGGACCTTTTCATCTATCTTGGTGACAACATCTACGGGGATACGAAAGACATGAAGGTCTTGGCTGCAAAGTATGAATTGCTGAACCGTCGCCCAGAGTTCCAAACGCTACGTTCTCGTGTGCCCATCCTATCGATTTGGGACGATCATGATTACGGTTGGAATGACGCGGGGAAGGAGTACGAGTTCAAAGAGGAGTCCAAAGCGATCTTCATGGACTTTTGGAGAGTTCCGAAAGATAGTCCTAGGCGAGATCATTCCGGGATTTACGGCTCCCATCGATTCACCAAGGGCGGTAAAACCCTGCAGATCATCTTATTGGATACACGAACTTTTCGTGATTCACTAACCACCAATCCTCGAAATCTGCCCAAGGACACTCCTTTTAAGAATCAATACCAACCCGCGGAAAACGATCACACGCTTCTCGGAGACCCACAATGGAATTGGCTTGAAAAAACGCTCCGCGAACGGGCCGACATGCGAGTCATCTGCACGTCCATCCAGTTCGGTCACGAATACAACGGCTGGGAATCATGGACCAATCTGCCTCGCCAGCAACAGAAAATGATCGACCTTGTTCGAACAACTGGAGCCCAGGGAGTCATGTTCATTTCGGGCGATGTGCACTGGGGTGAGATTTCAAAACGTGACATTGAGGGGCTCTATCCGCTGTACGACGTGACGGCGAGCGGCTTGACCGAGGAATGGCCCAATCTTGAAACCAATAAATTTCGCGTAGGTGAAGCGTACCGAGAAAACCATTTTGGCATGATCGATGTCGATTGGGATCAGGAAGACCCAAAGATCACTCTGGCCATCGTTGGTCTTGATGGAACGCAGAAGGTAAGCCACGAGATTCGGCTATCCGATTTGCGTTAGCTTGAACGCCAGTTGGAGCAATATTTCAGAAATCGAGGCTTTGAACAAAGTCCCGCCAGGAGCGAATGCATCCACTTTCAACAGAAGTTCGTCTCGAGATCCGCTTCGCACCGCCAATTTTCGCGGGACGGTAACTGAACATTTTTCGGTTTTTGCTCCCCCTGATCTCAGCTCGGTTTACACGAACCCCGTTAACCGGAGCGTATCGGACCACACTTCTCAGTCGCTGGGCCACGCTTCCTATCTGTCGGTTCACCCCCAAACTATCTGTCGGTTCACCCCCAAAAAGCAAATTGGCGAGTGTGGTCAAACACGGTCGCATGATCGCCCCCCACCTCGGAGATGGCTAAGCGATGGCTTGCTGCTGGCGAGACGCGTATCTATGCCAATGATGTCTATGACACAGGAGTTTTTTGAATAAGGATGATACCGGGAAATGGAATCTTGACGCTCGATCACCGCGACAAACCCTCTGAAATAGTTTGGGCGAAGGTTCTTCACAAGCATGTAAAAAACCGGTTCTGTTGGTTCGTTGCACAATACTTAACTCTCGCGAATACGACTCCAAAGGCTGGAAACCCAAGCCTCGACTGTTGGGAACCGGTCGGTCTGAGACAATCTCACCTGCTACACATCGGGCAACGGGAGGTTTATAAACATAGAGTCTCAGTCATCGCGCCCTTAAAACGAAGGAAGTCCACATGCATGCTGTCAAATCGATTTTTCCCACGACTCTTTTGTTGTCCGTGCTGGTTTTGGGACAGCAAGTCTTTGCTGAAGATTCCACAACGAGTCGCGAGCAAGCGAATGCTTATTTCGCAATGCACGAGGGACGATGGAGTGGCAAAGTACAATCAACAATCGGTGAAGCCGAGATCAACAAAGTCGACGAAGAAGCGTTGAATTATCTCGACTTCGATTACGTCAAAAATAATGGCCTGTTGATGATGAGAAATTACAGTCCTCGCGGTGGCGGCCGTGGCTTTTCCCATTACGACTCGATCAACAAACTTATCCGCTCAGTTAATCATGGCGTTGGCGGTGTCGTGACGTACCACGAGATTACCGGAGCGGGCAAGGATTGGGCGCGAACGTCGAGGCAAGTCCTTCCGGATGGAACCACGAAGGAATTCGAATCGACGATCAAGTTTGTTGATAACAATCAAGCCATCGAAATTGAAATCCATCAATTAAAGGATGGGAAGGTCATTTCATCGCAAACCAACATTTGGCGCCGAATCGAATAGAGTTTTTTGTTCTGCGTCGACGGCCGCAGAAGTCATTTGCGATCTGCAAACCGCCTGATCGCAAATGACGCTGCGAGAAATCCGCCTCCTCAAAATCGAAGGTTCCATCCGACTGGCAAACTGGGCTAGAAGCCGCCAAGGAGCATCACGCCTCCGGTCACGGCACTTTCCCGTTTGTTTGTGATGCTCTCGCGCATCGACTTTTCCACTCCGAAGCCAACTCGGGTAGGTTGGGCCCGAAAGGCTGCGGAGTCGACGTTTTATTTTGAAAGCCCGGCTTTCGCGACGGCGATCCGCAAAGAAGCGATCAATGGTAGAGATGCAAGGCTACGGCAACATCTCTGGTTTTGATATACTCTGTTGCATATAGAGTCGCCACGTCGTAACAAGGTCAGGATGCGATGTCATTGATCGTTGAACAACAGTACAACTCCAGAATGGATGCGCTTTCACCCCAGGAGCGAATCGCGCGATGTGCCGCCATGCTGAAATGGACCCGAGATCTGCTTGCTCGACAAGTCACCGCTGAGCTTGGTCCGCTCTCTGACGAACGCCTGAAATGGGAAGTCGCCAGGCGAATGTATGGCTCGGACCCAACGGCTAAAGCCATCATTGACCAAAGGCTAAAAGATGTTCCCCGTTGAAGCCTTTCAGGCAACGCTTGGCAAGGCAACGGAAATCTTCCAGCAACTCGGCGTTCGATTTCACCTGACGGGTGGAGTCACATCCGTCTTGTACGGCGAGCCGAGGATGACGCAAGACATCGACATCGTTGTTGACAACCAGGTTCTGGCAGAACAACTCGATACGTTTTTCCAACTGCTCGACACAGGCGACTTCCTATTTGATCCACCCTCCGTTCGGCGTGCGGTGGAGCGGCGCGAGATGTTTCAGTTACTCGACAAGGTGGAGGCTCTCAAGCTTGACATTTATCCCCGCGAGTTGATTGCGGGGGAACTCGACCGATCATGCCTGATCGAGATTTTTTCCGGTGTACGACTACCAGTCGTGTCGAGGGTGGATTCGGCTGCCGCAAAGCTAGTCTGGATTAGTAAAGGGAGCCACAAGAGCCGCCGCGACCTGCGTCAGATCTACCGCACCTCCTCCGAAGCCGACCGTCAACAGATCCAGAGGTTGGCACATCAACTTGCTCTCAAAACCCTGCTGGACGAAGTGCTCGGTGAACCGGAGGAGCTCGCTTGAAAAGTGTGTCGATCCTTGGCCCGACGAGCCGCTGCCGAATGAATACAAATTGCTGATCTACGCCAAGAACAGACGCCGTCCCCCAGCTACTTGAGCACCTGGCCGAAGCGTTCCCGCGCCACATCCAGATCCACTACCGTCGTTACCACCGCGATGAACTGTTTGAGGCTGCTCGACGATCGCGGGCCTGCGCCGACTTGAAGCACGATGTCCGCGGACCGTTGGCTTTGCAGGAAATCCTTCTGGCGGACTGTCTGAACGTGGGGGCACGGACCGGAGCCTCGTTGATTGAGGCCGACGCAACCGGAGTTTGGGTGGATCGTCTTCCGCCAGAGCAAAACAAAACCCCGGGGTCACGATCTCTCGCTACTCCGGGGTTTAAGTGGCGGGGGCCGGATTCGAACCGACGACCTCGAGGTTATGAGCCTCGCGAGCTACCGGGCTGCTCCACCCCGCGTCATTGAATGTGCCCATTCTAACGAGCACCAAAAGTATGTCGACCGGCCTGACGGGAAATCTTGACCAATTTTTCCCCTTCAGACCACAAACCCGGATGGCTCCTACCAAGCAGAACGCCCAACATCTGAAACGGAGGCGCATGGGAATCGAACCCACCTGTCCTACGATTGACGCACGACACAACGGTTTTGAAGACCGCACCCAGCACCAGCTGAGAAGCACCTCCAACTCACCCAGGCGCGAAACCCGTACCTGAGCAAGGAAACCTTAGGTTTTCACGGCAGTCGACCCATGTCAACCAGTGACCACTCAGTTCAGCAAAGACCTGCCAATGGCGAATGGTGTTTTCACCTGCACTTGGCGCCCTTTGCCCCATTTTCCGGTAAACTCATGGTCCGTTGATCAAGGCTCGCTCCGGCGCCCCTTGTCAATCCCTATCATCATTACCCACTCGCGAGCGGATCCTATCCACCGTTCCAATCCGAGAACGGCTTCATGGCGATCTCACCTCGCGGCTCAGCCTAACATGACGATAACAGGAGTCGGATCTGTGGAAAAATGGCCCATCGGAGTATTCACCAGCATCGACGCTGGCCTGGGAGTGAAATTAGAAGTCGCCCATGAACTGGGAGTCCCAACCATTCAGCTTCATGCCCCAGCCCCATCAACCAGGACGGCTGAAAATGCAGGCGCCTTTCTGGAAAAACTTCAAGGTCTAGGAATTGAACTCACGTGTGTCTTCGGCGGTTTTGACGGCGAGAGTTACGCGGACATCCCTACCGTGATCGATACGGTCGGTCTGGTCCCCCCAGAAACTCGGGCGGCAAGAACGGCGGAAATGAAAGAGATCTCGGATTTCGCCAAAATGCTGCATTGCGATGTGGTGGCGCTCCACCTCGGCTTCGTCCCCCACGACACGTCGTCTCAACTCTACGAGGATGTCGTTGCCGTCACCCGGGACCTCCTCGACCATTGCAAAGCAAATGGACAAAACCTTCATCTTGAGACGGGTCAAGAAACGGCGGAAGGCCTGGTGCAGTTCATCGACGACGTCGCTCGCGATAACCTGTTCGTCAATTTCGACCCGGCCAACATGATCCTCTATGGAACCGGCGAGCCGATTGAAGCCCTGAAGAAGATTGGAAACCGCGTCCGCAGCATCCACTGCAAAGATGGAAAGTGGGCCGACAATCCAGGCAAGGAGTGGGGACAGGAAGTTCCACTCGGGGACGGCGATGTCGGCATGGAAAACTATCTTCGAACGCTTCAGGAAATCGGATACGAAGGGCCGCTGACGATCGAGCGGGAAATTCCCCAAGAGCCGGAACGGCAAAAGCAGGAGATCGGCCACGCTGTATCACTACTCACCGAACTCAAGGCCAAGATCCTTTAGCGGCTACCGCCTCAAAAGCTGTCGGGGAGTGAATGCGTTTTCAATTCGCGACGAGTTCGGCGCACAAACGAGGCCCGGTCCACGTCAAAGGCGAGCCGGGCCTTGTTTTATGAGCGAGGCGTGCTTTGTAAAGCGTCTCAACACGAGACGGCCGTTCGGACTGCGATCCGAATATAAAACCTACTCTTGTTCGCTGCCTACGAGTTTCTCTTCAAACACTTTCCGAAACTTGGCGAGTTTCGGCATGATGACCGCCTGGCAGTAGCCGGCGTTGGGATTCAATTTGAAGTAATCCTGATGGTAGTCTTCAGCCGCGTAAAACTTGTCGAAGGCGGTCACTTCCGTCACGATCGGATTGGGCCATATACCCGCTTGATCCAGCTTGGACTTCACTTCTTCCGCCACCTTCTTCTGCTCTTCATCATGGTAGAAAATCGCAGAACGATACTGCGTCCCCACATCCGCGCCCTGACGGTTTAAAGTTGTAGGATCGTGAGTCCGGAAGAAGATTTCAAGAATCTCAGTGAAGGAAACCACCGCCGGGTCAAATGTCACCTGCACCACCTCGGCGTGCCCGGTCAGACCGGAGCAGACGGCCTTGTAGGTTGGGTTCTCCACTGGACCGCCGGAGTATCCTGACTCAACCTTTTTGACCCCTTTGACTTCCTGAAAGAATGCTTCGGTGCACCAGAAGCAGCCTGAACCCAGTGTCGCCATCGCCAACTTGGTTTCTCCAGTCATCTGACTGTTCTCCGTTTCTTCATCAGGACCATTCTCCGACTCCGTCACCGCGGACGTCTCGACCTCCGTCGTCAACTCTTCGACCGTGGAGGGCTCATTCAAATCCACCGTAGAGATTTCGAGTTCAGATTGACACCCTCCCGCGATCATTAAACTCAACAAGCTGAAGATAAGCACCCGGATCGTCACGTTCATCTCTTGCCCTTCCATCTCAATCTTTTTGAGTTTCTCACCCGCGTTCATGGGGCATCAATCGCCCGATCTCCGAATTCAACGGAAATCCCAACCAAAACTCCTGCTGTATTAGAGAACCGTCAACTCAATTGGCAACCCCACCCATGGGAATCTTTGCTCGTCCTCGGTCCACAAAAACGCCTTGCCGACTAAACGCGATTCCATTAATCTCCTGCCGCCACTCGCTAAAGGGCATCGGAATGAACGCTCGAGTCTTCACCTGCCCTGCATCGCAAACGGGAGCGGAACCATGCTCGGCAAGACCTCTAGATTCGGACGTGTTGTCTTCATCATTTTATTGGGTTACTGGACACTCGCCTTTGTAAGCACCCATCTACCGGGTGATACGGTGCAAGCCGCGAAACGGGCGTGGATGTTATCATGGCCCCACATGGACAAGGTGGCCCACGCCATTCTTTACGCTGGACTTTCCTTTTTGGTTTTGGGATATCTGCGTTGGTCGTGGCGACTTTCCCAAGCCCTCGCGAATGGAATCGCAGTGAGCGTTGCCGCCGTTTACGGGGCTCTGGACGAATATCTTCAGAGTTTTATCCCTAAGCGTTCCATGGACATCGCGGATTGGTTTGCCGACTTGTTCGGAGCTGGACTTGGTGTTCTGGGATTCATGGTTATCCTTCAAGCTTCCCCTCTGCGTCCCTCTTTTCCGGTTTGGAAAACGGGCCGGCAGAGTCTGTCTCAGTAGTCCTTCAGGAACCGGCTGAGTCCTCCGTCAGGCAACTGACAGGACCGCAAGGAATCTGCGGTAAAAATTAGGCCATTCAATCTCGATCGGCTATGATGAAAAAGCAGTTCTGAGAAGCATTTCTCAGATGCTTCCCCTGAAAGGCCGTTGGCATCGCCCCAATAAACTCGATGGATCGGGTGAGCGAGTGGCGAACCAGTTCCGACGAAGTTTTCCCGCCAAGTTCTCCTGCCACGTTGTTATGTTCAGAGGCTGGTTTTCATGAACCTAACCTTCGATTGCAGCCTACCGCGGCTGGTCTTCATCCTTGCAATCACGTTGTTCCCTCTGGGGCCAACACTTTCCGCCGCTCCATCGGAAACGCTCACATTCGAGGCCGATATCCGCCCCATTTTTCGCGAACACTGCTTTGACTGTCATGGCGCTACCAATGACTTCGAGGGCGGGCTGGACCTGCGGCAGGTTCGCCGTCAGATCTCAGGGGGAGATTCGGGTCCGGCCATTGTTCCGGGTGATGCAGAAGACAGCTTTCTGATTCAGAGAATCCAAGACCACGAGATGCCTCCTGGGTCCGCCAAAGTTTCCACGGAGCATACCGACATTTTGATCCGTTGGATTGAGCAGGGTGCGAAGACGGCTCGGCCTGAACCCGAGCAGATTCCGGATGGAATTGGCTTGACTCCCGAAGAACGATCCTTCTGGTTCTTCCAAACCTTGACGCGTCCCTCGCCGCCATCGGTGGACGATCCAAGGATTGTCAATGATATCGACCGCTTTGTTCTGGCTCGCCTTCGCGAGCATCAGTTGGACTGGTCCCCGGAAGCGAGCCGGCGAACACTCGCCATTCGCGTGGCCTACGACTTGACGGGCCTTCCCCCCTCCCGCGAAGCTCTGGAAGCATTCATCAAGGATGACCAACCTGATGCCTACACGCGTTGGGTGAATAAGTTGCTTGAATCACCGCACTACGGGGAACGCTGGGGACGTCATTGGCTGGACACCGCTGGCTACGCCGATAGCGAAGGCTTCACCAATGCGGATCAACCTCGGCAATGGGCCTATCACTACCGCGACTACGTGATCCGTTCGATGAACGCTGACAAACCCATTGATCAGTTCATCGTCGAACAACTGGCCGGGGATGAACTGGTTTCCCCGCCTCACGACAATCTTGACGCGGAGCAGATCGAGTTGCTTGCCGCAACTGGTTTCCTCCGCATGGCGGCAGATGGGACGGGCCAAGGGGGTGTGGATGAACCGCTCGCACGAAATCAGACGATCGCCGACTCACTCAAAATTGTATCGACGAGCTTGATGGGGCTGAGCTTTGCCTGCGCTCAATGTCATGACCATCGCTATGATCCCATTCTTCAAGAAGACTACTACCGTCTTCGTGCCATTTTCGAACCGGCACTCGATGCACAGGCGTGGAAAAACCCGAACCAAAGAAAAGTTTCGCTCTACACGGATTCGGACCGAAAGCGTGCCGCAGAGATTGAGAGCGAGGCTCAAACGGTGGCCAAAGAAAAAGGTGAAAAACAGAAGGTCTACATGGCAGAAGCGTTAGCCAAAGAACTCGAAAAATATGACGAGCCCCTGCGTGAGCAGTTGAAACTCGCCTATGAGACCGCCGCCAAAGATCGAACGGACGAACAAAAGGCGTTGCTCGACAAAAATCCGAGTGTCAATATCAGTCCGGGCGTCCTTTACCAATACAATCAGGCCGCCGCCGATGATCTTAAAACCTACGACACAAAAATTGCGGAAATCCGGGCCAAGAAACCACCGGAACGTTTCCTGCGAGCTTTGGTCGAACCCGCCAATTCCCAGCCCGAAACGCAACTGTTTTACCGGGGTGATTACCGGCAGCCGGTCCGAGCTGTTGCTCCGGGTGAAGCCACGGTTTTATACGACGAGGGCCAACGAGCGGATCTGGAGGCAAACAATCCGGATCGATCGACCTCGGGCCGCCGACTGTCGTGGGCGAAATCTTTGACCTCAGGGCGGCACCCCCTCTTCAACCGTGTTTTTGTTAATCGCATCTGGATGCACCATTTCGGTCGGGGCATCGTCGGAACTCCCAGCGATTTTGGCAACTTGGGTGAACGGCCGACTCATCCAGAATTACTGGATTGGCTTGCTTGCGAACTGGCGGATCAAGGTTGGAGCCTCAAGCACCTTCACCGATTGATCGTCCACAGCTACACCTACCGCCAACAGTCCCAGATTGACGCGAAATCAGCCGAAGTGGATCAGGACAATCAATGGCTCTGGCGTTATCCGGTTCGCCGACTCGAAGCCGAAATCATCCGAGATAAAATCCTGACGGCCTCTGGCCAACTCGATCAGACGCTTTTTGGGGCGTCAGTTTCGTTGAAGGAGGACGACACCGGTCAGGTTGTCGCCACACAAGACACACGTCGAAGCATCTACCTGCAGGTTCGCCGTTCCCAGCCAGTCGCTTTTCTCCAAGCTTTCGACGCCCCGATTATGGAAACCAACTGCGATCGGCGCGTGCACGCCACGGTCGCCCCACAGTCCCTGATGCTGCTGAATAGCCAATTCCTGCTCGATCAGGCCAAGCTCATGGCGGAACGAATCGCCGAAGACGCAGAAGCTCAGATTCCAGAAGATCAGGTCCCTCGCAAAGATTCCGCATTGCAGCAAATTCAATCGCCATGGAGCTATGGATTCGGCAAAGAGGAAGAGAGTGGGTTTTCCTTCGAACCCCTGCCTCACTGGACAGGGTCCAGTTGGCAAGGAGGCGAAAAACTCCCCGATACGAATTTGGGATGGTGCACGCTGAACGCGCAGGGTGGCCATCCCGACGCCGAACTGGCAGTGATCCGAAAATGGCGGGCTGGTATTGACGGGCAGCTTAGGATCGAGGGCAAACTCAGCCACGGTTCTGATCAGGGTAATGGTGTACGAGGTCGAATCTACTCCAGTCGCGTTGGCTTGCTCGGAGAGTTTGTCACTCACAATCAGGAGTTGACAACCCACGTGGATACGCATGTCGTGGCGGGTGAAGAAATCGCGTTTGTTGTGGACAGTCGAGGCGAGCAAAGCTTCGACAGCTTCCGCTGGCCCGTGACTCTCGAAAGTTCCGGTGCCGATCTGAAGTGGCAATCGGACACAGACTTCCAGGGCCCGAACGCATCGTCCATTGAAAAACAGGTCATCCTCGCGTGGTGGCTCGCCTACCAGCGAGCGCCAGAGATCGACGAGTTCGATCATGTAACCCAGTGGTTGAAACAGCAGGTCAAACACGATTCCCAGGCGAAGAATCCGTCGAGTGCCCTTCAGCAGGCTTTGATCAGCCTTTGCCAGAACCTGTTGGGAAGTAACGAATTTTTGTACGTCGAGTAATTTCATTTTGAGGTTTGGGGTTCGCTTCACCCTCCCTCGCAAGCGGCCCCCGACACTTTGGACGATCAAACTCAAACCAGATGTCATCCACGAGGACTCTACTATGGACCGTCGATCCTTTTTGGCCCAAAACGCGATGGGAATTGGATCCATGGCATTGGCTTGGCTCTTGAACGAGGACCATGCTCGTGCCAATCCCGGAGATGCCCCTCGCAGTCTACGGCAGTTCGATCTGTCTCTGAAAGATCCTCATTTTCAGCCTCAGGCCAATGCAATGATCTCATTGTTCATGCATGGAGGTCCTTCGCACATGGACCTGCTGGACCCCAAACCTGAACTGCAGAAACGCTCCGGAGAAGATTACTCGGGTGATGTGAAATACAGCTTTGTGAATCGCGCGAGTAAAAAACTGCTGGGCAGTCCCTGGAAATTCTCCCACCGAGGCGAGTGCGGTACAGAGGTCTCGGAACTCCTCCCGCACATTGGGTCGATTGCCGACGATATCTGCGTCGTTCGGTCGATGCACACGGGATTCAATGGTCACGAGGTTTCGATTCGCTACATGCACGCTGGCATTCCGGCGATTACGGGGCGGCCAACACTCGGCTCATGGCTGGTCTACGGACTGGGCAGCGAAACTCGGGAACTTCCGGCTTACATGGTCCTTTCTGATCCTGGTGGACACCCTGTTGATGGAACCCACAACTGGTCCAGCGGTTGGATGCCACCTCTTTTTCAGGGGACGGTGTTGAGGGCAAAAGAACCTCGTATTCTGAATCTTGACCCTCCGCAACGTCTCCGTGATGGACTCCAGGAACAGAACCTTGAGCTATTGAACTTCCTCAACCAACGCCATTTGCAGCAGCACGCGGGTGAGGTGGATCTCGAGGCGAGGATCGCCAGTTACGAAATGGCAGCCAACATGCAGGTGGCCGCCAAAGAGGCGCTCGATATCAGCCAGGAAACCGAGGCGACACTTCGACTTTACGGAATCGATCAACCCGAAACCGAAGAATACGGCAAACGATGTTTGATCGCACGTCGTCTGGTTGAGCGGGGCGTTCGATTTGTTCAGCTCTTCTTGGGCGGCCAACCATGGGACAACCACAATCATATCCAGAAGAATTTGACCTCCGTTTGTAAGCGAACCGACCAGCCAAGTGCCGCATTGGTCAAAGACCTCAAGCAACGGGGACTGCTGGAAACCACCTTGGTTCACTGGGGGGGAGAGATTGGTCGACTTCCAGTGACCGAGAACCATGGCGACCCAAAGACCGTTGGTCGCGACCACAACGGACAGGGTTTTTCTACCTGGCTTGCCGGAGGTGGAATTCGAGGAGGCATGACCTACGGGGCCACAGATGAGTTTGGGCACAAGGCGGTCGAGAATGTGGTGACCCCGAATGACTATCAAGCGACTATCCTGAGGCAGTTTGGTCTGGACCACTCCAAACTGGTCTATTTCCACAACGGGCAGGAACAACACTTGACGGCGGGGAGACCGAGTCAGATTATCTCCAACATTCTCCAGCGACCGCCAAAGTCGGATGCCATTGCATCCACCCGCTCGCCTTAGACTCGGGACTCTTGAGACGTTTTCCGCATCGACGTGCAAAACCTTATGTCAAAGTACGTGTTACTCGATCAATTGCTTAAGGAACTGGCCCGTGTAACTGGCTTCGCATGCCGCCACCGAAGCAGGTGTCCCCGCTGAAACAATCTGCCCGCCGGCGGCTCCGCCCCCTGGTCCGAGATCGATCACCCAGTCGGCGTTCTTTACCAGATCCAAATGGTGCTCAACAACGACGACGGAGTTCCCAGCATCGACCAGGCGTTGGATCACGTTCAACAAACGCTCCACATCCACAAAGTGGAGGCCAAGGGTCGGTTCATCGAAAACGAACATGGTGTGCTGATTGGATGATTTTGCGAGTTCGCTTGCCAATTTCACGCGTTGCGCCTCCCCTCCTGAAAGCGTGGTCGCTGGCTGGCCAAGCTTCAGATAGCCCAAGCCAACGTCAGAGAGTGAGGCCAATACTTTCCGAATGGCCTCAACATTTTCAAAGAATTCCAGGGCTTCATCGATCGGCATTTCAAGCACGTCAGCAATCGACTTTCCCTTATAGAGAACCTTAAGCGTTTGTCGATTAAACCTTTTGCCGCGACAGACCGGACAGCTGACGTAAAGATCCGGAAGAAAGTTCATCTCGATACGTTTCACCCCAAGTCCCTGACACTCCTCACAACGCCCACCTTTCGCATTGAAGCTGAATCTTGAGACGCGAAACCCGAGTTGTCTCGACAATTTGGTCTTGGAATAGACCTTTCGAATTTCATCAAACACGCCCGTATAAGTGGCCGCGTTTCCTCGTGGTGTTCTCCCAATCGGCAACTGATCCACCACGATCATTCTTTGGACCTGACTTGCTCCCCTGAGGGACTGATGCGGACCGGGGCGAGCGCTTTGTAATCCGAGTCGCTTCTGCAATGCGGGTGCGAGTGTCTCATTGATCAAACTGCTTTTGCCCGATCCGCTGACCCCCGTCACGCAGACAAAAAGCCCCAAGGGCAATTCCAAATCCACATTCTGGAGGTTGTTGGTGGTCACCCCACTCAAGTGAATTTTGGCTTCACGTGCGGGCCGAGGTTCAGTTCGAATGGAACCAATCGACTTTTTACCCGATAAAAACTGGCCCGTGATCGAGTCCGTGCATTCCATGATTTTCTGTACCGGCCCCTCGGCAACGACATTCCCTCCATCCAATCCTGCTTTTGGGCCAATGTCGACGAGCCAGTCCGCTTCGCGCATCACCGACTCATCATGCTCCACGATGAGGACCGTATTGTCCTGACGCTGGAGTTCTCGCAATGCGGAAATGAGACGAGCGTTATCCCGGGGATGCAGACCAATCGAGGGCTCGTCAAGAATGTAGCAAACCCCACATAATCCAGATCCAATATTGGTCGCCAATCGCACTCGCTGCAGCTCCCCGCCACTCAGGCTATCGGCGGCACGATCCAGAGAAAGGTACTCGGCGCCGACTTTGACCAGGAATTCAAGGCGATGCACAATCTCTCGGAGTAAGGGCCCGGCGATCTGCTCTTCGATCTCGCCCACGACATGCTGCTTGAAGAACTCGAGTGCCTGATCGACACTCAGTCGGGTCACTTCGCCCATCGTTTTGCCCGCAATCCGAACATGGTTGGCTTCCGGACGCAGTCGAGAGCCTTCGCAAGTTCGACAGGTCACTTGATCCCGATAAGCCTGCAATTTTTCCAGACGGGTTTTCGTCGTTTCCGTCGAAAAGGACTGCTCGAGCAAATTCAACAAACCAATGAACTTTGGCCGACGTTCGCTCCCGTAAAGAAATTTCTCCCATTGGTTGGTCGTCCAATTTTCTGGTGGGTCAGACATGTCACACCCCACGGACGAGCAAAAGTCTTCCACCAATGTCTGCTGTTGGTTGAGGGCCGATTTTTTGAGATGCTTCCAAATCGCAATGCCATTCTCCGAGACGGAAATCGACCGATCTGGGTACACCATCTCCTCATCAAAACTCTCAATCACTCCAAGTCCATCGCAGTCCGGACAGGCGCCGTAAGGACTATTGAAGCTGAACGTCCGCGGTTCTAGTTCTTCATAGCTCAGGTTGCAATCTGCGCACGCGTGTTGCGTACTGAACAATACCTCATCCCAATGAACGTTCCCTTCCTGATGCTCGGGAATCTGGTAGACGGCCGTGACCAGACCGTCCGCGTAACGACACGCCAGGTGAACGGCATCTGCGATGCGGGGACCAGATTCTTCTTTGGTCACAATTCGGTCCATGATTGCATCGATCGAGTGGAGTTTGCGTGGTTCAATCTCAGGCAATGCCTCAACATCGTAGATTTCGCCATCGATGCGAACACGAACAAACCCCGCCTTTCGTATTTGCGTTAATACATCCTGGTGCGCCCCGCGACGTCCTCGGACCATGGGAGCGAGAATCATCAGGCGTGTGCGTAAGGGCAGTTCCATCAACTGCTCCTGAATTTCATCGGTGGTCTGCTGGCGAATAGGCTCACCACACTGATAACAACTAACCTCGCCACAACGCGCGAACAGCAGCCGCAGATAGTCGTAGATTTCGGTGACGGTCGCGACCGTCGATCGCGGATTGAAGCTGCCAGGATTTTGATCAATGCACAAGGTTGGCTGGAGCCCGGAAATGGTGTCCACATCCGGGCGTTCCATCTGGTCCATCAATTGCCGCACGTAAACCGAGAGCGTCTCGATATATTGACGTTGGCCCTCGGCGAAGATGGTATCGAAAACCAGACTGCTCTTTCCGGATCCGCTCGGTCCGGTCACCACGACGAATCGGTTGCGTGGAATCTCTACACTTACCGATTTGAGATTATGTGTCCGAGCGCCTTCGATTTTGATGGATTCAGTTCCACCCTCCACCTCGTCGAGTTCATTCAGGCTCGTTGCGTTCATGTCTACCTGTTCGATCGCTCTTGGGTTCAGGGCAGCTTCCAGTTTTGCCTGCTTCCGTCACAAGGCTCACGACGAAACCGGCAAATGCGTTTGACGTCCGATGAAGGAAATCACTCGAAGTTTTGACGAGGCGTTTTACGGTGCGTGGTCTCTCTTCCCTGGGGTGTGCCCATAACCATCACCCGTTCCGTATTTTACCCTCGGAAAAGTCGTTTATGAACCGGTCAAACCTAGAGAAGGAGCATGCGTGAGTGCTCACCTGATCACGGATGCGTTTTACATCATGACTCTTCCATCGCCCAAGGACAAAGATGCACGGGTAAACGTGTCAGGTTTTGCGCATCGCGGCGAAAATTGCGAGTTGATCACTCGCTGCTAGGGTAAAGTCCGGAAAAAACCGGTTTGAATCGCGTGAACGAGACGCCGCCTCGAGGATCGCGCCAAGCGGTTCACCTCCCGCGATCGCAGCAGTTTGGATCGCGAAGAGGGATATGGCCCATAAGTGTGGTGACCGTGTAGAGACGCTCGGTTATCCGCGAGCCGGCTGTCCTATCTTCTCTTAGTATCCGAAATCATCGGTAATGAGGTTTCCGTCATCGCGGAGCATGAGATTTTTCAGAATCTCGGGATCAATATCCTGACTGATTCGGTTGATCGAACCATCGACCATCAGCACCAGGTACTGTCCACGCGGCGTCACATACATTCCGGCCGCGGGGTTCGATGGATCGAACAGATAGTCAGAGTCCGTTTCGATCCAAGAGGATTTGAGTGTTTCCGGACTCGCCAGGACGGCCATGACCGTGTTCGAAGCGCCGTCGAGAAAGTCGCTCATCCCTACGGTCCCCGGGCCATTGTTGGGGCCTCCAAATCTCGACTGAAGCGAGACCTGCGAGCCCCCAACGGGAGGTTGTTCCGTCGCCCCAGCAGCCATCGGAATCTGCAGGGGTGATCGCGAGGAGCCATGTGCAAAAAGAACGGTTCCATAAACCTCTGGCATTTGGTTGGTTAGAGCGGCATTGACCGCTGAATCCGCCGTCGCCGAGAAATCGAATTCTTCGTAGAGTGGGGCTTGCTCTACATACGGCAATATGGAGACTCTCCAACTCATGGGAACCGCCTCTGTCCCCACATATGGAAAGGACTCGAAGACATCGTGGTAATTGTGCATGGCAATCCCGACTTGCTTCATGTTGTTATTCTGCATCTGTGTTTGGGCCGCGTCACGCGCGGCACCCACTGCAGGGGCAATAAGCAGAAACATCATGACGCCAAAAGCCACCGTCACCAACGAGGTCATGACCCCTAAAATCATTCCGGCAAACGCCAGCCCCTTACCCGTCAAAGCACCCTCACTTCGATTGATTTCGCCGATCGCCACGATTCCCACAATCAGCGCCGGTAATGCCGTCAAGCAGCTGAACACGAGACTTAACAGTCCAAGAATCAACGTTGCGGTCGCTTTCCCACTCGTCTGTGGCACAGCAACTTTTGACGCCGGCGTTTGGGTGTAGGGATTGTTCATTCGCAAACGCCCTGTAGCAGAGGTGAAGTGTGCAAAACAAGTTGTCAAACCTGCCGAACCCGAGTGCGGGTTCACGCGTTGATCGCCTGCGGTCGGATCAGGTTTCTGAATTCATCAAACAGATACTGACTATCATGAGGCCCAGCCGACGCCTCAGGATGGTACTGGACGCAAAATGCCGGTGCGTTTCGATGCCGCAATCCTGCCACGGTGTCATCGTTTAAATTCCGATGGGTGATTTCCAGTTCTTCTGGAAGATCATCCTCAGAAACGGCGAAACCGTGGTTCTGTGTCGTGATTTCGACGCGGCCTGTCCTTAGATTCAAAATGGGGTGATTGGCCCCCCGGTGTCCGAACTTGAGCTTAAAGGTTTTCGCTCCACAAGCCAGGGCAAGAAGTTGATGTCCCAAGCAGATCCCGAAAAGGGGAACTTTGCCAACCAGCGCCGAGATGGTCTCAATGGCGTAAATGACCGGCTCGGGATCTCCGGGGCCATTCGAGAGAAATACGCCATCCGGCTCCATGGCCAAGATCTCTTCGGCCGTCGTATTCCCTGGGACCACCGTGACACGAAAACCTTGGGAGACAAGATGCCTTGCAATATTCCATTTCATGCCGAAATCCATGGCGACGACGTGGGGCGTTGTGGTTTCAGAGGAGTCCGTTGGTGCCTCGACCTGCCACCATTCACTCAACGCCTCATTCCACAGTGAAGCTTCAGACGGCACGACCTCTTGAACCAGATCTTTTCCGACCAGGCTCTCGCTATTTTTCGCCTTGTTGACCAGGCTTGTGTCATCAAGATCCGTTGTGCTGAGAATGCCCTTCATGGCGCCGGAGATTCGGAGCTTTCGAACCAGCATTCGTGTATCAATGCCCTCGAGAGAGACAATTCCGTTCGAGGTCAGGTAGTCCTCAAGGCTTTCGGTCGATCGAAAGTTACTCCGAACACGACTATTTTCTTTGCAGATGAATCCGGAGAGATGCGGACGGCCACTCTCGACGTCTTCAGGATTTACCCCATAGTTGCCGATTTCCGGGTAGGTCATCGTCACAATTTGTCCACGGTAACTCGGATCAGTCAGGATTTCCTGATAGCCCGTCATCGACGTGTTGAAGACCACTTCGCCGGAGACCTCGCCTTCAGCTCCAAATCCAACGCCTGTAAACACCGTTCCATCTTCGAGAGCAAGCTTGGCGACCCGATCCATTTTATGTCCTTATCTCTGGTTGGAAGATGAAAACCCTGTCGAATCCCGATCAGGGCAACTTGAACAGCAGGACAAGAGGAGGAAGAGTTTGCGGCGTTGGCACGAAGGTTGGCCGTCGAGGCGAAATTTTGAACTTCTCTTTAATCAACAACGATGTCAAAGCTTCCTGTCAAACTCAACTCGGTCTCACGAACCCAACTGTCTTACGTTAAGGTGTAACGATTAAAGGGATGTTACTCCAAAACTAAAGTCTGCTGTCAGGTCACCCGATATCCTCTCTTGGCTGTGGGTCTCCGGACATTGTCTATTCAGTGCCCGGGCAGCCAAATCCGAGGGGTCTTGTCGCGGCGAGCAAGGCCCCTCATTTTTTGCGCCCATGGTGACAATCATCCTGAAGGACGAGCCATAAAACGCCTCAGGTGGCGTTGGGTTCGTCCAAGTCCCACGGCGTCGAATTATAAAACAGGACGTCGGGTTTCGATAGAGCCACACCGACGCCAGAGGAAGAGTTGCGACATTCCTCTGAACCCGAGGGGATTTTTAAAAAAACCGACGTTTCGGCGACCACTTCAAGCTGTCGCTGCCGGGTGGCCGCAAAACACGTTTCGGGAAAGTGGGCGATTTCCAACAGAGTTAGGGACTCACACCTTCCTCACCAAGGCAACGCGCGATCTGGCGGACCGCCTGTCGAAGTCGGTTTTCATTTTCAACAAGGCTCATACGCAGGAATCCTTCGCCAGCCGTCCCAAAACCTGAGCCCGGACTTGCCGCCACGTGCCCCTCTTGAAGCAATTTCATTGCGAAATCCATTGTCGAACAGCGAGACCGCCACGGTTCCGGGATTTTTGCCCATAAAAACATCCCGGCTTTGGGCGAATCAACTGCCCATCCAAGGCGTCGCAAACCGTCAACCAAGACGTCTCGACGTCCCTGATAGATGGCCGACTGGCTTTCCACCGCCTCCTCCGTATCCCGCAATGCTACGATTGCGGCCACTTGGATCGCCTGAAACATTCCGTAGTCGTAGTATCCTTTGATCACCCCAAGCCCACGGACCATTTCGGCATTTCCGGCACAGAATCCGACCCGCCAACCGGCCATGTTGTAGCCTTTGCTCATGGTCGTGAACTCGACCCCAACATCAGACGCCCCTTTTGCGGCCAAAAAGCTTGGAGGCCGATAGCCATCGAACGCGACGTCCGCGTAGGCAAAGTCGCTAATGACCATGAATCCATAACGTTTCGCCAGCTTCACCACTTCATCGTAAAATTCCGACTCGACCGTGACCGTCGATGGGTTATGGGGATAGTTGAGTATCAGGAGTTTGGGACGGGGGTAAAGCGTTTCGCAAGTGTAGGCGATATCGCTCAGAAATTTCTCACTGTTCTGAACCTCCAACGCGATGACATTGCCGGAGGCGAGAGCAACTGCGTACATGTGAACGGGAAAATAGGGAGCCGGCGTGATGGCCGTGTCGCCCGGTCCCATCAACGCCAGACACATGTGGCTGAAGCCTTCCTTCGAGCCCAGGCAGACCATCAGTTCGTTTTCAGGATCCAGTCGAACGCCATATCGATGCCAGTACTTTGACGCCACTTCTCGCCGGAGGTTGGCAATCCCGTTGGACTTACTGTAGCCATGGATTGTGGGGTTTTTGGCGGCCTCAGCCAACTTATCGATCACGATGTCGGCGGGAGGCTCCGAGGGATTCCCCATCCCCAGATCAATGACATCATCGCCAGCGCGGCGCATCTGATAGAGTGAATTATTGATTCGCCCGAACATGTAAGGAGGCAAACGCATCACACGCGAAGCCAACTGCACCTGAAAAGGTCGGTCCTCACTCGATTTAGAATTGGACTCTAGCATTACTCACGATTCCAAGACCCGAATAGCCATCAACTTCCTCTGCAATCTTCCCATTCGTTTCAGGGTTGGCAAGGATCCTTTCCCAATCCTCTACAAAATTGGATGCCGCTTTGCCCCTTTAATCGGCCAACTGCCACCATCAACGGGCGTTTCGGGCATACGGCGTTCTGGGTCCCTCGCCCAGCCGTGCCGTTGTTGGATCAATAGTGCGCGTGGCCAGCACCCTCATTCCGGATGCTCAATCAGCCACCACTTCCTGAATCCGACTGGCATTCACCGGGTCAATAAGACCACGGTCGGTGATAATTCCTCGAATCAATTCGGAAGGCGTGACATCAAATGCCGGGTTGTAGACCGGTACGCCACTCGGAGCCGTGGAGCGTCCAAAACCATCGGTAATTTCCGCCGATTCACGTAACTCAATCGGAATCTGGTCGCCATGCTCCAGATCGAGATCAAAGGTACTGGTAGGTGCAGCGATGTAAAAAGGGACGCCGTGGTGTTTCGCGAGCACCGCGAGCGAGTAGGTGCCGATTTTATTTGCAGAGTCTCCATTCGCCGCAATCCGATCTGCCCCGGTAATGACAGCCTGAACTCGGCCTTCCTTCATCACCTGAGCGGCCATTGAATCGCAAATCAGGGTGCAATTGACCTCTCTTTGCCTCAGCTCCCAAGCCGTCAGCCTCGCTCCTTGCAGGAGTGGACGAGTTTCGTCGACGAACACGTGAAGCGATTTCCCCTGATCCTGTGCCGTGAAGAAGACCGACAACGCGGTCCCATACTCGGCGGTTGCCAGCCCCCCGGCATTGCAGTGCGTCAAGACACTGTCACCGTCGCTCAACAAAGCGGCTCCGCATTCGCCAATGCGATGGCACATCCGTCGGTCTTCTTCGTGAATTTCCTTGGCTTCCGCAAGCAAACGTCGCTGCCAGTCGGCGAGATCTGTGGCGTCACTCTGAATCACGGGTTTCATCCGATTCAAAGCCCAGAATAGATTGACTGCCGTGGGACGACTGGTCGCAAGATAATCGGCTTGCTCCTGCGTCACCTGCTGCGGATCCTGTGCCCCTGTCTGGATCGCGTTTTTTGCGGCCAAACAAACCCCATAAGCCGCTGCGATGCCGATCGCCGGTGCGCCTCGAACCTTCAATTGCTTGATCGCGTCCCAGACTTCCTGAATCTCAATGCAATCAATCTCCAAAAACTCACCCGGCAGCTGCGTTTGATCAATCATCCGCAGATGACCGTCAAGATCCCCGACCCAAGAGAGTGTTTCCACCGTTGATTTTGAGCTATTCATCGTTTTTCCAACTCAGAGCAATGTTTCCAATATCGGGCGAGCCAGCACGCATCTGTCCGGCCGACCGTGATGATGCAGTGATTGGGACCAAAATGGCATCCAAGCGTCGCGAGACGCCGGCCCCGATTCTTCAGACATCAATGGTGACCCCGTCGAGATTCCATGAGTTGGATCAAGCGATGCACCGTTTTGATGCGGTTCGACCCAAACGATTTTGCTAACGACCGAACCTGATCTCGGTCAATTTAGCACCCCGTAAAATGAACTCAACCGGCAGAAGCGAAGTGTTCACTCCTGGGGAGTTGCGAGACCGTGAAATTCGGACAAAGCCCGGTCGACGATTTTCTGAATGTCCCGAATGCTAAACGGCTTGCACTGAATCGCGAAAACCGCAGCATCCAGAGCTTCCTGAACCCAACCATCATCCGACTGGGCCGACATCAGAATACTCGGGAGCCTCACGGACTCCGCTTGAAGCGTCTTCACGACGTCCAATCCCGATCGCCGCGGCATATTGAGATCGAGCAATAGCAGGTGAGGGCGACGGTCCTCCAGAATCTCCAACGTTTGCTGGCCATCTGCGGCCAACGTCACTTTCATCCCCCGTCGCCGAAACATGGCCCCCAATGTCTCGCGCAAATCGCGATCATCATCGCTAATCAGCAGGTTGGGAACCTGAATATTCATTGAATCCGTCCCGCAGCTTGGGCTCAAACGTATTCCGAAAGGACGACAGGTCAGGTGCCTGTCATCTCAGCAATAGATATGTAGTGTAGAACAGAAATGCGGCGAAGGGAGCGCCAATCTACAGTGGGCGCGAGAAACTCAAGTCCACAGATTTCGCATGTATTCAATTGCTTGCTGAACTTCATACACTGGATCCTGAGGCTCATTTCGTTGTGCGGTCAAATAGCCACTGTACTGACGTTCTTCAAGTTTCCCCAATATCTCGGGGAAATCGACTGATCCCTGACCCACCTGGACTTCAATGCCCCTCCCCTGTGAAAGGTCCTGCACCGCGTCCCTGACCCTGAAATGCGCGACCTCATTCGCCAAAACCGAGATTGCTTCCGAGGGTGATTGTCGATGAATCACCAACTCGGCTGGATCAAAATCGACAAGCAGGCTACCCTGAGGAAGCAGTTCGAGAGTCTTTTTGAGGGTTTCCGTCGCGAGCCCCCCTGTTGTTGCGGCAAGCATCGCGCCGCATTTTTGGCCGAACCGTCCCAGATCGGTCAATACTTGCAGCATTAACTCCCATTCGGGTCCTTCAGGATCTTCGGGCAGCGAACCGATGGAATTACAGACGATCGGCGCTCCAAGTTCGTAGGCCATTTCCATCGCCCGTTTCGTCGCATCCACTCTGCGATCAAGATCATCATTCACCTGATAGCCACGACGGGTCTGAAATCGGACCGAACAAACCTTGAGGTTTCGGTCGCTCAGCATCGTGCGAATCTGCCGAACGGCAGTTCGTGTGAGATCCTGTGGTCGAACTTCATTCCTCGCATCGATTTCGATCGCCTCCGCGTTCATTTCCGCGGCGAAATCCAAGCTTTTTTTGAATGGTTGACGTAAACTTGCCAAGTGCACACCGACTCTCAGATGCAACATCTTAAACTCCCAAACGCTGCAGTGTTATGAACTGGCAAATACTAAATCTCGTGATTTCGATCCTATGGATTGTAGGACTTGAATCGGTCTGCGCAAGGGATCTTGAAGAAAGATTCAGATCGATCGATTTTGAGCAGGAAACATGGGACAAAAATCACACTGGTGAGCCCGACGATTGGGAGCAGAGAAAAGGCCCTGGGTTTCCGGCCTATATTGATATCAAAATCGATGATCCTCCGGTCAAGGACGAGAGGTGGGGAGAAGGGACTCTTCACGTCGAGTTGGACGGTGGTTCGGCGGAAATTTCCAGCCCCAAAACAACGATCAGTCCTGACTACAGCATCGTGTTGGAAGGATGGACTTTCCTCAAACCATCAAAGCAGAACGAAGTCAACGAAGCGTGGGTCAGCGTTACGTTGATGTCCGAGGATGGGAAGGACAAAGAGACCTTTAAGACACTGCCAATCCGCGATCAGGAGGAGTGGACCCGATTCAAATTGGGCCCAATCGAGCCTTCTGAGTCGCACACCCAACTTGAGGTCAGACTTCACTTTGGCCCGACACGCAACCAAGACCTGTTTGGAGAAGCGTGGTTCGACAATATCCGTTTGAGCCTGTTGCCCAAATTAAGCGTGGAGACCGGCAAACGATTCAACGTCTTTGACAAACCGGAAGACGTTGAAGTCAAGGTGAATGTTTCAGGCACCAAGACCGCCCAGTCCGAGATTCATCTCGAACTTCGTGATGTCGACAATCATGTAGTCGACGAACACACCATTGTGCATCGATCGAGATTGCAGGCGTCCAATCCAATCGGGAAAATCTCGACTCAACCGGTGGTTTACTCCACAAGACGACTCTCATGGGACGCGGGTGAGCAAGTGGCGATCTTTAAGAAACCCGGCAAGGTCCTTAATGAGTATGCTTGGAGCCCCGAAATCAAATTGGATGGATACTATAAGTTACTCGTAAAACTAAAGAGCCCTGGACAAACCGACGTTGAAGAAGAAATTTCGATGGCCGTTATGCCGCCGCTGGATTCTGTGAATACAATACCGTTCGGATGGAATATCCCGAGACAAGACAACTCGAAGTCT
>JAKVCA010000049.1 GCA_022448315.1 Pirellulaceae bacterium | reverse complement strand
CGATTGTCCACATAGGTCAGTTGATCGTCTCCGATCAACCACTTGAAACTCTTGATGTCCCCGGTCGACTTGCCCACTTGAAAAACCATGAACAAGTGAGGACCGATGACCTGAAATTTACTGAATTGCGTGTGCTTGTAATACTTATAGAGCTGGCGGAAATCCTCGACAAAACGTGACTCGGAAATCAGATCCAGAGGCTCAATATGAAACTCTGTTCCATCAAAGCGATGAACCGCAAAAACATCTTCAAGGTTCGTTTCGGATCGCAATCCCAGATGGACGTTGTACCCAAAGACAAATCGATCACCGATTGGGACAATGTCCCGCGGGATGCAGTTATTGTCCGTAGTGATCCTTTGATTGTTGACCAACTTGGTTTCGATGGACCCGAAAACATCCCGACGGGCATCGTTCAATTTGGACAAGCGATCTTTCAGATCTGCCCCATGACCTTCGAGACGATTGCGAATCACCTCGTAAGTGCTTCGCTCGAGTTGCACCTCTTGTCCTTCGGGACCTTTGGATTCAGTATCGCTGGAGACTTGAGACATTGTGCTCTACCCTGTAACCGTCTTCATCCGAATTGCCGCGGAGCTTCGTGGTGGGGCGTTCCGTCGCCAGTCCTTCCAAATCCGCGGCGTGACGACCGTCCTCACCTCGCGAGGCTGAAATGCCCGTCACGTTTGCGGACTTGACCTTATCTCTCTCCTTCACCATGGCGGTTTGACTCAAACCGACTTTAGAAAGAGGTACGGCGGATACCGTTTAACCGGCATCCTTGGGATTACTGCCGCCGGACTTTGACCAGCCTAGAGAGACGGCCTTCTGACCCTCAACGCCAAGTTGCTTCGCGGCTCCCGCCAGCCCTTGAAGCTGGTCGAGAATGGAAGCATCTTCCGTTTTGCCCATCAGTTGACCAATCAATGCAGAGACACTGAGATTTTTGACGTCTTCACTCGACATCCCGAAGTGATTGACAAACTTCTGGAGTTCGCTGGAAAACTGATCGGCGTCGCCGTCAAAAAACGTATTCTTGACATCCTGCAGCACCTGGCTGTTTCCAACCCAGCGATCAACCTGCTTTCCGGAGGTGATCGAACCCACGATGCTGTCGAAGAACTTGGTCTCCCCACCAACAATGTCGATGTTTGCCGTTTGCAATGCAGCACCGACCAGACGTGATTGCTCGACCGCGATGTCCTTCTGGACATGAATTGCGGCGAGTTCGACGTCTTTTTCTTTGTTGAGCCGCAGTTTGAATTCTTCGTGTTCCCGACCGACTCCATCGAACAATTTCATGGCTTCAGCCTTATCCGTGATACCCTTGGCATCTGCGGAAAACTTCTTCTCGAGCACTGCCGCTTCCGCGGCACCTTCCTTCTCGAGGGCAATTGCCAAAGCTTCTTTACCCTTCGCCTCGGCCACTGATTTCTTCTGCAAGACATCCGCTTCGGCGAGTCCCAATTTCTGGACCGCCTGAGCACGGGCTTCATCACCTCGAGCTTCTGCCTCAGCTTTGCGTTGAGCAACAGTCGCTTCCGCAGATCCATGCTTCTGATAGGCATCCGCTTTGCTGGTCGTTACCTGCGCTTCCGCCAGACCGATCGCGGCAGCCTCGGCCTGCGTCGCCTCGGCCAACATCTTTTTGGCATCGGTTTCCTTTTCGGCAGCCGAGCGTTCGGCGTCGGCTTGAATAACGACCGTCTCCGCCTGCTTGGTAGCCGCCTGCTTTTCAGCTTCAGCTGCTCGAACTTGCTTCACCAAGTCCTGCTCGGCCTGCTGTTCTGCATCGGTGACCGCGACCCTCTTGGCCCGATCCGCGAGCGCAAATTCGCGAGTGTCTTTGATTTTTTCTTCTTCTTCGACGACCGCCCGTTCGACGATCACTCTCTCGCGGATCACGTCTTGGATATGCTTTTTCTCAACTTCGACGGCCTTATCCTTCTCGATATCGGCAAGCGTCACCACCCGTTCCCGTTCGGTGACTTCAAGCAACCGATCCTTCTCTACGCGTTCGGTTTCAACTGCTGAGGTTCGCTGCTTGCTCTTTTCTGCCACGATCACCTGGCGTTGCTTGTTCTCTTCCGCGATCAGGATCTCTTCTTCTGCGGCAATCCTCGCAACTTCACTTCGCTGATTCTCCTGATGGCCGACAACATCGCCCTGAGCACGTTCTCGCGCTTGAATCTCAGCGATTTCACGAGCCTGCTTCTCTTCGGCTTGAGCCTGTTGACGCTGCAATTCGAGAATGGCCTCTCTGGCCTCAACATTCTGTTTTGTAATCGTCTTCTCTTTTTCCCGGCGGATGTGATTCGACTGGATCTGTTCGCGGGAGGTCAGATCGGTGATCTTCTTGATACCTTCGGCATCCAGGATGTTGTCCTGATTCAGTTTTTCAAGGGGCGTCTGCTCAAGGTAGTCAATCGCGGCATCGTCGAGACGGTAACCATTCAAGTCGGTTCCGATGACCTTGAGGATTTCTTCCTTAAATCGCTCACGAGAGTTGTAAAGTTCAACAAAGTCAAACTGCTTGCCGACCGTTTTCAAAGCTTCCGAAAACTTGGCGTCAAAAAGCTCGACAAGGGAGGACTCCTGCGATGCTCTTTTGGTGCCCAAGGTCTGAGCCACCAGCGAGACATCCCCGGCCGTTTTATTCACTCGAACAAAAAACGCGACCTTGATGTCCGCGCGGATATTGTCTTTACAGATCAGGCCCTGTTCGCCCTGTCGGAAAATCTCGATACGCTTGACCGAGATCTCCATGCGTTCCCAGAAGTGAATCACGGGAAAAACAAACATGCCACTGAAACTTGTCTTCGTTCCGCCAATTCCATTGCGGATGATCGCTTCGCCCTGCTCAACCTTTTTGTAAAACTGAGCGGCAATGCTCAGCAGGCCGATCACAACAATCACCAGACCAACAAGCCCCCACAGTAATCCTTGGTAGGCTCCAAGTTGTCCAAGCACCATAATTGGATTCATGAAGTGGATTCCTCTGCAGAAATAGGTTGAATGAGATAGGTCTGATTTCCTTTGCTTTGAGAGACCACTCTCGCGAAGTCTCCCTTCACAAATACGTCACCTTTCGCACCTCTGACGTCAATGATGATCGAGGGGCCATCGATTTTGACCTCGGCCTGTCCAAATTCAGCAGTCACATCGGTCGAAGTGACAATACAGGTTCTTCCGATCAAATCGACTTCCGCATCTTTCGAGCCATCGAAACTCTTCAAGAGCCGACTGGTCGGCCATAGGAACGCCTTAGTCAATCCCAGACTAATTAGGAGGCTGGGCCCAATCCAAAGAATAGCGAGCGGACCGCTGTATTTCTCAGAAAAAGTCACGGTCGCCACGTAGGTCACCATCCAAAGCGAAAACGCGAAAATGCTGACCAGAATCATGATGGGAACTTCACCAACGTGAAAGAACTTCAACACCCCCAGCGAGGTCGCTTCACCCACGGTATTTCCCGTCGACGCATCCCCCACGTCGGCGTTATAGTCCACATCAAAATTGATATCAAACAACTCCAAACCAACGATGCCAAAGATCACGAGTAACCAATAGGCCAACACCAATAGTGTCAACACGGTAATTGGGAGCATGACACCCGAAAATGCGATCTCAAATACATCCATGACATTCCTCGGAAAACAGAAGTTCGAAACCGCTGGCGGCGATGAGATCATCCCGACATTGCGGCGTCAAAGTGTTAGGGCCTCAAACCCGGCAGCGTAGGGCGCAGAAAATTCGTGGAATCTCCAAGATTGCTCCACTTCTCCCGCCGGAGATGTTTTCTCTTGATGGAGACCCTGCACGCGACGACTCGCTTCCAGATTTTCAACTGAAACGAGTATAAACTAGCGGCGTCTGCCTTACGCAACGAGTTTGGGTGCGGCTCGTGGCAAGAAGGGCGATTGCTGAAGGAGAACAACCGTCTGAAAAGAGATGGCCAAAGGGTTCTCCCCTGGCCATCTTTTGCTCTCAAAGGCGGAAAATATTGAGTTACGGCGGAAACTACTGTCCGCTCTTTTGTCGGGAATCTGATGTCCCCGCGTCGATCAAAAACCAATCGGCAAGGCAATGCCTATTTCGCCCGCCTCGGCATTTTCCTGGGGTAGGGTGGAATCTCAGCCTCAGGAAGTTGCCCGCCTGTTTCGAGCCTCCATTCCTCGCGTTCGTCCTCGGTCGCGTAAAACCGCAACCATGCCTCTTCATCTTCATTTTCATCGATGCAATGCCAATGAAGATAGTTTTTGGGGATTTCAACCTTCTTCTCGAACGAGGGTAGAATATCCCTAAATATCAGGGTGTACAGAGCGCGATCAGAGAGATGTTCCGTACACTCTAAAACGATTCTGCCGTCGTAAAGTCGGGCAATCACTTCGTTGAGACGCTCCGAAAGATGAGCATCATCAAGATCCTCGGGCGACTCGATGACCAACTCGGGTTGGAACCACTTGCTCACCGGCAACACCGGTGCACGCTCCCAAGCCAACATCGAGGCCAGGTATTCGTTCTCGTACGCCGTGGTCATCCGTTGCCAATCGAGCAAATCGAACGACTCATCGACAAACGGCTCCAGCTCACTGCGCAATTGCGCATTGAGCATCAGCTGTTCCACATCCTTCGAATTAGGCACCCCAGAATTCACCATCTCGTCCTTCCACCCCAAGTCCGTGTAACACTGTCGCGAGCGGCTCGACATCGCCAACTCCCCGGTACGCGTTGCGTTGTTCCCATCGGGTCGCCACCACAACGGCTTCGCAACTGTATCAATGCGACAGTACGGACGAAAGATTTCGTAGAGATCTAGAATAAAGAAAAAGCAAATTGATCGCAGCAGTTTTTTGCCAGACTGATACGATTGCCAAACTTTCTCAAAACTCAATTCACCCAATCGATACAGGCGGAACACGCCGGGTATTTTTTCTACTCAAGGCCCCGGAAAAACTGGCGAACAGCAAGCCTCACTCGAACCCAAGTTGCAGCTGTGGATCGGCTTCAGATTCGGCACCAGGATTCAGCTCTTTGTAGAGCAAACTTGGCTGAATTCCCTTGTTATTCTGGTACTTATTGCTGACGTACTCCGTCACTTCGCCATTGATTTCATGGTAGAAGATCTGGCAGATCTGAATGCCCGGATAGATCCGCACGGGCTGAACCGCAAACATTTCGAGTGTCCAAAAACCTTCGAAACCGACATCCCCGAAGCCTGCCGTGACATGCACGAAAAGTCCAAGTCGCCCTACAGAAGACCGCCCCTCAATCATCGGAACCAGATTGTGAGTGGCCGTGCGTTCAACCGTTCTCCCGAGATACAGTTGGTTGGGACTGAGAACCAGTCCACTTTCGGGTATGGTCAGTTGGCGAGTCCGGTTGGCCTTTTTCATATCCAGCACGACTTCCTCGTAACATACGATTTCATCGTGCAGCGACAGGTTGTAGCTGTTCGGATTCAAATTGCCTTCAGAAAACGGGGTGATATCAATATCAGTCCCCATCCGTTTTTGAATTTCACTGCCTGTCAAAATCATCTTGAAGTCTCGACCTCGATAATGGGCTCACCGTGGTAGGCATAGATTGTACGAAAGGCAGCGGCAACGCCCCGACGTCCTGATTCCAATTTCGACGTTACAAACTCCAACGTCAAGCAGGTGCCCCCTGACTTTCAGTGAATCCCTGGAAAGCGTGGGCGAGATTTATGTCGAGTTTTCGCGGATCACAAGATCGTGTTGGCGGTGTTTTCGATCAGGGAGAACGGATTGGTCGCAAGACCAAGCAAGCGCCATCACGATGCGATAAACTGAAGGCATTGCTCGCCTCGCCGATGAATATGGAATTATCTGGCGAGCCCAACACACGTTCTGGCGATCCTGAACCGTGGCCATGTCGCATCCCTGCAGTCAATGGCCGAGCGTCAAATCATTCGGCCAGGCCTGCCCAACGCTCTGGAATTGTAAAATGAGATCAGTCTTTCGCGTTTTTTTTGACGCCACACGCGTCTTCCTGCGACCCAACCTCGGCTTCATATTGCTTTTTGCGACGGCGTGTGAGGGTCGAGAATCTGGCGAAGTGCCGCCCTCGGGTCGTCCCAACATCATCCTTGTGATGGCGGATGACCTCGGCTGGGGTGATGTCGGATTTAATGGCAACACCACGATTCGCACTCCGAACCTCGATTCGATGGCTCAGGAAGGCCTTATCCTGAACCGATTTTATGCGGGAGCGCCGGTCTGCTCGCCGACTCGTGGTTCCGTTTTGACAGGCCGGCACCCGACTCGGTACGGGATTGATTTTGCGAATACCGGCCATCTTCCGCTTCAGGAGTTCAATCTTGCAGAAACCCTGCGTGCAGCAGGCTATCGCACGGGCCATTTTGGCAAGTGGCATCTGGGGACGCTGACCAAGATTGGGACGGATGCGAATCGTGGTGGCGCGAGAAATCAGAAACACCATGCACCGCCACAGTTACGCGGGTTTGACACCTGCTTTTCGACCGAGTCCAAAGTTCCAACCTTCGACCCGCTTGTCAAACCCGAGAATGCGGGTGGCACGTGGTGGGCTGCACTCGAATCGAATCAGAAACGGCTTGCGTACGGGACGTCCTACTGGGACCAAAACGGAAAAAAAGTCACTTCAGGAATTGAAGGTGATGATTCGGAACTCATCGTGCGAAAAACCTCCGACTTTATCGAAGACTGCGTGGAAACGAAAAAACCGTTTCTGGCCATCGTATGGTTCCATGCCCCACATCTCCCGGTTGTGGCTAGCGAGGAGGATCGAAGACCCTACGCGGACTGGGATGATTATGCCCAACACTACTTTGGGTGCATTACGGCAATGGATCGTGCGATGGGCCAACTGCGTGAAACGGTGGAAACTCAAGGGATTTCTGACAATACCCTCATCGCCTTTTGCTCTGACAATGGTCCAGAAGGTCAGGCCCGAAGGGACCAAGAGGACCACCGCCGCGGGCCCGGGACCGCGGCCCATCTCCGGGGGCGAAAACGGGATCTTTTCGAGGGCGGAATTCGTGTTCCAGCCTTTCTCCTTTGGCCGGGAAAAATTGCGGCCGGCCAATCCGAAGTTCCGATGTCCACCCTTGATTATGCCCCGACCCTGATCGACCTGCTAAAACTTCCTCAAAGTCCCAATGTAAACTTTGATGGCATCAGCTTGAATCCACTTCTACAAGGAAAACCCTTTCAGCGCTCGCAGCCTATCGTCTTCAATTCCCGTCGACAGGCCGCGGTTATCGCCGGGGACTGGAAATGGGTGAGCGTCGCTGCACAGCCCTTCACCACGGTTTATCCCAAAGTCCCGCAACAGGAAGAGATGCTTTTCAACCTTCGAGAGGACGCGGCGGAATCCCGAAACCTTGCCGATCAGTTCCCCAACAAGGTGGCGGAACTAAACGTGGTGTTCTCCGATTTCATGCAATCCGCAACAAAAGATCGCAGACGCCATGGCATCAAATAAGGACGAAGCACAAACGCTTGATGTGGCAGAACACACCGTTCAATTATTTTCGAAATGGCTCCGGCGAGTTTTCGAGTATTTTTTTCCAGAACTCCCAAGTGGCTTGAACCGTGTCCACCAGTCCAACACGAGGTTCCAGCCTAACGATGCGACACAACCTCTCGGTATCGGCCAACGGGTTGAATCGGGGGCCTGGCTGATCCGACTCAATCGTAAATTCCCGGCCAGAAACAGTTCTTAGTGCAGCTGCAATTTCTGAGCCGTGAGTGGGAACACCGCAACCCAAATTTACGATCCCCTGCCCCTCCGCCATCATCGCCAGCTGGGCGTAAATGGCCACGGTGTCCCGGACATCCATCAAGTCCAATTGGGTATTGAGGCAACGGACCTTGAGGCATTCTGAGCCCTGCATGACCTGCAGTGTCCACTCAGGTAACAACATTCGTGCCGCTTGCCGGGCCCCGGTATGTTGAAATCCACGCACGATGGTTAACGGCATCTTCAATCGCTGCTGGTAAGCCGCACAGATCCTCTCGGACTCCAACTTGGTTTTTCCGTAACCGTTTGCGGGAGCCACTTCATCGGTTTCGCGTACCGGAGGTGTCTGACGGGAGGGGTGAGGATAAACATGGCAGCTGCTCGCATGAATGAAATGCGGCGACAGATCCGCCCGTTCAATCAGGTCCAAAAGCGAACGTGTTCCTTCGACATTGCTCCGAATTGCCAGGTCATTCGGTTCTATCGCACCACAATCGGCGGGAATGCTTGCCCCTGCCAAATGAATGACGGCGTCTGGACGATAGTCGGCGAACCAGGTTAGCAGATCACTTGACGCTTGCTGGGAGATATCCCATGACCGCAGAGACACCGACTTGCGAGTGGCAACCGGGATTTCGGACCTCCATTGCCCCATCTGGGAAGTCCCTCTTACTTCGTCACCGTTTCGCACAAACAAATCGGCCAGATGCGAACCGACAAAACCTGTGATTCCGGTAATGAAGAACCGCACTGAACCGTCCTGAGCAATGAATGTTATCCTGATGAGACGCTGTGGCCCGAAGCCCTACACTCAAACGACCTGAACGATTTTTAAGAGGATCGTTTAGATCACCAGTCCGGCCACCGATCCATTGAAAACTGCCGGTCACAGGCCGAATCAACGAGCCATACGCTAATGACTTGCTAGAACAGCTTGTGGCTTGCACCAACAAGTCATGATTACTTAGTCGTCTTGCTCATCCCCTGCCTGGGGTTCTACGTCATTTGTCCCGGTGTCATTTGAACCTTTTTCTGCTGAATCGGATGGCTCCGATTCGGAAAGCGGTGCTTCGGAAGCTTCGTCATCCTTTGCCTCCGTCGATTTGGCCTCGCTCTTGCCGTCTTCCTCTTCCTCCTGTGGGACTCGCACGATTCCGGCTAACGCATCCCCATCATCGAGACTCATGATTCTTACGCCCTGAGTGTTTCGGCCAATGACACCAATTTCATTGACCGCAACTCGCTGGATTTTTCCGCGAGCCGTCATCATGAGAATTTCGTCCTCATCATCCACGCGATTGATGGAGATCACTTGACCGTTTCGAGCGGTCGCCTTGATGTCCCTCAAACCTTTGCCACCACGCTTTTGGGTTCGGTACCGCGAGCTGGAACTCAACTCGTCTTCATCGCCTTGCGCGAGATTTGCAATCTCCGCAGCGTGCGGACCAAACGGCGTTCTCTTGCCGTAGCCATGTTCACAAACGGTCAGCAAGGTTGCCTCAGGATCGGCAACCACCATGCCAACCACCTGATCATTCGCTGACAACGAGATCCCTTTGACGCCACTGGTATTCCGACCCATGGCACGAATCTCGTCCTGTGCGAATCGTATGGCCATGCCCTGAGCCGTCGAAAGGATCAGTTCATCTCCGGGTTTGGTGATTCCAATATCAATGAGCTCATCGTCATCACGCAGCTTGATCGCGATGATTCCACCCTTCTTGGGTCGACCGTAAGCGCCGAGTGCCGTCTTTTTGACAAGGCCACTCTTGGTCGCCATCACAAGAAAGTGGTCTTCGAGGTCAAAGTTCCTTACGGCTCGACAATCGGCAATCTTCTCACCTTCCGCCAGGTTCAAAAGATTCACGATGGCTCTTCCGCGGCTCTCTCGGCTCAACTGAGGAAGTCCATAAACCTTCTGCCAGTAAACCTTGCCTTGGTTAGTAAAAAACAGGAGGTAATCATGGGTGCTCGCCGCAAACAAATGTTCGATCGGATCCTCGTTCTCCGTCTTGGCACCTTTCAGCCCCTTCCCTCCACGTCGCTGGGCACGATAGGTACTGACGGGCGTTCTCTTGATGTAACCTCGATGACTGATCGACACCACCATGTTCTCTTCTGCGATCAGATCCTCAACATTGATGTTGCCGAGTTCTTCACCGGAGATCTCGGTGCGACGTTCATCCCCATGCTTTCTGATGATCTCATCCAAGTCATCTCGGATGATCTTATAGATATTGTCTTCATCACTCAGGATACGCAGGTATTCACCGATCTCATTGAGCAATTTGCGGTGTTCGTCCCCTAGACGTTCCTGCTCGAGGTTCACCAACTGACCAAGAGTCATTCGCAGGATCGCATCGGCCTGAACGGCCGTCAGCCGGTACACATCAGCCGCCCCGCGTTCTTCCTGAAACTGCTCGAAGCCATCATTTCCCAGTGCCCGCTGCATCATCGACGCGGGACACTCGACTCCCATCAACGAGATTTTTGCTTCGGCTTGAGTTTTAGAAGCCCGAATGATCTGGATGATTTCATCGATGTTGGCGAGTGCTAAGAGCAAGCCCTCGACCGTATGTTTCCGTTTGCGAGCGCGAGCCAGAAGGAATTGGGTGCGACGGCGAATGACAACGACGCGGTGTCGCAGAAACTCCTCCAAGAGGCCCTTAACCGTCAGCTCTCGTGGCTTTCCATCGACCAGAGCCAGGAAAATCATCGAGATCGATGACTGAAGGGGGGAGTACTGATAAAGCTGATTGAGGATGACATCAGGGTCTGCGCCTTGCTTGATGTCGATGTGAAGCTTGACCGGCTCTTTAAGGTCACTCACATCCTGAATCGCAGAAATCCCCTTGACCTTATCGCCATTGACCAGCGAGGCAATTTTTTCAACGATCGCGTCACGCGTTTGCTGAAAAGGGATCTCGGTGACAACAATGCGATGCCTGTTTTTTCGGTGCTCTTCGATTCGACAGCGTGCCCGGACCACAATGGTACTGCGACCCGTGTGATACCCCTGACGAATCGCAGCTCGTCCACAGATTACTCCGCCCGTGGGGAAGTCGGGACCAGGAAGGACCTCCATGATTTCGTCGATCGACGCCTCGGGTCGGTCAATCAGTAAAATCAGGGCGGCACAGACTTCACGTAGATTATGAGGGGGGATTGAGGTCGCCATACTGACGGCGATCCCGCTACTCCCATTCACCAGCAGATTCGGGAACTTGCTTGGCAATACCGTCGGCTCAAGGTTGCGTTCATCATAAGTGGGTACGTAATCCACCGTATCCAGCTTCAGATCCTCGAGCATCAGTGACGCGACTGATGACAGGCGTGCCTCGGTATATCGCATCGCCGCGGGAGGAAGGCCCGCAATCGATCCAAAGTTACCCTGCTTATCAATCAGAATGCTGCGCATGTTCCATTCCTGCGCCATTCGAACGAGCGTCGGATAGATCACGCTTTCGCCGTGCGGATGATAGTTTCCGCTGGTATCCCCAGAGATCTTTGCGCATTTAACCCTGGAAGCGCCAGGGGAAAGATTGAGATCGTTCATGGCGACCAAGATCCGGCGTTGAGAAGGTTTCAAGCCGTCTCTAACATCAGGCAACGCGCGGCTGACGATGACGCTCATTGCGTAGGTCAAGTAACTGTCTTTCAACTCTTTATCGATCGATTGATCCAGGATTCGATCAACCGAGGGCTGAGCATCATCCGGGTTCTGATCGTCTGGTGTCTCCGAATCGGTCGACAATTTCGCGTCCTTTCCTGACAGCCGAATCGAGTCTCAGGGGCATTCGTTGCCCGGACTGAAATGGCTTTTCGAATCGAGTTTCAGCAATCCAATTTTATACCAGAAATCCCTTAATCAAACAACGGGCCAACGCCGAGCAACAGAAACCATAAGTCATTTCAAATTAATAACTTGCGAACCTGAAGAACTTGCCATTCCAAACAAAACACGACCACTGAAAATTGACACTCCTCGCAACGACCGACCAGTGGCAAACCTCTGGGCGTTCCTGGGCTGAGACTCCCATTTTGCCGTTCCCAAGTTCTACCACTTTCAAGCCGTTCAACCCCAATCGATTCTCTTGTGGGTCGGGTTTATGCGAGCTTCGACGATTTCTATACTCGTAGCTTCCGTTTCGCGCAAACCGATAAAAGCCGCGGTCGCACTCCCGCCCTAGAGTGCTGTTTTGATCCCCCTACCCATACCGGCACGACGATCCATGAATGTTTTGTCCAGATTACAAGCCGCCTTTCAGTCCGTACTAGAGAACATGGTTCCGGAACACGGACCTTACCTCGAGATGATTCGTCCGGCGCAGGATGCTCGCTTCGGCGATTATCAGGCGAATATGGCGATGCCTTTGGGCAAAAAAATCGGTCTGCCCCCCAGGGAAGTTGCTCAAAAGATCATTGATCAACTTGATATTTCGAACTGGTGTGAAACTCCGGAAATCGCGGGCCCCGGGTTTATCAATTTAAAACTCAAAACGGACTGGATCGCAAATGAACTGAGCACCATGCTCAAGGATCCGAATTTGGGGGTTTCCAGTGCCGCCGCACCCAAGACCTACATCCTGGATTATTCATCCCCAAATGTCGCCAAGCCCATGCACGTCGGCCACATTCGGTCCACGGTCATTGGTGACAGTCTCGCCCGCATCCTCCGCTTCGTCGGCCACCGTGTCATTACGGACAATCATCTGGGCGATTGGGGTACACAGTTTGGCATGATCATCTACGGATACAAGCACTTTGTCGACGAAGAACGCTATAAGAGGACGCCGATCGATGAACTCGGCCGACTGTACCGCTTCGTGCGCAGGTTAATGGACTACCACTATAGTCAAGCGAGCCTTCCGGATCTCTCCTCCCAAATCTTCAAGCTTGCCGAGCAGGCGAAGCAGAAAGAGGAACAACTTGAAGGGGCAGCCAAGCCGGATGCCAAGAAGCTTCGCAAAGAACTTGCCCGCTTGAATGAAAAGAGGAAGGACACTCAAAACCAACTCGCCAAAGCGGAACAACTGATTCAAGATGTTGAACAGGATGAGTCTCTGCTTCAAGTCGCAAATGCGCATTCCGGGATCAATCAAGCAGTCCTCAATGAAACGGCCGATCTCCACGCGGGTGATCCCACGAATCGACAGCTTTGGGACGAGTTCCTACCCGCATGCCGTGATGATATTCAGAAAATCTATCAACGGCTGGATATCGATTTCGACCACGAATTAGGTGAGAGCTTCTACCAGCCTTGGCTCGGTGAAGTCGTCGAAGAATTCAAGAGTCGAGGCCTTGCGACGGAGTCCGACGGCGCTCTGTGCGTTTTCCTCGACGCCTTCGATTCGCCCATGATCATCCAGAAGCGCGACGGCGCATTTCTTTACGCAACCACGGACTTGGCTACCATTCGTTACCGAATGCAAAAGTGGAACCCCGATGTCGTCCTCTACGTGGTGGACCATCGGCAACATGAACATTTTGCCAAACTCTTCGCGGCTGCGGATGTTTGGGGTTACGAGCAAACCGAGTTTCGCCATGTTGCCTTTGGCACGGTCATGGGACCCGACGGCAAACCTTACAAAACACGATCCGGCGATACGGTCGGACTCGAAGGACTGCTCGACGAAGCCGTCCAGCGAGCCAGGTCAGTGGTGGATCAAAATCTCGAGAAAAGTGCCGACCTCAAGTTCGAGGAAGCAGAACGGCAACAGATCGCGGAAGTCGTCGGACTCGGCGCTTTGAAATATGCCGACCTGTCCCAGAATCGGGCGAGCGACTACGAATTCAGTTACGACAAGATGCTGGCCTTGAAGGGCAACACGGCCCCTTATCTCCTCTACCCTTACGCGAGGGTTAACGGGATTTTTGCAAAGGGTGAAATTGACTCGTCCACGTTTCGTCAAGCGGTCAAAGGCCTCACCCTTGATCGTGATCAGGAACGCCGTCTCGGATTACTCCTACTGCGATTTGAAAATGCGTTGGCCGAGTCGCTGGTCGACTACACCCCGAATACCCTCGCGAACTATCTGTATGAATTGACCGCAGGCTTTGGTCAGTTCTACGAGAAATGCAAGGTGCTTGAGGCTGAAAATGAAACTGCACGCCAGACCCGACTGGCGTTGTGTGACCTGGTCCGTCGAACGCTCAAAACGGGCTTGTCATTATTGGGCATCGATGTCGTTGAACGCATGTAAGGACCTCATGCGATTCAGTAATGCCATTGCGACCAAGTCCATAGGAGGCGACTCTTGCCTCAGTACTCCCCAACATTCCAGGTCATTTGCAGCGACGTCCGCAAGGGATTGAGTCGTTTGAATGATTCAAGTGTGGATACGGTCGTGACCAGCCCTCCTTATTATGGACAACGCGACTACGAATCGGATATCCAGATCGGTCATGAAAAAACGATCGAGGATTACGTCGACACGCTCGTCGAGATTTTTGGTGCCGTGCGACGGGTGTTACGACCAGAAGGAACACTCTGGCTGAATCTGGGTGACAAATATCTCAACGGGCAACTCCAAGGTCTCCCCTGGCGAGTCGCGCTCGCTCTACAGGCCGACGGCTGGGTCTTGCGAAGTGACATTATCTGGCACAAGCCGAATGCGATGCCCTCCGCGGTGAAAAATCGACCGACAACGGACCACGAGTACATTTTTCTGCTCACTCGTTCGACCAAAGACTACTACTACGACGCCGACGCCATTCGAGAGCCTCACGTTACCTTTACGAATCAAAGCCGCATGAAGGGGGGGAGGAAGCACTTGGGCAAACGAGGCGGAACGCCGGAGGCAGGCAAGAACCGTGGCAATCCCAATTTGCACGATGGGCGATGGGATCAGGCGTTTCACCCGAAGGGACGAAACAAACGGACGGTCTGGTCCATGCCCTTGTCAAAATATCGAGATGCTCATTTCGCGGTTTTCCCGGAATCGCTCGTCGAACATTGCGTGAAGGCTGGGAGTCCTCCCAAGGGTGTCGTGCTTGATCCGTTCTGTGGTTCCGGAACGACGGGCCTGGTCTCCCTCCGGATTGAACGAGATTTTATCGGAATCGACTGTTCCCAGCGGTACTGTGATATGGCATCCGAGCGGCTTCGAAACCAGCAAGGTCAATAGCGGGCACACGAGGGCAGGAGCGTTTACTGCTTGGGGCCAATGTAGCGGCCAAAGACCATCCTGCCCGCACTGGTCTGCAAAACACTGGTCACATCGATGTCGACCATGCGGCCGATGTACTCACGACCGCCTTCCACAACAATCATGGTCCCGTCATCGAGATAGCCAACGCCCTGCGTCGATTCTTCTCCCGGCTTGACGATTTTCACCTGCACCGATTCGCCAGGAAGAAAGACGGGTTTCAGCGCATTCGCAATATCATTGAGGTTGATCACGGGGACATTATGAATGCGAGCCACTTTGTTCAGGTTGTAGTCGCCGGTCACCACTTTGCCTTCAAGATGATCGGCCAGCAGCACCACCTTCATGTCGACGGGTTGCCCCGTCATCTCCGGAAGTTCACGCTCGTAAACGGTGAAGTCGACGTTCGGTTTGTTTCTGAGTTTATTCAGCACATCGAGCCCACGTCGCCCTCGTGCGCGCCGCATTTTATCCGTACTGTCGGCGATGGCTTGAAGTTCGGCCAAAACGAACCGCGGCATAACCAGTTGTGTATCGAGAATTCCCGTATCCACCACGTCAGCGATTCTGCCATCAATGACGACGCTCGTGTCGAGAACCAGTGGCCGAACACCTTTGACCTCTTTGGAGAACTCGACATAGGGAATAATGAATCGAAAATCGTCCTTCGTCTGAATGAGCACCGAGATACAGACGTAACAGATAGCAATCGAGACCAACAATTGGATGTTCGTCACCGCCGTTGAGCCCTTTCCTCCCTCGGTAAGCGTCGAAACCCAGGGGGTGACTGCAAGCCCAAGTAGGTACGTCAAAAACAGGCCGACAACGATGCCGATGTACACACTGGAGACGATCTCGATTCGCTTCTTGGGAGTGAACGCATCAATCACGATGAACGTGACCGCACCCAAGATCACCACGGGCAAAACGAGCCATGGCGCATTGCTGAAATCGGGCGCCGACATCAGGGCGGCACCCACGCCTATCGAGACGGCTAAAAAAACGAAACGCAAAATCCAAATGGCCATAACTTCAGATCCTTCCCGTGCTGACCGCAGATAATGGGCGAGTCAGGCAAATTCGCGATACCTCCAGTCCGTCGTCAAATAACGCTGACGTGCAGGTTCCCTCGAACGAATAAATAAATTGGTTGTATGCGTTTAAGTGTAGACGCCATTCCCGAACCCTGCCTCCCCCCTACGGATTTCCCTCGGAGTCCAGCCCCAACTTCGGTTGCGGGAACCCCTATAATCCCTACACCCGGTAAGTCAGAAGGCCACGTGAACGCCGATACCTCTTGTCATATCACTCTGATGGTGGAGAAAAGCGAAGTCGAGCCGCGGTGAGCGCTAAGCTTTTTTGAAGATTTATAGGGCGGGATGATCAGCTTTATTATCGGGCTTAAGACTTGGGAACCTCAATTCCCATATCACTCAGAAGAAGCTTCATATCTTCCCAAACCAATCGTTTTGCAGATTCGTTTCGAAGCAGATAAGCGGGATGGTAGGTGACCAAAACTTTGCTCCCACGATAGCGATGAAAGTCGCCTCGAAGCTTCGCAATGGATCGATCAGTTTGAAGAAGTGTCCGGACAGCAATCGCTCCGAGACAGACGACGTATTCGGGCTGGATCAGCTCAAGTTGACGCTGCCAGAAACGCCCGCAGTTTTGAATCTCAACGTCGTTCGGGTTTCGATTACCAGGCGGGCGACACTTCAACGTGTTCAGAATGTAAACCTCATCTCGACGAAATGTTGAGGCCGACAGAATTCGATCCAGAAGTTGCCCCGCCTTACCGACGAATGGCTCGCCGATTCGATCCTCATCTGCACCGGGAGCCTCGCCGAAAAAAACCACGCGGGCACGTGGGTCACCTACCCCAAACACCGTTTGAGTTCTAATTTTTGACAGTTCTGGACAAGCCTGACATTGAGAAACTTCTTCGGAAAGGATGGCCAAGGCTCGATCCAGGTTTTCGGACTGCGAGCGTGACGGGTACGCACCGTCGATTTGGGTAGGGGCCAGTCCAAGGGCTGTGGAATCCTGAATCGGCTTGGATTGAACATCTTCCATGACCTGTTTTGCTGCGACTACACCGGGCGTCCGCGGCTTTGATGCTCGCCCTATGCCTTGGCCTTCACTGCCAGCAGTGTTTGGTGAAGCCGAGGAACTCACGTCGGATTTTGCGACCGCAGATTCAGCAGAAGTTCTCCTCCAGGCCTCAGACAATTCGACGTGAACCCGGGGGATTTCCGTAACGCCCGCATCCTTGAGCGAACGCAAAAACTGAAGCACGTCTTTGGTCGTTGGTTGGTATCGGGTCATCCTTCGCCCTCGTTCAAATATTCAAGAGTTCCTGATGGGCCGCGTCATCGGCCCCAGGACACCTAGAAATTCAGTTTTACGACCTCTCCCTTGTCATCCCTGCAATCCAGTTCGAGGTGCTCGGGATGAAGCCCTTCGCTTCCCATAATCTGTATGGTCAAGTCGCCTTCCTCTTCCAAAGAATGCAATTCGCGTCGTTTCTTGTTATTCAGATAGTATGCCACCTGATCCTGCACCTTGACCGTCACGCGATGGCAAGCAGGTTCTTGGACGATAAGCATCAGAGTTCGAATCACTTCGATCGCCATGCTTTCAGTTGTCTTCACCACACCGCGACCACCACAGCAGGAGCAATCGTTGTAGACGCTGCGTTTCAAGCTGGGTCGAACTCGCTGGCGAGTCATTTCAATCAAGCCGAATGGACTGGTACGGAGAATTTTGGTCCGTGCTCGGTCTCGATCCATCGCATCTCGAAGGGCTTTCTCCAACCCACGACGATGCTTCTCCCGTTTCATATCGATAAAGTCATTGACAATGACGCCACCCAAATCACGGAGTCGCAACTGTCTTGAGATTTCCTTGGCGGCTGCCAGGTTCAAACGGAAGGCCGTCTCTTCAGCGGAGTCGTCAAGTCGAAAATTTCCGCTGTTTACGTCGATCGCGACCAAAGCTTCGGTCTGATCGATCACGATGGAGCCCCCGTCTTTGAGCGGAACCTCACGTTTGTAAATTCGCGAAATCTCGTCCTCGAGTTTGTAGCTATGGAATAGCGGTCCCTTGCCATCGTAAAGTTTGAGGTTGTCGACAAAACGGGGCATGACCAGTTGCAAAAAATCCTTAGCCCGGTCGAAGGCCTCCTTCTTGTCCACAACAATCGTGTTGAGATCGGGAGAAACAATATCCCGAATCGTACGAATGATCATGTCACTTTCTTCGTAGATATCGCAAGGGGCTTGCTCTTTCTGAACCCGTCGCACGATGACTTTCCAGAGCCGAAGCAAATAAGCGAGATCGCGTGACAGTTCCCTGCGACTTCGCCCCTGCCCCGCAGTTCGGACAATGAAGCCGAGGCCCTTGGGCGGCTTCATCTCATGAAGGATATCGCGGAGACGCCGACGTTCTTCTTCGTCTTCAATTTTTCGAGAAACACCGACACGACCAAGAGCAGGCATCAGGACAAGATATCTTCCTGGGATGCTGATGTAAGTCGAAAGCGTAGGTCCTTTCGTACCAATGCCCTCTTTAATTACCTGCACCAGTACCTCATCCCCCCGCTTTAACAACTCCTGAATTGGTGGCTTGTTCCGAGGTCGCCCGGGATTTCGATAACGGCGACCGCCTCGTCGCTGTCGCTCTTCCTCTTCATTTTGGGCGATGATTTCTTCAGGGTCATACCCACCCTGTCGGAAGTACTGGGGCTCCACATCGCTGATATGAAGAAAGCCATTTCGCCCCACCCCAAAGTCGACAAACGCCGCCTGAATGCTGGGTTCGAGATTGACAACCTTCCCCTTGTAGATGTTACCGACGTAGTTGTCATTACTGGCTCTCTCGACATACAACTCTTCGAGCAAACCGTCTTCGACAATCGCAATCCGGCACTCCTCCGGTTGCGACACGTTGATGAGCATTTCTTTCTTCATTGCTGGTGCAATCCTTCCTGTATTCGATTTTTCTGCACTCGCCGTAAGGCAAGCCTTTTTATTTTGTTGACCGCTTCGCAGCGGTAGGTTTTTCGATTGAAAATGTTCGTGGCGGACAGGACAAATTGTCTGTTTTTAAATCAGTCCTGAACCCAGTGATGGCGACGCGCGATCGCTTTGGGCACTCGTCGCCTCAGTTCCTCACTCAAGTAACGTTCAATTTCTCGAGGCCCCTCCATCGCCATCACGTTTTCGGCGACCTCCTCACAATCTTTTACGTTCAAATGGCGAACGATCTGCTTAATTTCCAACAAAGCACTCGGACGCACACTCATAGATCTCAACCCAAGTCCGATGAGCAACATCGAGAAAAGAGGGTTCCCGCACATCTGACCGCACAAATTGACAGGTACGTCTCTCGCCAGTGCCGAATCGATCGTCATTTTGATCAGACGCAGAACCGCGGGATCACTTGCTCTGTAGAGTTCGGCAACGTCCTTGTTACCTCGATCCACCGCCAAGGCGTATTGGGTCAGATCATTGGTCCCGATACTGACGAAGCTGACTTCGGGCAAAAATCGGTCGAGCAACATGACAGCCGATGGAACCTCGACCATGATCCCGATCTGTAAATCTCGGTCAAACGGTGTGCCCTGTTCTTCCAGATCCTCCATCACCTCATGCAAGACGAGTTTCGCCTGCCGCAACTCCTGGAGCGTCGTAATCATGGGAAACATGACCCTCATGTTCCCCAACGCGCTGGCCCTCAACACGGCCCTCAACTGCGTCCGGAAAAGCGATAGGTTTCTCAACGAAAGTCGAATACTCCGAACGCCGAGGAACGGATTTCGCTCACCACTTTGTTGAGATTCTTCGCGTCCCAACTTGTCGGCACCAAGGTCCAGCGTTCGAATCACCACCGGCCTCGGATACAAGGCCTGCGCAACGGCGATGTAAGCGCGATAATGGTCCTCTTCACTCGGATCTTCATCACGCCCGAGAAATAGAAACTCGGTTCGATAAAGCCCGACACCATCTGCACCCCGGTCGCAGCATGACTTCACTTCTTCCGGAAACTCAATGTTGGCAGAAAGTTTGACTAGCTCGCCATCTTCCGTCTCGCTAGGTTGCTCGACAAGTGGGATCAGTTCCTGAGCCAATTCGGCTCGTTCCCGTACCCGGTTCTGGTAACGCTGATAGGTTTCTTCATCGGGTTGGTGGATCAAAACTCCCTGATCACCATCCACGATGACTCGGTCCCCTGAGACGATACTGGTCAGCAAACCGCCGATCCCGACAATCGCAGGGATCTCCAAAGCTTCGGCTACGATCGCTGTATGATCGCTTTGTCCGCCGACTTCCGTCGCAAATCCCAGAATCGTCTCCGGGTCAAGGCGTGCCGTTTCGCTTGGGGTCAAATTGTGGGCGAGGACGATCGCGGGGTCTTCCTGATTGGCCAACTCTTGCCGCGCCTGCCCCAGAAGATCACCGAGAAGACGCTTTTCCAAATCGAAAAGGTCATTCGCGCGTTCGGCCAGGAAACGGTTATCAAGGGATTGAAAAACCTTGGCGTAATCTTTCAAGGTTTTCGACACCGCATACTCGGCGGAGTGCTGGTGATCCTTGATGAGTGCTTGAATCTCACGATTCAACTTCGGATCTCGAAGCATTTGCAGATGGGCGGCAAAGATGGCCCCGTATTCTTCGCCCAGCTCGGAAGCAATTTGATCACGATTTTCCGCGATTTGATCCGCAACGGCCTTGAGCGATTTGGCCCAACGGTCCAATTCGATATCCGCCGCGTCATGATTCACGAATCGCCGAGGAATCCTGAATCCCTCGTTGTCGAGAACCAGCGCTTCGCCAATCGCCAAACCTGGCGAGACCGCTATTCCTTGCAAAATTTGCATGGTCAACGCGGACCGAATTTCGCCAAGACTGAAAGCTCCAACATGGAACCTCTTGTCCAGTCACCCTAGTCAGGTGACCGAAGCCATCAAGCCCTGCACAAAACTCCGTCGTCGGCTTTCATGTTAGGTGTTTCACCCAACGTCAGCAGACCACTACCACATCCGGCCAAAGAGGCCTCAACACTGCAGGCAGGTTCCCCTGCTTTCCTGCGTCGTTTCTGTCCTGGCACAATCTCAATCGAAACAAGAAGTTCATGCTCCAATGGTGACAAATGAATTCATTTTCTCAGCTGAACAAGGTGTTTCCTTTTTTGCCCTGCTCTGCCGGTCGAACTCCATCTGTCGTGAAGGTTTGCAATAACGCCAAATGTCAGGGAACTCCCGCCTTTTTCCGGTCGAAGTCAAACCCTCATTTAGCGTCGCAAAGTTTTGGAGTTGCTTTTGAACCTCCACTCCCACTTATTCGTCAGGTCATCGGAGGGTCGGCGACACGATCATATGGGATCGCAATCTTGTCTTAAGCGATTTCTCTCCCAGACGACCTATGAGTTTCCAAAGCGGCCAGTCCGGTTTTACTCGACGCCAGAAGCAACGTCATTCTAATCGCTTTCCGGGAATCCGCCTTCGATCAGCGACGCCATAGCCACAACGGCTTCAGAGGCATCAGGTCCAGAGGTCTCGATATCGATCGAAGATCCTCGCCCTGCACCCAGCGTCAAGATCGACAGGATACTCTTCCCGTCAACACGTTCACCGTCCTTGATCAACTCGACTTTCGATTGAAACTGTTCCGCCGCTTGAGCGAGCAAGTACGCAGGCCGAGCGTGCAACCCTTGGGGGTTGTTTACAACGACCGTCTTACTGGCTGAAACGCTGGACATGGTTTGGTCACTGTCCGTTAGGACACAAATTGGTTGTTGTCGGCTTCTTCCAACAGTTGTTGGATATCTGCAGCCGTTTTGGATTGTTTCAAAAACCTGCAAAACGTCTCATCGCGAAGTTGACGCGAGATGTTTTCCAGGGCGCGAAGGTGATCTCCAGGTCGATCCGGAGGTGACACCAACAGAAAGAACAGTTGGACTTTCTCGCCATCGAGGCTCTTGAAGTCGACCCCCTCTGGACTGACTCCGACTGTTCCGACCAAACGATCCACACTCGGGTGTTTGGTGTGAGGCACTGCGATTCCGCGACCGATACCGGTGCTTCCGAGTTCCTCGCGTTTCATAATTGCTTCAACAATGCTCTCCTGATTGTCAGCGTCCAGCATGCCTGAGGCGACCAACGAAGCAACAAGTTCTTGAATGACCCCTTCCTTGTCTTGGGACTCCAATTCGGGCTTGATTGCTTCCTCTTTCACAAAATCACAAAACTTCATTGATTCAGTTCCCTTCGATCTTCAACTTCTGCATTCCATGAGGAACACTCGAGACCTAGGTAATTAAGGTTAACCGCCCGATTTCAGGCGTCGTTTTCGTGGTGTCGATTCGCCGCATGGCGATGACTGGTTAATTTCTCTTTGTGTTTTCGCAGTTGCTGCTCGAGTTTATGGACGACGCTCTCGGTCGCCGTCAGGATATTGTTGCCCGAGTCCTGCGCAACAAAGTCCTCGGCTTCCTCAGCAGAGACCTTGATTTCAACCTCGGGACTTCCGTCGGTTTTCAAATCGACCGTCACCGAGATCGAAGTGATCCGGTCGAAGAATTTGAGCAACTTTCGAGCTTTCTGTTCAACCACTTCCTGGGTGTCAGGGTTCATATTGCCGTGCCGAGCGGAAATACTTACTTGCATCTCAATGTTCTCCCTCTCTTCAATCGCCGTGCCGTTCTCGTGGAGCTCACACGGTTTTCCAAGCCACACATTCTAACCGTGACGGGCGTTTGGCAAAATCCCCTTTAACACCTTGGTTTAGGGGGGATATTCAAAATAAAAGTTGGAGCGAAATGGCCGTTTGTCAATCTTGCATTTCACCCGTCTTCGCCCGCCAACGTAGCACGGAATCGAGGAACCCTTGGATGTCGCCGTCCATAACGGCGTGAAAATTCCCCATATTGAATGCCGTGCGGGCATCTTTTACTCTTTGATCGGGATGGAGGAAGTAATTTCGGATTTGGGCACCAAACCCTGTTTTGGCCTGCAGTTTGTACTTCGCTGCCTGCTCCGCTTCCCGTTTTTCTTCTTCAATCCTCGCTAACTTGGACCTTAACATCTTCCAGGCCAAAGCACGATTCTTGTGTTGGCTACGCTCCGCCTGACAAGTCACGACTTCTCCGGTGGGTAGATGGGTCAAACGGATCGCGCTGCTGGTCTTGTTGACGTGCTGCCCCCCCGCGCCGCTAGCCCGATAGGTATCCTCGCGAACTTCCGATTCGGGAATATCGACCACAATCTCGTCCTGAATCTCCGGCGATACATCCACGGCAGCGAAGCTCGTCTGACGCTTTCCTTCTGAGTTGAAGGGACTGATTCTCACCAGCCGATGAACGCCCGTCTCGCCTTTGAGGTATCCGAAGGCCATTGGTCCTTTGATGAGAACCGTGGCACTGTTGATCCCAGCTTCCTCATTGTCGCTGCGATCGAGAAGTTCAACCTGATAGTCAAACCGCTGAGCCCAACGCGAGTACATCCGGAGTAACATTTCCGCCCAATCATTGGCGTCGGTCCCACCATCCCGCGCATTGATCGTGACCATAGCGCCGCAAGCATCACGGGGCCCGCTGAGCAACGATTTGAGTTCGAGATCATCAACCACCTTTTCAAGTCGCCCGATCTCCGTCTCGACCTCTTCCAATATCCCTTCATCCTCGGCGGCCATCTCCAGAAGCGGTTCGAGGTCCTCTGCCGAGGCAATCAAATCCTGGAGGGGCTCCACCACCCCTTTGACCACCTTGAGTCGATCCACCACCTGGCGGGCCGATTCGGGCGCGTCCCAAAACCCTGGAGCTCCCATTTTGAGTTCGATATCCTTGATTTCAGTCGCTTTGGTATCGTAGTCAAAGACTGTCTCGTAGCTGGAGAATGCGCTGCTGAATCTCACGCGAACGATCCGTTAATGTGGAGTCGAAAGGCATGAATCAGTTCCTGTCCTTCATGAGCGGGTGATGAGACGAAAGGAGCAAGAGAGCTCAAACCGGCTTGAATCGCATCCGGATTCCTTCTCGTCAACGAGGACGATGCCCCGATGGGCCAATTTGGGTTGCGAGCCCAAAAGTATACTCAGCGTGTGCCGTTGGGCAAACGGGTCGCCGAGCCCATGAAACGCGTTCGATTGAAGAGATTGACATGAAGTCTTGGTTCAAAGATCGCCGTAGAGCATGAGAACAAAGCATCAGAATCGCGCATGAAAAAAGGCCCGGTGGGTACCGGGCCTTACCAAAACCATCGGAATCGTGTGGAGCGACGATTCCGCGTCTCCGTTTGAAAGAAGGGAGACGGTTCTCAAAGAGAGGACTTAGGATTTCTTCTTCATCATCCGTCGGCGTAGCATGAGGCCACCGATCCCGACGACCGAAAAAATAGCAATCGAAGAGGGCTCAGGAACGGGTTGAGGGTTACCACCTGTCTGTTCGAGACGTAGCCAGTAAGTGTAGTTGCCAGAGAGGTCGCCTAGGACCGATCCGGTGGGCGTAATACCATCAGCTTTCATGTACATACCGCCACTTTGACCTCC
>JAKVCA010000048.1 GCA_022448315.1 Pirellulaceae bacterium | reverse complement strand
CTCTTGCGAGTTAGCAGAGTCCTGTGTTTTTGATAAACAGTCGCAGAAGCCGATTTACTGTGGCCCCCAGCAGCTTGCACCACCAGGGGCACCCCTTATCGCGAACTTACGGGGCCATTTTGCAGAGTTCCTTAACCACCGTTCTCCCGAGCGCCTTAGTCTACTCGACCCGCCTACCTGTGTCAGTTTTAGTACGGTTGGATACGCTTCAAACCTTAGAAGCTTTTCTTGGACGTCCTTCCAGTGACTTCGAGAACTTAAATGCTCTCGGTCGACAGTCTTGGCTATAGCCAGTCTTTTAATCCTAGCCACCTCAACTGCCTCCACGGACATTTCTATTCGATCCGCTCACTTTCCGGACGCCGTCCCTCCATCAGTCCACGCACCAGCGCAGGAATGTTGACCTGCTATCCATCGTCTACGCCTTTCGGCCTCGACTAAGGAACCGGCTAACCCTGGGCGGATTTACCTTCCCCAGGAAACCTTAGGCTTTCGGCGAGCAGGATTCTCACCTGCTTTATCGTTACTCATTCCGGCATAATCACCTGTACACCCCGCGACCACTCCTTCCGGTATGGCTTGTATCTGGTGTACAGCGCTCTCCTACCACCTGACAAAAGTCAGGTCCACGGCTTCGGTGATATACTTACTCCCGTTCATTATCGGCGCAGAATTGCTCGACCAGTAAGCTGTTACGCACTTTTTAAATGGTGGCTGCTTCTAAGCCAACATCCTGGCTGTCTCTGCAATTCAACTTCCTTAGTGACTAAGTATAACTTCGGGACCTTAGCCGACGATCTGGGTTGTTTCCCTCTCGACCACGCAGCTTATCCCACGCGGACTGACTCCCGTGATAGTTGTACCGGTATTCGGAGTTTGGTTCGGTGAAGTACCCTGGAAGGGCCCCCATCCAATTCAGTATCTCTACCCCCGATACGTAGTTGCTCGAGGCTATCCCTAAAGATATTTCGGAGAGAACGAGCTATCACTGCGTTTGATTAGACTTTCACTCCTCCCCACAAGTCATCCCCTCGGTTTTCAACCCAAGTGGGTTCGGTCCTCCACGCAGTATAACCCGCGCTTCAACCTGCTCATGGGTAGATCACGCAGTTTCGCGTCTACCGCCCGCAACGAACGCCCTATTCAGACTCGGTTTCCCTCTGGCTTCGACCCGTAAGGTCTTAACCTAGCTGCAAACGGTAACTCGCCGGATCATTATGCAAAAGGCACGCCGTCACACATGGCTAGGCCATAGTGCTCCGACCGCTTGTAAGCGTATGGTTTCAGGTTCTTTCCCTCCCCTTGTCGGGGTTCTTTTCATCTTTCAGTCACCCTACTGAGTTTACTATCGGTCGTTAGAGAGTATTTAGCCTTACGGGATGGTCCCCGTAGATTCAGTCGGGGTTTCACGTGACCCGACCTACTCAGGTACCTCTCGAGAGGCAGGAAATTTTCGCTTACGGGACTGTCACCCTCTATGGTCGACCATTCCAAGTCGTTCTGCTAATCACTGCTTTGTAACTCTCATGTGAGAGGCCCTACAACCCCGAAGAGGAAACCCCTTCGGTTTGGGCTGTTCCGCGTTCGCTCGCCGCTACTTACGGAATCGATTTTTCTTTCTCTTCCTCCAGCTACTTAGATGTTTCAGTTCGCTGGGTTGGCTCAGAAATCCCGGGATCAACACTCGTTTGTCAGTTCCCCCAGGCTTATCGCAGACTTCCACGTCGATCATCGCCTTCTAACGCCAAGACATCCCCCATACGCCCTTCGTAGCTTGACCACAAATATCCAACCCTCTCAGCAAGCTGAGACTCGCGGATATCGCTACTAGTAACGATCTCTCAGTCTAGCTTGACTTTACAGTCAACTGACTAAGCGCTTTTTCAAAAAAATTTAGCTCAAGCACCCAAGTGACCGAACAGACAAGTCTGCTCGTCATTGAGTCTTGGCTCGAGATGCCGTCATTACCCTACACTAAATTGTCAAACATCAATCCGGTCGAAACCGGCCCGCCGATCAGGCGGAGAGAAAACTTCGAAAAGTGCTCTCTTCGCGTGACTGACTCGAATGCAAGGGACAGAATCTATCCGATCTCACCGGAGGTCGTCAATCCCTTTTGGGTTTTTTTCGTTCAGAACTCAAAAACGCCTGCAAGGCGCTTGATAAGCCCTTTAATTAGTGGTTTCCCGCCCTCACCAGCATGGCTGGCGAACGCGTTGATCAACCACGGCGTGCCCGCTACCCCGTCCCAAATGAGGCCGTCTATTCAAAGACCTGACCATCCACGAGTTCGTTTAGCGGTTTCTCGAAAGTCGCCTCCCGAAGTTCACGCATATTATCGCCCTGCTGAACGATGAAGTGACCCTGCTGAACGACGAGTTGACGAAGTATATCGATCGCTAATTCTAGCTCAAGGGGCCTGATACAACTTTTCTCAAATTCCTCGGAAGACGGTCTTCGCCCTCCTTTTTTCGCGTTTCATCGCGACCGGCCAGCGAACCGGCCACTGATCCCCAAAGCCCCTTTTCACAGGAAAACATCAGCAGATCTACTGCAAGAAACGAACGAATGAAGTGGAGATGATCGGGCTCGAACCGACAACCCCCGCCTTGCAAAGGCGGTGCTCTCCCAATTGAGCTACATCCCCATAAAAGTCGTCTCAGAATGAGTGTTTTCGACTTTCAAGGGCCTCAACTGCACCCCTGTCAGACAGAAAATGCGGTTTGCTGGCACTTGGAAAGCCGAGACTCGATTCCAAGGCAAACTGGTCCAGAACCAGCAGTGGGCGTACCAGGATTCGAACCTGGGACCTCGTCGTTATCAGCGACGCGCTCTAACCAACTGAGCTATACGCCCGAACCTGCCCTTACTGACCCGGTTCGGGCACAGAGCGGCAACGCGACATTTTAAGTAACGCGGCCCCCGTGTCAAATGGGGTGCCCCGCTGGACAGATTCGCCCGCTGAATTTGAAGCCCACTTGCCAGGATTTCGTCGATTATCCAGAAATTACCGCCTCAACGTAATTCCTGTTGAGCTGTTCTTACCCTTTCCTGTAGAACCCACCTATCGTGATCCGTCCTCAGGAGCCCAAGGAGCAAACATGCCCCCCGGGCCGGATCCACCCAGTTCGCACCCGTGCGTTTCTGGCCTGCATGACAAAATCAGCGAAGGACTCGACGAAAAACCGTTCAAGGAAGTCACCATGGCCAACACTGCCCTCCATTTCAGATTCTGTTTCGTCCCTGCCATCCTCCCTTGGGTTCTGGCGGCAATCAGCCCTGCCTCGGTGTTGGCCCACCTGCCGGCCCCCCCCACTTTAGAACAGGCGTTGTCCCTGAAGCCGATTCAATCAGGCATCGACTTTGATCGCCCTTCGGCCGAAGAGCGCAAAACATGCAAAGTCGTGAGTGCGAAAGAGATTGGACAACGCGGTTGGATCGTTCAAAATGAGGCTGGTCGACTGCTTCGTCGGTTCATCGACACCAATGCCGACAACCGATTGGACCAATGGTGCTACTACCATAACGGCGTGGAAGTATACCGGGACATTGACTCAGACTTTGACGAAAAGGCGGACCAATACCGCTGGCTTGGGACCGCCGGAACCCGCTGGGGACTTGACGAGGACGAAGACGGAACGATCGATCGCTGGAAGTCGATCTCTGCAGAAGAAACCTCCGCCGAAATCGTTGCGGCGGTCCGAACTGGAGACTGGAAACGCTTCCGGCTCGTGCTCCTCTCCGAAAAAGAACTCGGCGAACTCGGAGTTTCGGACACTCGCCGGAAAGAACTGGTCCAACAACTCAAGGAAACTCAGGCGGCTTTTGAAGCTTTTACGGCCGACCAATCCGTGGTGACTTCGGAAAGTGAATGGTCGTATTTTGGTGGAACTCGGCCGGGCTTGATCCCGAAGGGCACAAACGGTTCGACGAAGGACCTGATTTTCTACGACAACGTGATTGCCGTCGTTGATGAGGCCGGGCAACATCGCCAACTGGCGATTGGTACGTTGATTCAGGTTGGCCAAGGGTGGCGTGCCGTGAGCAGTCCTGAAGCGTTGGTATCCGGGCAGGCAATGAAACAGCGGAGCCTGTTCATGCAGGCCTCCACGTCAAGAGTTCTCGACAACACTCCGGAAACCCCCGAGGGCGAACTGACCAGAGAAGTGCAGGACCTTTTACTCGAACTCGGGAAATACGAAACCGCGTTGAACGATGCCTCAACTCCCGCATCCCAGACAGAGGCCCTGCAGGCGTATGTTGCCACCCTGGAGAAGCTTTTCAAAGCGTCGACCACTGAAGCCGACAAGCTTAACTGGATTCGCCAAGCCGCGGACTCCATCTACCTCGGCATCCAACGTGGAACAGCCCTCAATGGTACCTCCGAGCTTTCAGCGTTGGCAGATCGCCTCGATCAATCTGAGGCTTCACTCGACGCCCGAGCCTATGTCCGCTACCGCTCGATCGAATCCAACTATTTTGCGGACTCGGCGACGACAAACGAAGAATATGAGGTCAAACAGGAGAAATGGGTCAAAGCCCTTGAGCAATTTGTCGTGGATTTCGCCGACAGTGAAACGGCGAGCGACGCGCTTCGCGAACTCGCACTGATCGAAGAATTCTCACAAGATAACGAGAAAGCACTCGCTCGGTATCGCCAAATTGTCAGTGATTATCCCAACAGTGCCAACGCAGAAAAAGCTGCAGGTGCGGTCTGGCGACTAAGCTCAACCGGGAAAACACTCAACCTCAAGGCCAATACACTGCAAGATCGAGCTTTTGATTTAACAAGCCTCAAGGGCAAAACGGTGGTCCTCCACAGCTGGGCCACCTGGTGCGAACTCTGCAAGGAAGAAGCGGAAGAATTGGAGGATCTTCAGAAGCTTTATGGCTCCAAAGGACTTCGCTGCGTCGGTCTCAACGTGGACATCGATCCCTCGGATGCAAGAAGCTATCTCGCGACCCACCCTTTGCCTTGGCCGCAAATCCACTCCGAGGGTGGACTTGAAAGTGATCTCGCAAATCAACTCGGTATCGTCTCTCTGCCGGTCACTTTCCTGATCGACGAAAATGGAAAGGTCATCAAGCAGATTTATTCCATGACCGAACTCAAATCTGAACTTCGCGAAAGAATGAAGTAGAGGGGTACTCCTCTCAAAAAGATATGATTGAATTTAATCGTGCAAACGTCGAGGCCCGGAATGGTTTCGACGTTTTTTTGTGGGAGGGCAGTAAGCCCTCACCTGCAAGAAATCCCGAATACTTGCTGGCAGTTTGGGAGAGGATCTTGGCCTGAGACGTTGGGCCCTTTAAATTATTTCTTATCTCACGACATCTTAAACATGCTCAACCGCCCAGACGCTTGCATCGGAATCGCTGGCAACTGCCCTTCCCGCAAGATTCGCTGTGGGCTGGCCTGGGCTTGCACCATAATTGAGTTGCTATTGCATGAGCCAGATCGCAGCCAGCCAATTGATGTGCCAACGAACGTCCTTCGAGGAAGATGTGATCACCTTGAAGGAGCAAGGCTACGAAGGTGTCGGCATCTGGAAAGACAAGCTGCTCGACTATGGAGTCGAGAAAGCCAAAGAGCTGCTCGATGAAGTCGGCTTGGCGGTATCGAGTTTGCAATGGGCTGGCGGATTTACCGGTGATGAGCATCTCCGTTACGAGGAGTGCATCGCAGACGCCCATGAAGCCATTGACTTGGCAGCTACCCTCGAAGCGAATTGCCTCGTCGTCTACTCAGGTGGGCGTGCTGGGCACACTCGCAAACATTGCCGCAAGCTCTTTCAGGAAGCACTGACCCGAATTGTGCCCTATGCCGCGGCGAAAAATGTCACGCTTGGCCTTGAACCGATGCACCCCGCCACGAGCTCGCGCTGGTCGATTTCGGACTCGCTGGCTGAAATGCTGGATTGGGTGGAGAAGTTCAATAACCCTTTCCTCAAGCTGATCTTTGACAGTTACCACATCTGTCATGACCCTGAATGGCCACGATGGCTGGAGCGGCATCGTCGACGCATCTGCCTGATTCACATCGCCGACGCGGATGAGCCCCCTTGCGACGAGCAGAATCGCTGCCTCCTTGGCGCGGGGCACCTCCCACTCCAAGCTTTTCTCGCGAAGATCGACGAAATTGGCTATCGAGGCTTTATCGAAGTGGAACTGTTCGGGCGGGCACTCGAAGATCATCCGCTTCCCAGCATCCTGCAACACTCGCGTAATGCGATGCTGAATCTACAGCCCTGAACGGGACGCAACATGCGTTCATCGTGGCGTGCCCCTGCAGAGGCCGACGACCTGCCACATTCGTTGCATTCACCAAGCTTGAATAACTCAAGGGCGATTGGGCGTTGTCTCCACCCCGGCTGGCACAGAACTTCCTCGATTCGTTGAGTCCTTGAGCCGATTTCCCCCACGACCCGGACGGTTCATCCGGCGACGCATGTACATCTCACGAAGCATGTTGATCCGATCTTCGGGAGATTTCTGATCAAGCTTCTGGCGTGCCTCTTCGGTCAACTGCTCATTGAAGAAACGCTCCAACTCGGCTTCTGAAATGGTGTTTCGTCGCATGGACATCCACCCCACGAACAACCAACCTCGAACCATTTTCAGCTTTTCTTGCCGCCCGTCTTCCTGATTGAGCAACTTCTGAGCGGAGGGCGAAAGTCGATTGCCCAACGTGATCAACTCCTCATCAGAAGGGACCTTCAGCGTATCCTCTCCTAGCTGCCCGATGATGAATCCCGACCAGAATCGCATTCGATCCATCTTTGTTTTCGGCAATCGGTCAGGGTCGAATTTTGGGTTCACTGAGTCGAATGCAATTTGCAATTCCGCCTCATGATCCAGAGCGACCTGCCCAATCCAGGCGAACAGCAACTCGAGATCCTTCGATGTCAAGGACTGCTCGGCCAGACGATTGAACGCCCGCCAATCCTGCTTTAGCTTTAGGGACTGCACCTCTGAGATTTTCTCATCCAAAGGAAGGTCCGCCAGTTTGGCCCTCTCAATGGAAGTCAGAGACTGTAAAAATGCGTCATAATTCATAAGGATTCGCGTGAGACGAACCGATTCCGAGTGATTCTCCAACTGAGCATGAAAATCCCGATACCGCTGCTGTTCCTCCGAACTCAGACGTTCGAATCGCTCTCGCTTTCCGGCAAGCTCAGCTTTTTCCGACTCGGACAGCCCTTCGAGATCCGAGGCTGCTCCCCCTGCTTGGACCACCAGAATCCCCCAGCCGATCAAACCAAGCAGACTCAACGAGGCCAGCCCGACAACGCTGACCATTCCAATTGATCCCTTATGGCGCATCTGCCTTCTCCTCATCAAAAAGCCCCTCAGACGCCAGCTTTTCCAGAAATTCGATGCTGTTCACTTCACGGTAAAGGTCGACCCTCTCGATCACGGGCAAGTCGCGTAACAATTGCCGCTGATCCCGCGTCAACCTTTCATAGGCCACGCCAAATCCACCCAATGCAAAAACAGCCACGATGATTCCCGCGACTCCCCACCGCATCCTCTGAACCCACCAACTCTGTCCTCGCCGTTGCTCCACCTGGGCACCGATGGACAACGCAACCAATTCAACCGTGCTTCGAGTGAAGTCGTCATTGATTGAAGTCCGGGGAAGTGATTCCAGCAAATCCCAACTGTGCTGCAATTGCCGGAGACGGTCTCGATAGGCATCATCCCGCGCAAGCCGCTGCTCGACTTCGGTCACCTCTTCGGCGGCCAGTTCTCCATCCAGATAAGCGACTAGGTCCGCAAAGGTCTCCTCCGTCATTTCGTCAGAGTCGTCCTCGACCGACTCGACCATTGGGACATTGAACGCCTTGGTTTCGTCGAGTTTCGACGGGTCCGGCTGTTTGTTCATCTTTCTACGCTCCGGAACGACCTGAGTTCCCTCTGACCCATGAAATGCGCGGCGACAAGCTTGCAGTCCTGAACATCGATCTTAGGCATCCCCATGTCGTTTTAACCCTCAGTTTCATCCGAGGCTTCGACCTGTATCTCTGGAACTTTGCCCAAGACCCCGTGGTCGACATAAGGCTCAAGGAGTTGCCTCAATTTTTCCCTCGCCCGCGACATCAATGACTTGACCGCCTGGACCGACAGGTCCATCGTCTTACCGATTTCCTCGTAACTCAGACCCTCAAATCTTGAAAGCAGCATGGCCATCCTCTGCCGTTCGTTCAATTGCTGAATCGCCTCGCGAACCACCAACCCAAGTTCGTCCCGGTCAAGTTTACGGGTCGGCATCAAACCACTCGCCTCCAAGGCCATGCGATCAATGGAAAATCCGCCTGAATCGAAGCCCGGCGCACCAGTCACCTGGACTTCCTTCCGCTTGGAAACCGATCGTTTCGCGTTGCTGGCCACATTGTTGGCAATCGTGAACAACCACGTGGAGAATTTGGCACCGGGAACGTAGTTTTTGCGGGCTCGGAAAACACGCATGAAGACCTCTTGAGCAAGGTCTTCTGCCAATTCACGCTTGGGAACAAGATGCTCCATAACACCAACAAGTCGGCTCTGGTAACGCGAAACCAACTCTTCAAACGCGGCAGCATTATCATTTTGGACCTGAAGCATCAGCCGCACGTCAGGATCGATCATTTCGTATTTGCGTGCCAAAAAGGCTGCAGAATCCGATAAAGACAATCGCTTGCTCCTGAAACGTATCGGGGCTCAGCTAAATACGCGACTCGGGCCAACCTCTCTCGCGTAATTCCAACCACTCGCATGCCAGCAAGAAGTTGCCCCGGCAGATCTGTCGATGTTTCGCAAACTCCCGCCGGGTGCCTCGCCAAGATGTCCGTTAAGACCCGTGCGACTCGGCGATCAACTTACAGTCTACACCGCTCGGTCCCTGAAACCATGCAGGGGTTCAAACTCGACGTGGATTAAATCGCCCCGGCGAAAACCTCAAATTGCTGCGGCACCCCGCTGAATGACGGGTAGATTGAACCCCCGAAACGCGTTGAAGTTTCGAGAAAGCGGGCCCGCCATCTTAAGAAGACAGTTCCGCAAGCACCGCCCTCACAGGTCCGGCCGCTAAGGGTTCACGCGCAAGGTCACCTGATCTTTCAGGGCCTGGGGCGTCCCATCGCTGATCAACTGCACCTCGACCGTCTGATCACCGACTTGTACGGGGTTGACTCGGACCGTCAGAGCAAGTTCGTCGCCAGCCCGCACCTCCCGACGTTTCCCTCGCAGAAGTTGTGGATTTTCAGGGTCCTGAATGAGCTTGAGCGAGTCGTCTTTGGCTCCGAGGTACTCAAGCCCGGGGGGAAGAATCACGAGGATCTCAATATTTTGGTCCATTTGGTCACGGTCATTAATGATCCCGATCAACAAGCCTCCGGGCTCACCAAGGTCAATGGGATCCGTCAGTTTCGTCAGACTTAGAACCAGCTTGTTCGTCTTCTCCGTGCCGGGGACACGGATGCCTGGCCCATTCATTGCTGGCCCCTCACTGTCGTCGAGCCCTGGTGTTGCCGGGACGACCGGGACAATCGGCGGCATGACTTGAAGCGCGGCCACTCTGGTTTCCGTCTCCAAATTCCCGGAAACCGCCCACACCTCAAAAGCCGCCTCGTCGGTTGGGAATACGCCTTCGATACTCAAGTTCACCAAAGATGAGGTGTTGGGCTCGAGGTCACTCATTCGTCCTACCAAGACGTCCTCTCTCCAATTCAGAGTCAAATTGCAATCTATGGGGGCCAGCCCTTCAGAGAAACGGGCATGAAATTCAAGATCCTCTAGAGCAACATTTCCGGTATTCACGACCTCAATGACGTAGGGTGTCAACCGCCCCACCTTGATCATCTGCGGCCCTTGAATGCGAATATCCATGGCCGCCACCGGTGTCTGCTCCGCAAGTAAGCAGGTTTGTGCACGCAGAGTGTGCCCCCCATCGGCGGTGATGGCCAGCCGCAAGCAATGGTTGCCTGCCGAAGCCACCTGCAACGGAAGGTCGATCGTTCTGCTCCCGCCAAATGGAAGGTCGAACGGCTCAAGACCAATCGGACTGGATTCTCCCGGAAGTTGGAAGCCGGGATCAAAATCCGCCTCAACTCGAACGTTGGACAACGGCTGTTCGCATTGATTGGTGATCACCATGCGGTAATTCGCAACCTGCCCCACCTGAGCTTTCTGCGGTTCACTTTCAAAACGGAAGCCAAGACAGGGAGTTTCAATCCGCGTGTCCACGCACGCCTCGATCTGCTTTTCAATGTTGGAAGCTGCGGCAACGAAACAGGTCTTTAACTGCCCCCGCCCTAAAGCACGAGCCACCACACTGATCCTTTGCGGCGTTGACCTTGGCGGCAGCGTTCCCAGCTGCCAGATCCACTGAGCCCCATATTCTGTCGGATTGGGGGAACTGGATACGAGATCGATCCCTTCCGGTTTGCCAATGGCAATGCGTACATTCTCTGCAGGCAGGTCCCCCGGATTGGAAACGTCAACCTGATAGACCAATTGCCCACCTTGCCCCACGGTGGGTGGCCCCGAAGCCCGCAGGGTGAGCGCGGGCGCGGACCAGGTGATCGCGGTCACATTTGAAGCAACCTCGAGTCGCTCCTTGGTCCCGAGTTGGTTTTCGGGACGAATCAACGTGACCTTGACGTTACTGACGCCCGGTCCAATTTGATCGGCGGGCTGTCGCACTTTGATCCGGGCCTTACCATATTCATCGGTCGTGACCTTGGCTTTGGTGGACAACGTTGGAGAAAAACCGACGGGAACGCTGCCGGGCAATACCTCAAATTCAACCTGCCATCCCTGCACGGGCTGACCGTTGGTTTCTTTTTGCACGATCACCTCCAACTCATGCTCCTGCCCGGAAAGTGCAGCAGCGTTGGCAGGCAAACTCCATGTCGCATCGAGCCAGTGGATCCGAGTCGTTTTCCGTCTCTTGTCCCAACCCTCCGTCGCCGGTGACCAACACGTGATGTAACTGGTCCCTTCCGTTGGACTGGAAACCGTAATCCAGGATTGTCCTCGTGAAACGGCCACGTCATCGAGAGTCGAGGCCGTGCCACGGTCGATTCTCATGGAATGGCGTGACGTCGTACTTGTCGCATAATTAGCACTTTGCTTTCCACGGCCATGATGCACCAATTTGACGCAGGTGGCGTGGGGACCGGATCCCACTTCGAGGAAGTTCCCGACACTCTCCTGGGACAAAGTCCACTCCAATTTACGACCGGGAACATACTGCCCGTTGGCTCCGCAGATCCCACCGACCACGATCACTTCGGCAGTCACGGGGGCAACCACATCGGTCGGAATCAGAACCAATTCACCTTGCTTCGCCGGCTGCAGCGAGAAACATGGGTTTTGCTCGGGAAGGCCAAGGGTTGCTGAGGGTGCATCACATCGTGGAGGATTCGCTGGTTTGGAAAAAGCGGGTTCAGGAAAAATTCCACAGCCCCCACACTCCTCGGGTGTATTCAGCGTCGTGTAGTTCCCTGAAGGAAGGAAAAAACGTTCACCCGATGGATCAATTGCCGGCAATCGCAGACCGCTACAACCGCTCATGCAGCTCGCCAACAAGCCCAGACTGAGCACCAAATGAAGCGTTAAACTGAATTTTGACTTTTTGACGAAATTCATGATCATCCCCGAATCAATCCACCACGCGCCCTCCCTGACAGGCTCTCATCCGAAACTCAACCGCCGAAACTCCGATCCGATGAAGTTCCTTATTTGCGTTGAGCCACTACTAAATCGATGTCCACGCTCACGCGGCACACCGGTCCCGTGTTCTCGCGACAAGCGTACCACCTGGATTTAAGGTGTGTTGATTTTTGGCATCATGAGTTGTAGTAAAACTTCAACGTTCGTCAGCGACTTGACGGATTGTAGGCGTTGTGCCGATTAGCCGTTATGCTGTGTGCGAAAGTCACCCTTCAACCGCCCGTTCGAGCATTGATATGTTTCAAATCCTTTCTGATGAATCGCGTTTTTGCCGCACGTGTCTGGACGCCGTGCCGCTCTTTTTCATGGTCCTTGCCCTTCAATTGGCAATGCCGATACACAGTTACTGCCAGACCTCCGAGGAACGTTTCGAAACACCGGCACGGCCCAACATCATCCTCTTTGTGACCGATGACCTCAGTCCCGATCTTGGCTGTTACGGCAATAATGCCATTCAAACGCCTCACCTGGACGCCTTGGCGTCCGAAGGGGTTCGCTTCACACACGCGTTTTGCACGACGGCAAGTTGCTCCGCCAGTCGTTCCGTGATTTTGACCGGTTTGTTCAACCATGCGAATGGACACTACGGTCATCAACACAGCTACCACCACTTCTCCGCCTTCGAACGCGTCGAGTCACTTCCAATCCGACTCCAGGACGCAGGCTATCGAACCGTTCGTATTGGCAAGTACCATGTCGCCCCTGAATCGGTCTTCAAATTTTCAACCGTAATTCCTGCGAACGCTCGATCCCCGGTTGAAATGGCCAACAAGTGTGAAGAAGTTTTTGACCAAGAGACGGGCACTCCTTTCTTCCTTTACTTTTGCACGTCGGATCCGCATCGAGGCGGCGGTGTCGTTGAAGAAAATCCTCATCGCCCGGACCGTTTTGGAAATCGCGAGCAAGGCTACCCGGGCGTGACTCCCATTCTCTACCAACCCGAGAAGGTCCTCGTGCCCCCCTTTCTGCCGAACACGCCCGTCTGTCGCAGCGAATTGGCCCAGTACTACCAGAGTGTCTCCAGAATTGATCAGGGGGTGGGTCGACTGGTCGAGTTACTGAAACAGACGGATCAGTATGACAACACTCTGATTCTGTTTACTTCAGACCATGGCATCGCATTTCCTGGTGGCAAGACGACGGTCTACGAACCCGGTCTGACCGTCCCCATGATTGCAAAGCCAGTGACGAGCACCGAAGCAGGCCGAGTGAACGACACCATGATCAGCCTCGTCGACTTGGCCCCCACCATACTCGAAGCCGCCGGCGTGGAATATCCTGCGAAAGAACTCCATGGCCAATCTTTTCTCGGCGAGATCAATGCCACGTCCCGAACGGCTCGCGATGCCATCTACGCGTCACACACGTTCCATGAAATCACCATGTACTACCCGATGCGGGTGATCCGCAATTCTCGCTACAAGCTGATCTGGAATATCGCTTACGGACTTCCCTATCCCTTTGCTTCCGATCTTTGGAAGGCTCCGACATGGCAGAACATCTACCAACAGGGCATGTCGGCCAAGTACGGGCAAAGAACCGTCGAAGCATACATCCATCGCCCCAAATTTGAACTCTACGATTTGAAGTCCGATCCGCATGAAGTGCACAATTTGGCGTCATCCGAAGAGCACCAGGAGTTGCTGGTCGAACTCCAGCAACAGCTCAAGCGGTTCCAGCGAGAAACGAAAGACCCCTGGATCCTGAAATGGGACTACGAGTAGTGAACGTCATGAGAACGATCTTTATCGACTAAGCGTTTCCACTCTCAAGTTCCGCGGTGGACCCCAAAAGTGTGACCTGAGTGCAACCGCCCCCCGTCGCCTCTGCCATCGCCTCACCCAACGTTTCCGCATTCCTTTGCAACTCCTTCTCATTGACATGAGTAAGCGGTGCGTAGATACACATGGCCAAGTGGTGATCTTCTGGCTCAATTTTGCCCGCCATGGAATCCTTGACAGGACTCCCGACAGGCGTGCCGAGTGTCTCGGGGACGATGCAAAGAAGTTTTTCCGCCTCGAGTTGATGGCCTGCACCGTTGAAGACAAACTGCTCCCCCTCACGCCCGTAACGGATCAACCAGGGCCCCGGCGCTTTTTTCAGCGAAAGCAACGAAATGGGCAAACCCGTGGCGAGCGAATGCGCGTTCAGCAAATCAACCGCGTTATTGATCTTGGGCAACGCCTGTTCGCGTTGCAACACGCAAGCAAGATACTCCTGTGCCGGTTTGTTTCGCCCCGCAGGTCGATAACCTCCCTCCCGTAACAGCTGCCGCACCGCGGTCCGGCGAGCATCTCCACCTTCCACACCGTGGTCAGAAACGCGACGGCAAACTTTATCAAGATCTGCAGAGAGAGCCTCGCTGGTTGGTCCCACCTGAGCCGAACGCACCACAACGATTGCGGCTCGCAAGCCGACCACTCCCTGGTCCACGAGCACCTCAAGTTTTCCCTGTTCGACACTCCCTACAGCATCGGTCTCAGCTTCGCCCAATTTTTCTCCGGGTGACGCTTTAAGCCATGCGCCCACCTGCCGCCACAACCGACCGGTCAGTCGCCCGGAAAGAACCTCCTCCGTGACGGTACTCTTTTCCATCGAAAAGTTTTGCCAGATCGCCTCCATATAAGGTTCCGAAACCTCGGAAAGTGACTGATAAAATCCGCGTTCATTGATTTGGGCCAAGCTCTCCGAATAGTGACTGAGAATCTTGTTTTCAAGAAGATTTCCAGCAACGCGAACCGCGGAAAGCGCGCCCTGCCCCACATCCGCAACTCGATCCACGGCCATCAGACTCACCGCACCTCCCACACCAAGAAGGCTGATGTTCTCCCGACTGGAAATTTCATGGATCTCGAGCCAGATGCGATCGATTTCTGCTTGAGGAAAAATGGTGGTCGGGTCCAAACGCTGCACCGCATCCTGAGTTTGCTGGATCGTGTTCCGTAGACCCTCAATCGATGTCGGAGGAAGATCGAACGCCTGGGCCGTGACCCCACTCGCCTCACGCACCGCATCGAGCAGATCGGATGCATGACTGATGGTTGATTTCTCCGGAATCAAACCTTCGCTTTTGAGTTCCTCCGCCAGTTCGTTGAGGTAAGTCTGGGAACCGTAGGCAACATCACTGACAATTGCCAACAGGGTCAAGGGGGAAAGGTGAAGCGTCGCGAGACCTGCCAATTCGATGAAATTTCCGACCGCTTTTCTTGCGACATAGTTTTCGACCTCCGTGGCCGAAGCTTCGCCTTGGTCGCGCTCCACCCCTCCTAAGTCATGAGTCATGAAGTCCAACATCTGCTGAACGAAGATCGAATAAGATTTCGAGGTCCTGAAGGCTTGCGGAACGAGCAGTTGACTGGACTCCTTGAGGACCCCTCCAATCATGGCCGTTGTTGAGCGAAAAAGACGCTCAGGAACGGTCGTGCCAAACATGAGGTAATCCCAAACCTGATTGACCGTCGGAGTTTCGTCGCTCCCATTTGCCGTGTCAGACCGCGGATCTGAATTCATGCTTCACCACCGTTTTTCTTCATCAAGTTCAGTCCCCTGAGCCGCTGAAAGAGGTAGTCCAGAATGTTTAACGAGCCGCAGGAGTGAGCATTGCCAAATAGCCGCCTAAGACGGCCTCAACCGCATCCTTCGATTCCCATCCCATCGATTCGGCGTCGGCAACCCTGCAACCCAACACCATGACTTGATCTCCTTGCCGGAGATTTCCGGGAGGCTGAACCCACGCCATCACGTCGACCATCTTGGGCTTGCTTTCTCCCAGCCGAACACGAATTTTCCAGAACTCACCGACCCGTTCAACGGATTCACACCGCCCTGCCAGTGCAATACCTCCGGTCGCGCCCGCCAGAGGCTGATCGAGTTTCTGCTTGGCCTTGTTCCCAAAGAATCGTAACAACTGCTCGTCGGTCAACTGGCTTCGGAGTGTCGTGTCGAGAAGCCCGAGCCAGCGCTCGGAATTTCCTGCCCCCGGGTCCGCGAAAGCCAGCAACTCTCCGAGCTCGCCATAACCGTTGTAGAACTCCTGCAATCGAGCGGGTCGTGTTTCGTCGTCGATTGACTCCGCCTCAGACCAAGTGGTGAACCCGACCAGAATCCTCTGGAGGGCTTCGCTGATGTCCGCTTCCGAAGTGACGGCGAATCCATCGAACTGCATTGGTCGACGAGGGGGACCTTCGGAACCCTCAGCCCCCGGTGAAATCCCGGGCCCCCCAAGGATGTTGACTCCCCCCTCGACCGTCTCAAGTCCCTCTGTCAACGAACCACTTGATGCGGGAATGTCTCCGTTGAATGGCTCGAATCGCTGGTCGCCTTGTCGATTGAATGGACTTTCCGGAAGCCCCGTCCCGGAATCTGCGCCACGAACACTCGAGTTTGGAAGCATCGGTTCAACCGGGTTATTCTCAAGGTTGGTCCGAAACTTCGAAGGGACCAGAAAGGCCGCGTATGAAGGAACCTTTGGACCGATTTCGATCGGGTCTCGCCCGAAAATCCACCACAGGCAGAGTTGGGCGAGGGGCAAAGCACACAGCCCCCCCAAAATGATGGCCACGGCGGAAATCAGACCACCGCCTTTGGGCTGAGGTCGAGGCCGACGTGACGCGCTAGCGGGCGTCACCTGCGACATCGGTTCGACCTGGGGCGCGTCTCTTTCCTCGAACTCAAAACGAGGCGTATCCTCGCGTTTCTCAGTTTCAATAGCGAATGCCAGCCCGCGATCGTCGGAAACAACGGGATCGTTGACGACCAACAACAGGGGGGGGGAAGACTTGAGAAATTCCGTCATCACCGCTTGATAGCCACACCACGGGCATTCAAGCGTTGCCTGCTCCGAGGTGGAACCCGGCACTCGGACTTCCTCTTGGCAACTCGGACAATTTGCAATCGTCATCCCACTTTCCTTATCGCGATTTCCATCTCTCGGAATCCATTTTCTCGTGTCTTCTGCCGCTATTAAGCTAACCGAATCTCTTCATCTACCCGATGATTTTGCCCCATCAGCTCGAAGAAAGGCCGTAGATGGGTCGTAGTTTTTGGGAGAGATAATTCAACAGAGGTTCATGAGAGAGTGGCTGGCCAGCGATTCGTTCCAATAACTGCCGGGCCGAAAAACACTGGCCATGCTGGTAGATATTCTGCGCCAGCCAGTCTTTTAACGGCAGGAATTCACCCTGTCTAAACTGCTGGTCGAGATCCCCCAGATCTTGTCGCGCGCATTGCATCCAATGTGCCGCATACAGATTGCCCAGTGAATAAGTGGGAAAGTAACCAAACAGTGCGGCGCTCCAGTGGACATCCTGCAGGACCCCCATACCATCTCCTGGCGGTTCTATCCCAAGGTCATCCCGATATCGCTGATTCCAGGCGGCCGGCAAATCGGGACTTGGAAGCTCACCTTCAATGAGTGCTTTTTCCAGATCAAAACGAATGGCAATATGTAAATTATAGGTCGCTTCGTCGGCTTCCACGCGTATGAGACTCGGTCGCACAACGTTGACCCCATCATACATCTGCTTCGGCGAACACTGGCCAAGTTGATCTGGAAAATGCTCCTGAGCCACCGGGTGGAAAAACTCCCAAAATGCCAGACTGCGGCCCACCATGTTTTCCCACAACCTCGATTGGGATTCATGGATGCCCAGTGAGATTGGCGCTCCTGAGGGCAGGCCATACTGGTCGGGTCTCAGCCCCTGATCGTAAATCCCATGCCCCGCCTCATGAAGGATTCCGTAGAATGCCTGCGAAAAGTCCTTGGGGTTATAACGGGTCAGAATTCGGTGATCGTGAGGACCGATTTCCGTGCAAAACGGATGATCCGTGATATCCAAACGGCCACGGGAGAAATCAAACCCCAGTCGAGTCGCCACATGGATTCCAAACTGCTCTTGGCGCTCCACCGGGTAGGTTTGCCGCAAAAATTGGTCTACAGGTTGGTCCTTGGCCTCTCCAAGTTCCGCAATCAACGGGACCAAAGCTTCGCGTAAACCTCGAAGGACCTGCTTGAGATTCTCAGAGTTTTCTCCCGGCTCGTAATCATCGAGAAGCACATCATAAGGAGAGGCTTCATAACCAATCGCACTCGCCTGCTCCCGTCTCAATTTCAAGTTCGTTTCGAGGTACGGTTGAAATGCCGAGTAATCGTCCTCCTGTCGCGCCTTGACCCAAGCCTGTTGACCAAGAACTTCCGCTCGCGTGAGTTCCTCGACCAGACGCTGGGGCAACTTCGATTGTTTATCAAATTGTCGTTTTGTTTCTCGAACGGAAGCCGCTTGATCGCCATGAGGGTCTGCGGACTTCAATCCCTCGGCCAGAATTTCCAACCATTCGCCAACACAAGGTGCGGTCCTCCGTTCGTGAATTTTACCTGCGAGATAGGCAACCTGTTCGGCACGATAATCTGCAGCCTTGACGGGCATGCCGGTTCGTTCGTCCCAAGTCAACAACGATTGGATGGACGACAGTAACGCCGTCTCCTTGTGATGTTCTACAAATTGAGTCCATGCCTGCCTCAACTCATCCATGACATTCCTTTCCCACTTCAACGAACGCCGATCGACCTGCGGCTCACCCGCGATCGGTCTTGCGACAATAGAACCATACTGTCTCGATTCGCCACGTCATCGAGCCACGGGCTTCAACTCCAAACAGACAAGCTGCCGGGCACCTCGCAAATACAACAAACCGTGTGAAACGATCGGTGCAGCCCAACATGGATATCGCAACAGCGGAGAATCAAGTTGGAATTGTTGCGCGACAGGATCCTCTCGCTTCAGGTAAAGGACGGCCAATTGCTCAAACTCTTGGGGGTTAGGACGCAACAGGCGAAGACGACCGTACTCACCCAGGCATATCAGGTGATCGTCGACCATCGTCAGAGAGCACCGCGTCAACTGCGGGACAGACCACATCACTTTTCCTGTCTTCCATTCCACGCAACGAAGTTCGGCATTTTCGGTATGACGACCACTCGAGGCATAGACATACCCATCGTGGTAAACGGGCGTGTTCCAGTGCGTTTGGAGAGACTTGTCCCGTCCTTTATCTTCGTCCGTCCAGATCTCCTCAAATCCCTGTTCTGTCAACCTTAAAAGGGCAGCACCCGGACCATAGGTCTCAGAAATCAAGACTTCATCGCCAACCACAATCGGCGTACTTGCGTTCACGCTTTCCAGTTTCCGAGATCGCCAAGGGTAAAAATGCTGCGTTTCCGACGTTTGAGTTTTGAAAGCCAGCAGCCCACCTCGAAGAAAAGCGAAGCACCATGTCTGCCCACGGATTTCTGACAGTGTTAACGACGCGTAACTGGCCAGCTCTTCCGAGATCTTATAGACCACTTTTCCCGTCTTTTTATCAAACGCAACGATACCCGAACCATTCCCCGTCAGAAGGTCCAACTGTCCGGGAGGTACCTGCTGCGCAGAGGGAGGGCTTCCACCCACCATGCACAGCAAAAGATCGCCATCCACGACCGGATTACTACCGACGCCGAAGAAGTTTTGAACCACCCCAAAATCCTTGAAGGTGTTCACCTTCCAGAGCAGGGAACCGTCTCTGAGGTCGAGGCAGTGAAGCTCTCCTTCAGCCCCATAAACATAAACGCGATGTTCATCGATAATGGGACTGCAGCGAGGCCCACCGTCATAACCATAGAGGTCAACGTAAGTCGACGCGTAGGTGTATTCCCAAAGTTCCTCGCCGGTTTCAGCATTGAGGCAGTTGACCACCGCCTCGTTCGATCGACGATCGAACTGGAGGTACCGCCCAAGCTTGGTCGTCCCGATTCCATAAGAGGTCCCAAGAGGCCACTTCCAGAGGACCTCAGGTGGATCAGCTTCCCAATCGGTCCGAATCCCTTTCTCACTCGAAACACCATTGCGATTTGGACCTAGAAACCATGACCAGTCTTCGCCGGAATCCCGTTTTCCAATTCGAGAAATCTCGACCTTGGGTTCCTGGTCACCCGTTTGTTCCGTTTGCGCATGAACCCAACAGGAAGTCGTGAACAAGACGGGCAGCACCAAGGGCCAGCCAGACCAACCGTAGCCCTTCCGTTTCCTCGTATGCACGGCAGCTTTTCGCATATTCATTCGATTCATTTCTTCCTTGCTGTTGCCAACTGTCGCAAAAGGCAGGATCGCCGGGGCGGGGTCACCATAGGGACGCCAAAGCGTTGAAACACGTCGCGAAAACACGGGTTGCCCCGTCGCCATTGAACGGCAAAAAACGGCAAGGGACATGCTCTTATCTTACGATGCCCAAGTGCTCTGCGGTATCATACACGGCCGATTAGACGCGGCACTCACGTTACGAGGACGATGAAGAATCCGATGTTAGCCATCAACTCCCGCATCTCGATACCTTCGCAGGAACTCTCGCTTCAATTTGCAAGAAGCAGTGGACCTGGTGGGCAGAATGTCAACAAGGTCAACACGAAAGCACAACTCCGCTGGAACGCACGAGAATCGACCATTCTTCCGCCTGCGGTGAAAGCTCGATTCTTGAATCGCTATGCAAATCGCATGACGGCGGATGGCGAGATGATCATCGCGAGTCAACGTCACCGATCACAAGAGCAAAACATTGCGGACTGCTATCAAAAATTACGCGAGATGATCCTCGAGATCCTTGAACCTCCGAGGCCTCGTAAAAAGACCCGCCCCACACGCGGGTCGATCAAAAAGCGACTTAAAGATAAGAAGGACCTCAGTCAAAAAAAACATCGCCGTCGTGCGCCCAGGCTGGACGACTGAAGCAAACTCCGAATCGCTGGATACCGATCGGAGAACGTCCGTTTTCGAAGGGTTCACACCTTGACCTTCGCAAACGCCTGAATGACACAACTTTTTTTGCCTTTTATTTCCTCAAGATCTTTGGTTCCCCAAGATCTTGGCACAACCCACGAATAACCCTGACCGATTTGGTCAGCGTGTCGCAGCAAGATTCGTCCGTCTCGAGGAACGTGAAGATGTTTGGAAAACCTGAGTGGTTTGTCAAAAAGAAATGGGGCTGGGGCCTGAGACCAAAAACCTGGCAGGGATGGGTCTACACGTTGACCTGGGCAGGCATCATCATCGCTCCGTCCATGTACTTCCAGAGTCAATCGCAGTTCATCGAATCGGGGATTTGGACCTTTGCCTGCATCCTTGGGCTCAGTTGGGATGTTTGGACCATCCACTCTCAATTGAAGAGTCGCTCGGAGGTGGAGGATTTTTTTTACATTGGAGAGGAAGGCGGTCAGGAGGCAGAGACTGATAAACTCCAACTTCGTGAGAAATCCTGATTCTCCACCCTGGAAGTGATGGCCCCCGAAGGGCCATCACACGCCGATTCCACTCTTAGCGGTCCAGCAAGAGGATATCATCGACTGCTTCAGCCACCTGAACGCTCATTCGCTCCTGCACCATTACCTTGCTGGCATTGTTTACCTGCGCCTTCAGGGTCTCCGTTCCCGGCTTACCCGGCATGGCCTTTAATCTCAAGACAACCCTTTCGTTCGGACGCAAAGGGTCGATCTGCCAGATCAAAAGGTTTTTCTTCGCGTCATAATCGGCAGCGCGATCCAGGGTCATCACCTTCATGCTCGCTGGCACTAAGAGTTGGACCGCGAGTTTCTCGCTGGCTTCCTCCGTCAAATTGAACAATTCGAGTCCGAACGTGGCAGGTTCTTCCGAGATTGCAGTAAGTGGCCCAGTGATCGCCAAAGCGATCTTTTCTTCATCAACCTGAATGGACTTCTCTTGTCGGTGCACCACCTCTCCGTCGATCAAGACAGCCACCTCCATGGGGTCGCTTGAAGCGTGCTTCGCAACCGACTTGATCACAAACGTTCGACTTTCCCCCTCAGGAAGTTTTCCCACTTCGATGGAGAGCGACTGCTCCTCGGCAATTCTCAAGTGATCCGGTGTCTTGACTTGCAGTTTCATGGATTCAATGACGGACGAACTACGATTCGTCAGAGTGATTTTTTGATCAGTCGATTCACCGACATTCACCCGGTCAACGCCTTCCACCTTGACCTCCAGTGATGAACCTTCCGAGGCAACCACACTCAGATTCCACGGGGCCATGGTCGATGAACTCAACCGGGTCCCAAGTTCGATGGCACCGGTCTCCTTGGCCAGCAAGCGTAGTCTCAATTGGGTCGTCTTACCCGGCTCGACTTCCCCCATGGAAAATCGGTAGATCGAAGGGGAAATTTCCGGCTCTTTATTACTTCGGGTTATGGTCACGTTTTTGGAAAATGCGATATCCAACACCACGTTCGTCGCCGTATTCTCGCCCTTATTTTCTACGTCAATCGTATACGTCCCCTCACTGTCGGCGACCAATTTCTCGGGGCCTTCAACGGCAACGCTCAGTTGAGGTGTCATCAACGAACGACGTTGGTTCGGCATCGGCAATTCCACCGCCTTGGTGACCGGTTTCGCGAGTGACAAGGTCGGTTCCGGATCTCGAAGCGGCACCGGTTCATCCAAAGGCTTTGCGGCCAAGGGAATCGGACGGGAAGTCTTCGTCAGTTGAGAGATCAAGTTGGGCTGATCCCCAACATGAACTCGTGCTTTTAGATCAGATCGAATACCGGTACCAATGGGAGATTCCGAGGTTTTGGGCGAAAGGACGTGCCGCGAGATCACCGCCGTCGCAACGGTCGACTCCGTGCTGGTGACAGGAATCACGGCGAGCTGAATGGAAGAGTCCACTTCGCCTTGTGAAACTCCGTTCGTCTCTTGAGCGGAGAGGGAACCCATCATAAGTAAAAGGCTCGCGAAACCTGAGTTGAGCAAAACGCCAATTAATCGCCTCATTCGAAGGCTCCATCCTTATCGGGTCATAAATTGAGGACTGCGAAGACCTAACGAGTGGATTGATCAGACCGTCGTACCGCCTTGCTGTTGGCCAACGCCCCTTTTATGGAAACCCGAGATACCCCAGGTACTGATTTTCCAAGTGCTCGCAGTATCAATAACTTTCGGCACCTACAAAACGCAACTTCGAAAATCATGATACAACCGCGCCTTCCGTCACAACCGTCAAAGCCTTCGCAACCCTCCTCAATTAACATGCCTATCCGGTCGTTAAACCAAACTGAGAAGGCAATCCGCTTCTACGGGACCGAATGCAGTGGGATTAGAAGAACAAGTCCACGGCAAGGAGTGCCATCAGCCCAACGCTAATCCAAGCATTCATTTGAAAAAATGCCAGATTCACTCGGGTCAGGTCGTCGTGACTCACGACGAGGTGCTCGTAGATCAGCATGGCGGTGATCGGTACCAGCCCAAGGTAATAGATGGGGCCAAGAGGCAAGATAGGCCCTCCTAGCCGATACGTAAGTGGCAGGACTGCCAACAGGAATAACATGACAAAGTGAGACACCGCCGCCAAACGCAAGGCGTTACGGACGCCCAGAGTCGATGGAATACTTTTGAGTTTCTCTTCGACATCAAACTCGTAATCCTGACACGCGTAGATGATGTCAAAACCTGCGACCCAGAATAGAACGGCACACCCCAGAACGAGCGCCGGCAATAGATCCAGTGGATCCGCGATCACCGCAGTTCCCCGCAGCGCCAGCCAAGTTGCGATCGGCGCCAGACTTAGCGACATCCCCAACCAGAAATGGGCGAGGGATGTAAATCTTTTGGTGTAGCTGTAGGCAAATACGATCCCAAGCACTGGAATCGCCAGCACGAGTGGTAAGGGGTTGGGAAGAAAGAACAGGGTCCCAAGCACAAACAGTGCAACCGAAACGATGACAAAAAGCACGACCCCTCGGACGCTCAGTTGCCCCGACGGGAGGTGCCGATTTTCAGTCCTCGGATTACGGGCATCGATCGCCCGATCCACGAGTCGATTGAAGGCCATGCCCGCTGAGCGGGCGCCGACCATGCATACCAGAATCCCGACGAGGTGGAGCGCACTGAATGAAATTTGCTCTCCGAGGCGATTCGGAACACACCAGGCGAGGAGTGCTGCCGACAAGGCGAAAGGGAGGGCGAAAATCGTGTGGCTGAACCGAATCATCTCCATCACGAGACGCAGTTTCTGGTACACGCTCAATCTCACACTCCTTGTCCCGCAGATGCCAATTCAGGTCGAAGCTTGTCCATCGGTACCCCATCGACGCATGAGATCATGAGCGATGCCTAACTGGTCGAGTATCCGAGCGACAATGAAGTCCACGAGGTCCTCGAGCCGGGACACGCCGTGATACCAACCGGGGCTCGCGGGTAAGACGATGGCCCCCGCGAGGCAAGCCTTCCTCAAATTTTCGACGTGAATGAGTGATACGGGCGTCTCTCTGGGAACGAGGACAAGCTTCCGTCGTTCCTTCAAGTGGACTTCTGCGGCCCGTTGTATCAGGTTAGATGCAGAACCATGCACCACACCGCTGAGAGTCGTCCCAGAACAGGGACAGATCACCATGCCGTCCGTCAAATAGGAACCACTTGCGATCGGTGAGAAAAAATCCCCAGGAGGGTGGACCATCAAGCAGGAATCGTCCGCAGCAAACCTGTCTTGCCAGTCCGCCTCGGAAAGATTGGCAGGATCGACGTTCAAGCCCATTTCCTGCCGGAGAACCTCCGCACCACTGGGGCTGACGACGAGATGAACCTTGCGTCTTTGCTCCAGCAGAACTTCGAGTAAGCGAACCGCGTACGGCGCCCCGCTACCTCCCGTCACACCAATCACGATGGGATTACTCATTTTTGCCCTATGTATAGCGTCGCGACGCCGAAGGTAAGGGGAAAAAAGTTGACGGTTTTCATCCCTGCTTCCCTCATCCGATTCGCCAACGCCTCATACTGGGGGAATTCCCCTACGCTCGAAGGGAGGTAGTCGTACGCCATACTACGGTTTTGGCAAAGCAGGTGGCCAATCCTCGGCAACACATTAAGGAAATACCACTTGTAGATCCAACGAAGCGGGGTAAACCGGGGGAGCGTGAATTCTAGGACAGCAACTTTGCCCCCCGGTTGGCAAACCCTGGTCATCTCAACCAAGCCGCGATCTGTGTCTGCGACGTTACGAAGTCCGAATGCGACCGTTACCAAAGAGAAAGAATCATCCGGGAAGGGCAAGCACTGAGTGTCCGCCTGAAGAAACTTGACTCGACTCAAGCTCTGTCGCTCCTTCTTCTCCTCACCAAATTCGAGCATCTCACGACAGAAGTCTGCGGCGACCACATCGTGCTCGGCAGGGATTTTCTTCGCGAGAGCAATCGCCAGATCGCCTGTACCTGTGCAGACGTCAAGGACCGGACCGTCAATCCCAGGTATCAATTTCCGAACTGTCCACCATCTCCAGTACTTGTCGGTATTCATCGAAAGCAGGTGGTTCATACGGTCATACTTGGGAGCAATTTCCCCAAACATCCGCTGCACTCGGGCACCGCTCTTGTCGACCTGCGCCATAGTTTTTCTTCTAACCTCGAAGGATTATTGGGTCACACCGTTTGACCGAATCGACCGATTTCTCTGACCCTCGTCAACCCGAAGAACCGCAGCAGAACGACGCAGTCAACGGGGCAAAACGTCCGTTCTGACACACTGAAGGCAACATTCCTCGTCAATCCATCATACTCATGCTTCCTCGAAGTTGCTCGCGGTCATAGTCGATGAGCGCGTCGGTAAGAACTTGCACGTTACCTGCGAGGATCTGATCCAATTTGTAGACCGTAAAATTAATTCGGTGGTCCGTCACCCGGTTTTCAGGAAAGTTATACGTACGAATACGCTGGCTTCGATCCCCGGAACCGACAAGGTTTTTTCTTTCAGCAGCGCGGCGACTTTCTTCTTCTTCCCGTTTCCTGTCGTAAAGCCGTGCCTTCAACACCCTGAGCGCTTTAGCTAGATTTTTGTGCTGACTTTTCTCGTCTTGGCACTGCACGACGATCCCGGTTTCCAAGTGAGTCAGTCGCACGGCCGATTCCGTTTTGTTGACATGCTGCCCGCCCGGTCCGCTCGCGGAAAATTTATCGAGACGGTAGTCCTCCGGCTTGATGTCCACTTCGACATCTTCGGGTTCGGGCAACACCGCAACCGTGGCTGCCGAGGTATGGATTCGACCCTTTGTTTCCGTCTCCGGAACGCGTTGAACTCGATGCCCACCACTCTCATATTGCAATTCGCGATAAACACCTTCACCCGACATGGCCAGCTGCAATTCTTTGAAGCCCCCCAGCTCCGTCGCACTCATGTCCAGAATTTCAAATTTCCAACGCTTCTGCTCACAGTGATGCTTGTACATTTCGAACAGGTCACGAGCAAACAACGCTGCTTCATCGCCCCCCGTTCCTGCACGAATTTCCATCACGCACCTTGAGCGTGTCGCATCTTCTCCACCAATGGTCAGTTCCAGTATCTCATTCCAGACTTTTTCGCGATCCTCTTTAAGAGCGGGCATTTCCATCTCTGCCAACTCACGCATTTCTGCGTCTTTACCTTCGAGCAATTCACGGGTTTCCAGGATCTGGTCGTTAAGGTTTCGAAAATTTCGGTACTTGGTGGCGATCTTCCCCAAGGCTCCATGCTCGCGGGCGACTCCCGCCATTTTTCCTGCGTCGCTCAACACCTCTGGGTCAGACATCATCGCTTCCAGCTCTTCAAAGCGAGCCAGTTTTTCATCTAACATCTCTCGCATGGCATTCCTCAACCGCCAGCGGCGGATTGTCCTTGTTTTCGTCTCACTTGATGTCGCTTTTCGGTTCGAATTTTCCGGCTTTGGCAATCCCTAGCATGCTTCCGCTGCCCCTTGGCCTGAGACGAAGAAAGCGACCAGATGCCCGTCTATACCCCAACCTTTGGAGTGAACGAAATCTTCTCCAGAATCTGGGATGCTGACACGCCGCAACACAAAGCTGCTTCGGCGGATCTGAATCGTGACGCCGCACAACACCCCAATTCATTCCGTCAGCCCGGCATTTACTCCGTCGGCAACCACCTACATCCCGCCATTCTGGATGGTACTCCGATGGTTCGTCGGCCATGACTACATTCGTTCTTGCAGTCGCATTTTCGATCGGGACCGCACTATAGCACGCATGCAAACCTCGGCTCAAGGCGACGAACACGCCACAAGCTCCACTGTTTAAGGGATCCGCACAACGTCCAGACCGATGCGACATACGAAGCGTCTCAGTTTCATCTGAGCCACTCCAAGGTTCGTTACGGTCCCGAAATAAAAAAAGGCCCAACTCTCGTTGGACCTTTCTTAGAAATCATTTTATTGGAGGACCGAAAGAACCCTGTCTT
>JAKVCA010000047.1 GCA_022448315.1 Pirellulaceae bacterium | reverse complement strand
CAAAAGCGAGTTGCTCGCATCATGATATCTACGGGGGTGTCCCCCGTTCGGCCATCGACGGGAGAATTATCTACAAACCCAATCCCGTCAATCGCTGGACGAGCTACGGATCGCCCAACACGTCGGATTGGCTTGAGATCGACTTTGGAGAGAAAAAGGAAGTCGGTCGCGCCGTGATTCATGTTTATGATGACCGCGGCGGTGTTCAAGCTCCGACGAAGATGCGAGTGGAGCTCTGGGACGGCACCGATTGGGTTGAAGCGGATCAACAGGTGTCCGATCCAAAACTTCCCGCAGGTAGCGTGGCCAACACCATCACATTTTCCAAGGTTACGACCCGTAAATTGCGAATCGTCTTTACTCACAAAGGCGGAGCCCGCAGTGGCGCGACGGAGATTGAGGTTTGGCGCGAGTAAACGAAGCGGTTTTATGATGATTCAGCCGCCATGATTCAGCCGCCATGATTCAGCCGCCATGATTCAGCCCCGTAACGCGGATTTTGGGGCTGCAGGATCGTGACTTCGAATCTGACCGACAATAGATAAACAAACAGAGATAGCCATGAACATGACGAAATTATTCACTTCGGTTCTGACGACAATCGGTGTGCTGGTCAGCCTTAGCCTGGCAGCGAGCCGCGTTCAGGCAGCTGAAGCACCGAACATTGTGTTGATCATGTCCGACGATATGGGGTTCTCAGACATTGGTTGTTACGGGGGTGAGATCAACACGCCACATCTCGATCAACTGGCCAATGACGGATTGCGGTTTTCGCAGTTCTATAACACCGCGCGGTGCTGTCCCACACGTGCCGCGTTGCTGTCCGGAGTGTATCAGCATCAGGCGGGGATCGGTCTGATGACGGGCGAAAAAAATCTGCCCGGCTATCGGGGTGAACTGGGACGCAATGTCGTGTCGATCGCCGAGGCGTTGAGTACCGCAGGGTATCGCCGCTACATGGTCGGAAAATGGCACGTCACGAAGCACGTTGGCCCAGATGGCCCCAAGGACAATTGGCCCCTTCAACGTGGATTCGAGAAGTTCTACGGCACGATCATTGGTGCGGGTAGTTTTTATGATCCGGCGACGTTATGTCGCGGCAACACCTACATCACTCCGGTGAACGACCCGAAGTACAAGCCGGAAACTTACTACTATACGGATGCCATCAGCGACAACGCCGTCAACTTCCTCAAACAGCATGCCGACGAGTCGCCCGACCGTCCGTTCTTTTTGTATGCCGCGTACACCACGGCGCACTGGCCGATGCACGCACTGCCGCATGACATCGCGAAATACAAAGGCAAGTATGACGAGGGGTTTGCACCCATTCGTGAGGCGCGATTGGAGAAGCTGAAAACGTTGGGACTCATCCCCGCGGATACGCAGCTCTCACCGCAGTCCGACAACTGGAACGCGGTGAAGGACAAGCCTTGGGAAGCTCGCAACATGGAAGTCTACGCGGCCATGATTGATTCGATGGACCAAGGTATCGGTCGCATTGTCGAGGAGTTGAAACATCAGGGCGAGTTGGACAACACGCTCATCTTCTTTCTGCAGGACAACGGAGGATGTGCCGAAGGCTACGGCCGCTATTCGCCCAAGAACGGCTATGCGACCGACCTGAAAGTGATGGGCCCCAACGATCTGCAGCGAAAGATCTGGCCGCCCATGCAGACCCGCGATGGACGGCCGCTCAAAACAGGGCCGGGTGTGATGGCCGGCCCGGAGGATACCTTCATCGGCTACGGCCGTGGATGGGCCAACGTCTCCAACACCCCGTTTCGGGAATACAAACATTTTGCCCACGAAGGCGGAATTTCCACGCCATTGATCGTGCATTGGCCCGCCGGCATCGATCCTTCGCGCAACGGCAGTCTGGAACATCAGCCGGGACATGTGATTGACATCATGGCAACCTGCGTTAACGTGGCCGGCGACGTCTATCCAAAAACTTTTGGCGGACACGAGATCATTCCGATCGAAGGCGTGAGTTTGCGACCGGCATTCTCTGGCAAGCCGCTGAAGCGTACCGATGCACTGTATTTCGAGCACCACCTTAATTGCGCAATTCGTGATGGCGACTGGAAATTGGTTTGCAAGGGACAGCGGGGCCTCGAGGCCAATGAGTTTTCCTGGGAGCTTTACAACATGAAAACCGACCGCGCTGAATTGCATGACCTTGCTGAAAAACATCCCGAGAAAGCCAAAGAGCTGCTGGCGAAATGGGAAGCGTGGGCCGTGCGGGCTAAAGTCCAACCATGGCCCTATGAAACGAAATGAGAGATTTCATGCGAGGCAGCTGTTAGCCTTGCGACGCGCGTGATGCCAGCGGTTTCCAGAAGGCTTTATGACCGCAGTTGAGAGTCTACTTGTGGTGCGTGGCCAAGCGTTGATGGCAGGAAGTACCCCCGACAGGACTCGAACCTGTGACCTTCGGTTTAGGAAACCGACGCTCTATCCACCTGAGCTACGAGGGCGTGTCCTAAGCGTCCACTTCGATCGACTGATTTTAACCGTCAGTCCCCCTATCGCAAGCCGTCGGGTGACCTGAACGTCGCCGCCAGGATAGGGCGTTGGCTCGGTGCCGCCAAATTTTTCCAGCTTTTTGGTCACCTTCGGTTGGACTAGGTCGTAGTCCACATCGGGGTCGTAGTTTCCTTCATAGACCGAAACAACGGGATCGAGAAACTCGGTGCCCCAACGTTGGCTGCCTCCATCGACCTTGCCCGCACCGACCATGTTTGACTGTCCGGAAAGGATAAATACTTTCACCGGAGGGCCCTGAGCCATCGCGGCCTGACGTTGGATGGCAGTGCCAAAAAAGCAAAGGACGACCAGAGCGTGAAAACAGGTCCATTTTACGGAGGTTCGAACACGACGCATTTTCTCAGATTCCCGGATCAGGAGGGATGGATCATGGGTGATGATGGTGAATCAGCGTTCGTTGGACTACTTGTTGGAGAGCAGTTCAACCATGGCCTCTCCCATGGCAAGTCCCACGTTCATGTAGGTCTTCGCATTCCCGCCGTAGTGCGCGTTGGATGAAGAACCCATGCTGATGGGGTTCGTGTAGACCGTGGCCACATCTCCCTTAAGTTCGGGATACTTGCTCGTGTCACTGATAGCGAGCATCGCGTCGAGGATCAGTTTTTCGTTTCCTTTTGCCTTTTCCTTGCTCGTCTGACCCAGCGTCGCGCAGACAAATTTCGCCTTGGGCGCGTCGAAGTCTTTTCGAAGCGATGCGATCAGGTTTTTCAGGTTCTTCTCATACATCGCGGCGTGGCCTTCGTTGTATCGATCCTTATCGCCTTGCCACCAAAGGAAACCCGCAATCTCGTATCCTTTGGCTCCCGGATAGAATTCATCCAACTTTGACAGGACTTCTTTTGCCCGAGCGATGTCACCGTCGTATTGCAAACCCGCTTTCCAGCCAATCGCTTTGGGTTCGGTCCCTTTTTCCCATTTGTCCGGGCTCTGACCATAACCCGCATAGACGAATGTCTTCGTCTGAAGTTCTTTCGTTGCTTTATTCTTCACTTCGAGGTCGTATTCGTAGGAGGGGCTACCCGGGGGCAATAGATCCCAACCGAGACTGCGATTGCCAATGGCGGTTTTGAGAATCAGAACGGGTTCATCGATCGCGTTACCAAGCTGATGGCCGATTCCCGTTTCGATCCCGATTTTGCCGCCGGATACGGTTAGCCAATCGTTCCGTTTCACACTGGTCCGACCTGGACCTCCGCTTCCCATGACGTGCACGTTACGCACATCCTCACGGACCGTCCAATCGCCCGCATCATCGACCATGAATGGGTACAAGCTTTCTTTTTTGACGGCGTATTCCAAGGACCCCTCTTTGTCCCCTTTCACTTTTCCCATTTCCAGCGTGTTGGATTGGCCCATGATGATGAAGACCTTCACCTTTTTGGTCATGTCTGCCGGCTTTCCATCGGGATCCGGAAGATCCTTTGCGAGGGCGAGCTGTGCCATGGCAGCGAGGACAAAAATGGATGTGCTGAGATTTCGGAGCATTTGGGGTTTCCTGGGACTGAGAAGCGTTTTCGATTGTGGTTCCAATCTAGGCGACGTCAATGTAATGTCTTGCCGGCATATCTGCCGTCACATCGTCAGAGGGCCCTAGGGTACCAATTGGTTTTCAAGTTTGCATCTGCCGACGTTGAATTTACCAATCGATTTTGAAATCTGAGCGTCGCCCATGTCGTCGAATGGCTCTGCAGTAGTTTAGGGGCTTGCGGCCGATACCCGGAAATGAACGTCGGGTCAGGTTGTGATACGATGAGGCGATCGACCGTTGTGGGATACGGTGATTTTCAACTTTGGAGAGATACGCATCATGAAACCGATGTCCGTCTTCATACTTTTTGTCGCGATCATGGGGGGGACCCTGCAGGCCAAAGAGACGCCGCCAAACATTCTGATTGTGACCGTGGACGATATGAGTTGCGATTCGGTGGGCGTTTTCGATTGCGAACTCGAGGATACGACACCCCACATCGATGGTCTCGCCAGAGAGGGGATGCGTTTCCATTATGCCCACGTGCAAACGGGGAGTTGTTACCCCTCCAGGAACGTGCTTCTTTCGGGCCGTTACTCTCACAACACGGGTGTCGAAGGCTTTTACCAAGTGAAAGATACTCAGTATCCCCACCTCGTTGATCTTATGAAATCGGCAGGATACTTCGTGGGCATTCGCGGCAAAGTTTCCCATTCGACACCCTATCAGCCTTACGCGTGGGATGTCGATCTCACGACTTTGGATGGTGAAAAACAGCACATCAAAGATCCGGAATCCTACTATCGTTCGACGCAAAGAGGCATCGATCTTGCTGCGAAAGCGAAGAAACCCTTCTGTCTGAATATCAATATTTCGGATCCCCACAAACCGTTCTACGCGATGTCAGGAAAGGGACAGGTGGTCGACGACCCTTATGTTCCAAGTCAAGTTTTTTCGGCCGAGGAGGTTCCCGTTCCCGGGTTTCTTTTTGAGCATCCAGAAGTTCGAAAAGAGCTGTCCCACTATTATTCATCGGTACGGCGGGCGGATGATTGTGTGGCTCAGATCCTGCGGGCCCTGAAGGAGTCTGATCAGGACGAGAAAACGGTAGTGATATTTCTCTCCGATCATGGCATGCCGCTGCCGTTTGCGAAGACCGCGGTCTGGTATCACAGCACACGAACACCCCTGATTATCCGATGGCCCGGGGTGATTGAACCCGGTCGCGTTGACAAGGAGCATATGGTCTCCGCCGTGGATTTGATGCCCACTCTGTTGGACATCATTGGGATGCCTCACCCCGAGGGGTTTGATGGCCGATCGTTTGCGCCGGTCCTGCATGGTGAATCATTGGATGGGCGTGACTACGTCTATACGTTTCACAATGAGAACTCGGGTAGGAATCGCAGCCCGATGCGCAGTATCCAATCCCAAAATTACGGCTACATCTTCAATCCTTGGAGCGACGGCCAGCGTGTCTTCAGAACGGCGACGACGGGAACCCTGACTTATCGAGCCATGGAGAAACTGGCCAGGACGGATGCCGATCTGTCTGCCAGACTCAAGTTGTTCAAGCACCGCGTTCCTGAGGAACTTTACGATTACAAAAATGACCCCGACGCACGAAAGAATCTGATTGATGATCCCGATTACGCCGACGTCTTGGCCGAATTGAGACGAGAAATGCGGCTGGTGATGAAGGCGTCCAAGGACCCACTGCTTGAGGCCTTCGATCGCCGGGAAGATGCCGCTTTTGTATCTTCGGTCATTTCGGAATTGCAAGCCGAAGCAGATGCACGTCGCAAGGCAAAAAGCGCTAAGCCTGGGAACTCAAAGCCTACCAACGCCCGGCCTCGGCAGCAGAATCAAAATCTTTTTAAAATCGTGGTGCCTGAGACGGTCGCCACGGGGGAAATGCTGCACGTCGGGATTCATTACAACCTGCCTGCCGAACTCGGTGAGCAGTCGTTCCATGTCACACTTAAAGACGCTCGAAGAATGCGAGTTGAAAGAAAGGTTCAGGCGAACGCGGGAAAAGGTGTGATGAGTATTGCCTTTCAGATTCCCAAAGAGATGAAGCCTCAGGACCTCTCCATCGCCGTTTTTGTGGGTGCAGACTATGAAACGAATTTGCTGCACAAAGTCACCAAGCCGATTCGTCTGACGGCAGTCGAGGGGGAATGAGCAATGCGGTCGGCTTCAGTTCGTTCAAGCGTCTCTGCGAAAAACAGGAAATTCCACATGCACCTTGCGTCTTCTTGTTCCGGGGTTTTGGCTGCCGGCATTTTCATGGTTTTGAATTGCGGTGCCCCGCTCGTCGCAGATGAGTTGAAAAGTGGCGAATACTTTGTGACGCAGAGTTGGTCCCAAGAGAAAAATTTCCGACGGCCCTATTTCGTTCAGGTGCCGATCCAACGACAGGCGGAACCATTTCCAGTTCTCGTTTTTCTTCATGGCAATGGCGGTTCTGGGCAGGGCGGCATGCGTGGATTTTTGCGCAAGTATCCGACGCTGGCAAAGCGATTTATCACCGTGTTTCCAGATGGATACTTGAAGAGTTGGAATATCGTGAGCGAAAGATCGAAGGCCAACGACCTCGCGTTTTTGGAGGCGATCATTTTGCGTGTATTGGAACATGAGAATGCGCAAGCGGATCAGGTGACGGTCATGGGGTCATCCAACGGTTCCGCGTTGGCCAATCAGATGGCCATTGAAACCAAGTTAACTCAGGTCCGGAATTATGTTACCTGTGTCAGTCCTTTGAATGCCTTTCAACACGACGGTAAGAATTTTAAGAGTCGAGGATCGAATAATCGCTACTTGAAGTCGGCGGAACCACGGACTGGGATACGACTCTTAAATGTTTCCGGTGAGAACGATCCTCTGGTGCCCTACCAAGGAGGCGCGTCACGAGGGATCCCTGCTCCCGGCGGGAAACTCCGATTTGTACCTGCTGAAGAGTCAATTTTTCTATGGGCAAAAAGCCAAGGATACGACGGTGGAAAAAAGGGCGAGCCAAGCGAGGTACGTGGACCGGTAGAAAAATTTGTCTATCTGAATGGGGATGTGGTTCACTTGAAGGTGCGAAACGCGGGGCACGACGCCTCGCGAGCTCTGAGCGAAGCGATGCTACTGGAGTTTCTGAAAGTCGATCCACGGCGGTAACGGGCAGGGTTTGTCTGGGCGTCAATTTGCTGGTTCTGCCCAGTCCGTTGGCGTCTCAATTTTTAATTGCAGCGCAGACGTTGTTTTAAACCAGTTCCTTGCCCTCGACCGAAAGCACAGCGTCGCATGCCGGGCAGCAGGCATTGAACTTCTGAATAGCGACGGGTTCCGGTTGCAATAGGTAGCTGGGTTCCTCTCGTTTGCCCATCGACATGGTTTTTACTCAATTGCAGACTTTGGGAAACGAATTCAAAGCTGCTGGGAGGATGCAGCGACGGCCTGGGCGCTTGCGGCTCAGCGGCGGTTGGCATCCGTTTCCTTCGACACTGTTGAAGTAGAATTCTGATGGCGATCGCGGTTCAAATCATTTCCGGAGCTTTGACGCTCATGGGCAGGTCTCTTGGATGTTCGTCGCTCCCATCGTAGGCAGAATTGATGAGTGAGAAATGCCAGTAGGACAGCAGCAGACGTTCCCGAAATGACAAAGACGATCCAAGCGATCACTTCAGCCATCAAATCAATGTTCATAGGATGCTGCCATTCACCGGATGACGACGCCGGCTCGCTTAGCGATGCGCTTTCAACTCGTCCATGAAGCGATCCAGAAGAGGCTTCAATGCATTGTATTTGGCTTCGGCCAAAGTCCAATCCTCATTCGACGCTGCGAATTCAACGGCGAGTGCTAACCGAAGCACGGCGGCTGATGGGAAGGCTCGTGCGGACGCCTTGATGGTATGGGCAAGTCGCTGGAGATCGCTTCGATCATTTCCCGCGAACTGTCGTTCGATTTGAGTCATCAAATCGGGGAGCTCCTCAAGGCTCGCACTCAGGACCTGACTCATGATATTGGCGTCGTGGTCAAAATTCTCCATCGCGGCGGTCCAATCGATCAGGCACTTGGCGTCTGAAACGCTGGAGTGATATTGTTCCATGGCCTCTTGGAGGTCTTGTTGTCGGATCGGTTTCGCGAGGTAGCCATCCATGTCAGCCAGCAGGCACTTTTCCCGATCGAGTTCCGAATCTTCAGCGGTCATCGCGATGATCGGCGTCCTGGCCTCGCCCGGTTCCTCGGAGCTTCGGATAACCTTGGTGGCCTCGTAGCCGTCCATGGTGGGCATTTGCAAGTCCATTAGAATCAGGTCGAAGCCATGCGGTTTGGTGCATTTTTCGATCGCTTGTTGACCATCATGGGCAACTTCTACCTGGTAACCCCATTTGGACAGCAACGCCACCGCCAGTCGGCGGTTTGCCAGGCCATCTTCAACCACAAGCACGTTCAATTTTTTCGAGGCATTCATGGCGTCAATTCTGGGGGTGGGCAATCTAGGAACGAACTTCTCGACGTTGTCGCAAGTTCGAGTGAGGCTGTCAAACCGGCTTGCCCCAGTATCGGTGCATTTCCAAGAAGGTGAAGGATGCGGTCCACGCCGTCAAAATAACGCCACTCAGGACTTCTTCCCAACAAAAAGACGCATGGCTCCGTGGGGCACCATGTCACCATAGCCGAGAGACGTGTAGGTCACGATGACGAGGTAAGTGATATCGATGAGATTGGGCTGGGGGAACTCCGCGTTGCAGATCCGACGAACAGCAAGGTGATCCAGCCGAGGGAGAAATTGCCGATTGCAATGAAATGGGCAGCGATTGCGGCAACCACACCCATCACCACTCGTAAACGCAGGTTTCCCACTCAGGTCTTAGAGGGTGATTCAGTCGCGGTCTGGCGTTCGCCGCGATCACTCATCAACTTTGTCTTCGGAGGCAGGCGTGGCCGGACCGCTGCGCAGTCATCGACCGGATTTCGATCAGTCACTGGGATTTGTTGTCAGTCTGCTTTGACTTCAGAGGTTCAAGCACCCCGAACAAATGTCCGCCTACCTCACCATGCGACCAGGTACCGGCATACTTCCCGTTATGAAAAACAACTCTCGCGCTGAACGGGCCCTGACCGAGAATCTTGAAATCCGTCAGGGTGATCATGGGGGTATCTCCGGCCCATTTGACATCGAGCGGGAGTGGAACCGTGTAGTCGTTGTCCCCATATTTCACTCGAGCACGGAACATCCAAAGGTCACCCTCGGGGAGTTTGGTGACACTTTTGATGGAGTACTCTTCTTTTTGAAGTTCGTCCGTGTTTGAACCGGTGACCGTGAAGGAGCCGATCAGTTTGACGCCGGAAACCATTTTCTCAAAGGCGTCATACTTTTTCTGAAGCTCGGGACTCACCGATGCCTGTTTCGGCGCCTCGGATGTGTCATCTTGGCCGGTCGAAGTTCTCGAGAGGATGCCAACGGAAACCACCAGTAGGACCGCCGCTGTCATCGTCTTTCGGGTTGAACTCAAAATGCCTCGTCTAAAACTCGTTCGATCCTTCATCGTCGGACAACCCTTCTTCTTCCGAGTCGCTTCCCGCGACTTCTTCCCAAAATTCGACAAGATTCAGTGACGCGGAGTCGGATGCCGCATCCGGATCCGCTTCCACCTTCAGAACTTGCTTTGATTCTACATCATCCACGGTAAGGGTAATCAAGTAGGTGCCTGTAGAAACCTGACCGCCTCGTCCACCACGCCCGCGGCCTCGTCGCTGTTGTCGTAAGTCCCACACCACTCGATGTAGGCCCGACTCGGTAGGACCTTCGAGGGTTGCAAGAACATTTCCCGTAATGTCCGTGATTTTCAGGGTCGCCGTCTCGGCATCCTCGGCCAAACTGTAATACATCTGAGCGCCGCTCGCCGGATTCTCACCCATGAATCTCTGTGTGCCACTCGACCCGGCCTCGCGTCCAGACCTCCACTGAATGGCCGTGTTGGGCTGGAAAAGATGGCTATCCTTCTCGTAAGCCTCCGTCTTGAACTGGCGCAAGGTGGTGACATCCAAGATCCAGATGCCGCGGCCGTGAGTTCCGGCTACAATTTCCCCCGCGAGTGGGTGTTGGGCGATTTCGTGAATGGCCACCGTCGGCAAATTGCTGTTGAGTCGATGCCATGAGTTTCCTCGATCCAGCGAAACCCACAGACCGAACTCACAACCGAGATAGAGGATGTTGGGATCAAACAGATCTTCCCGAACCACTCGACAACTACCAGCCGTTTCAGGCAGGTTGTTTTGCAAGTTTCGCCACGTCTGACCATAGTCTTCGGACACCATGACGTAGGGGCGATTGTCGTTTGACCGATGCCCATCCAGCGTCATGTAGCAACGCCCGCGTTGGTGGCGACTGGCTTCAAGTGAACTCACCCAGCGAGGGCCGGGAACCAGACTCTTCAACGGAGCTGAGGGCCCGCTTGACTCCTCCGCTTTCTCGGACGGTGCGTCACCGGTCCGTTGGGCTTCGAATCCAATAGAAAATGCCCCGCCGTTGACTTCGAGATTTCCGTCCAGCTTTTTATCGTCTAACTTTGCCGAGAAACTCAGACTCGATCGTTCGGTTTCAGCCGTGAAATTGAGTGTGTTTTTCTCTCGACTGAATTGACCCTGTTGAATTTTTCCGGAGGCCTGACCGGATTCAAAACTTCCTCGAAGTGACCCGTCCGCTTGTAGCCGCAGGATCAATGTGAACTGTCCTGGGCCGCGATTGCCCATGCCTTCCGAGATCATGCGACCATTCCACTGCCCAGAGACTGGGTCATCCTGAGTTGCCGCATCTTCGGTTTTCTCAGGTCCAGTCCCTTTTTCCTCGTCTGTTTCCTCGCGTTCCTCAGGGGCGGGTTCGGAGGCTGGTTTTTCGGCTGGCGTTTTGGATTCCGTATCGCTGTCCTTGTCGTCGCCCGCCTCCTCATCATCGCCTGATTCGCGTGCAGGACGGCCACCGGGAAGGCTTCGCCCCCCTCGTTCACCACGGCCTCCACCTTGGCCAATCTTGGCCATTTCTTCCTGGTCCAGGGTTCCATCTTTGTTTGCATCAAGTCGGTCAAACATCGGGCCCATGCGGCCTGAGATCTCGGAGCGTTCAATCTTGCCGTTTTCATTGGCATCTCGAGACATCAACATTTCTCGGAAACGACTGCCTCGACTGGCCGAATTTCCTTCGGCGCCCGCTTCGCCATTTCCTTGACGATCTCCCGCATCGGTTTCCACACCCGTTTCCGCACTCGCTCCCGCATCGTCGCCTTTTCCTTCCGACTCCTCCTCGGGAGAAGATTTCGTGTTGGCTGCCTTCAACTCGGCCTCTCGAGCGTCGCGTGTCACCACTGTCTCGTCCGGATTCTCGAAGACATTTTGCCAGGTGACGCCATCGTCCCGGGTTGCCCATACCCAGCCATCGGTGGTGCCGACGTAGACCACTCCCGTCTCCGTCCCAGCGACCGAGATGGCACTACCCGAGCCTTGCTCGGAGTGTGTGAGCCGCGCCGATATGGATTCGATTCTGTCGCCCTTGGATACGGATCGAAAAGCGTAGTTGCCCGCGCTGTAATGGATTTTGGCGTTGTGGGGTGACAGAACGAAGGGTGTTTTCCAGTTGAACTTGTAGCGGATGCCTTGAGGGGGGCGTGGGCGGATGAAACCCCGTTCGCCCGTACGCAGATTGATGCGACCCATCGCGCCGTTCTGGCTCTCAAAATAGATCTGATCGGGATCCTCCGGGTCGACGAGGCAGATGAAGCCGTCGCCCCCACCAACGCTAAACCAGTCGCTGTTGACTGGCCCTCGGTTGTTGTTGACTCGAGAAGGACCGCCCCAACTCCCATTGTCCTGAAGTCCACCGTAGATTCGGTAGTTCCTTCGCGGACCTACACCGACGTGATAGAACTGCGAAATGACAAATTGATTGTGATGATCCCAGTTTGCCATGCGATCGTAGGTCTCGTAGAGTCCTCCGTCATTGCCAAGCAGAATGTGACGTCCATCTGACGGGTCGATCCACAAGGCATGATGGTCGACATGCACCTCGCCTTGGGCTCCGTCTGATGTAAAGGTATGTCCTCCGTTGGACGATCGATAAAGGCGAGTGCCCAATACATAAACGTAATTAAGATCCGATGGGTCGACGCGGATCTGGCTGTAATACATGGGGCGAGGATTCAAGCTGTTGATTCGCTTCCATGTATTTCCACCGTCGGTCGACTGAAAGACCCCACCAAACTCAAACCCATTTTTTCCTTGCTGGTCTTGAAGGTTCTCATTCTGACCTCCGAGGCCGCCATCGAAAGGGTTGCTTCCGCGACCTCCACGTCCTCCCGTAGTCGGGGCCGGCCGTTTACCAAAGGTGATTTCGAGGTCGACGATTTCACCTTCGCGAGAGACCTGCAATTTGCTGCTCTCCCCCGCTTCAAATCGGCGGATGTTCGAAAGCAGGTCGCGGTAGGAGGTGATCGGTTGGTCTTGAACTTGAATCACGATGTCACCCGACTTGATCCCCGCTTTGAACGCGGGGCCCTCGTCGACCACGTTGGTGATTCTCGCTCCGACCTCAACGTCTTCGCCATTGATGCCCATGAAGGCCGCGTTTTCAGGAACCTGTCCCGTCTTCTCTGTCTCAATGACGGCGTAAACGTAGTTGGGGTCACTCTTCGCCCAACTTAAACCGATGCGTCCTAGATGATTGGTGGGCAAGCCCTCGGTGATCTTTTTGAAATTCTTTCCACCGTCTCGGGTCATGTAGAGGCCCGAACCCGGACCATTCTTCTTGCCCGGATCGTTCCCATCGAATCCATCTCGCTGTCGCTCGTAAGTGGCAACAAGGAGTGTGTCCGGATCTGTGGGATGCATCTGCAGGTCAACGACCCCCGTTTTCTCATCAATGTAGAGGATCTTTTCCCAAGTCTCTCCGCCATCGGTCGTCTTGTAGAGGCCACGTTCTTCGTTGGTGCCCCAGAGTCGTCCTAGAGCGCCTACGTAGGCGATATTCGAATCGGTGGGATGCAAAGCAATGCGGCCTGTGTGCAATGTTTCTTTCAGGCCCAGATGCTTCCAGGTTTCGCCACCGTCGTCTGAACGGTAGACACCGTTTCCCCAAGATGCACTGTTTCTCGGGTTTGCTTCGCCCGTGCCGACCCAAACGATTTTGGGATCTCCTTGGAAAACCTGAACGTCACCGATGGACACGGTTGCCTGATCATCAAACTGGTGCTCAAAGGTGACGCCGTTGTTGATGGTCTTCAACAGTCCTCCGGACGCCGAAGCGATCCACCAGTTTTTGGGATCCTTCGAGTTAACAGCAATGGCGGTGATCCGCCCGCTCATGTTTGCCGGGCCAACGGATCGCCAACGGATCTGATTCATCCAACCCTCGGGGATGCCAACCGTGTCTTGTGCCACCAACCAGGCTGGCGCTAGTGTGAACACCCAAGTCAGGAGTGCGAGGATGGTATAAGGTCTTTTCCGGGAGATCGTCATGATGCAAGCCTTTGGTGTACTAGCCGCGAGGAGACAACAGAAGAAAATGAAGAAGGTGCATGATCGGACCTCCGGTCCGGGGCAACACCCAATTTTCAATCATAGTCCCAAGTTTCTCGTTGTTTCGGTAACTTGGTAAAGATAGGCGGTTTTGAATTTACCCTCTGGATCAGCAAAGGACAACTCACCCCTTGAAATCCGTCGATAAAATTGTGGATTCACCCACAAATCATAACATTCAACGTGGCAGTCACTTTCAAATTCCGACGGAGTTATATGTTGAGGGGCTTTGGGAATTTGCGGGACTTTTCCAGAGGTTGGCCCTGCAATACCGAATTGCGAGCCAATCGTGGGAACGTGCGTGAGTTCGGGCTAACCGCCCGCAAAACATGGGGACAAATATGAAGCGTTGGATTCGGAAATTACATCGCTGGGGAGGGCTGCTCACGCTGGTGCCACTTTTCATCGTGATCATCACGGGCCTGCTGCTACAAGTAAAAAAACAGGTTCCCTGGGTTCAACCTCCCACGCAGCGTGGAACTCAGGATCGTCCGATATTGACGTTTGAAGAGATTCTGAGCATCGTTTCCAAAGTTCCTGAGGCGGAGGTTTCGGCTTGGCAAGATGTCGATCGCCTCGACGTTCGACCGGGAAAAGGGATTGTCAAAGTGCAATCCAACAATCGTTGGGAGGTTCAAGTAGACTCGGCATCTGGTGAAATCCTCTCGTCGACACGTCGACGCTCCGACTGGATTGAGTCCCTGCACGATGGTTCGTTCTTTCATGAGTCCGCCAAGCTGTGGGTCTTCCTTCCGAATGGCTTAGTTCTTTTGGGGCTTTGGATGACCGGAGCCTATTTGTGGTGGTTGCCCATAGGGGTCCGGAGGAAAAAACGGGGCCAAACGCGTCAGAATGGCTCTCGTCAGACGCCTTCACCCTAAGCCGTGATCGTGGATTACTTCGTCGACGGACTCGATCAGAGCCTTGGCGGTGAACTCTAGCTGTTCATCGGAGATGACCAGTGGGGGCATGATGACCACGGTGTCTTCCAGAGGACGGAGCCATACTCCTTTTTCGGTCGCTTTTTGACAGACTCGAGTTCCAATTCGATCCTGCCAGGCGAACCGCTGTCGACTCCCGCGTTCCTGAACCAACTCGATCCCGAAAATGAGCCCTCGATGTCGGATGTCTCCCACATGAGGGTGTTGCTCGAGTGGCGCGAGACATTCTCTCAAGTACTTTCCCGCTTCGTTGACACGCGGAAGCACGGAGTGTTGGTCGAATAGGTCGAGATTACGCAGTGCGACTGCGGCTGCCAGAGGACTCCCACCGTAGGTATGGCCGTGAAAAAAGGCGTTGTTGTCCGCATCCGAGCCGAGAAAGGAGTTCCAGATTCGTTCCTGGGTGAGGGTGGCGGACATTGGCAAATAGCCTGCAGTGAGTCCTTTCCCGAGGCAGAGAAAATCGGGTTCGATCCCTTCCTGCTCACAGGCGAAGAGTGTCCCGGTCCGTCCGAAACCTACGGCAATTTCATCGGCAATCAACAGGATGTTGTACTTTCGGCAGAGTCGTTCGATGCCACGGAGAAAGCCAGGAGGATGCGTTACGATGCCCGCTGCACACTGAACAAGCGGTTCCATGATGCAGGCGGCAATCTCCTCATGATGTTTTTGGAGCAACTGTTCGGTAATCGCCAGGTAGTGGGCGGCGGCATTCTCGGATGCCACGTTCGGTGGCAGACGGTAGGTGTCTGGGATGGGACCTTTAATCGTCTCCAGAAGCAAGGGGGCGAAAATGGCATTGAAACGGTCCACCCCACCGACGCTCACCGTTCCAATCGTATCTCCGTGATAGGCCGCGTCGAAACAGAGGAATTTGTGCTTTTGGGAAGTCGGTTCGATGTGTCGCCAATACTGGTAGGCCATCTTCATCGCAACTTCATTCGCGCATGCCCCATCGCTTGAAAAAAAGACGTGATTCAGCGAGCCCGGCGTTAGTGTGGCAAGTCGCTGTGCAAGCTGCACCGTCGTATCGCAACTCATGCCTAGCAGGGTGACATGGGCAACCCGGTCCAGCTGTTCTCGAATGGCTTGATCGAGTTCAGGGTGGCGATGGCCATGCACATTGCACCACAAACTGCTTTCAGCATCCAGATAGCGTTTCCCGTGGATGTCGGTAAGGTAGCATCCGTCCGCTTCACGGATAATGAACGGCTTGTAGGTCTGCATCTGGGTAAACGCATGCCAGACAGACTTGCGATCCCAAGATTCCAGTTGTTCGATTTGCTTTTTGTCCATTACACCTGCCAGCTCATCGTGATCCCGGTACCCGATTGAAGCTCGAGTCGTTTTGCCGCGTTGCCGTTGACCATGGCGATCTCCACCCGCCCGGACGAACCCACCAACGCCACGATTGAACCCGGTTCCGCTTCGGCGTAGGTCGTCACCCATGTCGGAGTCAGAGCCTTCCCCTCCATCTCAATCTGGAAGCTTTCAGGGCGGTTTGTCGGAAGTTGCTCCACGGTCAAATTGGTCATCAGGTTGCCGAAAGCGTCCTTCCCAATGATCTGCCCCTGACAACTCTGGTGCCCCACTTCGGCGACCGGCAGAGAAAGTAATTGCATCGTCGTGACGGGTATCGAAATGTCATCAATACAATTTTTCTCGGCCCATCGAACCGCAGCGGGCCCCATGATATCACGACCATGGAAAGTCGAGCTTGAGTCTCCAAAGACCTCAGCGGAGGTGAGCTTGCGGATCATTGAACGCGTCGCCAGCTTGTGGCACAACGTCAAAAGACCGTTGTCGGGACAGACGAATTTCTGATGATCGAGCTCCGCAAACAGAATGTCGCGATCCGTTCCGACGCCGGGATCGACGACCACCACATGGAGTGTTCCGTCGGGAAACCGCGGAGCGGCTTCGGCCATAAACCGTGCGGCGTGTTCGATATCCTGGGGGGGTATCTCGTGACTAAGGTCCACGATTTTTAGGGAAGGCTGAAGCTTGAGCATCGCCCCTTTCATTTGGGCCACGTAGGAGTCGCGAGTGCCAAAATCGGTGGTTAGGGTGACAAGCGGGGGCGTCATGACAGTAAAACTCAACAAATGCGATCGGCCGATGTGTCGCGTGCTCGCCGAATGGAAAACTTAGTCTGAGGATTGGGGGACGTGGGGGGCATGTAAAGTGGATCCTCCCTTCATTTTAACGGATGTTTGAAATTAGAAGAGGTGTCCCTCACGGACAAGGCTTTTTATGGTTTTAGGCGATTGACCGATTCGCATTGGACTTCGCCGTCCAAGAACGCATCTGCATTTTGGATCATGCGATGTCGAGAGGACCGACGACCAACCAATAAAAAACCCGCCGAAAGGCGGGCTCTGATTGCGTCACATTAACATCGCGTCACGGTGAGGCCTTGCAGGACGGCAGTAGAAAATCGGCGCGTCCATCACGGGCCGACGATTTGACATTCCAACAGGTTATCTTCGAGATCGTAGATGACATCATCGGAGATCAGAAGAAACGTGATGTTCAAGTAACCCAGTTTTTTCAGCGCCGTTAATTTGGCTGCACCCGCATCCGTGATCTTGTCATTGGAGCCGATGTGCAGCCACTCAAGGTCCTTGAATTGGCTGACCACTTCCATGGCTCCATCACCCACTTTGGATTTGTCCAGATTGAGCTTCTTTAGATTCGTCAGGTTGGCGAGATGCGCTACGCCGGCATCTGAGATCTGGGTTCGCCATACGTTCAGATCTTCCAATGAAGTCAAATGACTGATACGGGCCAGGCCTGCGTCATCGATCCCCGGGGACAGGGTCTCGCTGAGGTCGAGGAGTTTCAAGTTTGTCATTTCACTCAAGGCTTCGAGTCCCGCGCCGGTAATGCCCGTATCTCGCAAATGCAACTGCTCCATTTTTCGGCAGTCAGCGAGTTGCAGGAGACCTTCGTCACCTACCAGAGTGCAACGGACAAGATGCAACTCTTTCAGGTTTCGTTTTCCCCTGAAAGCCGCCATGGCCGCGTCGGTAATTCCGGTATCGTTGAGGCCAACCACTTCCAAATTTTCGAGATTCGCCAATTGCAAGATACCTTCGTCAGTAATCTGCTTGCCCCATACTTTTACGAATCGAAGCTTGGTAAAACCCGCGATGATCCCGACGCCGTCGTTGGTGATTTGATTGCAGTCACTCAAATCCAACGCCGTGACCGACTGAACATCTCTGATATTTTGTAACGCTTCGTCCGTGATGCGTGTTTGGCCGCAGCGAATCTGTTGGATTCCCGGCATTTGCGCGATCGACTTGAAGCCTTCATCCGTGACGTCACAGCGGAACATTTGCAAGAACTTCAGTTTCTCCAGTCCGGTAAGATGGGCGAGCCCGTCATCACCCACAGAGGTTCGAGTGATGTCTAGGTGTTCCAGTTTGTCCATGCCGGCGACAAAGGCCATTGTTTCGTTATTGATGTTTGGACCGTAGAACATCAGCTTTTTAACGCTTGGAAATTTGCTCAGCAAACCACCGTTTTCATTCGAAAACGAGGAACTGCGAAAATCGATTTCAAGGACTTCGCCAGTCCCCTCATTCTGTTTGATTTTCGCGCCCATTTCCTCCAACTGTTGAACATATAGACTTTGGGCTTCTGCAACCAATCTTAAGAGGTCCGCATTGTTCGCTTTGAGCGTCTCGTTTTCCTTGCTCAGCATTTCCAAGGCTGCCTCTTGAGCCTCGATTGCGGCTGCGATTTCGTCGTACAAATCCTTGTTGACCTCGCTCGCTTCCAAGCGTGAACGAAGTCGCGAAATTTCAGTCAAAAGCGTGTTATTGCGCTGTTCCCATCCGGAGGAGGTCGACCGGGCCGCTTGATCACAGCCCGAGCCGCAAAGGACAAATGCACACACAGCCAATGCGTAAAGCGGGAGGAAAACTTTTTTGAGGTAACCCATCAACATGGACGTCGTAGCTCCAAGTACAAAAAGCAAGGTCCGGCCAGCGGATCGAAACCGGACCTCGAGACCGGCCGTCCGGGGCGGGAAGGGACATGGCGGAGTAAGCAATTTAGAGTACTTGCTTTGGTGGGGATAATCAAACCCCAATGGGGGACCGCGGCCAACGCATTTGGAGCCCTCCGCCGCGAAATAGCGACCTAAAGTCCGGGAACGAATACATATTTGGGCTTATTTCGAGGAAGGGAGAGCGCCGAATGTTGGGCTTCGGGGTTTTTTGAAAACTCATTCCCAAATAACGGACGCGTTCAGAGAGCCATCGCGGGCTCGAGAAGAGAGGCCGAGAGTCGATGTCGGTTTTCAAGCAAACCAATCTATGGGGTAGCGGAGAGATTTCACGGGTCAGAATCGGCCCAACAGATCCGAGTGGGCCGGAGGCTACTCCACCATTTCTTCGGAATCATCTGAAACGCCGGTGGTGATTTGCCCCGCATCTTCCATTTGTCGAATGATGTCCACGATCTGTTGTTGATAGGTTTCCACGTCAGATCGTTTGACCGCGCCGAGGTATTCAATCTCTTCCTCAAGCATCTGCGATGCTCGCTGCGACATGTTGCCCATGATTTTGCTTTTCAGCGTGTCACTGGCTCCCTTCAATGCCATTGCCCACTGTGCCGTTTCAATATTCTTGAAGACGACCTGAACATCCTTGTCGGTAAGTTTGCTGATGTCCTCAAAAACGAACATGAGTCGCCGAATTTCGTCCACCAATTCGGAATCCTCTTCGGCCAGTCTTTCGAGCAACGCCCGTTCCGTTCCCCGATCCGTGACGTTGAGAATCTCTGCCACATTTCCGACTCCGCCCGCAGAGTCGAAGGACTGATTCATCAAATTTGCCATTCGATTTTCGAGACCCTCTTCGATTTCACTGATCACTTCAGGATTCGTTTGGCCCATATTGGCAACCCGGCGAATCACGGACATCTGTTTTTCTTCAGGGAGGTTCGTGATGATTTCCGCGCCGTAGACGGGCGGCAGGTACGACAAGACCAAAGCGATGGTTTGGGGGTGCTCATCCATCATGTAGGAATGGATGTTCTGGGGATCGATTTGCCTAAGAAAACCGAACGGTAATTCTTCGACGGATTGACTGATCTGTTTCAACGTTTCCGCTGCTTTGTCCCCGAGCGCCTTGTTGAGCAGTTCTTTAGCTTTATCCAAGCCGCCCTTGCGGTTAATCAATGAATTGGGGTTGGCCGTTGCGAATGCCTTCAATGCGGAGGCCTGTTCGGCCGCCGAGATATCCTCGAGTCCAGCAATCTCGATTGAAACCGCTTCGACTTCTTTGGGCGAAAGTTTGCCCATGAGCGTCGCGGCATCTTCCACCGGCAAGCTCATCAGCAGGACAGCAGCCTTGCGGATGTTATTGGAGATGGGATTTGACTTGATTTCAGTTTCCATCGCGATGCTCGAATGAGATTTTCAACCAGGACTCCCGACGAGGGAGCCAAGATTGACAGGATTCGGTTGGTATCGGTTAGTTGCTTCGACCGGCTTGAATGATTTTTTCACCTCGGGGTGGTGACCGCCAGTTGGGGGAGGTTGAAGCAAATTAGGGTCGGTGCGTTCGACCCGCGTCATTTTAACCAGTCACAGCTCCGCCGCATCTAATTTTTCGGGGGGCGGATTTCAGGCCGTCTTTTTCATTGTCCGACTGAAGCCGCCCGTCACAGCAACCCTTCGACCCGTCAGCGGTCAACTTGTTTCGCCTTTGAGTGCGGTTTCCCGCCTAAATGCCTCATCCAAGTTTGTCACGATCAGCAGAGGATTTTCGAGCTATGTTTGAAATGGTGTTGCGTTGGCGTCCTGCTTCCGCCCCATTCCCTGTTTTCTCGATTCGGTGATGCTCATGACAGCGTTGAATACTCCCGTTATGGACCAAAAACAGGCGGAATTCGAAAATCTGAAGCAGAGGATTCATGCCAAACTGGTCGACAAACTTGACCTTAGAAGTCTCGGAGATCTTAAGGGCGAAGTGTTGCGGCGAGAAATTCGGCTTGTCGTCGAACACTTGTGCGACACTGAAAATGCACTGATCAATCGTGCCGAGCGGGATCGTCTGGTTGACGAGGTGCTTGACGAAACGTTCGGACTTGGGCCACTGGAGCTGATTTTAAAAGACCCTGAAGTCAGCGACATCTTGATCAATGGTCCAAGAGACATCTACGTTGAACGCTGCGGCAAGATGGAAAAGAGTGGAGTGACGTTTCGGGATAACAACCACTTGATGCAAATCATCGACCGCATTGTGTCCAAGGTGGGCCGGCGAGTGGATGAAACGTGCCCGATGGTCGATGCTCGGCTAGAAGATGGATCTCGGGTTAATGCAATCATTCCCCCGCTGGCTCTCGATGGGGCGGCCATGTCCATACGGCGTTTTGGCTCCAACCCTTTGCAACTTGAAGATCTGCTGAATTTCAAAGCCTTGACTCCCGAGATGGTCATGTTTCTGGAGGGGGCCATGAAAGCGCGGCTGAACGTGGTGATCTCTGGCGGCACTGGTTCTGGAAAAACCACCCTGCTTAATACCCTTTCGAGTTTTATTCCCAACACCGACCGAATCATTACGATCGAAGATGCGGCAGAAATTCAGCTTCAGCAGGATCACGTGGTTCGTCTGGAAACTCGGCCATCGAACATCGAGGGGAAAGGCCAAGTAAGCGCGACCGATCTGGTCAAAAATTGTCTGAGAATGCGACCCGAGAGGATCATCATTGGAGAATGTCGAGGCCCCGAGGCATTGGATATGTTGCAAGCGATGAACACGGGGCATGAGGGGTCTTTGACGACACTCCACGCCAACTCGCCGCGTGATGCCATCTCTCGCATGGAAACTATGATCATGATGGCTGGATTTGAAATGCCTGTGAAGGCAATGCGAAGCCAAATCTCCAGCGCCGTCGACCTGATCGTTCAGGCCAATCGGCTTCAAGGGGGGCCACGCAAAGTGACCCATATCACTGAAGTGGTTGGGATGGAGCAGGACACCATCGTCATGCAGGATATTTTTACCTACAACCAGGACGGGATCGACGAGGAGGGGCGGGCTCGCGGGCGATTTGTCTGCACAGGAGTTCGCCCAAAGGCGATGGAACGCTTGGAGGCCGCAGGGGTCAAGTTGCCGGCGAGCATTTTCCGCGAGCGAATGATGCTGGCCGACTAGATTCCTGCAGGTCTGCAATTCGCAGGTTCCAGCCCCGTTGGGCTATCCATTCAAGGCAAAGGGTCCTCAAATGGTGATCACCTTCGTCGTTATTGCCGTCTTCGTATGTATTGCTGGGCTCGGAGGCAGCGTCGCCCTTTTGCTACGTGACAAAGAACTGGCGTCCGTGGAAGACCGACTGACAAGTTTGACGAGTGAGGGGCCTCCGCTGAACGCTGAGGCGTCCCGGTCATTTTTATCCAGTTTCGCCGATCGCCGGAGCGCGATCGAGGAGCAGTTGGCAAAGTTCATCGACTTGCGGACGATGCTGGAACAAGCCGGGATGTCTACCCATCCGGATCGGATCATCCTTCTGTCAATCTCGACGGGCGTGGTGACCGGTTGTCTTTGGCTTTTGATGGGCATGATGCCCTGGTTTGGCATCTTTATCGGACTGGCATTCGCGTCCCTCCCCATCTGTTTTGTGGCATTTAAAAGGTCGCGGCGGCTCAGGAAGTTTGGCGCTCAACTGCCTGAGGCCCTCGAACTGATCTCACGCGCGCTGAGAGCCGGACACAGTTTGCCTGCGGGCTTCCATCTTGTGGGGGAACATATGAATGAACCCATCGGATCGGAATTCGGGCGTTGTTTCGACGAGCAAAATCTCGGGATTCCCCTTGAGGAGGCGTTAGAGGAATTGACAAGGAGGGTGCCCAACGTTGACCTGCGATTTTTCGCGACCGCGGTCATCATTCAGAGGCAGACCGGCGGTGACCTTGCTGAAATTCTCGACAAGATTTCGAAGTTGATTCGGGAACGATTCCAGATCTGGGGCCAGATTCAGGCACTGACTGGCGAGGGGCGGTTGTCTGGCATCGTCCTTCTTGCGCTCCCCCCTGCTCTCTTTCTGGTCATGCTAAGAATCAATTACGACTACATCATGAAACTGTTTGAAGAACCTTTGGGACACAAGATGGTGCTTTTCGCCATCGTCATGCAACTGGTGGGTGCCTACGCGATCCGAAAAATCGTCGATATAAAGGTCTAGCAATCATGCTTTCCATTTTTGATCTTCCACTTCTGGGGTTCCAGCTGCCCGGTGTTCAGGGGACCCTGTTCTGGCTCATTCCGCTGGCGGCTTTCGTGGCAATCGCAGCGGGGACCTGGTCTGTTCTGGAAATGATTCAGGGACAAAAGCGAAAAGAAGACCGTCTCGATCAATTCAGTCAGGATCACAAAAAGGTTGCCCGGGAGAACTCTGATAAAAAGGCACCGCGTTCCTCCGCGGTCCTGGGATTCCTCCATCTCGCGGCGCCAAAATTGTCAAAACATCTCGAACCCAAAAATCAAAAAGATGCCGGGAAGTTGAAGGCCAAGTTGCAACAGGCCGGGTTTCGTCATGCCGAGTCAAAAGCCATTTTTCTGGGTTCCAAGATTCTGGGTTTGATGTTCGGCGGGTTGATTGGCGGCGCCGTGTTTCTATTGATTGGGGGGGCAACCACTACAACACTGATTCGCTGCGGCATTACGTCAGGAATGTTCTTTTACCTCCCTGATGCATTTCTATGGTGGAAGACCTGTCGCCGGAAGGAACAGATTTTTCTGGGGCTTCCCGACGTTCTGGATCTTTTGGTCGTCTGTGTGGAAGCGGGGTTGGGACTGGATCAGGCGATGCGTAAAGTCTCCGAGGAGATGCAGGCCTCTTTTCCTGTGTTGTCGGACGAGCTCGGACTTTGCAACGTCCAACTCCAAATGGGGCGAACGCGGGCCGAGGTGTTGACGGAATTGGGGCAGAGGACTGGTGTCGAGGATTTGCGGTCGCTTGCGACGATTATTCTTCAGGCGGACAAGTTCGGTTCCAGCATCGCACAGGCATTGAGGGTGCAGAGCGAGTCGATGAGAACGCGGCGTCGGCAGTTGGCAGAGGAGAAAGCAGCCAAGACGGCGGTTCAGTTGATTTTTCCATTGGTTCTTTTCATTTTTCCAGCCGTCTTTGTCGTGCTCGTCGGTCCGGCCGCGATCACCTTTGTCAACGAAATGATGCCCATTATGAATGCCGCCCAACAGTGAAACCAATCTTGAAAGAATCCAGATTCTCGGCTGGAGCTTGCATCGCGAGACGCCGATAACTCAAGAGACACCCCATCATGTAAACCCTGTGCCTCAAAACATTGACAGGGCTGGTCTGTTTTACGACGAAAACCGCTCATGCTGAATTGAGTATCGTGCAGTGATGCACGGCGGAGGTGAGGATGAACCGCAACGTCTTGGTTTCTGTCTTGTCCATTGGAATTCTTGCCCTTCCAGGGCTTGCTTCAGCGGACTGGCACACGTTCTGGGCACAGTTCGAAAAGGACCGCCAACGCAATCAGGCATGGCCTCTCCCTTTCAACCAGGCTGACCAACATAGTGTTCGTTCCATATTTGGCTCAATGGTCAAAAAAGGTTGGGAGCAACAAACGGTGTTCCAGGCGTTTCATTTCGATGAGAATACCCACCAACTCAATGCATTGGGTGAAAAGAAGCTGCGTTGGATCTTGCAGAATGTTCCTCGGGACCGAGCCGCTTTGTTTGTCCAGAAAGGACTCCACCCCAGTGTCACTGAGGCGCGCCTTGAACACCTGGAAAATGCGGCCAACAGGCTTGCCGCGGATGGCTTGTTACTTCAAGCTGGAACCTCCGAAACGCGGCCCATCCTGATGAGTGGAAGAAACGCGGAGGCACAGTCGAACGGATCACCAGCGCTGTCGTCGTCGAATTCTTCGACTTTGGGTGCAAGCACTCAATCGTCTCGCTAAAGGTGACTTGACTGTGGACAAAAAGGCAAAGAAACGTATCGAGGTTCTTCGGGGGAAGATTAAAAAGCTCCAGCAACGTCTCGCGGGTGCGAAGGAGCAAGAGGATGAACCTGGAGAGGTTGAGCAGATCGAGCAAGAGATTGCCAAGCACCTCGACGAGATTCAGTCGTTGAAAAACTCCTGAGACGCTCTTCAACTTGAGGGATGAAAAGCACATCAGCAAGCCGATCAACGAGAAAAGCCATTGAGAGCTCACTGCCCCTCTCGATCGATTGCCGGAGCGAAGCGTTCACAACCTTTGGGTTGCTCCCTGAGTAGAATCCTTCGTCCTAGCCTTTCCTGTCCGGCGGTGGATCGTTGAACTTGGTTGTCTTGTCCGAGGTCTTCGCCTCGAGACTTGTCGTACGGTAGGTCCTCGGCAGCAGAGCCTTCGTTAATCGGGAACGCGAGCGATTCCATGACCGGATGGTCATCCACCACATCCCAAGAATGATGGACAGCGCGAAGCCGACTGCAAGCATGCCCAGTCTCGCAATTTCACTGCTGAGATCTCGCACCGGTTGCAACACCGGTTCCGCATCCTCAAGCGCAAAGACCCAAAGGCCGGTCGAAGTCCGTTTCGAACCTTCCGATTTTCTCGACAACTCGAGTCGTCGTTGAACCGGGCTCCGAGCAGCGAGCCAGATTCTTTTTGTTGATCCGTTTTCTTTGGTTGAAGGCGTTGCCAAGGGGTCTTCGATCTCGCTGCGTTCGGCATCCAGAACCTCTCCTGGAACCCTGACAAGCCGAAGGTCTTTGGGCAAAAGTTTTCCTTCGGATCTTAATTGGTCGAAAAGTGGATGTTCGAGAATCGCGCCACGGTTTCTTCCGCGACGGCCATCGACCAGCATGACGAAGTGTTCTGGCTCGTTGGAAAACTCGACAAAATTACCCATGTCGACGGTCGCGGCAAGGACCCCAAGAAATTCTCCGTCGCGGAAGATGGGAACTGAGAAGGCGATTTTCCATGTCCCTGTGGCCTGACTTGCGAAGGCGGCCGACAGGTGGGGTGCTTTGATGTGTTGCCTCACCGTCGGATCGTTTTCCACCTGGTAGCGAGCTTCCTCGTCCGTCTGAGTTACGAGGTCGTCGGGGAGTCCGGTGAAGTAGGTTCGATAAGAATAATTTTTCCCGAGGGTCGATTGGATGCCCGATCTTGAGAAAGCGGAGGCGACCTGGAGGCCTTTCGAATCGCAAACGAACCAACTTGAAACACTCGGGAGGTCGGGTCGCGTTAGCAGACTTTCAATCCAGGTTTGAATCTCCTGTCGCTCGTCGAGGTCAATGTAGGCTTGACGGGCGGCAAGCACTTCTGCGTCTTTGGATTTGTTGTTGGCGGGCGCATTGAGAACCGAGGTGAGCTCACCAAGGTCCCGCTGATCGTCGATCAGCTTCTGCAGCATGTTGACGAATGCTGGGTCGGTGGCAAGGCGATCCACAGACTCGAACATCATGTCAATGCGCTCGGCCGCGCTTCGGGCCGCAAACTGAGCGGCCCAACCGTTGCTTTCCTGCGACTTGACCTTGATTGCTTCGTCCGTTCGCACTTTTGAGTTTTGATAAAGGCCCCAGCTGAAAACCACCATCACGACCAGTAAAGCCATCGGAGCGAACAAACCGAGCATCCTTAAAGGCCTTCTAGAGCGCGCCTGTTCCAACTGTTCGATGGCGACAAGAACACTCTGGACGTTTTCGAACCGGTTTCTCGGATGGACGGCCAGGCAGCGATCGATCAACTCGGCAAGTCCCCGATCCACGCCCGGCAACCGACGATGCGCCGAGGGCCGTTCGGCCCGTTTGATGGCTTGACGATAGATCGCGAGTCGATCTTCCAATGAATCACTGTCTTGGACTTTGGATAGTGTGACTTCGGAACGGTAGGGTGGCGTCCCAACAAGGAGGCAATACATGATCGCACCGAGGCCGTACACATCCCAGCGGGTATCCGGGATCGCGTTCAAGTCTGCCTGTTCGGGCGACATGAAAAAGAGGGTTCCCAAAGCAGGATTCTGTTCGGAAGCGAGGCGGGCCTGTCCGAAATCGGCGAGGCGAGGTTTTCGATCCTGATCCAAGAGAACATTGGCGGGTTTGAGATCGCAGTGCAGGACGCCTCGGTTGTGGAGATGGGACAAGCCGATGGCGATCTCGCGAAAAAGTTCCAAGGCATCTGTCGCGTTAAGCGGACCATTGTTGGTCAGAAAATCATCGAGGGAGCCGTGTTCGATGTAGTCCATGACGTAGTACGGCGGCGTGGAATCCCAGCCCACGTCAAGAAGTTGTACTACGTACCGATCCGCTGAGAGAAAGACCAACTTCTCCACTTCTCTGGAAAGCGATGCGACGTCAATATTGCTTCGGCTGGTGAAAAATTTGATGGCGACCTTGCGGCCCGTGTTTTGATCGACCCCAACCCAAACTTCGCCATACGCACCCGCGCCCAGGAAACGCTGGATCTCGTATCCCGGTACCTGTGTCGGTGGCGTCGTTTTCTCGGCACTCATGCGTTGCGCAAACTGTCGGTCGCCCTCGTTTTGCAGTTCCGTTCGATCTTCGGGCATGATGTCCTGTCGCGGTATTCAAGAGGAAATCAGTTCGGTGCAACGATCGCTCGCAGTTTGATCTGTTAAATTGAGCATGATGATCGCGTGTCGTGAACCTCGTTCAGCGCGAGCGTTGTCTGTGGGAACGGAGGTTCGAAAGGCATCTTAAGTGATGCGAGTAACCTGTGGGTGGCGATTTCGCGAACGCTTCTGATCGGCATTCGAAGTCTCGTCATTTGCAGGACAGTGCCCGGGTCAAATTTCCCGCCTTTTAATCACGCCAACTTTGAGGCCTGCGTCGCCGCAGGCGTTTCAGAAACATGCAGCAAGACCGATTCGTCAGCGTCCTCGATCCAAAGGCGTGCAATTTTCAATCCAGCCATTGTCGCCTTTACTTATCTTTCGGCAAGTGAGTTTCTCGATGCATCCCAGTCGCCCATTTTCCATCTTACCGATGAACGTGTTTCGATTCCTATCCGTGGTGTTGGTCTTTGGGGCAAATTTGAGTTTCTTGAACTCACACGTTTGCGGAAGGCCTCAAGTGACCTCCGCGGCGCCTGCAGAGGAAATCAATGCAAAGGTCGAGGGAAACTTGGTTTCGGAGGAGAATACGCAGGAAAAGATCGTGGCAAAGACGCCAGGGGAGCAGCAGGACGGGTCCCTTTCCCTTTCGGAATTCAGACCGAAGTCGATGCTTCAGGTCGACTCCACCTTGCTGCTGCGTTCAAAATATCCTTGTGTTGACATACACAGTCATTTTAGGCACCGTCTTAAACATGATCCGCAACGTCTGGCGGAATACATTGAAGTCATGGATCGTAATCGGATTGCGGTCAGCGTGAGCCTCGATGGACGGCTCGGTGAAGAACTGGAGGATCACAAAAATTACCTCTGGAGAAAGCATCGTGATCGATTCGTCATTTTTTCAAATCTTGATTTTCGGGGAACCGGAGTTGAAGATCAGCCCGCTTCCTGGCATTGCAATCAGCCGGGATTTGCCCGAGATATGGTCGAACGATTGACTCTGGCAAAGGAAGCTGGAGTGTCTGGCCTGAAGCTGTTCAAGCAGTTTGGATTGTCATACCGCAATGCGGACGGTTCGCTGATTCGTGTCGACGATCCCCGTTTCGATCCGATCTGGAAATGTTGTGGCGATTTAAAATTGCCGGTGATCATCCACACGGCCGATCCAGCGGCGTTCTTTCGACCCATCGATTTTAAAAATGAGCGATGGGAGGAACTTTCACGGCATCCCGACTGGAGTTTTTATGGGGACGGCTTCCCCACACGGAGCGAGTTGCTTGAGCAAAGAAATCGGGTGATTGCCCGGCACCCCAACACGCTTTTCATCGGTGCTCACGTTGCGAACAACGCCGAAGACCTTCATAAAGTCAGCCGTTGGCTCGATCGCTACCCCAACCTCTACGTTGGGATTGCGTCCCGGATTGGCGAGCTTGGGCGGCAGCCGTACACGGCTCGGAAGTTTCTGATCAAGTATCAGGATCGCGTTCTTTTTGGGACCGATGGTCCATGGCCCGAAACCCGGTTGCATCTCTACTGGAGGTTTTTGGAATCCGACGATGAGTATTTTCCGTACTCGGAAAAAGCGTTTCCTCCCCAAGGATTCTGGCAAATCTATGGTCTCTTCTTGCCTGAAGATGTTCTTCAGAAAATTTACTTTCGAAACAGCTTTCGTGTCGTGGTGGGGCTTGAGGAGAAATATCGTCGGGCCACAGCGAACTGGGATTGAGCGAACTGGGATTGAGCGTGCCGCCTATTCAGGTTTCGTCGGGGGGGTGTTGGACGCCGAAAGTTGTGCCATGATCCGGGGATCGTCGACTCTTTGGGCCACGAAAACGACATGGGAAAAATCCTGGTCAGCGCTGTGCTCGCCAGGGACCGCAATGGTATGAAATCCTGCGGCGACCGCCGCGCGACTCCCCGTGTGGCTATCTTCCAAGGCCAAGATCTGATGGGGTGGCACCCCAAGCTTTTCTGCAGCCTTCAGGTAAATGTCCGGTGCTGGCTTGCCCCGTTCCACGTCCTCGCCGCAAACCAAAAACTCAAATCGTTCAAGAATATCGACCTGACGCAACGCCGTGACCGCAAATGATCGTGGGCTGCTCGTGACGACGACCGCCGGGCGATCGCACTGCTTGATTTTATCGAGCAGGATTTGAACCCCGGGCATCAGCCCCAATTTGTCGGGAAGGATCCGAATCAGTCGGGATTCGATTTCCTGAGCGAGGCTGGTCCAGTCGTCCGTCAGATTGTGCCGTTCTTTCAGAATCTTCAGAGCGGGCTGCGCGCCCCGCCCCATCATGGCGAGCTTGGTCTCTCTTGTGAAGGATTGGCCCCGAGTTGAGAGGAGGTCGTTGATGACCACGTCGTAGAGATGTTCGGTATTCAGTAAAAGTCCATCCATGTCAAAGGCGATGGCTTGGATTTCGGACGAATGTTCCATGGTGTGTCAGATGGTGTGTCAGATGGTGTGTCAGAAATGTTGTGCATCAGAAGACGTGAGGGGCGAGAAGCAAAGACCGTGTTGGGGGCGTGGCGGGTACCTGTAAACCGGTGCCTGTAAACGCTCGCCTGTGGAAAGAACGCCTTTATCGGATGCCGCGCGAGGTGAGCAGCACCGAATCGAAGCGTACGTTGGGCTTGGGATGAGAGGTTTTGTCGAGACCCATGAA
>JAKVCA010000046.1 GCA_022448315.1 Pirellulaceae bacterium | reverse complement strand
CTCAAAGACATTGCATTCCAGTACAACCCTGAAGCCGGCGGTGGCGGCGGTGGCGGTGGCGGTGGCTATTCTCCAATGGGAGGAGCCGGTTTTGATCCCTCGGGTGCAGGTGTTGGAACGGGTGGTGGAGCAGTCTTATATCCGTCAGGGTCAGTCGGGTCAGGGTCAGTCGGGTCAGGGGCAGTCGGGTCAGGGTCAGTCGGGTCAGGGTCAGTCGGGTCAGGGCAGCTTCGCCAACGGGTTCTCGCAATTTTCGCTCCCCCCGGCACTGACTCACGTCGGCACCTTGATCAAAATACTCGCCGCGATTGCCCTGTTGACACTTTTAACTTGGGCTTTGCTTCGCTACCGAAAAGAGATTCTCGCAAGCTGCCGCGAGTGGTGGTCAGGGTTAACGCGGTGGTGGTCACTATTTCTCGGCCGAAAAAGCAGGCAAAGACGAGGCATTGACCCCGTTTCTTCGGTGGCCGTAAACCCTCTCCGTCCTTTCACCACTTTTTCGAATCCTTTCCGCGGCAACTTGGCCGATCAACTCTCACCCGATGAACTGGTCGCAATGAGTTTTACGGCCTTGGAATCATGGGCTCAAGATTTTGGTCACCCCAGGCATGAAGATCAAACACCGATCGAGTTCGCGAAAAGTTTGACTTGTTCCGTCCCTGAACTTGGACCGTCTGCGCAAGCATTTACGAAGCTCGTCAATCAATCGGCCTACGCGCCGAACACGCTAGACAGAAAATGTCTTCCGACAGTCAAACGCCTCTGGGACCAACTGGAAAAAAGAGTTCCAAGTTCGAGCTTGCAGCACGCAAGATAGTCAAAGGGTTGGATCGCAGTGACTTGGCTTGTCCATCGCTCGATCCACAATTTCTTCAGCACTAAGTTCGCGTCCGTCCGGAGGGTCAAAGATCATCTCAACAACCGCTGGATTGCGCACATTGTTCTCTAATCGACTTAGCAAGGAGTCGAAGTCCATCACACACGCACTCGCATTCTTGATTCGATCAACCAACGCGATCAGTTCCTGTCGGCCAAGTCGGCTCATTGCAGTACCACCTGCAGGTTTCGAAAGTCCAACCACACTAGTTTACCCGAATCCCTTTGCGTAGAGCTTCTACAGTGGTCTGATATTGCTCCTGCTTGCCCTTGAGATCCGCGATCTTTTTGTCCAACTCATCGCGTTGTGATTGCAGTTGATCAATCTTCTCTGACAGCTCATTCAGCCTCGAACTGGCGGCTTCGACTTCTTCATCAACCTCGTCCTTCTGGTCCAGCAAGTCGGCCAACGAATCGTTCAACTCTTGGAGTTGTGGGCTGAAATCTGCCTCGACCTGTTGGGCCATTTTCTTCATGGCCGCGTCAAGTCGTTCGATCCTAGTCGCAAACACGTTTTCGGGAGCCAGTTCACCACTTCTCAGAACCTCCAAGCGTTCCTTCACGACGTCAATCGGCAACGTATAGCTGCATACACGGCCTGCTCGGGCAATATTTAGACCGATCGGTTTCCCGGCAAGATCGAGCAAAGGCCCCCCGCAATCCACGGGCCTCAGTTCGGCATCATGCTGCATGGCCATGGTAAATCCGCTTCGAACGAGGCTTAATTCAGCCCCAAGATTCTCCTGCATCTCCTTGTGCTTCCACGCATCATCAATCACCGCCAGTGTATCCAGAACGACTTCCAGCGTAAGTGATGCACCCTCACGCTCGATGGAAAGAACAACGACATCTCCTGGAGAGCAAGACTGTATCGCTTTGATCAGGTCCAGAATCTCCTCGAGCGGTTCATTGTTCACCTCCGTAATTCGATCCCCAACTCGAACACCTGCTCGCTTTGCAGGAGTATCCTTCCCGCTGAAGTCACTGACGACAACACCTTCAGCTTCGTTATCAAGCCTTACCCCGAGCGCCCCTCGCTCCTTGGGAATTTCTCTGGAACCCACACTGACAATACCTATGGCCCCAACACTTTTGCCGGGCAAGGAGGAAACGACCCAAGCGCCGACCTCAGGTTTCGATGCATTCTCCCATAGAATCGCTTCGTTTTTTTCGCTTTGAATTTTAAGTAAAGCAAGATCTTCCTTGAGATCGATCCCGACGATCTGTGGCGGAATGACATCTCCCGTTGAAAGCCGAACGTTGGGGTTACCGGTAATCTGACTTGCTTTGGTGAGGATTTCCCCTTCGCTTGAGACGAATGTTCCCAGTGCAACACGTTTGTCATTCACCAACACTTCGACAACACTGTCAGGCGCTGCGGTGACAATCGGACCAAAGGCTTCCAGAACGGCGTCACTATCACGGGCGAAAACGAGACCTTGAGATTTGCTCGCTCCTTTGAGAGCGCCCTCACCATCGCCGATGGACTTCTTCGAGTTGCTCTCCACCCCTTGCTTGGTTCCGTCATCACTCGCGAGCAATTGTCCGCAACAGATAACGAAAAACATCACTCCAGCGACGAGCCAACCCTGCAGGTGGGCACGGCCCGAAAATGTTTCCTGAATCAACATCCAAATTTTCATTATCAATGCCCTTCTTCAGGGGTCTTAAGCAGGTCTGGGACCATGAATCCAACCGGCCTCTTCACCGTCGCTCTCAGACGTCTCAGCAACGCACGGCCATTGGCAGTGAATCTGCACGAAGCGGCCTCCAGTGACACGGTATCGTTGAGTTTATCGCTCTTCCGTTCTCAGCAAAAACTCCATCTCCTCGTCTCCACGCCGCACCCTCACAACGACCTCTTCGTCGGGGGGTGTCTGCAACGCAATCGTGACAAGTGAGCGGTAGTCGTCGGTTTTGACACCATCAAACTCGAGAATGACATCTCCGACCTGAAGCCCTGCGACTTCGGCTGGACCGCCGGGCGAAATCTTTGAAATCTCTGCGCGATCCGAGTCTCGATCGACACTCAAGCCGATAAAGCCGGGCTTAAAGAGTTGCCTGAACTCACCCCACATTTCCGCGTTGGCGAGTTTATCCCAGGTGTTGCCAAACGTATTGACTGGAACGTGAATGTTCTTATCCAGATTGTCGCCAATCCGACTGTTGATCCCGATGACTCGTCCCTGCATGTCGAACAAGGGGCCACCACTGTCCCCACCTACGAGTGCACAGTCAGTGCGTAATCCCGTCTTGTTGATCGCAAGAATCCTTCCCAATCGAACGACGGCGCCACGTTTCGATTCATACCCACCGGGATGCCCCACGGCAAGAACCCATTGCCCCTTGGCCAACTGGGCTGAATCTCCCATCTCCGCGTAAGGAAAACTTTGCTCGGACTCCAGTTTGACTAAACCAGAATCGATACCATTATTGATGCCGAGGGTCTTTGCCCTAACGGGGTCTTCACCCTCACGAAATCGGCACATTGCCCGACGATTGGGCTTGGCAATCACATGACCTGCCGTCAGGACGTAACCGTCTTCAGTGACGACGACACCACTACCCTGAGAGGCACGCAGTTCAATGCTGACGACCGTCGGCATGACCTTCTTGATGAGTTGCTGGACATGATTTTGCATCGCCTGCAATTCGGCCAACGTTTTCGGTTCGTCACCCGCAAGGATTTCCTCAAGACGATCGGCGGCGACGGCATCGAAAGTCTCGACCGCGGCGAGCGAAGGTGGTTGCCCAACCATCAACACCAGAATCATCAGGCTTGGCAACCAAAGACCAAACCCGAATTGACACTGCAGCGCCCTGACTGACGGCAGTTTTAAATCTGGCATCACATATGCCTCCCCGGTATGCAAGATATCAACCTGCGGCGGTTTTCACCGACGAGAGTTTTGCCCGAACGCTTTCCTGAGTGCGGATCGGAAAGGTTGACAGTGCGACGAAAATCGTGGTGGATTCGTGACCATTCGCTCTCCAGCGACATTGCCTCGATAAACCCACAAGTTCAGGAACGATTTATGGAACTCCATTTGAAGTCCAAAGTTTTGATGGCGTGGCATCAAAGCTTCATTATACCGTAATAAATATCTCGGAGACCACACAATTCACCAAGATGCGGCAGGTCAAAATTCACCCCGGGGAACGATTGCTTCAGCAACAGACGGATCGGATCCATCCACAACAGATTTCCAGTGCCTCTGCCAGAAAGATCAGCAATCGCAAGGCTAAAGGAAAAATCCCCAACGTTACGGAACATCACCCAGAGAAAACACAACGTTTCGACATTGGACAGGACTAAACCTAACTTGGTAATTATCGGCCGCGCCGTCTTCCTAATTGAGAGCGAATCGGCCTCGCACTGGAATCCGCATGGCGTGAACGGTGCCTAGCGAACCCCGCACCTGATGTTCTTATCGATCGGATCCAGCCAGGATGAGTCGAGAGCACCGTCTCATCAATCCTCTACCAACGAGTCCCAAAGGCCTTCCGGAGTAGGTTGAGGCTCTTGGGAATTGCCGTTTCATAGTCTTCTTTGCCTTCGAACTCCAGAGACACATAACCCCTGTAGTCATGTTTCTGGAGAGTCGCCGCAATTTTCGCGTAGTCAAGATCAAGGGTATACCACTTGCCACCGCCGAAGTAAGTTTTTGCTTGGACATAAACGGTATGAGGCGCCATCTGTTCTTGTTGCTCGTCGATGTTTTCCAAAAAATTACCCGTGTCGAGGGTGACCTGAAGCCAAGGTGAGTCGATCGCGTTGACGATCCTCAAGACGCCTGCCGCATCTCGCCCCAATCCCCAATGATTTTCAAGGCCCATGGTGACACCACAGCGTTCCGCGATCGGAAGGCATTGCTCCAGGCTATCGATGACCCAGCCAAACCCTTCGTCATCGCTATACCCATCAAGACGAGGCTCAATCCCTTTGTTCTTCATCAACTCATCAAAACTGGCGATGGTTCCCCACCGCCCTGTATTCACACGGATGGTGGGTATCCCAAGCATGTATGCCAGCTCGATGCAATGCTTGGTTCGCTCGATGTTCTTTTTTCTTTCCTCGGCATCCGGACTGACAAAATCTTGATGGGTTGAGAACCCACAGAGATCGAGCCCATGGACAAACGCAGCACGTTTCAGTTTCTGCAATTGCCCCCTAGACTCATCCTCCATTTGAACGTGCAGGATCTCAACGCCGTCAAATCCCATCCGCGCCGCCTGCTCAATACAGTCGAGGATTGGCAACTTGGTTGCCTGGTTGTAACGCCAGAATGAGTAAGTTGAGATCGCGATCCGATTCGGGACAAAGGGCAGGTCTTGCAGACCCGTTTCAGCTGACAGCACGCCTCCCATCGCACTCAATCCACCTGCCGCACCCAATCCTGCCAGCCACTGTCGCCGTCCAATTTCATTCATCACATCGCTCTCATTCATCAAAACAAAGGTCCGTCTCACCCACCCGTATTGCATCAATGCTTGGACGTCTGGCCAAGCGATCATTTGAAGGGACTACAACGAGCAGTATACAATCTTGGAGGAATCCATAGGTCATTTTCGTCGGAGGTTCAAAAGATGCTTCGCTTGCAGGGTCGTGGCTCGACCACCACGTGCGATGGTACAACGCGTCGAGATTTCATGCAGGTCGGTGCACTTGGGGCAATCGGCCTCTCTTTGCCACAGTACCTCGCAGCCAAGGAACATGGCGAGGTCGATCGCAGCAAAGATGAGCGTTCGTGCATCATGATTTTCAATCTGGGGGCCCCGAGTCAGCTGGACACGTTTGACATGAAGCCCGATGCTGCTGCAGAAATTCGTGGCCCCTTCAAACCGATCAGTACCCGGTCCTCTGATTTTCAAATCTCCGAAATCCTGCCTAAGCATGCGGAGATCGCCGACAAGTTTTCTCTGGTGCGTTCCTGCCACCATACGGGCGCAGCCGTGCACGATGCAGGATGGCAAATGCTGCAGACTGGGCGACTCTTTTCGGGTGGCGTGAACACCCCGCACGCAGGTGCGGTGTTGAGCTATCTTCGAGGTCGAAAGACCGACCTTCCAGCCCATGTGGTTTTGCCAGAGCGTATGGGACGCGGCGGTGGCAATCTGCCAAACGGACAGTCCGGGGGCTTTCTCGGCAAGGCCCATGATCCGTTTGAACTCTCTGCAGATCCGTCGCAACCCAATTTCAAAGTTCCAGACCTGTTGCCTCCGTCGGAAATCACTCCAGCTCGAATCGACCGCCGTCGGAAAATGAGGGCGATCGTCGACGAAACGCTCAACAATTTTGAATCCTCTGAAAACGCGGCGCTACTGGACCGCAATTTTGAAGCGGCGTACCGCATGATCACGAGCCCACAGGCCAAAGATGCCTTTGACCTAACCAAGGAGAAAACATCGACACGAGAACGCTATGGCATGACGCGTTTCGGTCAATGCTGTCTCTTGGCAAGAAGGCTGGTGGAATCCGGCGTCCGTTTCGTCACCATCAACACCTTTTTGACGGTCTTCGATGAGATCACCTGGGACATCCATGGCTCAAAGCCGTTTACGTCAATCGAAGGCATGAAAAACATTGTCGCACCAATGTACGATCAGGCGTACAGTGCACTCATCGAAGATTTAGACGAGCGAGGCATGCTGGATGATACCATGGTCTGCAACTTTGCAGAGTTTGGTCGAACCCCACGCGTCAATCCGGCAGGTGGTCGTGATCACTGGCCCCAATGCTTCACCACCTATTTTGCAGGTGGTGGCGTCCAAGGAGGGCGTGTGGTTGGTCGAAGTGACCCGATCGGCGCCGTCCCTGCTGAGCGTCCCGTTGGGCCGGGCGACCTTGTAGCGACCATTTTCCACAGCCTTGGGTTGAATCTTGAATCTCACCTACCGGGCCCTTCAGGTCGACCTTTTCCCCTTGTGGACTTTGGTTGCCGGGAAATTCACGAACTTTTCTAAACGCCTATCGCTGTCGTTAAACATGGCCACGATGAAGAACCCGTGACTGCGGGATGCGTGGCCGTTCCTCCCGCCCCTTACTTACAAGCGGTTCCCAACTCTCATGGCAACGTTTTATTCTCTGACGAATGAAGACTTCGAAATGAAGCCAATAAACGATCGCTGGTCCCGGGCGATATCTTGGATGGTGATACTCGCCCTCGGAGGAACCGTAGGAATGGCCGATGGTCAGGTATCCGGCCAGACGGGAGAGACTGAACTGATCGTTCTTCCGCAGGAAGTCGAACTCGATCGCCGTACAGCTTCTCAAAGGGTTTTGGTTCACGATCTTCTTACAAACGGCGAAGTCGGACATCAGTGGCCGATCTCAGACGTTCGCTGGAAAACCAGCAACTCCAACGTCGCCCGCATCGAGGAAGGAATGGTCCTCCCAATCGGCCCCGGCAAGGCTTTACTCACCGCCCAAGTTGGGCTCCGTGAAGCGCAGATCCAAGTCTCGGTAACCTTTCCCGAATCTCCAAATCCACCTTCGTTTCAGCATGATGTGCTGCCTATATTCAGCCGGCAAGGTTGTAATTCGGGAGCATGTCACGGAGCTTTGGCCGGCAAAGGCGGCTTTCGACTTTCACTTCGTGGGTACGACCCGACGAGCGATCACCACAACATAACGCGTCAGATGAGAGGACGAAGGGTCGAACTTGCAGACCCTGGGCAAAGCCTCCTGCTCACCAAACCAACGGGGGCCGTGCCTCACAAAGGTGGTGTTCGGATCGCCACCGAGTCGATCGATTACCAGGTCTTGGCAGACTGGATTTCCAGTGGTGCGCCGGGCCCCACGGCGGACGACCTCCAGGTGAAAAAGATCGAAGTCATACCGCCAATCAGTAACGCTACGGTTGGACAAAAGCTACGCCTCGTGGTGCGGGCGTATTTTTCAGATGGCCATAGCCGCGATGTCACCGCTTGGGCAAAGTTCTCCTCGACGGATGAGGCCATCGCGCGAGTCGATGAAAATGGAATGGTTGAAGTGATTGGATATGGTGAAGGTGCCGTCTCGGCGTGGTACTCCAGTCAACTCGCTGTCGGACGGGTGACTTCTGCCTATGCCAATCCGGAAAACGAGCAGCTTTATGACGATCTAGCCGAAAACAACTTCATTGACCGTTTTGTCCATCAACAACTTGAGCGACTCCGACTCCCCCCATCACCGCCTGCGGACGACGGCCAGTTTCTTCGTCGGGTGTTCCTCGATTGCATTGGAAGACTTCCAAACCTGAAAGAAACCGAGGAATTTCTGGCCGATAAAGATCCTTCCAAGCGAGAACGGATGATCGACCGACTCCTCGAGCGAAGTGAATTCGCTGATTACTGGAGCTATCGCTTCTCGGACATCCTTTTGATCAATGGCACCAAACTTCGGCCTGAAGCGGTCAAGGCATTCTACAAATGGATCCACGAGAACGTGGAACAAAACAAACCGTGGGACAAATTTGTAAGAGAGATTGTCACGGCTAAGGGAAGTTCATTCGTAAATGGAGCAACCAATTTTTATGCGTTGCACCAAGACCCTGAAACGATGACCGAAAATATCTGCCAAGCCTTCATGGGACTCTCCATTGGTTGCGCGAAATGCCACAATCACCCCCTCGAGAAATGGACCAACGACCAGTACTACGGAATGGCGAATCTCTTCTCTCGCGTGAGAGCGAAAGGCTGGGGAGGTGACCCTCGTAATGGCAGTGGAGAACGAACCATCTTCGTGGACACCAAAGGTGATTTGATTCAGCCTCTCACCGGCAAGCCGCAGAAACCCACTCCACTCGATGGCGAACCGCTTGCCTTCGATGATCCCACAGACCGTCGCGAGTACCTTGCTGACTGGCTGACCTCCAGCGACAACCCCTATTTTGCGAGATCCATCGCCAACCGAATCTGGGCGAATTACTTCGGTATCGGATTGGTAGAACCTGTCGATGACATGCGTGTCTCGAACCCCTCCTCCAATGAGGCTCTTCTGAGCGCTTTGGCCGATTATCTTGTTGAGTCCAACTATGACTTGAAGTCCCTCATGCGACTCATGATGCAATCTGCCACTTATCAACGAAGCAGCCAACCCCTCGAGGGCAATGCAACCGAAACCCGCTTTTACTCAAGGTATTACCCCAAACGTCTGATGGCTGAAGTCCTACTTGACGCCATTTCAGACGTGACCGATGTGCCCACGGAATTCAATCAGATTCTCTTTCCGGGTGCAGATGTTGCGAAGACGGATTTCTATCCTCAAGGGACACGTGCGTTGGAATTGTACGACTCCGCAGTGAAGTCCTACTTCCTGAAAACCTTTGGCCGCAACACACGCGACATCACTTGCGAATGTGAACGATCGAACGAACCGAGTATGGTTCAGGTCCTGCACCTCAGCAATGGCGAAACGCTGAACGGAAAACTTCGGAGTGAACAGGGTCGAATCGCCAAGATTTTGGATTCCAATGCGAGCACGAGTGCGATTCTTCAAGAGGTTTTTCTTCTTTGCCTGTGTCGCCCTCCAACCTCGGAGGAAATCTCTCGCTTGACCCCTCTGCTCACCGAAGCTCAGCAAGCCGATGACCCTGCGGAAAAACGGCTTGCGGTTGAAGACCTGTTCTGGAGTTTGATGACGAGCCGGGAATTTCTTTTTAACCACTAAAGCCCTGGTTTTAACCCGGGATTCAATTTTCATCCACCCTCGCGTTTCCCGTAAACTTCAACGAGTACTTTCCATGTCGCACCCGTCCGTTCCAACCTGCATCCGGCCCAATCGGTTCCTCCTGTTCGGCCTGATGACCCTCGGACTTCTAAGCCTCTCAAGTCCATTACAGGCTCAAAGGGAAGCGAAACCCAACCTCCAATTTGAACGCGACATCGCTCCCGTCTTCAATCGATACTGCGTCTCCTGTCACAACGTGGANGACCGTGACGGTGGCTTGGCCCTAGATACTTTCTCCAATCTGGCAGCGGGTGGCGAGTCAGGCCCCGCGGTACTCCCCTCCGACGTCGATGGTAGTCATTTGTGGCGATTGATTAGTGGACAGGAAGAACCGGCGATGCCTCCGGATGAAATGAAAGGCCCCTCTGAAGAAGAGCTTCAACTCATCGCGGGATGGATTGAAGCGGGTGCGGTCGGCCCTCAAGGTGATATGCCACGACCCACAAAACTTGTGGTTCCTGAAGTCCCACCCGCACGGCTCAATGAGTTGCCCGTTTCCGCGATCGCCTGGTCGCCTGCCGCACCACGAATTGCCGTGGGACGCTTCCGGAGAATTGAACTTTATGATGCATCTTCGGGCGAATTGACCAGGGAGTTGACGGATCTCCCGGGAAAAGTGAACTCGCTGCAATTTTCCTCGGACGGTCAGTACCTCCTCAGCGCATCTGGCATTACTGGCCTGCATGGCCAGGCCGACCTGTGGTCAATGGAAAGTGGTGAACGGATCAAATCCTTCCGTGGCCATAGAGACACACTTTTCTCCGCGGCCCTGAGCCCTGACCTTCAACATCTGGCAACCGCCTCCTACGATGGCAACGTGATTCTCTGGTCGATAGAAAACGGTGAAGAGGTTCGAAGTCTGAGTGGACATAACGGCTCAGTTTTTGATCTTCACTTCTCGCCTGCTGAACCGAAACTCGTCAGCGCGAGCGCTGACCAGACGCTAAAAGTCTGGTCACTGAAGAACGGGCAACGTCTCGATACCCTCGGCCAACCGCTCAAGGAGCAATTCACCGGGCGATTCAGTCCTGATGGCAAATCGCTCATCGGAGGTGGAGGAGACAACCGATTACGACTTTGGCGGGTAGCGAGTGGCTTGGACGCAAAAATCAATGCCATGCTTTACTCCCGCTATGCTCATGAGGGTCCTATTGTTGCCGCCGAGTTCTCAGCCGATGGCCACTGGATCATCTCTGCTGCGGAAGATCGATCTGTCAAACTCTGGTACCGCGAAGGGCTGACCGAAGCGCATCTTTTCCCAACTCAGAGCGACGTTGTCACCGGCGTTGCATTTTCCCCCGAAAGCGATCGTTTTGCACTCGGCCGACTGGATGGATCCTGGGAAATCATGCAGCTGCCAGAGGTGGATCGAACCCACTCCTCACCCGACGCAAACGTGAAAGCCGAGGCGATTGCCAAGGGGTCAACCGAATTCGTAGAGATCCTGGAAGCCGAACCGAATCATTTGATTTCAAATGCCCAGACGATCAACTTGCCTGCACGCATCCAGGGAACCTTGCTCGACAATGATCATGCCCAAGACGAGGACCACTTTCGTTTCACGGCGAAGAAGGGTGAACAGTGGATGGTCGAAATCAACGCTCAACGGAGCGGTTCTCCCGTGGATTCCCATATCCAGATCCTGGATGCCAAGGGACAATTGGTCCCGCGTATTCTTCTCCAAGCCGTACGTGACTCATACTTTACATTCCGTGGCAAAGACTCGACGACGAGTGGTGATTTTCGCGTCCACAACTGGGAGGAAATGGAACTCAACGAGTGGCTTTACTGCAATGGCGAGGTGGTGAAACTCTGGCTTTACCCTCGGGGTCCCGACTCCGGATTTAAGGTCTACCCAGGTATCGGTTCCCGCTATACGTTTTTCGACACCACCGCGACAACGCACGCGCTGGGCGAACCCTGCTACATTGTCGAGCCCTATCCCATTGGAACCGAGTTGATTCCAAATGGGCTGCCCGTATTCAAGCTGCATTATGAAAACGACGACGACTCGATGCGGCGGAACGGTACGGATTCAAGGCTTCTGTTCACCGCCCCAGATGCGGGTGATTACTTCCTGAAAATTACGGATACCCGAGGTTTCTCAGGAGAGAAATTTACCTACACGGCAGAGATCCGACCACGCAAACCGGACTTCGAGGTCAGTCTGGGCGGCGCGAACCCAAAAGTAAGTCGCGGAGGTGCTCGAGAGTTTTCAGTGAAAGCAAAAAGATTCGATGATTTTGAAGGCCCGATAAGGGTCAATATTGAAGGTTTGCCGACAGGCTTCCATGCCACTTCACCAGTGATCATTGAAGCGGGACAGGACTCGGCACAGGGTGTGATCTGGACGGACCCCGAGGTCGCCGCACCCACGGAAGATGAAGCGTCCGCCTCAAGAGTTGTCGCAACCGCGGACATCCTCGGGCAGACGGTACAACATGAAGTCAACCATTTGGGAAAAATTGAGCTGGCAGAGCCCGCCAAGGCTTTGGTTCGAATTGTGCCGGCCACCGGAAATGTATCTTCCGTCGATGGTCGAGTTGAAGAAAGCCCTCCTGAACCTACGGCTTGGCCAGGTGACGAACCCGTTGATCTTGTGATTGAGGCTGGCTCGACGATCGCGGCACGAGTTTTGGTTCAGCGCAACGGGATTGACGGAAGAATTTCGTTCGGCAACGAGGATTCTGGCCGCAATCTTCCACACGGCGTCATCGTCGACAACATCGGTCTAAATGGNTTGTTGATCATTGAGAACCAGCAGGAACGCGTCTTNTTTATTACCGCAGCCAAGTGGGTCAAACCTCAGNTGCGACAATTCCACCTGCAGGCCCGAGTCGACGGCAATCAGTGCTCACTCCCAGTGACACTTCACATTGTGCCGCCTGGAACTCGACAAGCCAAACTTGATGGGGCGAACCGCTAGTTCAGCATTGATTCGAAACCACTCTCATTGCATTGTACGACGATACCATGACTCCAGATCCCGTTTCCGTTGAAGAGGTGTGTCGATACCTCGAATCCTACGCGCCCGCACGGCTCGCAGAGGATTGGGACAATACCGGCCTATTGATCGGCAATATGCAAGGTGTCGTCCAACAGGTCATGACATGCTTGACGGTCACTCCAGAGACCGTGAAAGAAGCGATTGATCGCCAAGTGCAACTCATCGTGACCCATCACCCCCTCCCCTTCCGTCCACTCAAGACAATTACGCGCTCCACCATCGCGGGCGGAATGGTTCTGGATTTGATCGAGGCTGGAATCGCAGTCTATAGCCCTCATACAAGCTTCGATTCAGCCGCGGAAGGAATCAATCAGCAACTCGCCGAGAAGCTCGGTTTGAGTAAGATTGTTCCACTACGCCCCTTCGACAATGACCCGGATCATCTTGGCGCAGGCCGTTGGGGTCATCTAGAAACGGCGGCCACTCTTGACCAATGGGTTGCCAAACTCTGCCGCGAGTTTTCGATAAGCGGATTGCAGATTGTCGCTGCTCCATCGGCCACAATCCAAACCGTCGGAATTGCCTGTGGAGCGGCGGGCAGTTTCCTAGACGCGGCGATTTCTGCAGGTTGTGACGCATTCGTTACCGGCGAGACCAACTTTCATACGTGCCTTGAAGCAAAAGCACAACAAATCACACTCGCTTTACCTGGCCATTATGCCAGTGAACGATTTGCGGTTGAAAACCTCGCCCAGCGACTACAAGAGACGTTCCCAAACATCGATGTTCGGCCATCGATCGACGAAACAGATCCGCTCCGGTGGGTGATGCCCAACGTGCCGCAATAGGCCCGTGTTTTTGCCGTTTTATTCCCGCCTCAAATCTGCATTAAACGATTTGCATTAAAACAGCATCCTGAAAATCGAAAACCCGTTCACTTGCGTTTGATTTTGACAGTCCGGGCCCATGCTTCCCATTGCTCAATGAGCGGCTTCGCCCTCTGCGACTGACGCTCAATCAGATTGTTGGCTTCGATCGGATCCCGCGCGAGATCGTAGAGCTCCCACGGGCCCTTGTCTCGATTGACCAACTTCAGATCGCCCACTCGGACAGCGTTATGGGTGCCGTAGAAAGTGAAAAATCGGGCACCAACATCCGCTCGCTCTTCACCCCGAAAAATGGGAACAAGGCTTGAGCCTCGAAGCGGGCCCGGTTCGCGTGGTGCATCCACTGGGGGATACCGCGCCGCCCCCAACTCGATGAAAGTTGCCATCATATCCACAATGTGCCCCGGTTGGTGAGTAATGGTACCTGGGTTCGCCAACCCCTGAGGCCAGTGGGCGATCATGGGCGTTCGAATTCCACCTTCATGCTGATTTCGCTTGTACGCTCGAAATGGTGTGTTGCAAGCATGGGCCCAGCGCTGGTCATAGGTCCAATAAGACTCGGGGTCCCAAGGCATCAGCGGACCTTCAAGCGTTTGCGGAGTGGTTCTCTGAAAGGGACAAGCACCGTTATCGCTGAGGAATAGAATCAAGGTCCGTTCATATTCATTTTCATCCTGCAAGCACTGAACCAGTCGTCCCATATTGGTGTCCACGCGATCAATCATTGCCGCGTAAGTGGCCATGACCAAATCATGCTGGTCATGCTCCTTTTCACTGAGCTCATGCCAATCCGAAACATCTTCCGGCCGGGTCGAAAGCTCAGCCGTCTCAGGTAGCAAACCCATGCCTCTGATACGTTCGAGCCGTTCGACTCGAAGCTGATCCCAACCTTCCTTATAAGTGCCACGATACTTCATGACGTCTTCTTTGGGCGCCTGGAGTGGATAGTGCGGAGCATTGTGGGCGACGTACAGAAAAAAAGGCCTTTCGCGATCGCGCTCACGGATAAACTGGATGGCGTAATCCGTATTCGCATCGGTCGTATAAAACCCTTGTTCAGGAACTTCGAAAACCTCGCGATTGACACGAAACGTCCCGTCACCCGTAAAGAAATTTGTCGCTCCGCTGAGGTGTCCGAAGTACCGTCCAAATCCTCGATCTAGAGGATTTCCCGAAAGATGCCATTTACCAGTCATCCATGTCTGGTAGCCCGCCCCGGCGAGAACTTCCGCTAGGGTGGCACAACGCTGCAACTTGGCCACTCCCACTTCGGCGTGATATCTCCCACTTAAGAGTGTCGCGCGAGTCGTTTCGCACTTGGCGCAATTGTAAAACTGTGAGAATCGGAGCCCTTCAGCCGCGAGACGATCGAGGTTGGGAGTTTCAATTTCACCACCATAACAACCTGGATCGGACCACCCCATGTCATCCACCAACACCAAGATGATGTTTGGTCGGGCAGCTTGCTGTGCCATGACACTTGAGAGGAATCCAGGAATCGCACCCGAAACCAACAGAAGCAGAAAGAGACTCACACGAGGACAGAACGGCATCGATGACATCAGTCATTACCCCAAATGCAGTGACAGTGAATCACGAACGGCCTCACAAGCTTAAGCGTTTTTGACATGGTCAGACAAACCATCTTGGTGGAATTCATTTCACCTGGAGCCCATGATGCCGATATCGTTGAACATGGGTCCATCACGGGCCAAGCCGATTCGAAATTCAACCTGCGTCCAGTGATCCACCGACAGGGAGAACGGTACCACAATACGCGAATCCGCCGGGCAGCTTATCCGAGCAGGTCGTGACATTGAGTCTTTTCAGGCGGCCTCCGCTGGAACACAATGGAGAACAAAACACAATGAAGATCGACGCGACCACGACATGAACATTAGAATTGCAGGTCGCCCTCTTGGGACAATCTCCAGAGAAACACTGATACCTTGATGGCAAGCTTCCGCTGCAAAATCGAACCTGTGTCCGAAACCCATGAGGAAAGCGCCGTGCTCCCGCATCTACCAAAATGCATGATCGTCGGTTGGCTTTCGATTTGCCTGCTGAGTCTTTGCTCCCTCCACACAATCGCTGATGAAATTTCGTTTCAACGCGATATCCGGCCCATCCTTTCCGACCACTGCCTCAAGTGCCATGGTCCGGATGCTTCGGCTCGTGAAGCCAGCTTAAGGCTGGATATTGAAGATTCCGCCCTGCAGGGCGGCGACTCTGGAGTCGCTGCTTTGACTCCGGGCAAACCAGACCAAAGTGAGTTGATACGACGCATTTTGAGTGAGGATGAATCGGAAATCATGCCTCCTCCGGAAATGAAACATCCGCTGGATGCTACTCAAATCGCTCTTCTTTCTCGATGGATCGAAGCGGGTGGGAATTTTGATGAGCACTGGTCCTTCCAGCCCATCGAACAGCCCGCAACACCCACCTTCGATTCCTCTGAAGATACCCGTCACCCGGTCGACAGTTTTGTCAACGCTCGACTTGCAAGTTCTCCACTGACGGTGGGTCGTTTCGCAGACCGTTACCAACTTATTCGTCGCCTGTATTTCGAAATCACAGGGCTTCCACCTACAATCGATGAAGCGGATGCATTTGTCGACGACCCTCGTCCCGATGCGGTGGAACGACTGATCGACCGCTTACTGGCTTCGCCTCACTACGGAGAGCGAATGGCTTGGAACTGGCTGGACGCGGCCCGATACGCGGACTCCAACGGCTATCAGGGAGACGGCGATCGAACCATGTGGCCATGGAGAGATTGGGTGGTTCGTGCTCTTAACGAGGACCTCCCTTTCGACGACTTTACGAAGTGGCAGGTTGCGGGAGACCTGCTTCCTAAACCCACAACCGAACAGGTCCTTGCGACCGGTTTCTTCCGAAACCATATGATCAACGGAGAAGGTGGACGGATCCCAGAAGAAAACCGCATCGATTACGTCATGGACATGACAGAGACCTTGGGAACGGTCTGGTTAGGCTTGACATTCAATTGTTGTCGTTGCCATGACCACAAATATGATCCACTCTCCAAACGCGATTACTACTCGATGTTCGCGTTTTTTAATCAGACCCCCGTCAATGGCGGCGGTGGTAATCCGCAGACGCCGCCTGTCATTCCGGTACTCTCCTATGAACAACAGGATCAACGTGAGGATCTTAATCGGCAGATTGAACAAGCCATCGCGCGACTGGAAAGGTGGCAATCAAAAAACACGGAGACCGACTCCAAAGAAGGCGATCAACAAGAGGTTCCATTTCGCCAACGCAGTCGGGGTCAGTGGGAGCAGTGGTTGAAAGAAAATGTGGACTTGGGAGAAGAGGTCAAGCAGTGGACACAGACACTGATAACTCAGATGCAGACTCGCGAACGGCTTGATGCGTCCGTTCCCAAAGTGATGGTTTTGGGTGATCAATCAAATAAAAGGAAGACCTTCCTGCTCAACAAAGGCCTGTACAATCAGCCGGAAGACGAAACGACGGCAGCCACTCCTGCTCGCCTGCCTGACATCCTTGCGAACACGCCGGAAACTCGGAAAGGTCTTGCCGAGTGGCTATTTCAGGACGACCAACCTCTGGTTGCTCGGGTGACAGTCAATCGAATTTGGCAACAGATCTTTGGGACGGGAATTGTCAAAACCGTCGAGGATTTTGGGACCCAGGGAGAATGGCCGTCCCACCCCGCTCTTCTGGACTGGCTTGCAGCCGAATACGAAAATCAGAACTGGAGTACCAAAGCGCTCCTGCGGTCGATTTTGTGCTCCGCCACTTACCAACGAAGCAGCACGCATTCATCCACCGCGCTTGAATGGGATCCTGAAAATCGGCTTCTGTCTCATGGTTCACGTTTTCGCATGCCCTCGTGGATGATTCGAGATCAAGCGCTCGCTGTCAGTGGATTGCTCAATCAGAAACTTGGGGGGCCTTCGGTCTTCCCCTACCAGCCCCCCGGTGTCTGGCAAGATGCCACCTTCGGAAAGCGAACCTACTCCCTCAGCAAGGGAAAAGACCTCTACCGTCGTAGCCTCTATACTTTTTGGCGAAGGATCATCGCACCCACCATGTTTTTCGATACTGCCTCTCGCCAGACATGCTCGGTCAACATGAGTCGCACAAACACGCCGCTTCACGCATTGACCACCTTGAATGACACAACCTTTGTAGAAGCTAGTCGAGTGCTCGCGCAGTCCATCTTGGTGGAGTCTCAGAATGAAAATATCGGAGTAGATCTTGAAACCGCGTTTCGAAGTGTTTTGATTCGCCCCCCGAAGCTCAGGGAAATCTCGATTCTCGAACGGTCGTTCAGTCGCTTCCTTGACTATTATCAAGATCATCCTGACGAATCGCAGCGTCTGCTGTCGGTGGGTCAAGCGGCACAAATGGAAACGGAGCCCGAACAGCTGAGCCGGCTCGCTGCAATGACGGCCGTTTGTAATGGACTGTTCAATCTCGACGAAGCGCTGACCAGAGAGTAATCGCCGTGAAGCCAACCATGACAAATCCACTTTCAAATTCCATGCTCAGGCGAGAGTTTTTCGGACGTTCCGCCCAAGGAATCGGCACGGCGGCATTGGCCCGTTTACTGACTCAGGACGGCTTGGCATCAGCACAGGACTCTTCGTCGCTGCCCCAGCCCGGTCTGGCAAACCTGCCTCATTTTGCCCCCAAGGCCAAACGGGTCATCTACTTGTTTCAGAACGGTGCTCCGACCCATGTGGACCTGTTTGACTACAAGCCGGAGCTTCAGAAGCGGCATGGACAAGCCGTACCCGAAGAGGTCGTCGCTGGAAAACGTTTCAGCACCATGACCGGAAATCCACAGGGAAAACTTTTGCTTGCTCCGGTTGAACCCTTTCACCAACGAGGCCAAAGCGGCGCTTGGGTCAGTGATTTCTTACCTTACACGGCCCAGATTGCTGATGAGCTCTGCTTCGTCAAAAGCATGCACACCGATGCGGTCAACCACGCCCCCGCGATATCCTTCTTGCTAAGCGGGTCGCAACTGCCTGGTCGCCCAACTCTCGGTGCCTGGATGTCCTACGGGCTTGGATGTGAAACAGACAGTCTGCCATCTTTCGTCGTCATGACTTCGGTCACAAAAAACACGACCTGCGGTCAGATCTTCTACGATTTCTACTGGGGTTCAGGGTTTCTTCCGTCAAAGTTTCAGGGCGTCAAATTTCGGGGATCCGGGCAACCGGTTCTTTACCTGAAAGATCCTGACGGCATTAGTCGCCAAATCCGGCGGGAAATCCTCGATGAGGTCTCTGACCTCAATCGGGTGCGGCTCGAAGAGGTGGGCGATCCTGAGATCTCCACTCGAATCGCACAGTACGAAATGGCATTTCGTATGCAATCAAGCGTTCCGGATCTCACCGACCTGTCTGATGAGACGCAAGAGACACTCGACATGTACGGCCCCGGCGTCACGGAATCCGGATCATTCGCCCATAACTGCTTGATGGCGCGACGCTTGATCGAACGTGGTGTCGGCTATGTGCAATTGATGCACGCAGGCTGGGACCAACATAACAGTCTCACCACCGAGCTCTACAGCCAATGCCGAGATACCGACCAACCGTCGGCCGCCCTTGTCCTTGACCTGAAGCGCCGCGGCTTGCTTGACGACACATTAGTCATCTGGGGCGGGGAATTTGGCCGCACTCCGTTCCTACAGGGGGACCTAAACAACCGCCCTCGTTGGGGCAGAGATCATCACCCGTATGCATTCACCGTATGGATGGCGGGGGGTGGCGTGAAGTCAGGAATGTCGTATGGCGCATCCGATGAGTTTGGTCTTAATGCGGCCGAAAACCGGGTTCACGTCCACGACTTGCAAGCAACCTGGATGCATCTACTGGGGATCGATCACGAACGGCTAACCTTCAAATTTCAAGGCCGCAATTTCCGCCTGACCGACGTGCATGGCAATCTGGTCCGCGACATTCTGGCGTGATGCAAACCATTGCGAGCCAGACGGCGATTGCTAAGCAGATCGAATCCTGGTGAAGCTCACTTAGCCGTGCCAGCACCATGAATTCAGACGATGCGAATTCAGGCAATTCGAACTACGTAACACTTGCCACTTCCACCCCCGAGTCACGACTTCACGCTAATTCGAAGTCTCTGGGTGGGTTTGTCTGCCGTTGGTCATGAGTGAAACCACTACAAGAACAATGAAGCCCAGTGGAATCGTCACGATACCCGGCTGGCTAAACGGAACGATCGCATCCTCCGCAGCAAGCCCGTAAATCTGCGTGAATGAATCGGCACTCAACAGAATCCATGCTAACGAGCTGGTCATCCCGACGAGAACCGCTGCAATCACACCCTGCTTCGTGACCCCCTTCCAGAACAGGACCATGACGAGTGAAGGGAGATTTGCCGAAGCCGCAACGCTAAATGCCCAGCCCACAAGGTAACCGACGTTCATGCCCTGAAATTGAATCCCGAGAATAATCGCAATCACACCAACGACCACCGAAGCAATCTTTGCGATTCTCACGAGCTGCGCGTCTTCCAATTGCATCTTGAAAAAATACGTCAGCAAGTCATGCGTCACGGCACCGCTCGAAGCCAGAATCAAGCCAGAAACAGTACCCAGTACGGTCGTGAAAGCGATCGCGGAAATGATCGCAAAGAGCCATTCATTCATACTTTTTGCGAGTAACGGGGCGGCCATGTTGCCGTCCGTTACATCAAGCGCGCCGCTCGTCATGGCCCCGAGTCCTAGATAGAGCGTCAGCACGTAAAAGAACCCGATACTTGCGATTCCCACAATCGTGCTCTTCCTTGCACTACTTTCATCTTTCACCGTGTAGTATCGAATCAGGATGTGAGGGAGAGAAGCCGTACCCGCAAACAGGGCGATCATGAGCGAAAGAAAGTTCAATCGATCCAACAAGGAGTCTTTGCGAATCCCCTTAAATTTCGGATGTTCTCCAGGGCGAAGAATCTGACTGCCCGGTGTTGGTTTCTGGTAATAGACCGTCGTCGCATCCGCCCCAGAACCGACGGTTTCCTTTGACCAAAGAATGACCTCACTCTGCTGGAGCGTGCTGAAAAATGAAAGTGGGCCAAGAGGACCCGTTTCCGTGTTTCCGTCGGGAAGTTTTGAGATAAAGCCGATCGGCTTCAGTTCCGGCTCACCCTTCTTGCTTCCTTTCGGTTGCCCGTTCACCAAGGTCGTTCCATCGGCCGACTTTGAGACGGTCTGAGCCTCTCGAAGAATCGCTTCGCCGTCAGCGTTTACATCCATCCGCCAAACAGAAACCGCTTGAGCTTCCGCATCCTGCACTCGAAGGTAAGGCTTTTCAGACCATCCTTCCTGATCGGACGAGAGAATCGTCGCGTCCGCCCACTCTGGCTGTTCCCGCAATTGCGAAACAACTTCATTCAACTGCGCGTTGACCGACTCCGTTTTATCGACGGCAAACGGACCCACCATTCGCAAACCGCTTTCCTCAACCTTGAAACCGCGAGACAAAATCATGACGGTCAAGACAAGACTGAAGACCACGAGCAAAGAACCCTTCAGAAATTGAACCCAGGTCGTCGACACCATTCCCGCCGTCAACACAATGATGACCACCGTCGCGCCAACGATCAGGACACCCACCCACTGTGGAAAGCCAAGCAGAGGCTGGATCAAGACACCTGCACCAACCATCTGAGGAATCAAATAGAAAATACTCACCGCCAAGGTGCTGATTCCAGCGGCAAGCTTGAGCCCTGGAGACTGAAACTTGGAATTCAATGCGTCCGCGAAGGTGAACTTACCCAACCTCTTCATCGGCTCGGCAACCACAAACAGGGCGACAATCCAACCCGCAAGAAAACCGATGGAGTAGAGAAAGCCATCGTAACCGTAGAACGCGATCATTCCACAGATCCCGAGAAATGATGCGGCCGACAGGTAATCTCCTGCAAAGGCAACGCCGTTGACGAACCACGGGATCTGGCCGTGCGCCGCGAAATATCCCTGCGAAGACTTCGCGCGTCCGCCCAGATAGAAACTCAGTCCCAAGGTGAAGGCAACAAAGAGAAAAAAGACGGTCACCGCAAGTGTCGAAGGCTCATAAATCATGACTTACTCCCTGCTTTCTCGACAGAGGAAGCCATAAATCCCAGCTAGAGCAAAAGCCCCGATGATCAACCCGAAACCGTACCAGATCGCAAGGTTAATCCCTGCGAACGGCAGCCATTCCATCGTGTCTGCTGCGAACGCGTTCAGCAGGACAAAACCCGCATAGAACAGGGTGTAGATCGTGAACAGCAGCAGCCCGAGCCGGGCGTTCTTCGACTCCATAACCGTCCTCACTCCTTTCGAGTGGATAGACCCTGAATCAGGGTGTTTCCCAGCGATGGGATATCAAATGAGGGCTACAGAATAGCGGGTTGCTGATGCGGAAGAAAGCTATCGCCGTCCGAATTTGACGGATGGACGGGAATGAGATGCTTGGAAATGACCGAACCTAAGGCAGGATGGATTAAAATGGGCGTTAACCGTCCAGCGTAAAGGTCGTCTCAAAAGTCCGCCTCAGCCTCGGTCAATGGTACGCCCTCGGACTTTCAGCGTTACAATGATCCGTGACGAAAGACGATTCTTGTCAAGCCCTCCCATGCACCTTCATAGTCACCGATCCGCGTGAAGCCAGGTAGCTTATTCATCCATGATCAAAGTCTCTGCATTGAAATTTGCCTACAGCCGCGAATTTGAATTGGCCGTCGAGTCTCTCGAAATCGAGGAGGGTGAAAAAGTTGCTATCGTGGGACCTAGTGGCTCTGGCAAAACAACGCTTCTCAATTTGCTTGCCGGAATTTTGACGCCGCAGAGTGGCGTCATCCAGATTGGTAAAACTGAGGTCTCCGGCCTCAGTGACGCTCAAAGGCGACTGTTCCGCTTGCAAAATCTGGGACTCGTCTTTCAGGAGTTCGAATTGGTGGAGTACTTGACCACTCTGGATAATATTCTGCTGCCGTTCCGACTCCACAATGCCATGAGACTGGATCCGTCGGTGAAACAGCGTGCCATAGAACTTACCCAGCGCCTCGAGGTCAGTGACAAACTGCATCGCCTCCCCGCCCGATTGTCCCAAGGCGAAAGGCAGCGGGTCGCAATCTGCCGGGCGTTGATCAACACCCCAAAATACCTCTTCACTGATGAACCCACAGGTAACCTCGACCCCATCAATAAGATGCGTGTTCTCGATTTGTTGATGGACGTGGTGAAGTCAGATCGTCACACTCTGGTCACGGTCACTCACGACCATGATTTACTGAAACAATTTGATCGTGTGATTGACTTCGAAAGCTTCTTTCGCACAACGCCACCAAATCCTGAAATTGAATCTGCCTCTACGTAAACAGTACCGATCGCAATCCATGTTGGATAATCTCTTCCTGGCCTGGCAATACCTGACGTTTTACCGTGCAAGAACAACCATCCTCGTGGCCTCACTCACGTTGATCGTTTTTCTGCCCGCGGGCCTCGACGTGGTCGTGCGAACCAGCGCCGAACAATTGCAGAATCGAGCCTCCACCACACCCTTGGTTCTTGGAGCCAAGGGAAGCCAACTGGACCTGGTGCTCAACGCACTTTACTTCGAGACAGATCCCCCAACTCCGATCGAATTGGGTGAGTCCACGAGGGTGAATCAAACAGGCTACGCCGATTCCATCCCACTTCACACTCGGTTTCATGTCGATCGCTGGCCACTCGTGGGAACCACCTTGGACTATTTCGAATTTCGAAATCTCAAGGTGGTCGAAGGCGCAACGATTTCGATCTTGGGTGATTGCGTAGTCGGAGCAACCGTTGCAAAAGCGATGAAACTGAAACCGGGAGACTACGTCGGATCGAAGGCCGAGGGTTTTGTTAATCTCGCTGGAACCTATCCCCTTGAGATGCGAGTCACTGGTATTCTCGAAGCGACCGGGACACCAGACGATCGAGCCGTATTTATCGACCTGAAAACGGCGTGGGTGATCGAGGGCCTTGGGCATGGACACCAGGACGTCGCTGAAGCCAATGACGACGAACTAATTCTGGACCAGGACGCCACTAACATCTCGGTGAGTCCGAAGATTTTTCAATACAACCGCATCACTGCGGATAATATCCAGAGCTTTCACTTTCACGGCGACGAGTCGGACTTTCCGATCTCGTCACTCCTCATTCTTCCCCCAGACGGACGTTCAAGTGATCTGTTGCGAGGTCAATACCTCGGCAAAGACGAACGGGTTCAGGTGCTTGTTCCCCAAGACCACATCGACGGGTTGCTGGATACCGTTCTCAAAGTTCGAACCTTCATCATTGCCGGAGCATTTCTGGTGGGCCTGTCGACTTTACTCACATTCACTCTGGTGATTGTTTTGTCCTTGCGCCTCAGGCAACGCGAGCTGCAAACGCTTGCCAAGATCGGATGTTCGCGAATTCGAATCCTTTCATTTGTCTTCTGTGAACTTTCCATGGTTATCGGCATCGCATTGCTCCTCGCAACCTGCGGCGTCATGGGCCTGCAACTGCTCGAGGATCAGGCCGTGCGCTGGCTCATTCTCACCGCAGCTTGATCAACTTGTTGATCGGCAAGGCTGGTCCGTCATTTCTGCAAGCGTCAGCCTTGTTTACAGACTTGCAATCGAAGTTCACTCTTCGGGCGATGCTTCCTCCTCACGCAAAGAACTATGATCGTGGACGATTTTCCAATTCCCCTCGATGATCCGAAAAACGAGGGTAAAGTTCCCATCCATGTCCTCGCCTTTTCTTTTGAGGTGCCATTCTCCGAGAACGTAAGCGGATGAAGGGCTCAACATCTCTATTTCTAAATTCTCGAATTGCAGCCGCCCCATCTTCCCGCCATCTGGATACCGATTTTGATATCGTTCCAGCGTCGCTTTCCAGCCGAGTGTCGTCTTTCCACCCGAACTGAAACTAAGACTTTCTGAATTCCAATAAGTTTCCATAAACATCTCAATGTCATGGGCATTCCACGCTTCGACTTGCGCAATTAAAACCGCTTTGATCGCTTGCGGACCTGTTAGGTTGTTAGCATCAGTCCGGTCCTCTCCCTTGACCTCAGATCCTCCAACGACGGCCCAGATCATTCCGATCCATATCAGGCAGGATTTATTTCTCAGTTGAGTTCGCATGAGGTTCCTTTGACCAATGGCAGACGGCGTCAAACGTCTGCGAGGAATGGGCTTCACTCTTGACTCGATCAATGTACGTCCTCCGGTATTGAAAAGAAACGACAACCCTCGCGACAAGTGGTATTTTGGCCCGTCAACTTTGACTGGAACATTTCGGCGGCCGGATGAACCTGGTTCGTGAAAATTGCCGGATAAAATCGACCAGCAAATGGCAGGCACGCTTATCCCTTCAACAGAGATTTCTGTCGAAATCTTGTTTAAACTACTAGATTGGTATTCGACCACGGATCGATGACAACCGAAGGTCGATCTCAAAAACCTCTGGAAAGTCAGCATGCTGAATTATCGAGATTCGAATTGGGCGGCGACGATCATTGTCGCCTGTTTCATCTGTTTCACACCGCCTTCAGCGAAGGCGCAGCAGTCCACCACGGTTGCGGTCGTCGATCAACCTGCTTTAGTGAAAGAAGCCGAGGTCCTGTTTGCAGTCGAAGTCTATCCATTGCTCCAGAACAAATGTTTTGGCTGTCATGGAGGGGACGGGAAGGAAATTCGTGGCGAATACGACTTGACGACTTTGGAAGGCATGCTGACCGGGGGTGAATCAGGAGACGCATCCATTGTGCCAGGCCGACCCGATAAAAGCCCGCTGGTTCAGGCGATCCTATGGAATGGATCTGAGATGCCTCCCAAAGAGAACGATCGTTTGACGGACGATGAAGTGGCGGTCGTCAAAAAATGGATTCTCGCGGGCGCTCCTTGGCCCGATGTGGCGACCCGTCGCAAACTCCTTGCCGAATGGTCCGCGCTGCCTGACAAAAGTGGCAAACGACAAGTTTTGACCAGTGGTGGCTCTTCGGATGAGTGGACTTATCGACGTTACTCACCCGAAGACGTCTGGGCATTCACCCCTGTGCGTTCGAAGACAGAACTGGAGCCGACCTCCCTAACCGCGACTGAAGCGATTGATCACTTTATTCAACGTCAATGGACAGCACAGGGTTTAGAACCCTCCGGCATGGCATCGCCAAGAACTTTGATTCGACGCGTCACACTCGACATGACGGGACTTCCTCCAACTCCCCGAGAAATCAAAGATTTCCAACAGGCCTGCCATGAAGACCCGGATGGGGCCTGGCGAGATTTGGTCGACCGACTGCTCGCAAGCCCACGTTATGGCGAACGCTGGGGTCGTCACTGGCTGGATATTACACGGTACGCAGATACCGGAGGCATGTCGAATGATTACGAACGGTCCAACATGTGGCGGTACCGTGATTATGTCATTCGAGCCTTCAACACTGACAAACCTTACAACGAATTCATCCTCGAGCAGCTCGCAGGCGACACATTGGCGGACCAATCCGTACGCTCGCGGAATCCCAAAAAGCCCAATCTGGTTTACCAAGCTCAGCTGAAAGGAAACTACACAGACGAAGAGTCCGACTGGATCATTGCAACCGGCTTCTTGCGTCTAGGACCGTGGGACAACGCGATGGTTGACGAAGCGGAGGCTCGTCAGATGTACCTTGACGACCTCGTGAATATTACAGGCCAGGCCTTCTTGGGGCAGACGCTTCGATGCTGCAAGTGCCACGACCACAAGTTTGACCCCATCCCGACCCGGGACTATTACCGACTTTATTCGGCATTTTCGACCACATTCATGGCCGAACGCCAAGTCCCCTTTCTGCCCGAAGAAAATCTCGAAGGCATGGAATCGGGTCGCAAGCACGTTCAGCGCATGCTCGACTTCGCCTCCACTGAAAAAAACCGACTTGTGGAAAAGCGCGAAACCGCTGCCCGAGCATGGTTTGCCCAACGCGATCTTCCCTACAAGACGGTGGAAGCGAGGAAGAATCTTCCAGATGAAGACAAGCCGCCGCGTCACGTGGGATTGAACCACGTGGAGCAAGGGCAGCTCAAAGTTCGGGAACAAGATGTTTGGATTTGGAACCGCCGTCTCGAGCGATACCAACCCATGGCTCAAAGCGTCTACGATGTCTCCCAGTCAAAGCTTGCTTGGAATGGCGCCCGAAAGCTGCGGATCAATCGTAAACAGTCGTCGGACCCGACTCCGGTCAACTACATTCTCGACGGAGGGGCGCTTGCCGCACCGGGCTCCGTAGTCACGCCAGGTGTGTTGAGTGCTGTAGGCGTGGGCGCGGGTTCAAATCCGATTGATCCCTACCTGATTACAGACAATGTGGAAGGGCGACGACTTGCACTCGCGCAGTGGATCGCCCACCCGAAAAACAGCCTCACAACACGAAGTCTCGTCAACCGATTGTGGCAACATCATTTCGGCACAGGTCTCGCAGCAAATGCGAATAATCTCGGAGCCAAAGGCTCCAAGCCCACCCACCCTAAATTGCTGGATTGGTTGGCCGCAGACTTTGTCGAGCATGGTTGGAAAATTAAAAGACTGCATCGCGCAATCCTGTTATCGCAAGTCTACCGCCAAAGCTCCTCGCCTGCCGACCTGAAACAAATCAGTCGTCTTGACCCTGCCAATCAATGGCTATCGTATTTTCCTCGAAGACGCCTGAGCGCCGAAGAGATTCGAGACGGCGCCTTATTTCTGAGTGGAGAGCTGCATCACTCTGACGGCGGGCTGCCGATTTTCCCGGAGATCAACATGGAGGTCGCTCTGCAACCTCGGATGATCCAGTTTTCGCTGGCTCCTGCCTACCAACCTTCACCCACACCTGAACTACGAAACCGTCGTTCGGTTTACGCGTATGTTGTTCGAGGGCAGGCGGATCCCTTTAGTGAGTTGTTCAATCAGCCGAATCCCAATGAGTCTTGTGAAAAGCGCGAAACCGCCTCGGTCACCCCGCAGTCCTTTACGTTGCTCAACAGTGACATGATGACGGACCGATCCATCGCATTTGCGTTGCGATTGCAATCGGAATCTGCAGAACTTGTCCAACAGATAAATCTCGCATTTAATCTGGTGCTGGGACGAAACCCCACGGGAAAAGAACAGGATTTGATGGGTCGATATGTTCGCGACATGTCTCAATACCACGCAGATACGGTCCCTACTGCGGTTGTCTTCCCGACAAATATCACCCGCTCGCTCGTCGAAGAGTTTTCTGGAAAACCCTTCGATTATGAAGAAATCTTGCCCGTGTTCGAAAATTACGTCGCGGATAGAAAGCCGGCTGAGGTTTCCGCTTCAACCCGCGCCCTCGCCGACATGTGCTTGATTCTGCTCAACACCAATGAGTACATGTTCATCAACTGAATCCAACAACGCTCCCTCGAGACTTATTGATCATGACACCTAATTTTTCAAGGCGCAAGGCGCTGCTCGGTCTTGGTGCAACACTCGGCAGTGTTGCTCTGACCTCCATGCTCGACGCCGACGAGAACGAGTCTCAGCCCGAAAGACCGTCGCTTCATCCCAAAAAACCAATGCATCTCCCAAAGGCAAAAAGAGTCATCATGCTTTTCATGGAAGGTGGTCCCGGGCAAATGGACACCTTTGACCCAAAACCGGAATTAACACGACTGCACAAATCTGAATCTCATCTGAAAGTCGGACAGGAAAAGGGATTCAAGTTTTTCGTTGGCAGCCCGTTTCGTTTCCGTAAAGTAAGTGAGACAGGCGTCGAAATGTCGGAACCCTGGCAGCACATGTCAGACCCCTATGTTGCCGACGAACTCTGCAATTTCAGAGGTTGCCAGGCCGAGTCCCTGAATCACCCCGAAGCTCTTTTCCACATGAATACCGGCAGTCGTCTTGGAGGCGACCCCGCTTTGGGATCTTGGACGACCTATGGTCTGGGCACCGTGAATCAGAATCTTCCGGGCTATGTCGTCATGACGGAACTCGCACTTCCTCAGGGCGGTGCAACCAACTGGAGCAATGGCTTTCTGCCACCTCACTTTCAGGGTACAAGACTGCGTCCGAACGGGTCACCCATCCTGGATTTGACGCCCCCAGATTACAAAACGTCCAAACACCAACGACGTGCCTTGGATGAACTTGCAAGACTGAACCAAATGCATCTCGAAAACATGCCGGTTCAGGATGAGCGAATGCAAGCTCGAATTGACGGGTATGAACTCGCGTATCGTATGCAGGCCGAGGTCCCGGGTGTGATCGATCTGTCGCAAGAATCTCCTCAAACCCATGCGATGTATGGCTTGGACGAAATGGAGACACGCGAATTTGGTCGGCAGTGCCTCATGGCGAGGCGGATGCTCGAAAGCGGTGTTCGCTTTGTGCAAATTTTCAGCGGCGGATGGGACAGTCACGACTACCTCGAACGCGGGCATACAGCGAGAATCAAAAGCGTTGACAAGCCGATGGCGGCATTGCTGCGAGACCTCAAACAGCGTGGCCTACTGGAAGAGACTCTGGTGATCTGGACGGGCGAATTCGGTCGAACGGCCGACAATAACAAACGGGGAGGGGTGTATTCCATCGGACGTGGACACAATAACCAGGCCATGACCATGCTCATGGCAGGTGGTGGAGTCAAACCTGGTGTCGTGGGTGCGACAGACGACTTTGGTGCGGAAGCGGTCGAATGTGTGCATCCCATTCGAGACCTCCACGTTACCTTGCTTCATCTCTTGGGGCTTGATGATAACAAGCTGACCTATTTCCATGGTGGTCGATTCAAACAACTGAGCCAGTTTGGCGGACAGGTGATCAAGGAAATCATCGCCTAGTTTTTCCCATTTATCCACGAAGGATCCCTGTCCATGTCTCGAATCCTCGCGATCGTTCTGTGTGTCGCCGTTACCCCTCCTTTCTTATCGGAACCTGCTGGCGGAGCCGAAAAGCCGAACATTTTGTTCATCATGTCTGATGACCACGCCGCTCATGCGATTTCAGCGTATGGCAGCCGTCTTGCGACCATTGCTCCAACACCAAATATCGATCGACTCGCGAGAGAAGGCGCTTTGTTCACAAACGCCTTCTGCACCAACTCGATATGCTCGCCTTCGCGGGCTTGCATTCTGACGGGACAATACTGTCACACCAACGCGGCCGTGGATCTTTCGGGCCGCATTCCACCAGGCAAGCAAATGCTCGCCGTTCAAATGGGTCAGGCCGGGTATCACACGGCCATGATCGGTAAGTGGCACTTGAAAAATGAACCTGCGGATTTCGATTACTACTGCGTGCTCCCCGGGCAGGGCAAATACCACAATCCGGAATTTCGCATTCGCGGTGACAAACCTTGGGGAAAAAATACGATCAAGTTTGAGGGTCAGCATGTGACCGATGCGATCACCGACCTGACCTTAGATTGGCTGAAAACAGGATGGAATCAGAGCAAACCCTTCTTCCTGATGCACCACTACAAGGCACCACACGATTATTTCGACAACGCACCACGATATGAGTCTTATCTGGCGGAAGCTGAAATCCCCGAGCCTGAAACCCTTTGGAAACGCGATCCCAAATTTGGTTCAATCGCAACGAGAGGCGTAAATGACTCGCTCATCCCTCATGTTGGAACCTCCATTGGTGGACGCAATCCGCGCCGATCTTACCTGAGGGATCTACCAGAGCTCTATCCGGATGAGTTCCCCGAGAACTATAACGCCGAAGATTTCACCGACGAAGAGAATACGCGTCTGTCCTACAATGCGTATTTGAAGAAGTACCTTCGCTGTGTCAAAGGGATCGATGACAATCTGGGAAGGCTGTTCGATCATCTGGACCAGGCGGGCCAACTGGATAATACGGTGATCATTTACACGGGCGATCAGGGTTTCATGCTCGGAGAGCATGACTATCAGGACAAACGTTGGATGTATGAAGAATCACAACGTATGCCTCTACTGATCCGATATCCAAAGTCCATCAAACCAGGGCAGAAGTTTGACTCGATTGTCGAAAATGTTGACTTCGGTCCACTGATGCTCGATTTTGCTTACGCCATCATTCCGGAGAATGTGCAGGGTCGATCATTTCGCTCTCTTTTGGAAACTGGCATTGAAGCTGAAGATTGGAAACAGGAAGCCTACTACCGCTACTGGATGCACATGGCTCACCACGACAACCCTGCGCATCTGGGTATCCGCACGAAAAACTACAAATTGATCTACTACTACGGCTGCAATTACGATGGCGGCTATCAAACCCCTCCCGGCTGGGAACTCTACGACCTCAAAAATGACCCTTTTGAAACCCAGAATCTGTATGCGTCATCAGAGCATCAGGCCGTGGTCGAGCAGCTGAAAAGTCGACTCGCTGATTTGCGGCGACGAGTTGGCGATGACGGCAGTCATTTTCCTGAGTGCGAGAAGATCGTGCAGGAATTCTGGGACTATGACAAGCAAGATCAGTTGAAAGCCGAACAAATCTCTCGTGAGTACCTCCAGCGTCGCCATCAGGAGCTGGAACAGGACGTTCGCAATCCGCGAACATGGATGGGACAGTGAGCTCAAGGTCCTTTTTTCGAAGTCGAGTTCGGGGAAGACCCCAGGTCGACACCCCAGCCCTCGCACGGCCCACCACTGCATGATGACCGCCTTGCCGTAAAAACTAGAATGCAAGTCTCCGGCCGGGTCTGCAGCGAATTGGCTCGCTGCAGATCAAAGCGACTTGTTTCCTTACTAGAAGCGATCGCATGAGCGACGCAAAGTGCGAAAAACTCTCGGGTTTTCTATCCCACTCAGATCGTTGACGCGACGTCTCACGTTATTCTGCGAGCCGCGTCTGCGCGTCGTCGAGTTTCTCATGATCAAAGTACTTGATATTCGCGGACGTGAAGGGCTTGCAGAGTGCGACCATTCCAGCTTTCCATTTCGATTCGCCGACGATCGCGAGCTTCTCAATATCATGCCAATGCTTGTAGTCGAACTTCAGATCCTCCTGCATCGCTCCCATGGTCCATCCATGGAATTCATGCATCTCGAATAGAATCGTCAACTTTCCATGCTCAACAATCAATTCATCCACCGCGGGTGCGAAAATCTGGTAAGACTCCTTGGTCAATTTTCCAGTGACCTTGACGTGCAGCGATTTTCCTGCCGAAACGATTCAATTGACAAATCCACGAAGCGAAACTCCTTCGTGGTTGGAGACACAGACCTGTCGGTGGACAAGTGAATTACAGAATCCTGGTCAACATGCCGGCGAGCAGTCAAGAGCATAAGAAAACCGGGGTCAACGCGGTAACCCTCAAACTCGCAAAACTCGCGTGAATGTCTCGAAGATTGACACCCCCGTCGGATTCACCGAAAACACTTTAAACATTTGAGATTCGAGTCCTCAAAGACGTAACGATACCCTGACAAATACGCGACAAGGCCATTTTTTCGCAAGCCCAGTGCACCACTCAGGTTAAGATGAGAGGGTCTCGAAGGCAGAATACGCACGGTGAAGGTCACCATGAATTACCACCAAACCTAATCAATCCACTTTTGCTGAAACACTCAACATGAAACCCTCGGCAAAGATCTTTTATCAAGTCACAGCATTTCTCGGTGCAACGGGTACTTTTCTCTGCTTCATTGGTATCTTTTTCGTCTGGATCCTTTACTCGAGGATCGACGGCGGGGTCAAGGGTGCGTTTGATGACGTCGATGACAACTTCGTGAACGTGGTAAAAATACTGACCGGTAAAGTCCCAGAAGGTACCGGTACAGACCAAAAGGGTACCGGTACAGACCAAAAGGGTACCGGTACAGACCAAAAGG
>JAKVCA010000045.1 GCA_022448315.1 Pirellulaceae bacterium | reverse complement strand
GTCGATTCCGGCTCAGTCGATTCCGGCTCAGTCGATTCCGGCTCAGTCGATTCCGGCTCGGTCGATTCCGGCTCGGTGGTCAGACTCACCGGTGTATATGTGAGTTTGCCTACCTCGAGTTCATAGTGAGCGAGTTTTCCCTCAAAAACGTCTTCCAGAATCTCTGTGAACTCCGGGTAGTCTTCTGGTCGCTTAGTTTTTTCGTCAATTTCTTCACTCTTCTTTTTGATCTCGTTATCAAGATTTTCGCGTTCCTCGCCGTTTGCTTGATCACGCTTTAAAACGAGTGCTTGACGTTCTTCCCGCAGTTTTGCGATGGATTCGTCTTGGACTTCCCACGGCTTAAGACTCGTATCCACGCGAAATACCGTGTTGTCCTCGTAGGTATTGGCTTTCACCATGGACGCGTCAACGTCAAAGGTCACCCCGCCCACTTCGAGGTTCGCGAAGTAATCCTTTAAGAGCTTGCGAACCTCTTCGGGCTTTTGGGATTCTTCAAAAACGATCCGAGCACTCGTTCCGCCCTTTAGATCATACGAAAACAAGTCTTTTGTAGAATTGTACCTCCAGTAGGTTGCGACGAGGCCGATCGCAATCAACAGCATCGAGGCGACTGTCGTCATCTTCCAAAACCTTGTGAACTCGAATCGCGTGGGGCTAAGCAGTTGTAGCATTCCAAGTTTTCTCAGGATTCGGGTTCTCTCAGCAATTTCAAAAATCGCGCGAGCACAGAAGATCGCGGTGAACATTGAGATCAGAATGCCCAAAATCAGCGTCACTGCGAAACCTCGGATCTGCTCCGTTCCAATCGCGTACAGAACCACGGCGGTGATCAACGTCGTGACGTTGGCATCAACGATGGTCGTTGTAGCCCGGGCAAAACCATTGCGAATCCCCATTCGCAGAGAAGACCCTTTCGCAAGTTCCTCACGGATACGCTCATAGATCAGGACATTCGCGTCCACCGACATACCCACCGTCAGCACCAATCCCGCGAGACTGGTCAACGAGAACGGGAAGTTGATGAGCATGGTCAACGCAACGATCATCGCAACATTGACGATCAAGGCAAAACACGCCACAACGCCAGAAAATCTGTAGTAGAACAACATGAAAATCATGACGCAGACGAATGATGCCCCAATGGCTATCAAGCCTTGACTCTGCATCTGTTTACCGATGTTGGAATCGACCTGATCCTTGCTGACCCACTGTTCCTTGATGGTGGCGGGCAGCCGACCTGACTTCAGAATGTTGACCAGATCTTCCACTTCAGATTGGGTGAAATTTCCCATAATCTGACCCTGATTAGAAATTGCACTGTTGATGTTCGGTGCCGAGAGCAACCGATCATCCATCACAATTCCGAGGGGGCGATTGATGTTGTCACTGGTCAACTTATAGAAGAAACCGATCCCCTTGCCCTTCAGCTGAAAATTCACTGCAGGTCGATTTCGGTCATCAAAACCCTGTGTCGGGTTTGCAAGGGAGTCTCCGGTGACGTCAAAGTTGCCAACCTCCATCAGGATTTGCAGATTTGCCTTTTGACCTTCAGGCAATCCTGGGATGTTCCCGCTTTCGGCCCACTGAGTCAAAAGTACCCCTTCGTTCCCCTCCTCCATCACCAAAGCGTCGGCAGGAGGATTCAGAATCACGCCCGTGGTGGCATCACGAATGATTGCGTTCCCAGAAGGAACATAACGATACGCTCCAAGATCACCGAATTGGTCCAGCTTTCGACCAATCCCGACCCAGCGTCCTACCCGATTCTGCTTGGCATCAAGCACCCAAGGCGAAAGATTACCCGCTGCAGCCTGGGCATCAGCCAGATCTTTCAGTGGTGTTGAAACCTGAGATTCATCGACACCCCGAGCAACGATCTGAAAACGCATGACCCCCTGCTGAGTCACTTTACTCCAAATTCGATCACCTTCCGCATCGGTGACGTCAGGGATCACAATTTCAATCATGTCGGATCCGTAAGGACGAATCATGATCTCTTTGGTGTTTGTCGGGTCGACGCGTTCTTTGAGCCGAGGCACCAAATCCTCGGGCTTCACGTTCTCATCCTCGGCAACCGGCGAGATCTGTGCCATGTAGACCACCCCGCCCTTGAGGTCGACACCAAGGCGAGGGGGCCATTTAAAAACGATCATCTCCGCTGAAACGAATAAACAACTCAGCATGAGACCGACCTTCCATCCCATCTCTGGCAGCCGGATTGACCGGGTGTAATAGCCGCCTACGACAAAACAGGCAACCACCGTCAATGCGATCGTCAACAGGGCTAGAAAAACGTCATTTCCCAAAAGAGCCAAAAACGAGCTGATGGGGCCCGTGGATTCATTGGCGGGATCAACCGCGTCTTGAGCCAGCAAAGAAATCGCAAAATTGTGCAAATGATTCATCTCAGGAAATCCCTGCTTCCCTATGAAGAAGATTGATCGCCGAACAAATTTAAAAATTGTGCTTATTCTGTACCGGATTCAGAGGCACCTTTATCCTGAACGACTTTGACAACCGACGATCGCAAAACGCGCATTTTCGTATTGGTTGACTCGTCAATTCGGACAGTAATGATATCCTGCTCCTTCTGTACGTTCATGATCGTGGCCAAGATCCCTCCCTGGAGGATGACTTGGTCATTTTTCTTCAGACTGCTCAGAAATTCCTGAGCCTTCTTCTGTTCCCGCCTCTGGGGCAAAACCATCAAAAAGATGTAGAGAACAATGATCATCCCTATGGGTAACGCCATACCAGACAGCATGTCAAAAAGCCCAGGCGGATTGTCGGCCGCCGGCTTTTCCTGTTGTGCCAGCAACTGCCAACTCATCCAGGTCAGAGCGTTGAACATGAAAGGACGCTTACCTTGCTCCAGGAGCATTGCGGGTAGAAATGTTGGTGAACACGAACCCAATTCCCCTCAACGGCTTCGGCGAACCCACATCACGCGTAGGGAAGAGAAATCGCGAGACGGCAGCGGAGTCGCTGCAGCACTCATGGTCGCCCCGTCCCCAAAAGACAATTTTGGGATGCTACAAATCCAGTCGAGTTAAGCCCAACATCTTAAGGTGTTGTCAGATAACCGACAAGGCGTCTTTACCGCGGCCTAAACCGCGTGAAATCAGGGATCAAACTCCCTCCATTTTGCCTGATTGCTGGCCTTTTAAGTCCACCTGACGGAAAGAGTCTCATTGGCCGCCCAACCCTGCATGCGTGATGCATAGAGCTCCAAGAAGCAATCCGCCAAAATTGCCTCCCTCGCCTCTTTCATCAACTTTTGGTAGTAGGCGAGGTTATGAAGCGACAGAAGAATCGGGCCCAACATCTCATTGGCCATGAAGAGATGCCGAAAGTAAGCTCGACTCAGATGGCCAACCGGCGATTTCCAGCCCATATCCAATGGTGCGGATTCCCTCTCGTACTGCTTGTTTCGCAATTTAATCGAGCCGGAATCTGTAAATGCAGAGGCATTTCTCCCGTTTCGAGTCGGCATCACACAATCGAACATATCCACGCCTCGGCCGACAGCATTGAGTAGATCCTCGGGACGCCCCACCCCCATCAAATACCTCGGCCGATCTTCGGGCAATTCCGGGATGGTCGCATCGATGATGCGATACATCTCGCTGGGCTCTTCGCCAACACTCAATCCACCAATGGCGTAACCAGGAAAATCCATGGAGCAAAGTGCCCGAGCGCACTCCTGGCGTAATCCTTCATCCAAGCCCCCTTGCACGATGGCAAACTGGGCCTGATCCGCGCGAGTCGCTGCCTTCAAGCATCTTTCTGCCCAGCGTATGGAACGGTCAGAGGCCTCCTTGACGTCACTCCTCGCAGCAGGAAGACCGATGACGTGATCCAGGACCATTGCAATGTCTGAACCCAGACACTCCTGAATCTCGATCGATCGCTCAGGACTCATTTCCAGCTTGCTACCGTCGATATGGGAGCGAAAGACGGCTTTCTGTTCATCGATTTTGGTCAGCTTCGCCAGCGAAAAAATCTGAAAGCCACCGCTGTCGGTCAGGATCGGTCGATCCCAGCCCATAAATTGGTGCAGGCCCCCCAGATCCTTGACCACGTCTTCCCCCGGTCGTAGTGCAAGGTGGTAAGTATTCCCCAGAAGAATTTGAGCACCGGTGGAAGCAACTTGCTCAACCGTCAAACCCTTGACGGTTCCGAGTGTCCCCACCGGCATGAAGGTTGGCAAGTCAATGTCGCCTCGCGGCGTCTCCAACACTCCAACTCGAGCACCACAACGCGCATCTTGATGAACAAGCCGATAGCGAACCGAAGTATCTTCCTTCATGCCACTCCTTTGGTTGCATCGGTGGCTTCACGTCCGGGCTCAACCCCGAACCCGTCAATAAAAAAACCCGGTCCACGAAAGACCGGGTTTTCAAGAGTCACACTAAGCCTGAGAACGAGTCACCCTTACTCGCCGCGGAGCTTAAGCCCGAGTTGCTCAAGCTTCTCACGAACTTCATTCAGGCTTGTCACACCAAAATTTTTGCATTCAAGCAGGTCGTCCTGAGTCTTCCGACAAAGTTCTCCCAGCGTTGACATCGTGAGCCGGTTCATACATTTTCGTGCTCGCACCGAAAGGTTGAGGTCCGCAATGGGACGCTCGAGCATCGCCCGCTGATCTTCAGGAACATCGGAAATATCAACTTCTTCGTCAGTCCGTTTTTCGTGCGCGAACTGTCCAATGCCAACGCCCTTTGTCGACAACATTTCACGGATCTCAATCAGTGATGTTTCGCCAAAGTTCTTACTGGCCAGAAGCTCAGCCTCGCTGACGTGAGTCAAATCGCCAATCGTGCGAATATTCATCTTCTGGAGGCAATTTCGACTTCGCACGGACAATTCGAAATCGGTGACCGGCACCTTCAAAATCTGGGCCATTTTTTCCTTTTCACGCTCTTCCCACGGATCCACCGTCGCGCCACCGGCAGCGACCACATCCCTGAAATACAACCGTGCTTCAGGGTGAGCAGGATGAACATCCAGAATTCGCTCGAAGCACCTCTGTGCTCGTTCGAACTGGTTATGATCTTCGTAAAGCACGCCCAGGTTCAGGAGAGCTCCCACGTGACTCGGGAATGAAGCGGCCGACTTGGCATACAATTCGAGTGCTTTTTCATCGTTGCCACGACGATCGTTTTCGAGTGCGAGGCCGAACAGCGCGCCCGCGTGCTCTGGCTCAAGCTCGACAGCTCGCTCATATAAAGCGACGACTTCCGAGGGGTTGCTACCCACCGCCGCAACGGTCGCTGCACGCTGGTAAAGGTACTCGGCAGTCTGTTCGATGGGACCATAGAGCTCATCCAGAATTTTGAGGGCATCCTCCGGCTCTTTGTTGTATCGCTTGGCTTCGGCAATCGCGACGTCGCAGAAACCTGAATCATAGCCAGCACGCTTTGCCTGTTCGTAGGCTTCGACAGCTTCGCTGTATTTTTCGAGGTAAAACAAAGATTTACCCCGGTAGTAATGACTAACGGCACCGCCATCAGCGTTCGAAAGCACTTCGCAAGCTCGATGGTACCGGCCCAGCAAGAACAATCCGACGCCCAACCTAACCGAAGTCGCAGGGCTTCTTTCTTCAGTCGCTTCAAGCTCCCCCGCAAGATCCCTCAAAACCGAGAACTGGGCGTAGTCCGAAGCGATCGTCGAGCGAATTTGCTCAATCTCGTGAGGACCAAAGGAACCGTTGGATAACACGAGTTCTTTCAAATCAATTTGGTGAACTGGGGATTCGATGTCCATGGACATAGGCACCTGTAGTCTTGGGTTCTCAGACCAATTGCGTCTCGATCTTCGAAGTGCAATCGGAAAAGATTTGGGCTAATAAAATACAACTTGGAGAGCCAGCGGCGGGAATCGAACCCGCAACCCCCGCATTACGAATGCGGTGCTCTGCCAATTGAAGCTACGCTGGCTAGAACGCCGTCGATCACCCGTGGCTCATGCGGAGAGCATCGAAATCGACGAAATTCGAGCCCCTAAAATTAGAAAATCAAGGATCGATGGTCAAGAGGGACGCCATGCGCAAAATGCGGTGAATTCGCACCGCCTTTGTGGCGATTCGCCTTAAATTGCTGACGCAGACGGATTTTTGTCGAGTGCCTGAGAGGAGCAGTGGGCGTTACTGGGCTTGAACCAGTGACCTCCGCGATGTCAACGCGACGCTCTAGCCAACTGAGCTAAACGCCCCAAAAACCGGACTGTCGGATGAACCTGCCATGTCTTATCCGAGCAATCTCGAAGCCACAGTGTGCCAAGGAGGACTCCATTCGTCAAGTCCTTGCCTTGCAGCTGAAAAATCCAATATTGCCCAAAAACGGGGCCTCTTTATACTGAACTCCGATTCCTCCGCAATAGACTTTTTCAGCGAGGATTGCTTGGCATCATGACCACTGTTCAACTGCCTGACGGATCAGAAAAGACCTACACCTCCCCCTGCACGGTTCATCAGGTCGCTGAGTCGATCAGCTCGAGACTCGCAAATGCCGCTATTGCAGGCAAAATAGATGACACTGTTGTTGGGCTGGATACGACGCTCCCCGAGGACACCATCTGCCGCGTTCAAATCCTCACGAACAAGGACCCCGAGGCACTTGACGTCATGCGGCACTCCTGCGCCCACGTCATGGCCCGGGCCATCATGCGACTCTTCCCAGGAGTCCAGCTCGCCTTTGGCCCGGCCACTGAAGAAGGATTCTATTACGACTTCGATTTGCAACACGCATTAAGTGACGACGATTTCCTAGCAATCGAAGCTGAAATGAAGCGGCTCGTCGAGCTTGGCGAGACCTTCGAACGGATCGAAAAAGATCGAGAGTCGGCGATTGAAGTTTGCAGGGACCTGAAACAGACCTTGAAGGTTGAGCATATCAAAGACGGATTTGCGGAGCACGATCAGGTCTCCTTCTACCAAAACGGCGAGTTCCTTGCCCTCTGCCATGGGCCTCACGTGAAATCCGCTGCTGCGATTGGGGTGTTCAAATTACTCTCCGTCGCGGACGCCTACTGGAAAGGGGATCCATCCTGTCAACAGCTTCAAAGGGTCTACGCCACCGCATTTTTCACAACCAAAGAATTGGACGAACACCTCGCCCGAACTGAATAAACCAAAAAACTTGACCACCGCGTTTTGGGCAATCCGCGTTTTGGGCAAACCGCGTTTCGGGCAACGGGTTCGAACCTCTCGCGATCCATCCACTTGCCAAATCCGACTCGATCCCAGGGCGACCCAAAGGCGGGAGCATTCGGCAACTGTTGGAACGGTTTGTAAAAGACAAACGGATACCTTAGATGCGTGTAGCGGGCCCTGAAGATAAGGAAAACGAAATGGTCTCACTGCGGGAACGAATTGACGGCGAGTCAGGTGAGATGAATATTGGGCATGCGATAGGCATACTGGGCGTGCGTGGTACGCAACTGCAAAACGAAGTCTATTCCAGAACCGCAAGGCCGTCTTTCCAGGGTTGCGAGGGCTTGGGAGATTATGAAGCTTGAAACCCAATTGGATCTGCTCGAGACAATATGCGTTGGCCCTTGCTAACGCTCAGATCCACCGCCATGCCCGAAAGCATCCCAGGCGACTTCACCGCGAATCCACCAGCCCCTTAGGATCAGTGAAATGTACCCCTGTCCCATCGATATAACAGACTGGCCGAGCGCTCTCCAATCACTCATTCAGTGGGACAGCCCTCCAGACTTTGGCTCAAGCCGCAGAGCATCGGTAAAGCGAACCGAACTCGAACCGACGACTTTGTTACCTTCGGATGCTCTGGAGCACCCAGAAGCTCAAGGGCTTTGCTGGAGTGCAATCCTTCTCTGGCTCGATGACCTCCACGGTTCGCATGAAATAAGTCAGGGAATCTCAAGTCGGGAAGGAAGCTATTGGCATGGCATCATGCACCGTCGGGAACCTGACTATAGCAATGCAAAATACTGGTTCCGAAAAGTTCCCACACACCCCATTCACGAGAAACTTTCCACGTGGGTATCGGAGCACGTCAACTGTCACGAAGTTCGATCAAAGAACATTACCGCCCCGTGGTCAGCCGAACAATTTGTTGATTTGTGCGCTGACAACATCGATTGCAAAACGGAAATCCGGGACGCAATTGAAGCCGTTGCCGCTGCCGAGTGGTTTTTTCTTTTCGACTATTGTCGACGCGTCAGAAATAGCTGAAACCGTTCCTATCGCCACTTTGCAAAAGGCGAGTCTCAGCTTTTCCAACCAGCAAGGATAGACACTTCAGCTGCTGGCTGAAGAAATGGTGGAATCAACCATGCGATTCGGCGTCGAACTCTCGAAAGGCCTGCGATTTTCAAAACCCTCATCCTGCCCATGCCAGTACGCGATCTGCGGCTCACCAAGTTTCCAACTCAAGTAAACTTGACGGCCCTTGAGGACCGACGGAAACCCCACAACACCGTCGGGTATTGACCGCACATGAACCCCGAGATCAGCCAACTCCTCGACGTAAGATTTCAATCTCTCCGCGTCGGCTTTCAGGCAATCCTCAACGTCCTGCAATTCTTCGTCGTAGATACGAAGCTCATTTTTAGATCGTTGCTCTTTGACCTGACTAAGCAACTCTCGGCGAGTCACCATCGCATTGGAAAGTTCAACCAGATCAGCCAGAATCGAGCTCACCAGCGGCAAGGACGCTGTTGCTTGGTCCAAAGAAAAATGACGTGAGTCTGCCACCGAAATCGTCATCGCCCCTTCTCTCACTATTGCACCAAGCTGTCTTTGAATTCGAACGTGTATCTGGCCAACTTGAAAACGCTCCAAGACAGCGGGTTCGAGTTGGCAGCCTCCTTTCCGTAATAGTAGACGCCCCATGCCCAAAAATCTATCGCCCCACCACGAATCCAACTTATGGGGATCAGCACGCACAGAGTTCAAACAAGCCAACTGTCTGCGAGACAAAGAACGGCCCAGCCCCCAGAAACCCGACGTAGATTCGCCAACCCTTAGATCAAAACTAGTCGCTCAACTCCAACGCGATTCCACGCCCCAAAAATCAACGCAAACCTATGCGCGAAAAGGATTTAGACCGCCCGAGGAGCTACGTGAGTGCGAAAACCGTCAAAAGGTCTCTGGATTGAAAATGAAGCTGAAATTCGTAATTTTCGGGCGGACCTTCACTTTTCGGGGGCTATTTCATCCCTGTTTTCTTGACTCCATGCTTCTGCCACGTAGAGTGGAGTGAAGAAATCTTGGGAGTCAATAGGGGTCCAGGTTTTTTTCTGACGCTTTAACTTCACACCTCACCCACGCAGTCCCCCCGAAAAAATTGCGTCGCCTGCCGTCAAGCATAGATGGCTTTGGTCGGAACAAAGGAATGACACATGTTGGTCTTGTCGAGAAAGAAAAACGAAAGCATTGTGATCAACGACAATATCACCATTGTGGTTGTTGAAATCCGTGGTGACAAAGTCCGACTTGGGGTTGAAGCGCCTAAAGAAGTGCCGGTGCATCGTCGCGAGGTCTACGATGCCATTCAGCAAGGCACAAAGTCGATTTCGGAAAAATCATCTTGAGATTCGGCCAGACTCGATTAATAGTCAAGTTTCCGCTCGGTTTGTTCGAAGATAGGTTCTGCACCTCTTGACGTTCGTAGGGTGCCCGCCTAAAAAACGATACAGCTTGAGTCTTTTGGCCCCATCGTCTAGTGGTTAGGACACCGGCCTTTCACGCCGGCAACACGGGTTCGAATCCCGTTGGGGTCACTTCTCAGGCTTTTTTTATGCGCCGACCTCAGGACGCCCCCTTGTTTCGTTGTCTCATGCAGGGCTAGAAGCGCGCGATGGAATCACGATTTTTGGGAAACTCCGACGTTCAGATAAGGCCCGTTGCGATGGGCTGCTGGCCCATTGCCGGGATGACCAGCGTGAACGTCAACGACAAGGACAGCCGGGCAACGCTGACCGCGGCCTTCGAGTCCGGCGTCAACTTTTTCGATACGGCGTACTGCTATGGAGCCAACGGTGAAAGCGAACGCCTGATCGGTGAGGTGCTCGGGGCCAATCGCGAGGAAATTGTCTACGCGACCAAGGGGGGGATTCACTGGACAGAGGATCGGCAACGCGTCCACGATGCCTGCCCCGACACACTCAAGGCGGAATGCGAAACCAGCCTTGCGAGACTCGGAACCAACCATGTGGAACTTTACTATCTCCACGCGCCCGATCCTGCAGTTCCCATCCGAGAGTCAGCCGGCGCCATCGCCGACCTGATCCAAGCTGGAAAAGTTCGCTTTGCTGGAGTTTCAAATGTGAATCTTCAGCAACTGCGAGATTTCCAATCCGAATGTCCGGTGACAGCGATCCAACCTCCATACAACATGCTTCAACGGGAAATTGAAGCGGAACTCGTCCCCTACTGCCTGGCCCATGACATTTCAATTTTGGTCTACTGGCCTCTCATGAAAGGCTTACTTGCCGGAAAACTGAAACGCGATCACGTTTTCGAAGCGAATGATGGACGAGCGAAGTATCCAATGTTTCAAGGGACAGAGTGGCGGAAGAATCAGGATTTCCTGGACGAACTGCGAACCATTGCCGCGTCCATCGGAAAAACAGTCTCTGAGCTGGTTGTGAACTGGACCGTACAACAATCAGGCATCACGGCGGCACTCTGCGGGGCCAAACGCGGCGAGCAAATTACAGAAACCGCTGCAGCCATGACTTGGAAATTGACCCCGGGCCAGCTGCAGCAAATTGACGAAGCAATTACCCGTCGAGGTGCGGTCGTTACGAAATCGGCGGTCTGAGGCCACCCAGGGTATTTGCTAATTTCTCAATGGAAATTTTTCCAGTGAATACTCTCCACCGGCAGCATCGCGTATCTCATCGCAACGCTTTCTCATCATGTCCAACTGCGTTGCGTATCTGGAATCGTCCGCCAAATTCTCAAGCTGATCCGGGTCTTGATGGAGGTCGTGTAAGAACTCGTAAGCCGGTTGCTCTTCGAAATACCTCGCATACACCCATCGCTCTCCTCGAACGCCTTCATATTTGGGTATACCTTGAGGAAAGTGCATGAGATGTTCAATCAGAAAATCTTTTCGCCACTCCCTTTGCTGACTTCCGCGAATCAGAGGCAGCAATGACTTGCCCTGATAGGAACCAGGCACCTCGACGCCCGAAGCATCCAAGATGGTGGCGGCAACATCAAGATTCAAAGCCAAGCGACTCTCAACCACGCCCTTCCTGTCGCCGTCGATTTGCGGGTCTCGGATAATCAGCGGGACTCTTAACGACTGCTCATAATGCGACCACTTTCCAGCGAAGCCGCGCTCGGCCATGTAGTAACCGTTATCGCCACAAAAAATCACGACGGTCGATTGATCCAGACCGAGGTCCTTGAGCTCATTCAGAATTCGCCCCACGGTATGATCCATCCCACTAAGAAGCCTGAAATAAGCGCGCATGTTACGCTGGTACTTCTCGGGAGTATCCCATCGCCAAAAAAAGCGATCCCGATTTAGCGACTTCTTCAAAAAAGCGGGCTGCGAGTCAAAAATCTTCGGGTCATCAAGTTTGGGACGAGGGAACTGAATATCCTCGTAGAGCGAATCCGCCGACGGTGGCCATGGATAGTGATCCTTTTTGTCGTTGTCTTCGGCGTGCCCTGCATTGAAGCTGATCGATAAACAAAAAGGCTGATCCTCCGGTTGGCTATTGAGAAACTCTATCGCGAGGTCACCTACCGTATCCGTGATATGCTTCTTCGAACCGTCGGGCTGGCGTTTGAAATAAGGAGAGCGATTCAGCGGCTTGAAAAAATCAAACATCTGCTGCTGGACTCCGGGCTGAACACCCACTCCAAATTTACCCACAAATCCAGTTCGATATCCAGATTCTCGAAGCAGTACAGGATAACTGAGATCCGTGATCGTTTTTGCCATCGGTACGGTCCTAAAGGTGTATCGATGGCCTCTTTCATAAAGTCCAGTCAGTAGCGTCGCTCGACTTGCAGCACAGATCGAAGTGGTAACAAACGCGTTCTCAAATCGCACTCCCTCACTCGCCAGCCGATCCAGATTGGGAGTTTTGATGATAGGATGTCCCGCCGCACCGAGAACATCTGCTCGGTGATCATCACTCAGAATAAAGACGACGTTACGTGGTGGCTCAGCAGACCAGCCCTCAATTTGATTGGCGAGGCTGAATGCCATCGCGAGGCAGACGCACCACATGCCCGAAAACATGGAACTCAAACGAATCACGGACTTACTCACTTCCTTACACAAGAAAGAGACGTGCATCATGAAAGCAGGCATGGCTCACCAAACCTGCAAGAAACTTTCCACCAAGCGGCATCCAAGCAAGTTAACTCAACCCATACTCCAGTTCAACTCTTCAAAATCGAACCGATTAGTGGAGCGTCAATAGGAAAGTTTACGCAGCCTGCGTCAATCCCCGAAAAGACTTTGGAGACATATCGCCGACCAAGTCTCAAATTCATCCAAGCAGCGTAGCAGTTCGGAAACACGCTCGAAGCCTGCCCCCTGAATGGCCTCTTCCCGAGGCTTGACGGACGGAACTTGCAAGTCGAAGCGATGCACAATGCCTAGATGGACTCGCCCGACCTCTGTTTCATCATCATTGATCAAACCGACGCATGATGATTCGAACTGCGAATCGATCGAGATTTCTTCTTCGAGTTCCCGTTGCATGCCAGCTTCGTAAGCGTCTCCCGTCGCGGCATCCACACTGGAAATGTGGCCACCGATCCCAACACTTCGCTTTTGGTGTAACCGAGCCTCGCCCTGCCCTTTCCCTCGGGTGTACTGAAAAACCCATGCCTCACCTTCTTGATCCACATGATGCAACAGCACATAGGGAATCAGCTGCTTGAACGAAGGATCGGATTCCATGGCACTACGAGGTCGATAACTGACATGCTCCGGCTTAAGCAGTTCCTCCAGATAAGGCTGAGGCGCACCGCAAAAACCTTGAAAATAACCCACCGTTTTGAATACCTCGGTGGGAACGACCATAACGTGTTCTTCGGTGGTCTGATTCATGATGAAATCCCTTTGGCTGACGCGACTCTAACTTCGTTCATCCCAGCAACTCCGCCTGATGCTCTCGCTTGGAACTTTCAATGATCGCCTGGCAGACCTTGTCCGCCTGCTCACCGGTCAGCGTTTCATGACTTGCCCTTAAACGAACAGACAGCAACACTCGCTTCTTTGATGCGCCATCCCGTTCAGGATTTCTGAACACCTCGCGAAACTGAACATGCTCGAGAACATCGCCACTCGATTCAACCACTGTTCCCTTTAGCTCAGCCCATGTCACGGACTCTTCAACGATGAAGTTAAAATCACGGTCCACATAAGGAAATGAGCTCAGCACCTTTTGCTGCGGCACAAGTTGGACGTACTCAAACAACGCCTCTAGATTGATCTCCATCACGGCACACGGTCGGCGGAGGCTGTTTTCACTCATCGCACTGTCGGACAACTCGCCAATCCATCCGAATACGGTCTCCCCAAGCATCCACTGCGCTTGCCGTGTCGGATCCAAGAGTGCGTGTTGACTCGAGAGGATTTTCGCCTGATGCGAAACGTGCAATTGCTGGAACAGCGTCTCAACAACGCCTTTCACTGTGACGTAGTCGGTTTCGGAAACCACAGAGAGCAAAAGCGGCTCCTCGGGAAGTTGACCCTTGCGAGGTAAGTAAACCTTAGCGATTTCAAAGAGTTCGACAGACTCATTGCCACGGAACTCATTGATCCGCCGAGCTTCGATAAGACTGGGCAAAAGGCTCCTACGGAGACACCTTACCGGCCCGGCCGTCTGACTGCCTCGATCAAGGACACCTTCCATCGGCTGCTGGGACTTCAAGCTGCCGGCATCACTCCATGGGGTGAAGCGATCTTCCCAACTCTCAGGAACAAGACTGGGGGTCATGGCCTCATCAAAACCAAGACTGGTCATGACTTGCCGAACGATGGCCAGAGTTCGATCTCGACTGGAATAGTGGGATGCAATCATGGGAACTGCAACATCTTCGGGGATCTGGTCATACCCGTAGACTCGTGCCACCTCCTCGATCAGATCGATTTCGCGAGTCAAATCCGCTCGCCATGACGGAGGAATCAACTTGAGTGCCATTGCGTCCCGCGAAACTTCCTGACAGCCAAGTGCCTGCAAAATTCGACAGGTCTCGTCGACGGGAACATCGATTCCGAGGACACGTGGAATCTGCGCGAACCTGAGGTCGACGGGCCCCGGAGTTTCAGGGGTTTCACCAACATCGATCACACCATCCAGTAGCTCACCACCCGCCAGTTTTAAAATCAACTCGCAGCACCTCCGACTGGCCCAGTCAACGCCATGCGAGTCCAAAGGGCGTTCAAAACGATAGGAGGCGTCCGAATGAAGCTTCAGTTTTCGGGCGGTCTGGCGAATGGCCTGAGAGGTAAACTCTGCCGCTTCAATCAACAAATCCACAGTGGCTTCAGAGACTTCGGATTCACTGCCACCCATCACTCCGCCCAAAGCCACCGCCTTGTCGGCATCCGCAATGACACACATCCCAGGTGCCAAGGCGTAAGTCTTGTGGTCAATCGCGACAAATTCTTCCTCAGGTCTTGCCTCACGAACTTGGATGCAGCCCCCACTTACCTTCGCCAAATCGAAGGCATGCAAAGGTTGACCGCATTCCATCATGACATAATTCGTGGCGTCCACGATGTTATTCACCGAGTTCAAGCCCAGCGTCGCCAGCTTCTCCTGAAGCCAAGCCGGACTCACACCCACCTTGACGCCCCGAAGGACTCGCGCAGTGTATCTCGGGCACAAATCAGGACATTGAATTTCGACCTTCAGCAGCGTTGAAACATCGATGTCAATCGATTCAGGATGTGGATCAGGAATACTCAGCGGGTGATCAAACAGGACTGAAATCTCGCGTGCCACCCCGAGGTGCCCAAGGCAATCCGACCGATTACTCGTCACCTCAAGGTCAATCGCAGAGTCTCCCATCACAAGCTCAGTCGATTCGTGATTGAGCCCAGACATGGTAAGCTTGTCGACCACTTCCTCCATTGAAGCGGTTGGGGAGACGTAGTCCTGTATCCAGTTCCAAGAGACTATCATGACGACTCGATGTCCTTAAAAGTTTTGTCTTTCAAGTTTCATTCTTCGTGAAGGATGAATGGATCGAAGATCCAATGCATTGCGCTGATGGGCGGGCTAGAATTGCCTCAGAAATCTCACGTCATTCGTGAAAAGATCTCGTATGTCCAGAATGCCGTAACGACGCATGCAAAGTCGCTCAACGCCAAGTCCAAAAGCAAAGCCGGTCACCTCCTCCGGATCGTAGCCAACGGATCGAAGAACATTGGGATCCACCATCCCTGCCCCACCGAACTCCATCCACTGACCATTCCAATAAAAGTCGACTTCAACACTGGGTTCGGTAAATGGAAAAAACGATGGCCGAAATCTTATTGAAACCTCGTCACCCAGATAACTGGTCGCAAACATTCTGAGTGTTGACTTTAGATCCGCCATGGTCACCGCCTGATCCACCATCAACCCTTCCATCTGATGGAACATGGGATAGTGTGTCGCATCCGCCGTATCGGGACGATAGACACGGCCTAAAGAAATGATTCGAATCGGAGGCGGGGTCGCATCCATCACCCTGACCTGCACGGTGCTCGTTTGACTGCGGAGCAGGAGTTGTTTCGTTCGTTCGGACTCCGGCACCAGATAGAAGTTTTCAAGCGTGTCTCGCGCCGGATGGTCATTCGGAATGTTCAGCGAGTTGAAGTTGTGGTGTTCGTCTTCAATTTCCGGCCCCACCGCCAATGAAAATCCCAATCTCCCCATGATATCTGTGAGTTCATTGATGGTTTGGGAAATGGGGTGCAACCGTCCCAGTCGTCGACCCAAACCAGGAAGTGTCGCATCGAAGGTTGGATCGACGCCGCTTTCGCTCCCGTCACTTACCAAGCGAGTTTTCGCTTCCTCGAACCCGTCCTGAATCGAGGTTTTTACCTGATTAAGCGTCTGCCCGGCTTTCGGCTTCTCTTCTTTGGGAACCGTTCCCATCAGCTTCTGGACAGATTTGAGCCTGCCATTTTTGGCTCCCAAAAATTCAATTCTTGCCGCCTCCAACTCCTCTATTTCCGTGGCATTGCTGAAGGCCGATGACGCCTCCTCTGCAAGTTGATTCAGTTGATGACAAAAATCCTGAAGAGACATTCAACCTGATTCCCGGAGTAAATGGGCGTGCCTAATTCTTGCTGTCGATAATGGGTCACAAAAAGGCGTTCAAGCCAACCGCGCATTCGAATGACAAACAAAAAAAGGGAGAGACAAATGGCCCATTCGGCCTGGTCTCTCCCCCGTTGATACCTTATCAAACACGTCTCTTCGTCACGCAGCCAGAGCCGCCTTGACGCAATCCATGACCTGATCAAAGCCAGCTGGATCACTCACCGCAATTTCCGCCAAGCTTTTTCTATCCAGCTCGATGTTGGCCTTTTTCAAACCAGCGACGAATTCGCTGTATCGCAATCCGCGTTCGCGACATGCCGCGCTGATGCGGGTAATCCAGAGCCGGCGGAAGTCGCGTTTTCGGACTCGTCGGTCACGAAAAGCGAATGCGCCAGCTCGGACCAAAGTTTCTTTAGTCGATCGCAGCAGCTTTCCTCGGCCGCCGCGGTAACCACGCGCCTTGCGAAAAAGTTTCTTTTTCGCCTTGTTTCGCGCTGCACCTTTTGTGGTACGCATGGTTCACCTCTTAAGAGTCGCTCACCTCAAGGTCCCTGTCTCATGACAGGCGTTTGTCACCCGGGCGAAACGTTAGTGTTTGCTATTAATAGCCATTTCCATTCAAAGCACGCGTGATCATCTTGTTCAGCGTCTTGTCAGCAACCGTCGTCCCCCGGAGGTTACGTTTACGCTTGGATGACATTCGAGACTGAAGATGACTTGTTCCACTCTGTCGATGCTTGGCTTTACCCGAACCCGACAATCGGAACCGCTTCTTCGTGCCTTTATGTGTTTTCATTTTGGGCATGATGACTGTGCCTCTAAACCTACGCTAACCGCAATTGATTCGATGGAATCGAGTTTTATAGCGTTTCCAGGTCTCGGACGAAAGGGGGAAACTCCTACACCACCGGCTCTTTACTCAAGAATCATGTCGTCTGCCGTCATTCCTGTTGGAATCATGGGCAGGACGTGCTCTTGATAAGGAACTTGAACATCTAGGACATAGGGCCCGTCATGCTGAATCATTTCGAGTAACGCGCCTTCGAGATCCCCCTTCTTGGCTATTGTTGCGGCTCCGCATCCATAGCCTTTCGCGATCGCGACGAAATCTGGATAGCGTTCGTTCACGAAGGCATGTGGCGAACGGTCCCCAATCCCACTCGCCTCCTCGTGCTCGATCGGCCCGAGATAGGTGTGGGCTCGGTTGCTTCCCATGAAGCGATCTTCCCACTGAACAACCATCCCTAGATGCTGGTTGTTCAATAGCAGCACTTTCACCGGCAGCTTTTCGCAGAAACAAGTCGCCAGTTCCTGGACATTCATCTGAAAACTGCCATCACCGTCAATGTCGATGACCAGAGCGTCCGGATGCGCGGCTTGAACCCCCATCGCGGCGGGCAAGCCGAAACCCATCGTTCCGAGCCCAGAACTCGACAACCAGGTGCGTGGACGGTTGAATTTGAAAAATTGTGCCGCCCACATCTGATGCTGACCGACCCCCACGGAAACATAAGTCTCACGGTCTTGGGTCAACCGGGACAGCTCCTGAATGGCATGCTGTTGCAAAATACCGTCGTAACCGACGTCATACCTGTAAGGAAAATCTGTTTTCCAGGTGCTGACCTGCTGCAACCAAGGCTCAAAATCTTCCGGAGGCTCAACAATCTTGTTGAGCTCATCCAAAGCAAACTTGACGTCACTGACGACTGGAATATGCGCCTCTTTGTTCTTATTGAGCTCCGAGGGATCGATGTCGATATGGACGATCTTGGCGTTCTTTGCGAACGCCTCGACCTTGCCCGTCACGCGGTCATCAAAACGTACTCCAAGTGCAATCAAAAGATCACAGTCCCGAACCGCGTAGTTCGCGTAAACGCTTCCGTGCATGCCGAGCATATCGAGCGAAAGCGCATCATCCCCCGGATAGGTTCCCAACCCCATCACGGTCATGGTGACAGGAATCCCTGTCTTTTTAACCAACGTCCGTAGGGCGTCGCTGGCCTCCGAAGCAATGATGCCCCCTCCGGCATAGATCACCGGTCGTTTTGCAAGCCGAATGGCAGCGGCAACTTGTTTGATCTGCTCCGGTCGAGCAAACCGGGTTTCGACGTGGTACCCGGGCAAATCCATTTCAGGGTCCCAATCGATGGTCAGATTTGAAAGCTGAATGTCTTTTGGCATGTCGACCAGCACAGGTCCGGGTCGCCCGGTCGTAGCAATGTGGAATGCCTCTTTCATGACACGAGGCAAGTCCGTCACATCAGTCACAAGATAGTGATGCTTGGTGATTCCCCGACAAACCTCGACGATCGGAGTTTCCTGAAATGCGTCACTCCCGATCACCGCCGTCGGAACCTGACCGGTAATGACGATCATCGGAACACTGTCCAGTTTCGCGTCAGCGATGGCCGTAACAAGATTGGTGGCCCCAGGCCCGCTCGTTGCCATCACCACGCCAGGCTTACCGGTACTCCTTGAGTACCCTTGCGCCGCGAAAGCTCCTCCCTGCTCATGCCGGGGTAAAATCGTCCTCAACTTATCGGAATATCGAGTCAGCGCCTGATGAAGCGGCATGCTTGCCCCACCCGGATAGGCAAAAATCACTTCGACATCATGGTCGACTAGAGATTTCACCAAAATATCGGCACCACTTAACGCCTCTGTGCCGGTTCCTGTTTCCGCCCTCGACATAATTTCCATCTCCAAACAGGGTGACGTCGTTTCGTCATCCCAAACTACGACGCAAATGTGCGACTCTGAACCCCGCCAAATCGACCTAGAGGCAAGGTTTAAACCAACGCGAACTCACCACCAGCACGCGCTCAATACTGGCCATCGGGAAGACCGAATTCTCCCTACAGTATCGAAGAAACCCTAAAAAATTCAAGCGAGAAAGCCGCGGCCCGCTCACCAAATCAGGCAACAAGCGCCCGCGGGACTTCTAGAAAAACTATCGACCGTTGCTGGTCGCGTCGATGAGTCCTGCCCAGAGCATTCTACAAATAAAAAGCCCGCATCAGCGGGCTCAAATCGACTTGAAATGGCAGTAATGCTCTAGTTTCCGGCCGCTTCAGCTTCTCCGGCAGCTGCAGCCCCTTCTGCTTCTGCTTGTGGCGTCTCTTCGAAGGGATCTGAGCCCCCCGCTTCGACCCCAGAAAGCTCGTTCAACGCCAAAATGCTATCTTCCAGATCGCTTCGAAAGTCGCCTAATGCCGTGTTCAGATTGAAATCCTCTTTATCATTAAGGCCAACCTGAGCCCCCGTCATAAGGGTTTGGAGTGCTGCACTCACATTCACAACCTCTTCGTCGGTGAACTGTGCGAGCCCGGGACTCACTTTCACGCCTGTATCGAAAGCAAGTTGCAAGGTGTACACATTCGACATCAAGCGACGTTGAGAAAGTCTGAAGCGATAAACCGGCAGTTCGGAAAGGTCAGCAGACTGCCCCATGCCGCCAAAACCACCAAATCCTCCGGATCCGCCCGGAAAGCCTCCTTCGCCTCCCATAGGTCCTGCGGCTCCACCACCGCCGCCCATCGGGTCTGCGGGATCAATACCGCCAGCACCAGGACTCTCTCCACCACCCCCCATAGGACCGCCCATAGGACCGCCCATAGGACCACTCATACCGCCGTCGCCGCCGTAACCGAGCGAGCCGCTCTTGTAATCCTTCGCATCCTTGAGGAACTGTTCCTCGCTGTCCAGATAATCCAGCTCAGCTTGAGTTGCGACGGTCGCAAGGCTGGCGATGACGCTCGACGCCTTCGTTGCCTGAGCAGTTGCCGCGTCGGCGAATCGGAGTCCGCCATAGGCTCGAGCAGCCTCACAACGCAGATGAATGGGCTTGTCCGCCTGCTCCATCATGCCCATCAGTGCAGTCGCGACCTCAGCGTTGTTTCCAAGTTCCCCGAGTGCACCCAAAGATCGAATCGCCATGCGTTTCATCCAATAGTCAACCGGTTGGGTACGGTCATCCGGTTTGGGGCCAAGCAGTGGTAACAAAGCAGCGATCACCTGCGAACGCTGCTGTGCAGCGATCTGTGTGTTCTGTTTCTGTCCATCGATTCGGCAATGGCGCTCGATGCCCCATAAAGCTCCAACTCTTACATACTCCGGCAAGGCACCATCTTGGACGTACTGGAGCAGCACGGGTAAGGCCTTGGCCAGTGGGGCAGGCGCGACATTTCGAGGTTTGGCAATCGTCTGGTCGAGACGACCAAGGATAATGACGGCGTTCAAACGGCTTGCTGGCGGATAGTTGTCGGTCACAATCTCCTGAAATTTATTGAACGCAAGGTTCGCAACCAAGTGATTTACAGCCTGGGCGTTGGAGGCATTTCCAAGTTGCTTGAACATCGCTTCGCGATTGGTCGCCATCGCCTCAAGCATGGCGTCGGAATCCTGTGCCATTTGGGCAAAGACCACCTCGTTGTACCACTGATCAAAAGCAGCCTGATTATCTTCGAAAGAGGCTGAACCCTTGTAGATATCATTAACCAGTCGCAGACGTTCCGAATATCGCTGCCGTCGAGCGGATTCAGCACGGCGGTCTTTCGGTTCACCCGAATCAGGCGGCGAAACGAATTCAGCATTCAGAGGTAACGATTTGTAGCCTTCCGCCTGTCCTAAAGCCTGCCCCGCCGACAAGATAAAACCCCAAGCGACGAATGCGAGCCCCAAAATCATCCACTGGCGTGCACTCAGGGCTTGGTTTCGATTGCAGCATGCTGAGACTGCTTGGACGTTACTTCGCATCATGACCTCTTGTAGATCCTGTCGACTCGGTTCAGGCCGTAGAATGATCGTGAAAACCCGAACTTGAGATGGGTACGGGTACATGTTTAGAACTTCAGAATAGCCACAAAACCAGTAAACTGTCAATTTAATGGTGGTCAGGCTGATCGCAGACCTGCAACCTTATCCGCAATTCGCCGGATTTTTCGGTTTTTACCGTTTCCACCCCCGAACAGGCCCTTCCCATGACGCTTCTCTACCAAAGCGCAGATTTTCTGAACCACAAAACAGGGGCCCACCCGGAATCACCCGAGCGAGTAGCAACGGTGACTCGACGTTTGACCCCTACCGAAGAATGGAAAGCGTGCACTCATAAAACGCCAAAACCCGCGGAACTTTCCAGCATTTCCTCCATTCACGAGGCCGATTACGTTGCCGAACTGGGTGAATTCTGCGAAGCGGGTGGGGGACGAATTGAGGAAGATACAATCACCTCACCTCAATCTTTCGACGTTGCCCGTCTTGCAGCGGGGGCTGCCATCGAGGCAACCTCGAAGGTGATCGCCGGAGAGGACGAAACCGCGTTTTGCGTGACGCGCCCCCCTGGACACCATGCCATCCAATCTGGCCCGATGGGTTTTTGTCTTTTCAATAATGTCGCCATCGCAGCTCGCCACGCTTTGGCGACCGAACAACTTGACCGATTGATGATCATCGATTTTGACGTTCACCATGGAAATGGTACTCAGGACGCGTTTTACGATGACGGCCAAGTTGCTTTCTTCTCGGTCCATCGCTCGCCTTTTTACCCGGGTACAGGCGATCGTGATGAAACCGGCACGGGGCACGGACTGGGGACTACCTTGAATCTCCCTCTTGGCTTCGATACACCGCGAGAAGAAATGCTGAGGAAAACTGAAACCGAGCTTCACACCTTCGCCTCGGGTTTCAAGCCTCAGCTCATCCTCCTAAGTGCGGGCTTCGACGCTCATCGAGACGATCCGGTCGGCAACCTGCACTTGGAGACCGAGGACTATGGAACGCTTACTGACATCGTCCGAAGTATCGCCGCAGATCACTGCCAGGGAAAACTCGTCTCACTACTTGAAGGGGGTTACCATCCCGAGAGGTTGGCAGATTGCATTCAAGTTCATTTGAGACACCTGCTGAACCTCTGAAGAGAAGCCGTACTCTGGCCGATCTAGGCGTCTTTAGCCTCGATCGATGCCAACGACATTTTCTGCTCCAACACTTCGACTCGCTTTTTGAGTTCTTCGACGACGCGTGTCAGTTGTTGCAATTCACTGGGCACTGAAGCGTCCAAGGTTCTTTCTGCGGACTGGGCCATGCCCCCGCCTGCTCCCGCAGGCGAATGAGGAGCTCCAAGTGCCGACACTTCATCCTGTTCGTAGAGGTTATGGGAGACGACCTGACCTCGCCCAGCGGGTGTCAGGGACTGCACCAACCCCCTACGCATCAGGTTGCCCACCAAAGGTTGGAGGTGAGCAAGGTCAGGCAAGTCCTCCATGCGGGCGACTCTGGACCGGAGTTCACCAAGTGTTTGCTCCCCACGAAGAAGCAGCTCTGCCATGACCGCAATTTCGACCTTGTCGACATCGAACCATTCATAGAGCACATGCTTGTATTTTGGCACCCGACCACCACCGTGCACCTCCACTACAGCTCCCAGCAATCTCATCTCATCCAGAGATTGCTCCACTTCCCGGTCACCAAGCTCCATTTTTGGTGAACGGTTAGATTTCTGGTTACAAGCCGTTACGATTCCGTTGAGCGTCATCGGGTAAGTTTCAGGAACCGTTTTTGCTTTTTCAATAAGTACCCCTGCGATTCTCCTTTGAATGGCCGTCAGTGGTTGCCACCGTTTTTCGGGGCTGGCGGAATCTGTTTGTTGCGATTCATCCATGACTCAACTCGCCTCCATCCAGGCGACTTCACCTCAAGGAACGTTGATGGGACCAAGAACAGAAGCGTGATGTCCGAATCAAACGCTCCTTTTTCGTGCGTTAAAACGATGGGACCTCGGGCGGTCGAACGTTCATTTTTCAAGATCTTTCAAGTAACGACGATCGGTGCTGGAGAGCTGGCTCATCGGCACCCGGATTTCTTTATCCAAATCTTTACGACGCAAAACGACCTCGTCTCCGTCAAGCTCGACGAGGAGGGCGACCACCTTGAACTTACCCGTCTTGTCCGTCCATTCCCGAAATTCTGGTGCAGCAGATTGCCCCTCGGATCCCTTCATCTCCAGAGGCTCCCCCCAAGCTTGCAGGAGTTCACTGGCTTGTGCCGCGATGGGCGAATCTGGGTGCCGGCTGATCAATCGGCGGAGCTTGCGAACTTCTTCTTCCCGCTTCTTCGAATCTCCGCCCAGAGCCTCCGCCGCGACCAGGATCTCGGCAGCCGGATAAAACTCACGCCCGAGGACATTCTTTTTGAAGCCGGCAATCTGGCTCGACAATTCACTTCGGAACAAGCGTGCGCCTCGAAATCGCTGATTCACGTTGGCGAGTTCACGGGCCGAAGCAAGCCAGCCTTTCCGGTCTTGGTCATCGAGTTCACTCCAACGTTGTTGCTGCAAATCCAATTCAGCTCGAAACCCGTCAACAACCGTCTTTGCGAGGCTTTGCATGCGAACCGCTGACTCCGCAAAAGAGCCAATCTGAGTTGGATCTACTTTTCTCGAAACAGACTCTAGAACCTCCAGTGCAGCCCCTTCGTCTTCCTGTTCCAATGCGGAAGCAAGGGCATCCGCCTGAGCACTGAACCACGTCGATTGAGTCGGAGTGATTGCTTTTCCGGAACGGGTAAGTTGTGCCACAAGTAAACGCGGTAAGTCATCGCCTTGCGGAGCACCGGTTTTCGCATAAAGCGTCTCGCCGTCCGCACGAACCACGTAAACAATGGGGATGCCATTGCCGTCGTGAGGATGCTTCCTGGCCCAAACTTGCCACTCTTGCTTTCGCGTATCGAGGTGAAATGGCACGAACTGTGCCACGATTGGCGCGAGTTGAAGATCTTCACGAAATCTCTTCATCAACGCCAAGCAGGGGCCTCACGTATCGGTCCCAGCAACCACGAGAAGTGGCCGGCCCGTTTCCAATGCAATTTTCTGGGCCGCCTGCAGTTCTCCCTCAGTCGCTGTGGCGATGCCGGCGAACGAGAGTATCGCGTAGAGCGACAGTGCGACAGTGATCGCAGATCTCATGATGTCCCTTTCTGTATGCCGTCACGTTGGAAAACCATTTCCAAGCGGTTACGGCCAACAAAACCACTCACTTTCAAGCCGACGCTGTCTAAGGCCAGAAGCTCCCGTTTCAGCTTACTTCTTAAGCCTTTCAGTTTAGCGAGCCGGGACCAACCTCCACAAGGGTTTCGCGTGACTCCCGAGGAGCGACTTCTGCTTGAGTATCGTCGTGTTCCGGACGACTTTGAGGCTCGAAAAGATAGTGACTCACCCACCATTCCTGCCCGCGTCGAGCACCGAACAACTCGGCTCCGGCCAGGAACAGGATCCGCCAACGTCGATACCAGACATGGGGATTATGACCTGGATAGATTTTCTTCAAAATCGGCAACAAAGAATCGCGATTGACCTTCATCAGGTCCAACCAAGCTTCGGCCGTCTTCTGGTAATGCTCACCGGACCACCTCCACTGTCGGGTTACCTTCAGGTGATCCTGAAACCGGTACAACCACGAATCCGAGGGCATCAGCCCGCCGGAGAAAAAGTACCGTCCCATCCAATTTGCAGCGCCATTCTCCTCGAAGGGGTAGCAGAAGTGTCGGTGGCAGAAGACATGAACCATCAATTTACCATCGGGCTCAAGCCACTCAGAACACTTCTTGAGCAGACTACGATAGTTCCGCATATGCTCAAACATCTCGATGGATACGATACGGTCAAACTTCTTATCAATCTGGAAGTCATTCATATCCTTCGTAACCACAGTAATTCGATCGCCGACACCAAGCTCATCTGCTCGGCGGTAAATGTACTCTCGTTGCGAAGCCGAGTTTGAGACGGCCGTCACCTGAAGGGATGGGAACCGTTGCAGCAGGAAGAGTGAACAAGATCCCCAACCACACCCCAGTTCCAAAACCTTTTGGCCATCACGGATGTCAGCATGCTCCGCAGTCAACTCCAAAGACTTTGATTCTGCCTCCCCCAAAACTTCGGTTTGGGAGTCCCAAAAACACGAACTGTACTTACGCCGAGGGCCCAATACAAAATCGTAGAACTCGGCCGGCACCTCGTAATGTTGCTCATTCGCCTTCTCAGGCACATGAGCGATCGGCCCGGTAATTGAATCTTGATAGAGTCGATCTTCGTACTCTTCCGTCCGCTCACAGCCACGATTTTCTAAATTCTTCAACCTTTGGTTACAGAGCTTCCGAATACCCAAACGAACCAAAAATTCGGGAATCCATCCCCTCTCCATCGCCTGAATCGTCCATTCAACAAGTTTTTCTTTACTCATGACGTTATGGACTCCTTCTTGGGCAACCAAGGGAAAAATGAACTGGTCGATTGCTGATACTGCCGATAAGCATCCCCTCGCGACTGCAAAGCCTGACTTTCCGTCGGCGGGATCCCCGTGACAAAATTGATGAAGTAGTACATGGCGGCAGGCCCAAGAAGACTCACCCAACCTTGCCAGCCACCCCACGGAATCTGCCATGCAAAGGCGACGTAGGCCCACCAATGCAACCACTCGAAAAAGTAATTGGGGTGTCGAGAATATTTCCAGAGTCCAACGCGGCAGACGGCCCCACGATTGGAATCCTGTCTACGGAAGTTTGCCAATTGTCGATCAGCAATCGCTTCTCCAATCGCCGCCACCAACCAGATTGAAACACCCAACCAATCCAGCATGCCCCAGTCCGCAGAGTTTTGTGCGCCCATAAGCATGGGGAGACTGAAGAGGACCGCGCCGAAGGCTTGATACTGGTAGAAGATCAAAAGCTTTTTCTGAGCCTGCTCTCCAGCCTCCCTTTTCAGGGTCACATATCGACCGTCTTCGGGAAACTTCAGGACCCGATAGAGGACGTAAGTCCCCAACCTCAGCGACCATAGCCCCGCGAACAACGCAACAACCCAACGCCGAGTCGGATCACCGGTCGCCGTCAAACAGAAAAGGATGGCCAGCAATCCCACAGCATAGGACCACGCCACATCCACAATCCCGGCATCATCAAGGCGTCGCTGAAGCCACCAGATCATCAACATGAGCAGGGAAACAGCGAGCCAGGCAATCGCAATGGTTAGAAGTAACGTCAATTCAGCGACTCCATCACATTTGGAGCTGACTGAACCCAGCGATTCTTCGAAACCGGTTCGGGCTTATAGGCAATCGAGACGGGATCACCTTGGTGATGGGCCCGAGCCAATGTGAGCTGAACACTATTGACTTGACGCTCTTCGAACGCCGCTTCGCAGTAACACAAGTAGTAGAGCCACATCCGAATGAAGCGTTGGTCAAATCCAAGTTTGATGACTTCGGATTTCTGCTCGCAAAAGGAAGCGCGCCATCGGCGAAGTGTCTCGGCGTAATGGTCTGACATTTCTTCGTACTGCAGAAGACGAAAATCGGTGTGACGGGATGTCGAGTCCAGTATGGCGCGGGTTGACGGAAGATCTCCGCCGGGAAAGATGTACTGTCGAATGAAATCAGATGACTTCAGGTGAGCATCATACCTTTGATCTCGGATCAGAATGGCCTGCAACACGGCAAGACCGTCTGGTTTCAGTAGTCGTTGACACGTTTGAAAATATTCATCGAAGTATCGATGGCCGACCGCCTCAATCATCTCGATAGACACCAGCTTATCGAAGACTCCTTCCAGATCACGATAGTCCTGCTTGAGCACGGAAACGCGATCCTCCAACCCTTTCTGACGTGCAAGGTTCGTCGCGTACTCGTATTGCTGTTGCGAGATCGTCGTCGTGGTGACATGGCAGCCATATTTCTCTGCCGCATAGATGGCCCAGCCTCCCCAACCGGTTCCAATTTCGACCACCCTGTCATCCGCCGAGAGTTCCATTTTTCGGCAGATTCGATCGAACTTCGCGATGGATGCGTCGTAAAGCGTTGCTTCGGGTCGCTGAAAAATCCCAGAGGAGTAAGCCATCGTGTCGTCGAGAAAGAGACGGTAGAAGTCATTTCCCAGATCGTAATGTTGACTGATGTTTCTTCGGGCACCCTGAAGCGTATTTTTTCTCAACCAATGAACACACCTCGACGCGAGATGGCTCCAGTGGGCGACGCCGCGATCGAGCTTGTCCACCAGATTCATGTTTCGAATGAAAAACCGCACGGTCTCGGTCAAGGATTCGCTTGACCAATCGCCATCCATCAAGGATTCGGCCGCCCCGAGGTCTCCGCGGAAAAGCACTCGCTTGTAAAACCGCGGGTCATGAACGCGAATTTCAGGGAAGAGGCCGGCTCGGCCCTCCCCAATTCGCACTCCCCCCCAGGGATCTTGGATCGTCAAGACACCATGCTTGAGTTTCGACAACTGCCGTAGGACAGCGTTGCGATAAAGACTTGCCATGCGACCGGGTTTGACATGATTTCTAGGCACAGTCATGGGTTCCTCTGAGGAGCAATAGATTGAAGGGTCTTGAGTCTTGGGTGGTTGAAGAACGGGACACCTTTTCGCCATAGTCGGAATGCTTGCAGGTAAATTCCGAGTCCAATTTGCGCCGTCATGAAAGGATACCGGACCAGCATTCGACACAAACTTCGTCGAGAGACGACATGTCGCCGCAACGAAAGGTTAACAGACAATATGCGTTGTTCTTCTTCAAAACAACTCAACAACATGGTCAGACCGTCAGTTTTCCAGTCCATCGTCCATCCGTAGCCCATGTCCATACCAAGAAAGGGAGAAACATGCATGGCCTTTTTCGTGACCGGACGATCTGCAGCTTGATTTGAAGGATCGAGAATGTAGCAATGCTGCTCGTTCCATGGCGTGTTGTTCACCTCGGCCACAACGACTTCGGGAACCCCGCTGGGATCCAAGCAGAAATAAAATGAAACCGGATTGATGACGAAGCCGAAATAGGCTGGTTGAGTGAGCAACCAGATCGCTCCCTCGGGTCGCCTTCTTCCGCTGGCTTCCACAAGATCTCGGACAACCCCATCGAGATCCTTTTTAGGATCTCCAACATGATCCTTCCGTCTGAGCCATCCGATATTCGGGAAACGCGTTGACCACAACCATCGTTTTGCAAAGAGTCGATCCCACTCGGCAAGATCGACCATGAGCATCCCCAGTCGGTAGCGGAACTGGTGTTGTCTGGGATGCTCCCTCGTATGATGGACCCAGCCTTCGTAGACGCCGCTTTGCATGCTCACGCTTTCTTTTCGAGAGTGTTCGCGACTCTTAAACCGCTCTGCAAACCATCTTCATGGAAGCCGTTCGCCCAGTAAGCACCACAATACGATATGTTGTCGTGGTCAATCAGTTCCTGATGCCTTGCCTGATAGTGGCTCCGCCCTACCTGAAAAATCGGGTGTTCGTATCGGAAGGAACGGATGATTTTACTCGGATCAATCCGGCTTGTGTCGTTGAGCGTCACGCAGTAGGTCTTCTCGCAGTCCAGTCCCTGGAGAATGTTCATGTTGTACGTCACGGAGGCCTTTTCGTCCTCCCGACCTCGAACGTGGTAGTTCCAGCTCGCCCATGCTTTTCGTCGTCTGGGCAGAATGCTGTCATCCGTGTGTAACACGACCTCATTCTGCTCGTAAGGAAACCTGACAAGCAAATCACGTTCAATTGCCGTCGCCTCGGAACCCAACAGACGGAGGGCCTGATCTGCGTGGCACCCCAGAATCACATGGTCGAACTCCTCTTTCCGTCCATCATGGCAAAGCAGCTGCACTCCCGAGGCTGTTCGCCGAACTGACTGAACGGGAGTGCCAGCATGCATCTTAGCGTTCAAGTTGGCAAGCAATGCACGGACGTATTCTCGCGATCCACCTGGCACAACAAACCATTGCGGTCTTTTTTGAACGCCCAGCATCCCATGATTTTTATAAAATTCGATGATAAATCGAATTGGAAAACTCTGAAATGTTGCCCGAGGGCACGACCACACGGCTGAGCCCATTGGGAGAAAATACTTGTGAACAAACCAATTAGAGAAGGAATGACGCTCAAAAAACTCGCCGACCGTAACCTCCTCCTGATCGTCCAGAAGCTTGAGAGCGATGTCCCTGAACCGAACAAAATCCCTGAGCAACCTCCAAAAACGAGGCCGTACAAGGTTTCGACGTTGCGCAAACAATCCAGCGAGGTCCATGCCTCGATATTCCAAATTCTCAGCGTCATCGCGGACACTGAAACTCATTTCCGTCGGCTTACCTTGGAGCCCTAGCTCAGTGAGAAAGTGGCAGAAGCCCGGGTAAGTCGCATCATTGAAAACGATAAACCCTGTGTCGACTGAGACATTCCCTGATGCTTCCTCGACGTCTACAGTATTCGTGTGCCCCCCAAAGTAGGCATTTGCCTCGAAAACCGTGGTGTCAAAACGTCTCGCCAGCCGGTGGGCAGCGACAAGCCCAGAAATCCCCCCCCCAACGATCCCGACTCGCATGACTGGCTCACAAAATGAATGGTCTAAACCGGTTAATTTCCTATATATACCAGCTTTGCAAAGTCAGGAGCGATCCCAATCATGTCCCGAGGTGCTAGGTATTGCCGCGAACTAGAGTTGTAGGGCTCGTCAAGATTTTTGACAACGGAGAAAACTTAACGGGTTAGGGCGGCGGTCGACTTGACCGGCGAGAGCTCGGAAGAGATCAAACGGACCCACCAAGCCCCCCTCAATTAACTAAATCCACAATCAATACGTTCGGAAACTGGCCAGTTTTCGTAAAGCGAAGAACATGATCGAAATTTCCTATTCACCGAAAGTTGTAGCGACGGCGCTGGGTGTCAGTGAATCGTCACTGAAACGCTGGTGTGACGGTGGGAAGATTGAGGTCACAAAAACGGCGGGCGGCCACCGGCGTATTCCCCGAAATGCAGTACTCAATTTCGCACGAGATCGGCAATTCGAAATTGCCAAACCTGAGATGATCGGCCTACCAAAACTCTCGAGATCGAGCCAAGTGAGCCTCGAGGGTGCTCGCCAAGACCTTCTTGAGATGCTGATCGCCGGGGACGAATCGAATTGCCGAAGAATTCTGATTGAGCTCTATTTGGCTGGGTTTCGAGTCAGTAGCATCGGAGACGAGGTGATCAGTCCGGTGTTTGAAGAGATTGGACACCTCTGGGAGTGTTCTTCGCTTGAGATTTACCAAGAGAGGTTGAGTTGCGAGATTTGTTCACGCAGCCTTCTTCAGATGCGGAGCATGCTCCGCAAGCCGGCAGCCGAAGCACCTCTGGCCATCGGCGGAACTCCCGAAGATGACCCCTATGCCCTGCCGACAGCTCTTGTAGAAATGGTGATCACTCAAAACGACTACAGAGCGTTGTCCCTAGGTGCGAGAATACCTTGGGATTCACTCATCGCGGCCGCGAAGAAAATGCAGCCGGGCTTGATGTGGTTCAGCGTTTCGTACCTTGAGAGCGAAAAGTCGTTTCTCGACGGCTTTCGTCGTCTCTCAAACACGCTCGATGGTAAAGTTCCCATCATCGCTGGCGGCCAAGGGCTTTCCGATGCACTCCTCAATCAGATGCAGCCTGTTGTGCATTGCGACAGCCTGTCAAAACTCGATTCAATTCTTCAGAATTTCAAACCGGGCAGAACTCCTTAGGAACGCCTTCCTTCAGGATTCAAGGAAATCAGCAATGAAGTCTAGCCAATCGAGCGCAATGCTTGCGCTCATTTTCTGCAGCGCATTGGCCAACTCTGGCAACGTAAGCGGCAAAGAGCCTTCGAAACAATGGGCACAATGGCGTGGACCTGATCGCACAGGACACATTGATCCGGCCCTACCTTGGCCGACCTCGCTGAAGGAAGGCGAACTGGATCAGACATGGCGTGTCGAACTCGGCCCGAGTTACTCGAGCCCCATCATCACCGACAAACATGTCTTTGTGACTGAAACGGTCGACAGGAAATACGAAGTCATCCGTGCACTCGATAGAGAGACGGGCAACCAGGCATGGGAGGTGAAGTGGGAGGGCGCGATCAAAGTTCCCTTCTTTGCCCAAAGCAACGGTTCATGGATTCGGGCAACGCCAATTTATGATGAAGGTCGCCTTTATGTCGCAGGCATTCGAGACGTGCTCACTTGCATTGACGCAGAGAGTGGCAAAGAGATATGGACCGTGGACTTTGTGAAAGACCACGGGGGGCAAGTGCCGAGCTTCGGTTTTGTTTCCTCACCGATGATTGACGGAAAATACCTCTATGTCCAAGCAGCTGGCGGTTTCGTGAAACTTGAGAAAGCGACCGGCAAGCTGGTATGGAACGGTTTGAAAGATGGTGGCGGCATGATGGGAAGCGCCTTCTCTTCCCCAGTCAAAGCAACGATCGCAGGCACGCCTCAGATGGTGGTGCAAACGCGAACAAAATTGTGTGGTGTCGATCAGGAAAATGGAAAGATGCTTTGGAGTCAGGACGTCCCTGCATTTCGAGGCATGAACATTTTGACACCCACGGTTGTAGGCAATCGAGTGTTCACCAGTAGTTATGGTGGTGAGTCCTTTCTTTACGACGTGAAAAAGGACGGGAACGATTGGGCCGTCGAACAAGTGTGGGCAAACCGAAAACAGGGTTACATGTCCTCACCTGTTGTGATCGACAATCATGTTTACATGCATCTCCGCAATCAGCGGTTTACCTGCATCGACCTCGAGACGGGGAAAGATACCTGGACGACGGAAAGTTTTGGTAAGTACTGGAGCTTGGTGACGAACGGCAAGCATATCCTTGCACTAGACGAACGCGGAGAACTTCTTTTGATCAAAGCGAACCCGAATAAGTTCGAGCTTATCGAGTCGCGGAAGATTGCAGATGCGGAAACCTGGGCCCATCTGGGGATATCGGACCACGAACTCTTCGTCCGAGAACTCAACGCGATGGCCGTCTACCGCTGGAAAGACAGTCCCTAGTCGAGTGATCAGACATCGTATTAAAGAAGTAAGCCCGGTGACCGCGAATGGTCGCCGGGCTTTTTTTGTGACACGTCACCCCAAATTCTTTGTCGCACGAACCATCACTCTAGTTTATGAAGGTTCACGTATATGATCCGACAATCTGGATCGTTCTCCCCGCCTTGGCAATCCAAAGTTCCATCAACCTAAGATGGACAACCTAGGAGAAGGGAAAGGCATGCACACGTTTCGTGGGGTGATCTTCATGCCTTTCGTTCCGCTCTCACTTGCAGGCAAGATTTTCGAGGTCAAAGCGAAAGAGGAATCCGTATTCTCTGGCCCGCAAGCCGACAAGCCTCTGCCACTGTTCGAAGTTCAAGACTTGCTTGCCAACGACGCAAAGGTCATTGATCCGATCGGAGTTGCGGAGGGTAAGCCATGCATGATCCTATTCATTCATACATATTCCCGACCTGCCATCGGTCTCACCTGAGACTTGGCATCTTACGCCAAAGACCTCGCTGGAGGCGCCCCTTGCTAAATAAGGAAGTGGTAAAAGGCAACGTTTTTGAAGCCGCAAAACCCGTCGAATGGCCGCGGCGAAATCGCCGGCTTTGAAGAAGCGCATCGGTGAGATCAACCGTCAAATCATCGACGCGAAACGACTGCAGAATTACGGCAATGAACATGCTCCGGAAATCTTGAACCGCTGGGCCAAGGATCTCAATCAAGTCTCTTGCTCTAGAGTCTCTATGAGAGCCTCGGTTTCAACATGATCGACCAACGAAACCTTCCCGAGCCGATCGGGCAAAATGAATCTCAGTTTCCCGTGAGCCACTTTTTTATCTCTTTGCATCGTGGCTAAAACTGCCTTCGAATCCAATTTTGGCATTTCCACCGGAAGCCCCAAAGCAAGTAGCAACTGTTTTTGTCGCTCGACGAATTCGTTAGAAACCCGGCCAAGACGCGTGGCAAGTCGAGCCGCGCAGTGCATCCCAATGGACACCGCTTCACCGTGAAGAATCGTCCCGTAACCCAAAAGATTTTCGAAGGCGTGAGCAAAAGTATGCCCGTAATTGAGAATGGCACGACGCCCAGATGTTTCTCGTTCGTCTGCCGCAACCACTTCCGCCTTAAGTGCACAGCAGCGTGCAACCAGTGGAATCAAGACGTCCG
>JAKVCA010000044.1 GCA_022448315.1 Pirellulaceae bacterium | reverse complement strand
CCACCCATCGGGCCACCCATCGGGCCACCCATCGGGCCACCCATCGGGCCACCCATCGGGCCACCCATCGGGCCACCGCCCATTCCATTGAAACCGGAAGGACGACCTTCACCCGAGAATGGATCATCGGGATCAAATTCGGACTCATCATCGTCGGTTTCAGTGACCGTCGCGACTTGCTGTCGGGGGATTTCTGAATGCAGGCCCATTTGGAAAGGGTTGCCTTGCATGAAGGCAGGGATCGGTTGTGTCAGTGCTTGGTCGACCGACTTACTGTCTGCGACTTCCGCCACAGGGGTGGCATAAAAGTTAGGGTACTTCGAAATACGGTCGGTGATTGACGCCCACTCACCACCTTCCTCGCGTCGCTCAACGTCGATTTTGAGATAGCGGGGAATGTCACGACTGCTGCTGTATCGATGAGCATCTTTCAATTTGCTTTCATACTCGTTCCACTGCACTTTGTGCGGGAACAAGTAACTCACACCGACGACGTATGTCTTGTAAAGTGAAGCATTCGAGGCGACTTTACCGGCCACTCCAAGCATTTCAGCTCGCTGAACGGCAGGGAGTTGCTTACCCGAACCGGACGTCGCCGCACCGAAACCTCCGGGGAACCCATCGCCACCCATGGGGCCGCTGCTGGGGCCACCGCTACTGGGCCCACTGCTTGGACCCCCGCTGCTAGGGCCACCACTGCTCGGTCGCCCGGCTCCTGATCCACTGCCACTTGGGCGACCTGCTCCTGATCCTTCTGGGAATCCACCTTCGTCGCCCGAGGGATCATAACCCCCGGGGAAGAAGGAGTCATCTCCACCGCCGGATTCCCCACCACCGCGAACTTCTTCAGCTTCGGCGAAGGGAAGGTTGAAGACCTTTTCCGGATTTCGACTTGCATTGCTGAGGGCGATGGCGTGAAAGCCTCCGGTCACCTCCGGACGCATTGCGGTTCGCAATTCCGGATCTGGTCGGAATGTTTTTGCCTTTGAAACCGGTTCAACGGTGGGGCCTTGAATGAAATTGGACGCGACCATTTCGGACTGATTCTGCACTTCCTCGACCAGTTGTGGATTGGCTCGTCGAACCGTGCTGAAGGCATCAAAGTTCGAGTCATCGATGGTCCGTTGTTTATTCTCGGCAAGCTGGACCAAAGCGTCAGGAGTTTGATTGCTCTCGAGACCCTCTTGCTGCATTCCTGAAAAGACAAGGAAAGCGAGCACGAGTGCAACAAAGAGAAAGCCGGCCTTCTCTCCATGTTGAACGAACACGTCCTTGATGGTGTCTTTGTTTAAACTCGCCATGGTTTTTGGCTCCAGCTTTCGTGTTGGTGTAACGTGAGTTTCGTATCCAAAGTGCCTTGACCGGATTCCCTCGAGGAATGCGGTCTTACCGGCACGGCCGTTCCTGAATCGCCTTAACCATCGGTCGGTTCAGGTGCTGCGGGAGACCTCATCGCCGTCTGTTCGTTGTCGTTGTCCGGGTTTGCCAACTTCAGAATATTCTGCTCATCATCAACTTCCGGTACGGGGTTGTAGATGTAAACCACTCCGTAAATTTCCACGCCAATGACATCGCTCGCGGTATCCTGTTCGACTTCGTCGGCAGCACTTTCTCCACCCGCTGCCCCTGCGCCCATGGCACCTGCCATGGGGTCCATTCCAGCGCCTGGTCCACCAAGCATCGACGATCCCGCCTCAGCGGTATGTCGATTGATGCGAACCTGCCGAACTTCAATCGGCGGATCCGAGTTGGCACATTCGCTTAGCAAATCGAGGACTGCTGTTTCTTTCATCTGAAAGCCGAGGCGAACCGGAATTCGCTTTGCGACCTGCAGATAAGCTTTGTCTGGGCTGGTCGCACTAATATCACCGTGGAAGTCCTCAGACTCGATCAGTTGGAAGTCCTTGTCGACGTAACGCATATGGGCGGGGTCATCGCTCTCGGCCGCCTTTTCTTCTTTCTCGCCGCCCATCGAACTGCCCGACATCGCTTCGCTCATCGCTTTCATCATGTCTGCTGGGCTTCGTCCACCCGGACTGGCAGTGCCTACCGCGTCGAGGGAGCTCATTTCGCCTACCGAGCCGGCATCCTGTCCAAGCAGAATGTGGTCGACGGTTTTGATTGGAGCCAAATCATTGGCATCCGCATCTCCGTTGGTCTGCTTGATCACATCAAAGATGGCTTCCAAAACCCAGAGATCCTCCTGAACGTACATCACCTGGTGGGTGGTCGGGACATTGTTGGGAGATTGGTTGAAGTTGATTCCCGAAAAAATGGTGGCCCGTTCAAGCCATTTCGCTTCATTGGCCGGGTTCCAAGCCACGACTTCTGGGCTGCCGTCATCGGCGAGGGAGGGATCGTCACTCAGAGCGCCCGAGCTGCCGCCGCCCATGGGATTTGCAGGGTCGCTGCCACCCGAGCCACCGAACATGTTTCCGCCGCTAGGTCCGCCTCCCATGGGGCCACCGCTCATTCCTCCCATCGGTCCTCCGCTCATTCCTCCCATGGGTCCGCCACCCATGTCTCCCATCGATGAAGGACGCCATTTGGCGCCGATCTTTTTGGCGAGTTGAGGAAGTCGAGCTTTGATGTATCCACCATAAGCCATTCGATACTCTTCTCTAGCCTCGTCCTGCTGCTTCATCTCATCGAACTTGGGAAGTTTCTGCTCGATGGGGAGATAACGACGAAATGCAGAGCGAACCTCTTCGGGGAGGTCGTTTGGGAAGACGAGTAGCTTCTGTTGTTGCTGATACTGGTAGCCCCATGCGGCCCGGGTCGCAAGTTTGGCCTCATCAGTGATGTTATCCATCTGGTCAAGTGTAGCTTTGTTCGGGAAAGCAATATCTGTAGATTCTTTCACTTCGTCAGCCAAGTTCGAGAGTCCCTCAGAGGGATCAATGCCAGCAAGATTCTGCGTGCTGGTGAACTTGGATTTGATATCGGAAACAAACTTGTCTCGAGCACTGCTCACACTCGAACTGGCGATGTAGAAAACCACGATGGTCGCGAGGACCATCGACAGGCAAGCAACCCAAAAACGATGCTTGAAAAGATTTTGAATGATCGGTTTTAACTGATCCATGATTCACACTCCGTACTAAAAAAACCCGCACAGGGAATCGAGTCGTGTCGTAAACGGGATGCTTCGGCATCCGGCCGAAGCTTATCAGTCAAGCGTGCTGACTTCGTTATTTCCGCCAGCGGTTCCAGAACCACCCTCTTCACGTTTTTCCTGACGAGCCTGTCGCATTCTCAAACGTTCGAAAAGGCCGACAGGTTGCCATGCAAATTGAATCGTAAAGTCGTATCGTGGAGCGGCGAAAATGACAGGTTCATCCGAAGCTTCTGCTTCTTCACCTCCGGCATCCCCTCCAGGGCCACCACCCATTGGGCCCATAGGGCCACCTGCACCAGCACCGGCACCGCCACCCACAGGGTCAAAGCCAGACGCTCCTGAGCCGCCAGCTCCGCGGTAACTGGGGTGGTCAGGATTAAGGATACCGTAAGACAGGTCCACACTTGGGTTTGCAGTCAGGACGGGGTAACGTATTCCCAGCTTCTGCATTGAGAAAGTCACTCCAGGTTTGGAGATTCCGAACTGCTCCTGATACTCCTTGGGAATCGGCAGCATGACGCGACCATTCTCAAGCTGGCTGAGAAACGTATTGTTCACGTAGGTTCCGCCGTTCAAACCAAGCGAGCGGAGATCGGCCGCGTTGTTATAGTGGTGGGCCTTGATCTGAATCACCCACCCGGCACCCTCGAGTTTCATCGCTTCTCGGATATCGTCCAATTCCGCTTGTTCTTCTGCGGTGAGGTCTTCGGGGAGTGCCCCCGCATCTTGAGATTCATCGGCCGTCGTATCGGGATCCTCTGAGATGGGTTCCTCAACCGGATTTCCATTTTCGTCGACCAGCGGATCTTTCGGTCCCTCCGGAGCGGGAGGTTTGCCGGCTTTTGCACGACGCTGTTGATCGATGTACTTGATGTAGCGATCCTTGATGTCGTCCTCTAACCATTCTTCCAATTCAGGGAAGTAAACGGTTTCCACGGAATCGATGTAAATTTCCTGACGACCTTCGTAGGGAATGATCTTGGGGTCCACCGGTGTTCCGGGCTCGATCCGAGGGTCTCGGGGGCGAACCTGATAGATGGCTGAGTACAGTTCGGCCCAATTACGACCTTCCGATTGACCGGCCACTGCGGTCTGGATCTCCCGAACCTTCTCAAGTTCGGTTACCTTGGACTTGTCATCCGTAATATAGGTTTGAGCGACCTGCACCACTCGATCCGCCTTGTTGGTGGCACTCGACCATGACTCACCAGCAATTTCTTTTTCCGGGTGGACGCTCCACATGGCCATGTAGTTCATCAAGTAAATCAGCGAGCAGGCGAGAAAAAGCGATCCGACCGCCGCCAAAGCCCAAGGTTTCTTGGCTCGTATCAACCGTTCCACCACGAATTCGTGAGGGAGCAGATTGGTGTCGAGTTTGGCCTGACCCAAAGTCTGTAAACAGAGCCCATAAGAGACGGCGTAGGAAAGTACATTCTCGCCGAACTGCTTGCTTCCGGTGACCGCTTCGCCACCCAGCGACTTATAGCCGTTGAGTTTGACGATCTCCGACGAAAGCGATTTCGTCAGATACTGTCTTAGACCGACCAGTTTGGCCGCGTTGCCCAAGACAAGCACCTGACCTATCTTTGCTTTTTTGTTGATGCCCTGGAAGTAGGAAATCGAACGGTTGATTTCGGTGACAAGGTCATTGAATACCGGCTTCATCGCCTGCAGAACGGTTCGACCCTCTTCCTTGGTCTTCGTGCTGATGTTTCGTTTCAGGTGCTCGGCCTTGGCGTAGGTGAGCTTGAGTTCCCTAGACAACTGTTTCGTAAAGTGGTTGCCACCAATGGGGATGTTTCGTTGCCAGAGGTGAATGCCGTCGGTGATCACCAAGTCGGTTGTGTCAGTTCCCATCGACAAGACGATCAGCGACTCAGGCGGATTGTTCGGATCGATTTCTTCCGGGCTGGGAACATCCGTGAGGACTTCGTTCAGAACCACGTTGTAAATCGCCAGCGGTGAAAGCTGGATGACGTCCACTTCAATTTCCGCGTCCGCGAAGGGTTGCAGGGCTTTGAAAACCGCTTCACGTTTCATGGCGAAGATGCCGATTTCCGCATCCACCGTAAGCCCGTCAATGACGGTGCCACCAATCTGCTGGAAATCCCAGATCACATCTTCAAGCTGAAACGGAATCTGTTGTTTCGCTTCATACTTGACGATGTCAGGCAGCGTGCGAGGGTCGACAGGGGGTGGCTTAAAAAACCGACTCAGGCCGGCTTGGCCTGAGACTGAAATGGCCACTTTATCTCCACGAACCTCATTTCTCGACAGAAACTGTTCCAACGCTTCTTTGATCAGCGTTTCGGGTTCCGCATCCGGTTGAGAGAGCACCTTCGGGTATTCAATGTAATCGAACGCATCTGCGACGACTCCCGAACCACTCGAATCGGGGACACAACGAAGTGCCTTCACGGCACATTGTCCGATGTCGATACCCCAAACGGCCTGTTGCTTTGCCATGTAAAAACCTGCTGCGGATGAATGACTTCAGGGGAGCGATGACACGAGGAGAACCTTCAGGTGAAGGCTGACACCCCAACTTGTTTCAAGAAAGAAGCTCTATGCAAAACTGGCGAATGCGAACTTAATACGCAACGACAAGACTTTCTCGTAGTGTCTAGGTTACCGTGGACCGAAAAACCTTGTCAACATTTTTGATGTTCGCCGGGCGAGACGAAACCAAGTCCCCAGCGGAAATCGTACCGTTCATGGCGATAATTCCAAATACCGGGTGGAAAAAGGCCCCGTCCCCGGCTGGCCACCTTTTTTTGGGGTTCGCGGGCAAGCGATTGCGATTTTGGCCAATCGTCATCATCATAAGGGGCCCGCGTGGACGTTCCATGGGCGAACGTACCGCCAGCAAAAGGGTGATCGGTCCAGACTTTGAATCGACGATCGCCGCTTGAGCGACTGTAAGCCGCTTTGACCACGCTTGAGCCAGCGAACCTTGAGACGGTTTTCAACAAGTTCTTTCGTTGTCCTGCCCACCGATCCCCGGACTTTTGCTCGAACGAGAAGCTCATGACGAAGCTCCAGCCCTCAATTATCCTGCTTTCCTGCCACAGCCTTGATGATTTTCCCGTCTATCATCAAGGGGACGAAGCCTCAAGCCTGCTCGCGAGCTGGACTTCCCTTTGGCATCCCGAATTGCTTTCCGCCTCCGAGGCGATCCCGACGTGGAGCCGGATCGACGATCCCCCGGAAGATTGTGGGCGACGCGTGATTGTTGCCCCTCAGGTGAGTTATTCCGAGCTGCCCACCGGTTTCGCGGCTCGGGTATCCGACGAGGGCGGGCTCTTGATCAAAGGAGGGCCTGACCGACCGCAAATTGTGGAGGCGGCGAAAGCCTTTGCGGCCTCGGAGACCCCGTTTCCAGAAAATTGGGTCGCCGATTTCTATGCTCTGGGCTACGCCTACCTTCAGGTTCAACTTTTGACTCGTCATATGCGTTACGCAAGTAACCTGGATCTGATTCATTTTGGCAATCAGGTGGTCGCAGCGTCCCAAGCTGCGTTGCAGCAGAACGATGAGCGGACTCGCGAACTTCTGCAAAGATGCTTTGACATCCTCACAGAAGAACGCGAGCACTTCTATCCTGTCGACGCGCAATTGATGGACCTCGTCATTTTGCCTCCCGAAGTCGACCGAGACTCCATTGCCACACAACTCAAGGCGAGCCATCCGATCAATGTGCACGCCACAGGCGAGTCCATTGGATCCTGGGCCAACGATGAGCAGGTCGGAGCGTCTGTGGTGGCGGCATTCGCCGGGGGCGGTTGGTCGCTCGCGGGTGGCGAGGCGAGCGAGACTCGCACCCAGTTGCTCAGTCAGGAATCGTTGCTGGCCAATTTACGCCAGGGAAAGCAGCTGTTCGAAGACGCTGTGGGGGATCCGCCGCGAATTTTCGCTAGGCGACGCTTTGGCCTCAGTTGGGCGTATCCCCAATTGCTGCGTTCTCTGGGGTATCAAGGTGCGGTGCATTCCACGCTCGACGACGGGCGATTCCCCGAGGGTTTGCATCTCAAAACGACATGGGAGGGCAACGATGGTGCGTCGATCGACGCCTTTGCGAGAATTCCCTTCGACGCTTCACTCCCTGAAACCTACCTGACACTGGCGATCAAACTTGGCGAGATGCTTGATTCGGATCATGCTGCCGGGATCTGCTTGGTGCACTGGCCTGGAATCCCGTGCCCCTGGTTTGAAGATCTGGCACGCGTTCATGAATACTGTGGGGCGCTCGGGAAATTTGTCGATTTTGAGACATTCTTCCGAGAAACCAATGATTCCGGGATCGCCGATCGTTTTCAGGCTGACCAGTATCGATCACCGTTTTTGCAACAGGCAATCGTGACCAAGCAGGCCGATCCACTCAGTCGTCAGGTGGAGTATTGGAAATCCCATTACCGAGCGACGTCGACGAGCGGCCTGCAGCTTCTGGCCGACGTGGTTTCCGGCGAAAAAACCGAGGAGGCCCAGGAGCATGAAGAGATTTGTCGGCTCGATGAACAACCTGACCCTTCCGTTCGCCAGAGTATTGAGCATCGCTATGCCCAGCAGCAGCAACGCATGGGGAACGCCTTGCGGGGGCAGGGGGACCATGGTTGGCTGATTGCCAACCCTCTGGGAACCGTACGCCGTGTGGGGGTTAAACTTCCGGCCTCGACTCCGATTCCAAAAGCGGAGCGTCCCATTTACGCGGCGGATCGCAGCGAGAACCACACCTACGTGGTGATCGATGTTCCGGCGATGGGGTACGTTTGGCTTCCTGCCGCCGGTAGGGATGCTCCGATCAAATCGGGGCCAACTCTCGGGGATGAATTTTTGCTTCGGAACGAGTTCTTTGAAACCACGGTCGATCGTAACACGGGTGGACTGCGGACGTTCCATGAATACAACATCCGTGGTAATCGTCTCTCGCAACAACTCGCGTTGCGATTGCCTTCAGGGCAGGCTCAGCAGGAGAGTCCTTACACGCGAATGCAGGCGGACAAAGTCGAGACGGTCTGTTCCAATATGGCCTGTGCCGAAATTGTCGCGCATGGCCGCCTCTTGCATCCGGACGGTGATCGGACGGCGGCCGAGTTTTCGCAATCCTTTCGGGTTTGGCGAGGCAGCCGAATTCTGGAAATGGAGATTGGCCTGCAACCGCAAGAAACCCTTCGCGCGGATCCTTGGAATTCCTATTTTTGCCAGCGACTCGTATGGAGGGAGCAAGCGGCCGATCTTTATCGCGATGTGAATCAGGTTCGCTGGTTCGGAGGAAATAAACGGCTTGAGGCGCCACAGTTCGTTGAACTGGAGCTTGATCCTCGAAGGACAACCCTGTTTACCGGAGGCTTGCCGTATCACCGTCGGCATAACCTGAATCAACTGGATACGCTGCTTCAAGTAAGGGGGGAAACCGCCACGCAATTTCGTTTGGGCCTTGGTCTGGACGTGCCCAACCCCACCGTGGCGTCGCAGCTTTTCAATTCCGAAGTGACCGTGCTCAACGATGTCGCCTGTCCTCCCAATGGTCCGACCGGCTGGCTGTTCCATTTTGATGCAAGATCCGTGATTGCGACTCATTGGGAAACCTCGGGTGAGTTGGGTGGTTCGGTCGTGGGATTCAAGGTCCGATTGTTGGAGACCATGGGGCGGCCGGTGAAGCTGAGATTGACTTCGGTCCGAGAAGCGAGTCAAGCGAAGAAAGTCAACTTTGCGGGTGAAGAGCTGGAGTCCTGTGAATTGAATGAAGGCCAGGTGGTGGTCCGGCTCGATGCTAATGAGTTCGCTGAAATCGAGGTGGATTGGAAGTCATGATCGTGACGATTGATGGCCCGGCGGGAGCCGGCAAAAGCACGGTCGCTCGCCTGCTGGCCGAACGACTGCAATTCAATTTTCTGGACACGGGGGCGATGTACCGTGCCGTGACATGGGCTGCGTTGGAGGGTGGGTTGGATCTTACCGACGGAGAACGGCTCTCGGAAATGGCAACCCGCATTGAGTTGAGAATAGATGCCGGCCGAGTGTCCGTCGATGGTGTCGACGTTTCTGAAGCCATCCGTACGCCGGAAATTACTTCAAAAATTAAGTTTATTGCGGATCCGCCTGCGGTCCGTAGCGTTTTGGTCGATTTGCAGCGTCGTTTCGTCGGAGATCGGAACTTCGTGACGGAAGGGAGAGACCAAGGTACCGTGGCCTTTCCGCACGCCGAGTGCAAAGTGTTCCTGACGGCGACTTCTGAGACACGGGCTCGTCGTCGATGGAACCAGTTGCCTGCGGAAAATCGGCCCCAGCTCAGTGCCATCTTGCAGCAGCAAGAGGAAAGAGACCAACGAGATCGGGAGCGCGAAGTGGGGCGTCTTGTTGCCGCCGACGATGCACGACAATTCCCAACGGATGGTCTTTCTCTGGAACAGGTGGTCGATCGACTGGTGGAATGGGTTGGGGAAAGGCAGTAGGGTTGGAGCGATCTCGAATCGGTCTCGGTGGGCCGATTCGGGGGACCGGCGAGTTGAGGAAGTTGCAAAAGGCGAGTAGTTCACCCGGTCGGACCAAGGCGATCGGTACCTGAGTACGGGATGTTAAACGAGGCCCTCGTATTTTTTCGGCGGGGACCAAGGCAAGATGGAACCGGGAAATTCGGATGTCAGCCAAGGAAACGTTTGAACGACCTTTGTGGAAACGCGTCGGATATTACGTTGTCTGGATTTCCAGCAGGGTATTCTTTGCAATTACCTCACAATTGCGAATTCGAGGTGCTTCAAAGATGCCTCGTCATGGTGGGATGCTGGTCTGTTCGAATCATCAAAGCCACTTCGACCCAGTTCTGGTCGGAATTTCATTCCGGCGACGGATGAATTATCTGGCGAGAAAAAGCCTCTTTGATGTTCCCGTGCTCAGTTGGTTGATCCATTACCTTGATGCCATCCCGATTGAACGGGACGGTATGGGCATTGGTGGGATCAAAGAGACGCTTCGTCGTCTGAAGCGAGGCGAATCCGTTCTCATCTTTCCTGAGGGGACCCGAACGGCGGATGGTAAGTTGCAGCCCCTGAAACCCGGTTTCTACGCGATCGCTAAACGTTCGAAGTGCCCGATACTCCCCGTGGCGGTTGCCGGCGCGTACCAAATGTGGCCCAGGGACCGGTCGTTTCCCGGGATCGGCCGGGTTGCGGTGAGCGTCGGAGATCCCATCTCGGCCGAAGCCATCCGCGAAATGAGCGAGGCGGAATTGATCGAGGAGTTGACGCACCGTATCCGCGACTGTTTCGCTGAGGCCACTCAGATCGCGCGAATCAAACCCTGATGGCAGGGGGCGATCGTTCGGCGGCCTGGACTGCTCGCAACGTTGGATCTCATGCGGGCACCACGGTGGCCCGCAGACGGTCCGAAGCCGAGTCCAGCAGTGTAACCATGCTTTCATTCGCGAAGAATCTCGGTGTCGAAAATCGCAGTTGGGTCCTTAGTGATTAAAAAGACGCCACGTCGATCGTGACGGATGGGTAGCCCCTTGAGAGCACGACAGATGTCGCGGAGGCCTATCTTAAGGCTCGTCCCGTTATACTTACCGGTCGGCAAAGTTGGCTCGACGAAAATTACCAGCAAGAACATTGACAAAAATGGCCTTGACCCAAAGCCAGAATGGATGACGGGGAGGATTGAAAATGAGAACCGTGTTCGCGTGCTTAATCCTTTTGACACTCGTGTTTGTGATCCCGACCGCGATCCTTGCCGGCGGAGACGGATTGTCCGAGTCGCCACGGGAGATGCGTCCGCATCTTGAGCGGTTCTCTGCCGACCTTGATACCCTGCAATTCAAGTATCGAGTGCCGATGTCGAGTCAGCGTCACGATCGCCTTGTTGAATTCTACGAGGGGTGGTTGGACCGAATCGCGAAGATCGATTTCTCCGCCCTGAATCGGGATGGCCAGATTGATTTCATCCTGTTCAAAAATCTTCTGGTCCATGATCTTGGTCAACTACGCGAGGAGGACGCGAAAGATCGGGCCATTGCCGACCTTCTGGATTTTTCAGAGCCACTGATTGGCTTGCTTGAGGATCGAGAAAATCTGAAACCGATGGAGGGTGAAAAAGCGGCTCGGGTTCTACATGAGTTGCATCTCAACATTGAGAAGGCCACGACCACGCTGGCAAGCAAGCAGGAAGTTGAGGGCGAAGCCCGATCTCGTACCGACGGGATTCGGGCGTCGAGGCGAGTTCGAGATCTGAATCGTAGCCTTCAGCAGTGGTACGCGTACTACGCAGGTTATGATCCGCTCTTCACCTGGTGGTGCAAAAAGCCCTACGAGACATTGGAGATGGATTTGCGGGAGTTGGGTGATGCCATCTCGACGACCATCGCCGGCATCGATCCCAAGGATCAGGACAAAATTGTAGGAGAGCCTATCGGAGCGGAGGCCCTCGCCGCTGAATTGCGTTTTGAAATGATTCCCTACTCACCGGAAGAACTGGTTGAGATTGCAGAACGAGAATTCGCGTGGTGCGATGCGCAAATGGCGGCGGCCGCTAAAGAACTCGGGTTTGGCGATGACTGGCGAGCCGCTCAGGAACACGTGAAAGATCTTTATGTTCCGCCAGGACAGCAACCTAATTTGATCCGAGAGTTGGCGGAGGAAGCGGTCGATTTTGTGGAGTCGCGGAATCTCTTGACCGTACCGCCGCTGTGCAAAGAGAGTTGGCGGATGGAGATGATGAGCCCGGAACGCCAAAAGGTCAGCCCCTATTTTCTAGGTGGGCCAACCATCATCGTTTCCTACCCCACCGACGAGATGTCTCACGCGGACAAGTTGATGAGCCTGCGGGGAAATAACCCTCACTTCTCGAGAGCGACGGTTCATCATGAATTGATCCCGGGCCACCATCTTCAAGCGTTCGTGACCAAAAGGTTTTATCCATACCGACAGATGTTTCGGACGCCGTTCTGGATCGAAGGTTGGGCGTTGTACTGGGAAATGCTGCTGTGGGACCTGGATTTTCCTCGTTCGGCGGAGGATCGAGTGGGGATGTTATTCTGGCGAAAGCACCGCTGCGCCAGGATTATTTTTTCGCTGAACTATCATCTTGAAAAAATGACTCCTGACGAGTGCGTGGACTTTCTCGTGGAACGTGTCGGGCATGAACGGAATAACGCCGAAGCGGAGGTGAGACGGAGCGTCATGGGCGGTTACGGGCCGCTTTATCAGGCGGCCTACATGCTGGGTGGGCTGCAGATTCGGTCCCTCTACGGAGATTTTGTCCAGTCCGGGACGATGTCACCCCTCGAATTTCATGATATCGTAATCCGACAAAATGCGATTCCAATCGCCATGATTCGAGCTCGGCTCAACTCTGAGCCCTTGTCGCCTGATTTCCGAACGAAGTGGCGATTTGCAGAGAAGGACAGCGGGTCGGATTGAAGAAACGTTGAGTCAACAAGCCTTAAGGCAATGACTTTGTGGCAATGAACCGCACGGTCCGATAGGACCTGTCGTTTGAGCTTGAGTATCTCTGCGTTTGGTTTTGAGCCGTGGGAATAAGTTTCGACGCATTCTTGCCGGTCTGATTATGATGAATGGTTCCTAACGGTCGCCTTGGTGCGACCGGAGCGATTGTGGGAAGTTGAACCATTTTGGATTAGGGAAGATCGCGAATTCCTGATTTTCAATATTTATTAGAGTCTATTGCCTGAAGGCGTTTGTTGATGGCCATTTCTTTCAGTTGCAACGCTTGTGGCAAAAAGTACAAGGTTGCAGATACACTTGCAGGTAAGACGGCAAAGTGTCCGGGGTGCGGTCAACCCATCAAGATCCCTAAACTTTCGACTTCCCCATCCGGACAATCCCAGTCGAGGGGTACGGCGAAACGCCAAGCACAAAAGAGTGTGGTTCCCGAGGGAAAAGAATTTGGCCTCACGGGCATCCAGCGTGAAGATGATTTTTTTGCCGGCGCAGGCCAGCCTGTTCGAGGCAATCCTTTGGGCGAACAGGTTCAAGACTACGGAATCGTTGAACAGCCTGTTGAGCAGGAAACCAAAACGACGGGCGACCTGGATATTCCTGACTTTGGAGAGAATCCTGCCATCTCTGAGTTTCGCAAGCTGCAGGCGGAAACGGCGCGTCGAGAAGGAAAAATGCCCGGCGCCAAGGACGGTTCAGCAAGCGGGGGTAAAGCCAAAGCGGGTTCCGGCGGAGGGGCGGCAGGCTCCAAGACGAAAGGTCTTTTTTCTTCGCCGGCCAAAATCGCGGCAGTCATCTTGCTTCCCGTCGAACTCCTGCTCGGTCTTCTTGGAATCATTCTCGCGGTCATGGGGGTCGGGATCGCCCCAATCATTCCCGTTATCGGCGTTGGGGTCGGTTGTTTGGTGCATGCCGGCGCTCAGGTCTGGGGGCTCATCAAGGCCTTTCAAAATAGCAAGGATCGGATCGCTGAAGCCATTTTGTATTTGCTCGTACCGTTCTACGTGATTTTCTACTGGTACAAGTATTGGCCGGTGATGAAGCAACCCGTTCTGGTCATCCTGATTGGGACTTTGGGTGCCATCGTGGGGGCCGTCTCCATGGGGATTTGTTTTGCGGTGGTTGGCACTTGATTCAAGGCACTGACCCTGAATAGATCTGTATGACGCGTGGCAATTCAGTGGCGTTCTATTTTTCGACGGCGTGAGAGTCGAAGTTTGCCGGGGCAAGCAAGCAGGCCGGTGTGAAGATGTCGGCTGATTTAGAGTCGCGACCCTCGCGGAACTCGTCCACCCTCTTTGAATCTTTTCCGCCTCGGCCAACGACTCCGGCTTCGCCGATCAGGCAGCCTCTCGACGTTCCGGATACTCGTACGAGGATTGAGCGTCGTTCCATCGGGAGACCGTGACTCCCACGAGATGCCCGCCAAACGCGAGCGAGAGCTTGAGGGCGCTCTGGTATCTCAATTCGCTGGCCTGACGGGCGACGCAATCGAATGCGCAATTCGGCTCGAGATTTTCAAGTCCGATGGTCGGCGGGCAGACCCCGTCCCTCAAGCCAAGAATCGTGATCGCCAACTCAGCGCAGCCGGCGGCTTTGACCAGATGGCCAATCATGCTTTTGGTCCCACTGACGTGGAGTTGATCGATGCAATCATGGAACACCTGGCTTATGCCGGCAATTTCGGCGGCGTCGTTCTGTTCGGTCCCGGTTCCGTGGGCATTGATGTAGCCGATATCCTCGACTTCGAGTTCGCCTTGCTTCAAGGCCTGCTGGATCAAATGGACCAATGCTTCGCTCTGAATGTCGAGCCCGGTCATGTGGTGCGCTTCACCGACCATCGCGCCCCGATTGATGGAACAGTAGATTCTCGCATTTCGCCGTAGAGCATGAGACAGGCGTTCCACCACGAACACGGCTGCACCCTCTCCCATCACAAAGCCTTTTCGATTGACGTCAAAGGGGAGGCAGGCCTTTCGCGGGTCGTCGCCTGTGGCCAGAGCTCTCATGTTGCGAAAGCCAGCGGCAAAGAGTGGATTGATGCCTTCCCCGCCTCCGGCAATCGCGATGTCGCACTGGCCGTCCTGAATCGAACGAACTGCCGTTAGCAGCGATATAAGGCCGCTTGCACAGGCGGTGGAATGACAGAGCCGGGGTCCGTTGAGTCCCCACTCATTGGCAATCACTGCGCAGGCCGAATTCGGCATGATCTGAGTCCACCATGGGAATGGATCATTCTCGTGAACGACCAGATCACTACAGTGGATTTCGATGCCGCGTGTATCGCCCATGTGACCGGAAATGGCGCAGCCGGTGCGAGCAGGGTCCACCACATTCCAATCGATTTCCGCATCTTCAATCGCTTCCCGAGTGGCTCGTCGGTTGAACAGGAGGGCTTTGAGTTCGTTGGAATCCGGGTCCATTTCAGGAAGGGAAATCTGAGCACCAAAAATCGTTTCGTCCGGGATGCCACGCAAGCCGCGAATCCAATCGATGCCGCATTCACCGCGTTGGACTCCTGCCCACGAACTCTCCCGGTTGGTACCCAACGCAGTGATCAAGCCGATTCCGGTGACGACGATGGGTTCGTCGAGTTCGGGTCGATTAAACATGGGCAAGATCGTCCTGGTCATGGTGACGACTCAGTTGAAAAAGTGAATCGGAGCATGGGGACGGAGGCACGACATCGGCCTCCAGAGTTTGGGATATCAACTCCTTCTTATCAGGGCAAGGTCAAAGCGGCTGCCATGCGCTTAACCGCTTAATGACATCGACTGCTCTTGCCGTTGAAGAACGCAATTTGGTAGTTTCACAGCGCGNGTGGCTGAAGAGGTTCGGTCACTTGAATTAAAACGCTAGCACGCACGTGGCGTTACTCGGTATCGACCTCTTTGAGCCTTACTTTCCGAGCAGTCCTCGGGATGTCGACTTGAAGCGTCGAGAATCACTTTGGAAGTTCTTATGCTCACCTCCATCAAACGGGCTTTTGTGCCGCTGCGATACCGAATCACGCACACCACAAAATTCCCCAAGGGTGACTTGCTCAGCACGCTTTACAACTTTTCACGGAGAGGTTTTCAGCCCGCATGCATCGTGGATGTTGGTGCGAATCGTGGGAAGTGGTCGCAAAACGCCATGTTGGTTTATCCGGACGCCGAGTATTTGATGCTGGAGCCCCAAGCCGAGATGCAGCCCCATCTTGATCGTCTTTGTCGGAAGGCCAAAGAAGCGAGATGGATGCAGATGGGAGCCGCTGACCAAAACGGTGAACTCTCGTTTACCGTCGCTCCGGATACGGTATCCAGCACCTTCGGCATGTCCCCCGAGGCCGCGAGGTTATCCGGCATGGAGCAGCGCCGTATCCCGGTTCGGACACTGGACGATCTCGTGCAAAACGAGCTGGGTAGAATTCCCGAGTTGGTGAAAATCGATGCCGAGGGGTTCGAGATGAAAATCATCGATGGTGCATCCACGTTACTGGGCCAAACCGAAGCCATTTTCATGGAGGCGCACCTTCTGTCCGAACAGGATGATCCTTGCAATTTCGCCAACATGGTGACCCGCATGGCAGACCATGGTTATGAACCCTACGATTTCACCTGGTTTGGTAAGCGGCCCTCTGACGGAGCAGTAAGCCTTTGCGAAATTGTCTTTGTTCGCCGGGATGGAGTTTTGCGTCAACAGCTCGGATGGGTTTCCGCCGCTTGACCCAATAACGCTTCGAGGTTGCCGATTCCCGGATCTGTCCCAACGACTTTCTGGGTTGATCGCGATCAACTCCCGATCGCTTCCTGAGAAAGTCAGTCTTATCTACGCTCAGGTTTTCCGACTTCAGCTTGCGCAGTACGATGAGGAAAAAAGCAATCCGCCTTTTTCTTCGTGGGTCAGCAAGAGCATGGACAAATCTTTTTTTGTGAACCGGTGTGACCACCAAGCCGGTTCAGTCTTGGTGCTGACAGGCTTGATCTGGTCTCTGTGCATTTCGGGGCTCTTTGCTCAAACCCTGCAGGAACCTCTCCCGATTCGCGATTTGCCCCGTTTCGACTTACTCAAGATGCGAGATGAACAGGGAGGCATTTGTGAGATCACGGACCAGGCGGGATGGGCGAAGCGACGATCCAAGTTGCTTGGATCCATGACGGCCATCATGGGGAAACTCCCGGGCGAAGATCACCGATGCGATTTCGAAATTCAAGTCGATGAAGAGGTGGATTGCGGATCCTATGTTCGCCGGCTGATTCGTTACCAGAGTGAACCGGGATGCCATGTTCCCGCCTACCTGTGTATCCCCAAACGTTGCCTGATGCCAGAAGCGGAATCAGCCCCGGCCGTTTTGTGCCTTCATCCCACCGACAACCGTGTCGGTCATCAGGTGGTCCTCGGCATCGCGGGGCGACCGAATCGACAATACGCGGCGGAGTTGGCCGAACGAGGCTACGTAACTCTCGCGCCCAGCTATCCACTACTTGCCAAATACCATCCAGATATTCGAGAGCTCGGTTGGGAAAGCGGGACGCTGAAAGCCGTTTGGGACAACCAGAGAGGTTTGGATCTGCTTGAGTCTCTTCCGTTTGTCGACGCAAGGCGTTTTGCTGCGATTGGCCATTCTCTGGGCGGGCACAACTCGGTGTACACGGCCGTCTTTGATCCGCGAATCGAAGTGGTGGTGAGTAGTTGCGGGCTCGATGCCTACACGGACTACTATCAGGCGAACCCAGGAGTTTGGATGCCCGAGAAGGGGTGGTGCCAACTGCGTTACATTCCTAAACTCGCTGACTACCGCGGCCGGCTGGAGGAGATTCCGTTTGATTTTCCGGAGATGGTTGCAGCTTTAGCACCACGCCAGGTATTGATCATCGCTCCTCTGAACGATGGGAATTTTCGAGCGGACAGTGTCGATCGTGTCGTCGCTTCGGCCAGACAGGTCTACAAGCTATGGGACGCTGAGAATGCACTGCAGGTGGTGCACCCTGATTGCGACCATGACTTTCCGGACGACATGCGCGAATTGGCTTATCGTACGATTGATTCGGTCCTGAAGTCCCCGTAGCGTTTGATTGACTGCCCAAAGGTGACGAGGTTGGACTTTGGGAAAGGGCACAGGGATGTTCCAGCGAACACGGGTCCGACGTCACTGAACGTTTATTGAGACGATACCAAAATCAGGACTTCAGTCGGATTCAATACGACAATCCCTCAGATCCACAGGGATTCAGGAAGGTTTGGATTGCCATGCGGAAAATGATTGACGCGCACCTTGATCTCGCCATGAATCTCGTTTTTTACGATCGAGATATCACGGCGTCACTAGCGGATATGAATGCGGCCGAGGAGGGGTTTTCTGACCAGAAATTCCGCACGCGCGGAACCGTGACCCTGCCCGAAATGAGACAGGCTCAGATTCCCGTCTGTTTGGCCACGCTGTTGGCGCGAAGCGGGCCGGAGCATCGCCGCGCACCTTCCTATCGTCGATCCGATCTGGACTTTCCTCTCGTCTCTGGCGCGTATGCCAGTTGTTGGGCACAACGCAGCCACTACCACGAATTGGAGCAGCGGGGAGAAATTCGTCAACTCCGCACGCGACAGGATCTGGAAAGCCACTGGCAACAATGGAAGGTCGCGGAGGGGACCGAGAGTCTTCCCGTCGGCGTCATTCTGAGTGTTGAAGGTGCAGACCCCATCCACAGCCCCGAGACGTTAGACGAGTGGTTTGACTGGGGTGTGCGCGCGATCGGTTTGGCTCACTACGGCCAAGGTCGATATGCGGCGGGGACGGGAACGCCCGGAGGCCTGACGGACTTGGGACGCTCACTCCTGCCGGAAATGTCGCGGTTGGGAATCGCTTTAGATGTGACCCATCTTGCCGATGATGCGATGGCCGAGGCCTTTGACCTTTATGAAGGTCCTGTCTGGGCCAGTCATCACAACTGCCGAGCATTGGTCGATTGGGATCGTCAGTTGACCGACGGGCAAATCACTCGACTGATCGACCGGGACGGTGTGATTGGACTCGCCTTCGACGCTGTGATGCTTCACCCCTCCTGGGAACGTGGCGTATCTCAACCCGACTCGTTGCCGATCGAATGGGCTGCGGATCACGTGGATCACATCTGTCAGCTGGCCGGTTCAACGCGGCATTGCGGGATTGGGACGGATCTCGATGGAGGTTACGGGTCGGAGCAGACCCCCAGAGAACTGAAGAGCATTCAAGATGTCCATCGATTGGAGGAGATCTTTTCGAAACGCGGGTACACCGATGAGGACATTGATGCCATTTTCTGGGGCAACTGGCTGCGAAAACTTCTGGACTCGCTGCCCGAAAGCATTTAACACAAGGGATAAAGTGACGATCTAACCGAATGCCGAGAGTTGATGGGCATGCCCGCTCATAGGCTCAGATTTTCTCATGTTTCAAGGGGTAGCGACGGGCGCCAGTTCATGGCGAATGCCGCTGACTGCTCAGCCCAGATTGAGTGAAGGAGACAGGCGTTCTCGAAGTTCCTTCTGGACGAGATCGGTTTGGTGCGCCTCGCGGACCCACCGAACTTTCAACGGATTGAAATGCTGCCATCCGGGGCCCTGAAATCGTTGCAGGTGGGATTTCAGCTCCGCCGTTGAACCGACGTACAGTGTCTCTTTGCCAGCACCCTCAAGAATGAAAACGCCAACATCGAGGCTGCGAGCGGGTTCGTAAGTGTCGAGCGGATACGCCTTGGGTAGACGCCGAGCCGTGGTCTTATTCCCCGAAGTGGCAACGCGTCGCCGAGATCTTCGGGCACGCTGTCGGAGGAGGACCCAAGCCGTCCAACGCAATTCGAAAGGAGTGGCGTCCGGGGCAAGTCGTTCTGCCATCATGTCGAACTCGGCGGCTCGCTCCGGATGGCACAGCACCTCTTGGATCGAACATCCCGTTTCACGTTTGACCAGCCCGAGAGCCGCTTCGGCGGCGGGCGTAAAGGCATCCAGACTCCCCACGCTGAACAGGGCTTGGTGGTGACCTGCTTTGAGGCCCTGGAGCAGTTTCTGTTCCTTGCGTGTCAACGACCAAAGCGCCTGATTCCATTGGACCGACGGAATCTCTTTATTGACCTGTCGGCACGCTTTGAGAAAGGGTTCCTGTTGATCGGGATTCAGTAACAACGAGAGCCTCGGAACGCTGTCGAACTTTTCGCGAAGCAATGTCGTCAGGGCTTCGGTCAGTTCGCTCAACGCCGGTGCGGTTGGAGGTTTTTTTCGCATTGATTTCCGCTTGCGTTGCCCCGTCTTGGGTGCGCTTTCAAGTGGATTGGGGGCCCCATCAAGTGAATCTCCCGCGTGGGCATCCCTCAAGCGACGTCGAACATGCTGGACATATTCACTGGAAAGTTCGGTGCCCAGCCACTGACGTCCCAGTTTTTTGGCAACCGCCATTGTGGTTCCGCTGCCCGCAAACGGGTCCAGAACGACGTCGCCCGGGTCGGAGCATAATCGAATGATTCGCCCCAGGATCTGCTCGGGCATCTGACACCCGTGAAACCCTTCTCGTTCCTTGAAGGTTCCGGCGACCCGCGGGTAATACCACGTGTCGTGTTCGGTCGAAAAACCACCCTCGGGCGCATCTTGAGGGCGGAGAATCCAGGTGTTGTCCGGAAGACGTCCCTTGGGGTTCGCACGCGCGTCCCCGTACACCAACTGCCGAGCTGAGGGAATGCGGACAGCCGGATTCTCGCCATTGAATTTGAATTGGTTGGGGTCTTTGACAAAGTGAAACAGGTGCGTGTGAGACCGGCTGAAACCTCGCTTGCAATTGACTCCAAACGTGTAATACCAGATGACCCAGCTGCGACAATGAAACCCGATTTCACGCTGAGCCAGAACCTTGAGTTCCGCTGCGAATTCATCACCGATCGCCAGCCAGAACGTGCCGTCTTCGACAAGCACACGGTCCAGTTCCTTCATCCATTGCCGACACCACGTCAAATACTCGTCGGCCGATCGCCGGTCTTGATAAACATCGTATTCAAATCCGATGTTGAACGGCGGATCCGCAAAGGCAAGGTGAATCGAGCCGGTCTCAACGTCCTGCAGCAACTCGAGGCAATCACCCTCGTAGACATCGTTGAGCTCCAGATCATTGGCACACATGCTTAATAAATCGGCCATGATTTTCTATTCCAAATCCATGGGACACGAGGTCGCGAGTCACTGATGGGGCACCCTGATTTTTCGGCCCCATGACAGCCTCTGGTGCTCAACGCACTGACTACCCGGCTGACTACCACACTGAACTAACAGACTGGGCAAAATCGTGTTGGTTGATCCCAGTTTGTTGTGGGACTGGGGCGGTTGTGTAGCTTGGGCTGTTCTGGAAATGCTATCGTGTTCGGTGTCGAAATTGAAGAGGTGGCCGCCAACTGGGACATGGTTCATGGGGCGTGTTTTCATCAAAGTCAACGGGGAAAACGGGCCGGGGGACTGGGCGTTTCGAATCACAAGCTCATAATCAGAACGTAGCCGCGTCGATGCTTTGCCCGGCCATTTTCATGCGAATTTCTATTGGAGAACCCCATCGTGGATCGTCGTCAGTTGCTGTCTGGACTCGCTGGACTTGGAATTGGAACTTCAGTTTTTCAACGTGCGGTTGTCGCCCAAGCGGAAGAGTCGGGTGAGATCACGCCGGAAATGGTTTCGGAGGCAGAGTGGATTGCGGGGGTCGAGCTGACCGACGACGAGCGGGAGCAAGTAGCGCAATCTTTGAGACGGAATGTCGATCGGCGAGCGGACATTCGCGAACTTGAACTCACCAGTGATGTGGCACCGGCGTTTCTGTTCCAGCCTTGGGCGCCGCCCGTGCATACCCCCATTGAACATCAGCGGAGCCCTGATGTCCTTGGCATTGCCGGGATCCAGAAACCGGCGGACGAGGATTCGCTCGCTTTCATGAGTGTCGCGCAGTTGGGCCAACTGATTCGACGGCGCGAGGTGACCAGTGTCGAATTGACCCAGCTTTATTTGAAGCGACTCAAAAAATACGACCCCATTCTGAAGTGTGTTGTGACATTGACCGAAGATGTTGCGATGCAACAGGCCGCGCAGGCGGATCAGGAGATTGAGGCGGGGCAATATCGAGGACCTCTCCATGGGATTCCTTGGGGCGCGAAAGATCTCATCGCTTACCCGGGCTATCCGACGACGTGGGGCGCGCCTCAGTTTCGCGAACAGAAATTTGACCGGATGGCGACGGTTGCCAAACGATTGGAGGAGGCGGGCGCAGTTCTTGTGGCCAAACTCTCGCTCGGAGCCTTGGCCATGGGCGACCGGTGGTTTGGTGGCATGACGAGAAACCCATGGGACGTTCGACAGGGTTCGAGTGGGAGTTCCGCTGGATCGGCCAGTGCGACGGCAGCAGGTTTGGTGGGTTTCGCTATTGGAAGTGAAACGCTCGGAAGTATTGTCTCGCCGAGCCGAAGGTGTGGCACCAGTGCATTGCGTCCCACGTTCGGTCGAGTCAGCCGTGCAGGCTGCATGCCGCTGTCGTGGACCATGGACAAGATCGGGCCCATCACTCGATCCATTCAGGATTGTGCCTTGGTGCTTGCCGCGGTTCACGGGCCCGATGGTGTGGACCGAACGGTGGTCGATCGTGAATTCAGCTGGCCCGTTGACTTGGATCTCTCCGAAATGAGAATCGGTTATACGGGGCGTCGTCGACGTGGCGATAGCGACGAGGATTCACTTCCTCCCGTGGCCGCCATGCTCAAGAGTATGGGGGCGACCGTCGAAGAAATTCAGCTTCCCAGCGAACTCCCTGTCCGCGCGATGACCTCGGTACTCGATGTTGAATCCGCCAGCATGTTCGAGGAATTGACCAATCGGCACGAGACGGAGGGGCTGAACGTCTGGCCCGGGATTTTTCGAGCGGCCCGATTCATGTCCGCAGTTGAATATGTTCAAGCCATGCGGGCCCGGACCCTCTTGATGGAAAAAATGGAAGAGCTGTTTCAGGATTACGACGCGTACGTCTCTGATGCGGATTTGGCCATCACCAATCTCACGGGGCATCCCAGCATCGTCCTGCCGACCGGATTTCGCGACCGCGACGGGCGACAGGTGGTGAACACGGCAGTTCTGACCGGGCGGCTCTACGAGGAATCGACCTTGTTGGCTGTGGGGCATCTTCTCCAGCAACAACTCGATGCTCATCTGCAACAGCCCCCGCTCGATGTGCAGCTTCAAGAGCAGATGGAGTCCGAGGGGGAGCCGGACTGAGGACGCCGGTGATTTTTGACCTTCACCCGTTCACTTCAGGCGGCCCCACGGGCTCCGGTAGGAACATGGGGCTCGTCAAAATTGAAGGAGGGTGGACTCAAAGTTCTTTAGGATAGAGGTCGTCATCGCCCATGGCTTTGCCGATCACGACGGCACCACATGAATCTGAAAAAACGTTGACGACGGTTCGACCCATATCGAGGAAACGGTCGAAAACGAGGATCAGCGGGAGTGCCGAAAGTAGCAGCCCATTGCCGGTCTCTCCATCAATGACGCCCCGCCCGATGAGTTGGCTCTCCAACGCCGTAATGATGATCACAATGGCAACGAGCGATGCCGACGGAACACCGGCAACTCCAATACTGGTCAGTAGGGCCGTGAGAACCACGAAGAATTGTTCGCTCAGCGTCAGATCGAATCCGAACAGTTGGACTACGAACAACGCCGCAACGCACTCGTACAACGCGGTTCCGTCCATATTCACCGTCGCGCCAAGGGGTAGCACGAAACTCGCGGTCCGCCGGGAGACCCCGACTCGCTCTTCGACACATTCCAGCGTGACCGGCAATGTGGCATTGCTGCTGGAGGTTGAGAATGCCGTCAACATGGCGGGAAGCATGGCGCGGTAGTGTTGAATCGGATTGACTTTCGCAATGCAAGCCAACACCACTGGCATGACAATGAAGAGATGGATCGATAAGGCGAGCAAGGCGGTGATTGCGAACAGGAGAATGCTGCGGAGAAGATTGATGGTTTCCCCTGCGTCACCGAGTCCCAGAAGGCGATTCCCCTGTTCGGCGACTGTGGCAGCCAACAGGCAACCAACGCCGAGTGGGGCGAAAGCGAGGATAAGATTCGTGATCATCATGGTGAGGTCATGGATGGACTGCCAGAAATTCTGCATGAAGTCGACCAGGTGGTCAGAAAGTCGGGGCATGAAAATCCCAATCAAGATTGAGATGGTGATCAAACCCAGCAGATTGGTCTGACTTGCAGCGGCGATAGGGTTGGAAGGAACGAGGTTGCGAAACACACTGAGGATGTCTTTGGCCGAGGAACCCTTTTTGCTATCCACTTTGGACATCTCGCCCGAGAGTTCCTCACCCACAGCCTTGCCCCGATTGGCGTCGAGCAGGGGTGCTTCGCCAGGGCTCTTGCCGGGCTGAAGCAGATTGACCATCCCGAGGCCAATCAGGATGGCCAACAGGCTGGTACACATGTAGTACAGGAGTGTGCCCGTCGCCATGCGGCCGAATCCAGCCTTCTTGCCAAGACCCGCGATGGAAAGCACGATCGAGCTGACCACCAACGGAACGACCACAAGTTTCAGGCCGTTGAGGAAGAGGTCGCCGATAAGTTTCATGACGTCGAGGCCGAAAACGGCACCCTGCTGTGCCAGGGTCGCCTTCTCTTCGGCAGGGCCGAGCTTGTACATCAGGAAGGCCCAAGCCAGTCCTACCCCGGCACCGACGAGAAGACTGAACAGGATCTGCCAATGGAGTTTCCAAGTCCAGATTTTCCATACGGGAGGCTTCGTGGATGTAGGTGCGGGACTCTCGGTCATGATATTGCCTCTCGACTTCAACCTTAACATTCAGGTTCAGTGGAATCGGGAGGATGGGTTCCCCTCCGCGATGTCTAGGCGTGATTAGATCCCGCTTCACAGCAGGTTTCAACATGGGCTCCGAGTGTCATTGTGTTGAACAAGGGGGAGTCGAGAATTTATGAGGAAGTGGGTGATCGTCGATGACCCTGATGACGATGGCTCGAAGACCCGGGTCATCATGACTGAGGAGTCAAGTTTCATCAGGGTTGACGGGGCCGCACCTGTTTCTGGGCGAACTCACTCGAGCTTGATTGACACTGGGGTTGTCAAGTCTGCCACCTCGAATCTTGGAAAGGCCGCACGCTCATGATCGTACGAGTCGTAATCTCGAAAAGCCATTGAGGACACGTTCAGACTCATGTTCTTGAGATATGATGTGGTTTGACGTGTGACTCACGACATCGTTTCCATTTTGTCCAAGGCGAGTGGTTGGCAAAACGGAAAAAATGATCGAGAAAGCGACAGATTGTCCAACGCTTGACGCTTAAGATCGGGGGGCATGTTCTCCATGGAGGTCACGGCATGGCAAAACTTGATGGATGGTCGCCGTGTCGCACCCTCGTTATTCTGTGGAGACATATTCCGATGAAACCTGGACGGCGGTCGAATTCTGGCCTCTGCAAAAATCGTGTTTTTCCGAGGCGCGCGACAGGCGGCAAAAAAGCGTTGGTCCCCGGAAACCCGCCATTGCTTGGGAAACCCGTTCAGAAAATCGAACGATCTACCGCTCATTCCGTGTGAGATGATGACTGACAGTCCGACCGAAAATCGACGAAGCTTCGCACGGCAACTCGCCCTGAAGATCTGGCTCGATGGGGGAGATCAGAATTCTGAATTACGGTCGGCATGCATCAAAAAGCACCCGGATCTGGCAGCCGATCTGACCGAGGAGTTTCGTCGACTGAGGCTGATTGATGCGGCCCAGGTGGCACCGCGGGAGACGGTCGACCTGCCGGGAAATACGGCAAATGTCACGCCAATCGATACCTTGGCGATCGACCAGGCGAAGGATCAGGTGAAGGTCAAAGCGGATCGTTGTTTCTCCTGCGGAGCCATCCTTTCGGGCCTCTCGGGTCAAGCCTCGACGAAACGTGATGGTGCTCAATGCCCACTGTGCGGGGCGGCGATTGCCGAAAGTGCGATTCCAATTCATCATCGGCCCGGTGATCGATTGGGTGATTATGAGTTGACGCGACCTTTGGGCAATGGTTCCTTCGGAACGGTTTGGCTCGCACATGATCACAAGCTGTTGCGACAGGTGGCCCTGAAAATTCCCCGTCGTGGCCTCATGAGCAGGAGCGACGAGGAGGCCTTCATTCTCGAGGCGCGAGTCGCCGCAGCCGTTAACCATCCTCAGGTGGTCGCCGTCCATGATGTGGGGGTTCTGGACGAAATTACGTTTATCTGTACCGAGTACGTGCCAGGTTCAACGCTCGGCGAGTGGAGTCCTCCACCCGAGGATCGGGCTCTAGCTGTAGGGCGGATGATTCGTCTTATCTGCGAGCCGATTCAGGCGATTCATGACGCGGGAATCGTGCATCGTGACCTGAAGCCTAGCAATGTCCTGGTCACGCCGGGTGGCATTCCCAAGGTGACCGACTTTGGTGTTGCGAAATCATTTCATCAGAGCAATATGACGCTCACCGGGCAGGTGCTGGGGACGCCATCTTACATGTCGCCCGAAGTCGCCGGGGGCAGCTCCAAGGACTCGGATTCTCGAACGGATATCTTTTCTCTGGGGGTGATCCTCTACGAATTCCTCGCAGCAAGGTTGCCGTTTCAGGGTGAAGCCACCATGAAGCTTTTGCAGCAAATCTGCGAAGTGGACCCTCCCCCGATCCACTCGCTCGAGCTGCCGTGGGATGTCCCTGTGGAGCTTTCTCGGATCTGCATGAAATGCCTGGAAAAAGATCCAAGAGACCGGTATCAAACGGCCCGGGAGTTGGCCGACGATCTGGCACGTTTCGAACAGGGCGAGCCTGTACATGCTCGACCAAAACCCCTCGCGCTTTCCCTCTACCGATACGCGGAGAAGAAACCGACGTTGGCGATGACGCTTGGATTTTTGTTGGTTGGCTTCATCACGTTTCCCTTGTGGGCCGCGACGATTTTTTGGGGAGACAAGGATTTGCCCCGTCGTGTTCCGCAAATCGTCCTGCCGCCGAGTCCCACGGAGCAGTCCGTGGAACAGGCGGACATGGACACGCGTTTCTCGGAAGCTGTTTCAGTCAGCCAACAACAACCCCGAGTGGGACTGGAAATGCTGTTCGCCTTGACCCATGAACTTTTGGATGGGACGACGGCGATCGGCGACGAATACAGGCAAAGAAAACTTCGGGAGTCTCGGCGTTTGATGGTCGAAAATGCCGCGTCTTTAAAGAGTAAACGATTGTCGCATGAGCTTGGCCAGCCCGAGAAATTATGGACCCCCAACCAAGCAGGGTTGGTGGTTCAATGCGCGACGGACGGGAATCGTGTCAATAATCAAACAAGCTTTCGCAACAGGACGCTTGTGGCGTGGGTTGAGGAAGAAAGTCGCGTTCTTCACCGGCAGTCGATTGAAACCATTTTGAATACCCAAGGAGTTTGCGCGACGCCTGCCGGCCATTTGACGTTTCCTCAAAAAGGTGTTGCGATCGCGGGGCGTGAAGGAGTGTTCACCTGGTCCGCTTATCCTTCGGAGTTCGGGAAATTTCGCAAGGACGATTGGAAGTGGAATGACCTTCCGGCCAGCTTTTGTAAAGTCGCGACAGATCAGAGACTGATCTGGACGGTCCAGGAGTCCGGTGATCTGAGGTGCACTCGAATAAACGGCCCCCCGGGTCGAGTAAGCCCCCGGACCGTGACGTTTTCGCCTGCGATCGACGGAGTGGTCTCCAATCTGCATTGGTTTGGAGATGCGGATCTGTTGATTACGGAAACCGCAACCGGAGTTCAAGCCTGGGACCTGGATGTCACTCAGGCCGAACTCGTCGCGAACCAGGTGACCGAGTGGGTGGGGAGTTTCGTTGAGGTCTCGGGATCCCAGAATCAATTTGTAATTCAGCAGGGAGTCGTGGCCGAACTGCAATGGTTCAGTACGCAGGATGTCCAGTCTTTGGGAGGTGGGGGCGTGCCGCTTCCATCTGATGAAACATTGGAAATGGTTGCAAGTTCAGATGGTGAGTCGATTTTTGTTCTGAGCCGTATGGGCGACGAGTGGGTTTGGCGGGCATGGAAGCCAAAACTTGAATCTGTTCTTAACCTGATTTCCTGGCAAGACCCAGCCAGGCCTGTTCGGCTATTTCCTCACCCCAGTGATGGTCGGGCGATCCTTGTGGGAAGAGAGATCCTGACTTGGAACCCAGAGCGAGAGACCCTTACGTCGGTTCATGGCCCTATTGGATCGACTGAATCGTACGGACCGGTGGTTTGGCTTCCCCTTCACAATGAGATTCTTTATAGCATCGACAATCGAGTGTTTCGTATCGACTTGAATCGTGGATCGACAGTCCCGATTGAAAATCGATCGAATGCCAGTTCCTTACCGATCGATGTTCATCAAGCCGCGGTCGAGTTCTTCGCCGTTTCTCCCGATGAACGCTGGTTCGCGAGTTGTGATTCGGAGGGGACGGTGCATCAGTCCCAGATTTCTGTCACCTCCGTATTGCAAAATCTGGATATCATTCGACCGGCAGGAAGCCAATCGACTCGGTTGATCAAGGAGGTTGTTTCACCCGATGAAGATAAAATTGTCCTCGAAGGGGAAGACGGTCGCCTCGAGCTATACCAAAACAACCGCTTTCTCAGCGGACAACCTGTTTGGCGGCTCTCCTCCCGAAAACTGGATGGTGTGCGAAGTTCGGCGATCGGCGACAAGTTTCTGGCGATTTTGACGGAGGATGATGATTGCCGAGTCTACAGTTCTGTGTCAGATAAGAGTCCAACAAGGTTTGAGATGCAGGTCTCCAAAGACAGGATGCACGTGGAATTCAGTCCTGATCAACGATGGCTCCTGATTTGGGGTGACGAAGGTCTGGATTGCATTGATTTGAAGACGAGGACTCATTCCAATCAAAGATTTTCTTACCCCAACAAGGTTCGAGACGCTTGTTGGGCGTTTGGCAGGAATCAGGTCGTCGTTCTGGATGAGAACGGGGAAATGCTGCTCTTGGAACCCCAGCTGAATAAGGTCATTGCAAGAAACGACGATCGGATCCTGTCTAACAACGGACAGGATGCCAAGCTTGTTTCGTGTCGGGATTTTACTTTTGCGGTGAATGCTGATTCCGTTGCGTGGCTTTCACAGGTCCAAGCTGCACCTCAAGTCGGTTTGAATCCGATTGAACCCCTTTCGATCCCCCTGTTGAGTTCGTCCATTGCGTTCAGGGACTTGAGGCATGATCTTGTGCCGATAACGAGTCAAGGTTCGGAGACTTTGACCTTGTATCTGGATCGTCGAAGGAGTCCCGAGATACGGCAGTTCAACACGGAGCGTTGGACACGCTGGCCTTTGCGCGGAGGTGTACAGGGGAGTGATAGGGCAAGGGATGACTTGGAGGCGTCTGGAACTCAGGTTTTTGCTGTGAGCCCCAATGAGAAAAAGGTTTTTCAGGGCGTGGAGGGCAATCTACGGATCTGGTCAATTGAAAATCGAGAAATCAGTCTCCAGGCGTCGCCCATCGAATCGACGCGACTTACCCTGGAACGTCGGGATCTTGTGACCGCCGCACAATTTGATCACGTTTCAACCCGACTTGCATTGGGTTTTGGATCGGGCCGTATTGTCATCTGGGATGCTGACCAGAAAGGTGAGTTTCAGCTCGCGGCATCCTTGGCCGTTTCCGACCGGCCGATTGAGAAGTTGCGATTCAGTGACTCGCATCAGTCCCTGTTTTTTCAAGCACAGGATCGTGTCGGGCAGGTGAGGATGGAGACTCTGGGTTTGATGAAGCAACTTGCCTTCCTGACGGGCGCTGCGTTACCATCGGAGACGAAGGAGACCCCGTAAATCTCACTTGCCCTCGAATCTATCCTTGCTCCGAAATGGCCATGCGAGAATTTACCGAACTGATGTCACTGGCGCAGCAGGGGGATCAAGACGCGGTCCGAGAACTCTTGTTGCTGGAGTCACCTCGACTCGAAACCTTCATCGAAAAAAAACTCGGGACAAAACATCAGGCTTCTGTGGGAGTGGACGACGTCTTGCAGGAATCGTTCATCGCAATCTGTCAGGGTTTGTCAAAAGTGCAGATTGAGGACGCCAAGTCTTTTACCAATTGGTGTTACAGGGTCGCGGAGAATCGGATGCTCGATTGCATTCGGCGAGAATCCCGCAAGAAGCGGGGAGGCGACCTGCGTCGTCAAGTGGACGTTGCATCTACGAATCGGGCGGGGATTGATCTGCTTCCGACTAACGAGACTCGAGCGAGTATGAAAGCCGTTCGCCGTGAAAATGCGGAGGCGGTCCATGAGGCGCTCAAAGAACTTCCAACCGCCCAAAGAGACGCGACACGGTTGAAGTATCTGGAAGGACGCAACAATCGATCCATCGCACTTCTGCTTAAAAAAAGCACTCAGGCGGTCGATGGGCTGCTAAAACGGGCAAAGGCCCGCTTGGCCGAGATGCTTTCCAAGGTCTCCAAGAAATAGATGCTCGTTGTTCTTGTGTCTGAGTCCTGTTTGCGCGAAATGTTCAAGCGAGGGCTGCCCGGGAAAAGGCCGCGACCTTGTCCGGGATCCACGGAGATAGGCGTAGCAACGAAAAGGTCTCGGGGTTTATCTTTTGAATTTTCCAAAAACAGCGCCCGTCGATCTTGTCGGTGCCGCTGAGCCTTCTGAAGCGTGTTTCATTCCCCCTTGATTCTCACTTGCAGAAGGATTGCATCATGTCCGCGAAATACCTTTGGGTGGCCCTGTTCGTTGTGTTTGGGTGTCTATCATCCTTGAGAGCGCAACCTTCCGATAATTTCTATGTCGATCCGGCCGCACCGTCGGGAGGAGATGGATCTTCGTGGGCGACCGCCTTTCAGACCATTTCCGAGGCCGTAACAGAAGCGAACGCGACCTTCGTCGACGACCGAATTTGGCTGGCGCCCGGCATCCATCAGCCCACCGGACCCATGTCGGTCATTCACCCCTGCACTGTCGGAGCCCCACTGGGGACCGCCACCATTGATTATTCGGGCTTTTTTGCCAGCTTTCGTGTCCTCGACACCGACATCCATTTTACGGGTATCAACTTTAGCGGTGCAGGTCGAAAAGTTGCCGGGATCGGTCGTCATTCTGGAATTCGCTTTACGCGTTGCAAATTTCAAGGGAGTACTTCGGTGGCGGTTCGTGGTGACCGATGCTACGTGATGTGGTTTGACAAATGCGAGTTCTCTGGCAATTCCAACTGGAATAATGGGGGCGCACTCCAAGGTGTGGATTGCGTACATGTTGATATCGCAGAGTCCAAATTTGACGGAAACACCAGTTACCGAAATGGTGGCGCCGTCTTTCTCCAGAACTGTGACATCGTAAACGTCCACGAAAGTGTTTTTAAAGGAAATGTGGCCCATGGAAGTGGGGGTGGCTTGCATGTCGAGGCGGTCAATATTACGCCCCCCATCTACTACATCCCCAAATTCACTGAGGTGGATATTCTCAATACAGAGTTCGTTGAAAACGAAGCGTGGCAGGATGGTGGCGGTATCCGTGCCCGGTCAATTGCCCGCTTTGAGATCACGAATGGCGTGTTGTTGCGGAATACGTCCTGCGGATCAGGCGGCGGCATGAAGGCTTCCCAATACCCTGTTGGTGGAATGAACCGTATGGTCTTGTTGAACTGCACCGTTACCAAAAATATGGCGGTTCTCGGTGGTGGAATTTCGCTACCGACGCCGTTTGCACTACCGAACACCGAGTTGTTGAACTCCATCCTTTGGGACAATCGTGCTTTGTCGGCCGGAACCATTCTGGAGGCTCAATGTGACCTTGAACCCAGCAACGTCGATCACTGCTGCATTCAGGACTGGGGCGCGTTGAGTTGGTCGGGGCATGCCATCAACTCGGACCCTCGATTGAGGTCCAACGGGAAAATTGGCTGGCTGTCCCCCTGTATCGATGCAGGTGACGTGAGCCTTTACCCTGGAATGAACAGTGATCCCTACAATCGCCGGAACTATGATATTGAAGGCCGTGATCGAGTTCGAGGAATTGACATCGATATGGGGGCCTTCGAAGTCGAACCTCTGCGTGTCTTCGAGGGGCCGTTTGTACATCTTGACGTGGATATCCGACCGTAGAGTCACTCCACCCGACTTCGGAAATGTCAAAAATTTCGAAAGGGTTCGCTGACGAGGCGGGCCCTTTTTTTGTGCCCTTGTCCCTCGGTCACAGAAAAGGCGGTCAGTCATTTTTCACGGACTTGCGTTTCCGCAAGACGATCGCCTGACGGAACTGGAAATTCTTGATACCCTGTGAAGAGGGCGAGGCTGAAAACCTGCGTACTCCGATGCCACCCGCGATGATGAACAGGAATGAGAAATGATGACTTTTCCCTCGAAGAGATCAATCGTTAGAAAAAGTGCCCATTCGGTCTTGCTCATGCTGATCGGTGCCACGTTGTCATTCAACGTTTTTGGCCAGGACGTGGATTTTGAACCGGATCCCATCATGAGCATCACGGGTAAAAAAGGTTCCTATCGCGGGCTTCAGTTTTCACACCATGATCGGCAACTCTGGAATCACAGACTGGAGTGCTGGGATATTCCCGGCGGCTTCGCTTTAGACGGGCCTCCCATCGAACCCCGAAAGCGGGGGCATATCTTCTCTGCCGCCGCACAAGGCCGTCGCTTGGTTTTTTTCGACGCTGCTGAGGAGCGTTTATTCACGTGGGGAGGCGTCGCGCCGCTTGCCGAACGAGATCTGCCAAACCGTGGACAGATCCGGGATATCCGTTTTCTCGAGGATGGTGAGCGTTTTGCAAGTTGGATGAGCCAACCCTCATCCATTTGCTTGGGGTCCACCAGGTCGCCCAAGGCGGATCGCTATTTTTCAATCCCGGAGGGCTTGCGAAAGTTGGAGATTTCTCGAACCGGAAAGATGTTCATTGCGGTCGATCCGGACAATGAGAAACGCGTCCTCCTCTGGGATCTGGAGAAAAACGAGGAACGTGCAATCATTCGACAGAAAAGCGTGGTGGCTTCACTGAGCCTAAGTCCCGATGATCGATTTTTGGCGACCGGCTCATTTGATAACGCCGTACGAGTCTATGACACGGAGAGTGGTCGACAACTCAAAGTTTTCAAGGGTCATGGAGCTGGCCCCATCTTTCTGGGGTCGGCTGTTTTCTCGGTCGCTTTCTCACCGAATGGTCGTTGGATTGCCTCGGGGGGGCACGATGGCCAGGTGATCGTTTGGGAAGTTGAAACCGGGAAAAGGGTGTTCAGAGCAAGGATCAAAAGTCAGCCCATCGTCTGGTCGGTGGCGTTCTCTCAAAATTCGGAGTTGGTCGCGGGGGGCTTCGAGGGCATTGGACCGATTCACGGAGTGGGAGTTTGGGAGATCGAGGCGGCAAATAAAGACAAATGACCTTGGGGCCCTCTGACGTCGCGTGGACGGGTTTTTAATTCGATTTGACCGACTGAGTCTGATAGGTGTCGCAACCCCGGTGATGATCGGTACTCCAGATAGAACTTCCTCGTCACGGAAGTTCTGCGAATCTCAATCGATTCGAGTTGCTCGGCGATCGCCCCAATTTCGGTTGACTGTCGTTGTAGCGGACGATTCGCTCGGGCGGCGCGGAACTCGGACGGTGTGAAATCGCGAACTTCTGCGTTCCAATGACTTTGGACTTCGGTTTGCTCAGCCGGGCGTTTCGCCTTTTTTAAGTAGACGCTTCTTGAAACGCTCACAATCGATGACATTAAGGCGGTGGATGCCAATGGCGATCTGCTCATGTTCATCGTGAGCTTCGAGACGGAAGGTGATGCGTGGGTGGTCCGTGTTGATCACGGTGGCCTTGCAGCGAACCGATTGCCCAAGTGGTGTGGCGGCAAGGTGCTCGACGTCGACATGCGTGCCCACCGTGCTTTCGCCGTCGTCCAACAGGGGTAACATGGCGTTCCTGGCAGCATGCTCAAGAAACCAGATGAGCCATGGCGTACTGAGAACGGCAGGCATACGGTCATCAGCGAAGTCGATCGCGTGTTCCGTGGTTGCGG
>JAKVCA010000043.1 GCA_022448315.1 Pirellulaceae bacterium | reverse complement strand
ATCAGTCCGACGATACGCCATTGCCGATAACCGCATCGATTGCACGCAGACAGCTTTTGATTGACAAGCCTGTCGATCAAGCCTTCAGTGCGACCAACCCCGCTCTGATTATGCGTAATGTAATCGTAGATTGCATTACGGAATTCGGCTTATTCGAAAAATAAACGAGGCGATCGTCGGTCAAAGGCGGCGAATTCTGCGGCCACTGAACCTGAACGAATGCGCGGAGCAATGAGACTTGGACTTTACCATCGGTAGGGACTCGGAGAAGCCCGGCCTTACAGAGATGACCTTGGGGTCAAAAGCCCGCAACACTCAAGTAGCGAGCTTCCGACTTACTGTTAGAGAGATTGCAGCAGAGGGGTACGCTGGAAAGATTGTCCACGCAATCGGAACTCAACTTAATTAGCGAGCCGGTCGTCCCACCGCAGACATGCACCAGCCCAAGATGGAGAAGAGAGGCAGGTTCACAGCACCTGACATCACCAAGCCAAAAGCCAGTTGTCTTTTGGACATGTGTTTCACCGCAGTTTCCTGATAGTCAGGAAAGTCTAAACTTGCAGCCCATATCGCCATGATGAGGCAAACGAACAAGACACTCCCTACCAACCAAAACCCACGACGAATCGACATTCGGTAAACGACGCAGGAGAGCAAGACCCCTCCAAGTATGCCGCATAGGATGCAAATGGGCGGCAGAATTTCTGAGACCCGCATATCAGGAAACATCTCGCGTGTCTGAGTGAGACGAAGGTCCAAGCGTCCCAACAATGCGCCCCCCCAGATACGGAATGCGGCGAAAAGCACCCCACCCCCTAGAACAACTCCCAGCAACGAGAGCAGGCTGTATCGAGGGCGACGACGACGAGCGGTACGCGTCGTGCGTTCTACTCTTAGAGCAATCGATGTTGAGGATTCTTGTCTACGGTACGACATGAAATCGGATGAAGAGGAAAGTGGCTATGTGAAGTCGAGCTTCGATTGTCACAGAACAGAGTGTGCGACACAACCAAGGTTGCGTAAAAGCCCACGTTTACGACGCGAATCAGTCTCTCGGCGCGACGTTGAACTTTCAAGCAACACGAAAAATTCAGCGTCTGTAGAATGCCCGCACAATTGGTCCCAACTCAACTGACCCCTACCACGATTCAGCTTTCACCAGTGCAAAAAACCGACAATTTATGGGACTCATCAAAATTCCTAGTCACATTGTCGATAAACCAAGAGCCTGAAAGGATTCGCCACGTGCATTATCAGGAGGTCGACTGGCAACACTTCGCCTGGAGACTTGGTCGTGGTTACCAAAAGTATTTCTTGTACCCCGTTTGGCGTTAAATACACTTACTCTGTTCAAGGTGAGCAGGTTTGGTCGGAATACCTTCCGATCGCTCAAGACCACAAGGCTTTCGAGAGAAAACCTTCCGGTAGTTCAATTCACGCCTCATTCGCCCGTGCGTTCCAGCGATTTTCGAAATTGGTCTTGTGAGGGCATTCTATCCATTCTGCATGGTCGGGCGAGTCATCCCTCTTTCTGGATTCAGCAAGTGTGTTTGAAACTGCTCTTGCCGAGTATGGAGAGCCATTCCCCGTACTGGGTACGAACGCCTTGGTACCCCTTCCAGATTCCGACCCATCTCTGGCGAGATGCTGGACGCGGTCGCAGGTGCCATGAATACGGAGATCAACGCTTCCTTGGACTCCTTGTTCCCGGACGCAATGCCGTGATTATGGATGCAACGCCGTCGCCACGTGAAGTGCGAAAATGGGAGAAATGATCCGCCGCATTAGGACAACCTTGAGGGTGAAAGATCACCCGAGTTAGGAGACTTGCATGAAGGACGCCGGTGCAGGGACTCAAGAGTCAACGACCATGGGCTTCACCACGTGATCTCAGTTCATTGGCTACAGAAATAAAACCCTTCGCCGATCGACGACATGTCGGCGTGAATATTTAGTGTTGAACGGGAGGACGGGCTCACATCCGCCCCGGAAAATTTGGGTTAGACCTTCTGAGTGTAGACCGATTTGACTCACGGTCTGCAAAAACTTGGGCGACCATCATGGAACACCGGCCACCCAAATACACAACAAGTTCGAAAGTTGATGCGTTAGAAGATAATGCGTCAGAAAGGTACGTCTTCGAGCGGTGACGCCCCGACCCTGGCTAGCTGTCTTTCACGGTATTGACCCGCACCACGCTCACTGAGATTAAGACAGGCTCAACTCTCCCGAAAATGTGGGTGACTCTTTGCCGCACCCTCGATTTCTCTTGATCGAAAATTCGTTTTTCGAGACACTACTTGTGACTTTCGCGGTTTGCAGTCTATGAGGAAGAGACCGTTGATACCCCACAAGTTTCTCTTCGATGCTCCGTGATCCGCGGCACTCATGATCTTTTTGGAAAGGTCTCGCACCATGGTTGCGCTTTGCTTAGCCCTCGTTGTCGGTTTCGCGAATGATTCAAAGCAATGCGACGTCGTTGTCGTTTGCCCGGAAGTCTGCGACGAAGTGATCACACCGTGGATCCGTCATCGCGAGTCGCAGGGCCATCGACTCTGCTTGTTGCGACCCACCGACCGCGAAACGCTTAAGAAGACACTGGCCCAACTTGCGACCGAGGGCAACCTCAAGCATGTTGTCATCATCGGTGATGCACCCGACCGAAATGCAAAACCTGGACAACCATTGGGCCCCATGGAGGTTCCGACGTGCTATGTGAAAGCTGAGGTCAACGTCAAGTTCGGCTCTGAACCGCAGATTGCATCCGATGCTCCCTACTCGGATATCGACAAAGACGGGCGTCCAGACCTCACCATCGGCCGAATCGCTGTGGATTCTCCTGAAGAGGTCGCCACCGTACTTCAAAAAGTGATTCGATACGAATCCCCTGAAGCGACTTCGTCATGGAGGCGGAAAATCAACCTGATCGCGGGCGTTGGAGGATTCGGCTCACTTGCAGATTCTGTCCTCGAAATGTCGACAAAGAAATTCATCGTGGAGGGCATCCCACCCGCCTATGAGGCGTCCATGACCTATGGAAGTTGGCAAAGTCCCTACTGCCCCAGTCCACCTGAATTTCGGAAAGAAACGTTGGCGCGACTCAATGACGGCTGCCTATTCTGGGTCTATATCGGACATGGCATGCCGGGTTACGTCGCTCCAGTTCGAACACCCAAACGCCCTTACCCGGTCCTCGACATCTACGACATGGAAAAACTGGATGCGAAGGCAGGCTCTCCAATCGCCATTTTCCTGGCATGTTACACGGCGGCTTTTGATTTCAATCAAGAAGGGGATTGCCTGGCAGAAAAAATGATTGTGCAACCCAAAGGTCCGGTCGCGGTTCTGGGGGCTTCACGCGTCTCCATGCCCTACGCGATGGCCGTACTTTCTAACGAGATGTTGAAAGAATATTTTGGTCGCCAGCATGAAACTCTGGGTGAGATGGTACGAAGTGCAAAACGGGGGACGCTCGATTCGAAAAAAGTTACGGATGACAAGAATCGCGTTTTACTTGACACCCTTGCGGCCACACTGAGTCCAACAAAGAGCTTGTTGGACCGCGAACGCCTCGAGAACCTCGCGCTTTTTAATCTCATTGGGGACCCTCTCTTGCGACTACGCCACCCCAACAAATTGACCTTGGAGACAGATCGTGTGGTGCAAAGCGGCACGACGCTGCGCGTCTCAGGTGAAGCATCCTCGGAGGGTAGGCTCCTGATTGAATTGGCATATCGTCGGGACCGCACGCTCAAAAAGTATGATCAACGGAGTGAATACACGGGCACTCCAGAGCAACTGGACGAGTACCGCCACACCTACATGGCGGCGAACCAAAGGCAGGTCGTCGCCGGTGAATACGAAGTCCAAAAGGGTCCGTTTGTTGTGGAGTTGAAAATTCCCGACTGGGCAATGGGTGCTGCTTATGTCCGTGGTTTTCTGGACACGCCCCAGGGTCTCGCCCTTGGGGGGCATGAGATTAAGATACGCAGACGCTAACCGCCTTCGAGTCACCGCTCACGACGACCACGCAATCGTTGCCAAAACAACCCCTCAAAGAGGGACGGATTACGGAAGTGGTTGCCGAGTACTTCACTCGTTTCCTTCTTTGGCCTGTTTCCTTCCTCCGGCAAAGCGGGCCATACTGTTTGCATGATATCCGCGTTGTCAGTATCCGATTTCTAGGTCACTCGGGGGATTTCGCCCATGATCAAAAAGATAAACGTTGTCCCCGTGCCATTGGCACTCCCCATTCTGCTCATTATGGCTTTATTTTGCGTTCCTATCTCAACACTCAACGCTCAGGAAATTGATCTTCTACTGAGATCCCGACGTCTCATCGAACCTGTTCAGAGTCGGTATGCCATCGAGCACCGCCGGGAATCTTGGTCGGCAGCTGAAACGGCATTGATTGTATGCGACATGTGGGACGCCCATCACTGTCTGAATGCCGTACGTCGGGAATTGGAAATGGCTCCAAGAATGAACCGGCTCTTGCATGCGATGCGGGACCGAGGTGCTCTGATCATCCACGCTCCAAGCAGTTGCATGGAAGCTTACAAAGATCATCCCGGTCGAGAAATTGCCAAAACCGCCCCGGCAGCCGGCAACATACCCGACAACATCGGCGAATGGTGCCACCAGATTCCTAGCGAAGAGCGAGGGACTTACCCCATTGATCAGTCAGACGGGGGTGAAGATGACGATGTCCATGAACATGAAAAGTGGCATGACCAACTGGCATCGCAAGGACGCAATCCTCGATCCCCTTGGCAAAAACAGATCGAACTCCTCGAGATTGTTGACGGCGACGCCATCAGTGATCAGGGCGTCGAAATTTGGAATCTGCTGGAGGATCGAGGGATTAAAAATGTCGTCCTGGTAGGAGTCCACACGAACATGTGCGTCCTTGGCCGCCCTTTCGGGCTACGGCAGATGGCCAAGAATGGAAAGAATGTTGTACTGGTACGAGACCTGACTGACACCATGTACAACCCGCTTCGCTGGCCTTACGTCTCTCACGTTGCCGGAACCGATTTGATTATTGAGCACATAGAAAAATACGTCTGCCCAACCGTTACAAGCGAGCAGATTTTGGGAGGCGAGGCGTTTCGATTCAAATCGGATCATCGACCTCACCTTGTATGCCTGCTGGGCGAGAAAGAATACAACACCGCGAAATCTGTGGAAGCCTTCTTTCGGGACCAACTCGCTTCCACGTTTAAATATTCTCTGGTGCATGCCGATCCCGAGGCACCCAATGAATTTCTCGGGTGGAAGGAATTGGAGACGGCAGATGTCATTTTTGTGAGTGTTCGCCGACGAACCCTACCCGACGAGCAACTCCAGCTCCTCAAGACCAAAATTCGGGCCGGAACCCCTGTGATTGGAATCCGAACCGCCTCCCACGCATTTTCTCTCAATGGTGGAAAACCGGGTGAGGGGTATTCGGAATGGCCGGAGTTCGACTCCGTGGTTCTTGGCGGGAACTATCACATGCACCACGGAAACAAAAAGCCAACCGACCCCAAAACCTCTATCCGAGTTGTAGAGTCAGCTCAAAGAAACCCACTCGTCTCCGGACTGTTACCCGAAGGCGAAATTCAAGTGAACTCCTGGCTTTATAAAACTGAACCTCTTGCGGAGGGAACCACCGTTTTGGTGTCCGGCCGTGTGGGTGAGCGGACTCCTCACGAACCTGTCGCTTGGACATACATCAACCCTTATGGCGCCAGGGTCTTCTACACTTCGCTGGGACATGAGGACGATTTTGATACCGAGTTCTTTGGCGAACTGCTTAAACGCAGTCTGCTGTGGACAGCAGGTTTACCTCACGCTCTGGCAACGACAATAAAGCCGTCCGGCGCGGAATAAACCCGTTCAAGTCATCCTCGTCCGAACCCTCACCAGACTAATCGCCAGAGTGACGCAAACGCATTCTATGCAGCTGGTAGCCGGGAATAAAAAAACTCAAGCCCGCGACTACCCCAAAGATCAGGTGGGCAATGCCCGGCATTGCCGCCATCAGAAACGGAGTGGCAAACAATGCGATCGCTTGAAAGTAAAAACGCCCCGATAGGATGGCCCCTTTGACAAGGAACGTCGTCGCGGCGAACATCGGCAGCATGGGTGATAACTTCAGCGGTTCCAATCCCAGCCAGCTTTCCAAAGGGAAAAGCACAGCGACACAGATCATGCTGCCTGCCCAAAGGTGAGCGATCTGACGTTCGACAAAGGTGACCGGCCCCATCCTTCTTCGGACTGCCCAGAACACCGCGGCCCAAGCCCCAAGCCCCACCGTCCATAACAGGAAGTAGTTCAGGCGGTTCTTGTCATCCATCCAGTAAAGCATGCTGGTCGCGACACAGACGATCAGCAACACCACACTGTGCCACATCCACAGGAGGCCCCAATTTTCAAGGATGCCAAAGTGGTGCGTCTCTCGGAACACCTGAGAAATTATCTGAGAAAAACGACCACTCCTTGCCGCAATCTCTTCATTATTCAGGTAAGCATTCAGATCCTGCTCGAGCGCCGACGCGGAGGCGTAACGCAAATCGGGTGGCTTCTGAAGGCATCGCAAAATGATCATTTCGAGATCTCTATCCAACCCCCGCGTCAACGACCTGGGAGAGGGAGGATCTTGCTCCATTACCATCAGTACGGTCTCCAGCCCGGTCCTTCCGACGAAGGGTGGCTGACCGGTGATCATGTGGTAAAGGACCGCGCCCAAACTATAGACATCACTTGTGGGATCGAGAGTTGGCTTCTGCCCAGAAGCCTGCTCCGGAGGCATGTAGGCGGGGGTGCCGACAACAGCACCCGTTCGGGTCAATGTCGGTGTCTCCCGAAGATCTTTGGCCAAACCAAAATCCGTCAGGAACGCCTGACCCTCGTGATTGATCATGATGTTGGATGGTTTGACATCACGATGCAAGACTGAATTCTCGTGTGCGTACTGAACCGCTTGACAGAGTGGTATCAGGAGCTTTGCGGCACTCTTTCCGTCCATGTGACCATTTTGCAATTGCGAGGAGAGTGTCGAACCCTCGATCAACTTCATCGAAATATATGGGCGTCCTTGAACATCGCCGAGGTCATAAACAGGTACGATGTGCGGATGCTCTAACTTCGCGGCGGCGCGAGCCTCTGCATAAAACCTCGCCCGGTCTGTCTCTGACGCCAAATGATCCAAAAGAATGAGTTTCAGGGCAACCTCTCGCCCCAAACTCTGCTGGCGAGCCCGATAGACCACGCCCATGCCCCCGCGGCCAATTTCTTCGACCAACTCGAAGTCGCCGAAAGTGGTTGGCAGTTGTTTCTCCGTAAGCTCGTTTTCTTTGGCAGCCGCCGTTTCATCTACGGGTGACGCGTTCTCACCCGCCATTTCGGTCAACATGACCAACGGCCAGAGTTCGGTCAGTTCGTCCTTGTAATTCGGGAAACGCTCGACGACATCTGACAATTCGATAGACTCGCCACCTTGCAACCTTTCGGTCAACGAAGAAAGCACGTCGGCGATAGCGCGTTGGTGCACCGTGTCATGGTCCTCAACCTCAGGTTCCGTGAACTTTTCCATTACCCCGCTCACCTTTCACCCGCCGCAACAAGGCGTGTGGATGGGTTCGATGCTGTTCAAACGGGGCTCCACGCCCGCAACTCATTTACTGGGACTTAGTTTCATTTGACGCGGCATGCTGCACCGCCAATGCGCGAACACGTTGAACCATGGAGAACAGTCCATTTCGTCGATTAGCGCTAAGATGTTGACTCAAGCCGAGTTTTTCAAAAAGGGACTCAGCATCAACCTCCAACATGTCCTGCGAGGATTTCTGATCGTAGGCTGATAATAATACAACAATGAGCCCTTTAACAATCAACGAGTCGCTGTCTGCCCTCACCTGCAGCGTACCCCTGTCCACTGTCTCGATCACGAGCCAAACCGTACTCATGCAACCATGAACGAGATTGGCTTCGCACATGAGCCCCGCCTCAAGACGAGGCAGTTCCCGGCCGAGTTCAATCAGGTACTCATATCGCTCTTCCCAATCTTCCATCTCGGAAAACTCTTCCAGAATTTCGTCTACCGAGGGTGGAAAACTCATTTTGGTCATCATGGCAATTGGCCCAAAGACTGCAATTAAGGAAAGACAACGAAAATGCCTTGAATCACTCAAAAACAGACGACCTCGCCAATCGCGAAGTCATCGCTCTATAGTAGTCGCAACTCCCCAATCTGACTAGTTGTGCGATCGACGGCCACAAAGCTTGAAAAGCCCAAAAGCCAAGGTCAATTCTAAGAAATTCAAACCGTCTGGAGCGAACGTCAAGACCGTTTTGAGGTGAAGTTGAATCGAAAACTTGCCGATAACACCACAAATATGCCGGGGTCTTTCAACTACGCAAAGGTGGCTTACCCATGGATGACAGCCAATTTGAGGCCGTTGCTCAACTCGTTTTCATGTGGATTGGCTTCGGTACCGTTGTTGGTTTAGCTGCAAAAGCCATCATGCCTGGGCGAGACCCGGGAGGCTCCGTGGCGACTCTCATCATGGGCATCATTGGAACGGTGATCGGGTGCGCCTTGTTGAAGTACTTCTGCCCAGACATCAATGTCTCACCCATCAGCGTTTTAGGCTTTTGTGTGGGTACCGGAGGTGCATTTGTGCTCCTCTCAACCTACAAGATCCTTGGCGGCTACTGGTTCAGTGAGGGTGAACAAATGACTCACTTTCATATGCGACGATTTTGGAGAGGACGCCGGAGTCGTCGAGCCATGCTCGAAGACCTTTAAGTCTCAACATTGTTTTGAAAAGTTGAGACTGGAACGGGTAACGATCAATCCGATCGCAGATGCAAGAACGGCACGTGGCATTTCACCTTCCTACTACTGCCTGGGCGGTGCCACTTCTTTGACCATGGCCCCATGTTCATCATGCAGGATCAGGACAGAGAACCTCTGGAAGACATCAAGAGCTTTGGTACTGAAAGACGAATAGTCGAATCGACCTCGCAGGTCCATGTAACCATCTTTGCGGAACTTCACCGTGCCCTCTTTCCTCTGGGCATCAAACTTGACGTAGGTCTGCGACAACGGACGCCGATCCGCCATCCTGAGATACCGACGAGACAGTTCATTATGAGTTTGTCGCTTCTGGAATTTTTCAAAGATGGGGCTGAATCAGCCGGACCGGGGAACGGCTGCCCTTGAGATTCATGGGTTTGCCTGTTTGCCCCCGCTTGGTTTATGGTGGGCGTTACAGTTTCAACCAAATACTTCTATCGAGGCTCTCCATCGTGCTGGAACGTTACCTGGGGTCAGAGGGCAGCCCGTCTCTTGATTGGGAAAGTATGGGCTTTGGGGCTCCCATGATAATGGGCATGGCGCAGCTTTGTAGCCAAGCTATGGCGGGGCCGCACTATTCTGCGGACAATTTATCGATCGAAGGGAAGGCCATGCTCTTTCTCGCACGAGAACGAGGCATTCTGGAGTTGCGCGGTACCAACGATGCCTTTGAGAGTTGCCAGCGTCTGTTAACCGTGTTTATTGAGTGCGAGGACGACCAGTTTATTGCCTTGAAGGCGCCGGGCAATGTTCGACAAACGGTCAAATTTCTCGAAGGATTCAGGCAGGCATGTCAGGCTGGTCTTTTGTTCCATCACCTCCAACGAGAGTTCTCGTTATCGGCACGAGGGTTCGATTTTGCGGACCAGTTGAATGAGTCGGAGCTTGAAACGATTCTGGAGTTCGCGCAAAGATCTGAATCACTGTGATCTGAATCAGCATAAATCTCTAAATTGCAGATGGGCCAGTTCAACGACAACCGACGACTCATCAACAGGGCCGAGCCATGACATTTCCAGATCGAATCAAACTCTGCTCCCGCCTCGGCATGATAGGACTGAGTCTTTCGCTCCTTTGTTTCCTTCCTGACATCGCGTCCGCACAAACACCAGCAGACCAGACGGAAACACCCCCGGGAATTGAGTCGCCCTTCCTCTGGATCATCGAAAGCGAAAAACCTCAGTATCTACTGGGTACGATCCATGTGCCTGACAAGCGAGTTCTGTCACTTCATCCAGCAATAGATCGGGTGATGAGTGAGGCTGACGAACTCTACGTGGAGCTCAATCCTGAAGATCAACTTTCACAACTTAAAGCGTTGATCCTCCCCGACGGTCAATCAACGTCGGACGTTCTTGAACCGGAAGTGCTCGCTCGTATTGATACTCAATTGTCTTCCATCAATGCAAACTGGTCGCATGAAGTCCTACCTTCGTTCCACGTATGGGCATGGCCTCTGATCCTTCCCAGCTTCATGGCGCAACAAAGAGATCCCTCAAGCCCAGTCATGGATGCGAAACTGGTCCAACTCGCTCAGGAACGAAAACTGGCCATTAAGAGCTTGGAGAACCCAAAGACGCAGCTGAAAGAATTTGGAGCACTCTCAAAGGAAGAGCAGAACCTGTTTCTCGAACAGACTCTCGACGACCTGGAATCGCAAGCAGAAAAGGGTGAATCAAGTTTGGATCAACTGATCGATATTTACCTCAAGGGAGATGGCCAAGAGCTCAAACGACTCTTCATGGAAGAATTTGAAACTGAAGAATCGAATTTAGCACTTAACAAGAAGGTGATGGACGCCATCTTATTCAAACGCAATGAATTGATGGCAAAAGTCATTGCGGACGCCATTGAGGAAAACCCAAAAACGATCCACATTTTCGCAGCTGGAACCGCACACTTTGTGGTCGGTCCTTCCGTCGTAGACCTCTTGCGCAAATCAGGTCTCAAGGTTTCTCGAGTCACACCTTGACCCCCCTTCCCCACCCGAGTGTTCCGGACGACGACCGGGGCGAGGTCTCCTCGATTGATTACGGGTCAGCTGGCCAGGCGCCGTCAACGATCGGCGTGGTCTCAATGGTCGTCGGATCAAAGACAACATACTTGATACGGCGTCTCTTCCACGTGTAAGTAATGTGGACCAGACCATCCTTGGACTGAATGATCGCCGGATACGAAAACTCGTTTCCAGGTTCATTTTCCAGAACCGTCACCGCATTCCAGGCCTTGCCATCCTTCGACGACGCAACGTGCAATTGATGACGCCCACGATTCAAGTGGTTATAGACCAGAACCTGCTGACCATTTCGAAGCGTGACCGCATCCAGACCCGAATTATTATTGGGAAGAGTCGTTGCTGAGATTGCCGTCCAGGTATCTCCATGATCCTCCGAGAATGCGGTTGTTATTTTGCCAGCACTTCGACTTCGACATAGAATCTGCAAACGGCCGTCAGCCAATTGAAGAATCGTCGGCTGAATACTCTCCATCTCACCTTTCGAATTCAGGAATCCCGACTTCTTCCACGATGCTCCGTTGTCCTCGGTCCACTCCATATGAACTCTCCAACCGTCATGCTCGGTACTGGAACCAGCAAGGAGTCGCCCATCCGGCAAGAGTACAGGCTTGTTTTTGATGGGCCCCAAAACACCTTCACTCAATCGTGCAGGCGCTGACCAGTCACGTCCATCATTGGATGACCGAATCACCATGCCCCACCATTCCCTTGGACTTGGCCCAACCTTGTAAAATAAAGAAAGTTGGCCACCTTCTCGAAACAGGACCGGATTCCAACACGGGTACCTTTTTCCGCTGACCTGCTGACCATTCGCGACGGATCGCGGAGCGCTCCATTGGTCGCCTTTTTTTGTAGCGAACCAGATTTCAACATCGGACTTGCCTTCCGCAGTACCCCCAAACCACGCTGCTGCAAATCCCCCGGATATTTCCGCGAGCGTGGAGGCGTGACATTGAGCAAAAGGCGCTTGTTCGTAGATGAACTCTTCGGTGAGAGTCTGGGCCGAGGCGAAACTACAAGCAAGCAAGAAGACGATACAGCACCCGTAACGTTTCACAACTCTCATTCAACACCTCGCAAACGTGGTTTAAGCCGCTCAAAAATGATGGTACCCATTTCAAACAGGAGGAATCCGCGTGAGATGGAAATAAGACAATAACGTTCCCGCGTTTGCCGTCCGGACAACAATCGCTTCGCTCGACTTGATTGGGAGTTCCAGAATTTTCTCCTGAACACTTAAGTTCATGGCTCGCACGAAATCAACTGTCCGCGGGGCGATCATCAACGAAGTCAAGTATTCTGATCTGATGTTACGCCTTTGAAAATACCGATCGTTGACAGTCGTTCATTCAATCACGCTCCGTTTGGACGTCAACAAGAATATGGCACTTTCCCACGCCATCGAAAACATAAATAATCGCTTGACGGCCATCCTGCCAGCGAGCAAGTTCGGTGAAGAAATCGCCTCCTTGAATTCACGGACTCCTCAAAGGTGACATTGACGGCCTCTGATCCAAAATCGGTTAGACTGCAGGGAAAAGCTAGGTGCCGTTGTGGAACGGTCCCAACGCACCACTGGATTGCCAATCACTTGTGGCAACATACCGATACATCGTCACTTTTTCGAGAATTTAGTAAGCCGATCAGATCTTCAGCCCCAAATGTCGAAATGGAAAGCCATGATGAAATCTTGCCGATTGATTCTGCTCATTTTATTTTGCCCGACATTCCTGAATCCAAGTTTCGGCCAAGATGCCAGCGAATCGTGGCAGAAATTCCTGCCTGCGAACGCGTTTGCCGTCGTTTACGGCAAACCGAACACCCTGATCAACGACCCGAAGCTCTCCGCCATTCCGCGAGAGATTTTAACCGAACTAGCTGCGGAAGCGATTGGGGTCGATGTTACCTCGGCTGATTCCATGATGGCGTTTGTTAACGTCCCCAGTCCCACAAGTATCGCACCTCATTGGGGCATGGCATTTCAGTTTCGCGAAAAACAGGAACTCGACGGCAGCTACCTGGTCTCGTGCGTCAAACGACAACTTCAAGGTCGCCCCTTCTACGTGCGGGAAGGCGAAGACAATCCACCCTGCCTATTCCTCTTAGACGAACAGACCTTGTTGGTCGGCGATGCTTTAACCATACCCCGAATGCTAAACAAAGAAATTGTGGAGAGTCCGCTGCAGCGTCTTTTGCAGGAGCAAGATCAAACCGATGCCCACCTGAAAGTTCGAGTCGCATGGAGCATGATCCGACCTTTCCTGATGGAAGAACTTGATTCGGGAGGGCCGATCCCACCACCCTTTGGTCAACTCGTGGATATTGGCGAGGTCGTCGAATCCATCTCGGCAGACTTATCGATTAGCGAGAGTCTATCTGGCACCTTGCAGCTCAACACAAGAAGTGCTGAATCGGCTCAAGAGACAGGAGAGACGATTTCTCGCTTGCTGCAATTTGGAAAATCTTTGATGCTGACTCAGGCCCTNAGCGAGATGAACGATGAGGATCCCGCAAGTCGGGGCATGAAACTTTACCTTGAGAGAATCGCGACCGAAATCGTGGACTCCTTCTCTCCGAAAGTCGAGGGNGATACCGTCACCGTTGAAGTGCGCGGACAGCTCTCTCAGACGGGAGTCCTCATCGCGGTGCTATTGCCAGCGGTCCAATCCGCCCGCGAAGCAGCACGTCGAGCACAGTCCCTCAACAATCTGAAACAGCTCGGGCTGGCCATGTGGAACTATCATGAAACCCATAAGAGCTTTCCACCTCCAGCATCAGTCGATGAAGATGGCAATCCGCTCCTCAGTTGGCGAGTTCACATCCTGCCCTACCTGAACGAAGTGGAACTTTACTACAAGTTCCGTTTGGACGAACCGTGGGATAGCGAACACAACCTTCAGCTCCTCGACAAGATGCCTGTTGTCTTTGCCAATCCCAATCTTCCTTCCAAAACCCAAACCGTTTATCTGGGGATGACGGGTAAAAACTGCCTGATGCGCCCGGGCAAAGGCGTGTCTGCCCGAGAGATCATCGATGGAACAACACAGACCCTCATGCTTGTAGAAGCCAACCCCTCACACCTGACCAACTGGACGCAACCTGGGGATCTGAAATTCAATCCTGAAGAACCTCTTCAGGGTCTAATCGGGCTTCGCCCAAGCGGTTTCCTTGCCACCATTTGCGATGGATCTGTCAAATACATTCCTGAGACCATCGCTCCGCAGACCTTGCGCGCGATGTCCACGTTCAATGGGCGGGAGGTCATTCCCAATCGCTAAACTTGGCGCAAACGACGGATACACCGAGGTGAACCCAATCCGCAATTTGTCTCTTCGGGTCTCTCTTTTCCATTTTCTAGACGATAATTCCTACCAACGAGAGCCGGTTTGAACTACGGTTGAAATGTTTGTCACTGACAGACATCGAACTGAATGCACTCCGGTGAAGGTGAGACACCTGACTCTCCGACCGCCGCTTTTCCGAAAGTTCCGATTATGACGATTCAAGGGGTCGCCAGCGCGGTATGTGCCGCGCAGCAATGCCAGATTCAAAATGCCATCGCCACCGCCGTCATGGGTGAACAACTCGAAGTGATGGAAGAATTGGGCGAAGCTGCAGTTGAGCTGATCGAAGTCGCGTTGGAGTTCGCAAAATCTGAAGAAGTTGGAACCATCTTCGACGCCACCGCGTAATCCGCTGCCGGCAAAAAGATGTATCAAGCGTATCGCAACAGTGGGTAAGTTCGAACTTGCCCACTGTTTTTTTATGCATTTCGCAGATCTTCATCCAGCCATTTAATCGAAGACGACCGGCGGTAGTACCACGCTTTCCTCGTCCGTCCTCAAGCGAGTGGAGTGATGTGCCTGCTCCCCGATGACCGGTTCAATCGGAACAAAAACTCGGCCCCACGCGACTCGAAGATTGCGACTCACTTCCTGATCGCTCTGTTGATTGGCCGAAATCACAAGCACTTCATACTGCTGCTCTCCCGGCAGATCGAAAGAAAACCGACCTGCCGCATCCACACGAGAAACTTCGCCACCAAAGGTGCGGATCAATTGGGCATCGGGAGACTCAACGGCCGATTTTTGAGAGGGATGTAAAGCCTCCCCCTCAGGCCGCACATCGAGTTCCGACTCGATCGGCATCACAATCACAAGGCTTTCCACGTCAGGAAGTCTTTGATTGTCTCGTCGAAACATTACAGTCCCCTTGATGACCGAACGTTCAATACTCTTGGCGACAACAACCGCCCGGGTCTGATCCAGATTTTTGCCCGTCATTACACCGAAGAGGAAAAAAAAGATCGCGACGACAGCAATCAAACCACCGTAGACGTAGATCATCCTGCGAGGAACGGAGATCTCCTCAAGTCTCAGAATGTCCGGCGTCATCTCTGGTGAAGACTGCCGTGACCGAGGCATGGGTGGAGCCGCAGAGTTGACCGAGTCAAGTTTCGGTTCAGCGGCGTTGGGACGAGGGGGCTTTTTTCCTGAACCCTCAGCCGCTGCAGGAGGGGACGTGGTTGGGGGCGAGGCCGCGACCTCTTCACCCGACCATCTCTGAGCAATCGGCAAGTCTCCCTCGACCGGTTCAGGAACGATGAAGTCAACGGAGCAATGGGGGCAAGATTTTCGCACCCCAACTTTGTGGGAACCGATCTTTAACTTGGCCTGACATTCTGGGCATTGAAATCGAATGGGCATTGCGGGTTGACTAGTCGCGAGTGAGCTCCATGTCATCGCCATATCGACTCGATGACATTTCCAATTCCGGGTCTGCGTCCATGGATGATTCTACCAACCTTTGCCAACCGAGGAGAGTCACCAAAAGTAAGGCATCGGAGGTAATCAAAATGATCAGAAAACCGCACCAGCCTCTCAGTATCCTCGCTCCCGCATCGGAGGGCTGTCCCGAGATCAGCATGAAACCACTGCCGCTCACTGCCAACAGGACAAGCAAAATGGGCATGCTACAAACAAGTAACGCCAATAATTTTCGAGACATAACGGATCCCATTGCAGCAGTTGTCAGGAGTCAAACCAATTAGACATCTTGATTCGAGCTGATCAGGCCGTCAATTGTTTTGGATTTCTGTCCTGAATTTGGCGATTGACTTCCAACACTAGGTGAAAAAGCGTGTCTGCACCGTGGCGAAAGGTGCTGCACCTTTGCCCCAAAGCCTCAAACATCTCCGAGTGAATCGAGACTCCAGACTCGGTTAGATCATGGAAAATCATTCTCGGCCGGATGACCGTCGTCAATCTGAAACAAATCGCTCAACGGCTCCAAATCTACATCCTCTCGGACCATCACGGTCCCTCCTCAAGCCCTACTTGAAATCCGCCGTCCCAGAATACCGAGCGTCTCCCCAACATGGCTCTTTGCATCCGTCATTTCGCGAAAGCCGAGGGCAAAATAAAAATCGAACGCGACAATGCGAGAGTCCCGAAACTGGCGCCACATCCATTTGCCTATTGAGGCGAACGCAGTTTGAGGTGAAGATAAGGGCGTGACCGAGTCTTCTTTGGTATGGGTTTAGATCACCGCATGGATCCGCTACATCTCTTCATCGCGCTTGGACCTCTCGCAGCCTACCTGCTCTTGGTTGGGATTTTCAACCTGCGCAAACGCCCCTTTGTCACGACAGGGGCGCGAGACGCAGCCGCACTTGGAGTGGGGCTGGGTGGTTTTGCCATCGCAGGCCCCATGGAGCTTTTCCTTCCAGAAGCCGCCAACCGTTGGTTCCCCGGAGGTGTCTGGATCCTGCTAATTCTTATGTATGTTCTTTGCCTCAGCCTGCTGGTTCTATTGCTTCGCCCCCGACTTGTCATTTACAACGGTCGACCCGACGACCTCCGTCCCTTATTCGCAAACCTGTTTGCCGAGATTGATGCTGATGCACGATGGGCCGGAGATTGTATCACTTTGCCCAGCCTGAAGATTCAACTCAGTATTGAGTCACAACCGATGACCCAGACCATTCAACTTGTGTCTGCTGGACCCAATCAGGATCCGGTTGCGTGGAAACACCTCGAAAAAGCGATTCAAAAGAAGCTCAGAAAGCAAGAATCGCCCAGGTCCCTTATGGGCTACAGCCTGATAACGACCAGTCTCGTGTTGACGCTTGCCACGACTTGCTGGGTTGCGATTCGCCATCAGGACATCGCTGCATCATTGGTAGATATGTTACGGCTGTAAAGGTTGATCGTGGGTCAACTCCTCACTCTTGATCCTCTACACCGCGCCGGAAATTGTTTTGGGGGTGAAACCCGCTGGGCACAGCAAGAACGAAAAAACCCAAGATACGCCACTCCTCGGGGAAGTGAGATTTCTTGGGCTTGGTTCTGCAAGATCGAACGTGGAAGAAGCGAGTTTCTTCAAAACTTGACGCAAACCACGTCGGTGTCACGAGGCATTAACCTTCGGCATAGCTGTCTTTCGCCGGGGCGACCTGTCCGAGCGAAACACCACTCTCTTTTGCATAACGCTCTTTAGAGCCGTCTTTCAGGTAGCGAATGCCGACTTTGGTTGGCTTACCGGTCTGAGGACAAACCACCATCACATTGGAGGCGTTGACTGGCATTTCCTTTTCCAGACGACCACCCTGAGGGTTCTTTTGGCTGCGGCGAACATGTTTGAAAACGCGATTGACGCCTTCCACCATCACTTTTCCGGTTTCGGCATCGACGGCAACCACTTTGCCCGTCTCACCCTTGTCCGCGCCACTAATGACCTTAACTGTATCACCGGTTTTAATTTTCATAGCTTCTCTCGTGCTTCGTAACAGGAATCAAGTATCTTGCCGATCCCCTCAAAAATTGTCAAGGCTTACACGCACGGTTTCTATGCCGTCAGGCAAGATTTGTCGGGATCCGTGAAAGACGCAACGAGTCGCCGGGGCGAACCGACGAAAAACAGCGTTTTTTAAACCAAACGATCGACTTTCGATTTTCGATCCCAGATCTCAAAGAAAACGTCGTAGTCATTCTGAGCATCGGCTGAAAAGGGTTCCGACTCGATCAAGTCCCACTGTTGGGGGGACCACTGATCGAAAAACGTGTCACCCTTCACGCAGGCCTGAACACGAGTCAGGTAGAGCCGATCCACGTGGTGAAAAGCGGCTCGATAAATCTCTGCCCCTCCAGTGATGAATACCTCTTCAGAACCTTGGCAAGCACTTAGGGCTTCCTCAATCCCAGCGGCGACGATCGCCCCTGGAACGAGGTACTCGGTCTGCCGAGTCACGATCACGGTGGTGCGTCCGGGAAGCAGTCTACCGATCGATTCATGGGTCTTCCTCCCCATGATCATGGGATGCCCCATGGTCAATCGTTTAAACCTCTGAAGATCGGCCCTAAGATGCCAAGGCAGGTCACCCTGATGACCGATGACTCCCTCAAGGTCCATCGCGACGATCAATGAAACTCTCATACGGCAACCGGTGCGGAGATATGGGGGTGAGGATCATAATCCTGAAGTTCAAAATCCTCGAACTTGAACTCAAAGATCGACTTGACGTCTGGATTGATCGTCAAGCGAGGGAGCTCCCGCGGCTCTCGCTGAAGCTGCAGACGGGCTTGATCGAAATGATTGGAGTAGAGGTGGGCATCACCAAGAGTATGGACGAACTCCCCCGGTTCCAACGAGCAGACTTGTGCCACCATGAGCGTCAAGAGCGCGTATGACGCAATGTTGAAGGGAACCCCCAGGAAAACATCTGCACTGCGTTGATAGAGCTGACAGGATAAACGCCCCTCAGCCACGTAAAACTGGAACAGAAGATGACAGGGTGGCAACGCCATTTGCCCGATGTCCGCAACATTCCAAGCATTGACGATGAGACGTCGTGAATCCGGATTGGATTTGATCATATCCACGACTTGCTGAATCTGATCGACCTGGGTTCCGTCTGGCTTTGGCCAATGGCGCCATTGGTACCCGTAAACTGGACCGAGTTCACCTTGGTCGTCAGCCCACTCGTCCCAAATCGAAACTCCATTTTCTTTCAGATAGGCGATATTGGTTTCCCCTTTGAGGAACCAGAGTAATTCGTGAATGATGGAACGGAGGTGGAGTTTTTTCGTCGTCAGACACGGAAACCCGTTCCCCAGATCAAAACGCATCTGATAACCGAACACACTTCGCGTGCCGGTACCGGTTCGATCTGATTTCTCCACTCCGCGTTCGAGAATGTGACTCAAAAGTTCCTGATACTGCTTCATGATCACAATCAAATATTGAAAGACAAGCGAAACATTCCGTAATGAGTCGGGCTGGTGCTGGCGACAAAGCCTCGGGATGCAGTTGCGAACAACCTTACATCCCCCTGCTCATGCAATGGAGCACGACCATCATGCGTGTGAAACAACGGCCATTAACCGCAGCCATGGGGAGTGCTGCATCATCAAATTCCCAAACGACTCACTGCCTCCATGGCAATGACAGGTTACCATGGTAAACAGGTTTCGTAAAAAGGGGCTCCTATCCCATTGGCACGGAGATGTTCAAGACATGTTTTCTGTACTCGGCCTACTGCTTTGGGTCACCGTGCCTCAGGAAGCGCCCGTCATCTTGGTTGAAGGTGCTGGAGGAACACCTGAATACGCAGCGAGGTTTTCGGACTGGGGCGACCGCTGGAAAACTGCCGGCGAGGCCGGAGGCAGAACGGTGATCCGAATCCAACCCCAGACCGATCAAAAGGTGAAGCTACTCGAGCAAATCAAAGCCCTGCCTCCAAGTCATGGTGAAACAGTCTGGCTCATTCTTTTGGGGCACGGCACCTTTGATGGCCGTCAAGCCCGATTCAATATGCAAGGTCCCGACCTTACGCCGGAAGAGCTCAAATTGGCTCTCAACGAGCGTCCCGAGCAAGAAGAATGGGTCATCATTCAGGCGTCCGCGGCGAGTGGCCCTTTTTTGGCACCGCTATCGGGGTCCAAGCGGATCGTGTTGACAGCGACACGTAGTGGGGATGAATTGAGTGTCTCTCGTCTTGGGGGGATATTGCCCGAAACGCTGCAGGACCCTGATGCGGACCTCGATCAGGATGATCAGGTTTCCCTTTTAGAGGCATTTATCAGTAGCGGTCTTCGGGTAACGGCATTTTATGAATCCGAGAAAAGACTCGTCACCGAACACGCCTTGCTGGACGATAACGGCGACGGAAAAGGAACCCCCCAGGATTGGTTCCGAGGCCTTCGCATGGTCAAACGTGCCGCCGATGGCGTATCGACGGATGGAATTCGCGCGAAACAGCTCCACCTGATTCCCAGTCCGTGGGAAGCAGAACGAACCTCGGAGTGGCGAGAGCAACGGGATCGGCTCGAACGACAACTTCAAGAATTGAAGGAGCGAAAAGACAAGCTCAAAGGTGAAGCTTATCAAGAGCAACTTCAGCAAGTTGTCGAACAACTTGCCGCCCTGTATCGGGAAACCCGGTCAAAGTAAGCTCTCGCTGCCAGAGTCCCGAATCGCTCCCCCTTGCGACGCATCGTGCGACTCACCGTCAGCAGGACTGCCAGTCCCCTAAGCCGCTCGAACCGTGTCTTGCTGATCTGAGGCAGGCATTTCTATCGCATTCTCCCCAAGGAGTTGCTCCATGCCTCGTAGCGTGCGGTCAGTCGCGCCCTGTTGCATCCGCACCAGCTCTTGAGCACGCTGACCCATTTCGGCTGCTCCCTCAGGAGACTTGATTGACTGAGAGACAAATTGGAACAGGTCGTGCTCCGACTCCACAATTTGAGCCGCCTCGCGTTCGAGTAACCTTTGAACCACATCACGGAAGTTCCGGGTGTTCGGCCCGAAACAGACTGCAGCTCCGTATGCGGCAGGTTCAATCATGTTCTGCCCACCTCGACTTCCCATACTTCCACCCACGAAGGCGATATCCGCCGCACCCCACCAGGCACCCAATTCGCCAATCGTGTCAACCAACAGCACCTGCCAGTCCTCGTTGATTGGCGTCTTTAGTTGGCTCCGCTGTAAACTCTTGATGGGCGTCCGGCGAAGCATCCCCATGACCTCACGAAATCGCTCGGCATGGCGGGGAACAATGATGAGCTTGAGGTCGGGATATTTCCGAACCAAGCGTTCATAGACACGAATGGCCATCGCCTCTTCGGGATCTTGTGTACTGCCAACCACCCAGACCGGGTCGTTTTCCTTCAAACCCACAAGTTGCTTCAAGCGGATTGTCTGCAAGTTTTCTCGATCGAACTCGGCACGGTCAAACTTCAAGCTACCGGTACAGGAAACTTTTTGGGGCCGGGCCCCAAGCTTCACGAATCGGTCACGATAAGTCTCAGATTGTGCCCCGATCCACCCAATGTTTCGAAGCCACGTCTGAACGAGCCGACCAACTCTTTGGTAACCCCTGAAACTCGACTCGGATAACCGGCCGTTGATCACAGCAACAGGGATCCCTCGGCGTTTGGCCTCACCAATAAAATTGGGCCACAGTTCGAGTTCTGCCATCACGAGAAGATGGGGGCGGATTCGCCGCATGGCTCGCCGCACGGCCCAGGAAAAATCGAGAGGGTAATAATCCACCAGCAATCCGGGAAACCGCTGTTTTGCCAACGCGAAACCGGTTCTTGTCGTGGATGTGATGGCCACATCCCAGTCAGGGTGCCGCTGCTGCCATTGGTGCACGATCTGCGTCAGGAGGTTGACTTCCCCTACACTCACCGCATGAAACCAGACGCACGGTTGCTCGGAGTGTCGTTGCTGAACGCACCCGAGAAGTTTTTGCCACCACCCCTGTCGGTATTTACCGGTTCGAATCGCCTGAATTCCCAACCAGGGAATTGCAAACAAGAACAACAGAATGTAGGCGATGTTGTAAATGATGCTCACGTCGGAATCCTTTCCTCACTTCGCACCGATCCGAAGAAATCGCATCGTGCGACCTTCGAGGCTCTTTGGCCTTTCACCGTTCGAGCAGGCCCAGACCTGAACTCTGGGAGTTTACGCAATATCGCGTTGCTGCCTCATACAACAGTTCTTATATTTCTTACCACTTCCGCATGGACAGGGGTCATTCCGGCCTACCTTGGGCTGCCGATTCCGTATCGGCTCAACTTTCTGGTCCTGCCCACCGCTTTGGGAGGCCTCGATTGCTTGCTGTTGCTCCTGCATGGTCTCACTGGTGGGACTTTGAGCGGCATCATGTCGAGCCGAGGTCTCGACCCAAGTTGAACTGACAAATCCTTCATCCAGTTGTTCCATTCGGAAGATCAGCTCCGTGGTACGTTCACCGATCGCCTTCCAGAGTTCGTCGAACAGTCGCATCCCTTCGCGTTTATATTCCACTTTGGGATCCTGTTGCGCCATTCCTCGCTGCCCAACCGCAGATCGCAAATAGTCCATCGAGAGCAGGTGATCTTTCCACGCGGAATCAACCACTTCAAGAAGCACAAACCGCTCCATCCTTCTCATTTCAGGATGAAAATGATCTTCAACGGCGCTCACCAACTTGGATTTCAACTCTTCAGCATCAAGGTCTTCAAATTCCTCAAACGGCAGTTCATAGTTCAGTTCGGAATTCAACCATTCTTCCAATTCACCGGCTTTGACCGATCCACGTTCCAGAGGAACGCCTCCAGCATCGACAAGCGCGTCGTATTTCTCGTCCAAGGCGAGATGCGCCTGCTTGGCACCCTGCTGGTGACGCTGGCTATGCTCGAGCAACAGATCATGAATCTGCTGACCGTCTCTATTGGTGAGATCATCCACTGTGATTTCCGCATCGAACCGCTTGGCAGCCCACTCCACGAGCGCCTCTCGGTCCATCCGCATGCCTGAACTTTCCCGGTTCGAGAATCGGTACATTCCGGCCATAACCGGGTATTCTGCCTCTTTGCGATCGTAAGCTTCTGTCGCCTTGGCAACGATCATCTCGGTGACTTTCGCCACCTCAAGGTCTCTCAACGTGCGTGGCTCGATCTGGACTCCAAATTTTGCCTCACTCCACCTCGATGCCGAGATGACTCCAACATCAGGGTCGAGCAGTTGCTTACCCTCCTCGAGTCCAATTTTCTGAATCGAACCCCGAGCCTTCTCAATGAGAAACTCGGCCAACTCATTACGTCCAACCTTCTTGAGCTGACTCTCATTGAGGTTGAGTTGCCATCGTCGATTGGCGAAATCCGCCATCGCCCTCCAGTTCCACTCTGCCTCTTCATCATCCGGAAGGTTCTGGTCAATTTCAGACAGGATGTCGGTCTCTGCCGTCCGCTCCGCCTCGTCTTGCGCGATCATCTTGGCCGAGTTGAAGTCTTCACCGCGGAACATCTTGCCCTCGAGCGGAGTGCTCAACTCACCGCTCGCGTAGGCTGCAAACGACTCCGCCCCAAAGGTACTCGACAAGTAGCTTTCCATCGCATTACCGACCTGCTGCTCAATCATCTCAAGGAGCAGTTCCCGGCAATTGGTCCCATTCAGAATGGCTTGGCGATACTCGTAGATTTTCTTTCGCTGGACATCATTGATTTCGTCATATTCAAGGAGGTTTTTCCGAATCTCGAAGTTCCGTTCCTCGATTTTCTTCTGCGCCCCCTCAATTCGGCGACTGACCATGGAGCTTTGGATTGCTTCCCCTTCCTGCCAGCCAGCGCTTTGCAGGATTTTCTTCACCCAGGGCCCCGCGAAGATCCGCATGATGTCATCTTCGAGGCTCAGGAAAAACTTGGAGCTTCCGGGGTCACCCTGACGACCGCATCGCCCGCGAAGCTGGAGGTCAATTCGTCGGGCCTCGTGCCTTTCAGTGCCGATCACATGCAGCCCACCAAGATCTTTCGCTTGCTGACCTTGCTCCTTCATGTTTTCCGCGGTTTCAATCTCCTCCACTCGAGCGTCCCACTCTTCGCGAGGGACGTCCAACCGAGTTTCGTACTGATCCTGCAGTTGTGCCCAAGCCATCGTTTCCGCGTTTCCACCCAGGACGATATCGGTTCCACGACCGGCCATATTGGTGGCGATCGTTACCGCCCCAAGGCGGCCCGCCTGAGCAACGATTTCCGCTTCTCGTTTGTGGAACTTCGCGTTCAGAACACTGTGCTTGATCCCGCGGCGATTCAGCAACTCGGAAAGCCTTTCACTCTTCTCGATCGAAACGGTGCCGACCAGAATGGGGCGTCCCTTCTTGCGAATTTCAGCGACTTTTTGACGATCAATCTGAGTCAGATTTTTCTCACCCCGTTTCAGCAGGGCCACCGTGGAATCGGATTCACTCTTGACCTGTCCCTGAAGTTCGTTGCCATCCTTCAGTTCAACCACGTCCCACTTGTGAACCTGCTCGATCTCTTCGGCCATCGCCTCGTACTTGGCTCTCTCCGTCGAGAAGATTGCGTCGGGCGGTTCAAGCCTCTGCATTTCCCGATTGGTGGGAATGGCCACCACATCGAGTTTGTAGATCTTCAAGAATTCACCGGCCTCGGTCATTCCAGTACCGGTCATCCCCGCAATCTTGTGGTAGAGCTTGAAGAAGTTCTGCAGCGTGATCGTCGCAAGCGTCTGCGTCTCTTCCTTGATCTTGACGCCTTCTTTGGATTCAACCGCCTGATGCAACCCGTCACTCCATTGCCGTCCATCCATGAGACGACCCGTGAACTCATCGACGATGATGACACGTCCGTCTTGGACGACGTAATTCACATCTCGTTTGTAAAGGAAATGAGCTTTGAGCGCGTTGTCGATCATATGCGGCCAGTCCATGTTGCCGGGAGTATAAAAGCTCTCGACACCCGCCATCTTTTCAGCCGCCCTGACGCCTGAATCGGTCAGGGTCACGGAATGATCCTTTTCATTGACCTCGAAATGCTCGTCCTTTTTTAACTGTGAAGCGATCCGATTGGCTTCCTGATATTTTTGCGGGTTCTGTTTCGCAGGCCCCGAAATGATGAGAGGTGTTCGAGCCTCATCAATCAGAATGTTGTCGACTTCGTCGATGACCGCGTAATTCAGCGGCCCCTGAGCCTGCTGAAGATGTTTTGGAAAACGATGATCATCTCGAGCCGCCGGCCGCATGTTGTCGCGAAGATAGTCGAAACCGAACTCGTTGTTCGTTCCGTAGGTAATGTTACAAGCGTACGCTTTCTGACGATCCGCGGGAGGCATGTTCCCTTGAATCGCGCCCACCGTGAGCCCCAGACCCATGTAAAGCGGGCCCATCCATTCCATATCTCGGCGAGCCAGATAGTCGTTCACCGTCACAACGTGAACGCCCTTGCCTTCAATCGCATTCAGATAGGTTGGAAGGGTCGCCACGAGCGTCTTTCCTTCCCCGGTGACCATTTCAGCGATCGCACCGCTGTGCAACACCATGCCACCGATCAGCTGAACATCGTAATGCCGCATGTCCAAGAAGCGTTTCCCCGCTTCCCGACAGACGGCAAAGGCCTCGACGAGAATATCTTCAAGCGTTTCGCCTGATTTCAGCCGTTGCCGAAATTTGACTGTCTGCTCTCCCAGTTCTTCATTACTCATACCCTCGTATTTGCTTTCGAGCGCATTGATCGAGTCGACCCTGGACTGCAGTTTTTTGATGTAGCGCTCGTTTGAGGACCCGAAGTACTTGGTGATCAGGCGTTCGAAACTGCCGAGCAGGCCGCCAAAAATCGTCCCGAGCAGTTCCCAAATACGTTCAAGTAAGTTCATGGTGTTTGTTCGCTTAATGCTCAAGAACGATTCAAAATCAAAGCTGCTGCCCGCGGGGTAAAGCATGCCCTCTTCAGAGCGTCTCTGAAAATCGTCCGTGATTTGATCGTGATTCTCTATCTCGACATTCGCAGACCGCCGAAGCCGCGAAAGGCAAATTCGCAGGTGGCTTCTTTGGAGCAAAGTCTTTCCAGCTTGCACAGGATTCGAAGGCGCTTGTGCCCCGTTCGTCTCGTTGTCGCAATATGTTGACCGCTTGCCCCAGCGAACGGCACTGAATCTGGGTCGTAAGATCAGCCCCACAAGTGATGCTGACTGCATCAACCTGACTCGCAAGTCATTTGCGATGGACGCTCTTCATCCCTGAAAATGCGCGATGCCTGAACGTAACGCGGCCGTGACTCTTCTTGGTATTTCCTCAATTTTTATGCATGCTTAGCTTATAACGCTGGGTATTTTGGGTCAACGTCGTCTCCCTGCTCCATTCCCCGTAAATTGGCTTACTCAGGGTACCCGCGGACGTTCGATCAGTACGGGCACAGGCAACATCTTGTTTCGGCCAATAATCTGCGTGAAAGTTCCTGAACCACTGTCTTGACGGTAAGATGCGTGAGCGGGTCGCCCGATCATGAGGTCCGCGGAATGCGCGTCTATCGGGTTGCAAAGAAAATCGACCTCCAACATAGTGACCGGAGGACAAACCTGATGGCCTTGAGCCCGAGAGACGCCTTTCAATCCCAGTTTCCTGAATCCCGGAGACTCGGGTCACAAACTCCACAACGCTAGCATTTTGCTCGAACCCTTTGCTGAGGTGGCCAAGCTTGAAAAAGTCGGTCCGTACCATCAAATTTCCCGGTGAAATGATCCTTCTTGGCACAGGAACTTCGGTCGGTGTACCATCGCTGGGGTGCGCATGCCCGGTTTGTATCAGTGGAGACCCACGCAATCACCGGACAAGGTGCAGTGCGATCCTGGGACTCCCCGAAGGAAATCTATTGTTGGATACCTCTCCGGACATGAGGCAACAGCTGTTACGCGAGGGGATCGGCCTCGTCCATGCGGTCGCCTACACGCATGAGCACGCGGACCATATCTTCGGCATGGATGACCTGAGGTTATTTCAATTTTATCTTGGTCACCCGGTTCCCATTTTTTGCGAGCCTTTTGTTGAACAGCGACTTCGAAAATCGTTTGATTACGCCTTCAGCGACGTCAAACCGACTCACCCGGGAGCCGCACCAAGCCTTGAGTTTCATCCGATTGCGTTGGAGCCCTTCCACGCCCTTGGAGCTGAAATTACTCCGATCCGATTACACCACGGCCCTCGATTTAAGGTTTTGGGGTTCCGTGTCGGTAACGTTGCCTACTGCACCGATTGCAACGAGATTCCATCGGAGAGCCAAAGCAAGCTTGAGGGGCTCGACACCCTCATCCTCGATGGCCTGCGACACCGCCCTCACGTCACCCATTTCACCGTGGAGCAGGCGGTTGCCATGGCGGAAAAACTTGGCGCAAAGCAAACTTATTTGACCCACTGTTCATGTGACTTGGATTACGAGTCCACCAACTCAGAGCTGCCTCCCCATATTCAGCTCGCCCATGACGGTCAGAGAATTCCGCTCACCTGATTTCAGCCGCGACGCTGTACTCTTAATCTGGCAGCGATCTTAATCTGGCAGCGATCTTGGTCTTCCACCTTGAACCGCAAATTCGAACCCCCTCCAGGTCGACCTGCTCCATCCGTGACGCTCGTTACGACGCCCGTCTCTTCCATTTTTCACCTGCCGTGAATGTTTGTAGGACGATCTGAGCAAACCCTCTTGCCCCTTTTGGATTTGTCCACATCTGGCGTTAGAATACGGGCCGTCATTTGAACCGTTAGTATTTTGTGTTTGGGAGAGAGGAAAATGGCCTGCGTCAGCATTCCTGAAGAAAACCGTGAGTTGACTAATGCGGATGAGATTCGCGAATTTCTGGAGCCCTTCGGCATCTGGTACGAGAAATGGGATGTGGAGGGGCGCATCGGCGCTGATGCGACCAACGAGGACATTCTTTTCGCATATCAGCCTGAAATCGAGCGATTGAAGGAAAAGGGGGGGTTCGTCACGGCCGATGTCATCAATGTTTCCCCGGAGACTCCTGGCCTCGATGCGATGCTCGCAAAGTTTTCCTCCGAACATACCCACAGCGAAGATGAGGTTCGATTTACGGTACGAGGTCAGGGAGTTTTTCACATTAATCCGGACAACGGCCCTGTCTTTGGCGTCACCGTGGAAAGCGGTGACCTGATCAATGTGCCATCGGGCACCCGACACTGGTTCAATCTTTGCAACGACAAGACCATACGCTGCATCCGTCTGTTTGAAGATCAATCTGGCTGGACACCTCACTACGTTGAGAAACCTGTCCATGAAGCATACGCGCCCGTCTGCTGGGGTAAAAACTACTTGGCAGGTGACGATCCTGGAATCGATTCGGCGGTGGAGCTGTGATTTCGTTTCAAGGTCACGGCATCCTGCTGGATATCGAAGGAACGACGTCATCGGTCAGCTTCGTCTACGATGTCATGTTTCCATTTGCGCGCACCCACGCTGCAGACTATGTGCGGGAACACTGGGGTGAAGAATCGTTGATGTCGGGCTTGGAATTCCTTGCGAAGGATGCAGGCTTTAACGACTTCCAATCCTGGTGTGGCGATCGCCCTACGGAACAACAACAGGAAACCGTCATCGCGGAAACGCTGCGGCAAATGGAGTCTGATGCCAAGGCCACTGGATTGAAACAGCTCCAGGGGCTCATCTGGAAACTCGGCTTCGATTCAGGCGAACTCAAATCTCACCTCTTTGATGAGGTTCCCTCCGCTTTGAAAAGCTGGTACCAAGCGGGCGTAGAACTGCGAATTTACTCCTCCGGTAGCATCGGCGCTCAGAAGCTCTTTTTTGGCAATACGATCGCAGGCAATCTTTTGGAGTTATTCTCCGGGCACTACGACACGACCATCGGTGGGAAAAAAGAGGCGGCGAGTTACCGAGCCATTCTTCAAGATCTCGGCGATGATCCAGGGCAGTGGCTTTTCATCAGCGATATCCCCGCAGAACTCGATGCAGCTCGGGAGGCCGGATTCCAAGTGGCTCTAAGTCAGCGACCCGGAAACGCGGATGTCACGGACCCGAGTCGTTATCCGTGCCTGACAAGTTTTGATCAGATTGAGGTGCCGGATCAAACTCATGGCGAAACCCGCCGTTCACCGGCATGATTTGACCAGTTACAAAGTCTGCTGAGGGGCTGACAAGGTAAGCCGCAGCCGCGGCAACATCTTCGGGACTGCCCCAGCGACCTCTTAAACTTTCGCGGCTTGCTCGCTCACGCCAGTAATCGGGCGCGTCATCTCCCCAACTCGTTTGTATCCAGCCGGGAGCAACTGCATTGACCCGAATGTTTGGGGCAACCGACCTCGCGAGACTCCGAGTGTAGGCCATCACGGCACTTTTGATCGGCCCAAACATCTCTCCCGCTTCCCCCCCCATGCCAACTTCAGCCTGATCCCAACCCATATTTAAAATGGTGGGCACAGACGACCCAGACGGTTGTTTGCGCATCTGACTCGTCGCCAGCCGACAAACCCGTATTGTCCCCTGAACATCTGTCTGCCAAAGCAGATTCAGTTTGTCGTCGAAAGAGAGTTCCTTCGCCGCAGTTGTCAGCACATCCGCTCCGGCAAAGTTGATCCAGATATCCACTCGATTGAAGGTCTTCCAGACCATATCAACAAACTGATTGCATCCTGACTCTTTCGAAAGATCCGCGACGATGGATTGATGGTCCCTGTTCGAGCCCTCGAGGCCATCAAACGTTTCCTTCAAACCCTCGAGGTTCGAGCATCCGTGGACGACCACGTTTGCTCCCAGCCGCGCAAGCAGACGAGCCGTTGCGCGACCGATTCCACTTGAAGACCCAGTGACGACGGCGACCGAGTTTTGCAGCTCAATCATGTAATTACCTGCCTTGCGTTTCCCGCGAGCGACCCAAACTCTTGACACGGACCTGAGGTTCCAACGTCGAGTCTTCCGGTAGGCGCGATCCAAAACTCTTCCAAAGATATCCCGTTCGAATCCAATTCCTGGTCCACGCTTCATCAACCAAGTAACTGGGTACAGTGCGATTCGAGTTCCGTGGCTGTGGAGAAAAGACGGAACTTTGACCAAACGTTGGTGTGTTCTTCAAAACGCTCACGAAGGGCCTCTTCGTCACTTTCTTCAAGAAGTCGTATCAGGATGCCCAGGACCTGATCAGGAAATTGACGAGCCAACCTCGCGTAAATTTTTGGATCCCGCTCTCCCGAATCACCCACCAATAGAAACTTCCGCTTCGGAAACATCTCAAGCAGGTGGCGAATCACCCCCCCTTTGCCCCTCCGGTGAAGCAAGAACATTCGACGAAGCATATGATCGCGAAGCCGGAAGTTTCTCAAGTGGACTGAACCCGGCGGGAAGTCCGCCTCTTCCAACATTTCGGAGAGCGAATCGTAGAGTTGCCAAGGACTCGAAGAAACGTAATGAAACGCGATTTCGGCGTCAGCAAGCCGTCGGTAAACTGGCGCCATTCCCTCGACTGCCGTGAAGGGCTTCAAAAACGTATTGACCAACATTTCCCGTCGCTGACGAACGTTGGTGACTTTAATGGTGTCATCGATATCAGAAACCAGAGATACTCCGACTTCTGGAATCAGAAATGCTGGAGCCTCCGCCGTCCTCTGACCTTGGTCGCCCAGTTCAACCTGAAGCTTCAATGCAACGCCAGCAGATTTGGAGTGAGTGTCCCCCATGTCTTTGTCTGGAACTTCGACCGAACCCGTAAATCGCCCATTTCGATAAGTCCGCCGCACGGCCTGCTTCTCGCCATGACCAATATTGAAGGTGGGGCAATGCCCTTTCTCGGTCCCAGAAATAAATGGTTCGATCCGCTCCTGAAACATCGGACTCGTGAATTCGGCAGGGTCCACCTTCATGTAACGTCGCAACAACCTCAGCAGTATCTTTTTTCGAAGCCGGACTTCTCCGGGCTGATAGACGAACCCCTCAACTTCCACCCGCCACGAAAACTCACTCACACGCCGACCGAGCGCAGGAAACGCCAAGACTTGACACATTTCGGGAGGAGCGATTTCATGATCGTATTCTCGATCCACCGATTTCCCTTCACGGCGCAACGCACCGGCGTCAACCGCCGAGTCCGTCAACCCTGAGTCTGAGAATTCGCGTGACAATCGCGTGAGCCTCTCGTGGTGAGTTCAAAAGCCGGTCAGGAGTTTCGCAAGATCTCTATACCGATATCTCTGTATAGATCGCGATCGAATCCGATGTGAGGATCGGCTGTGCATCCTAATGCGTCACACCGCGAAGAGACAAGCATCAAGGCTCGGACTTCTTCACAAATTTACGATCGCTTCGCACAGAATTCACGCTCACCCACGCAGGTCATAGCACATTAACTTATCCTGCTCTCTCAAGTAGAGCATTCCATCAAGGATCACAGGGTGCGCCCAACTTTCCCGCTCTTGAAATTCCGGTTTGAACTGACCTTTGAGTCGATAACCATCAGGCCGTGCCTCGATCAGCGCGACGACACCATCCTGATACCGAAACACGAGATTTCCATCGGCATAGGTCACCGCCGCGGAGCCTTTCCCCGGGCCACGCTCATTTCCACCCCAGACAATCTTACCCGTCTTCATCTCCACGCAGATCGGGAAACCATTGTTGTGTTTGTGGCCGCTATAAATATGGCCGTCGAGCAGGATCAAGCCACCGTGGTGGTTCTGAAACGTCTTCGCGTCGAGAAAGTAGATTTCTTCCGCCGTAACACCTGAGCCTGCGGGAGAAAGTTTCAATAGCGCGGAGCCCGTGCCGTAGCCCGTACTCGTAAATACATAATCACCAGACACCACTGGTGTTGAAATGTTGGCCGTCGGGTTGGAAGCCTCTTCATACCCCCAAAGGAATTGTCCATCCTTGGCTCGGACACCGATCACACCCTGACCAACAAGTTGAATGTACTGTTTCACCCCCGCGCCTTCACTCACCACAATCGAGGAGTAAGCAGCTCCCTGTCGGACACCCTGATCATTTTTGTTCTTCCCGTCGCCAAATTCCCCGATGGCAGACTTCCAGACTTCTTCACCGGTCTTCTTATCGAGGGCAACAAGGATCGCGTCATTACCTCCCGGCGTGCAGAGCACCCAATCTCCATCGACAAGAGGAGACTCTGAGAATCCCCAACCGCTCATCATTTTGCCATTCCAGTCGGAGAATTCTCGGGCCCATTGTTCCTGACCCGTTTTGGCATCGAGGCATACAATACGACCACTGCTCGCAACGGCATAAACCCGACCGCTGTCATAGGTCGGGGTCGAGCGTGAACCCTGATAGCCATGCTTTGGCACCTGATCCGTGATCAGTGTTGTCCAGGCCGGCTCACCATTCTTCTGATTGACGGCCGTCACGGCCTGCCCATCCGCCATATTGCCGGTGGTAAAGATCAGCCCATCCGCAATGGATACACTCGCATAGCCACCCCCCATTCCCTCTTTCATCCACACCAATTTGGGCGCGTTGCCTTCCCATGATTTCAAAAGGCCGGTGGCAGCGCTTAAGCCATCGCGATTGGGCCCCCGCCACTGCGGCCAGCTTCCTGGTTCTTCCGATCTTGTTGAACCGTTCATGGCCAAGATGAAACCAAGTGCCAGCGTCAATACGTTGAATCGTGGCGGAAAGAAGGTGTCGTTCATCAACATGATTGAAGTTGCCTTTTGTAAGGGTCTACGAAACGGCGGCGGGAAGGTTGCACGTCCTGGATTCAGCCCTACCGCGACGCGTCGGAAGACGTTCACCAGTAGGATCTGACAGAGGATAACCGAGATCGATCCCCTGAATATCGATCGTGTCCGAGAACCAAGGGCATTGTTCAATACTGCCCCCGAGCTCAAATCGGCAGAAAATATCTTCCCGGAAGTTTAGCCTTGAGCCCCGGGGATCACAAGCAGCGCAGAGGCTCAAGGGATCGATCAAGGCTGGACCGACTATTCGACAAAAGAAACCGGGGCCATGGGCTGGTTCGATTTATCGAGCCCCGCGTTTTTGAAGCGTTCGATCACACCCTCGGTCGATAACAGGCCGTCGAATGTGATGGGTGAATCTCCATTTCCAGGGAAAATGGCGTAAAAAGGGATGCCCTTACCTGCATTTCCCAGTTCGACCAGCAGTCGATTGATCTCTTCAATTTTGCTGGTGGACTTGTTTGCCTGCATGGCGATGATTTCATTCTCTTCAAAAAACTTTTTCAGTGCTTTCGTGTTGAGAGCGACCCTCTCATTAACTTTGCAAGTCAGTCACGAGTCGGCAGTGAAGTCGACGAAGACGGTGGCACCTCGGTCCACCTCATCTTGAATGGCTACGCGGTCGAACGGTTGCCACTCCAACTCAAACTCCGACTCCCCGGGTCCAAACAACGACAGTGATAGCCACCCGCCGAAGGCAAGAATGGCGGATGCCAATCCCCATCCTTTCACCGTTTGAAGCTTTTCGGAACCGGCAGGAATACGGCCGATCCACCAGCAGAAGAATCCGAGGAAAACCGCGAATGCGGCCATGGTGACCCGGTAATCAGCGGACAGCGTATAGAAAAGCCACGCCGAGGTACCGAGCATGACAAACCCCATCAATTCTTTGAAAGTCACCATCCAGTTTCCGGGTTTCGGAAGAAACTTGATTGCTGCGGGAAACATTCCGATGATCAGGTACGGCGATGCCATCCCGAGTCCCATCGCAACAAACATGGTGTAGGTAATCGACGCGGGTTGGGTGACTGCCCAGGTGACTGCGGGCACCAAGAGTGGACCGGCACAGGGTGTCGCCAGGAGTGTTGACAGTACGCCTTTGAAAAATGCGCCGATGGCACCTTCGCGTTCAGACAGTTTGCTCGCCTCGGAGGTCGCTGCAAATCCCGGAATCGGAACTTCCCAGACTCCGAGAAAACTGAGACCAAAGATGAAAACCACCGAGATCATGCCCATCGTGAACCAGTGATTATTGAATTGATCTCCCCAGGCCAACCCGAAAAACACGGCCATGGTGGCCAAGACAACAAAGACAAATAAAACACCGACGCCCAGCCAAAGATTCAAAAAGAAAATCTGAAACCGCTGGGAGCCTGCTTGACTGACCAATGAAAGAATTTTCAATCCGATCACTGGCAGAACACAAGGCATCACGTTGAGGATCAGCCCGGCGAGGAATGCGGTGAACATCCATGAAACCAATTGAATCGGTTTAATCGGTTCACTCACCAACGCCCCATCAAGACCCCACTTCATTTTTCCGGCCAACTCCGCCACCGAAGCATAAGCATCGCCGTCTACAACTTCGTACGGTTCAAGCGTCAACATGACCGGTTCGGTATTCGGGTTTTCGCGAACCAGGGTCAATTCCCCTTGAAAAGCGAATGCCTCGGGAAGGTCGCAGGATGACTCGTTGCAAGTCTGAAAACCCACAAGGCCTTCGAACTTGTATTTTCCCTCCTCGGCATCATCCGGGATGGCAATTTCTATCTGCCAACTCACCTGCCCCTCGTGAATTTCCATGACGGGTTCTTTTTCAATCCCCGTCTCTTCTCTTTTTGGATCGACGGACGCCACGGGCGATGCCGCCGACCATCCACTCCGCTTCGTCAGTGCGATCAAAGTCGGACTAGTGATTGGTCTCTTTTCTGTGCCAAACGCGTAAACGTGATAGCCCTCGAGTGGCTGACTCACGATTTCCAGTTTGACCCGATCACCGGGCTTCGCTTGCCCCGGACTGATCGAGCCGCGAAATTTGACGTGTTCAGAAAAGGGCACATATTCCGTCACCGAAGGTTCACTCGCGGCGAAACCCACGAAAATGGCCGAGACCTCTTCGATGACGTCAACGCATTGCCCAAGCCCATCGGTACAGGCCTGGCCCGAATAGTCAATCTTCAGACCTTCGGCTTCGAAATCGTAATCTGTGGGCAGTTGATACTTCGACTGCCAGACCACATTTCCACGGTGCTCTTCGACTTCAAGGTTGTCAAAAATCTCCTCAATGTGCGTTTCAGGATCCGTCGTGCATTCCCACGGTTCGATCAGCGCGGCCGTTGAGGGAACCTTCAATTTGATCTCGGATGGGATGGGGCCTCCAGCCTTCTGCGTCAGAGAGTAAATATGCCATCCCGTCGTGACCGTGGCACGCAGAGAAACGTCGGCGATCCGAGTCTCTGGATCCACCTCGAAGTCTGCCGTCAATGCCACCTGTTCTTCGGTATCTCCTCCAAATCCAAACCCCGCTCCCAGCTCGTCGGGAAGTTGGAGCCCACCGAAATCTTGACCGACGCAGGCAACGGCGAGCGTCAGGAAGGTCACGAGCGAGTAGCCTACTTTTGAAACATAAGAATTCATGAAGGAGCTCTTAAGTAATCGAAATTCAGTCGATGATGAACCGGTATTCCCCAAAACCCTCGTCGACAGCGAAAACGACGCAAGTTGCATCGACGGGAACCCCTATCGGGACAGTTATACAAACGGGCGACGCGTGAACCGTCCAAAATATCACTGGCTGGTGGATGAAGCTGATGGTGATTTATAGAACGACCCTATTCTATGAAGCCGCCAGTCCGGCGGTCAACGAATCGGGGGGAGGCCAGTGTTCCATTCTCGCCAACAGTTGCGTGAGGCGTGCCTCGACCCGAGAGCCATTCTCGAAATAACGCTTTTCAAGCCAAAGCCACCGAAGCCAGTTTACCGCACCGAGTAAACAACCGCTGAGATCCAATAACCTTGCCAATCTCCAGATTGAATCGACGAGGAAGTTTTGGTCATCATACGCTTCCCGAGCCATATTCCAAAGGGCTGGGTCATCACCCACCAAGCTTCCAAGCATCCGCCCGAGGTCTCCGGCCACCACATCCTCCCTCATGGCCCCAAAGTCGATGATGCCCACCAACCTCTCCTCTTGAAACAGCAAGTGGTCGTGCCAGACGTCGCGGATACAAGGCTGAATCACTCCCGGGTTTGAACCAAAGTCCTTAAGCAGTGACTCAAAACACGTGTGAAATCGGTCGTACTGGGCGAGGACTCTGCGAGCCAGCCCGCTCAGCCCGTCTCTCGGCTCACGAACAAAGCACGCGTTGAGCTTCTGGTACTCACCTGCGCGGAGGGATTCAAAAAGTTGAATCCGCTGTTTTACGGCAGGGCTCGGTCCTTTCGCACATCGTCCGTGTCGACTCCAAACTCGGTGCACCTTTGCCAGTGCGATCGTCGCGGACTCAAGACGCGGTGGACTTGGCGCATTGGAGTAATCCGCCACACCAGGTAACCAAGGGGTAAGCTCCCATCGACCTTCGGCAGTTTCGAGCCAAGTTACCCCATCGGCGTTTTTCCAAGGAACGGGGATGTATGGCAGGCGACAACACTCGTGCAGCCACTGGTGGATCGCATTTAATCTCTGAGGCGAGGGATGCTCCAATGGCCAACATCGAAGACACCAGTCATCAGTGCCAAGTTTTTTCCGCCAGAATTTTGCGCCACTGTAGCCTCCGGAACCTCCCAGTCCGACCCAGGGAGCGTGCGGTGTCGCAGCATCAAACCACTGCAAGACACGAGTTGGAGGCGAAGGAAGCATAAAACCAGCTCTTATTGACCCGCCTTTAGCGACTCGTCTTCGGAGGTTTTTCGCGGATCAGGACGCCGCTCGCCGCCCCATGAGAGTGTGCCACGAAAAGAGATCAATTTCCTCTTTCAGATTCGCTAGAAATTGCCCTGCTCCAAGCCCATTGACGATGCGATGGTCAAAGGTCAACGCTAGAGTAGCGCAAGGGATAAACTTAAACGAATCGCCATCCGGAATCGCCTTGGGAGCGACGCGTCCCAGGCCCATCGTTGCAACGGCCGGAGGAACCACGACAGGAATCCCCATATCCAAGCCGAATGTGCCAACATTGGACACGGTAAACGTCACCTGTTGGTCCGCTTGATCCTGGCCCTGCTTGGCCAACTGTATCTGACGCGCAGCGACCTGCCAGAATTCGGCAGGTTGTAATGTATCGGCCTCGGGAACGACTGCGGTCACCAGTGAATCATCAGGAAGCGCCACTGCGATCCCAAGATTGACGTGATCGTACGTACGCAAGACACGGCTATCCTGAACCAACGTGGAACGAAAACTTGGATACCTAACCAAAGATCGGGTCACGCACCACAGCATCATCATGAAACCGGTCGGCCCCTGTTGCTGGCGATTCAATTCCCGAGCCTCCGCGAGGCCGCTCCAGTTGACTTCAATGACGGCAGTCGCGGGAACGACTTGATGCAATCCACGTTGCAGTCGGTAATTCAGCGTCATCTGACGTCGAGGCAATTCGCACTCACTGAAACCCACTCCGGCCGCCTGACTGTGAGCCACCTTGACAGACGTAGCAGGGGCCTGGAGTGGCAGGACGCCCGCCCCAGAATCCACCATCGAATCCGCAACAAATCGATCCACGTCCTCAGGCATCAGCTTCGCGCCTCGACGCGGAATTTCATCCATGCGGTCGAGCAACCCCAATTGTTTGAGGTGGCGCCTCGTCCTTGGGGGAATGCGTACNGCCCCAGCGAATTGACGCTTTGGGATATTCTTGCGTGGCGTTTGTATTCCNTCGGCCGAATCAAGTCGATAAATTTTGGCCGGAGTGTCGAAGCGATCGGTCGAAGCATCAGCGTTGGGGGGCACAGGCTCGAGAGAAGCCGGCTCAGATCCGGCCTCGGCGTCGGCCGTATTCGAGGGAGTGGACGCATTGGCCTGAACTTCAAGCTTTCCAATCTCAGTCCCGATCGGTAACACCTGGCCTGTCACCGCGACCCATTCCACGACCTTGCCTTCAAATGGAGACTCCACCTCAGTCGTCGCTTTGTCGGTTTCGAGGACGTATAGAGGTTCGTCCCGCTTCACGAACTCCCCAGGTTTTCGGAGATATTCGACCAGCAGCGCTTCCTGCAGACCTTCACCAAGTTGCGGAATCCGAATCGTCTCAATCGACATGGTGCGATGGTTACTCTTCAAAGGTTAACCGGATGTTATCCATAACATCCGCGACCGACGGCAGCGCGGCATACTCGAAGATCGGGTTGTAGCCGATATGGATGTCTGGTTTCGAGACCAGTTTTGGAGGGCTAGCGAAATGGTACCAGGATTCTGCATCGTGACTTAATTCACTGATGATCATCTGACCGATACTGCAGCTCTGAGTATCCTCTTGGACCACAACCAGACGGCCCGTTTTTTCAACGGAATGGCGGACGGTATCCCGGTCCCAAGGCACCAATGATCGAAGGTCGATCAATTCGACCGAGACTTCGCCCTCAAGTTGCTCTGCAGCCTGGCTCGCCACTTCAATGGCATTGCCCCAAGCCACCACGGTGACATCGGTCCCAGCCTGTCGAATTCTCGCCCGGCCAAAAGGCACGGCAGGCAGATCGGGGTCAACCTTGATGTTTTGCCGGAAAAGGTGTTTCGGAATTAAATAGATGGTGGGATCGTCCGCATGCATGGCAGTCCACATCAGCCCCGCGGCATCTTCAGGCGTGCTGGGAACCACAACACGAAGGCCTGGGAAATGGGCGAACATGGATTCATTCGCCTGACTGTGCCATGGTCCTCCGCCTGGCAAATAGGCGCCATAGGGCGCGTAAAGCACCATGGGACATTGCCACTGACCATCGGTCCGCCAACGCAATGTCGACATATTGGTCGTAATCTGGTTCCACGC
>JAKVCA010000042.1 GCA_022448315.1 Pirellulaceae bacterium | reverse complement strand
GGAATCCAAGTCTCATGATGCGGAAAAGGCTTGGGCAGTTTCAAAAATCGAACTCGGTGGTTAAAAAACGACGACGATACGGTGCAGATGCAGTCTCCTGTTGTCCTTCAGTCTGACGTTCAAGTGCGTCAAGACACTCCAAGTTTTTTCGCCGCCCAAGGGGCAAGCTTCTCTCTGAATATTTTTGAGTTATGCCGGATATCAACGGGCAAATGCCGTTTCAGTAAAACATGCTCGACCGACCGCGTCAGGTCATGCTTTCGAGCCAACGATTGCAATTCTTTCACCAACCGTTGGCGGCGTTCTGAATTATTGGGCCAATGCTCCGGCCAAGGCTCAGCAACGAATACGGGAACCTGATGGGAGGATTCCCCGAGCCCAACCAAAGCAGATCGATAAATCGCTGGGTGCGTATTGAGAATAGCCTCGCAAGGCAACGTGAACATGGTTCCGTCGGAGGTCTCCAGACGATGAGACTTTCGCCCGCAAAACCAAAATCGATCGTGTTCATCCAGGTAACCAAGATCCCCCATTCGATGCCAGAATCCGCCGGCAGGATCCACGATCTTATGCAAGGCGTTGGCATCCGTCCGGGTGACGTATTTGGAGGTCACGACCGGCCCTTTGACAATCAACTCTCCAATCGCGCCCGGCGAGACTGGGTTGGTGTCTTCAAGTCGGACCAACGGTCCATCATCGATTTCAATCACCCGCCACTCGATTCCGTCAAATCGCCTCCCTACGCATGTCCCCGCCCCCTGGCGACTCGCCGACTCGGTCTCCTCGAGAACTTCTGTCGCTGAATTTGACGCGACCGGTAGTGCTTCTGTGGCACCATAAGGGGTGTACATTTCGCCCTCAGGATGCATCAATCCTCGGACCCGACGCATGACATGTGGCGGGACAGGAGCGCCCGCGGATAACGCGCGACGCAATGTGGGTATTTGCTCTTTGTGCTTCTCACAATATCGGCCCACCGTATTCCAGAGGGCCGGCGAACCGAAGGCCTGCGTCACCTGAAAATCGCGGGCCGTTTCCAAAAATTTGACCGGATCGATTTTTGCAGGTTGTGTCGGATCCATATCGGGAATGATCGTCGACACCCCCATGGCGCAATTGAAGAGTGCGAAGAGCGGAAAACCTGGCAGATCGATCTCGCCGGGCTCAATCCCGTAAAATCGCTGGATCTCGTGGGCCTGATTTTGAAAATTACGGTGACTGTAGAGTACCCCCTTGGGCGGCCCTGTACTTCCAGTCGTAAAGATGACCGCCGCCGATTCGCTCGGCTTGACAGCCCGCACACTGTCGGGCTTCAAAGGTGAACCCCGCAGTTGGTCCAACGTTGAGCCCCCCCATCCCCAACGACGTCCCACCGTGATCAAGTGTTTAACGTGGGAAAAGCGCCGACGCAAAAGACGACAGACCAGATGAGCCGCGGGAATCGCCACCATCGCCTCAGGCTTCGCTGCGGAAAGGCAATTCACCATATTTCGGCGACCCATTCCCGGGTCGATTAAGATTTGAACCATTCCCGCCTTGAACAGGGCGAAGACGAGGGAAACAAACTCGATACTTTGGGGAACCAAAAGTGCGACCCGACTCCCTGTCGGTATCCCGGATTCCAACAGGCCTGCTGCAATACGGTCACTGTCCTCATCCAATTCTTTAAAGGACAGCATCTGGTACTGGCGTTTCCCATCGGGACTTCGGCCCTTGGGAAAAGCGATTCCGAGTTGATCCGGTCGCGTCTGTGCGGTTCGCTTGAGGAGCCAACCGACGTTGTGCTGGACGTCGACTCGTTCAGTCTCAGCATCAGAGAGTGAGTCCCCTTGTTCCGGACTTGTTGTGGTCATCAATTCGTGTCAATCTTAGAAACGGTGGCAATTTGAAAACGTTGAACCATGCAATTGACCCTCTTTACCGCCCGCCGCATGGCCAACGCCAGCATTCCATGATCGGTCAGGATGGAGCCCGTGAATCTTGAGTCGTCAAAGTTACCAAATCGGTGTCCTCGGAACAGGCTTCGCGGGAACAATCACGGGCTTAATTCTAAAACAGATGGGTTACGAGGTCGTGCTCGTTGATCGAAGTCGACACCCCAGATTCGCGATCGGCGAATCCTCGACGCCCATCGCAGACCGTATCCTGGCCAAACTTTGTGACCAATACGACCTGCCCGAGTTGCGACCACTTACAGCCTACGGGTCGGCTCGGCAACAAAGTGAACATTACCGAGTGGGTCCCAAAAGAGGATTTTCCTACTTTTCGCACCACTCGCAGCCAAACCACCCCAAAGACCCTCAGACCGTCTCTCATTCGTTTGACGCTGGCGACCGGGAACAGCAACTTCTCGTCGCGGCGAGTCAGTGTGAAGAACTCTCCGATACGCACTGGCATCGAGCCACGGTCGATCATTTCATCGCTCAATGCGCGGTTCGTCGCGGCTTGGATCTGCTAGAGGATGTGGACCTTCGCTCGATCGAATTGGAAACGTCCTCGGCGTGGCGACTGCGTGGAACTCATGATGATGAAGAATTGGATCTCCGCGTCCACTTTCTGATTGATGCGACCGGGCGGCGAAGCCCACTGGCCTCGAGTCTCCATCTTCCAGAGGAAACCGATCAACTGCGTACTCAGTCGGGTGCGGTTTACGGTCACTTCAAAGACCTCGATCGCAGTGACACATGGTTCCGACATGCGAACACGTCCGATGAGCATCCCTTTCCGTGCGACGACGCGGCTGTGCATCAGATCACCACAACGGGCTGGATGTGGCAATTGCGATTCGATCACCAGATCACCAGTTGTGGCTGGGGATTACCACGGCAATATATGCCCAGGCCCGAAGAGGATCTCACGATCTGGTGGCAGAAGAGGATCGAGGAGTTCCCGTCACTCCGACAACAATTTTCCGACGCCTCAGTGGTGGCTCCCGAGGGGGGGCTCCAGCATGTTCCGCGGCTTCAATACCTCAGGAAGGTCATCTCCGGCAGGGGCTGGGCCATGTTGCCATCCTCAGCTGGCTTCATCGATCCGCTACACAGCTCGGGGATCGCTCATGCAATGGCCAATATTGAGCGCCTCACGGCCTTGTTCCCCGGGGCGGGCGCACTGCCGTCCGAGGCTTGTCTGCACCAATACGGCAAAAACATGAAGCACGAATTTTTGTGGATCGACCTGCTCGTTTCCGCTTGCTACGAAGCGCTCTTCGACTTTCGTTTGTTTCAGCGAGTCTGCATGTGGTATTTCCTCGCGGTCATCCATTACGAGCGGCAACGACTCAGCGGGAGCCAATCGCCCCCTGCCTTTCTTTCGGCCAACTGCCAGGACCTGCAAACGGTGATCCGTAAGCACCTGACGGATCTGCCCCGTCGAGAAGACGGGCCGTTGTCGCGACATCAGATCAATCGACTCAACTCCGACTACCGCGAAGCGATGGCCCCCTTCAATCACGCCGACCTACTGAGCACCGCGAACCACCCGTTCTATCAACACACCGCAGCTCCCGGAAAATGAGTCGACCCATCAGACGGTTTTGAAGTAAAAAGTGAGGGCAGGGAGTTGCTTCCCCCCTCCCCTTCAGGGTTATCATGTCGTGCCTCTGCCCTCGCGATTTGTGCTTTTTTCGGTGCAGTGCCAATCAAGATCAACAATAAGAAAACTCAAACGCCATCACCCCCTGCCCGATAGAAATTCGCACACGGACCCAAAACAGAATCCAAAAGGCCAAGGGTTCGTGTACCCTCCTAAGAGAAAAAATTACGCCATGCTCACTCGACCCTTCAAGACCATCGTGTTCAGTGTGACTTTGATCAGCTTGACCCTCACATCGGGTCTGACATGGGCGCAAGAGGGGTCGGAACCTACTGAGGAACAACCCGCCATGAAGGTTCCTGACATCGGCCAGAGCCTGACCGATCCCCAGATCACGGCCTTTGCCCAACTCGCGTTGTCCGGAATGGACACGGAATATCCCAACAAACCCTCCAACGTTCTGGCGGGCCCCGGGGACGTGAAATCCCCGGCCGAGCTGCACCCCGCGTTCTACGGATGTTTCGACTGGCATAGCTCAGTCCACGGCCATTGGATGTTGGCCCGCCTGCTCAAGCTTTACCCGAATGCTTCAGCCGCACCTCAAATACGGAAAGCCCTTTCCCAACACTTGACGGCAGACAAGCTACGAAAGGAAACCGAATACTTCCTTCAGCCCTACAACAAGAGTTTCGAGCGGATGTACGGTTGGGCCTGGTATTTCCGACTCGTGACCGAACTTGAAGGCTGGGCAGACCCCGAGGTCAAGCAGTGGCGCTCCGCTCTTCGCCCGCTGGAGGACCTGTTGGTCCAACGCGTCCAGGATTATCTTCCTAAACTCCAATACCCGATTCGAACTGGCGTTCATCCCAATACGGCATTCGCCTTGGGCCAGATCCTCGATTACGCCGAAGCAACCGATCGTGAAGCCTTGGCCGAACTCGTCCGTCAACGCAGTCTGGATTACTATCAGGCCGACCTTGATTACCCCACACGTTACGAGCCTTCAGGTGAAGATTTCTTTTCTCCCGCTTGGAACGAAGTCGATCTGATGCGCCGCATTCTTGAGCCAGAGACCTTTGCGGATTGGCTTGGCTCCTTTCTACCAGGCCTCGCCCAGAGCGAGGCAGGTCTCCTGCTCCTCCCAGTTGAAGTCAGTGATGTCACGGATGGCAAAATCGTCCACCTCGCAGGTTTGGATTTGAACCGAGCGTGGTGCCTCCGCGGAATCGCCGCCGCTCTCCCCAAAAGCGACCCGCGGAAGACGCTCCTTGAAACCTCCGCGAGTGAACACGTCGCAAAGGGCTTGGAATACGTTTTCAGTGGCCACTACGAAGGGGAACATTGGCTGGCCACATTTGCCGTCTACGCATTGAGCGAAGTTGCGGTACCGGAAGCCCGTCCGTAGGCCCGCCGTCCAACAGATGCCCCCTGAGTGTTCTCCGTCAGGAGAGCCTTTCCGAGTGTTTTTGAAGATACGTCAACTGCCCCTCGAGACGACTTAAGTCGATCAAGTCTTTCAGCCAGATATTCGAGGGTTTCAACCAACGGTTCAGGCGATAGTTCCGGCGTCTTCTTTTCAGTTGGCACCGCAACTCCTCGGGAGACAGCCTCGTCTCACCCCGATAAGCCAGCGTTTCCCCCTGTCCCTGAAAGTACTTTTTCACGTAATCCAGCGACACTCTTTCTCGGGGAATACAGTGTTGGAGCTCTGCCTCGGGGCACCATCCCCCTCGATGGCCTTTTTCCATCAAACGCCGCAACACATCGATTTCATCAAATCCACGCATCGACTGCCCACTTCGACCAAATTCAACATCGTAAAGCTGCTGACGCTGGATGGGCGTCCTGATGGCAAAATTCGCCCCGAACGGCAAATGCGTCGCCGTCATCGGCTCAAGCATGGCTTTGGATTCTCGAATTGCAAAAAGTCGACTGCAGATCTCCCAGTTGCTTTCTACCCAACTCGGTGGCGGGGATTCAAAATCAGGTCGGATCACGCCGCCCCAAAAACTGATCTCGGACTGATACTGAAACGCGTCCCAATAAGCCGACAGCCAATTGGAGTCCACCAGCACATCATCGTCGGTCCAGATCAGGAGTTCTCCGCGAGCCGCCTCAACGGCCGCATTCCGACTTGCGGAATGCCCTTGCTGTTTCTCCGAGACGCAGTAGATCGGCAAAAATTCCCGGTGGCGTTGCACCACATTGGGAGTCGTATCGGTGCAGTTGTTGTCCACCACGATCAGTTCCCATTCGACCCCCTCAGGAATGCAAAGGCGATGAAAACTTGCGAGGGTACGATCGAGGAAAGCCGCACGGTTCCAGGTGCAGATCGCGACCGTGACATCCTTTCCGGCACGCCCTCTTGATTGGCCCGCATTCATGGTCCCTCTCCACGCCTAAATTACGAGATCCATGGGGTCCCGCCTCAACAAACGCAACTCCGACTTTCTACCCGAGCCAAAACCATGAGGTCCCGCTTTTCCACACTTTGCCGCCATTCCCCGCAGCAACCACGATCGACCGCAGTTCACACCTCGACCTTCGAACTCGCCGCCGTGGCAAGCGTCAGTAACTTCTGCTCAAGGTCACCGACGGGATCGCGTGAGTATTGCTCGCGAATATCCCGCCCCGCTTGCAGCCCCATCTCCCGCCATCGATCACGAGCGACCCAGGCGCGCTCCAACGCATCGTCCACATCATCCACGCTGGGCGTTCGAGCGACAAATCCAGTTTCGTTGTCACGAAGAAGCTCTTGATTCCGTCCGGTATCCGTACAGACAACCATTCGATGACTGAGCATCGCTTCAGTGACGACGAGCGCTGCACCCTCATACCTCGAGGGTAGCACAAGCCCCTGGTACCGCTTCCAAACGTCCTGAACGTGACTTGAGAACCCTTCAAACTCGAATTTGTCCTGAAGCCCATACATCGCAATCAGGTCTTCGAGTTGCTCCTGATTTCCCTGATTTTTTCCAACGAACCCAATCTTGATTTGGCGATCCCTCCATCGGGATCGACTCAGCGCGTGGACCAGTAAATCTTGCCCCTTTGAAGCAAAGTGGATTCTGCCCATGCATGCCAGCTTCAACTCAGCTTCCGTGGGCCAACTCGGTTCGGACTCCCACGGAACCACAAACGGATTACTGATCAACTCCACATTGTTGAGTTTCATGGCCAAATTGGTTTCCAACTTCTCCCGATTTTCACCGGAGACCACGTAGACCCGTCGGGCGTTACGGTAAGCCTCACGGAACTCTTCGAGACGATTCGAGTTGATGAATACCGAAGAACTCGCACATTGCAGGTTGATGGCGTAGGGGATGCCTTTTCGGTGACAAAGATTGGCGATTGACACTCGGTCGGGGTGGTAACCTACCGTGATCAAAAGGAAGTCGGGGCGTTCCCGATGAAGCCAATCCACATTCGTGCCGTCCCCGGGTCGTAGAAAACGCCACCCTCCAAGCAGCCCACCCGCGATCTTACTGTTTGCCGGTTTTTCTCTCAGCCACAAGGTCGCCCCCGCCTTGGCGAGATCGGTCAACGTCGAAGCTTGTTGGGGCCACCATTTGAAATTCACACATGCGGCATGACCGTCGCCCATCAGACGCATGGCTGTCTGGGACCACAGCGTTTCGCTGCCGCCCCAGTTGACACCTGACATGCACGAGTAAAAACCAAACTTCATTGCATTACCGCTTCACAGACCTTGAGCCATCAACTCACCCAGCCTAGTCGAAATCCAACCTCGTTTCGAATTGGGCTGGCACGATCGACACAACCCTTTCAACTCCAACTTCAGTCACCCTTCTCCACGCCTATGCCATCGTTTTATCGCTTGAGAACGCCTTTCGAATCGAACGCCAACACCACTGGATCGTCGACGGCAGACGAGACTTTCCGGGAAGTCGATAAGTCTTCTCACTCATTTCATGAAGACATTTGGCACGGGGGTATAAACCATGAACGTGGGACTTCAAATCCGTCGGAATTTCTTCGTCATAGCGAGAGACATTTTGTTTCGGCAGCGTTGATCGAGGCTTGCCCAATACGTCGGCCAGGCCGTCTACCGACCGTTGAAGTTCCTCAAAACATCCCAGATACACGAAGCGTGAATCCACATAGGAACTCGAGTTTTGCACGGTAAAATCCGTGGGCAAATGGTCTTCGACCCAAGCGTGGTAGACCTTCAGGTAAGACGAAAGATCGGGATACTGTTCCCTGATGTCGATCACTTTGCCCCGGTATCGATACTCACCACGCTGACTCCGACCTTTCACAAAGAAATACATGGAAACCACCATGTCGAACGGATCTCTCATGATTGTGAAATACTGGTCGATCTCAGGATAATGCTCAGGTAGTCCGTACCCCCTTCCTCGGTCGAAATGACCGTGGATGCACTTCACCTTGGGATCCCAGTTCCCATTTTCCAATTTCACCCTGACTCGAGGCAAAAGGATGTCACGGGTCTCATCCTGATGCGGGTGATGGTAGGTGGGCCCATACCAACGCCGCAAAAGCCCAATGAAACTTGTTCCGGCGCACTTGGGTATGTGTAAAAAGATTGCGGGTCGGTCGGGCGTGTAACGTTTCATCAAAGATTCTCTCCGGCGTCTTCTGGATTGTTGGGGTCGGTCGGATCCCCGCTTGGATCAATCCTTGAAACGTCTTTTTCCGAAACTCGATGCCCGTCTCCTGAACCCCGCTCAATCTCAGCCAGACGTTTGCGTTTCAATTCCCATGCTTCCAACAGGGTCTGGTTATTCTCCCTGAGTCTCCCAACGCGATCCCGCAACTCACGCACACGCCCCTTCAGTTTTTCAATCCTGCCTTTTTGCTCCAATCTCTTCTGCTCCAGCCGATCTATTTTTCGACCCTGTGTTTGAGTCTCAACCTGCAATTTCCCGTTGAGTTCTCTCAAGTCCTGCAGCTCGGACCAGACCGCTTGATACTGAACCATCGCCAGTTGATTCAAGCGGCTCTCACGCTGGTGTTCGTTCATCCATGTGTCGTCAACCGCGACTCGCGCTGTTGAAACGGAACCATCCCCTCCACCGTTGAGACGTTCGGAAGAAATCATGAATTCAGGAAACGCAAGCGACTCGTCCGCGTCTCGGCACTGTCTGCCGTAGTCGATCATGCCGTTAGCCAGCTGAAGCATTCGCGGGGTCGCTGGCGTATGGCATTCGAGTTGATCGAAGAGCGTTTGAGATTGGAACACCATCCGGTCTGCAGGCGGATTGGCCAGATCATGCAGAACGGCAGCAACATCGTCCTTGTGGCGGATGGACCAGGCGGGATTCAAGTAGTTGGGTGTCCCGTGGTAATCGAGAACCGCCACGGGAACTCCATGCATGGCCGCCTCAAGAACCGCTGTGGAGGGGGTCGAGATGACCGCATCCACACCCGCAAGTTGTGTCTGCAACTCGTGGCCCTCATCCATTTGAACGAGTTGATTCGCCACCCCGAGTTGCTCCGCCATCGTTCCCGTGAGTCGCCATGTGGGTTCAAAAGCAGGTCCGCCATTCTTTGAAACGGACTCAAATCCAAGCTTCAGGTCGGCCAGGGCGCGGTACGTTGTGTCCAACTGCGAAGGTGTGAAGCCCGGTGTTCGAGCGGTCATTACCAGAACTCGGACCAACGGTTTGGACGCTGCAGCCGGTGGTAAAGACTTTCCTTCCTCTCGTGTGATGCGATTCACAAGGTTTTGAGCGAAAGCGTCCAATCTGGGCAAGCCAATCACTTCGCATTTCCCGTGATTGCCCCAGGATCGGATCACTCGGGCCTGGGCTGAGCCAATGCAAGCCATCTTGTGCCCCACCACCGGCTGAAAAAAGCTACTGGGTGTCACGTTCGGATTATTCCAGGTATTTCGCCACTCCAAAATTCCATCTGCGAGAATGAGCACAGGAACCCGGTTCGCCTCCAGGACGTTCCCTAACACAGACAGTTCAATGGGGGAATAATGCCGATGTGTCACCAGCAAAACCGTATCCTCGGGTGGAAGCCACTCCGCATCGTACCGTTCCACGGCCTCCCAGGGATGATCCAACTCATCGACCCAAGCATACAGGGGTGACGAATCGGGCCGACCACCTAAAATCCGGACCACTCCTTGGCTACCTGTTGCGTTCTGCATCGAACCCTCACCATCTCACGGATGAATCAAACAAAAGGCAGGCCTTCAAGCAACTCGCCTTGAGAACAACGCGGCGGCCACGATAGTTTTTCCGGCAAGTCATCCACCCAACGATCCCCGACTTCATAGTTCATGGCCTCAAGGACATCGCCGGCGACTCGCTGAAAAACCTCGCCATCACGACGCACAAAAAAATTGGACCAACCGGGTAACACCTGCCCCTGAAACCTCGGTTGAAATTGACTCGCCTTTATTTCAGCCCCGATTGGAACTTCGAACTTTAGTATGGAGGAGAGTTGCTCCAATCCGTTACCCGGTTCCCGCATCAGATCTTCGTACCTCAACAAAAAGGGCGGATCTTCAATCTTCTGAAGTTTCCGACCGAGCCTGACAATCTCGCTCCACCAGAGGGCCCAGCGTTCGATGAAGTGGTCATCAAAAAACCTCCCCAACTCAAGGTCAGGTCGACGCTCGATCAGATAGGAGTATCGGTCCGTTCCCTGAGCATCTCTGGTCAGCCACGCGAGCGCGTGATGAACGAGGACGTCTCGTCCGTCGCGAACCAACCGAATCATCGTGGATTCTGGACAGTATCGACGGATGTTTGCAAACACGATTCGCGACGTCCCCGGATAAGGGCAGACCTTCTCAAGCAGCCGTGAATCACCACTTGCCTTCAAGTGAAATTCCACAATACTTCCAATCAGATTGGCCATCAGCTTTCGTTGATACGAGGCGCGATCAAGGTCGAGAAAACGGCCTGAATTCCTTTTCGCTTGCGCCCTCACCATTCGATCCCAGGTCAACTGACTCTCAAGCTTCCCTTCGCGGCCGGGCCATAAGCCACCAAACTGGCCAAACAAATGAGAATCGGTCACCGTGATGTCCGAATTCTCATTGAGCCACCGTGCAAGCCGCTCGGCTCCTGAGTTCTCAGCTGCGATCAAAAAATGAAGTTGAGACATCTTGATGGGTCTGGAAAGGATTTCATTGAGAATCACGCCACAACAACGGCGCGACCCGCGTTTGCATCAACTATATTTATGAATCGCAACCCTTTACGGTTTACCCCAGCCTGAATGCGAAGCAGACCCTCACGAACGTCACTTCCAGATGGACTCGGTGGATTGTGAGGATTGTGCCCCCGCGAGCGGAGACAAGGCGTGACGGCGCGGGGGATTCGCCGCCGCGCCGGCAAGATGACAGTTCTGGTTCCAGTCCGTGAGTTACGTGCCGAAAATGCGAATAAGCACTCCCAAAATACGAAATCGAAAGTTTCGTCTCGCGATGGCCATCATGGTGGGTACCGCGATGATTGGAACCGGATTGGCGACTTCGGCCCTGTCCGCGGAATCTGCGACCCATGTGGCCCACCCGTTTCACAACTCCATCGCTGAAATGGAATGGAACAAGGAGGCTCAGGCCTTCGAAATTGCCTTGTCTTTGTGGCCAGTCGATCTGGAAAAAGTACTCGGAGAGTCCAAGGAAGTTCGCTCCAAAATCAAGAAGACCATCAACGTAGACGATCCAGCCCAACATGAAATTCTAAATTCTGGCATTCGGCAATACGTCAACTCCAAGCTTCAGGCTGAAATTGACTCCATGCCTTTCGAGATGAAATGGCTCGGCTTTGAAGTCGAGAAAGAAAATGTCTGGTGCTACTTCGAGTGGAAACTCCCACAGGAAGCCGCAAAGAATCCCAATCTTGAGACGAACATGTTGGAGATTTTCATTTCCAACCAGCTCTTCTTCGAACTGCAGGACGACCAACAGAACACCATCCTTTTCCGACATGCTGGAAAACGCCGCGGAATTCATTTTGTTCGAAATCATCCACGTCAAAAATTGGATTGGGATGCGAACCTGACCAGCAAGAATCGCCCGTAATTCTCTCCAGTCCATGCGCAACACTCGCCCAAGTTCTGATCAAGGTTGTTACCCCTGAGGTCGTCGCGGCATCGTTCTCAACGATACCCTTTCGCCCCCGGATCTGTCCCTTCTTTTCAGCGTCGAAATCGGTTTGACTGGCCTTACCGCATGTTAGTTTCAGACGCGTGGCAGCTTGGAAGGTTTCACCCCCCAAAAGAATGCAGGGTCGCGGATTTCGAGGCTCAAGAGCTGTAGCTCTTGGACTCACGATGGAAAGCTGGCGCGAGTGCATCCCTTTCCACTCCTAGACTCCTCAATACCGTTGGATTTGCGCCAGTCTCCGCCAAGCTCTTGTCCAACTTGATGTTGCGTTCAAAGCGTTGGACAAAAAGTGTCGATATCCCCCGAAGATCGAAAGATCCCCCGAAGATCGAAAGCGGTTCCCATGCCCCGTATTGACGCATCAGGATTGTTCAATTTGACCGCGTCACCCGGTTGCAACGGCTCCGGCAAATCGGACAATTTACGGCTTCGTTGCACGCGTTTCAGGGACGCCCCTTCACCGATTCAGGTGTCCTCGGATCGCATTTGTCAGTTAACGAAGAATCCATACAACGAATCACCGACTCAGCGACACATCGCCCCACCCGAATGCGCGCTCCCTGAGTGGACCATTCCATTCCTTTGATTTTGACCCAAGAGACCAACATCCATGCCTCGCTATAACCCTGCGGAAATCGAACCTCGGTGGCAAAACTACTGGGAACAGAACAAGACCTTTCGCAGCCCGGAAATGCCGAAGGAAGATAAAATCTATGTGCTCGACATGTTTCCGTACCCGAGTGGCTCAGGTCTTCATGTTGGGCACCCTGAGGGTTATACGGCGACAGACATCATTTGTCGGTACCGGCGAATGAAAGGCACTTCGGTGCTTCACCCCATGGGTTTTGACGCTTTTGGTCTTCCTGCCGAAGAGCAGGCCATCCGCACCAACAAACCGCCTCGCGAGTCTACGGAAGAAAACATCGACAACTTCCGTCGGCAGCTCAAGATGCTCGGTTTTTCCTACGATTGGGATCGGGAAATTGCCACCACGGATGTCCAATACTTTCGTTGGACTCAATGGATCTTTCTCCAACTTTTTGACACTTGGTTCGATCCGGATTCCCAAAAAGGTCGGCCCATCAACGAGCTGCCCATTCCGACAGAAGTCGCTGCCGATGGGGAAGAATCGGTTCGACGATTTCAAGATGAGCATCGTCTCGCCTATCAGGCAGATGCTCTGGTCAATTGGTGCCCTGCTTTGGGGACAGTCCTTGCGAACGAAGAGGTCACCGATGGTCGCAGTGAACGGGGCAACCATCCCGTCACGAGAATTCCGCTTCGACAGTGGATGCTTCGCATCACCGCTTACGCCGATCGCCTCGAAAGTGACCTCGAACAGGTGGACTGGTCGGAGGGCATCAAGAAGCTGCAGCGGGACTGGATTGGACGAAGCACTGGGGCGGAGGTCGACTTCTTCATCGGTACCGCCGATGAAGTTTCTGACTGGAAAACGACGCGGAAGACGACCGGCTGGCCTCAGAAGGCGGGTGACGACGTACTGCGGGTCTACACCACCCGTCCGGATACTCTGTTCGGAGCCACTTATATGGTCATCGCCCCGGAACATCCCTTTGTCGATCGATTGACCACCGAAGAGCAACAAGAACAGGTCACCGAATACTGCAATGCAGCTGCCGCCAAAAGTGACCGGGAACGTCAGGAAGAAAAGAAAACGAAGACCGGAGTCTTTACTGGGTCCTACGCGATCAATCCCGTGAATGGAAAACCGATTCCGATCTGGATCGCGGATTACGTCCTGATCAGCTATGGCACCGGCGCGATTATGGCCGTTCCGGCCCACGACATACGAGATTTCGAATTTGCTGAGCAGTTCGGAATCGAGATTGCGGCCGTGGTCGATCCCGGTCAACAACGCGAGAGCGACGAACGGGCACAGGTCCTTGCGGGACAGACATGTTTCGCAGGAAAAGGAACCGTCTGCAACTCCATGCAATACGACGGACTCGCGACAGATGACTGTAAAAGTCAGATGATCAGCGATCTGGAAACGATGGGACTGGGGACGCAGGCGGTCAATTACAAACTACGTGACTGGCTCTTCAGCCGGCAGCGGTTCTGGGGAGAGCCTTTTCCGATCCTGCACGAACTGGACGACGAAGGAAATGCGACAGGGTTGATGCGTGCGGTGCCAGAAACCGACCTGCCGGTCGACTTGCCCCATCTCGAAGATTACAAACCTCATGGTCGACCGGAGCCACCGCTTGCGAAAGCGGATGACGAGTGGCTTTACCCTGAAATCGATGGTGTGCGATATCGCCGCGAAACCAACACCATGCCCCAGTGGGCCGGTTCGTGTTGGTATTACCTCCGTTTCATCGATCCCGACAACGAGACCTCATTCATCGATCCGGAAAAAGAACGCGCGTGGATGCCCGTCGACCTCTACATCGGCGGTGCCGAACATGCGGTACTGCACCTCCTTTATGCGCGTTTCTGGCACAAGGTGCTGTACGATCGCGGCCATGTTCACACCCCCGAGCCGTTCCACCGACTGGTGAATCAGGGCATGATCCTCGGGGAAATGGAGCATGTGGGCTATCAAAACTCGGCGTCGCAGTGGGTAGCCTCCAAGCATGTCCAAGAGCGCGAGGATGGCACGTTTTTCAACAAAGCGAATGGAGAGGCGGTCACACCGGTCAGCCTTGATGCCGAGGATCTGACCAAACAGGGAAATGGCTTCGTCCTTGAGAAGCAACCCGAGATCGGGGTCGAGAGTCGCTGCTTCAAAATGTCAAAAAGTCGGGGCAACGTGATCAACCCTGACGATGTGGTGGAGCAGTACGGCGCCGACGCGTTGCGTCTTTATGAAATGTTCATGGGTCCCCTCGAAGCCACCAAGCCGTGGAGCATGGCGGGTGTCAATGGCGTCCGCAGCTTCCTCGATCGAGCTTGGCGTATGATCGTCGATGATCGAGCTGAAACGACCGTGCTGAATGAGGCGGTGGTCGAAGATGCCCCCTCGGACGAACAGAAACGTTGGGTGCACAAGACCATCAAAGCGGTTTCAAATGATATTGATCAGCTGAGTTTCAACACGGCGATTGCTCGAATGATGGAATTCGTCAATCACTTCACCAAGGAAAGTCGGCGTCCGAAGGCCGCGGTCGAGCCATTTGTGCTGTTGCTTTCACCTTTTGCCCCACACCTTGCCGAAGAACTTTGGAAGGTCCTCGGGCACGAAGAGACTTTGAGCTACGAACCTTGGCCGGAATACGACGAATCCCTCACACAGGATCAGACCGTCGAGCTTCCGGTTCAGATCAAGGGCAAGGTTCGCGCCAAGATCTCTGTCGCTCCAGACGCTTCGAAAGAAGAGATGGAAGCAGCCGCTCGCGAGGAGCCTCGCATTCAGGAAATGCTGGCGGACCAACAGGTCATCAAAGTGGTGGTGGTTCCGGGAAGGCTTGTCAACTTTGTCACGCGGTAACGGGTCACGAGGTAATGGCGAGCGGGAACATCTCGCCCCGAGTGCCAAGGCCGGGTGAATCCGGACTGCGGGTAACCCGCTCGAAGCGTTGGGCCAGTGTCGGATGGGGGCTGGATCGTAGACGGCTAGAAGGACTTCAGTGCCAACTCAAACCGTTCGAGATCCTCTTCGTTGTTATATCCATGAGTGCTCGCTCGCAGGCGACCATTCCGACAACTGAGGACGATGCCGTGATCCATGAAATGCTTGCGAGCCTGTTGAGGATCTCGATCCGGCCATGAAAAGGAAAGGATCCCCGAGGCGGATTCAGGGCTCAGGTCCGTGTGCAGGACGCCGCCGTACTCACAAACCGTCTCAGCCAGGTCCTGACGATTTGAGACCACCTGGTCACCGAGTTTTGACGACGACGGGCCCCAACCGTGCTGGGCGAGAAGTTCCAGACTCGCCCCAAAGGCCTGAGCACAAACAAGGTTGTGTGACCCCGCTTCGAAACGTTGTGCATTGGGCTTCAGGTCGAGTCTGAGGTCGTGGTAATCGAAAGTCTGCTTGACGCTGCACCAACCGAGTCGCGAAACCGCAAGATCTGGCAAAACATCGCGGCGAACATAAAAGACTCCGAAGCCTTCCGGTGAAAGCATCCATTTATGGCCGTCTGCCGCCAGAAAATCGACTCCGACAGCTTTCAGGTCCAAAGGAAAGATGCCGAGGCCTTGAATCGCGTCAAGGAAAAAATAGGCTTCAAATTCCCGAGCCACTTGGGCAATTCCCTCGACATCGCACCGAAAACCACTCGCAAAGCCCACCCAACTCGCTGCAATGAGCCGGGTCTTCGCATCACACTGGGAGCGAATCTGTTCCGGTGTGAAACGCCCCCACTCATCCGTTGGTACAACGCGAAGCTGTACGCCCTTCGACTCCAACGCTTTCCAGGGATAGTAATTCGAAGGAAATTCTCCTCCAGGCAGCACGATATTGTCCCCTTCACGCCACTGGATTCCTTGGGCGACCAGACTGATGCCGTCGGAAGTGTTGGCGACGAAAGCAATCTCATCGGGAGATGCATTCACCCCCTGAGCCACAAGGCGACGAACCTCAGACAACCGTTTCGCCCATTTCGGCCAGTTCACATCTCCATACTCTGCAGCTTCCCGTGACCAGGCCGACATGACATCGGCAGCAGGCCCGGAAAGGGGGCCAACCGCAGCATGATCGTAATAAGCCAACCGATGGGTAACCGGCATCGAATCGCGAAACGACTTGATTTGGCTCGCAACTTCTGTTTGAATTCCTGCCATCACCGGCCTCAGTAGGGTTACAACTCCTAAAATCGTGACCTTCCGTAGGAGCTTGGGCTATAATTTCGGCATCCTTTGCCGTTGACAGACCGGCCATAGTCGTGACAGCGGCCGATCTTGGATTATACTAACGCAATCAGGATCTGTTTCCGATGAGTCTTTTATCGGGTCAGCTCCTCTTTTTTGATTAAACCCAGAAGACCCCGGGGCGTGAAACGCACGTTATCGACGCCCTCGAAACCCAAACGCCGACTTGCTTCCTTGAGGAAAGTTGCTGATGCCCAAAATCTTGTGTATTTCAGCGATGGTCATCTCCATCCTGGTTCTGGTCCTCTTTATCTCGGACCTTGGTTTGGGCCTCATCGGTATGGATCTCGCCCCCTTTAAAGGTCTTGAAGGGTCCATGAGATATGTGATGGACGGCGTATTTGCCGTTGGTGGGGGAATCTTGGGGTGGATGAGCTGGTCGACTTTCCGAGAACAGGTATAGTCGACCCCTTTCACTTCCGATCTTCTCTCTAGTCTCCGGAAATGTGACCAGAAGCAGGGTGGTTGCAACAGGGTCTTTGCAACAGGGCAAGCTGGGCACCATCCGGTCTTGACGAACCCCCGCGACCTGTCGTACTGTTAAGTGCGTCGACGGTTACAGATCTCTGAGCGGTCGTCTGATCGGGACTGGTGTAACGGTAGCACGCAGGATTCTGGTTCCTTTAGTCGGGGTTCAAATCCCTGGTCCCGAACTGAGCGAGGTGTCATGACACTTCGCTTTTTTTTCTTCTTGGGCAATTTTTCTTCTTGGGCGATGAGTCGGCCCTGCCCATCACGCGAGTTTCAGAACTTCATCATGGGTCTGAACCGCACACGACTCAGTCCGCACCTCACATCCGTAAAATCGAGGGGTGTCGGGGATGACAGGGGGTGCAAAAGACGTCACAATCTTATCCACTGACGCAACCGCAGATTCGCTACTTGGAGTCCTTCGATGGACGTCAGTCGAAACGCTCTTCATTCAACTCAGGGGACGATCGAGAAGTCATGACAGAGGAAGTCGCTAATTATAAACGGATTGTTCTCAAACTCTCCGGCGAGAGCTTTGCCCGTTCTGGTGAGCGAGGCATCAGTATGGAAGAAGTAGTGCACATCTCCGGGCAGGTCAAGCAGGCTCAAGAACTCGGCTGCGAAATTGCCGTGGTGATTGGTGGGGGTAACATCCTCCGCGGCGCGCAGTTCACCAACCAAAACGCATCGATTCAGGAAGCCACAGCTCATTACATGGGGATGCTGGCCACCGTTATCAACGGCTTGGCACTTCAGGACGCGCTAGAGTCGTTGGGCTGCCAAACTCGTTTGATGAGTGCCATCCGCATGGATGGGGTCTCGGAACCCTACTTGCGACGTCGAGCCCACCGGCACCTCGAAAAAGGACGGATCACCATCCTTGCTGCGGGAACAGGCGGCCCATTCGTCACCACGGACACCGCCGCCGCCCTGCGTTCGCTGGAACTCGAAGCCGATATTCTCATGAAAGCGACCCGAGTTGACGGGGTATACAGTGAAGACCCTGAAAAAAACCCACACGCGGTGATGTATCGTAACCTTGATTACAACACAGTCCTTGAACGCGGTCTAAAAGTCATGGACAGCACGGCTATCGCCCACTGCATGGAGCACCGAATGCCCATCCTTGTCTTCAATTTCCAGAAAGAGGGCAACATCCAACGCGCCGTTCTGGGCGAGCGGGTTGGAACGCTGATCCAGACCAACAGCGAAGTGGTCGAGGCGTCAGAAGCTCCAGCCGTATAGATCCGCGGACTTAATTGAAACACAATCACTTCAGGTTGACACAACTTCAGGTTGACCCAACCATTTCATCCGGGAAGGAATGACGATGGCAATCAATGATGATATCCTCACGGACGCGACCGAGCGTATGGAAAAGGCGATCGAGGTGCTCAAGAAGAATCTCTCGGGCATTCGCACAGGACGGGCAAATCCAGGTCTGGTCGACTCCCTGCGGGTCGACGTATACGGTTCCCCTCAACCGATCAAACAGATTGCTTCCGTTGGAGCACCCGAACCGACTCAAATTGTGATTCGCCCTTACGACCCCAGCGTGATCAAGGAAATTGAAAAGGCCATCGTGGGCAGCGACCTTGGTTTTAATCCGCAAAGTGATGGCCGAGTGGTTCGTATCAACATCCCACCACTCTCCACGGATGTCCGAAAAAAGATGGTCGCACGCATCAAGGAGCTTTCTGAAGAAGCCAAAGTGTCGATTCGGAATATTCGCCGAGACGGAAACAAGGCGGCCGAACAAGCTGAAAAAGATAAGGAAGTCACCGAAGATCAACGAGACGATATCAAGGACGATATTCAGAAGCTAACCAAAGAATACGAAGATCAAGTCAATGCGATGGCCAAGGATCGCGAAAAGGAAGTGATGGACGACTAGCCGCCAACGCGAATGCTTAGAACCAGACGAAAGACCGATCTCGAACGGACGAGGCCGGTCTTTTTTGTTGAAATCACCGCAGATTGTTTTCATGCTGAGAAACCATGAAAACAGGATTGCTCTTCCGCCCCCAATCGGAACCCTGCAGCAAGCCGGATGCCCCACAGCGTTCGCCTTTCCTCGCTTCGAACTCAGGCCGGTCATGAAACAAGTTCAAACGACATCGTCAAAAATCATTTCGAACGTGGAAAAGGTGATCGTCGGCAAACGGCAACCGCTGGTGCTCTCGTTGGTCTCCTGGTTTTGTGAAGGACACATCCTGCTTGAAGATGTTCCCGGTGTCGCAAAAACCATGCTCGCCCGGGCACTCGCCAAAAGCGTGGGTGCAGACTTCAAGCGCATCCAATGCACGCCCGATCTTTTGCCGACCGACGTCACGGGCACTTCGATATTCAATCAAAAGACCACGGAGTTCGAGTTTCGTCCCGGTCCGATTTTTTCCAATCTACTGCTTGCTGACGAAATCAACCGGGCAACCCCGCGAACTCAAGCTGCGTTACTGGAGGCCATGGCAGAGAGTCGGGTCACTGTGGATGGAAAAACGCATGTCCTGAAAGCTCCCTTCCTTGTGATTGCGACACAAAACCCGGTCGACCACGAAGGGACCTTTCCGCTGCCGGAAGCGCAGCTCGATCGATTCATGATGAAGTTCAATATCGGCTACCCACAAATGGAAGACGAACTACGCATGCTGGAACTTCTCCAAAAAGGTCACCCTGTCGATCAGTTGAAGCAGGTGATTTCTGCTCAGGAATTGGTCGATTGCCAGAAGGAAGTCCGAGAAGTTTACGTGGACCCCAAAGTCCGCGAATACCTTTTGCAAATCGTGCATGATTCCCGGGAGCATGACGATCTCGCCTTGGGTGGAAGTCCCCGCGCATCGATCGCACTGTTCCGTGCCTCGCAGGCGATGGCTGCGATCCGAGGCCGCACTTTTGTCCAACCGGATGATGTCAAACGAATTGTCAATCCCATCATGAATCACCGCGTCATCCTGAAACCGGAAAGTCGACTGCGGAAAAAGACACCGGAACTGGTCATGAACGAAATCGTTTCGGAAATTGCGGTTCCCGTCCTCTCAACGTCGACGAAGTCGTCATGAAGTGGTTTGTCCTGGTGACCGCCATCGTTCTGGTGGCCATCATTTTTGATATGAGCCTGCTCGTCTACGCGGCCTACGTGCTCGTCGCGGTTCTTCTACTCGCGCGGTGGGTCACGCGTCAATGGACCGACAAACTGGCAACTCAACGACATTGTTCGTTGAAACAGGCTGAAGTAGGTGATCAGGTTCAAGTCACCAACGCGATTGAGAATCAGGGGCGACTCCCGGTCTCCTGGGTTCTCGTCGAAGATGTTCTTCCGCCGGACACTCAATTGTTCAAACCCCATAAACTGGAAGTCCGAGGCAAACGGGTAGGAGTCTTTCGCTTGAGGCCAGGTGAGAAGCATCACCTCGACTACCAACTGAAGTGCAATCGTCGCGGCTACTACCAGATCGGTCCGCTGCTCGTCGAAACCGGAGACATGTTCGGTCTCTTTCGACGATTCAAAATTGCTACCGAACCCAGTTTTCTGGTGGTGCTCCCGAAACCGGTACCGCTCGAAGGCTATCAGATCGCGAGTCGCCGACCCATCGGCGAAATCAAATTGACTCACCGCTTATTCGAAGATCCCACGCGAGTCTCGGGCGTTCGAGAGTACATGGCCGGGGACCCTCTGAACCGAGTCCATTGGCAGGCAACGGCCCGAACAGGAAAGTTGCATAGCAAGATCTATGAACCGTCCACGATGGCGGGAATCACCATCTTGCTAGATTTCCACGTGGCAAGCCATACTCGCGAACACGAGCCTTTTCGCAGTGAAATTGCCATCACGGCGGCAGCAAGCCTCGCTCACACCGTCTTTCACCTTGGGCAGCAAACCGGACTGGTCACCAACGGTCGCGATGCGGCAGATCGGGTCCAGGAGGAAGGGTGGCGTGGGCAGGCAAAATCGCGGACACAGGCCCGCGACGCCGTGGAGATGCAGAAAAAAAGTGATCGTCTTCGTCCACTGATCGTGCCAACGCGACAGGGGGATGACCAATTCTGGAAAATCATGATCAGCCTTGCTCGACTCGAACTTACCGATGGGCTGACGTTCCCTGAATTGATTACCGAAAGCGGTCCAAGAATTCCGCGAGATGCTTCGGTCGTCGCCATCGTCTCCCGGGTCGATGAACAGATCGCCATCGCACTCGGAAATATGGTTCGCATGGGTTACGGGGTGACCTGTTTGATCAACACGTATGAATCCGATCTCTTTGCCAAGTACAGTGGCCCCCTGCTATCTGCCGGTATCCAGACTCTCCATTTGAAAGATGAAGAAACTCTGGCCACCATCTGTCGCCAGCAAATGGTCCGCGCTTAGGCATGCAAGCGACTATCTCCAAAGAAGGTTGGAGCGTTCGTCAGGCGCAGCAAGGGTACCTCGACTCGTCTTTCGGGCCCGCCCGACAATCACCCAACGGCTACTCTCGGTGTATTCGCGTTCCAGCGGAATCCTCGCTACTTCCTCCCATGCAAAGGGCAACGATGAAGGCGTCGTGGTCCAGGTCCGCCCTCGACCCGAATGTCGATATTCTGCGTTGTCCCGCACGTGATAATCAAAACAGAAATAGTCCAAACTGTTGTCGACCTGCCCCTCGGCCAAGGGCCATGCCAACTGCTCAATCGATCGTTGCCAGTGATACTCGAAGCGGTGATGAATGGGCCCAAAACTGACCAGTGGAGTCTGATCGGGAAGTTGACCACTTAGCAGGGCGATCCTGTTTTGCAAATGATTGCCGTGAGGGTTGTTCAAGTTCACCGCAAATGAACCCAGCATCCACGCGACCAAACTGAAGGTGACCACAAAGCTCTGAATCGCGAGACGCTCTCCTCCCGAATAAGCTTGATCATTCGAGTGCTGGGAACGAAGCTGATGCGAACGAGCACGCCAACATTGCGTGATCAGTATAAGGGTCAACAAGAGGGTTCCCACCACGGCAGCCACTCCCCAGAATACCGGTTGCCGCAATGACTGGAGACTCGAAACGCCCATCTGACTCAGCCCCAGAAGACCGGTCACGACACATCCCGCTAACGCCATGAATCGGGCAAAACGCCACCAACCATGGAATCCCCAAGTCCCCACTCGAGCAGTCAAGCTCAGCCAAACGGTTAAACCTAAAGGTACCGAAGCAATCCCGTAGAGGGGCATGAAATATCGACCACGTGCCCCCGCAACCATCCAGACACTCGGAAACGTGACGCAAAGCGCCACGATTGCAAAAACCAGTGGAACGCGGAAATGCCCGAGCGACTTGCGGAAATCTTTTTGAAACCATTGAACAACAAAAAGTGACCAGGGAAGCAGACAGCCGAAAACCTCAAACGGGTAAAGTCCCATATGGCGAAATAGTCCGGCCAAGTTCACCCGATCCTTGACGAGACCCGTCCATATATCTTGAACTGTTTGCCAGTCAGTCGCCCTCCAGAAGGGGATCAACCAAGTGCTGATGACGCCGAGCATGCACAGCAGACCGACCCACCAATCCCGCGATCGGAAGAAAAATGGGGTGCGTTGAATCAGCAGGTAAATCGAAGTGACTGCAATGAAATAGATCGGTGCCTGCAGCCCCTTGGTCAACGCACCCAGCCCCGCTGCAATAAACCCAAGACACCAGGCTTTTGCCTGCTGCTCTCGTAACCAGTAATGGTGCCAACCCAGGAGCGACAGGGTTGTAAAGAAGGCGAGGACCGCTTCCGATTCCCCAAGTCGTCCGATTTGCAGGACTTGCCCAAAACTGCAATAAATCATCGCGCTGACACACGCACCAGCAGGACTCAACCAGCGACGACAATACACGTACAGCACGAGTGCGGTTAAAGCGACCGCCATCACACTCGGGAATCGCACGGCCCAGGGAGTCAGCCCCCCCGCCACGAGACTGAACAGCGCCATCAACCAGCTGTTCATTGGGGGCCGCTCAGCAAAGACTTGACCCTGTTGACGCGGAACCACCCAGTCTCCAGTCCTGAGCATTTCAAAAGCGCCCTGCGCCCAACGTGATTCTTCGCCGCGTATCGGCAAATCCGAAACTCGAAGGCTGTAACACACCAGAGCGAATGTCACCACGAACAGAGCCGCTACGGTATTTGCGCGTGTTGGAAATGAACCCCTATCGACAAACCTGTGCTCCCGAGCCTCAGAATGGCCCGCTTCTGGCGGGAACAACCCCGATCGTTCATGAGAAAGACTGGACGGGTAAGCGGGGGGAGATTGCTGAACCACGATTCACATTTCGGTCATGGGATAGGGGCTGGGGAAGGTTCATCGACCGCAATGACGAACGTCAACCACTCGAGCTTGGAGATGCCTTATTTGCCGCTCCCATTCACAACGACCCGACTCGGCGGAGAGAGTTCCCCCAAACAAACGCGGATTTACCGATCAGGGTCAGGACCGCGTGGCAGGATGCCCCGTGATCTTAATGCAGGATATCCAAAACCACGCGATGTTCGCGGTGGCGAGACCGCAAAAAGGACACGCCAGTATGCGTTTGTATAACAGGCGCCAGAGAAAAGCAGCAAGGTCACTCGAGGGGCGAGCCCGGCAACGCTAGCACGACGAAGCCTGCCCGAATTTCTCTATCGCCATTCCCTGCAGGTCGCTAAACTCTCGCATTGGCCTCCGTCGATCGCGGTGCGCGCTTCAGCGATGGGGACAATGTAAGAAAACGTTCGAAAGGAAGCGAACATGTTCGTAGCCGACCGATCCCGATTTTGGATCATGGCTTGGGTAGTGGCCTTGGGCGGATATCTTTCTGGAATTCCCAGCTTCGCGTTTTCCCAATCTTGGTCACCCGCACCCTCCTCTTGGGTACGGGAATCTACCCTGCGAAGTGTCTTTTTCCTAAATGAAAAAACGGGCTGGGCCTGCGGCGATCGTGGCACTCTTCTCAGAACCAGTGATTCTGGCCTGACTTGGGAACTGACGCCCACACCGGTTCCTTGCCGCCTCGATTCGATTTTCTTTATCGACGCGCAGCAGGGCTGGGCCTGTGGGGGCCATGTCTCACCTGTTTCCAACCGTTCCCAGGGCGTGGTCTTGACCACAAAGGATGGAGGGACCACTTGGTCTCGACTTCCAACTTCGCAACTGACTTGGCTTCGAAAAATTGAATTTGATTCACCCACAAACGGTTGGGCGATCGGCGCGAAAACGGCCCATCAGCCCTCAGGCGTGTACTACACGCGTGACGGCGGCAAGAATTGGCTTGCAGCCGCTGACTTCGGCGAGTCAAGCTGGCAAGCGGGTTCAAAGTTCAACAGTTTGGAACGCGTTTTGATCGGTTCCCGAGGAGATATCCAACGTTTAAGGGCGGATAAATTCGAGCCCGGTTACGTCTTGGACGGTCAACAACCTAGATTTTGTGCCGTGCAGACCGTCGACGAAAAGCGGGCCTGGGCCGTCGGCGAGCGGGGTGCCATTTACTACACGACGAATCAGGGACTTTCGTGGAAACAAGGCGCTGACCCCAACCAAATTCCGTGTCTCACCTCCATGAACTTTAAAACCGTGGTTGCCCGTGGAAACCACGCTTGGATGACGGGTCAGCCCGCATCCGTCGTGATGCACACCCATGACGACGGTCGGACGTGGCAATGGACCAAAACGGGAATGGATGTCGACATCGAATGCCTCCATTTCGTGAATGATCAAGCGGGTTGGGCGGTCGGCGGTCTGGGTAAAATCTATGCCACACGCGATGGAGGACTCACCTGGACTCCGCAGCGAAATGCGTCCCTGCAGATCTTTGCCTTGCAAACCAGTCCCAATAAAAATTCGATCCCCATCGAAGCGGTGGCGAGAATTTCGGCCAACGAAGGGTGGCTCGCGTCAGGCGTCTATCCCCGAGGTCCGGAGTCGAACATTGAGATCCAATCGTTTCCCGAACTTGGCGCGGAACAATGGCTGTCACTGGGTGGAATGTCACAAGTCCGTTGGTGGACCCCGCAGGTCGTCCCTCGCGATCAAAACCTGTCTGAAAAATCGAACACCGAATCCAGTCAAACGAATGGCGAGCAGTGGGCCGACTGGCGAGAGTTCCTAACTTTACAGATTCGAGCTCAACGCCCAGCGGTCGTCATCCTGCCTGCTCCGCGACATCACCGACTGAATCGCGGCGAACAGTTTTTTCATGACCTTTGCCTTGAAGCTTGTCGAGACGCGGGTCGTCCCGACCGTTACCCCATGCAGATTTCACTCATGGGGCTCCAACCGTGGAAGCCCGCCAAAGTGTTTGCAATTTCAGACCGCAAAGTCTCAAGTGGGATCATGATCCCAACGGATCAGTTTGCCCTGCAAATAGGTCGAACACTAAGCGATCTTTGTTTGCCGTCTCGGGCAGGGTTGTGTGGGATAAATTCCGCACCTCCCCGACAATATCAATTGACCCTGATCGAAACTGACCTTCCCGTGACCACTGCGGGTAAAAGTCTCGATCGGGATTTATCGCTGAATTGGGTTGAGACGTCGCGCCGTCCCATTTCGAACCACGTCTCCGGGACCTTCCAAAACGTCCAACAATTGACCTCCATCTCAATGGTTCTGGCTCAACTGGGAACTTTGACTTCCAAGTCGGATCCTACTGGCGCGATCTGGATCGCCACGGTTCGAAAGCAATTGGCAAGTTTGGACGATTGGAGTGGCGGCAATTTTCTCCAACAGATTGCACGACAGCATCTGAAACACGAACAGATCCGGATGGGCGCGCGAGCGCACCGACTTATGGTCGAAGAATATTCCAACCATCCACTCGCGGATGCTTCTTTACTGTGGCTTTGGGAACACTACTCCAGTCATGAGTGGCGTTGGCACGATGATCCCGCATCGGCAAAACGGACGATTGAGGATCAAAATGAAACTCCCGCTTCCGAGACGCCAACCTTTCAGGAAATGGTACAACAGGCAAAAATCAGCGGTTTGACCGAAGAGCAAATCTTGGACGCAACCGGCAATCTGGGTGTCGGGGATATCGACCCGATTGAGATCGAAAAAGGGCAGGCCATCAAACCCGTTTTTCTCTTTCAACCCGATGCGCTACAGGATATCGAGGGAGAGCCGGCTCAGCTTCGACTCGCTGACCTGAACACCAACGAAAAAGAAGAGTACCTCCGTCGCCTCGAGCAATTCCTGATGACGGGACGCTCAGCACTGTTGTCGGACTGGCGTCTACGGCTGCGGCGGTCACAGCGTGGTCGCACCGATGCGGGAACCTCTTCGGATTGGAATGCCATCCGAGAACTATTCCCTGAAACCTTAGGGAAAATTGCGGAACAGGAACTCTGGCTCATGTCCCCACTGACACATGAGCCGCCAACCTATCTCGTGGATATCCAGAGCATTGATACGCCCCCCACGCTCGATGGGACACTCGATGAACCTTACTGGCAGGAAGCTTGGGAACAAAAACGACTTACCCTGCGTCTCGCAAATCATTCAAAAATTGCGCCAAGTCACATCATGCTCGCCTGTGATGACCGTTTCCTTTACATCGCCGCGGTTTGCCAAAAGATTCACGACGCGCCCTACCCCACGGTCACTCCATCCGGAAAAAGAGACGGTGCTTCATCCGATATCGATCACATTGACTTCTTTCTGGACCTGGATCGAGATCATCAAACCTCGTTCCGTCTTCGCTGCGATTCACTCGGTCAGGCAACCGACTCCATTGGAGAATCGATCGCGTGGGATCCACAGTGGTTTGTCAGTCACAGTGAATCGAAAACGACATGGACCATTGAAGTCGCGATCCCGTTCGATCAACTCGGAGAGACCTTCGAACGGAACAAAACCTGTTGGAGCCTCGGAATCAAACGAAGCTGCCCGGGATTCGGGACGGCTTTTTGGGGGCTTAGCGAACCGCATATTTACCATGACTCCAATCCATTGATTCAGGGTCTGGCCTCTTTCCCATCAAGTCAATTTGCGGAAAAGCAGGTCGAGGCGGGAAATATCTCCGAGAAATCAAACTCGGGCCCGCGTCCGCCAGAACCCCGCAAACCTTCGACTTTGGAATCGGAAGCCGGTGCGGAACTGCCACTTCAAAAAATACCGATGGGTCTCGGTCCGATCCCCCGCGAATCTCCGCGTTAACCGTTTGGGTCCATCGCTGACTCCAAAAGTCCGTATCCTCTACAATCAGAGGACACGTTGTTTCTTTAGCGTCGGCGTTTCAGTGCATCGAAGGCCATGAGTCTCGCTTCGCCGAGCCACAGCATTCAACTCCATCGGTTTCATCCATGACTCCCTACCGCAAAGTCGCTCAATACAAGTCGACGCAAGCTCTTGCCCAACGCTGGAAGGAGCTTGGAGTTTCTATTCCGATGGACGATAAGATCCTGAGTGCATCCGAGGATTCTCCACTCGCAACTCCGTTTCAGTTTGGTGCGTTGACGGTTGGAAATCGCTGGTGCATTCATCCCATGGAGGGATGGGATGCGGAAACGGATGGACGTCCCACATTACGAACGCTGACTCGCTGGAAAAATTTTGGAGCGAGCGGTGCGAAACTGATCTGGGGAGGGGAGGCTGCGGCAGTTCAACCTGATGGACGGGCCAACCCCAATCAAACCCTTGCTGTGGGAGAGAACCGTGAAGGTCTGACCGCCCTGCTTCGTGCATGCAAAGAGACTCACTTCGACCACTGGGGCACTCGGGATGACTTCGTCGTTGGTCTTCAATTGACGCATTCAGGGAGGTTTTGTCGCCCTGAGGGCAAAGCGTTTCGACCTCGCATGGCCTACCGACATCCTCTCCTGGATGCGAAGTATGGCCTCGACTCGAATGACGACTCCTTGCTCTGGAAAGATCATGAGCTTCAGGGTCTGAAAGCCAATTACATTCAAGCCGCCCAACTGGCCCAAGCCGTCGGATTCCAATTCGTCGATATCAAATGTTGCCACGGGTATCTTCTTCACGAATTTTTAAGCGCCCGCAGTCGGCGTGGCGGGTATGGCGGTGATTACGAGGGTCGTACTCGATTCCTGTTCGAAATCCTCGATGGCGTACAGGCGGCTTGCCCTGATCTGGAGCTTGGCGTCCGTCTGAGCTTTTTCGATACTTCGCCCTATCACCGCGAAGAGGAAGAAGGCCGTCCAATGCCTTTCGAAGATCTGCTTCCCTATGGTCACGGGTTTGGTGTGTCTGAAAGCAACCCGACAGAACCTGATCTCGAGGAACCCAGGAGGCTGATTGGCGACCTTTTCAACAAGGGAGTCGCCTGTGTGAACCTCACCTGCGGGAGCCCCTATTACAGTCCCCACATCCAGCGTCCCGCCATCTTCCCACCCTCCGACGGCTATCCGCCGCCAGAGGACCCACTGCAGGGTGTTGCACGGCAGATTTCAATCGCGCGCGATGTCAAAAGATTTTTCCCAGAGGGAACCTTCGTCGGCTCGGGCTACTCCTACCTGCAGGACTACCTGCCCCACGTTGCCCAAGCGGTCGTACGCGAGGGCTGGATTGATTCGGTGGGGCTAGGCCGCATGGTACTCAGCTATCCAACACTCCCCGGCGATTGCCTGACTGGCAAATCAGTTCAGCGCAAACAAATTTGTCGAACGTTCAGTGATTGCACCACGGGTCCTCGAATCGGATTAGCTTCAGGCTGTTACCCCTTGGACGACCTCTATAAAACGAGTTCAGACCACCAAGTCATCAAGGACTATAAGGCAGCACAGAAGAACGGTTAATCCTGCTCGCGGCAAACCTTCCTTGTTCATCCTTAAGCACCCATCGATCGCCGGGAATCGATGCTCGGTAATCGGGCACTGGATAACTTGAAGTCCTTGGGATAACGCTGCTCCATCGTTCGATTCGTCAGAACCTTCGTCCGTGTTTTTCGACGGAACCCGTGCAGCAACGCCCAGTTTTGCACCCTCCACGACCTCCTGCGTGCCGCCGACCAGACTCCTGAAACGCCGAAGTCCCAACGACGTGAGACTTGCCCAGAAACCTAGCGTCCATATCTTCAAGGTGAGCCTAGTTTTTATCCCAGACGTCGAGAACACGCGTTTTCAGGTCGGGTGAATCGACTCTCAATTCAACGGAATAATCAGTTTTCCAAAACCGAAATCCGGGTGATCCACCGCGAAATCCTTCCCGTCCATTCCGGCATTGGCCTCAAGGTCCAATAACTCAATGAATTCGACAAGCGAGGGCTCTTGCCCGTCGTCCTGAAATTCGCCGTATTTCTCCCAGCGAATCGGAAAGGAGTCGTCTTTCCTGAAAAACAGATCCACACGCTGATACTTTTTCGGGCCAACCCCTTTTGGCGTACCATGCGTCAACTGGACATGCACACACGGGACGCCACCGACCGCTGCCTTTTTGTTCAACAGTAACGTCGCATCGGTATCCCGGGCAGCTCGATTCACGTAACGTCGCATTTCCCCTCGTAGCCAATCCAGACTGAACTCGGGGAGGGGATGACGACTCACCTGCTTGGCGATTTTGTGGTCAACGGAGATCAAAAAAGTCGGGGCCAAACCACCCAACGGTGTTGATTCGAGTACAGTCAGTTGCTGTGGGTCCTGATCCTCATTAAAGAGAACTTCACGGCCGGGATGAGGCTCAATCCACTTCAGGTGCATCCGAAATGGCTCAATAGTTTGCCGAAACCTGATTTCGGCGACAGGTTCCAGAAAATCACCCCAGCGTTCCTGCTTTCGAATCACCCCTTTTGAATCCTTGATGGACTTCATCAGGCGATTCGCCCGATTCATGATTTTTTGCACATCAACCCAATCTTTCTCGACAGCTCTCTTTGAGAAAGGAGACTCAGGAGTAGAGGATGGAACCATCGGTTCCTGGGTTCGGAAATCTTCACCCGCTGGGCTATCAGCGACCGCGCTGGCTGACGCCACTGTTCTCATGCGAAGACCGTAAAGTCCGAAGAGCTCAAGTGCGATTCCCAGAATCGCCAGCCAAAACCCAAGCGGCCACTTTCCACGTTCCCGGACGCCCTCTTCTTGCGCGGCTTGCCCTGCCATCATATCGACTGCCCCGTTTGGGTCGAATCGGATTGAAACGGCTGATAATGAGTCATTTCAACTTGCCGGCCTGATTTCAAACGATATTCAACGCCTCGCCATTTGACATGACGAACTCCCAGAGCGGTCACCGCAGCCCAACCGTATATCCAGTAGGTCAGCGGCAGGCTCAGAGTCAATACGCCGAAGGTCAAAGGATCGGTGCTCGGTACCTCATCACCACGTCTTCTCGCACAGTACCGAATCAAGTACTGGATTCCAAAATACCCAAACGCACTCAATCCAAGAAAAATACCGAGCCCCATCCCACTGAGGATCATCGATCGCCAATTCCCCTGAGCAGCACTCGTGGCCATATTGAGCATTGCCAGCGACATCGAAACGCTCGTTAAGAGTGAGTGCAGCACGGTCAGCAGATAGGTCGATTCGTAAAGACGCGACCAGGTCAGCATCCGCTGGATGTAACGAACGGTAAAGCGGAGTGAACAGGACTCGCGATTCACCATCCAGGCGTTGGAAACAAACCTGAGCTTCAACCCGAGTCCGGTGATTGCATCAACCATGGGGCCGTCATCAATGATGCTCTCACGCCACCGGTCAAGCAGGCCAGAGCGTAGCAGGTCGCGCCTGCGCATCGCGCAGGATCCGGCCCAGGGATGATGCAGCAAAATGGTAGGAACACTGGCTCCGGCATTCCATATCGAACGCACCCAGGAACCCAAAGAACGATCCGAAGGAGCAAACCATTGTGCCCCCGTCGCTAAACCCACCGTAGCCTCCTGCAAGGGTGCGATCAACGTGCGCAACCAGTCCTTCGCCACCACCACATCCGCATCGGAGAAAACCACGATATCCACGGAATCATCCAGTGACTCGACCGCCTGAATGAGTGCCGAGCACTTCAAACCACATCGACCCGACCGATTGCGAATCTCCTGAATGGAGACCCTTTTCGCATCAAATTCACGTGAAACTCGATGAGCCACCTCCCAGGCGGGATCGCTGGGGTGATCGACAATCACGACCAATTGGTAATGATCGTAATCCTGAGTAAGCAGTCGACGAAGCCCTTCCTCAAGGCCGGGATCCGCTCCCCGAAGCGACAGAATGATTGCGACGGGTGGCTGGAATGGGGTCTGTAAGTTTGCTTCACTCCTGCCAGACGCGTCTGATTCGCAGATCATGTTTTCCCGGATGAACCGACGCAGGACCACCACGACCACGACCTGGGAGAGCCCAAGCAGTGCCAGAAGCGTCGTTACGACATAGGTCACGATCATCAGGAACGGATCCAGGTTGAATAAGCATGCTGTGGCCACCCGGTCGACAGTTACCCCAAGGTACCGGGACAGTTTGCGAATCTACAAAGTGTTGACTTCCTTGGACGATAAGGACCGTAATCCCTTCGGTGATCGTTGCATGAAGCTTTTCAGAAGCCCGAAGAACTTCGGCAAGTCGCGCACGAAACGCCAATGCGGCCGAATCTGGTTCAACTGCCGGTCACGGGTCAGTTCCCAGTTGGCACCTGCCCCCGAGATCACATGTCGACCGCCCCCCACGCGTTCGTTATGTCGCGCTTCACTTCCAGTCACATATGTGGCGAGTCTGCCCCCGGAATGTCCATAGCCATGGTTTTGATGAATGGCGGTCACCCACTTGGTCAAATCGACGACAGGAACCCCACTGGTCTTGGCCTGATACACCATCCAGTTGTCCCAATTTCCACGTCCAACCAGAAAGTTCGGAACCTGCGAATAGAGTTGTCGGGAAAATAAAAAATAGTCTTTGCAGACCATGGGCGCCAATTCGCGATCCAGGCGAGCGTTCTCATGCCAATCCTTCCAATCACTCGCGTCTCGAGGGACACGTTCGTGAACATCCAAATCCCATCGTCGACCGATCGCCAAAAACTCTCGAAGCCCCTGTTGGGTGAGATCCCGAGCGGCTTCGAGTAAATCAGGGAAAAAAAGAATATCCGCGTTGGTATAGAGCAGCAGCTCGCCCCGCGCGTTTCCATGAGCCAGTTCAAAAAGGTGATCGACGAACGGCGTCCCCTGTTCGTTTTTGCGTAAGGGCCCGAGATAGTCAGCACCATATTTCGAGGCCGCTTGCTCGACACCTTCGTCATCGCCAGCCAACATCAGTTGGACCTCATGCCCCAACTGGCTCCAGCTACTCAGTGCATTCTCCTGAAGTAGACGGGACTCACCCGTGAAGGGCTTCGGAAGAGCAAACAGACTGATCAGCGGTCTTGGAAGGTCATCCGTCGTTCGGTTCATGATGGTGACTCCCAACCAAGCCGAAGTTGCCATTTCCGAAACGAGATGATCGCCTGTTTCTGGAAACCCTCACATTGAGATGACCACCACGAGGCCAAGCGTTTTCGATCGGCAGTCGGCCGCCATCCCTCCCACGCGGTCTGATCCAGATACTCGTAAAACGTTGAACGGTGTGGATGCTCGTAACCACTATGCCAGGGTTTATCTTTGGTCGTGAAATGAACGATGGCTGGTTGCGTGAAAGCCGTGCGCGATTCATCTTCCGGGAAAGGAGTCGCATTCGAGGAATGGTACTCGTAGAGATGGCCGCCGCAGTTCCAACGCAGGGGCAGCACCTTCCAACGCTCAGCCAGCACGACATTCAAGGCGTACTGGTCCCAACACCAGACGGATTCGGCATGTTCATCGAGGCAGCCAAGAAATTGGGACGCGAGATCCTGACGACGCCATTGGTCCAGATCGATGAGCATCACGCCACTGTTGAAGTAGGGCTGCTCGGGCCGAAGTCGAAGTTCACGATAGTTGGAAACGGGACGATACGTTGCCATGTACGGACCACACTGCCGAAGATTGGGGACCACCCGTGTGGCATCGATATAGGGGCAAGCAATATCAGGCACAGCCGCGGCCCAATGACCCTCTAACGATTCATCGTACAGACGCCCGATGTCGTCAAGGACGAGTAGATCGCCATCCAGGTAGAGGACCCGGTCAAGATCCTTGGGAAGGACTTCGGCCAGAAGCAGTCGGATATAGGCGGCGTGAGAGATATGATGCGAGACAGGAAGTTGGTTCAAGCGTTTCAGATCGAGCCGATGTCGCCGAAGCCTGACGCCTGCAACTTCGCACGTTCGTTGCAAATTCTCAAACCCCACCTCCGAGATGCCACCATCCACCAACTCCACGTGGAGTGTGCGTCGCTCTCCCAGATTACGTGCCGCTGAGACCAACGTCACCGCAGCGCCTTTCACGTATTCGTCGTCGACGCAACAGGCCACATGCACGGTCGAGTGCTCGGTCACCCCGTGATCGATCTCTGACTTTGTGGTTCTAGGAATTGGCATCGTCATGACGTGGCGCGCTCCGATTCCTGGGACGCACTCTTTTGACGAATGGCATGCCACCAGTCCAACATTTTCTGTCGACTCCGGACGACCGGTCCGGCGATCGGGTGACGATGGATCTGTTCAAAAATTCCGTGAGCTTCACTCAGTTCTTCTTGCAGTTGTGCGATCTGCAATTCCAATTGTTGATTGTGCCTGCGCAGCTCGGCGGTTTGCTGTTGAAGCACTAACGGATCACATTCAGCGAACTCGGGTGCGCCAGGATAGAGCAAGCTGAAATCGACTGACCGATTAACGAGGGGCGTCTGCCGGTCCTCCCGCGTGAGCAGCGGCTTACTGAAGTCGAGTGGCCGTTTTTCCTGCGTGGCGACGTGGGCCTCGATCAGCATGCGGTCGACAAGTGTATTGAGTCTTTGGGTGGCGTTGGGCACGCAATCGAGTGTGTCTTCCAAGAGTGTCTCTTGCCACACCATGCGACGCGCATAATCCGCCTCTCCCTCTTGGGTCGCATCGGTCAATTTGTCAAAACACTGTGTGATATCCTCAGGACTCTGAATTTTCCAGGCCGCTTCGGTCAAATGCGGCATGCGGTGATAATCAAGCATCACCACAGGGCGGCCTTCGAGCATCGACTCAACCATCGCCGTCGAGGGTGTGGTCACCACAAAATCAGCCGCTTGGATCTGGGATCGAAGTTCCTCCCCCTGAATTCCCGTCATTCGATTTTCCACGCCAATTTCATCTGCCAGTCCCTCGGTCAGACGCCACGTGACCTGAAAACTCGCGTCAGTTCCCGCCACACCGTCAAAGTAGTTTTTCAAATCAGACAGCGACTTGACCGTGGTCGCCTTTTGGTATGGAGTGAACCCGGGACATTTCGCGGTCATCACGAGTACTCGATTCGATTGGCGTGCCCTCCATCGATCGACCGCAGCGGACAAACTCGGGCGATCATCGATCCACGAATCCAATCGAGGGAGCCCAACCATCTCGAGTCGCCTCTGGTTTCCCCAATTCCGGAGGACGCGATATTGAGCGGGCCCCATGCACGCGACCTTATGGCAAAGCACGGGCCTCATGGTCCATGGGCAGGCGGGCTCGTCCGCTGAATTGACCCAGGCATTTCGCCACTCAAGAATGCCGTCGATGGCGTAGAGGGTGGCCACGTTCGATTCCTGAAGTTGCCGGATCGCCGACCGCGTCTCGTGAAAATGCTCGCTGAAGAAAATCGCGAGATCTCCGGGACGAGCTTGCTGCAACACCCCCGAAACGGGCTCCTGTTTCACGTCTCGAAGATTGATTAACGGCGCAGCATGATGCCCGATTTCGTTTTCCTGACCGACATAGAAAACGTTCCCAAGCTTCATAAACCTACTCTAGCGTCGACTTTGGATCCCGTGGCAGGAACACTCCCGCTCCTAGGACGTTCGAAAGCACGTGTCTGGTGGAGTCAATGAGGACCGCGAGTTTCCTGACTCACATTCAATCGAGGGAGACGAGTTGTCGATCATTTCGTGAGCAAAGGTAACCGTAAGTCACCGGATCAATGGTTTTGCTTATGTTATGGACGCTCCCATCGCCCAGAACAAAAAGGCAAACCGTGGGGTGGGAACTTCCGAATACGGGAATGGTCCCCGGTCCCGGCGCCGGGAAATAAAGGGTTTTTGCTATGGGAAAAAGCCGACCGCCCATGCGCATGACCGTGGCGGGTTCATCACCGTTGTAGAAAGACCCATCTCCCCAGCCTCCAGGTTTTCCAAGATGCCGTTCGTTGAGCGCTTTTTCACCAAAGAAAATCGTGTTACTCAGACCGTCAATGATATTGGAGAATTGATACCGGCCTCGAAGCGTATTGATCCGCCCGTTTTCAACCTTGATGACCCTTCGATCGCCAGAATTGATCACCCCGTTCGCATTCCCGTAGAACTCAGACCAGAATCGATTGTTCCCCGCGTTCCCGGCGTAGTCACCCAACGCTCCGTTCGGAAACCCTCGACGGGTTTCATACCTTGCCAGCATGGGTAATCTGCGTGAGGGACAAAAGTAGATGGGAATCGTTGTCTGCAATGCTTCGATCGGTTGCACCCGGTAGGGTCGCATCACGTCAAACTTTTCGTAGAGCGAATTCTGTTCGATATAAGGCATCAGAAAGACGGGCCACGTCAGGAATGCATCGCGGGGACGAGCCGTGGGAAGATAACCTTGCGTGTCGTGAAACATGTGGGAAGCGAGACCAATCTGCTTCAGATTGTTGGCACATTTGATTCGGCGGCCCGCCTCACGCGCCATTTGAACGGCCGGTAAAAGCAAGCCAATCAAAATCCCAATGATCGCAATCACGACCAGCAGTTCCACCAACGTGAACGCCTTGCGTTTCACATTTCGAACTCGGCATTTAAATTCAGGAAGCATAGGATTGAGACTCTCGGAGTCGATCGAAAAGACGGGGGCCAAGAATGCTGATCCGCAAGTATAGGATACTCGTGCCCCTGTGCAGCGGCAATGAAACTCTATTCTGAGGCTGAGACTCCCGTTGACGTCTCAAATCTCAACCCTGCAATGCCTTCAATCCCTACAACCCACAAGCGTGGATAACGCATTCTCAAGTCGCCCGCAAACACCCCGCGGTCGCTCAAAGAAAATTGGCGAGCGACATGAGGTTGCCACCATGAATTCCCACCGGGTACGCGGGTCTCTTTGAGCGTTCGTTCAAGGATCCACAAATCATTGCCTCTAGCCCAGTAAAGCCAATCTCCCTCCACGGTCGCCCGTCCCCCTGCCCCGGTCGGCCCGCGCAAATCAGGATCCAATGGCCATCGCTGCTGTGGCCAACGACAATCAATCGACCCCATACTACGATCGACCCAAGTCAAGCCGATCCCGGACAAGACGATCCACCGATCCCCCACATCAATCAGATCCAGACAATCAGGGAGCGAGCATCTCCATACCAACTCGCCACTGATGGAATCCAGACAAAGCAAATCAGAAGTATCGGCGGGAAGAACCCACAAACTCTGCCCCTGACGAATCGCCCCTTTTCCAGACCTCAACCAGTGCACAGGCAGCGTTTTACGATTGGCCAGCGACAGGTCTCTCGGGTAGGCAATCATCCAGTTGATCGCCCCCCTTCCCGTATCAACGCTCACCACGGCCCCGAGGTTTGTCAGAACGATAAGATTCTCGCCGTCAGGGATCAGTCTCGGGTGTGAAATCTCGTGGTACTGCCCCCCACTCAAAGAAGACGCTTCACACAGCACAGTTTCCCAAAGGGGTTCCAAGTTGTTGGAAGCTTGGACAGCGGGAAGCAAATAGCAGACCAACGTCAGGCGACTCTGCTGACTGTCAGGTTGGCTGGATCGCTTCAAAACAAAAAGTCGTTCCCCATCACAAACAGGGTTACCCTCGAATTCGACACCCGCCAACGGATTCTGCAAAGGAAAACCTGCCAGCAGGCTGCCTTCACGTTGCAAGTCAAACGCAGCCAATTGGCTTCTGTTTCGTGGCACCTCCATCCGCTGGATCGAACGAGGATCCCCCACTCGCGCCATGGCGAAATACTGACTCAGGTCCGCCGAATAGTCCTCGATTCCGACAACGGAACGACCATCCGAGGGACTTCGCACGGATCGAGTCTCTTCCCAAATGGTCCCACGCCGCGTCGGGTCGTCATCCCAATCCGGGCCGGCGGGAAACCGAGGTCGGCCTGTATCTGACCACAGCATCCGAACGCGATCCCCTTCGGACCAGAAGACCTGCCCGTCACGCCACGACGGATCAACGCGCGGTCGGTTTGCCAGAAACTCTCGAAACGAGGGATAAATCTTCGACCAATGATCGTCGTCCTCTCTCCAGTCCACCGAAAGGTCGACCCGCCAATCGAGGACCAATGACGTCGCTTCATTCGGCGCAGCTTCAGGAGATTCTGAACCGGCCCCTTTTTCCGTTTCGGCATCGCGAATCGACTGCGTCAACCAATCAACCGCATTGAAGTCCCGTCCCAGTACGTTCAATCGAGTTGTCGGGTACTGTTGTCGAAGCAACTCCAACTCGCGGCCTGCCCTCCCCAAATCAGATTCGACAAGTGAAGTCATGGCCAAGTAGGCCAAGGCTTTTCCCGCCACTTCTGCATTCCGTTCAACATCGGAGTCGATCGGAATTCGCAGACGTTGAAGTTCGAGCGCTTGAGTCAGGGGCTGAACGGGTTTCGCCGTCCGTACGGCGGCCCAAGCTTGTGGGATCAATGAAAGCCACCGTTGGCGGGCCTGTTGTCTCCGGCCGAGTTCCCATAGTCGAATCCCGAGCTGCAATGTTTGACCGTCGATTGCCGAATTCAAACGATAGCGATCCGCGATCTGGCTTTGGTCGGTCAAAGACAGCTCACTCCAAGATGGCGAGAATCTCGTCAAGGCGGAGTCGCTCCTCTTGCGATAACGCTCAAGGATGGCGGGATTCCGTTCTGCCCAGTTCGCAAATCTAGCCTGAACATATTTTCCGGTCGGCCAATAGAGACGGTACTCACCGCCGGTATCCTGCGATTCATACCTCTGTGTCAGAATGGGTCGACGATCCTCAAATTGCAGAAGCGGTATCAGAAGGTCGAGCGCTGCGTCATACTGCTGGTTTTCAAAGAGCTCCTGAGCTCGGCTCAGAAGCGAAGAATCGCCGGACTCAACGATAACCTCTTCATCTTCACCACAAACGCGGCCGATGGTGATGGACGCGAGACCTCCGAAGATGCAGGCCATGAAGAGCGGTCGAAAGCTGGCACGTTCGTTCAAACATCCGTGACTCAGAAGGGCAAGAACCCAACGGCAAACCACCGCGAAAGCATCACGGAACATCCGCGTTTCTCCCTTTGGGCTTGCCCGGAATCGGAGACAACGGGGTGAGTCACCCTCCGAGTTTCCCGTCTTAAGCATTTTTTGCCAACTCGGCCGCCCGCTCAGGTTTCAAATAAATGAAGCTCTTCCCGAGTCGGCCGTTGTAATTACCGGCAGAAATCGTTCGCAAACCGGGTATCTCCGCGGCCGCTTCGATCGCGTTGTAGGTGGCCTCGGCAACCGTTTCGAGATCACGTCCATTGATGATGATCTCCATGATCGAAGAGATACCTTCGGGCACTCCCGAATCACTCCCCAGTTCATCTCGCAGCATGGGGCAAAACTTTTCGTAGGTACTGGCAAACAGGAACGAGTACCGGCTTCCCGCCTTGCTGGCACTTGAAGCGACCCCTCCGGGGAACGTGCAGATGGTCCCTGGCGAGGTTAGACAGGCTTGAGCCGCCTTCTCCGCGGCCTCAATCGCGGAATCCTCGGTCTCTCCCAAAAACCAAAGGTTTCCCCCCATGATGCCGTCCTGAAAACCGTATCGACGATCCAGCAGAAACTCACCGCCCATGGTGGGGATCCACCACATCTTCCGTCCAAATCGCTCGACCCTCTTTTGATGGCCATCTCCAAAAAAGGCAATCTTGCGTCCCAGTTTGAAATAGTCTTCACTGTCAATCTGGTTGAAGCACCGCGTCGTCGGGCAAGTCAACACATTCATGCTGATTCTTTGCATCATGGCCCGCTCGAGCGCTTCGCGGCGGTCCTTGCGAAACCTCGGTACGTGAAACTGGACGATCGCACCGGGTCGCCCGTCGGGCGTTGCAAAAGATTCATCGCCACCAGGCCCGACATATCGATCAATCCCGGCCTCGCAGTCGCACATGATCGTACTCGATGCGTGCCCTGTCGCCGCTGCGCAGGCATGATCGAGCCATTTTCGATCGCGGGCTGTGATCAAGATTTCGCCAAAGATACTGCGAAAACCTTCAGCGTAGGTATCATCAACGACGGCTCGATGACTCATCCTTGGGCCCCCCTGCCCTTGCCCTGATAGACTTCGGACTGGGTCACCACCTTGTCCATGTAGATGTCATGATCTTCCATGGGGATTTCCGGGAAGATCTGGCAATCGAAGGCGACCGCGACCAGAGGCGTTTCCAAACGGGCGTGCTCAAGCAATTTGTCGTAGTAACCTTTCCCGTGCCCGGTTCGGCCCCCCATCGAGTCGAAGGCGACTCCTGGAACCTGAATCAAATCGAGTTCCTTGACCGGAACATTTTTCGATTCGACGTCCCGAAGTTCGGCTTTGGGTTCAAGAATCTTGTACATTCCGATCTCGAGTTCTTCCATCGCTTCCAGATGAAACAACTCCAATTCGCCGTCGACACAGTAAGGCACCACGATCTTTTTGCCACTATCCAATGCTGCCTGCAAGTCATGTCGCGTTCGGACCTCGGCTCGGACATCGATGTAAAACATGACCGTCTCGGCGCTCTGATATTCGGGTAGCGCCATGAAGCGGGACATGATCTCGCGACTGATCTCGTCTTTATCTTCTTGAGCACGCCGATTCTCATGAGATTGTTCACGAATCTGCTGCTTCAATGCCGCGCGATCAACCGTGTTGTCTGACGTCATACTTTTATTCTCTCCAACCTTGAGCGTCATGGAGCTGGATTCCCGAATAATGGCATCCGAACCGGAGTTGAGTCTGCAGCTCAATCTGGCTCTCGCCCCTCAGTATCCCGATTCCCCGCGCGGGGTATAGCCCGTACAGAGGCTCCGTAAAGCTCTGAATCCTTCGAATTGAATTGCCAATGGGCGGTAATGTTCCACGGCTCACCATGCTATCAAAAATTGATGTGCAGGCAATCGCTCGGAATCAGCCGACGATTACTCCCGTTCTCGCTGGAAAACGACGCGACCGCCAATGACCGTCAAGTCCACCTGAATGGCATCGAGCGCTGCTTGATCGCATTTCATGAAGTCTTCCGAAAGCACAACAAGATCTGCAATCTTCCCCACTTCAAGCCGGCCCACTTGATTTTCGAGTCGCAGAGCGTAGGCCGCGTCGCACGTGTAACTCCGGAGCGCCTGGCGTCTCGTCATTGCCTGCTCTGGAAAGAACGTCCGCCCATCGCGGCATTTTCGCGTCACGGCCGATGCCAAGCCCAAAATGGGCTCGATTGGCTCAACGGGAGTATCGGAGCCGTTAACAATGACTGCGCCCTGCCTCAACAACTCTTGCCAGGCGTAGGCTCCCTTCCGAGCACGAGTCGTCCCAATGCGTTCCTCAACAAACGGACCGTCGCTGGTGGCGTGGATCGATTGCATACTCGCAATGACACCAAGTTCTGCGAACCGAGGGATGTCCGAATCTGAAAGATGCTGAGCGTGCTCAATCCTCCACCGGAGATCAAGGCCGTCGGATCGTGCCCGACGCGCGAAAGGCTCAAACAAATTGAGGACCTCACGATTCGCCCGATCACCGATGGCGTGCACGCACAGTTGGAGTTCGTTCCGATAACAAAGTTCCGCCGTCTGCTGAATCACATCCAACGAAGTCACGACAAGTCCTTGGCTTTCTGGCAGATCCTTGTAAGGCTCAAGGAGCCATGCCCCATGAGACCCAAGTGCACCATCCAGCATCTGTTTGACCCCACCAAGAATCAGACGGCTCGAGGTTTTTGGAAACTCCGTCTTAAGCCGGGGAATCTCGGTTTCCAAAACCGCATTCGAATCTCGCAGCATGAGCCAGATCGGAAGCTGGAGCTTCCCCCGCTCAGCCATCTGCAGATAATGACGGGCAATTGCTGGCGAAACGCCAGCGTCGACGAACGTCGTCACTCCCACCTCAAAGCATTTTTGCTGGG
>JAKVCA010000041.1 GCA_022448315.1 Pirellulaceae bacterium | reverse complement strand
CATCCGACCCCACAGCCGAAATCCGCCCCTCTCGAATCGCGATCGCCGTCGGTCGAGCATCGCTGAGAGCCTGCTTGCTCCTGGGCATATGAGGCTATTCCAGTTTCGCATTGAGAATCACAATCTCCGCGGTGCTCTCGTCGTCGATCCCATCATCTGGCATCGAGCTCGGGAGCGAGACTTGAACCCACCCCCTCGCCGCACCTGCGTGCTGGGCAGCGACCTCTTGTGCAGAAAAAAGCGACTTCGGATTCAGGGAACCGACGAGGAAGAGGGCGACCCGAATTAGCGGCCATAGCGGGCTCACGGGCAGCCTCCTATTCTCGCGATGGCCATGCCGCGACAGCAGGGTCGTACGGATGTACGGACAACCCCGGGGTCGCAATTACTGGGCATCAGGAGTTTCGACGTCGACAGCCGAAGATGAATCATCGCTATCCTCGCCTTGGATGTAGACGCGACCCTTGTAGGTTCTCGTCCAAACCAGATAGCCACAGAACGCGATCATCATCAAGGCAACGAAGAACCAATAATAATTCGCACCTTCGAGTAACGTGGTCCCATCTTCGCGTTTTAGTAAATCCAGCGCGAAGTTTACTCCTGAAACATAGAAGTTTCCGATGGAGACCCCCAGCAAATAAACGCCCATGACGAGGCTTTTCATCTTGGGGGGACTTTGCGTGTAGGCAAACTCGAGACAAACAATAGAAACGAGGATCTCAGCGCTGGTGAGTATGATGTAGGCGAGAAACTGCCAGCCAATGCTGGGCATGGCGCTGAGATAGGGTGTGAGTTGACCCTGTTCCCATCCCATTGTTTTCGCGAGCTTCACCAATTTGGAGAGATTGGCAGGCATCTCCGCATTCGCGACATCAACATTGGCCCAAAGTTGGTTGATGGCAGCCTCCTCTTCGGAACCTCCGCTGGTCATCGCATCGATCGCAGGGGCTAATTGGTCTTCCTTCACTCCCAATGCTTTTGCGAGATTCACCACATCGGCAGAACTCTCTGGTTGCGTCATTTCCGCGATGCCAAGTTCTTCCCAAAGTTCGCTCATCACGGGTCGCTCCCCGTCGATGATCCAAGTCTCGATAGTTGCTGAAAGCGAAAACGTGACCGCCGTCAAAAGGAAGCCGATTCCTATTTTCCGAAGCGGCGTTAGCGGGAAGATACGACTGATGGCCGGGTAAACAACGTAAGTGAAAACCGGAATCAGGACCAAAATGAAAAACGGATTGACCGCCTGAACCTGAGACTCCAGCCAGGTGATTCCCAGGAACTGACGATTCATACTCTCAGCCTGCAGCACCCAAGCGGATCCGGTCTGGTCAAAAATGGACCAGAATACGGGGACAAACACGAGGAATAGCGGAGCGAGATTAAGCAAGGCACGGCGACCGTCATCGCCAAACACCTCTCGGACAAAAGCCATTCCTCCGGGAGGTACGTGAACAAAAGAGTGTCGACCAAGCCAGAAAAGGAAGGTGGCGATCGCCATCAGAATGCCGGGGAGACCGAAGGCGGCCCACGGCCCTACCGTTTCCAGCAGGATCGGAGTCAAAATCGTGCTGGCCATGGCGCCAACGTTAATGGCGAAGTAGAACCAGTTGAAAATCTGGGTCAATAAATGCTTGTTACCCTTGCCAAACTGATCGCCCACATGGGCACTGACGCAAGGCTTGATTCCACCCGATCCGATCGCGATCAGAAAGAGTCCCAGGTAAAGGAACGGCGCCATGTCCCACATTCCCGTGACGGGCCCAAGGTCCATCAGGGCCAATGATCCATGCCCGACACAGTACATCAGGCTGATCCAAAGAATCGTTTTGTATTTCCCGAACCAGATGTCGGAAAGCAGAGCGCCCATCAGCGGGAAAAAATAAGCGCCCGCAGTGAAAAGGTGATAGATGGTCTTCGCCTGTTCATCGCCTAATCCCGCATCATTACCTGCGGAATCAAGCAAGTGCTTGGTCATGAAAACCGTCAGGATGCCCTTCATTCCATAGAAACTGAATCTCTCTGCGAGTTCGTTCCCGATGATGTAAGGAACGCCCTTCGGCATGCCGGTTTGATTCGGATCGGGTGAAGTTTGATGACTCATATCAATCGACTCGTGGTTGAAACGCCTCGAAAAGGCGCTATGTTCGCAACATCTTGACGGCAAGGGTGAGGAAAATTTCCGAACCCATTAAAATCTTGAGATTCAACAACTGAATATGGAGACTCAAGTTCGGAAAGCTGGCGGTTCTTGACCCGGTTCTTTAACGACGGATGATCCAACCTCGGAACGCAAACCGCCGACACTCATCGCACGTCGAAGTGATTTCGCATCAAGAAGATCGTGTTCCCACTCGGGATACGGCGTCCCCGCCGTAAGCCTACAGTGTACCGGTCTTTGGTGATCATTCCACACGCCTCGGAAAAAGAGTCGATAACCGGCCAATCGCCAAAGGTTCGTTTCCCAAGGGAACTTTTTTTCGCTCAGCGCTGAACCGCTCAGCACTGAAATGGCCGAACAGCCCTCTGATCATGGCGGACGCCGCAGAACCGGTAAAGACGGTGAATATTGGATGGGCTCTAATTCCGTCAGTGCTCCTGTTGCATCGCAATTTCAAGTCGGGGGCACCCCTTAAACGCGGCAGTGTCGATCGGAGACGCATCAGCCCCAAAGTTGCAAAACCTCGCAAATCCGTAATCGTCGCTCGACCGGTTGACCGCTTTGGAGCCGCATACCTAAACTGTTGAGTTTGCTCAGGTCTCTCGCGGACTTCTCCGCCGGAGCAACCTGCGATCCAAAGTAAAAATTAAACTTTTGATCCAAACTGCTGCAGCGGTTCGGATCGTCACGGAGACGGTGTTTCTCGGGTTACCGGGTTTCTCTGGTCACCGGGTAGACCACAGACTCGACTTGATCGACGTCTTGGACCTATTGAAACGTTGTCACCGTTTGATTTCCTCCCTTTTAGATTCTCCAGGAGCTGACGTTGTCCGGACTCTGCATTATCGGCTTGCAATGGGGTGACGAGGCCAAAGGTAAACTGGTCGACCTGCTGACCGCCAAACAAGAGGTGGTCGTCCGCTACCAGGGGGGCGCGAATGCTGGCCACACGGTGGTTGTCGGTGATCAGACCTATAAGCTCCATCATATTCCCAGCGGCATCCTCAACGCAGAGGTTCTGAACGTGATCACGGGGGGTGTTGTCCTGAATCCCCCTACCATGCTGGATGAAATCCAGTCACTCACGGATCGCGACATCCAAGTCAAACGCAACCTGAAAATTAGCGATCGAGCCCACGTGGTGATGCCTTGGCACTTGGCCGAAGATCGCGCCCTGGATCAGGCGACCCAAGGGGACAACAACATCGGGACCACGTTACGTGGGATTGGCCCCTGTTACCGGGACAAGGTTGGCCGATCTTATGCCATCCGTTTAGGCGACCTCTACCGTCCGGAATTCCCGGAGCGTGTTCGAGAAATCGTCGAGGTCAAGCAGAGGGTTCTGGTTGGCATCGGCGATGAGTCAGAGATAGCGAGTCTGAATGCAGATGAAATTATCCGTCAGTACCAAGGCTACGCGGAGCAGTTGAAGGACTTGGTTTGCGACACCAACACGCTGCTCCTTGACGCAGCGGAAGCGGGCAAGAAGTTGCTCTTTGAAGGTGCCCAGGGCGCTCTTTTGGACATTGATCATGGAACCTTCCCTTTTGTCACCAGCAGCAACAGTTCTGGCTTGGGGGTCTGTGCAGGCTCGGGAGTCCCTCCACGGTGGATCGATAAGGTTATTGGAGTCGCGAAATGCTATTCCACGCGAGTCGGCGGCGGCCCATTCCCCACCGAACTTCATGACGAGGTGGGCCAGAACATCCGGGATGTCGGCAAGGAGTATGGAACCACCACAGGCCGACCGCGAAGATGCGGCTGGTTTGATGCTGTGGCAGTCCGCTACACCTCGCGGCTGAGTGGGATCGACACTCTCGCGATGATGATGTTGGATGTTTTGAGTTGCGTGGATGAAATCAACATTTGCACGGCCTATGACATCGGTGGCACCGTGGTCAAAGAATTCCCAAGCCACGCAGAAGATTTAAAAGTCGTCAAACCGATCTACGAAACCCTACCGGGTTGGAAGGTCGATATCACGGAAGTACGTAACTACGAGGACTTGCCACAGCAAGCGCGTGACTACCTGGACCGCGTCAGTGAACTGGTGGGCCGACCCGTTGAGATCGTGTCGGTGGGGCCTGACCGGGCACAGACCATGTTTCGCGAACTGTAAATTCGACCGCCAACTCATGAAACCATCGCGGGTTACATCCGGCGATTCGAAGAGCAGGCAGCAATTCGTCAGGTCGAGAGCAACCACCGGTTCAGTTTGCACCCCAAATTGAATCTGCCCCCTGCCGTTGAAGCGCGTTTTCTGGGATCTTTGGCTTCGTCCGCCGAACTCACCGTTTGGAAAATTGCGGGCAACCCGTTTGGATGAGGAATCGAGACCGTGAATTCTGCATCATCTCCGGATTCAAGCGTCGAGTTTCAAGACATTAAGCCCGATCAGTATCCCCGTCATGTCGCCTTCATCATGGACGGCAACGGGAGGTGGGCCCGTGGTCAAGGTTTGCCGCGCATTGAAGGACACCGTCGTGGCGTCTCGACCGTTCGTGAAATGGTCGAAGAATCCGCCAGGCTGAAACTTGATCAGATTACCCTTTACTGTCTCTCGAGTGAAAATTGGAAACGGCCGGCCAACGAACTCAACTTCCTGATGCACCTTCTCGAGCAATACATGATCGAGGAGCGAAGTACCCTCATGGACAACAATGTGGTCGTCCGGATCATCGGCCGTCGCGATGGGATTCCAGAGACGGTCCAGGAAGAAATGAACCGGACCATCGAAATGAGTGCCAGCAACACGGGCACGACGCTTTGTCTGGCCATCAACTACGGAGCGCGAGCTGAACTGGTTGACGCGTCCCGAGAGATCGCGAGGCAGGTTCAACAAGGGACATTGTCGATCGATGCCATTGATGAAATGTTGATTTCAAACCACCTCGAGACGCGAGGCATGCCGGACCCGGATTTGCTGGTTCGTACCGCAGGTGAGATGCGGATCAGCAACTTTCTGCTTTGGCAAATCAGCTATGCAGAAATCTGGGTGACTCAAAAATGCTGGCCCGAATTTTCACGGAAGGAGTTCCATCAGGCCATCTTGGATTACGCGAGCCGAGAGAGACGGTTTGGTGGCCTGAACGACTCACCCGCCCAGCCTTAACCGGCGCCGCCGCGAAACGCCATGAGACGCAAATCGGAGCGTCACGTATTTGACCGGGATGGTCCTTGCATCGAGTGGCACCCACTCGGACAATGACACTTTGGTAACGTCTGCAAAGAGCCTAGTTACAAACGGCATTGAGCGACTGCTGCCGGACCACCCTGTCGCACAATCCGATCTTTGCGGCACAATTCATAAGGGACACCAAGTGCTTCGTTGGAGACTCGCCTCAGCCGCCGTGATCATTAGCGTCTCCTGCTTTTTGATGTGGGCAGATTTCAAAATGGGCGAGGAGACCGGTCGTGCCGGTCTGATCCTGACCCCCATCGCCGTCCTCGTCGCCATGGCGGGCGCTAACGAAGTCAGAACACTCATCGAATCCAAGGGTCACAAACTGCGACCATTTTGTGCGGAAATTGGAAGCGGTTTTGCGACCTTGATGGCCTGCGTCCCTCTATTTTGGCTTGACTACCCCGTCGACTGCCCCATCGGAAGGCTGGGATGGATTCTCTATGGGATCCTTGGGGCTATCGGAGGATTCTTCCTCGTTGAGATTCTCCGATTCAATGAAGCGGAACGTATCGTCGAACGGGTCGCCTTCCAGTCCTTTGCAGTCGTGTACTTCGGCGGCCTGCTGGGATTTCTAGCCGTGATTCGTGACTGGCATGACAACAATTGGGGTCTGATCGCCGTCATCTCGGTGATCTCGGTCGTCAAACTGTCGGATGCCGGCGCCTACTTCGTCGGTCGAGCCGTGGGCCGGCACAAGATGGCACCCAAACTCAGCCCGGGAAAAACCTGGGAAGGGGCAGCAGGAGCATTGGTTGTCGGAAGCCTTGGAGGCTGGTTATCGCTGGAGATTCTTCAGGCCATCGTCAATGGCCCCACCGGCGCGATCGCCATCCACGAATGCCTGCTTTACGGTCTGGTTCTCAGCGTTGCCGGGATGATCGGAGATCTCGTCGAATCACTGCTCAAGCGTGATGCCGCGGTCAAGGACTCAAGCCGTTGGCTTCCGGGGCTGGGAGGTATCCTCGATGTCTTCGATTCGCTCCTCGTTGCGGCAGGTGTCGCTTACGTGTGCTGGTCGGGTGGGTTGATCACCCTCCCAGGTTGATTTGGCAGGGAGCCGCCCTAGAGAAATTTCCCCGATGAGTCAGGCCTGTTATCGAATCTTGAGGATGACGAAATAGTTTTCCTCGGTTTGGGGATCCGCGTTGGCAGGAGGAAAGATCAACGACAATCTCGATGCAGGTTTTAACTGCTGACGCCATACCCACTGATATCTCGTCACCATCAAATAGTCCGCCCCGTAATGACGTGACAATTCAACCAGTGCGGCGTCGTTTCTTATCAACAGCCCGAGGTCTAAACCCCGCTGCTGATTCTCCAGATGACTCACTCCGTAAACATCTTCGAATCTCTCCCTCCATCGCACGAGCCCCGCAGCATCCTGCGGAATGTCTTTCCAGTTGGCCACCTCAGCACGCTGAGCATACCACTTGAAGGTCTGTTGCCTTCGTGGAGAGAAGACACGCGCATCCTCTGGCAAGTTCGCATCGACCCAGCGACAGGCAACCTGCCAATCGTGATAAATCTGCTGGGTTCCTTCGCGGGTCATATCACCCATCAGTGACTGTTGATCCGCTCGGGGACGACCATCACCTCGGTACTCGGCCGAAGCATGAATCAGCCCCAGGCCCAAGATCAGGGCTGAAACCGCAATACTTACCAATCGTACGGGAGCGGCATGTTTGATTTGCATTTCCCAGAAACCCGCAGTCAGCCCCACTGCGGCGGCTGCCGGCACAAAAATATCGGAAGATCGGAACCAGTAAAATCGCAAGTACTTTGCCCCAAGCACCATATCTCCAGTGGACCGGACGTATTGATCGATTCCCACTCCGACCATGGCGATCACCACAGTGCCGAGTGTAAAGCGCAAAATTCGCGATTGTGAAGAGGAGCTTTCAACCGCTCCTGTCCCGATCATCCAGAGACAAACAAGCCCCGAGAAACGGGCCAGTCGCTCGCCCGAAAAACTCGAGAAGACCAGGTGGTGCTGAAGCCTCTCAAACACATAAACACGCTGCGCTTCAATCCAGTCTCCCCCCTCGACCCCTGCGCCCAAAAGCAAACCGGGGATCACTCCAAGCAGTGACAGCAGGCCCCCAAGAATCAACCCGACGGCCGTGGGCAACAACCTCTGATCACGCCAACCACCTCCCATCCAAGCCATCATTGCAGCAACAACGACCCACCCCCCAACGAGGACATGAAAGGCACAGGCAAGTCCCCACCAAATCCAGCAGGTCACCCAATCCCCTCGAACCATGCGGCCAAGTCCGAAAAAGACAAAACCGAAGGCAAACCCCTTTGCCTCGACTCCTCCGATAATCCACTCACCCGCGAGGTGGCCGAAATGTTGTAACAGAAGAAACACCAGTCCGCTGACCCATGCAACGCCCCAACGTTGGGTCAGGCTCCGGCAAAAATAACACCAGCCGAGGGCGATCAGCAACCACGACGAAAGCCTGCCTAACCAGGCAACCGTCGCCAAATCAAACCAAAGATTGAGCCCTCCCACCGTGACATAGAAGAGCCAGTGAGCGTTGCTGGAATGAAGAAAAAGATCACCCGCACACCAGTCGGGCATCCAGAAATGTTTGGCTTTACCCAAATAGTGAGCTTCGTTGACGTCCGGTGGCAGGGTCCCCGCGTAACACGCAAAAACGGCCAGCAGGAAAGCGGCTTCCAGCAAGAAGGCAAATCGTGCAAGTGCAGTCGTCGATCTCGGGAACCCCTCTATCGATTCACCAGTCTGAGAACGGCCCTCGTCAGCCGATCGGTTTGGGGCATCCAGTGCGGCCCCGCTCGAAGGTGAAACCTCGCTGAAACTCAACTGTATCGGACCGGGTTGGGAGGTCTTTGAGATCGACTCATATTAATGATGACCACAACCAAAGCCACAATCATCACCGATCCGAACGCCCCGCAGATCGCTCCACCGACAAGGGCCATTCCAATATATTTGAACTCATCCACTTCACTTCCACCGGATGCCGAAGAAAAGTCGCCTGCGACGCCGTTAACTGTTTGCGTGCCACTGCTCAATCCAAAATCTGTCGGATCGTTCGAGGGTCCTCGCGTCGCTGGCGCGTTGACTTGGGAGCCGAGAACGTCAAGGTCGCCGGAACCGAAGCCTGAACCGAATGGATCAGACGCACTGGCAAGCTCCCCTTGAGAAGCGTCCGAACGGTCCACTCCTGCAATGCTCGCAGCCGCAGTCGGATCGGAATTCACGCTTCCAAAATCAGGGCTGGCATCGGTGCGACCGAGAATCCCGTTTTTGCCCAGTGGACTGGGAGGGCCACCTCTTTCCAACCCCGTTGTACCACTATTGGGACCGTAGCCACCAAATGAGTTGGCCGACGCCGTCGATGGACTTAGCGGCCCCTGCCCACCGAAATTACCCCGAGCGGCACCTCCGAAGCCTGAAGGACCCCGGTAGTAAGGATCGGCGTAAGACCTCATCGATTCTGGAGAGTTGTTGGAGGTTGGCCCAAACTCCCGATTCGAAACCTCACTTCCCAAACCACGGGCAGCAGCATTCGCATAGTCGCCCCCGTTTGGACCGTTCATCAACTGAGTTGTCGGCGCCGCACTCCCTGCTCCAAACTGACGGCCTGCGCCTCCACCACTGGCAAAGCCAGTGGGACGACCAACCCCTCCAGGATTCTGGCTTCGTCCACCACGCGGCCCGCCGCTCTGCAATGGATTGGGCAGGCCCGAATTGAACCCTCCGTTGAGCTGATTGAGCGGAATGGGTGGAGCGTTCACTGAGCCTACCGTGTCCCCCTGATTTTGTGTCATCATCCCGATGTCAGATTGGGCCCCGCCATCATGGGCCGCTGTCTGATCCGGATCTCCAGGCAATTTTGAGCCCGGAAGTGGAATATGCGTACTCGGATCGACCAATCCCTGCTCTGCTAGTTGCTTGAGGATATAAGACCGGTCTTTCTCACTAAGGAATTCAACACGGAACGACTTGATCTCGCCACTCTCCAAACTGAGCGTGACCATGCGGCTACGCCCGTCATAATTTTGGAATACACCCTCGACCGTCCTGCCCGCGATGTCGGTCCACGTCCTGGCGAAGGCCAGCGTTGGTCCGAAGACCAAAAGGACCAAGGTGAGAAGACCGGTGATCAATCGCTTCATGAGGAAGTTACCTTGCGTAGATTTGGGCCAGACAACGTCTTTACCTGTGACCAATACGGATTGGCGATACGACGCTGTAGCGTGTTGCGGCTAAATTAAGGTTACGCCGCACCCGGGATCAACGCAATAGATTCCCCCTTGAAATCGCCCCGAGTCTCAGAGCGAGTTTCCGAAGATCATCTTGGGCGGGCGAAGTCATCGGAAAATCCGGCCTTACCCCACCAACCCTCCGTTGAGCAAAAAAAAACGCTCCCCAAAAGGGGAGCGTCACGTGGACAATTCTCCGTATCTCGCCAGCATCTGCCTACTTCTGTTCGTTTGCAGACTTCTCGCTACCCGCCCCCTCGGGTTTCTTCCCCAGTCCGGCCTCTCGCATGGCATTACTGCCGCCGCGTCCCGAGCTTTTGTAAAGATCAAAACGACTCTTGGTGATTCGACGAGGAAAGAAATTGTTCTCGAGGTCGGTATCCGCGGTTTCAAGTCGCGGGTCCAGGACTACTTCCTTGATGGGTTGTGTCGTCACCACCAATCGAGAAACGTTTTCGTTGTTTCGCCGCCAGATTTCTGCGGGGAAATGGTGCATCTCCTTGCTCCCATCCTCAAGAACGACTTCCAGAATGATAGGCATGACCAATCCACCCAAGTTTTCAAAGTCCAGAACATAGAGATGACGATCAGATTGAAGTGCCGCCTTTTCTTCGTCCGTCAGACGTTGCAGAAGTTGCTTGTAAGCCTTCTGGTCTCGCTCGGTGACGTCAAGTTCATCATAGGAGTTGTAGAAATCGAGCAACTCAGGGTAGTCGTCGGTTCGTTTGCGAAGCGTCTCATTCAGTTCCTGAGACAAGGTCACTGGTTCCGAATCTCGCAGGTCTCGCTTTCGCCCTTTTTCCACTTCGGGGTCCTGAGTGTTGACCGTCCACTCTCGAATGTCCACCAGCGCGAGATCAACGTGATCGGTCGTGTAGAACCAGCCACGCCAGAACCAATCCAGGTCGATGCCACTGGCATCTTCCATCGTTCGGAAAAAGTCGGCAGGTGTCGGTCGTTTGAACTCCCATCTTCGTGCGTACTCTTTGAAAGCGAAATCAAAGAGCTCGCGCCCCATGATGGTTTCACGAAGGATGTTCAAGGCTGTGGCCGGCTTCGAATAGGCATTTGGACCGAACTGCAGAATCGACTCGGAGTTGGTCATGATCGGAACCTGATTGCTACTTCCCATGTATCCCACGATGGCTGCTGGCTCACCGCGCCGTGAAGGGTATTCCGGTTCCCATTCCTGTTCCGCCAGAAACTGGACGAAAGTATTGAGTCCTTCGTCCATCCATGTCCATTGACGTTCATCCGAGTTAACGATCATCGGGAAATAGTTGTGTCCCACCTCATGGATGATGACGGAGATTAAGCCATATTTCGTTCGAGGCGAATAGGTTCCATCCTCTTCAGGCCTCGGGCCGTTGAAACAGATCATCGGGTACTCCATACCCCCAACCGGTCCATTCACCGAAATCGCAACCGGATAAGGATACTTGAACGTGTACCTTGAGTAGACATTCAAGGTGTGAATGATGGCGTGGGTCGAGTACCGACTCCAAAGTGGTTCGCCTTCATTAGGATAGAACGACATGGCCAAGGTCTTGTTGCCATCGACATCATGACCCATCGCATCCCAGATAAACTTTCTCGACGAAGCGAACGCGAAATCGCGGACGCGATCGGCTTTGAAGATCCAGGTCTTTTTACCGGTTGGCTCAGAGCTTTCGTTCGCCTTTGCCTCTTCCGGAGTGACCACAAACATGGGCTTCTCGGCTGTCCGCGACGCTGTCAAACGGGCCTGTTGCTCTTCGGTCAAAACCTCGGTGGCATTCAGCAACTCACCGGTCGCGGCGACGATATGATCGTTCGGGACCGTGATCCTGACCACATAGTCTCCGAACTCCAAGGTGAATTCACCTCGCCCAAGAAACTGCTTGTGTTGCCAACCTTGGTAGTCGGTGTAGGAAACCATTCGTGGGAACCAGTGGGCCATCTCATAGATGTAGTTCCCATCTCGCTCAAAGAACTCAAATCCCGTTCGTGCGCTGATAACGTCCGAGTCATTGATGTTGAATTCCCAACCGATCTTCAGTTTGGAAGCCTCACCCGGTTTAAGCGGTTCCGCCAAATCGACGCGCATCATCGTTTTGACCACGGTGTATTTCAAATCCTGGTCGTGGCCATCTCGAACGTGTTTGATATCCACGCCACCCGGAAATTTTTCGACGATCTCCATGGCCTTGAACTGATCAAAACTCATTCGACTCGGGTCTGAAGCAGTTCGAGTCATTTTGCTGTCGGAATCGGGACGGAAAATGTTGTTCTCGAGAGCAATCCAGACGTATCGGAGTGGGTCGGGCGACTTGTTGATGTAGTTGATGGTCTCTGCGCCGATGATACGTTGTTTTTCATCGTCGATTTCTACATCGATGTCATAGTTGGCCTGCTGCTGCCAATATTCGTGCCCGGGAGCTCCTGAGGCGGTTCGATAAACGTTGGGGGTTGGCAGGATTTCGTCCAACTGACGGAACTTGTCCTCCTGATCGAACTTCCGGTTGACGACCTGCGCGGCAAGCGTACCGCAGTTCGTCCATACCAGGACTACCGAGAGGGCGAAATAAATCCAGCCGAACCTGGACACGAGCTGATGGCGTGATTTGTCAGGGGAATACAAGATCCAGTCTCCATGATTGCGATGCGAACGCGGCTCGCGGCAAGGTTGTCGAACGACAAATCCGTGGCACCCGCGATTTGTGGTTTCCTGTGATTTCACTGGGGACACCGTTTCCGTGATAGACGGCAGGCGTGGCAATCCTCAAAATCGCCCCACTCCCCCTATCTCTCCCAAAGAGAGCATTTACCTATTATGGTCCACGAGACGCGATTGGCAATCTGCCCCCCGCATATTCGTGGGCATCAGATCGAGTGAGCGATATTGATTGTCAGAAACGGCATGTCTGGAATCCAATCCTGAAAATTTCCCACGAAAGGGGCGAGCAGACACCCTCAAGCAAGTCTCCCAAAATTCTTCTGTCGGGAAACGCTCACCCTCGTGGATGAGACTCTGACGTCGCCAGACCAAAGCACTTGCCTCGTCCAAGGGCCGGCCAAATGTCGCCCCACGCGTACCTTATCGGTGAACACGTGATGTCCGTGAATACGCGGTGACCATGCATGGCCATCGCCGCGTCTAAGGCGAGTCCGTACTCAGCTTTCGCGAATTTCGGCCTTCAGTTTTTCCTGCCAGGTCGCGACCAACTGCAAGGCCTCCAGAGGCGTCAATCCATTGACATCCGTTTCCCGGATCATCTCCAACATTGGATGATCGGCAGTCCCGAAAAGCGTCAGCTGGATATCCCCCTTCCGATCATTTCTTTCAACGGTCGGCGAGATCTTGGGTCGGCCATGTTCGTCGAGATGCTCATTTTCGAGCTGCGACAGGACCTGCTTGGCCCTTTCATTGACCTCCAATGGCACGCCTGCCAGACGTGCGACGTGAATGCCGTAGCTCTTGTCTGCGGCACCGGCGATGATTTTATGCAGAAACACGACCTGATCATCCCACTCTTTCACCGACACGTTGAAGTTACGAACACCTCCCAGCGTCGATTGCAGATCGGTCAATTCATGGTAGTGAGTGGCGAATAGCGTCCGACTACCAATCTGGTCGTGAATGTGTTCGACAATCGCCCAGGCGAGCGAAACACCATCGTAGGTGCTGGTCCCCCGACCAATCTCATCGAGGATCACGAGGCTTCTGGATGAGGCCGTATTGAGAATCCGGGCCGTCTCCGTCATTTCCACCATGAAGGTACTTTGCCCACGGGACAATTCATCGCTGGCACCAACCCGGGCGAAAATCCTATCAGCCACTCCAATCCGAGCACTCTTTGCAGGTACAAAACTACCGAGCTGCGCCATTAGTGTGAGCAATGCAACCTGACGAATGTAAGTACTCTTACCGGCCATGTTCGGTCCAGTAATCAACATGATCATGCCATCGTCGGCGCTCATCAGTGTGTCATTGGGAACAAACGTCCCTTCAGGCTCCGTCACATCGAGTACCGGATGCCGCGCCTCTTCGATTCTCAGCTCTGGATCAGCCAGGACTTCGGGTCGACAGTAACGCCGGCGGATGGCAAGGTCGCCCAACGCGGCGATCACATCGAGTGTCGCCAGGACACGAGCGGTCTGCTGCAAGCGGGCAGCAGCATCAAACACTTCCTGCCTCAATTGCAAAAAGAGGTCGTATTCCAGTTGTTTGGCTCGATCGTCTGCCGTCACGACCTTCTCTTCATACTCCTTCAGTTCAGGAGTGATGTAGCGTTCGGCATTCTTGAGGGTCTGCTTACGAATAAAACTCTCAGGGACCTTGTCCCAATGGGCCGCGGTGACCTCCAGGTAGTAGCCAAACACCTTGTTGAAACCGACTTTAAGGTTGGGAATTCCCGCGGATTGGCTGATCTCAGCCTGGTAGCGGGCAATCCACTCCTTACCGCCGCTTGCCAACTCGCGAAGGCGGTCCAGTTCCTCGTGCTTGCCCGCCCGAATAAAGCCTCCTTCACGAGCCACCAACGGACACTCCGCTTCAAGTGTATGGTTGAGTGAGTCGGCAATGTCTTCACAAGGATCCAGAAGACTGGCCAGTTCAACCAGCATGGTCGACTCTGCATCCTCAAGCATTGACACCAAAGCAGGCAACTGCCCGAGCGTCCTTCCAATGCTACTCAGATCACGAGGAGTCGCCCGTCCGGCAACAATCCGGGAAAGCAACCTTTCGATATCGTAAATCCCAGAAAGCTGCTCACGCCATGCACGGCACCAGTCACCTTTGAACGTCATCTCCTCGACCGCGGAGAGTCGCCGATTGATCAAGTCGAGATCAATCAAAGGATTGGCCACCCAGTCCGAAAGAAGTCGACTTCCCATCGACGTCACGCAACGGTCCAGAATGCTCAGCAGCGACCCTTCACGGCGACCTTCACGCAACGTGCGTGAAATTTCCAGACTCCTGCGGGTCGATTCGTCAATCTCAAGCGTCGAGCCTGTCAGGTAGGGACGAACACGTTCAAGATGCTGAAGCGAGTTTTTCTGAGTTTCCTGCAAGTAACCCAGCAGGCCCCCGGCCGCGCGGATCGCGGGTCCATCCGTGGTATCGAACCCGAGCCCATCGAGACCTTTTAGTTGGAAATGCAGCTCGAGGACTTTGGTCGCCTCCTGAAGGCCAAACATCCAGGAGGGTCGACTGGTGACCATCATCTGCTCTTGTTGCCACTCTGCGAACGGTTCGGCGTCCTCCGCCACGAGGCACTCCGAAGGCTGCAAGCGTGCCAGTTGGTCCGTCAACAGAGTTTCAGGGAAACACGCAGCCTGAAATCGCCCTGTCGAAAGATCGGTCCATGCGAGTCCGACACGAGGACCCACTTTTCCCTTACCCGGATCATGGCAAATCGAAACCAGGAAATTCGATTCCTTGGGATCGAGCAGGGCGTCATCGGTCACGGTTCCCGGCGAAACCACTCGAGTGACTTCTCGCTTGACGAGACCTTTGGCCGCTTTAGGATCTTCCACCTGCTCACAGACCGCAACTCGATAGCCCGCCGAGATCATCTTGGCCATGTAGCCATCAAGCTGATGGTAGGGAAACCCGGCCATGGGGATCGGATTTTCGCCTTTGTCTCGACTGGTCAGCGTCAAACCGAGAACTTTGGCGGCGACTTTTGCATCTTCAAAAAAGAGCTCATAGAAGTCACCCATGCGAAACAGCAGCAGCGCATCTCCACACGCGGCTTTCGCTTCATCGTATTGCTGCATCATTGGTGTTTTAGCCATGCCGCAAATGATAGCAGCCTTCAGCAGCGATCGGGAGGCACCCGAAAAAACCTCCGTCCAACCCAAGTTTGCCTGATCGACAAAGTCTCACGCACTTTCGTCCCTCTGGTTTGGATGTCAGAGGCGAATCGCCCCACCTCAAACTCAAGACTTTCGGGCGTGCGGATTGAAGAGCATTTTTTGCTTGATCTCGTCCTTCAAATGCCCCAACACACTATCGCGGTCGGTCTGATCGAGAATCTGTTGAACAACTGCTTTGGGCGATCGTCCACCCCACGAAGCGCCATGCTCAAAATAGTACTTGGCCGACTGGCCCACAATGTAGGAGGCAAAGCCCGATGCCGCTCCCTGAGGAATGGCCGTCAAGGGAGTCGCCAATCCCAACGTCAGCCCCTTGAACAAGGATGCCCCGAGATACGAAACCGTTTCGCCCAGGATGACCCACCCGGTCGCCTGTCCAATGGCACTCGCCAGTTTCCTGGCGTGTTGCCAAGAGAGATCAAGTCCATAGATTTTCGCAAGGACACCAACCATGGAGGCATCCACCAGCCCACCCCCGATGATATCGACCGCCGCCGGACTCCAACCGACCACCAGAGCCTTGACCGCCGCATATCCTCCGATCACGCGATTCGCGAGATGATTTCGCAATTCAATCCGCAGCGCAGCGATGCGATCCGTCTGATCCGCGGCGTACATGGCGGCGTTGAGTGCGACCAGTGCCAACCCATCACGATCGAGGATCTCAAGAATCTTCTCTTTCAACTCCTGCACATCGGGTTGAGGCCTGCGCCACTCCCGGCGTGTCTTCCCCTCGGCATCTTCGATGATGTACTCCACCTCACGTGGGTCCGCGCTGGTCAAAACCACATGGTCGGTTGGAAGCACGCCGGGCAAACGCTCTTGAGTCAACACATTCAGAAGTCGATTCCGTTGATCCTCGGAATAAAGATCCTTTTTGTTCAGCACAATCAGCAAGGGCTTTTTCAACGACGCAAGATGCTTCAATGCATCATGCTCAATTTCATTGAGATCCGAATCGGTCACGAACAGGATCAAGTCTGCTCGGCGGGCCGCTTCTTCGGCCAACGAAGCCCGCTGCTGGCCTTCAACCTCGTTGATCCCAGGGGTATCGACTAGAAGAACGCCGGAGTCATTCAGCCCGGGCACACGATACGCACATGCTTTCCACTCCGAACTTTGAACATCACGGGTCCAGCCCCCCTGCACGTCCACATCCGCAACGGCTTCGCCGATCAGAGCGTTGATCAACGCCGACTTGCCCGTACTGATTTCGCCAAAGACGACGATTTCGACCTGACCTTTGTCAAGCTTGGAGAGCATCTCATTGAGCTGAGAAAACTCGCGTTGCATCTCCTTGCGTTCACGATCCGAGCAACCTCGCAATTTGCCGAGGGTCTGCTGAAGAGAATCTCGTGCCTCAGCAAATTTCGAATCCGTGGTGGGACCTTCGCTCATGAGTCCTGCTCCTTGGACACGAGTTTCTCCCGCCCCTGGCTCACGATGCGACGGAGTTCATCGACCGTGGTCAACCGATTCCATTGACGGCGGGCAAGCCCCACCAGTCCACCTTCCGGACGTTGCATTTCATTTTTGAAGTACTCGATAAATACGGCGCCGATCCAGCGTGTAATCAAGGCCTGCGTGATACCCTGCAGCACGCCACCCGCCATCGTGCCAACCCCGGGAACCGTCTTGAAGATCTGACTTGCGAGCGTCGCCACCGTCGGAGCCGCAAGGCTCACCCCTAAAATGCCGAGCAGATTTTTTCCGAGCTGGCTCAGTAACTGCATGGCGACGTCGAGATCCACTTCTTGTCGGTAGACTTTTGCCAGATCCACCACCAGTTTTGAGGAAATGGTAACTCCAGCAAGCAGGTCCACCACGGGCAAAGGACTCAGAGCTGCGGCTCCCCCGGCCCCCCACATGGCACGATCAACAATTTTCCAGGCTTTCTGATCCAGACTCCGTTGCACTTCATCACGAGCCTCTTCGACCAGACCACGAGACCTCAAAAGCAGATTGGCCATCAGAAGGCGATCGCCCTCGTCACTCAAGGTTTTTAGCATCCAAGTTGAGAGCTGTTGAATATCTGGCGGCTCTTGAATCTCCTCCTCCACTTGTTGCCCATCTGCCAATTGCCGAATACGAGCACGAGTGACCGATTGGGCGCGAACCCATACGACCTCAAGTTTTCTGTCAATCGTCGCGAGTTTTTGACGCGCCTGGTCGAGAATTTTGCCGCGATCCTCCAAATCAAACCAGTCTGATTTATTCTGGCAAACCACCAAACGCTTCTCCATCTCGACCAATTCACGAATGAGGGAAAACTCGTGATCGCGCATGGGACCATCGATCACCACGAGTACCACATCCGCATCACGAGCCGCTTTTGCCGCAACAGCGAGATGGGATTGGCCATCCACCTCCGCGAGTCCGGGAGTGTCCACAAGAACCACACGGTCGTCATCCGGCCATTTCACTTCATTTCGTTGTGTGGTGGTTCCTCCCCTTAAATCTGACCGAAAGGCATCGCGGCCGGCGAGCAGATTGAGCAAGGTGCTCTTGCCGCTTGAAATGGTTCCAAAGGCGACAATTTCAAGCTGTCGCGTCTCGCGTTTTGCAAGTATGCCTTCGACGTCCTCTTGAACCCGCTCCCTCACCTGGGTCCCAACCCGATCGTCTCGGGTCAAATCGTCGACCGTCTGAAGGTTGTCATCGAGTTCTTTGATTTGCTGCCTCGGGGTCAAAGCACTCGGATTCTGCTGACGCGAAACCTGTTTCTGATTCTTACGCCGAGTCCGACTCCACAACAGACCGATCACCCAGATGGACCCTGAAGCAAAAAACACCCCACCGGCGACGAGGAGGACCAAATAGGCATAAAACCATCCATCCCCCCAGGTTCTCACACGGTCCAGCGTTTCGGTCAGTTGTGCGGGAAGAGCAATAAGCATCCAGCCAACGAAGGCAGAAACCACGAGGAGACCAATCCCGAAGCGAAGCCGTGGATGAGAAGTACGACCCTCCATTTTGATTCCTTGAATTCCTTGCTGGCTGAACCGAAAAACTTGACCGTCGACGTAAGACGGCAGTGATGCGGCGGAACATCAAGCCCGTATCGCGGCAGACGCACAAGAGATCAGTCCACGTACAGGTCAGGGGAGGAACACCAGCCGCCCCTAATCAAACAGGGACCTCCGAGGTCTATCAGTGGACCCACCCGCCTATTTCAAGATCGACTGTTCGTTACAAAACCTCAAATCTTGCAGCCTTCGCCGCGAAAACAACGTTTCTTGGAGGCCCGAAAATCGTTTCAAGCGTCTCACCTGGAGAGGTCAAATGCTTTTCCGATTCCTCGGAACACGCGAAGCGTGCTGGCCCCGCCCGCTTTCCCACCATTGATGGGGTAGCCGGTTTGAGCCGCGGGGCTCGGAGGTCGAGCAAGATCGGTGAACGTCAACGTATACTCTCGCGGCCCGACGATCACCGCCTGCTGGTCTTTGGCGTGAGCGTTCAACATCCAGAATGGAGTCAAGGTGTCGATTCCTCGATCGTCAGCAATCAATCGCCCATCCCTTCGATCAATCATGACCAGATCGCTCTTGTTCCCCCCATTTTCCTCTCGCAGACTGTAGTACCGCGAGAAAATCAGCACCGGCGCCTTACCCACTTCAGACGCGAGCAGACTGAATTGGTCAATCTGCGCGGGATTTGGCCATACGGCTTTCCCGTCGTTGTCAAAAGCATAAACCAAACCGTCGATAAGCGGATTGGTGTATGGAACGGCGCTATAATCAATTTTTGGATTCTGCCGAGACTTCTGTTTTGTCGTTAATGCATTCCGATTGACGATCAGGATCTTTCCAAGATCATCTTCGTAAACCTGAATGGACTGGAGCTTATCCTCCGTTTCCACCTTCGATTGGAACGTCGTGCTGCCCGTTTTCAAATCGAGTATTCGGAAGTCACCGCCGGCATCCAGAATGGCCAGCCGTCGATGATCCAAAAGGTACCCACGGGAAGAGTAGGGGAAGTCAGCCTCCCAGGCGATTTCAGCCGAAGCAGCATCCCAGGCTTTCAACAGGAATTTCTGATCGTCGGGCTTCCAACCGACCAGAGTCGGTCCGTTGATCGCAAAGACCTGCCCCAGTTTCGCCACTTCCTGCTTCGAAAGGGCTGCCCCATCCAACAGCCGGCAACTCACCATACTGGTCTGATCCGAAGATAAAACATGCACGGCCTCGCCATCGGAAACCACTTGGCTGCCAACGTCCGAATGATCCTTTCTCCACAAAACCGTTCCCTGAATTGGATCGATGCAGATCAGACGATTACCCCGATGCAATACGAGCCCCGTCCGATGTGGTCCCGAATGCGAGCCGACCAACTTGTTGTTGTAAAGATTCTGCGTAATGGTCAAACCCAACGACGTGTTCGTGGTCGTGGTCCGAAATTGCGGCTTGTTATTTCTCGCAAATGCAAATCGAGACTGGGTATCTACATCGCCAAACAAACGTTGCCGCCAGACAATCGCGTCCGTGGCTCCGTTCATGGCTTTGAACAGATCGATACCAATCAACTCAATCGCGAGGTTCGAGAAGGTCACCTCACAGATCATCAAATGATTCAGCAGCGAATACCGGCTTGTGTTCCTGAATTGCCATGCCCCACCATCAGCAACGTTGATGGTCGCAACTCGCTTCCCGTTTTCGTCATCGATAAACAAGTTCGTGGAGTAGTAAGAAAATTTCAGCTGGGACGGTGCCCATTCCCCATCCACTCTCGCCGCAGGTAACGGCATCTGACTGTATCGACCCTTGGTACTCCGGTTAGAGCTCGCGACGTCAATTCCACCTTCCAACCAGAGGGTTCGCGTCGGCTTCTCGTCCGCATGTCTGGTCACAAAATCTTCCAGTAGTTTGCGGCCCGTCAGACCCTCCTGAAAGGCCTCATCAGGATACTCGGTCGCCAAGCGTGCCAATGCCTGCTGAGCCTGCCCTACAAATCCACCAATCTCAAGCAGGTGGGCCTGTCGCTCCAAAGCCCGCGCTCGGATCCGAGGATCCTCTTGGCTCAGCAGCCCGGACAGAAGCTGTTCCGCTTCGAGCAAATGGTCCGTTTCAATGCATAGTTCGACCAATTGCAACTCAAATTCTGGATCATGCCAGAATTCGCCAAACAATTGGTGGAGTGTCCATGTCCTTTCAAAGACCGGATCCTCCAATGCGTCGCGACGTGCCGAGTCAATCTGACGTTGAACCTCTTCATCCGTCCCTGCATTGTCAGCAATTTTGGAAAGCGCCGCATAAGCCCAACGAATTCCATCGACGTCACGACTCTCAACTCGGATCAACTGCCGGTCCATCGTGCTATCAAAAGCCGCAGCGTCGGCCATCAGCAGCAACGCTTCGATGACCCCCGTCGGGTTATTCGCAGCAATCGAATGCTTGGTCTTCAACATCAGGTACTCGCTGCGATAATCCGACTCGAGCAGAAACCCCTCGTATCGCTCGAGAGGCTCGAAATCAAATGCGTTGTTGTTTCGCGCTGCAAGCATCAATGTTGAAACCAATACTTCTTCGACTTCAATTTCGTCCGGATGTTTTGCCAGAGCTTCCTGAGCCGTGGCCACCGCCGCATCCCAGTCCTTATCGCGAACACACAGTTGCGATTTCAGCAGCAGCGCCTGAAGATCATCCGGCGTCTCCTGCAACCGGTTTTCTACCCAAGGTCGATTGATTTCGTCCTGATAAAACGCAGCAACGACATCCACGTTGTGAGAAACGACGTATCCCTCATGGCAGATCAGGTTACCTAGCGAATAGGCTGTATCGACCGTTTCAAGCAATTCACCGGTTTGAATGTTCAGCGAGACCACTTTGTCATCCGCGGTCGGCACGAAGAGTTTGCCCTCGCTCGCGTAGCCACGCCCGCTGGGAACACCAAACGTCATGGGTGTCTCCCACGCCTGCTTGCCATCTTTTAGGTTGACTCCCCGACAATGCGTCGCGCCCACCAGCGCGATTGTCTCCTCGTCGACCGCCCCCAAATAGGACATCCCGTCGCGGTCAATGGCCCACTTCGGTTGCCCGGTGAGCAGATCGATACAATGAAGTTTTTCTTGATCGACGGGCGTCAACAGAATGTGACCGTTTACGATTGTCACCGAACCGTCGGCCCATCGCTCTCCGGGTTGCCATGGCTGGGGCATACTGTAACCGCGACGGCCCGTTTCCACGGGCTGATACTGAAAGCCCCAGAGCGGTGCTTGGGTTGCAAGGTCGACCGCGATGACCGCGCCAGTCGAAGTGGGGCAAATCACGAGACCATCGGCATAGGACGGCGACGCTCCCGCAACACGACGGTAAGAAACGTTTTGTACCGAACCGTGGTTGACCGTGGCGATCTGCCGACTCCAAAGTAACGCCGCGTCGCGAGCATCAACGGCATACAAACGAATTTCTCCGTTGATCTCTCCAAGGGCATACAATCGCCCTGAGATGGGCAGTGGCGAGCCAAGGAAGTAAACGCCTTTGGACCATGGCTGATCGTAACCATCCTCACCGCCTACAATCCAAGCCATCTTTCCTTCAACCGAGTTTCCTTTGTCGTCCACCAACTTGAGGGCGACAAGGTGATTGGGTTGGACGGAACCCACACCGCTGCGGGCGAAATTGATGGTTGTACGATTTCCACTCAGGCGATATGGCAAATCGTCTACGAAATAAACTTGTTTTCCATCGGAACTGGGCTGTCCGTAAACATTATCCAGCCACATGCGTTCGCGGAGTTCCGCTTCCCGCGGATTGTTGCCGGCTGCCATCTGCCCCCCAACCGACTCCGTCGCAATGTCCGCTTCACGGTCCCAAGGGTAAAACCACTTTCTCAAACCCGTTTTCAACTCGACTCCCACAAGGTACTCCGGAGTCCGCATAATGACATAATCGCCAACCGCCAGAGGACTGATGGCTGGAATTGCAGGCTTGGCCTCCTCGGCCATGCCACCTTGCAATCGACCAATCAAGGAGCGATCGTTTGCGTCGAGTACCGCCGGAGTTTGCCAGGCATTGATCAGCAGAGGGAAGCCTGAGGTGGACTCTGCCAAACGTTGGGCATTCCCGCGAAACATCATCCAGTTGTTTTCTGCCATCAGATTCAGGCCGGGCAATTGCCCGAGCTGTGCTTGCAGCCATTCAAACGCCTGATCTTCCGTGCCGCTAAGATCCACCTCTTCGCCACGAAACATCAAAGCGAGTTGTTCCTCGGGCAATTTTCGCAAGACGTCCTCTGCCCGACTGGCATCACCGGTCGCGAGCCAAGCGGTCGCAAGCAGCACCTGCACCTGAGGTGAATACTGTTCCCTCGCGACTGGACTCTCCACGATCCTCTGAAAACTTCGGATCGCTGAAAAGTAACGCCCTTGATCCAGATACAGGCGGCCCAACAGGACCGTCGCTTCGTAACCGGCGCGGGTATGAAAGTAGTTGTTTGAGATTTTCGCTATCTCGTCAAGATTCCGATTTTTGACCGCCTGGGCCAGAATCTGCTGAGCTTCAATCCCGTACTTGAGTTCAAACAGTTCACGACCACGCGGAGGCAGTTGCTCGAGGATCGAAAGGGCCCGAGACTTCAAACTCATCCAGCTCCCTTTTCCACCCGGAGCGGGCAGAAAGTAATCTTCGATCGTTTCATCGGCCAGAATTTGCCCCAGAAGATCAACCGCCTCGGCGAACTCGCCTTCGCCGATCGCTTCTTCCGCTTTTTGAAGGGGTCGGACGTACTCCCGAGGAGCGGGAACAAAGATGGAATCGCCCGTCGCATTTTCGGTCTGCTGTACGCCCGGGAATTGAACCTGTGCCCGCAGGCCATCACTGGAGACCAGGCACGCTACGAGCCCAATGCCAACACGAATACCAACTCGAAATCGCATGAGTTTCCTATCCTTAGTTCAGATGTCGTGCGGTCCAAGCCATCCCGCCTAACCACTCAGACTTCGACCTGAGCGGTGCCGCCAGCCAATCATACGCGAGCCAGTCGCAACCAACTCAAGTCCCATCATAGTGCTAGTAAGTCGCTGCAACAACGTGATTTACGGGGACCTATGCATCAATTTACCCACGCAACCCTCCAACCTTTCAGCAACCCAAAAACGACTTTGGAGCCCCCTTGATACTTCCCAATTCGGCGGCAGAGCAAGCACCGGTACGGCACTCATTGTGTCGCGAGGTTTGCCGCGAAAATCTGCTCGACGGGCCGCATTTACGCGTCGCGATAATAGAAAGGTGAGCGAAAATGGCGGGATTCTGCGGTTTTTTCCGGTTCTCGGGTTGAAATTTGTGCTTCAGGGTTTCTAATTCTTCGCGATCCGCACTGCGGACGCATGTACAAGTCGAGTTTTTTCAAAACCTCACAAGGAGGGCGTGTTTTATGGCGAAGGCGGCAATTAAACCTCCCACAAAGTCGCAGATTTTGACCGAGATGGCTGAGAGCACCGGCCTGGCGAAAAAGGACGTTGCTGCGGTTCTCGATGCGTTGACCGCGCAAATCGCAGGGCAAATGGGCAAAGACGGATCCGGCCAGTTCACGATTCCCGGTCTTTGCAAAGTGGTTTGTCAGCACAAACCCGCAACCAAGAAGCGTCAGGTTCGTAACCCTGCGACCGGTGAAATGGTTTGGGCTGCACCGAAGCCAGCTCGTCGAGTCGTCAAGGTTCGACCGCTGAAGGCCCTCAAAGATATGGCCGAGTAAGTCGATTTTCTGCCGACTCGCTTGATTTCGGCAGTAGAATCAATCCAAAAGAAGCATGTCATTTTGTGTGGCGTGCTTCTTTTATTTTATCTCCGCGTTGCGTCCGTCCATGCAAGACACGCCCTGCCCTGAACTTCATGAGCATGCTGCTCGCATCTTAATTCCGACTTCCGATCGCAGTATGGTATTGAATCCACCTGAGATCATCGGAGGAACCGCGTTGGTCTCTGAGGAAATCCGACTCAATCGGCCTACCGCTCTTCGCGCCGCACAAGCTCCACTCGGACTTCGCGAACTCGCCCCTCCGAGTTTCGCACTTCAAATCTCAGCACGTCACCGGGAGCTTGCAAAGACACGTACAGAGAGAGTTGCTCAAAGTCTCTGATCTGAAACCCATCCACTGACAGGACCTGTTCTCCGGGCTGCAATCCCGAGTTGGCCGCCGGGCCGCCGCTGACGAGACTCTCAATCCAACACCCCAACTCACCGTTGGGCCCGTTTCCGCCAAACACGCCCATCTTTGCCGTCGCTTGAACATTCATACGAAGTTGCGGTCTGGCGGCTTGGAGGCGAAGTAAGGTACCGTATTCCACCTCGCAACGATCGAGATTTATACTTTGAAGCCGGGGAAGGCTCCTGATGACAGCCAACTTACTCGCATCAAGTTCCAAACCGCTGATCTGCAACCCAACCAGGCCCTCGATTTTCCGTAGCGTCGCAAAGTCTTCTTCGGATCCCTTCCAACTCGCACCAATCTGTACAGATTTCTCTGAGATGGGTTGTCGACGTCGCTTCAATTTTGACCGTTCCTCCTCGATGGCGGTGGGATCGACAATAAGCCCTGCCACTTTGGGGTTGACCGCGACTCGAAAACCGCCAAGTTGCTGAATTTGAATCACCTGGATTCCGTTTTCAGTACTTTTTACCTCAGCTGCAGCTTGAGTATCTCCATCTCGCACGGGCAAACGTTGCGGTGGGTGATTCAAATCCCATAGGGGCTCAACGGAAAAGGACTGAGCCAAATTACCCTCGATGGGAACGACCTCACCGTCCGAGGCTTTACCCGAGACCTGATTGGCGTTCGCTAACTCTTCATTTGAAAGTGTCTCTTTCGTCTCCATTTCGAGTTCGACGGCGATGGGATCCATCGCAACGGGATCCCATCCCGAAAACGAAGCTTCCGTTTTGTTGGAGCTAACCTTGACTCTAGCCCCCAACTGTTGGAGATGGCGAATCGCAAGATCACTTTTAAATGAATCAATTTTGGGCTGTAAGCTGGTGCCCCTGATTGCGAATTCGCGCCTTAATTGACCGGTCACATTCATCAGTCGTTCAACCACTCGCTGAACCTTATCGGGGTCTCGAGTCTGCAGGGAAATCCTTTCGAGAAGTTCGACGATACGCCAAGCCGCCTCAGGATCGTCTGAATTCAGGCTGGCTAGCAGAGTCTCCAAGGCGTCAACACCTCGTGACATCAACTCTTTCTGCGCTTTCTCCCGCGCATCGTAATCCCCCGCCCCAAGCTTTTGGACGAGTTTCTCCACGGTTTCTTCGGCTTCTACCGCATATGTCCACGCGGGAGACTTAAGACCCGGCAAAACCAACCCTATCGCCACGGCCAAACACCATTGGCGTGAGAAGAAATGGGTGATCACAGAACTCATGGGCCTCGTTTTCATTCTGTCGAATTCGCACCTAATTAAAGATGAAGGTGAAAGATGTATTTCTAATAGGTCTGCGAGGACAGAGCTTAAGCCTTTTAGTCTACCGTCCCCCGCACCCCTACGTCGATTGAAAATAGGAAAGAGAGGGCCGAGCCTTACCCTCCGTTTGATCCCCCGTTCAAAAATATGAACCTTGGCACTTTTGACGTCGGATTGAAGGAGGACAGAACCCGCGTAAACCGGTCGTATGAAAAAAACCGCGGCCAAAAAACGGTCCTTTTGATATTACTTCATGGGTGGCACGAGATTTTCATACACACGGGCACAACCTCCCGCAGACGCCACTATCGCGTCCGCCCGCTTTTGCGCTTCCAAGGTGGCCTCGAGACACACGAGTAGAGATTTGTAGTTTGCAATCATCCCGGGATCGCCGAAAAACGCTCGCCGATCCTTCAACCACTTTCTTGCAACCTGATGGGCCCCGATTCGCAACTCCCAAACCTCACGCGACACTGAAATTCGATGGCCGTCCCCATCGAGAATGATTTCTTTCCCATCAAATTCCGGCCACCCTCTGGGGACCTTCGCCTCGGGAAAGCGAGGAGCCTGCATGCTGCGTTGATCCCCACCGCGAATACTCGAGGTTTCAGTCGCACGCTCAGTTCCCGCGTGAAGGCGGAGCATATCCAAACCCGCCGCCGACATTTCAGCAAAAAAATCCGTGTCTTTCACCAGAGGAACTCGAGGGTAACGCCTGACCAATTGATGACGAAATCGATGTTGATATTCGCGACAATGAAGCCATGCGAACACATACCCCAAAAGCGACTCACGATGTTCTGCCGAAAGCCCTCCACACCTGGAGTGGCCCTGATCACCTGAGCCCCTCAGGTGTTTGAAAACACAAGCCTCAAACACGGGATTCAGATTGCTCTCAAGCGTGCCCTCGCGGCTCTGCCAGCGGAGCGGAAAAACGGTCTCGTTCCCACGATTATCGGATCGCAGCACACCATCCGTCACGAGTTGGCGAGTTGCGGTGAAGAAATTGGCCGATTGCCCCACAGGACTCTGCCGACGTGCGACCAAAGCCCAATCCCGCCCCGATTCCAAACTGGCCATGACCTGTCGACGCGGCCAGTCAATTAATTCTTCGACCCAGATGATGTGCCTTAAATCGTAGGCGCGATAATGAATCGGTCGAATCCATGTTTCAAGGTCAGGAACACGTTTTGCACGTTCTCGAAGAAATTCTCTGGCTTCGTGCAATTTCCACCCCCGAGTATCTCCTCGGGGGAAACGTCTCGAACGGGATCGCGGAAAGTACTTTTGACGGAGCACATCGTCGTTGACTCTGTCATCGAGAAATTCCTGCAATCGGCCGACCAGCTCCTGTGAAGTGAAGGCAATCGCAAGAGAATCACGGGCGGTCACAATCGGCGAGCCCGACTCCCGAAAAATATCGGTGAGGCACCACCCCCGATCAAATTCTCCTCGAGCCTTGTACGCATCAGGGTGCCATTCAAACTGGGGCGCTTCGGGAGTCACGGTGTGGGGCAGAGATCGTTCTGACAAGCGGTCGCTATGCAATGCGGAAGGGGTAATTGGCTCGAGCCAACGCACGCTTGGACGCCTCTCTACCGCGGCCCCCTTACAGGACATGACCACCAGGCTCGTTAACGTCTTGATTCCAAACCATCCTCCTGCGGGATTGGGCGACGAATCCGAGGCATCACCGTGCAGGTCGTGGACATCAATCTGATCAAACTGTTCATTCAAGGATTCACGCATGCCGCGAAACGTCACGTTTTCAATGAACCCACGATTGGTCACAAACGCCACCGTCGACGTCTCGGCCGCACAAGTCCACCACTGTGCCATCCGGAAGAAGCAGACGTAGAGGTCGTGAAGCCAACTCTTACGCTCACCCAGCGGCTTTCCCTGAGCCTCATAGTAATTGATCTGACCTCCTGGCCCCTCCACTTGCCCTTTGAGCAATTGCAGAATCCACGGGTTTTGGTCCTCGACGCGTGACGAGTAGGGGGGATTGCCGACCACCCACCTGTAGTCTTGCCGGATCATATCCTGAATCATTTCTGTTGACGCATTTGATTCCCCCATCGGATTCAGTGCGTCGCCCCGCCAGAATTTCAACGGGACGGAACGTTGCAAATCGCAGTCCAACTCTCTCAAGGTCTTACCGACCTCAAGAAAACCGAGAACCCAGGCAGGCGCGGAAATTTCGAACGTCACCACCCTTTCAAGAAGGCAACAAAGATTCTGGCAAAGGGTTCCTGAATCTGAAGCCGACTCCCTATGAGTCGCAGCCAGCTGCCGAAGTGCAGCGCAGACGAAAACTTGAGTCCCCGCGGCCGGATCCAAAATGAGGCCCCCTTCTGGATTTTGCCAACATGTTTCCGGAAGCCGACTCCAGGTGAGCTGCGCCAACTCTTCGGGTGTATGAAAAACACCGTAGCGTTTTTTTTGCTGTGGATAGAACGTCTGCTGCCACCACTCCAGCAAAGACAACTCCGGGGATGAAGCCTGCCATGCTTTCTCGACATAAAGCAGTGATTCCCCCGCGGTTTCCATCCAACCCGCGTTTCCTTTTTCATCAACCAACCCGCGAGAGAGAATGTCCCAAAAAGGCCGGAGCGACGTTGGCGAGCTTTCCATCAACCAGGAGCGCAACCGTTGGCTTTGCAAGAAGTCACCGGTGGGCCATCGCAATACGGCGAGAAGCAAGACTTGAAACAAGGGGACCGGTGGGTCGACCGTCGAGTCATGAGGACCCGTGGACGACGCGGAGGTTTTAGGAAAGCCCAGGCTATCGGTTAACACTTCAGGTGCTTCGCCGCGACTGGAAAAATAGGCATTACAAGCGGTATTCCATAACTCGAACGCCTCCTCCATAGAGTTCACCTGAGGATCGCTTTCCCCGACAGCCTTAAAGTGGTGAGCCCATGGTGACATGACGTGATTTCATCCCGCGCTGCAAAGATGCCCTGTGGGCACTCGGATCTCCAAACCCAGAACGATATACTATTCGATCCATGAAGACGATCCTGCCCGGTCAAGTCCGGGCTTCGCCGATGCGGTTCTAACCGGAAATCTTATCTTCGCCGAAGAGTTTTGCATCGATTCAGTCGCGGAGTTCCCTCTCCATGACTCTCCCTGTCATCGCCCAAAGGAAGTTTCGACGATGGGCGAGACGACCATTTTGAAATCACGAAAGGAATTGATTGATGAGTGCTGAACAACGTCTGAAAGATCTCGGAATCGAACTTCCACCCGCCCCAAAACCTGCGGGCGTTTACAAACCTTTGCTGATCACAGGCAATCACTGCCTCGTCTCGGGACACGGCCCGCTCAAAGCCGACGGATCCATGTACACGGGTAAGGTTGGCCTGGACGTGGATCAACAGCACGGCTACGACGCGGCACGACAAACCGGGCTTGCAATTCTTGCCACGCTACAAGTGGGATTGGGTAGCCTGGATCGAATCAAGCGGGTGGTAAAACTGCTGGGAATGGTGAATTGCGGACCGGACTTCGGCAATCATCCCGCCGTCATCAACGGATGCAGCGAACTGTTCGCTGAGGTCTTTGGAAGCGATGAAGGCGTCGGAACACGGAGCGCCGTTGGAATGGGTTCACTGCCGGGCAATATCTCTGTTGAAATCGAAGGAATGTTTGAAGTCCACCCCGAGTAGGTCTCCGCTTCCATCTCAAGAAGGTCTCCATCGCAAGACAGTGGTCAAAGACGCCCGGTCTGCCCCCTGCCGGGCGTTCCAACCACCACTCACCAAGGTTTCACCCGTTGATCTTTACTTTTGAAGCCGCGTTGCACGGTGATTCGTTCAACGCTTTTCGTCCAAGCCGCATTTCGTGAACAATAAAAACGCCTAACTATCTTCCATGAAACAACTTAACAGCGACTGAAAGCCCTCTTCAAAGCAATCACAAGTTGGCCATCCCGATCACTCACAGGGCTAGAGGTTTGTCCTATTACATCCATTTATTTCCAGCAAGGTGACCGAAATTCGACCACACGGAGTCATGCGTTTCGGCCCCTCTATGATTCTGTAAAGACGAATGCAGCAGTTTGTTTCTGCTGGGACTTCGTCGATCCAGTCTTCTCATGACGGATGGATTCATCAGTGATAGCGAAGCGATCAAATGGTCAAGAGTCCAGGATCGACTTCGGAACGGTCGTATCGATGCTCGAGGATGTCGAGGACGACGTTTGCGTCATCTCACTTGACGCATCGGAAGTCTGATACGCCAACCCGGCGGCGTTAAAAAAATTGCACATCGAGGCCATCAACCTGCCCATGGAAATCGATCCATGGATGAAACGTGTCCCAACGCATCAGCGTATCCACTTCCTCGATGCCCTGCAGTCTGCTTCGAAAATGAAGCGCACTCCGCTGGACTTGCGGGTCCAACAGGAGGGCCGTCCCAACGTTTGGCTCCAAACATCAGATGAGGATCGGCTTCACAACCTCACCCGCGATATCGGTCAATCGATATTGTCGTCCCTGGAACTTGTAGGTCAGACGCTCATGGTCGATCCCCAGGCAGTGAAGCAAGGTTGCATGAAGATCATGGACGTGCACAGGGTCCTTGGCCACGTTGTAGCAAAAATCATCGGTCTCACCGAAACTCATTCCGGGCTGAATCCCTCCACCGGCAAGCCACATCGAAAAACACCTCGGATGGTGGTCACGACCAAAGGCCGAACGACCTCCTTGCGCGTAGACCGTACGACCGAATTCTCCACCCCATATCACGAGCGTATCTTCAAGAAGTCCGCGCTCCTTGAGGTCTAAAATCAGCCCCGCAGATCCTTGATCCGTCTCGCGGGCTTGTGTCGGATGCCGCCCCGGCAGATTACCGTGATGATCCCAACCGCGGTGGTACAACTGAATGAATCTCACCCCTCGCTCCGCGAGCCGGCGCGCTAACACGCAATTCGCCGCATGGGTTCCCGGCGTTTTGGCGTCTTCGCCATAAAGATCAAACGTCCGCTCAGGCTCATCACTGAAATCCACGAGGTCCGGAACCGACATCTGCATGCGATACGCCATTTCATATGCCGCCATCCGCGTCTGAATTTCCCGATCCCCCGAGGACTGAAGTTGCCTTTCATTCAGGGCAGCGAGCGTATCGAGAAACTCGCGGCGATTTTTTACAGATTCCCCTGTGGGGTCTTTGAGGTAGAGCACCGGCTCCCCGTCACCTCGAAATTTGACGCCCTGATGGTTGGAGGGCAGGAAACCACTGCCCCAAAGTCTGGAGTAGAGCGGCTGGGCCTGATTGTCAGTGCATTCCGACAGGAGAACCACAAAAGCGGGCAAATCCGCCGTATCGCTTCCCAGCCCGTAACTGCACCACGATCCGAAACATGGCCGGCCCGGCTGTTGATTGCCGGACTGAAAAAACGTGATGGCGGGATCATGATTGATAGCCTCGGTATGAACCGATTTGATCACACACATATCGTCGGCAATTTTGGCATGGTAAGGGAGGAGATCGCTGAGCCACATCCCGCTGTTACCGTGTTGTCGGAATGGCGAAAAACTTTTAGTCACCAAAAACTGCTTTTGCCCCGAGGTCATACCCGTCAGCCGCTGCCCTTGACGAATCGAATCTGGCAGCTCGGTTCCATCCAACGATTCCAGTGTCGGTTTATGATCAAAGAGATCGACTTGCGAGGGCGCACCACTTTGAAACATGTAGATAACCCGTTTGGCCTTGGCAGCAAAATGCGGCAGATCCGCAAGACCACCGTGGGGCGCGTCGGGTTCTTCAACCGCGGCACGCGGCGTCGCAGATAGCCGACTTGGGTTCATTAGGGTCCCAAGTGCGGTCGCACCTACCCCCAACCCTGACCGTTGAATCAAAGTTCGCCGAGTCAGACCCAGCTGATATTGATGCAAAGGATTCATAGGACATCTAGCCTCGCGTTATGGTCTCACTCAAATTCATGAGCAATCGTGAAATGATCATCCAGGAAGCAACCTCGGCATCTCCAAGTTCCTCCGGTGTGGCCGAAGCTCCCACTGACAAAAGACCCGCCACCTCTTCCGGATCTAACTGATACTCGACCCGCCGTTTTTCAAGCAATTCCAGAAGGATCCTTGTCTCCTCCGGTTCAGGTCGCCGCCCTATGGTTGCGAGGCAGGCAAACGTCAGACGTTCACGGTCATTTTTGAGATCAGGTCGACGCAGGACACGAATGGCAAGCTGCCGGGCCGATTCAACGAATTGCGGATCATGAAGCAAAACAAATGCCTGCAGCGGCGTGTTGGTTGCCGACCGCCGCACCACACAAAACTCCCTTTCCGGCGCATCGAAAGTCTGAAGGGTTGGAGGCGGTACGGTCCGTTTCCAGAATGTATACAGGCTTCGCCGATAGAGTCCTTCACCTTTCTGATGAGGATACGCCTTGGAGTAGTTGGGACGATTGTTGATCTCAAGCCACAAACCTTCGGGGTGATAAGGATAAACGCTCGGACCGCCAATTTTCGAAATCAACTGACCACTCGCGACGAGTACGGCATCCCGGACCTCTTCGGCATGCAGCCGGCGTGAGGGTCCCCTTTGCAGCCAACGATTCTCCGGATCCTCGGCCTGCTTTGATGGTGAGCATCGCGAAGATTGCCCGTAAGTCGAACTTGTCAACATTTTTCTCTGCAACCAGGTCAACTCCCACTGACGCTCCTGAAAGTTCACCGCCAACCAGTCGAGAAGCTGCGGATGCGAGGGACGTTCTCCCTGAGTTCCAAAATCTTCGGACGATTTCACCAGCCCCACGCCGAAACACGCCTGCCACCAACGATTGACCGCGACTCGGGAAGTGAGGGGATGTTCTTCAGCGACCAGCCACCGCGCGAAACCCAATCGATTGCTCGGAAATGCCTCCGACCAACCACCGAGAATGGCAGGAACGCCAGCCTCTACCACCTCCCCCGGTTGATCGTAACTGCCACGGTCAAGAACATGGGTCGTACGCCGGTTCGGCATCTCCCTCATCACCATCACATTGACCTGCCGAGAGGCCAATCCGCGAATTCGATTCTCCAAGGATCGCGCCTCAGCAACCGACTGCACCAAATCCTCCGGAGCGGATCCGGATTCGATGAAAAGACGGCGGAGATCTTCCTTCTGCTTTGCGGTACGATCCGTCTCAGCAATTTCTAGTGCTTGCCACGGATCATCAGACAACTGCGGGCGGTCCGCCTCGGACATGGACAATTTGACGCGTCCGATCGAGTGGGAGGTCCCATAATTGAAATGCAATTCCAGTTTCAATGCGTTTGCAGTTTCGACCGTCAACGGTTGTTTCAGCCGAACACCCGCCACCCGGTTTTCTTTTCGCGTCGGGCCATCGACGGCCCATCCCGTAGACGGATTGCCGTCGATCGCTTTTTCAATTTCAAAACCCCGTTGAGAATAATCCGCCACAACTTCGGCGAGAGGCACCGGGACCCATTTGTTCCCGACCTGCTGAAACAGCTTGATCTCATTGAGGACAAAATTGGAATTGAAGGCCCGCCCCGGCCCGTTGTGAGGCAGATCAGGATGGGTCAAGGCTTGGATTCTGAGCCAGTTGAGTGTTCGAGACACCGGAAGGCTCCAAACGAGTTCATATTTATCGTGCCCGTTGCTTCCCCCGGTCGCCAACCAAGAACCGTCCTCTTGCGGGACGAGCTTGGCACCACTGGACGCTTCAACGCCCTCCAAAACGATGGGCCGCCAAACCACGGGCGGCGACACCTTTCGCCGCAATAAATCAGCCTCCCATGAGGTTTGCCGCTGCGTCCATTCTGGCTCGCTGGCTGCCTGTCTTTCTCTGAGTCGTTCAAGGCGTTGCCGATCGTCTTCGAGTTCCGAAGGGACAACAGCCATTTGCGGGGCAAAGCCATTGTGCCCACGTTCAGGAACCTGATTGAAGAAATCGAAAAGTTGGTAAAACTCTTTCTGGCTTAGCGGGTCGTACTTGTGGTCATGGCATCGCGCACATAGGGCGGTCATTCCTAGGAACACGGTGGAGGTCGTCACCACTCGATCCACGACGTACTCCGTGCGGTATTCTTCGTCAATCACCCCTCCTTCAATCGTGATGCCATGATTTCGATTGAAGCCCGTGGCAAGTACCTGCTCTGGCGAAGCATCGGGAAGCAAGTCCCCCGCAATCTGCTCAACGACAAACTGGTCGTAAGGCAAGTGACGATTGAACGCTTCGATCACCCAGTCTCGCCACGGCCACTGCGTGCGTTCGGTGTCGTACTGGTACCCGTTTGTATCGGCGTACCGAGATGAATCGAGCCAGCCTCGCGCCATCTTTTCACCGTAATGGGGACTGGCAAACAGGCGATCCAGCTGCCGCTCCAAACGATCGGGGGACGGATCATCAAGAAACCGAAGCACATCCTCGGGAGACGGAGGGATGCCTACCAGATCAAACCAGACTCTTCTCAAAATAACTTCTGGCGAAGCCGCCACCGTGGGGCTCCAAGCCTCCGCTCGGCGATGACGAACAAAACTGTCAATGGGATTCCGGTCCCATTTCCCGCTTGGGTCGATCGGAGGCAATGAGGCAACAGGCTTCTCGAACGCCCAATGTTGCTTCCAGTCGGCCCCTTCCTCCACCCATCGGGTCAGGGTCGAGATTTCGTCTTCCGTCAGCTGGCGTTGGGCATCGGAGGGTGGCATCCGCTCCTCCCCTTCGCCTCGAATCCGTTGAAGCAGATGGCTCTCGGCAGGATCGCCCGGCTCGACGATGCGATAACCACCGCGATCCGACAGCAGTTCCGATTCCATGTCCAGACGGAGGTCCGCCTCTCGCGTATTCTCGTCGGGTCCATGACAACGGAAACAGGCATCTGCCAGGATGGGGCGAACTTCAAGGTCAAAATCCACCGCCTCCTTCGCATTCAGTCCGATTCCACTTGCCATCAGGCCAAGCAAAATGCCGTACAAGATTATCCGCTGCCTCACATCGCACCTTGTCGGCGTTGAGACGCTCCATCGAAATTGATTGAAAACCATCATGCCGGTTTTTCTATTCTCTTGAGGCAACTACTGAAGGACAGCGGAAGAAGAACGCACTCTTCTTTCGCACCATCCATGTTTGCCCACTCTTGGTTGGGAGTTGTCGGTTGGGTGCGCCGACCGACCTTGACCTTCTTCGTGGGGCAAAGGTTATTGAATCACTTGCGGGAAAACGCACCAAATTCAACCGAACTGACCATTTGTTCACAAAAAACTTCAGGACCCGTTCGCACAGCCCCAGTTCGAGACTCGCGTCATGCGATGGATCGCAGGCGGAATTAATTATCGACTTCCCGGTCATCGTAAGATTCGCCCAGGATCTGAGTATAAGTGCGGCGTGCTTCGTCAAAAGCTGCCTTCGCCGCTGGACGCTCAAATTCCCGGATATTGTTCACCTTCGATTTCCAACATACATCGACGGCCTCGAGGCACCATTGGGCGCTACGACGACTAGCACGAATCGGTTCGCCATCGACTTCAACAAAAATCGGATTGGTATGACTGCTGGGGTAGATTCGCAGGGCGACCCAGCTTGAGCGTTCCGGCGTCCAATCAAATCGAACCTCATTGACGTCGCCGTCCGCCTCAATCATCTCGGTCTCGACGACTTCACCATTCACCACCAACTCAACAGGTACTTGCCTCGTCCCCCCCACCCTTGATCGCTCAAGGTGCCAGTAAGGTTTCTGATCGAGGGGGCGATTTCTGATGGCGTCATCACCTTGTTCGTCCAGGTAGGCCGCCGCCTGAACCGTCACATCCAAAGTTTTGCCGCGTTCCGACACAAGAACGCTAGGGCGATTACGATTGCCTGGTTGCCCCACTTCGAGGCCGTCTACCGAAAAGTCGACAAGATGACTCAACCCGTCACCCACATAGCTTCTTCCCGCTTTGATTCCCTCAATCCAATCGACATAGTCGAGCGGTTGCCCCGGTTTGGTTTTGACATAAACCCTCCCCAGACCCACTCGCTCGCCGTAGATGCACGGAAAATCGGTTTCCCCACTGATTCGAGTCGTAAACCCGCAATTCAACGTGTGGTACCAGATATTCAGTTCCCAAACGCTTGGCGTATCCACAGCGGAGATAAAGTCGCAACTGTCATGAACTACGTCAACGATATATTCATTGGCGCCAATGCCATCAAACTTGGGCATCTCGTAATTCGGCAAGTCCGTGCTCTGCACGGCGAGTCCCCAACCACTGTGAGAAAATCCAACCACTCCTCCCTGCTTTTTTCCAAACTGAAGCACGGGCAAATCCCAACTGGGCCACTCACCGATCGCCTCCGTTTTCGTTCCATTGAAAACACCCGTCTCACCCGCGTAACTCCAATTGAACTTCATGGGTGTCGGCCAGACATAATCGTCCTCTCTCAAATTCAAAAGGCAAAGATGGCCCGTATGAGATGAAGGAAATCCGGACACCTCAACATCGTAGCGCATCAGGTACTTTGACTGAGATAACTTGTTCAGGTCTCCCTCAAAGAACTGCTTTTGGTAATACCAACAGGGACCCCACGCCAACACACAGCCCACATTCAGGTCTTCGCCCAGAATATGCCGCATCATATCTTCCGGTGTCACACCTTCAGTCGGCGATTCGTAATGCGCGCATCCCGCGGCGTGCACATGGTGGTCACCAGAGTACCAGCCAAAATCAGTCAACTTGATCCATCGTTTGAGCCGAAAGGTTTCCCGATGAGTCGCAGCATCTGGCACCTCAATCTGCCGATGTGAAACCCGATACTCGGGGCCTCGAGTGTAGGTCACGGTGTAGGAACCCGGGGGCAAAAGGATCTTTTCGCCGTGAGCCCGATAAACCTGATCGTGGAAGAAAAAATCAGGAGCAAGCCGACGAGAGCGTGCCGGATATACCCGCCCCGTCGAGTCCCGAAACACGAAACTCGCCGTTGTCGGTTCCCCATCATGGTCGATCACCTCAAGTTCAACGCCCACGGCAGGTAAACACTCGAAGAGGATCGGAACTTTATTGCGAAAACCGAGATCCTGAGTCCCCTGACCCACATCAAACGACAGGCTCGCTTCGCGTTTCCCACGATCCCGACTGAAAATCTGCATCAGGCGATAATCCACGGCGAGCCCGGAAAGATTGGGAGTCAGCGGTCGTCCGGCATGCATTTGGACATCCATCCAACGATCCGCAACTTCTTCAGGTCCGATCCCACCCTGCGGTCTGGGACGATTTGAAGAACGTAGATAAACCGGTTCGGCATTCGGACTGCTCACACGCAACGGCGCGGTGACCCCCGCTTCGTTGTGAACCTTGACGAGAAAGACGGTCCAACCTTGCTCAGTCAGCAAGCGTTTTCCCGCCCCTTCGGAAACCTTCACCCGACTCTCCGGGTTGATATTGACCTCGATCAATACCTGCGAATCCAGCACCTCTTGCACCTGCAAGACAACCCGATCGGGATCTTCCAGTTCGAGCGCTTCATCCAGTGCCGCTTGCGTTGCTTGAGGAAGAGGTTGGCCCAAAAATTCAAGTGCCTGAACCAGCCGCTTGATTTGTGCTTTGAGAGGTTGAGCGTCAATGCCTGCAACTGGCTGGATCTCGACCTGCGCTTCCGCCATGCTCCCAATACACAAACCCCAGCCCCCGAGCAAAATCAACATCAGGCAAGCACGCATGTAAGCAGTCTCCACGCAAAGGCGGGATGAGTCAAAATCGCCCAAAATTCGATGAACCCGACAGTCTGTCGCAACACCGATCCATTTGCAAGGAACGTTCACGACATCCGCTCCAAACGGAGCGTCTAAAGGACGATTGAGATCAGGAATCTGAGCGTCAGCCCGCTCCCCGAATCGCCGGATAGCTTGTTACAATAGGGAAGTGTAGAGCGCGTTCATGAACGTGACTGGCCCGGTAACATAGCCGAGAACTCAGAGCCACGCGGCAATCATTACGGATCGTCGTGGATTGGCGAAGCATGGGTGGAGTGACACGCCAAGGCGGTTCATGCCGGAGAGCGGGATAGCATCCTCACTGTAAGAAACTTGAAAGGGATCCATGGATCCGGAACGCGAGAGAATTCGAGCCGACCTGCTAGGTGTCATCACGGGTGATGTGCTGGTCGACGATCTTTCGCTCCAACTCTACGCGTCAGACGCAAGTATTTTTGAGCATCGTCCCACCGCCGTGGTTCGACCGCGATCCACCAAGGACGTATCAGCATGTTTAAAGTACGCGACGGAACATGGACTCTCCGTTCATGCTCGTGGGGCTGGAAGTGGGGTTGCAGGTGAGTCCCTCGGTCAGGGTCTGGTCCTCGACTTCACGTGCTACATGCGGCGCATGCTAAGAGAAGAGGAAGAGTCGATCCGGGTTCAACCCGGCATGGTTCTCGCCCAGCTCAACCGTTATCTCTCAAACTCAGGACGCTTCTTCGGCCCTGACCCTTCAACACGCAGCGTGACCAGCATGGGGAGTGTTGCGGCGTTGGATGCCTCGGGCAGTCACTGGCTACGCTATGGCTCTGCACGCCGCTACATCGAGAGCCTGCAATGCGTGCTGGCATCGGGTGAGGTTATTGAACTGGGCAAGCAGTCGCTCGCTGGAAGTGGAAGCCGCCTTGACGGCGAACCTGACCTCAGGTGGCATCTTGGGCAAAAGGTTGCCGGCATTATTCGTAAAAATCGAGATCAGCTTCAGAAGTCCCAATGCCGGACCAAAGTCAATCGAGTCGGTTACCAACTTGAGGACCTGCAGGACGCCAACAGCATTGATCTGGCGAAACTGCTGGTCGGCTCAGAAGGAACACTCGGGGTGATCACTGAGATGACCGTTAAAACCACGCCCCGTCCGAAGCAACGTGGAGTGGTCCTGTTCTTTTTCGAGCATTTGGAAACCGCTGCACTTGCAGCGGTCGATATCGCCAAACTTGGCGCGGACGCCTGCGACTTGATGGACCGGCGGCTTTTATCGATTGCCCGGGAGAAAGACCCCGAGTACTCCCGCGTGATCCCTCCGGACGCAGAGGGCATGCTGCTGGTTGAATTTCAAGATGAGAATCACGTCGATCTGCACAAACAGCTGAAAGATCTCGTTCAAAAGATCAAGCGACGTTACAAGGAACCGTTCGATTACCACATCACTTTGGAAACCGATCAACGAAATCGCTTTTGGAAATTGGCACGACGCGTAATCCCGACGCTTTACAGGTTGAAAGGTTCCCAAAGGGCGATTCCCTTCATCGAAGACATCGCCGTCCCGCCAGAGGCCCTGTCCGGTTTTCTGACGTCGGCTCAAAACATTTTGAAACAACAGCAGATTACGGCGTCCATCTTCGCGCACGCCGGGCACGGGCAACTGCACATTCGACCGTTCGTGGATTTGGCCGATCCCAAGGTGGGCAACGTGCTGCACCGGCTCTCGGAAAAACTTTACACCGAGACGCTTGCGGTGGGCGGCACGATCTCGGGTGAACATGGGCTTGGTTTGAGTCGCAGCTGGTATGCCAAGCAACAGCTTGGTCCCGCCTACCATGTCATGCGGCAAATCAAAAGGACCTTTGATCCGCAACTGATCTTGAATCCGGGCAACATCTTTACCGAAGCGATTGAACCTCCTCGGCGTCAAATCCGTCGCGTCTCCTCACAAATTGACTTCCGAACAGAAGAAGACACTCCCCAAAAGGAGCCTGAAGCAGCAAAGAGCGCACAGGGCCCCTCATTGCCGGTGATCGATTTGAACCTGAACTGGAAGGATGTCGACATCACCACTACGGCCCGAGCCTGCAATGGCTGTGGTCGCTGTCGCACCCATGGAACTGAGGAAAGAATGTGTCCAATCTTCCGCGTGGATACACGTGAGGAGTCTTCCCCACGTGCCAAGGCAAACCTGATGCGGGCTATTGCGACAGGAGCCATTCCGAGTGAACTCCTGCAGAGCGAAGAACTGAAACAGACCGCAGACCTGTGCGTGAATTGCCACCAGTGTCGCATCGACTGCCCCGCTTCCGTGGATATTCCCAAACTGATGATGGAAGCCAAGAGTCAATACGTTGATCAGAATGGCTTCACACTTTCGGACTGGTTCCTTGCGCGAATTGATCTCTTTTTCGCGATTGGCTCGCGATTCCATTCCGCCACCAACTGGATGGCTGAGAAACGTTGGGTACGTTGGCTCCTTGAGAAGACGCTGGGTATTGCACAGGTACGCCCGTTTCCCCGATTCGAAAAAAGAAGTTTCATTCGGCAGGCAGCCAAACAAGGCCTGGGCGTTCCGAGCCGAAGGCAAGGCCGGAGGGTCGTGTACTTTGTCGACACCTTTGCCAACTGGTGCGATACGGAACTCGCATGGTCGGTCGTCAAAGTCCTCGAACATCAGGGAATTGATGTCTACGTTCCTGGCAAACAGCTCCCTTCAGGAATGAGTCTTGTCTCCTGTGGAGCGATCGAGCGAGCGAGGAACCTGGCACAGGCGAACATTGAACTCCTCGCGGAATGTGTTCGCCAAGGTTACGAAATTGTCACTTCCGAGCCCGCCGCAACTCTCTGTCTGAAGCATGAGTACCTGAATCTACTGGATGACAGCGACGCGCGTTTGGTTGCTGGAAAGACCTACGACATCAGCGAGTATTTACTCCGACTCAAGCACGAAGAAAAACTTGAACTCAGCTTCAAACCGTTGAACCATACCATCGGCTACCACCTCCCTTGCCACCAACGTGCGCTCTTTGAGAAATCCCCCTCCCTGGAGTTACTCTCTTTGATTAGCGGACTGCAAGTCCAACCGATTGAGAAAGGTTGTTCTGGTATGGCCGGCACATGGGGAATGAAAAAGAAGAACTATCTCCAAAGCATTCGAATGGGCTGGGGATTGATGAGCGAGTTACGCAAGCCTGACTATTTCGTTGGGACCACCGAGTGCACGGCGTGCAAAATGCAGATGGAACATGCCGCCAGGAAACCGACGCTCCATCCAATCAAGATTTTGGCCATGGCTTACGGTTTACTTGGGGAGGATCGGAAGTTCCTGCGTTCACATGGAGACCGTCGGTAAATGATAGAGGTCGAACTTGACTTGTTTGCCGTATTCAAAGAAGAACACGGTTCAAACCAACTTCAACTTTCATTTGATGCGCCCCCTGAAGTCGCGACACTCATCACGCGACTGCAAGGCCACTGGCCAAATCTCTCGGACATCTTGTGTAAGTCAAGGATCGCGGTCAATAATCAATTTTGCGACGACAAATACCTTATCCAGCAGGGTGACAAAGTGGCTTTGATTCCGCCAGTCAGCGGCGGTTAACGAGAAACACAAGGCCATGAAAAGTTCCTCCTGCAGCCATTCTCGACAGCCCCATGATTGAGATCGTTAGCCAACCGATTGATGCGACACTCGTTCTCGAGTCCGTGCAGTCACCCATTGCAGGGGCCTCTGTGCTTTTTGTTGGATCCACTCGCGAATGGACTGAAGACAAACAAACGGCGAGCCTTGATTACGAATGCTATGAGGAGATGGCGATCCTGAAGCTTCAGGAATTGGAAACGGAGGCAAGGGGACGTTGGCCCCTGATTGGCTGCAGTCTGGTGCATCGGGTTGGCCCCGTGGAAATTGGAGAAGCGAGTGTCGTGATTGCCGTAAGCTCCGCTCATCGGAAACCCGCTTTTGAGGCAGGTCAGTGGCTGATCGATACGCTGAAGACCGAAGTTCCCATATGGAAGAAGGAAAAGTGGCGGAACGGTGACAGCGAGTGGGTCCACCCTGCGAATCCTCAAGCCAGCCCGCCTTCCTCATCGGAAGACTAATCCCTCGTTACCCACGGTCGTCTCAACTCGATGTCCCCCCCCACTTCACCTCTGATCGACCGATTTGGTCGCCTGCATACAAGCCTGCGGATCAGCGTGACCGATCGCTGCAACATCCGCTGCTTTTATTGCATGCCTGAAACGGATGTGGTCTTTCAAAAACGTGAAGAATTGCTCACGTTCGAAGAAATCACGCGAGTCACTGAAATTGCATGCCGCATGGGCGTCAACAAGGTTCGATTGACCGGAGGGGAACCTCTGGTTCGGCAGGCATTACCACAGCTCATCGAAAAACTGGCGAAGATCGATAGCCTGCAGGAGATCGCACTGACAACCAACGGGATTCTGTTAGCCGAGCATGCGGAAAACCTGAAAAAGTCAGGACTGGACCGAATCAACATCAGTCTCGACACGCTGAACGAAACTCGATTTCGTCAGATCACACGTCGCGATGAATTCCAAAGAGTCATGGCGGGCATTGATGCGGCGATCGCCGCAAAATTTGAGCACATTCGGCTCAATGCACT
>JAKVCA010000040.1 GCA_022448315.1 Pirellulaceae bacterium | reverse complement strand
GGTGGACCGATGGGTGGACCGATGGGTGGACCGATGGGTGGACCGATGGACGGCCCTATGGGTGGACCGATGGGTGGTATGAGCGGTGGTAACTATGCGATGTCAGCTTTGACTCCAGAAAGCGACTACAAACTCGTCCGATTTTTTGACTTGGACGCCGAACCCGGCAAGAACTATCAGTACCGAGTTCGAGTCTGGATGCTCGACCCCAACAACTGGGAGACTCCAGAAGAATACCTCGGCGGAAACGCGGGTGGTGAAGGCGGCGGCGGTCCAATGGGCGGTCCAATGGGCGGTCCAATGGGCGGTCCGATGGGAGGTCCTACTTCCGGTGGTGGCCCATCATCTGGCGGTGGCCCCTCCTCGGGTGGAGGTCCAATGTCTGGTGGCGGAGGATCTGGCATGGGCGGAATGGGCGGTCCGATGGATGGCGTTGCAGGTGCCTCCGGTCTTCGTCGCGAAGATCTTGCTCCGGACGTGCGACGTCGTCTCCGCGAGTGGAAAGAATCTGACTCCTACAAGAACTTGTCAGATGAAAACGAAATGTTGAAATATGCTCGAGCGACGGAGTGGAGCGAACCCACGGAACTGATCTCTGTTCCAACCTTTGATTTGGTGAACTTCTACGCAGGTCCTTCGACTCCCGTCAACGACTATACGGCGCAGGACGTGAAGTACCTTGGAAGCGAACGAATCGCGGACATGGTTGTTTCGACCTTTTCGAAGGAACTTGGGACCATTGTTCCTGCCAAAAGAGAAGTGGGTCGAGGAAGCTACTTGAACTTCAGCCAACCCGTTGAGCTCCTGAATCCTTTGGACTTGACCATTCGAACTTACGGCAAGAAGGCCGCTCTTGGGCCTGACTCCAACGAGAATGAAGACACGATTGAACCCTACCCCATTGCCTCCAACTCGATGGTGGTTGACCTGTTAGGTGGAGAACAAATTCCCGTGAAAACGACTCGGGACAAAATCGTGATGCCCACGGAAATTCTCATCATGGATCGAAATGGCAATTTCACGATCACCAATGAATTCGATGACATGATGGCTTACCGCCATAGCCTCTTCCTACCGGATGAAGAACAGACAGGTGGTGGCGGAGGAGGTTTCTATGGATCGGATGGACCGATGGGTGGTAGCGGAGGATTCCCAGGTGGAGGTCCGTCCAGCGGCGGTGGATTCCCGGGTGGAGGCCCGACCAGTGGCGGTGGATTCCCAGGAGGACGTCCGTCCAGTGGTGGCCCTCGTTAATCGTCCATCAGGATGAAAGACGGTCCAACCTGATTATTGGAAAAAGGAAGAGCGCCCCAACCGGGCGCTCTTTTTTTGTGATCGTTCTGGGTTTTTCAAGCGGAACCTAATAGGGAAAGTCCCTTGACTTGCCCCTCGAGATCAGAAGACACGCAATCTCCTCAATCTTGCGTCTAGCCGGTGTTCCGGGTTCACGCGGCCCGACGTGTCTCAACCGCCTTCTGAATTGGCGTCGCGGAAGCCAACTCCCCTACCTCGATGCGGGCAAAAACTCGGCCTGCCGCATCGTAGACTTTGACCTGCTCCTCTTCCAAGAACCAGCAAGCTCGGGAATGCTCCCATTCGAAAACGCGACCGATGTAGAGGCCATCGCTCAACAATAGGCGATCCCCGCGGTAATCCCCCTCGTGACTTCCCCAGTCCCGGAGTTTCCCCTCAATGCCCTCACGGACCTGATCCACCATCACGTCATGTCTCATTGGCAAGCGTTGCCTCACTCGGTTGTTTGTTGATAGAGCCGCGATCTGCGGCGACCCGGGTAAGTTATCGACGCTCAAGCCTTGAATCACTGCAAATTGACTTCCGATCGTTAAAGTTACTGAAAGATCCCCAATCTCACATCTATCCGCCTCACCTGACCAACGCCGCAAAATCTCCTTGCCACCAGGAGGCAAAATCAGTTGGAGATCTCCATCGTTGTCGATTAAGAGGACTGTTCATTCAAACATTCGTTTCATACAATTGTTTGAATTCTCTGCACACCTTGCCCAGCTTCACTGTGAAGCGGAAAAACCGGGCGGCAATATTCGATTTCGACGCCCTTCATCTTCACGGCTCCCCTTGAAACCATGTCGAACTCATCAGATACCAAGGCAAAGCTACTGGAATCGGCGGGGCCAATCTTTGCCGCCAAGGGGTACAGCAAGGCAACGGTTCGGGAAATCTGCGATTCGGCCGAGGTCAACCTCGCGGCGGTCAGTTACCACTTTGGCGATAAGCTGCATCTGTACATCGCCACGGTAGAACACGCGCGGCACTGGATTCATGCCCGCACACCTGACCGGGTTGTCGACGAGGATTTGCCTGCGGAATCACGACTCGCCCTAATGATCAACACCACACTGACACGCTTTCTGGGTGCCGACAGCGAGACATGGCACCTGAAACTTCTAAACCGCGAGATTTTGAATCCCACTCAGGCCTGTGAAAAGCTTATCGAGCAGCATTTCGGCAAACGCTTTCAGGAGCTGATGGACCTGATTGATGAACTCGGTGGACCCGGACTGCCGCATGACGAGCTGGAACGCATGGCCTTTGCGGTCATGGCCCAATGTTTCCATTACGTGATTGCGGGCAAGTTCGTGGGGTTGATGACACGGCAGTCGGGGACTGGGACTCACTACACGGTCGAAGAGTTAACCGAGCAGATCACTCGCTTTTGTTTGGCGGGGATCATCCATTGGAAATCTTCACCATTTCCAGAAAATTTCCCGGTTCCTCCGAAGCGCGAGACATTTAAAAATACCGTGGCCTCCGGGCACACGATACGACTTGCGACATCACCCAATTCGGTCAGCATGTCCCAGAATAGCGAACAGGAGATTTAGCCTCGATGGCCAATGCGTTACAGAATTCGTTGACTTTTGCGGTACGCAAACTTGTCCCTGCCGGCATCCTGCTGGCGCTGGGTGTGGGCGCCTTTCTCCTGCTTTGGTTCTCCAAAAAACCGGCTGCCACCGTCGAATCTGGCAGCCAGATGCAGACCGTCACGGTAACCACCACGGCACACTATGATGGCCCTATTTATATCGAAGCCAATGGCTTGGTGGTTCCCCACAAGGAAATCATCATGGCGGCTGAAGTGGCAGGAAAGATCGCCAAAAAAAATGACAGTTGCCGGAGTGGCCATTGGGTCCCCGCGGGTACCGAATTGATGTCCTTTGATGCTCGCGATTTTGAGATCACCATTTCGCGATTGAAGGCAGAACTCAGACAGGCAGAAACGCAACTCAATGAACTGCTTGCTGAAATTCAAAATGCAGACGCCCTGCTGAAACTCTCTCAAAAGACCTTGAATCTGCAACAGCGGGAATACGACCGACTGGAGAGACTCCGAGGCAATGTATCAGCTTCAGAAATTGACAAGGCAGGCTTGAATCTCAATCAGGCTGAAAATGCTTTCCTCACTCAAAAACATCAGCTAAATCTTCTGACTACCCGACAAGCCCGGCTCGACGCCGGTAAAGAGTTGGTCGAACTTCAATTGGAGCAGGCACATCTGGATTTGAAACGCACTCGGATTGTCGCTCCTTCCGACGGTGTCATCGTTTCAGAGGAGATCGAGGAGGGGAGCTACGTTCAACCGGGTACACAGTTATTGATCTTCGAGGATACCACTCGCTCCGAAATCGAATTCAATCTGACCGTGAACGAACTTTACTGGATCATGTTGGACAAAAAATCACTCGGGCTGCCTGACGAGAGCGAAGACGGCTCCTACTTCCGCCTACCTCGTATCGACAATGTTGAAATCGAGTTTGGGGTGGATGGTCTCGACATCACCTGGTCGGGTCACCTGGATGGATTTGCGAAACATGGCGTCAACGAACAGACGCGTAACGTTCCCTGTCGGGTCATCGTGGACCAACCCCACGCAGGGAAAGGCGATAACGACTCGATGAAGTTGAGTGGCGGTCTGAAGTCCTTGAGGCGGGGCATGTTTGTGCGGGTCATCATCCCCGTCGAACCGAGCGTCCCTCTGATTCGCTTTCCTGAGCAGGCGTTGTCCGCTTCGAATCGAGTTTGGGTCGTCAGGAACGAGACACTTCAGGGATTCGAAGTCAAGGTTGCCGGGCGACTTGATGAGGATCAAGTCGGCGACCACGATGCCGAATTCGTCGCGAATGATTCTGAATATCGCCCCTCTTCATCCCAAATCAAATCCAATGATCGTTGGGTGATTGCGTTGAATTCGGAGACCGGAGTCAGAAGTGGCGATCGGGTTGTGGATAGCCCCCTAACCCTGCCCTACGACGGCATGAAAATCAACGTCAGTACGCCTGAGGCTCCTCCAAGTCCCGAGAGTGCACAAAACATCGGTCTTGAAACCCCTCCGGCATCCTAACGAAGGGCCTGCCCTCGCCGCCGTACCAAGAATTTCTCCTTCAAATTCCAACGTCACCATGATCAAAAACCTGATTTCCTGGGCCGTAAAAAACTCGCCAGCGATGAACGTGATGCTGCTCGCAACGCTCATCGTCGGCTCGATCAGCCTGATGGTGATGCGACGAGAGGTGTTTCCGGAATTTGAGCTGGAAATTGTTCTCGTATCCGTCCCCTACCCGGGGGCGAGTGCCGAAGAAGTCGAGGAGGGAATCTGCCAGAAGGTTGAAGAAGCGGTTGCATCGATCGCTGGTATTCGAAAGCAAACCTCGGTGGCGAAGCAAAGTGCTGGCTTTCTGGTCCTCGAACTTGAGCCAAGCGTCCGAGATGTTCAGAAACTTCTCAACGAAGTGCGTTCGGAGATTGACCAGATCCCCAGCTTTCCTGAGCTGGCAGAGGACCCCGAGGTCCAGCAGATCACTTTCCGAGCCCCTGCGATTCAGGTTGGAATCATCGGGCCTCCGGCGAACACTCTCGAATCCGAGATCCATCTGAGAGAACTTGCTGAAGAGGTTCGAAATGAACTGCTCCAACAACCCCCGGCCGCCTCGGAAAACCCACTGATACGGATGGTCAACTTCTTCCCACGTGAATCGGGCGGCATCACTTCCGCGGTAATCACTGCTGCTCGAGGCTATCAGATCGATGTTGAAATCTCAGAAGAATCGCTGAAGCGCCACGGTCTCTCCTTGCAACAGATTGCACAGATCATTCGCCAGGAAAATCTTGAGATGCCAGGTGGGAACCTCCGAACCAGCGGTCAGGAATTGGTTATCCGCGGAAATAACAAGTCGATCGAAGGCGCCGGAATTGAACGGATTCAACTGATGGCGTTACCCAACGGCGACATCATGACCGTCGGAGACGTCGCAAAAGTAAATGATTCGTTTGTGGATAGCGTGGCGTTCAATGAGATCAACGGGCGCCCCGGCATGGTCATCACGGTAGAGCGAACCAGTAACGAAGATTTGCTGAATGTCGTCAACACCGTGAAAAATTATGTCCAGAACAAGGAGATGCCGGCAGGTTACTCGTTGACCACTTGGGCAGATCAGTCGATTGATGTTCGCGACCGACTCAACATGCTGATTCGAAATGGAACTGGCGGGTTGATCCTCGTCTTCATTGTCCTCGCTGTTTTCCTAGAACTGCGACTGGCATTTTGGGTCGCCTTGGGGATTCCAGTGTCGATCCTCGGTGCGGGCACCATCCTGCTCTGGGGCGACCAGACACTCAATATGCTGACCATGTTCGCATTTCTACTGGCACTCGGAATTGTGGTGGATGACGCCATCGTGATCGGAGAAAACATCTACGCCCACCGGGAGATGGGAAAATCCCCAATCCGCGCCGCAATCGATGGAACCTACGAAGTCCTNCCATCGGTCACCGCATCCGTAACGACGACGATCGTGGCGTTCTGTCCCTTGCTCTTCGTGAGCGGGGTGATGGGCAAGTTCATCGCCGTGATGCCCTTGGCCGTCATTGGGATGTTGATCATCTCCCTACTGGAAAGCACGTTTGTCCTTCCAGTGCATCTTTCCCATGACAACAATCTGTTTTTCCGTTCTTTAAGCTGGCTCCTCTCGCCGCTCAGTTTCACGTTGAAAGGATTCAACTGGCTCAATAAACGGGCCGTCTCGTTGATGGAGACGATGGTGAATCGATATTATGGCCCATCGATTTCCTGGTGCCTGAGCAACAAAGCGACAGTCATCGCAGGACTGAACGCCGCTGTTTTGGTCATGGTAGGCATGTTTCTCAGCGGTCTCGTCCCATTTGAGTTTTTCCCAAAAATGGATGCGCGGACCATCGAAGCGAGTGCCATTTATCCGGATGGAACTCCAGCGAGATATACCGATACCGCGACCCAAAGGATGCAGCAGGCGATTTACGAAATCAATCAGGAGCAGCTGGACGCCGGAAAGCCAGGAATCATTGAGGCGGTTCATCGATGCGTTGGCTCCGTCAGAAACCCTCAAGCGGTTGGCCCCGGTGGCAATACTGACGGGGGCCATGCGGGAAGCGTGCGTGTCGCTCTGGTCCCGATCGAGTCAGGCAGATTACCGAGTGAGCAGATCTTGGCTCAGTGGCGAAAGAAAGTAGGCCCGGTGGTTGGAGCAGAAACGGTGAAATTCGTTTCCGAATCGATGGGCCCCGGCGGAACTCCCATTGAATTCAAGCTTCTTGCCAAACGTCAGGATATTGATCAGCTCAAGGCGGCCGTGGAAGACTGCAAAGCAAAACTGGCAACCTACGACGGTGTCTTCGACATTGAAGATGACAATCAACCGGGAAAATGGGAACTCCAGATCAAACTGACCGAAGCGGGACGTTCGCTCGGAGTCACGCTGGAAGAAGTCGTCCGCACCGCACGTGCCGCGTTTTACGGTGAAGAGGTGATGAGATTGCAGAGGGGTCGGCATGAAGTCAAATTGATGGTGCGTTACCCTCAGGAGAATCGCCGCAGCATGGATGACTTCAATCGGTTACGTATTCGCGGCACCGACGGCATCGAGCGACCCATCACCGAACTCGCGGAGTTCACGTTCAACCGTGGACCAAGCGAAATCAATCGTATCGACCAGATGAGATCGATTACCGTTTTGGCCGATGTGGACCGCACGAAAGCAAACTCCTTTTCCATCGTTCAAGAACTGCGAAGTGATTTTGTTCCAGGACTTCTGGAAAAATATCCGGGAATTTTCATCCGCTGGGAAGGTCAACAACAACAAACCGTCGAGTCATTTGCGAGCATGTTTATTGGATTTGGGATTGCGACCATTGTCATGTACATCCTGCTCACCCTCGAATTTCGATCCTACCTGCAACCGTTGATCGTCCTGGTCATCATTCCGTTCGGGATCATCGGAGCCGTTGTTGGTCACTACGTGCTGAACCTTGAGTTCACCATTTTCAGCATGTTCGGATTGATTGCCTTAACAGGCGTCGTGGTCAACGACTCCATCGTGCTGTTGGATTTCATCAATCGCATGATCAACGAGGGACACTCCATCAGAAAGTCCATCGTACTGGCCGGTCAACGACGATTCCGCCCTGTGGTCCTGACGAGCCTGACTACCATGGCCGGTTTGATTCCAATGTTGCTGGAAACAAGCTTTCAGGCTCAAGTGCTCATTCCCATGGCGACCAGCCTCTGTTTTGGCGTGTTGTTCGCGACAGTTCTCGTTCTCGTGCTGGTCCCCGTCGCCTTCGATATTTACGCCTACATCGTCAATCTGAACGACGTGCGTCAGAAAGGCGACCAGTACACGGAAGACCGCGTTCAACCGCCAGACGTTGTACCTGAGATTGAGACCGCCATCGGGGTCTGATGGCGGTTGAGGTTGAAATTGGCGATTTCGTGGAACCAAGAATTGGCCCCCCGGAAGATATCACGGGTGAAAGTTCCGCCCAAATAAGACGGCGACTCCCTGTCACCAGCGTAAATTACGTGCATGGACCGTCAGGCGTCCCATGCAGCGACGGCTTCAACCACCGCTGCCGCGTGTTTGGCCATTGGCTCATCGACGTGCATGTGAGTCACCGCACGTACATGATGCCGACTGAAAGGCATCATTCGCACGTCACGATCTGCCAACGCCTTAACAAATTCGGGAGCAGTCCCCCAGTTGGGATCGACCTTGAAGATCACAATATTGGAGTCCACCGCGGAAGGGTCGAGCGTCAACGACTCCGATCGGAGGACGCCGTCGGCAAGAATCTTTGCGTGACGATGATCCTCCTCAAGACGATCCACCTGGTGTTCCAACGCATAGAGTGCGGCAGCAGCCAAAACGCCGCTTTGCCGCATGGCACCGCCAAACAGTTTTCGGTGAAATCGAGCCTCATCAATCAGATCTCGCGAGCCGCAGAGTGCCGAGCCGACTGGAGCGCCTAGCCCTTTGCTGAAGCAGACGCTGACCGAGTCAAAGAGACTGCCCCAGCGCGATGCCTCAATCCCTGTCGCGACAACAGCATTGAACAGTCGTGCGCCGTCCAGGTGCGTGGCCAACCCGTTCTGTTTGGCCCACTGGCAAAGTTCTTGAACTGTCTCTAACGGATGAATTCGTCCTCCACCAAGGTTGTGCGTATTTTCCAGGCAGAGGAGGCGGGTCCGGGTCATGTGCTCACTGGGAGGTCGGATGAGCGACTGCACGTCGCTCAACTGCAACAAGGCGGTCTCGGTGGGAATCGTTCGAGCGACCAGTCCGCTCAGTTGGGCAAAAGCCCCCTGTTCGAAGTTGAAGATATGACATCGCTCTTCGCATAAAAATTCGTCCCCGGGTCGGCAATGCAGACGCAGGCCGACCTGATTCGTCATCGTGCCTGATGGCATAAAGATTGCGGCCTCATGGCCCAAACGTTCCGCGATGACTCTTTGCAGTCGCTCGACAGTGGGATCGACATCGATCACGTCGTCTCCCAATTCCGCAGACAACATCGCCTGCCGCATCTCCCGGTTGGGGAGCGTCACCGTATCGCTGCGAAGATCAATCACCGTTTCCTTGGACATGGGCTTTCCTTAGACATGGGCTAGACCACCCACCCTGGTTTCAATTTCTTTTTCACTCTTAAGGCCCGGAATCTTCCAACCGAAACGGGCAAGCCAAAATCAATTTCTGGGCACCACGCGAATCGAAAAGTGTTGGCCCACGAGACCAATGCCTTGGTCGCCGACGACGTTAAGCCAACTCTTCGAAAACGCCATTAAAGCTTGGCGAAGGCATCTAGAATACGGTCGATGTGTTCCTGCTGTAGGGCTGCGGAGACTTGAACCCGAAGACGCGCCTCTCCGCGAGGGACAACGGGAAATCCAAACCCGATGACCATGATGCCCAACTCGAAAAGTCGCTTACTTTTTTGAATGGCCTCTGCTTCATCGCCGATCATGATGGGTATGATGGCCGTTGGCGAGGATGGACAATCGTAACCAAGGTCCGCAAACCCTTGGCGTAGCTTGGACACGTTTCCATGGAGACGGCTCACGATGGAGTCATCTCTCCGTAGAATCTCGATCGCTTTCCCAGCACTGTACGCGACGGTTGCAGGAAGTGCGTTGGAAAAAAGACTCGGGCGAGCTCGCTGTTCCAGCGTGCGAATCGCAGACTGACTGGCTCCGACATAACCTCCTGCGGCTCCGCCGAGCGCTTTACCGAGCGTTCCCGTGATGATATCGACCTTGCCTATGGCGTCAAAAAATTCGGGAGTCCCGCGTCCTGACTGCCCGAGGACACCGATGCCATGTGAATCATCCAAAACCAGTAAAGCTTCATACTTTTCGCAAAGATCGATCAACTCCGGCAGACGGCAGACGTCTCCTTCCATGCTGAAAACGCCATCGGTGATGACCCAGCGACACGCCTTATCCATGGAACCTTTGAGCCGCCGCTCGAGATCTTCGAGGTCACTGTGTTTATAGACCTGCTTTTCAACCTTCTTGCTGACCAACCGACAGCCGTCGATGATACTGGCGTGATTCAATTCATCACTCAATAGAATGTCGTCGGGGCCGGTCAGCGTCGGAAACACCGCCTCATTCGCATTCCAGCAACTTACATAACTCAAGCTGCTGGGAGTTCCGATCAATTCCGCGATCTCCTCTTCAAGCTGCCGATGACATGAGAGGGTTCCGCAAATAAACCGAACCGATGCCGTTCCAGCTCCGTAGTCCTTCAATCCCTGAATTCCAGCCTCAATCACTTCAGGGTGGTCTGCGAGACCAAGGTAATTGTTGGAGCAGAGGACAATGATCTCACCTTTGCCATCGATTTTCACCACGGGGCCCATCGGTCCCTGAATTTCATAAAACGGCTTGGTTTGACCGCTGGTCTCCAAAGATTGGAGCAATTCCTGACAACGTTCTTCGAAGTGCTTACTCGACATATTATCAATCACTTTCCTGTGGAATCTTCAAAACGATTTTAATCCCTTCGCCGCTCTGCATCAGTTCAAAACCGCGTTGATAATCGGGCATATCGATCTGGTGGGTGATGATGGGCTCAAGATCGAGTCGATCTGAAAGCAGCAAATTTTCCATTTGATACCAAGTTTCAAACATGCGTCTGCCGTTGATGCCAAGTACGGTCGCACCCTTGAAGATGATATCGTTGGCGAGGTCAAAAGTAATTTCATTGGAGGGGATACCTAGCAAGGCTGCCGTGCCGCCATTCCGCAGCGATGCGAAACCCATCCGTATGGCTTCGGCGTGCCCACTCATCTCCAAAAGCACCTGCGGTCCCTGCCCTCGGGTCGCCTTTCTCACTTCGGAGACCCATTCTTCGCTGCCGTTCAGCACCAAGTCGGCGCCAAGATGTTTCGCAAGTTCCAGTCGTCGAGGATCCACGTCGACCGCAAGCACTTGGCCTGCCCCCGCCGCCTTCGCCACGTTTACCGCCATCAATCCGATGATACCGACGCCCGTAACAAGCACACTGCGACCACTCACTCCTGCCGCCATCACCGTGTGAACCGCATTCCCTAGCGGATCAAAAACCGCAGCGACATGATCAGGAATATCTGGGTGGACGGTCCAGACATTCTCCTCAGGAACGGCCACGTACTGCGCGAAGCACCCATTGCAGTCGATGCCAAGGATGTCGACTTTCTCACAGATGTGCGCGTTCCCTGTACGGCAAGGTTCGCAGACACCACAGCCAATATGCCCCTCGGCGCTGACGCGCTGGCCCAGTTGGACCCGTTCGACAGCATCCCCCAGTTTGACAACTCGACCTACGAATTCGTGCCCCGTCGTGATTCCAACCTTCACGCGGTTGCGACTCCAGGCATCCCATTCGTAAATGTGCCGATCGGTTCCGCAAATCCCCGCGTGGGTCACCTGGATGAGCACTTGCCGAGCTCCCACTTCCGGAACAACGGTCTCTGGACACCAGTTCAGTCCCGGGGCATCATTCAACTTCTTGATGGCCAACATGGTTTCAGGCAGGTCGGGCATGGGGTCATTCATCTTCGACTTCGAGCGAATTTTATTTAAAATAGTGCAATCAGATCCACTATATTAAAACGCAGTCGGAACTCACGATCAACACGCAAATCCGAAAACTGTGGGTGAAATGATGCCGCCGAAACCTTCCGATGAGCCACCGGTCACTTCCTCGATGGATCCACTACACCGACAACTTTGTGAAAAAATACGGTCAGCACGCAAAGAACTCGGATGGACCCTGCAGCAGCTTGGTGAAGCCAGCGAAGTCAGCTCTTCCATGATCAGTCAAATCGAGCGAGGACTTGCCAATCCGACGCTCGCGGTCGCGTATCGACTCGCGAAAGCATTGGGACTGTCTCTGGGGGAATTGGTTGGGACGCCTGAACAGGATAGTCAGGTGGAGGTCATTCGTTCCAATGATCCCCAGTTCCTCTTTCGAGATGATTCAAGTTGCAAGGTCCGCACACTCTCCCCGCTTCATTTGGAGAAAGACGTCGAGTTCTATCAGGTTTCTCTGAAACATGGGGGTGAAATGCAAAGTGCGCCCCACTTTCGGCACACCCGCGAGTTCGTAACCGTAGAAAAAGGAACGCTTGAACTCTGCGTCGGGGAAGAAACGCGCAAGTTGAAGCCTGGGGATTCCGCCCACTATCCAGCGGATTGCCCTCATGCGTTACGAAATGCGGGAAAGGGAGAGGCGGTCGTCTTTCTGGTGGTCATCTATCCGGGGCGTGCGGTTAGCACCTAGATCCGGAATTCCACTCCCTCCTTTCGAACAGGTACAAGTGGACTTGGCTCGACTCAGGGTCTAGCAACAATGGGGCTGGCCATCCTATGATGTAGACGTCGAGAGACGCTTCCATGCCGCCCCGGCGAAGTCAGCGGTCGGTGCGCATCCTGTTCGGTCCGCCAACACTAAAATGGCGTTAACCACCCGATTTTTAACCCAACGCTTTTGTGCACCTCTCCCTCTCATTCGATCCAACATGACCGATTCGTCTTCCTTGGAAATTCAACAAATTGACGCCCGCGACGGTGATGTCACGAGTGTCCTCAGCGACCTACGCACCAAACTCAGCCCAAGAGGCAATGTGGTCAGCGAGGCGGGTCGAAAAAAGACGATCGAGGTTTTTGGAACACCGCTGACGCCCCAGCAGGTTGTTGAAAAGATTTGCGTCGACGTCCGAGATCGGGGCCTTCAGGCAGTTCTTGAATACTCTGCGAAGATCGACGGAAGCCAATATGGGGCGGACAAGCTCAGAGTGACAGAGGAAGAGCTGGAAAAAGCGTACCAACAAGCGGATCCTGAATTCCTTAAGAGCGTCCGGCGTATTAGGGACAACATTTTGCATTTCCAACGGGCGATTCTCCATCAAGATGTTGAAGTGTCCCGCGAACCGGGAATCAAGATGCGGCAGCGTTATGTTCCACTCAGAAGAGTCGGAGTCTGTGTCCCAGGAGGAGCTGCCGCTTATCCATCCACCGTCCTGATGACGGCGGTTCCCGCGATGGCAGCGGGTGTGCAGGAGGTGGCGGTCGTCGCGCCACCAACGGACTTTGGTGCAAACAACATTGATGTCCTTGCAACCTGCCACGAGCTTGGCGTTCATGAAGTGTATCGGATGGGCGGCGCGCAAGCAGTTGCGGCCCTCGCGTATGGTGTCGAGGGTGTCCCGAGCGTTGACAAAATCGTTGGGCCGGGCAATCTATTCGTTGCCTTGGCGAAAAAATTCGTCTACGGCGAGGTCGACATCGACTCGATCGCGGGTCCAAGCGAAGTGGTCGTGATTGCCGACGAATCGACGAGAGCCGACTTCACCGCCGCCGACCTTCTCGCTCAGGCAGAACACGCGCCCGGTGCGAGCATTTTAGTGACATGGAGTGAGCAAACCCTCCAGGCGACGGCGGCGGAACTTTCGAAGCAGAGTCAGTTACTCTCCCGATCCGAATTGACGTTGCAGAGTCTCAGAGACTATGGCTATCTGATTCTAGTTCGTGATGAATCACAAGCGTGCGAGATCACCAACATGATTGCCCCGGAACACCTGCATGTCGCCATCGAAGAGGCCAATCGACTTGTGCCGCATCTTGTGAACGCTGGGGCAATTTTCCTCGGAAACTGGACGCCGGTCGCGTTGGGGGACTACGTCGCGGGACCATCACACGTCCTGCCAACGAGTGGAACTGCAACATGGGCATCTGGCCTTTGTGCCAACGACTTTCTCCGGCCAGGCAGCGTGACCGAATACGATCAGACTTCGCTCAAGGCAGACGCGGGTGATGTGCAGAACCTTGCAGACAAAGAAGGCTTGACGGCACACCGAGCCAGCGTAGACATTCGGCTCAAGCATTAAACGTGCGAGGTTTTATGCGATCGAGTTACCCACCAATCGATCGTTCCCGATACCCGACTGGGTGTGTTACAGCGGTAGACTTTGAGAGACTACGATGACCGAGAATTCTCCTCAACCCGCTTCCTCAGGGAACTGCCAGATTCGCGAGAATATTCAGCGGATGAGGGGCTACGCACCCGGTGAGCAACCGCGGGTGGGGAAAGTCATCAAGCTGAACACCAACGAAAATCCATTTCCGCCGTCTGACAAAGTTGTCCAAGCGATCCAGCAGACTGCAACCGCGGCGTTGCAGCGATACCCCGACGCATTCGCGACTCCATTCCGAATTGCCGCCGCTCAGCATTGGGGAGTCGAACCCGAATGGATCCTCGCGGGCAATGGTAGTGACGACCTGCTCACCATTCTGACTCGCACCTTCGTCGGCGAAAACGAAAAGATTCGGTATCCCTATCCCAGCTACGTTCTCTATCGCACGCTCGCCGAGATCCAGGGTGCGGAATATGACGAAGTTCTTTTCCGTAAAGACTGGACACTCGGCCCCGAGTGGACCGCACCGACGGATGGTCTGCGTTTGATGTTTTTGCCCAACCCGAACAGTCCGAGCGGAACCCGATTTTCAAAGGAGCAGATTCGAGACTGGGCCGATCAGATCACCTGCCCACTGGTGGTGGACGAGGCGTATGCCGATTTTTCACAGGAGTCGTGTGTCGAATTGGTCCGCGACTGCAATAACGTTATTGTTACCCGGACGTTAAGCAAATCCTATGGACTCGCGGGACTTCGATTTGGGTACCTGGTTGCCCAACCGGAACTGGTCACACAATTGGCCAAAGTCAAGGACTCTTACAACTGCGATACGCTTTCCATCGCTGCCGCCACGGCTGCTTTGATGGATCAGGATTGGTTGTCACAGAACCTCCAATCCATTCAATCCAATCGCAAGTTACTTTCTCAAGGCCTTACAGAATGCGGTTTTGAGGTTCAGCCATCGGAAGCCAATTTCGTGTGGTGCACCCATCCCAAACAGCACCACCAAACCCTTTACCAGCAACTTAAGGATCAGGGGATTTTGGTTCGATACATGGATTACCCGAATTGGGGCGACGGTCTACGAATTTCGGTGGGCACCTCGGACCAGATCCAGGCGCTCCTGGCCGTCCTGCAACACCTTGGTGTTCCGTCCTGATACCACCATCACGCCAGCGGCAATGGCGTACCCGGAGTGACGATGACCCGCAAAGCTTCCATTGCGCGAAAGACCAAAGAAACACAAATCGAACTTGAGTTGAATTTGGATGGCGACGGTGTCAGTCAAATTTCAACAGGTGTCGGTTTTCTCGACCACATGCTCGATCTTTTTGCGAAGCACGGGAAATTCGATCTCAAGGTTGAGGCTCAGGGTGATTTGCACATCGACCAGCATCACACGGTTGAAGACATTGGCATTTGTCTGGGGCAAGTTTTTGGGGAAGCCTTGGGGAATAAGCAGGGCATTCGCCGGTACGGTTTTTTTGTTCTTCCGATGGAAGAAACGCTGGTCGATACCGCAGTCGATCTCAGCGGACGAGCTTTCTGGGTGTTCAATGTCAATTTCCCCACCGAAAAAATTGGAGACTTCGACACCGAACTCGTCTACGACTTCTGGCAATCCGCCTCGAGCAATCTGCCGTGCAACCTTCACGTCAACCTGAGGTATGGTCGCAACAGCCACCATATCAGTGAAGCAGTCTTCAAAGGATTGGCCCGAGCATTTCGAATGGCGGTCGAGCAGGACCACCGCGAAACCGGCATCCCGAGTACGAAAGGGGTCCTCTAGTCGGTACATTTTCCAAGGTTTGTTGCAGCTACAAACCTTGCGATCACCCCACGCCCTTCTGCGAAACGAATTGGTACCGAGCAAGAGAAAACACCCCGGCGATATTCGCCGAGGTGTTTCGAGGTAATCAAGCCTGTCTGGCTTGCTTTGGTCGGGGTCCAAGCGACCCGCTTATCTCTGAATTGAAGAGGGCCTGAAGCCACCTCCTCCAGACGCTGGGGTCCCCTGTGCTGCTCTCGCTGACGCAAAATATCGCGTGGTCCCTTCAAACAGCCGTCTTGTCTCTGGCGTATCGCAAGTAAGCTCTGTTCGGAAAACATGGTTTCCATCTGCACTTGCAACCGCTTTGATCTCCAAGACGACCTCTTCGCCCGCCTTGATCTGCCGAATCGGTTCAAAAATCACCTGCCCCGGAACCATTTCCGCTTTCCCTCCTACCACCTTCGATGGCTCGATTCCATCCGAAAATTGAGAGAGGAGATTGACCGAGGTTGCCGCCTTACTTCCGCGATTCTTGATACGCAGGGTGTAAGTCACTTCTTCGCCGACCGGTTTGGGTCCCTTTGGATCCTCAACGACCAGCGTCAAATCGGCGACGGCTTCCACAGTCGTCGAGATTCCATTTGCCGCGGCAAGATCGCCGGCTCCACGTGCTCCCGCCTCAAAACGGGTCTCTCCGGCCGTATTCAAAACACAACGAATGGAGTATTCACGTTGTTCACCCGGATTAAGTTGCCCGATGTTCCAACGGATTCCGCCATCAACCTGTTCGACTCCAGAGATCCCGTCGATGTACTCGGCTCCGGCTGGCAAAGCTGCTGCAGCCATCACCTCTTTCGCCGCAGCATCTCCGGTATTCCTGATGATCAATTCGTAAGTCGCGGTCGTTCCGGCATATTTGAACTCAGGACCGGCAATCGCGACATTCAATTCGCCGCGACGGACAACGAACTTCAGCGACTTCTCGGAGGATAATCCTCCGTCCGCCGTCGCACGCGCTCCCAAAGTGACCTCACCTGCATCGACCGCCTCGATTTCGATTTCGAAAGAACGGGTTTGTCCCGCGGCGATCGTCCCAAGATTCTTGGGCTCTGCACCAAGACTCCCTGGAAGGTCGACGGTCACATCCTCTGCCGCTCCGGTCCCACTGTTGGTCACGACAAAACGGAAATTGGCTTTCTCGCCAAACAGCACTTCGGTGGGACCGTCTATCGTCAATTCGATTTCGGGTTGAGTCACCTGAATTTGAGTCTTTTTCGCCAATGGGATGAAGGTCCATTCCACATCCAGATCGAACGGCTTGTTGACCGAAGGGGTCAGCTTCATCGAAAGGCGTTGCTCTCCACCGGCAGCCACATCCGAAACTGTCCAGATCACTCGAGCCATTTTGCTTCCATCGGTCTGTTCAATTTCTCCATTGACGGCTTGAGCGGCGGAAAGTGCGACGGTCGCGGGGAAATCAACCGCAACCAGGACTTCCTGGGCGGCCATGGAACCAAGATTCGAGACCACGACCTCAAAATCCGCAGGCTTACCGACGGAAAGTGTTCCGGGTCCAACGGTGTCCACTCGCAGCGAGGGTCCAGGGATCGACATTGACATCGGGCGTATCCCATTGGATTGCTGGCCAATTTCGATGGTCCTTGCTGTCCGGGGACGCACATCCGAGCGACTTGATTTACCCGACGTCGACGGAAGCGTCATTGGAGTCGCGTCGCCGGTGGTTGAGGGTTGAAGCAGACGCCTTGGTTGAGAGGGTGAACCGAGCGTGGACGGTTTGGGGAGTTGAGAAGCAGGCTGCACCGTTCCGTTCGTAGGCTGCTGCGGAATCGGTTGAGCGAGACGGGGTGTAGGCAACTGAGAAGGTGGGACCGAAGATGGTAGGCCTGTTCCCCCGCGAGGCGAGGAAAGATCGGGCTTGTCTCCAATTTTTCGTGGCTGAACCATCGAGGGTACAGCGGGTCCCGGTTGAGTGGTCGGTTGCGGCTTCACGTCCTTTCGCCCGGAAAGGATCGACGGGATTTCAAAATCGCTGCCGGCGTCCTCAGTCACTTCTGCAGAAGACCGTTGAACGCTGGCTGAAGCTTCTCCACCCGGTGTGGAACTGTAATCAGCTACCGCGTTTTGCTGGGCCGATTTCAGCGCGGTAGAAAGGCTCGGAGGTTTCGATTCTGTTTTGCTCTCAGTTTCCTGAGTCGACTGAATGGGCTTTGCCAAGATGGATGGCCCCAAGTTGTCTTGAGCAACTCCCCAGGCGACCGCACACGCCAAAAGCAATGACGCGGTGACCAACGACTTTTTCAACATGATTATGGACCCCAAGTGAAGACAGACAATTACCTCTGTTCTGGTGATCGACACCTAGGGACTCAACGGTTAAATCGAATATGACAATATTTCCGTTTATATAAGATGGGCAAGATAGAAGTGCAAGCATCCCTCAGAGACCTGGGCGGGGCGGCTTGAAGGGTGAGGCAACCGAATCAAACCCTTGAGTTTTGACCTTGCGACGGTAGACGGCGTTTTGGCAGGTGACGTAGAGCCAATTTCGATCCACGCCCCCAAACACAACATTGCTCATCCACCCTGGTTGGGGTTTGCGAAGTATCAGATGCACCCGCCCGAGAGCATCCATGACTTGAAGACCGTTGCGGGTGGTGACGTAAGTCCGCCCATCCCGGTCAACCGCCATTCCATCACTCCCACAGTCGCGATCTCCATCTCTGCGATGAAGATGGCCGTATTTTTGCCGAAACTTGAGGTCACCGTTGGGCTGAATTTGATAAGAGTAAGTGAAGCGATCCCGAGTATCTGACACCATCAGGAGTGTTTGATCGGGACTGACCACCACCCCGTTGGGGAACGCCAAGCCCTCGTCAACAACTTTCTGATTTCCGTCCCAGTCGAAAAAACAGACGCGTTGATGATCGGGATCGGTGTAATACCCTCCCCCCGGAAGCAATACGATATCGTTCGCGGATGCCTCTTCGAGAAAGACCTCCATCTTGGCATCCGAATCGTACCGAATAATTTTTCCGGTTTTCGTTTGGCATGCATATAGCCATCCCTCGGGACCAAACATCAGACCGTTCGCCCCTTCGCTTCCCGACACAAACTCCACCACCGTTCCATCCACATTGATCTTATAGATTTTATCGTTGGGAATGTCGGTGAAGAAAACCTCGCCGGACGCACTCACCGCTGGACCCTCGGTAAATCCATGACCGTCACTTACCCGTTCCCAATCTTCGCCTTCGATCAGGATATCCGTTCGCCGCTTCTTTCCACCGGCCGATCCGATGGGCTTAGGATGTCCCTGCCAGAGCCAGCGAACCGCAGCGGTCATGATTTGAGAAGCGTGTTTGCTATTGTGCCCTCCTTCGCCCCAGACGTGCTTGACCTCATAGCCGCTGAATTCCAAAGCCGAAAGCATCTGCTGGTTGCTGATCCACCAGTTGCCCCCGTAGATATTCTGATCCTGATTACCGTCCTGAAGAAAAATACGAAGTGGCTTGGGCTCGGTTTTGCGAACCAGGATGGGATATTCGTTTCCCCCTCGCAATCCGACGTAGGTCCCAATGGTGCTGAGAACACGGCCAAATTGATCAGGACGCTCCCACGCGGTGGTGAAGGCACAGATGCCGCCTGAACTCGAACCCGCGATCGCGCGGTCGCCCGGGCGCTTGCTCAGACTGTAGTCCTGACCCACCGCAGGCAAAATTTCCTCGACCAAAAAACGGGCGTACTGGTCGCCCAGGCCGTCGTATTCGAAGCTCCGATTGAAACGAGGTTGAGCATCGTCGTGAGGAGCGGGAACCACACCCGGCTCAATCATGATCCCAATCTGGACGGGAATTTCACCGTTGGCAATCAAACGATCCCAGGCTTCGATCAACTTCCATCGGCGAGCCAGTTGAAGGCCGTCTTGCACCACCATGACGCAAGCGGGTGTTTGACCATCGTATTGAGCGGGAACATACAGCCAAAAGTTTCGAACGGTCCCGGGAAAAATCTGACTCTCCCATCGAAATGGGCCTTTGATTTCACCCTTGGGAAATTCAGCTACTGCCTGAGCCTCTTGAGAAATCGCAGTTTCAACATTGGAACAAAAGGAGACCAAAACCACCGTGGCCAAACCTAAAGTCCTCAGCCACATCCGCCGGAAATCCATCATTGTCTTCCTCACCTAACGCTTCAGGAAACCTCGACTGTCGGAAACTCGAAAAGGCAGGCATGTTGCCAGTCGCCTGCACTTCGCGACAGTTTATCTACAACCCCTCCTCGTTGAGTCATCGCGCCCCATCTGTTCCGCGGGATTGTGGCTGTAGTTTATCGCGCTCACTCCGGTGAAAACACCGTCAAGCCGTATCAATCTAAGTCACGGGGAGCCGTTAACACTTTGACCGTCGACAGCACAACCATCACCCAAAATCATCGTTGACACTCGTTCAATCCCATGTTGACTGGTCATGTGGCCTCAACGGGCTTGAGCCAGTTCCACGCAAGAAGAATCTTGCCCGTTATTGACCCTGTCAACGGTGTTTGTTCACGCGAAGCGTGCAACAATCCAGATGAAGAGGCGGAACTCAGATTGATTGCGTGAGCGAGAAAAGACTGCTTACTGTAGCGAGAAATCAAAGATGTCAGATTCCCAGTCCCCCGCCTCCGACGAGTCACCACGCACTTGGAAACATCGAGTTCGCTGGGGTTTTTACGGGGGAGTCGGCATCATACTTTTGGCCGTTATCGGAGGGGCTCGAAACATGAATGCTTCCAGTCAACCCGCCTCAAGACTGGGTGTTTTCGACGGTCGCTTGGCGCAGTGCCCGGATTCACCAAATTGCGTCTCAACCCAAGCAAGCGATTCGTCCCACCGTATGGATTCGATCCCTTGGGATGGCTCTGTTGCCGAGGCGATCGCGAACTTGGAGAAGACGATAGGTTCATTACCGCGAACCAAGATCGTTACCACCGCAGAAGATTATCTTCATGTGGAATTCACTTCGTTGATCTTTGGTTTTGTCGACGATGTCGAATTTTGGGTCAGTCCCAAAGATAAAGCCATTCACTTTCGGTCCGCCTCTCGAGTCGGTTACTCAGACCTTGGAGCAAACCGGAAACGCATGCAACGATTCGTGACGCAATTCCAACAGCAGATGGACTGAAAGGGTTCTTAGTCGCTGAGTGATTAAGCGACGTTAAGCATCGGAGCCATGACCGAGTCCCACGTCGACAAGTCCCAGTGGCATGGTCGCTTCTAGAAACCTCGGCGACGTATTGCCGGACCCGCGAATTGCAGAAACGGTAAACGAGTCCAAGGGGAGCAGAAAGGCATAGTCCGCAAGTCACGCAACTGAGGGCAAAACATTTGCGACTCATCCACGGCCCGGCGCAGGTGCTCGGGTCATTTGAACGAGCCTCATTTCACCGAACCTGTAATTTTGACTTCGACCGAACCGAGGCTGGTCTCCAAACGGACGGTATCGTTGAGCTTGTCGCCGGACGATTGTCCTCGAAAAGTCACCGGTACAAGTTGGAGCTTTTTGGATTCTCCGGGCAACTTGACGTTCAAGCTTCGAGTTTGTGCAGTGGCCCCAGTGACACGAAACGGGTGCTCACTCTTGATCAACACCTTCTTGGTCACGGTTTCGCCCGGCTCAACCGTCCCAAGGCTCAAGAGTGGAGGGCTCACAACGAGTTCACCCTGAATCCTTGCCTCCACCACGAGAGGAATCGATCGCTGGGCACCATCGTTGGTGATGATACTGATTTCATCGAGAAACGCACCCGGCGGTGCTGTCGGCTGAAGCTTTACCGACATTTGGTATTGGACGCCTCCCTGACCGCGGTGGGTCTCCGCCAACTCAACACTCAAATGGCTGTTTCGACTGCGAACGTCCGTGATTGCCCAATCTTCTCGGCCAGCATAAGAGATCTCGATTGGCGTTACGGCTTCCTCGCCCTTCTGAATGTCTGAGAAATTGACCGAACCGGGGGTGAAGACCACATCTGAGCGAATAAAGCCTGACACCTTGAGTTGAACTTCAGCATAAGCGGGCTCGTCGAAGACGACCGTAATCGTGGCTTCTTTTTGCCCCAGGAAAGAACGCGTGTTGAACTTCGCGAGAATCTCACCCGTTTCGCCACTGGCAATTCGATCTGCCGCCACCAAAGGCGTCGTACAGCCACAACTGGAGCGGGCCTCAGCGATGTGAATCGCCTGTTGATATCGATTCGTAATTTTGAACGAGTATTCCGCTTTACCGCCCCGAGCAACCACTCCGAAATCGTGCCGGTGACTTTCGAACAACGATTTCGCCCAGTCTTGTGCAGCGACTGGTGTAACGCAGACGACGAAGACTCCGAGCAAAACGGCCGTGACAATCCTCATGATGAAACTCATTTCTGCGAGATAAAAGCAGGATCTTGAGGCGAATCGGCGACGAGTTCGGGCAAAGATGCCCTCACGACAAGAAAAACCGATCAACCTGCCCCAACCGTTAAAATCGGTCTTTCCGGCACGAGATTCCAGTGATTTCCGGCATCGCTAGCATCTCCGGCGTCGATTTTTTCATTTCTCCTGCCCTCAATGACTATTTCTATTGAAAATGTCCGTTTGACAGTCAAATGACACGCAATAAAATGAGGGAGTACGTCGGATCGGATCTCGACCGACTCGCACGTCTCGGTCCCAACTAGACCCACACGGGTGCTAGTTTGCTCTCGCCGATGAGTGTGCTTTAACACTTTTCACTTGTTCTAGCGGGAGTATGTAATGACCACGAACGGCTCGATTTTGGAGAGTCCACTCCTTGGATTCGGGATGCCTGGAATCCAGGAACTTCTGATTATTGCTTTTATCGTCTTGCTACTTTTTGGCGGGGCAAAATTGCCCTCTCTGATGAGAAACATGGGTCGCAGCGTGACCGAGTTCAAAAAGGGCATGACCAATCAAGACGAGGAAGAAGGATCGGGCGAACAGGGTGAAGGATAGCGAAAGCTGTTTGGATCAAACGTAGCTTGATCGGCGTTGAGACGGGAACGTCCGCAAGATTGTTACTCGTCCTCGGGAGTATCTCCCGCGCTGTTTCGAGCGAATCCCCGATCGTTTTGCTTGTTATCAAAGATTCAGGAGGCTCGACACCATGTTTGGCGGTATTGGCATGAACGAGATGGTCATCATCGGGATCGTCGCCGTCGTGCTTTTCGGCAAGCAACTTCCCTCAGTGGCTCGATCATTGGGCGGAAGTTATCGCGAATTCAAAAAGGGACTGACCGACTTTCAACGCTCGTTCACCGAAGCAGCGGATGAGGTCACCGCACCGGTGAAGGACATTGCCAAGTCCACCTACCAGTCCCAAGATGATTACGACGACTACGATCAGCCGACGGCACCTAAATTCACATTGCCGGCACAGAAGGACAGCTCAGAACCGTGAGGTCCGATGAGCATTCTTAGGAAAGCTGAAAGCCATGCCTCCACTAGAGTGCATGGCTTTTTTTAATCCTTCTTTCACGGCGGAAATCAAACCCATCAAGCTGATCGCAGTGAACCTTGTGAGTGAGAACTTGTGAGTGAGAACTTGTACCCCAGTAAACCTTCGACCCAAACCCAATGCTCGGCAATTCAACGTCATTAACGTCGTTTGAGCTTGATGCGACAACCAAAGGGTCGCTTCGTGGTCACACGAGGCGTGTTGCCCTCAAGCAAGGCTTCAACTGCATTTCGCACCAAGGGGACCGTGGGGTCATTCATGCGGTCATCAAACGGCCCCGTATAGGCGAGTTTGCGTTGCTGATCCAAGACGAACAGCTGAGGCGTTACTTTGGCCCCGTAATCTTTCGCCGTTTGTCCTGACGCATCCACCGCGTAGGTGTACTCCAGTTTTTGGGTCGAAAGCTGCTCTGCAATACCGCCGTGAATCTCATCAAAATCGCAGTTGATCGCGATGAACTCGACGCCCTGAACGCGAAACTCCGCAGCGAATTCTCGAAAACGCCCCTCATAGGACTTGGCTACCGGACAACCATTGCAGGTGAAGCAGAGTACGACCACTTTCGCCTTTGAAAATTGTTTCAACGATAGGGGCGTTCCATCGACTGCTTTCACATCAAAGTCTGGCGCGCTTTCACCCACGCCAAACGGTTCGGTCGCGAGCAAGGGACCCGGATCCGCCATGGCGGCACTGAGGGTGACGACGAGTAAAACGAGTAACGCGCGATGCGAGTTCATGGCGGGTGGATGCCTGACGGAGCGAGCGAACTTATTAAGCAAGATCACCTGGCGAGGTGGGCCTGCACTCCCTTCCAGAAGTCCGGAATTGCAGGTAAAGGCGGGCAGGGGGGGTGATCGAGCGGAACAACCCTTCCGTGGCACTGTGGGACGCATCCTTCGCGGGCCGTATTCTAATCCAGAGAACAACCGCCCGTCAAATCGCTTCGTTCGGCCTGACCTGTCACATTTTTCGTAAAACATATTCTGTCGTGACCGATTACTTTCGTTGCGGGCCCGACAAGGCGCCTGTCCATTCTCGGAGGCCAAGCGTAAGAATCGCCCATATCGCCTGCCGAGCTTCGCGGAAGTTGATTTTGGTTTCGCCAAATTCCCGATCTTTGAAGGTGAAAGGCACTTCTCGGAATTGGCAGCCGAGTCTCTTGAGCCTCCAGAGCAACTCTTCAAGATAGGCATACCCTTGGCTTTGGACCGCCTCCGGAGGTAGGTCGCGCAGAACAGCAACCTTGTATCCTCGAAAGGCGCCGCTGCAGTCTCGACATGGAATTCTCAAAGCAACGCGGGCGTAAAGGTTGACCAAACGACTCATGATCCGCCGTTTTAGAGGCCAGCCTTCAATCTTGCCCCCCTTGATATACCTCGACCCGACCACCACATCACAATCCGGTTGGTTGAGCCGGTTCAACAATGCCGGTAGATGTTCCGGAGGATGACTGAAATCGGCGTCAAGCGTCAAAACGAAATCGTATTCAGAATCGACCGCAAAACGAAATCCCTCGATGGATGCAGAGCCGAGTCCAAGTTTTCCGGATCGATGCAGACACCTCAGCCGCGAGTCTTGCTGCTGATACGAATCACACCAGTCGCCTGTTCCATCCGGAGAATTATCATCAATCACCAGAATTTCAGCTCTCGGTAAGGCGAAAAAAATCGCTTCTACCAGCTGAGCAATGTTCTCAACCTCGTTGTAGGTCGCAACGACCACCAGTGTTCTCTTCACGGCCTCTTCTTCGTGGGCTAACACCATGAAATTCTGCTCACCACCAAAACATTTTGAAATCCGTCAATAAAGCCGCAGTCGCTCTTCAGACCCTGGATAAATTGCCCCCAGCATCCAGTCCCAAACGTCTCCTGCGTCCCAAGATCGAACCCCAAGTGCGATAGGATCGCACGAGCATGATCGCACAAACGCGGCAAAGCCCCTTTCGCAAGCATTCCAAATCCCAAGCCACTTCTGCAAAATGTTTTTATGCAAGGCTGGCGTCATGCCATCGGACATTGGTGGAAGGGCGGCTAGGGGATGTCCAAAACTCCTTGGAGCACGCGTGTCCAAATCTCATAGCCCTTGTCGGATAGATGAAGCTGGTCTTTGACGAACAGGCTCTCAGCAGGTTGCGGGTTGTTTCCGATCATCGGCGTCGCGATATCCGCGAACTTCAGTTGATCACTGGTCTTGCATAGCTCGGCAATCGAGGCATTGGCCTTCGACATTTCTGGATAGAGTTCCCACCGTTTCAGGCTCGGCTTGATCGAAATAAAAATCACTTCCACACCCGGCACCAGCTGCTGCACCATCTCCACAAACGCTTTGAAGTCCTGAACCACTTGTTCCGCGCTCTTGCCGTGTTTGATGTCATTATCACCGGCATAAATCACAATTTTTGAGGGCTTCAAAGGCTTGATAAACCGTTCCGCGAAGTGGGTCGAATCCGCAATCGTCGATCCGCCAAAACCTCGATTGAGATACCCCTTATTGGGAAAAAATTGATCAAGTTTCCATTTTCGGATGCTTGAACTTCCGACAAAAACGACGCCACCCGAGTCCACTGGTAACTCGCGTGTCAGACGTTCAAACCTCTTGATGTCGTCTTCCCATCGATCAAATGGATCCGTCTGGGCTTGTGCTGTCAAAAAAAACAAAGGAACAAGGCAACTAGACCACAAAAGACTTCGCAGGATCGAGCAGGGACTCCATCGAGCAGATTTCATTATGAAAAGTTCTCCATCATACGGGTGATGATTTTTCGAGGCCTGTTTTCGCACTCTACCCCTTGTCCGATCAACCCATTGGATTGGAAACGCAGCGAGGGTTTCAGGAAATTCAGGAATTGGCGACGATCGGGTGTCCCGACGGTGATGCCTTGTATGATACTCTGGTCACGCAAACCGAATGGGGCTGAATGAGAAATTTGAATAGGAAGAGCAAGGGTCGAACGAGCCCTGCCCCAGGTGGCCCCAGATTCTGACTTGATTTTCAAAACACCCGATTTGCTACAACCGAGTTCTGAGTGAAACGGCTCGCGATACAAGGAAATGGTGTTCGATGACGCAAGTAATGATTGTGGTTCCCGCCCGATACGCCTCCACAAGACTCGAACGAAAGATGCTGCTCAGCAAGACGGGCAAACCCCTGATTCAGCATACCTACGAAGCGGCGAGCCAAGCGACCCAAGCGAGCAAGGTTCTGGTTGCAACCGATCATCCTGAAATTGAGCAAGCGGTGCGTCATTTCGGCGGTGAAGCCATCATGACCGACCCGAACGCCCAAAGTGGGACCGATAGAATCGCCGAAGTGGCCCGAGCCTTCTCGGATTACGAACTTGTGGTCAACGTTCAGGGGGACGAACCGGAGATCGAGCCCGAAGCGATTGATTTGGCGATCAGAATCCTCAGAGAGGACTCGACTGCGATGATGTCGACTCTGGCAACCCCGATTCGAACCCCAGAGACGCTCTCGGACCCTGCTGCGGTAAAAGTCGTCATGGATCAGAACCAACAGGCCCTGTACTTTTCGAGAAGCCCAATCCCATTTCCGCGAGCGCAGGAAAAGGTGGATTTCTCGGGGCAGACGCCCTCTCACTATCTCCATCTGGGCTTGTACGTCTACCGACGGGATTTTTTACTAAAGATCCCTAATCTGCCGCCTTCTCGCATGGAAAAGCTCGAAAGTCTTGAACAGTTGAGGATTCTGGACCACGGTCATCGGATAAAAGTGGGTATCGTCTCCGCATCTCAAGGAGGAATTGACACGCTGCAAGATTACGAGGCATTTGTCAGACGTCAGCAAAATTGCTAGGATGCTCGCCCATGGGACGCGGTTTTTGAATCCGCCTCTTTGGGTAGATTCCCGTGGAAATTGTCGTCTCTCAAGATGGGCCTTCCGTTCGATCATCGGAGAGATTTCTCTGGCGCTTGCAACTCGCTCGCAAGCGAATACGGTCGTTCCCGAGGGAGCCCATCACCGACAATCAGACGCGATGTGTCTGCTCGGTGTCCGCCAATCCTGTTTACCGGGGACGTCTCCCTGGTTGGACGCAGGAGGGCATGAGCGGGTGAGTTCGCTCCGTGGGCCGCCGCACGCTTTCGTTTTGCCCGCTTCGATTTGATTCCAATCACGTAATGGAAGGCGTTTTAGATCGATGACTAAGCATATTTTTGTGACTGGAGGGGTCGTCAGCTCGTTGGGAAAAGGGCTGACCAGTGCTTCCATCGGTATGCTATTGGAGCAACGAGGACTGAAGGTCAAGATTCAAAAACTTGACCCCTACATCAACGTCGATCCCGGAACGATGAGTCCTTATCAACACGGAGAGGTTTATGTTCTGGACGACGGAAGCGAAACCGATCTAGATCTTGGCCACTACGAACGGTTCACCAACAGTCCTCTTTCGCGGGACTCCAACTACACCACTGGCCAAATCTACCTTTCAGTCATTGAAAAAGAACGGCGTGGGGAATTTCTGGGTAAAACGGTCCAAGTCATTCCCCACATCACCAACGAAATCAAGCAGTGCATCAAACGCCTCAGAGATGATGATACAGACGTCGTGATCACTGAAATTGGTGGAACGGTTGGGGATATTGAAAGCCAGCCGTTCCTTGAGGCCATTCGGCAATTCTCATTGGACGTTGGTAAGGAAAACTGCCTCTACATTCACCTGACACTTGTTCCTTACCTCAAGGCCGCGGCAGAGCTGAAAACCAAGCCGACGCAACACTCGGTGGGGCAACTCCGTGAAATCGGTATCCAACCGGACATTCTCATCTGTCGTTGCGAGAGGACCATCAGTCGTGAAGACCGCGAGAAAATTGGTCTGTTCTGCAACGTCCCTTTGGAAGCGGTAATCGAAGAGAAGGACAAGGACTTCTCCATCTACGAGGTCCCACTCAGCTTGGTCGAACATGGACTTGATGAACTCATTGTTCGCCGACTTCAGCTCGAGTCCTCATCAACGCTTGATCTGGACGACTGGCGAGAACTTCTCCATCGGATGAGGAATCCGTCACACGAAATCAGTATCGCGGTAGTTGGAAAGTACGCGGAACATAAGGACGCATACAAATCCATTTATGAGGCGATCGATCATGCGGGAATCAGTAACCTTGCACAAATACGCATCGGCCGCATTCAAAGTGAAGATGTCGAAAACGAAGGCCCCGAGCGTCTCCTGAGTGGCTACGACGGCATCCTCATTCCCGGAGGTTTTGGCGAACGTGGAATTGAAGGTAAAGTCGCCGCCATCCGTTACGCGAGGGAAAGAAACATACCGTTCTTTGGAATCTGTCTAGGGATGCAATGTGCCGTCATCGAATACGGTCGAAATGTGGTCGGTTTGACGGACGCCCACTCCACTGAATTCGACAAAGATTCTCCTCACCCAGTGATATGCCTCCTGGACGAACAGAAGAACATCGTTGAAATGGGCGGCACCATGCGATTGGGTGCGCAGCCGGCGATTCTTGAGTCGGGAACGCACTGTGCGAATCTGTACGGAAAAACGGAAGTCGAAGAACGCCATCGCCATCGCTATGAATTCAATCACGTGTACCGCAAACAGTTTGCAGCGCATGGGATGAGGTTTGCAGGTACGAGTCCTGATGGCAAACTGGTCGAAATCGTGGAACTCGAAGACCACCCATGGTTTGTGGCCGTTCAATATCACCCTGAATTCAAGTCGAAACCCACCCACTCACACCCACTTTTCCAGGGCTTTATCGAGGCAGCCGTCTCTCGACGCGTCAAAGAAAAACAAAACGCTTCGGTTTCGTTCTAACACCCCCCCTTCAACGGAGATACTCCGATGAATGATCCCAATCCCCAAGAGCCAAAGATCGTTGTCGACGATGACTGGAAGTCACAGGTCCAGCAGGAAAAAGAAAAGGCCAAAGAGGAGCCCGCCCCGACTCCCGATGAGCAGGCCAACGACGGAATTCCCCCTGCATCGTTCCCGTTACTGGTTTCCACCCTCGCTTCTCAAGCCTTGAGTGGTTTGGGGGCAATCCCGGACCCAATTGAAAATCGGCCGATCCTCCGATTGGATTTGGCCAAGCACATGATCGATACGCTGAGCATGCTGGAAGAGAAAACTCAGGGAAATCTGTCCGAGGAGGAGTCGCAGATGCTGACCAGTACGGTCCATCAGCTGAGAATGGCTTTCCTTCAGACCCAACAACAGGCAACAAGTGCCCCGGCCGGGGAACCGCCTAAAAGTCAGATCGAGCTCCCCTAGAATACTGAATTCCCTGCAAACGGCGTTTTTTTTTGACCGAAACAGGAAACCTCAAAATTATCAAACAACTTTCGAAACTGTGTCACTAGAATTGAGGTTTAGGTGTCTACGTAGAGTTCCAGGGTACTCTCACGCGATTTACGCCCAGAATAGCACAGAGGTTAGCCGATGCACCGAAACCACCTCACACTCTTTGTGATGTGTGTCACTGTATTGACGCTTGGCTCGTTCGCATCCGCCCAACCAGGGGGTGACCGCGGGGGATTCCCCGGCCGCGGAGGCCCTCCGCGAGGCGACCAGAGCGACGCTCAAGGGGGAGGACGTCCATCATGGGGTGGACGCCCTTCTTGGGGTGGCCAGAGCGATGATCGAGGTCGGTCTTCGTGGGGCAGCCGTGGCGGTGATCGTGGCGGTGATCGTGGCGGTGATCAGGGAGACCAGCGAAGTGGCTTCGACCCCTCAGGTTTTCTCTCCCGTATGGACCGTAACGGCAATGGGAAGCTTGATCCGGACGAAATGTCGGATCGGATGAAACAGTGGATTGGACCCAGGCTTGAGTCCGCTGGCATCGATTTGTCCAAGTCCATCGAACTCGACAAAATTGGTGAAGCGTTCCGAAAAGGTCGAACGTCTGAGGCCCCCAAGGAAACTGGCGTTCCCGGCTTTGGAGTTGACGCCGAATTCACGGCCGTCCCTGGTTTTGAAGTCGAGTTTGGAAGCACGATTGCGGCAACGGGTAAACTTGAAGACCGATACGACCAACGAATTCTACAACGTGTCGAACAGACGCTTGGTCGTTACGATGCAAATAAGGACGGCATCCTCGATCAACAGGAAATCGGGCGTGCTCGTTGGGGAAGTCCTAACCCAAGTGAAAACGACCTCGACAAAGACGGTAAACTCACTCGCGCCGAACTCGCGGAGCGTTACAAGGCACGCGAGTCCAACGAACAACAACGCGGTGGCGGTGATCGCGGAGGTGATCGCGGAGGTGATCGCGGAGGTGATCGCGGAGGTGATTCGTCCGACTGGCGTTCACGTTGGATGAACGCCAGTGAGGAAGAACGCAACAAGATGCGTGAAGAAATGAGAGCCCGGTATTCCGGACGTGGAGGAGACAGTCGGGATGATGATCGAAGCGACGATCGCTCGCGCGAAAGCAGTTCCAGTCGTTCTAGCGGAGGTGATTCGCGAAGTCGGTCCTCCGAATCGAGTTCGCGATCCAGCCAGTCAAACACGGATGCTCTGAAAGAACGTTATTCGAAGTACGTCAACAGCATCTTTAACTCAAAAGATGCAAACAAAGATGGAAAACTTGACGAGAAAGAACAGGAGTCCATTCGCAAACTGGTCAACGTTGACGAGGCGGATTCCAACAAGGACAAGAGCTTGACGAAGGAAGAACTTCTGCAGGCCTACCTGAACCGAGCCCAGAAAACCTCGTCCAGCAGTTCAAAATCGAGTTCCTCCAGAAACTCATCTTCAAGTGCCTCAACGAAACAGCGCTCCGTTTACCAGAGAACCTCCATCCAGTCCAAACTTGAGGACATGGGGCTCGATGACGAATTTATCGAGGATGACAAAAACGGAGATGGTCAGTTGCAGATGAGTGAGTTCACCACCCGCTGGACTCAGGACAAACTTGAAGAATTCGAAGAGATCGACGCCAACGGAGACGGCGTGATCTCTCCAACCGAGTGGATGGACAAATAGATCGCCTTCGGTCACTCATTGAAACGATTTGAACTCCTGACCTGGTGAGGGTCGGGAGTTTTTTTATGGCCCAGCTTTTGTAGGCGACGTAGGGAGTCTCGTAAGAGTCAAGGGATGACATCACCTCTATTCATCATCTTCCTGATCATCCAACGCATGAGCTTTCAGATCCTTAAGGTCCACAAACTCGAGCGTGGAAATGTGCGTCGCCGCAAGCTTGACGCGAGGTGGGCACCCTGCCTCCAATGCTTCTTTCCATCTGAGGACACAAAGACACCAGCAGTCTCCTGCTTTGAGCCCGGGAAACTGCCATTCCGGATGGGGCGTGACAAGATCGTTACCCCGGGAAACCGAAAACTCAAGAAATTCCTCGGTCATTTCCGCACAGACCAGATGCATCCCAGCATCCTCCGGACCGGTTTCGCAGTAGCCATTACGGTAAAATCCGGTGACTGGTTTTTGGCAACAACCTTGCAAAGGCTCTCCGAAAACATTTGAAGCGCGGGCCATTGGCAGCGTTCCTATTTTGATCATTCATTGGGGCGACGAAATACGATTCTGTCCGCCGAGGCAGCCAGTCTACCATGAACAGAATCATGAAATCAGGGAGTCAATCACCTTTCCGCCCTGATCCGTCAAGCGAACATTCAAACCATTGTAACGATAGGCCAAACGGTGATGGTCGAAACCAAACAACCGGAGAATGGTGGCATGAAAATCATTCATGTGGACCTTGTCTTCGATCGGCGCCCAGCCAATCTCATCCGTCTTTCCGTAAACCTGACCTCCGCGGATACCGCCACCTGCCATCCAAACACTGAATGCGAAAGGATGGTGGTCCCGACCCATCTTTGAATTTTCTCGCCCTGCACGATTCTCTGCCAGCGGCGTCCGCCCAAACTCTCCAGCGAAAACAACCAGCGTGGTCTCCAGCAGGCCTCGCTGCTTCAAATCCCGCAACAACGCCGCGACAGGCTGATCAGCCATACCTGCGTTATACGAGAGTTCTTCGTCAATATTACTGTGATGGTCCCAGGACGCGTGCACCAAGGTCACGAATCGGACCCCGCGTTCGACCATGCGTCTGGCGAGTAGACAATTGGTTGCAAACTGGCGGTAGACATCGGGCCCTCCCCCGCGAAAGTTCCTTTTCTCCGGTTCCGATCGAGTGACACCGTAAGCCTCCAGCGTCTTTTGGGATTCGCCACTCAAATCGATCAATTCAGGAGCCGCAGATTGCATCCTGAAAGCCAGTTCGTACGAAGCAATTCGACTTGCGATTTCTGAGTCTTGCTGGACCTTAAGGCGATGGGTATTCAGCTTCTGAATCGCGTCCAAACCAAGGCTTTGGAGATGCTCATCCACTCCCGGTGGATTTTGGAGATTCAATACGGGCTCTTGGCCGTTCCGAAAGAGGACGCCTTCGTAATTTGATGGAAGAAAACCGCTGGTCCAATTCGAAACTCCCCCACTGCTTCCACGGCCCGCGGTCAACACAACATAGCCGGGAAGATTGTCAGATTCACTGCCCAACCCGTAGAGCAGCCAACTCCCCATGCTGGGTCGGCCAAACCTCGCGATGCCACTATTGAGCATCAACTGAGCGGGATGATGGTTGAACGCATCGGTATGCATCGATCTCACTAACGCGATATCATCGGCGCAAGAACCAATCCGAGGAAGCAGATCAGAAAACTCAGTGCCGCACTCGCCGTACTTTCGAAATCGCCTCACACTTCCGGCAAGTACCGCCGAGTCCTTCCGTATGAACGCAAATCGAACATTCTTCGTGAGGGATTCCGGCAGAGGCTGTCCATGCAATTCGTTCAACTTGGGCTTTGGATCGAAAAGATCCAAATGGCTTGGAGCACCAGCCGGCAGCACAAAAATACAATTTTTCGCCTGGGGTGGAAAATGCGGTGCCCGAGATTTTTCCCTCGCTTGATCACCCTGCCCCTCGCGAGCAAGCATACTCGCCAGGGCGACGCCACCAAGACCGCTCGCGCTAGACGTGAAAAAACTCCGACGGCTGGCAGACCATGGACCATCATTATTCATCGGGATACCTTTTTCACTTGCTCTGATACCTCTGTCAATTTTATTTGTTTGACCGTTATGTGTCATCGTCCTTACGGGACCTGAGTTCAAATTCCTGCGACGGATTTCGCTGATATGGAGTACCGGCGATCGTCAACTCACTCTCGACTGATAAACTCATCGAGGTTCATCAAAGTCCGACAAATGAGAATCCAGGTTGCCAATTCAACCTTTAACTCATTGGATCGCTGACCAGAGAGGTCTGCTCGTTGCTGGCCAAGGTGCTGGCCGCCAATCAGAGCTTCAAGATCCTCTGATCCTGCTGGAAAAGACAACAGACGGCTTTTTGTCGCTTCGTAAAGATGAAGAAATGTTTCCTCCTCTTCAAAGGTCAACGGCCGCCCAAGGGTTCTTGCCACACACCAGTTCAGCCTTGACCGCTGAAACTCTTTCGATGCGTCTGTCGCCGAATCCGGCCACTCGGCGAGCACCTCGCCTGCCATGGCTTGGTGGCACTGAAAAAAGACTCTTTCGTTCCAGAGTGTCAGTGCCTGCAGCGGAGTATTACTCCGATTCCTCATGACGACAGATTGGTTGGCATCCGGGCAATCAAACGTCATCAACATCGGGTAGGGACTGGTTCTTTGGAAAAAGGTATAGAGTCCCCTGCGATGGGCGTCTCCTCCTTGACTCTCCTCCCATTTGGCGCTGTTTGCGTACGTCAACGCGTTGTAGCCTTTCGGTTGGGGAGGTCGGACACTCGGCCCACCCACCGTTTCATCCAGTAGACCGCTCGCCTGAAGACTGATGTCTCGAATCACCTCCGCTTCGAGACGCAAACGATTCTGGCGTGCCAACCATTTATTCTCGGGATCCCGGGTCCACAACTCGGGGCGAACCGCAGAACTCTGCTGATACGTCTCACTCAATAAAATGGTACGGATCAACCGCTTGCGACTCCAACCGAGCCGTTGGAATTCCACAGAGAGCCAATCCAGAAGTTCCGCGTGTGTCGGAAGATCACCTTGCGTTCCAAAATCCTCCGGGGATCGGACCAGACCTTCGCCGAAAAGCCGTAACCAGATGCGATTTACCTCGGTCCTGGCGGTGGTGGGATGCCCGTCTCGAAACAGCCACTCGGCAAAATCGAGCCGACTGGGACTCCCTTCTGTGATCTCCAAATCGGGAAAAACTCTCGGAACGGCGGCCGTCACTCGCACCCCAGGATTAAGGAAATCACCACGCAGGTGAACCCGAGTCTCGCGAGGCTTGCTGCGTTCAATCACGGCTTGTACCTCAGCTCCCTGAAGCTTCGGCTTCCTCGCCTGATGCTGCTCGACCTTGCTTTGGATTTCTCGAAACTTGGGATCCCAAAGTCGAAAGTATCGAAGCAGAGGTGCGAGAGACGCCAAATCAGACAGATTCGTCGAACCCGCCAACTGCTTGACCCACTCGCCCCTCGGTTCATTCCCCGGAAAAAAGTCTGTGGAGTTCGTCAGCGAAATGCGAAAATGTCCGAGATTGTGACTCTTCCCCGGGTACTTTTGTTTGAGACGCACCATTACCCGAGCCCCTTCGAGCAAGGTGACGGGCTCTGAAAACTCATAGATCACAAAATGGCGTTGGCCGACATGAGGTGAAACGGCCCAACCATCGTCCGGCTGATCATTGATACTTTTTTCCGCTTGCCAGTCCGTTTGAGAAAAGTCGGCATAGGCCTTTTCCACCGTGACCTTCTCAGGGCGGCCCCCCGCTCTGAGAACCTCAATTTCCAGATCGGTCAACACAAAGTTGCCATTGTCAGCACGCCCCGGCCCTCCCTTGGGCAATGTGTCATGTGGCAAAACTTCGAGTCGCATCGCCGTCCATGAGTGCCCTGGATCCAAATTCCCATGAATCTCGTAGACCTCGGCAGCCTCATTGGGCCCACGAGCCAGCCAGGAGCCGTCCACCAACCTCTCCAGAATTGTCCCATTTTTCGACTCCGCACTCGTTTCGGACAGCGTCGACCAGATCGGGAAGTTGGGCGAACTGTTTAGCCACTCGTCGAACCTTAGCTGGACCTCCAGTTCCGCCTCCCGTTTGAGGCGACCGAGTTCTTCGCCCTGAAGCGACCAGCGATCAAGCTCAGAAAGAATTTCAATCTGATCGCGCGGCAAAGTGGCTGGAGTATTGTGTTCGTCAATCTGATTGAAAAAGGCGTAAAGCTGAAAGTACTCTCGTTGTGTGATCGGATCATATTTGTGAGTGTGGCACTGGGCGCACCCCACAGTCATGCCGAGCCACAAACTGCCGACCGTATTGGTTCGATCGACCGTCTTCTTCACCCGATCCTCCTCCTGATCCGTTCCTCCTTCCGTATTGTGCAAAGTGTTCCGGTGAAACCCCGTTGCTGCAAAGACGTCACTTGCTGCCTGAGGTAATAGATCACCCGCAATCTGTTGGATCGAAAAATCCCGATAGGACAAATCTCGATTGATCGCATCGATCACCCACTCGCGATACCGCCAAGCGTGTGGACGAGGTCGATCTTTTTCATAGCCATCACTGTCTGCATAACGTGCCGCATCGAGCCAATGCCGCCCCCACCGTTCCCCGAAATGTGGAGAACTCAAAACTCGATCCACCATTTTTTCATAAGCACCGGGAGTCGCATCTTCCATAAACGACAGAGCCACCTCCGGCGGTGGCAATAACCCTAACAGGTCGAGATAGACCCGTTTGACCAGTGTTGCGCGATCGGCTCGGGGTGCTGGCTCGACACCAACCTCGCCTAGCCGCGTGATCACAAAACGGTCGATCGCGTGCCTCGACCAATTCGATGCTGGCTGGGGAACTCGCGGAGCCGCTTGTGGGGCCTGCAACGACCAGAGATCGGGCTGCTCGGTTCCCCCTTGGCTTTCGGCAGGAAATGGTGCTCCGATGGAAAGCCAACGTTCCACAAGTTTGACCTCCGCGTCACTAAGCGGCGTCCCTTCGCCTCCGGGCGGCATCTGCTCCAATTCCTCGTGAATCCCGCGTATCACTTGAACCAAAAGCCACTCCCGGGTCTCTTCAAGTGTTACGCCCAGAGGACCATGATCCCCTCCCTGTTCGAAGTCAGCAGGACGATCTAGCCGAAGCCCTCCTTCGGATGCTTCTGGACCATGGCAGGAAAAGCAACGTGTTTTCATCAATGAATAAACCGCCTGAGAAAGGTCGGTTTCATCTTCCAACTCGCGTGTCGGCTGAGACTCCGACTGTGCCCATGAGGTGGATCCCATCGACACGAGCAAGATGAAAAAGAGAGCTTGAACACGATACCGACAATCACCAGCGGCGCAAAAATCCGATTTTGGGGAGAAGCGTACCAACATATTCTGCCTTCAGCATAAAGAAGCAACCGGGTAGCGTCCCTTGAATGCAAGCTTGTGGTTCGAGGGATTCAACGCGTCACCGCCTCGAATCCGCGTACCATTGCAGTCCATTGCAGCACAATATCGCCGCACTGTATTGACGTACGATATTCTGTATTGACATACGATATTGTAGACCAATCAAGGCCCGCAAATGGCATAGCTGTGCAGCTTTGACCAAAACGCGAAGTCGTCATTGTCGTTACATCTTGAAGCGTGGAGAAAAGTGATGACGATCAGTCAAACTGGGCCGATGTCTGTAGAGAAGAAAACAACTTTTATGGACAGCCTCGACAGCCCAGGACGGCTTACGTGCCTCAGGCTTACCCGTTTTCCTTAATCAGGAGAAACGAGTCAGGGCCTGCGGATTGAATTCTTTTCACACGAAACCATCCTGCGCGGGTCCAATAGATGCGACACACTCCCCACTACCTTCTGTTTGTCCAGGCCGGGTTCGAGAATTCGAAGTCACAGCCGAGAGGTTTCTGGCAGTTTTCGATCGAACCTCTCCACGATGCGGCACGACTGGAGGTGAAAGATTTTGAAGACCAACGAAGTATCGAGCGACTCGAGTTGTTAGGTTTAGTGCGTGGCCTTGAAGCACTCGAACAACCGTCGCAGGTCATGCTGGTCTCAACCAGCTCGCACCTCAATCGAGGGCTTCGAAATGGTCTCCCGGTCTGGCGAGATTCTGGCTGGGAATGGGAAAGATTTGGATCCATGGCGCCGGTCCGAGACCGGGACCTCTGGCAACGTGTCGACCATGCGATGCGTTTTCACAAAGTCAAAAGTCGTTTTCTCCGTGCGGATGATTCAGGCGAATCGATCATTCCAAGCCCTCACTTTTTGAGCAAACCTGCAAACTCCCCCACGCCGAAGCTCGAACGGGTTTCGCCTCTCCCTCTCCAAGCGGAGCGAAAGCCGGGTTGGATTGAAAGGATGCGGGCTGCCGCCAGTGATCGTCAAAAATCTCGCCGGCCTTTCGCAATCGGTGCTTGAACGGATCGGCCACCAGAAGGCGAGGGGCAAGCATGGGTTTGGCTGTGAACCGCACCGGATTGCAGAATCGCGGCCCCTCGTGTTAGAGGTAGTCTTCCCTCACAGGCGAAAAAATATCGATGGCGCGAACGGATTCCTCGCCTGCTTGGCAGGTGTGGGGGACCCCTCCGGGAATACGCCAACAGTCCCCTGCCTGTAGTGTTAATTTCTCGTCGCCAATTTCAAACAACAGTTGCCCCGAAATCAAAATTCCCATCTGCTCGTGGGGATGATCATGCCAAGGCACAATCGCGTGGGGCTGGAGTTCCACAACGGAAATCATCATCTGCTCCCCCGCAGCCGTCCGAATATCCACACCTGAAAAGAGATTTCGGCTGCCCTGGTCGGCGACCGGAACAAAGTACTTTGACATCACATCGCTCTTCTTAAAATTTGAAATCCGCGTCGAAAGGACGTCGCGCGGCCCCTGATTTTGGGACTCCCTCAAGAGGATCGCAAGGGAAACGTCCAAATTTCTTGATGTGTGAGTCGCCAAGCCATCAAGCATTCCTCACTTCTTTGCCTTGGGTTAGATCGCAGCGGATACGAGACCTAAAGTGCTGTCGACACGTTGGGGGATATCCCCTAACGTTCTGCAAGTCACAGGAGCGCCTTTCATGGTGCTAGCGTTTCGAAGCCCATTTTTGGACAGACGCATGTGACTTGGAGTTTGCCATGGAACACGGCAAACGAAACGAGTTTGGCAATGCCCCGCGACCCATGCCATGCGACTGGGTGCTGGGCAAAATTTCAAAGGAATCGCGGACATGAGTCTGGGACGACGGATCGTTTGTCTAGGGGTATTCATGCTGACAGCCACTCAAGCAACGGCTCAAGATTTGCGCGAGCTGCGCATCGAAACCTTCATTTACACCGACAGCAAAGATCGCCCCGTCTCAGAAAACCTGACCCTTTTCAAGGATGGTCGAGTCTTTGATTTCCGAATGGATACCGAAACCCACGAACCGGTTGAGGTCACGGTTTACGATCCTGCAAACAAAGTTTTCAAGCTCTACGACTTGGGCAGCCAGACGCAAATGGTCATGACGGAAGAGGAGATTATTCGCGTTCTTGCCAAAGTCGCCACGGATCCGGCGTTGAAGGGACGCGACCCATTACTTTTCGAAGCCCATCTGCCGGGGAAGCTGCAAGAGGACTTTGATGCGGGCGAAAACCAGATCACACTCACCTCGGAGAGTCGACGGCTGACCTATCAAGCCCAAGGTCAACCCCCAAGAAATCCGGACATGTTCAACGCCTACTGTGATTACATGGACTGGTACACCTCGCTTAACGGGACCGACCCACGTAAGATGCCTCCTTACGCACGAAAAGCACTGAACAAATCCATCCGGGAACACCGGATCATTCCGGAACAGGTTGAGCTCACCTATTCACCGCCGGGCGTTCTCGAAAGAAAACTCAAAGCCACAAGTCGCCATTTTGTCAGCTGGACATTGAGTCGATCCGATCAAGAGCATCTTGAAAAAGTGAGGCAACTGATCAAATTCGATCGGGTTCAGTTTGCACAATACCTGAATCGAGATCGTCAAACTCGCTAAATTCCCATGGCGAGTATCGCTGGCCTCACCCAAGGCCACCAAGCCAAGACTCTGACGTCGGGTGACCGAGAGTTTGAAAATCACTCTTAAACCGTTTGATCAGCGACTTTCCCAGCGACTTGTCCGCAACCGCGGGACACTCGCGAAGATCGGATCGGCTTTGCTGCTGGCAAGGACTTCTGACTTGGCAAAGACCCAAAAAAGGCGTTCCGATCCGAGACCGAAACGCCTTCATGCGGACGGAGAGGGATTTGAACCCCCGGTACGGTCACCCGTACGCTGGTTTTCAAAACCAGTGCCTTAAACCGCTCAGCCATCCGTCCAATCGCAATGCTCTTTGGCCCAGATCCCTGTGCCCCAGAGAACACCACATGTTCTAATCCCCATGTCGTGTTGTGTGTGAAGTTTTAGCGAGCTTCCTCCGGTTGTGTCAAACCCAGGTTGGGCAAAGTTTTTGCGGAAAGATCGAAGATTTACCCCGAATACCCGGGAGAACTTGGCGGAGGACGGCTTGACGGTTTTTCCTCGCGGGTCCTACCATTGACGAATTAACGGGGTGAGTTTGCCCAAGGACAGGGCGAAATGGCGAGCGAGTGGGTCCAGAGCCACTCTTCGATGCCAGTCTATTTATGATGGAACACCAAGCACGGGCCGAAGCGATGGAAAAAACAAATGTTGCGATCGTCGGCATGGGGACGGTTGGCGCGGGTGTCGCCCGACTACTGCTTGACCACGGCGATCGTACTGCCCGTCACGCCGGCAGAACGCTATGGCTGGAAAAAGTCGTCGTTCAAGATTTAGCGAAACCCCGAAATGTTGACCTCCCCAAAGGTGTTTTGACCAATGACCTCAACGACGTCCTGAATGACCCATCCATCGAGGTAGTCGCCCAGCTCATTGGAGGTCTTGAACCTGCCCGCTCGATCATGATGAAACTGCTTGAGAGCGGGAAAGATGTGGTCACGGCCAACAAGGCCCTGCTCGCTGAGTTTGGTCCCGAGCTTTTCGATCGAGCCCGGGAGTTGGGCCGGTCCATCGCCTTCGAGGCCTCGGTTGCCGGTGGTATCCCCATCATCACCAACATCAGTCAGTGCCTTTCTGCCAACCAAGTCCAGTCCCTGCAGGCGATCCTCAATGGCACGAGCAACTACATCGTGTCCGAAATGGAAGAATCGGAGGCAGCCTTCGAGAGCGTCGTTTTGGAAGCTCAACGTCTTGGTCTCGCGGAAGCGGACCCAACTCTTGATGTCAACGGCAGTGATGCGGCCCAGAAACTGGCGATCTTGGCCCACCTGGCGTTCGGTGCCAGAGTTCACTGGAGCGAGATTCCGCTTCAGGGAATCGACCAGTTGCAACTGGTCGATCTTAAATACGCGAACCAACTTGGGTACCGCGTGAAACTGATCGCCGTCGCAAAATTAATCGCGGGCGGTCTGGAACTGCATGTCTCGCCCACTCTCGTCAAGATGTTCACTCCCATGTCGGAGGTCCGCGGTGCCAACAATGCCATCAGCGTCGTCGGGGATGCCGTAGGACGTGTTTTCTTTCACGGCCTGGGCGCGGGCCAAATGCCGACAGCATCGGCCGTTGTCGCCGACATGATGGATACGGCGGTCGGACGCACGGGCCTCACCTTCAAAACACTGGAACTCTGGTCCGATCAGGAAGCCCGTGTTCAGATGGCCGACCCCGCCACGACTCGAAGCCGGTACTATGTCAGACTTCAGGTCCTTGACCAACCGGGTGTCCTGTCTCAGATCACAGGAGTGCTTGGAGAGAACAACATTTCCATTGCCTCCGTGATCCAACATTCGCCCGATGGGCAGAGCGAAAATAACGTCGTCCCCTTGATCGTGATGACCCATGAGGCGCATGAAGGTGAGGCTGACGCAGCGATGAAGAAAATCGAACAACTCGAAACCGTAAAATCAAGTTGCATCCGGATGAGAGTATTGGATTAACGACCATGAAATACGTGATAATCATCCCTGATGGATGTGCAGATGAACCCTTGGAAAGTCTGAGTGGGAAAACGCCGCTTCAGGCAGCCAACATTCCAGCCATGGATGAAATCGCGGCGACAGGCCACGTGGGCAAAGCCAATCATGTTCCGGCGCATTTGCCGGCCGGGTCCGACGTCGCAAACATGAGCCTTCTTGGATACGACCCCAACGAATTTTTTTCCGGTCGTGCGCCTCTTGAGGCCGCGGCGCAAGGGATTCAGCTTGGACCCTACGATTGGGCGATTCGGTGTAATCTGGTCACCATTCAAGACCAGATCATGAACGACTTCACCGCCAATCACATTTCCACGGAAGAAGCGACGGAACTCCTCCAGTTTGCAAACTCCAAGATTTCGGATTCGAGACTCGAATTCATCCCCGGCGTCAGTTACCGCAATCTGCTGGTTTACCGAGGAAGTGAGAGCGACCAGCCATTCACCATGGAAACCCGTCACACAGCCCCCCATGACCTTACCGACAAGTCGGTGTCTAACGACTATCCTCGTGGGCCCGGAAGCGACTTGCTCGTCGACTTGATGAATCAGTCGGTGGAGTGGTTTTGCGACCACCCGGTAAACCAACAGCGAGCCAGTCGTGGGCAACTTCCTGCGACGAATGTCTGGCTATGGGGCTTGGGCAGAACCCCCGCGCTCACTCCTTTCACCTCAACATACGGCCCCCGCGGAAGAATGATTACCGCAGTCGACCTGCTTCGCGGACTGGCAAAACTGATCGATTGGAGCTGCATCGAAGTCCCCGGTGCGACAGGCTATCTGGATACCGATTACGGAGCAAAAGGGCGGGCTGCGATCGAGGCGATCCAGCAGGAGAACGTCGATCTTGTTTGTGTTCATATTGAAGCCACCGACGAAGCGTCCCATGAGGGACGTGTGGATGCTAAAATAGAAGCCTTGCAGGAAATCGATCGACATATTGTGCGACCGCTTTGGGAACTCCGTCATGAACTGCCAGAGGTCCGGTACCTGGTGACTCCTGATCACCCGACTCCCATTCACCTCAAAACGCATAGCCATGGATTCGTGCCGTACGCGATGGCAGGCGCTGGAATCGAAAGCGAAGGGGCAAACACCTACGACGAAGCGTCTGCCGATGAATCGAAATATGATTATCCAGGAGGCTGGAAACTGATGGGTGACTTCCTTGGCAACACCTCGGCATAGCTCTCTGCGACTCACGCCCAGTCGGAGTGTTTGACAACGCGTCCGACCCACTCAGAAAAAGTCGCAGAGGACCTGAAACCGAAGAGCTGCCGCCCACTTGTTGTTCCCCCGATACTCTTCTCTTTGAAAACCGTCATGACTCTGATCGTTCAAAAATTCGGTGGAACCAGCGTCGCGGATACGGAAAAAATTCTCGCTGCTGCTCGCAAGGCGGTTCGCGCCCACCAGAGTGGTCACCAGGTGGTCATGGTGGTCAGCGCCATGGGCAAGCAAACGGACGAACTTGTCAGCCTCGCGAGTGAAGTGACGGAAAAGCCTCCGGCTCGCGAAATGGATATGCTCCTTTCCACGGGAGAGCAGGTCAGTGTTTCCCTCATGGCCATGGCCATTGATTCGCTTGGCTACAAGGCGGTTAGCCTCACGGGGGGTCAAATCGGGATTCGAACCGATAGTTCACACACAAAAGCTCGGATCATCTCGATCTCAACCGCAAGGGTCAGTGAACTGCTGGAGGAGGGCAATATTGTGATTGCTGCCGGCTTTCAGGGGATCGACGAAAACTACGACATCACGACACTCGGCCGAGGCGGAAGCGACACGACTGCGGTTGCACTGGCAGCTGTCCTCCAAGCCGATGCCTGCGAAATCTACACGGATGTCGATGGAGTTTACACGACCGACCCTCGTGTCCTGCCCGAAGCACGACGCGTTCGACAGGTCTGCTACGACGAGATGCTTGAACTGGCCAGTCTCGGAGCAGGCGTCATGCACAGTCGATCCATCGAGTTTGCCAAAAAATTCAATGTCGCCATCCACGTCCGCAGCAGCGCTACCGATATCCCCGGCACCGTGATCGCAGCGGAACCAGAGATCGAGGGCCAGTCCGTCAGCGGTGCGGCGGTGACCAAGTACGAAGCGAGAATCACGGTCAAAGATGTTCCGGATGTTCCCGGCACAAGCCACGAGAT
>JAKVCA010000004.1 GCA_022448315.1 Pirellulaceae bacterium | reverse complement strand
CCTTGGGTGATGGCGTTTTTTACTTTCCCGGACGCTTCGTCATAGAGATACAGATGATTCCATCCGCTCCTTTCTGACATCCAGATGATTTCGCCGGTTTCCGGGATTTCTCGACGGAAGACCTTGTTGGTGTAGTCGACGAAGCTGTCCGTTGTTTCGTCAATAATCGCGCGGACTTCTCCGGTTTCCGGTTGAATGGCCAGAAGTCGAACGGCTTGATGTCCCCGTTGATTGTAGAAGAAGACAAATTCTGATGAGTCCTCACGCCAGCGGTAGTCATTGATGCGCCAGGGGTTTTCAAACAGGTGATCCTCGACCTGAATTTCTTTACCTGAGGACGTATCAAAGAGCCTTGGTTTCTCTGTGCGAATCGCGTCACCGGGCTTCACGTACCGCATCTCGTGGAGCTTGGGTTGCAGTTGATCCTTGGGTGACGATTCCACCATGTAGATCGTTCGTTCTTCGGGACGGGTTTCTTCGATCGCAACCAGCCAACGGGAGTCAGGTGACCAATAAAATCTCCTATCGATCCAATTCTGGTTCTCGTTGGTAGGGGACGCTTCGAGAAGTACCGCATCGGTTTCCAGATCCTGAATCGATAGTTGGCCATCGTCGACGACCGCGCGATATTTCTGGTCAGGACTTTCTCGTCGCGGACCACGAGAGTTTCGGGATGATGCTGCACCTCGATTTCGAGGCGTTGGACGCTCAATCTTGACGAAGCTTCGGCCATCGATGCGGATCTCGGGCGAGTCGGCGTTCGCTTCGAATAGGGCGACAGGTTGGCCTTTTTCGTTTTCGACCAACCAAACGTGCCCGCCAAAGGTGTGTTGCCGATAGCGTTTGCCCGAGGGAATCGTCTTGTAAGGCACGGGTTGGCCACCGCGATCAATCCAGATGGTTTTCAATGGCCCAGCCGAGGTGTTGACGAACTCCAGTTCGAATTCATCCCCTTTATCCACTGAGGGGCGGAGCTGTTTCAGTGAGGGTCGAGCGGACGATGTGGTTTCCGGTATTTCAGAGGCTTTCACCTTGGAGTTGTCGCGATTGACCCGCCAGGTCTGACCCGCGAATTTGATCCAAAGTTGCATGTGGTCTTCACTGAATTTTTGGATTTCGATCGGTAGTGACGTCGGTAGAACAGGTTTGCCCGATGCTTCACTCAATTGCTTGGCCACCTCCGCGTGGTCAAAAAGCGGCTCGCGTCTTTCATCCTGAAGATCTGCGAAAACGAATTCGAAAGATTCTGGACCGGTTCGAACTCGGTACCAAAGGTGGTCACCAGATGGCAGCCACTTTGGGGCGACTCCTGTCCGGAAAACTTTGCCACGCACTCGCTCCGGAAGTTGCTCCATGCGTTCGTAATCTTCTCTGGAGCCTTGTCCAAAACATGAGGGAACGAGTAAGGTCGTCGAAAGCAAACCCAAAATCAGGGCGAGCACCGCTTTGGGGAAAGTTGACCGGGAGAAACATGCAGCGAAACGAGACATTCAGAAATTCCTTGGAACAGGAGGTGTGTCTTTCAAGGGCAGAGCGAATCGGCAAAGCGATTCAGAAGGCTTAAATTGGAGAGGTGCTCGATTGATCTTTCATTCCCAGTGTCTCGTCTGTCAGCGAAACGATCAAGCGGCGGTCACCGTGTCCGAGTTTCTTCTCTTGATCCGTCAGTCCTAGATGTCCGCGCGGACCAATCAGTGGGTCATGAGCCAATGGATGGTGTAGAGATGACGCGTCAGGAATGAAAAACGATCGTTTTGGTCTCCGTCATTTCCTGCACGGCATACTTTGGCCCCTCTTTACCCATGCCACTCGCTTTAAGCCCACCGTACGGCATCAGGTCCGTCCGCCACGCTGGACCCGAGTTGATGTGGATGTTACCGCTATGGACCTGTTTGGCAAATTGCAATGCGCGGTCCAGGTCTCGGGTGAATAAAGATGCACTCAGGCCAAAGCGAGTGTCGTTCGCCATTCTGATCGCGTTTTCTTCATCCGTAGCGCGCAGGACCGCGACTGCGGGACCAAAGAGTTCTTCGCGAACGACGGTCATGTCCGCCGTCGTCTCACTGAGCAGTGCGGGTTGTATCAACGCACCCTCACGCTCACCTCCACACAGCAACTGGGCCCCCTGACTGACCGCTTTTTCGATCCAGTCCTCGACCCGCTGGGCATCTTGAGGTCGCACCATCGGGCCGACCTGACTGGATTCATCGAGCTGATTTCCCGCGCGGATCTCGTTGACTTTCGAGGCCAGTTTTTCCAAAAGTTCGTCGTGGATCTCATTCACGACAATCAGGCGCTGCGCGCTGATGCAAACTTGCCCCGCGTTGGTGTAGCCCGATTGAACGGTGCCCTGAACAACCCGGTCCAAATCGGCGTCGGGCAGCACCACCAGCGGACTGTTGGAGCCGAGCTCCATCGTTACTTTCTTCAATCCCGCAATGGCACAAATTCGCTCGCCGACTTCCTGGCTGCCGGTGAAGCTGATTTTTCTTACCCGAGTATCTTGGCAGAGCGTCTCCCCGACGTCGCGGCCACTTCCAGTCAGGACGCTTATCCCCAGCGGAGGAAGACCACATTCCAGAAGGATCTTGACCAATTCGATCGCAACGAGGGGCGTATCGCTGGCGGGTTTTAAGATGGTGGCATTTCCACCGGCGATTGCCGGACCAATTTTATGGCAGACGAGGTTCAACGGAAAATTGAAAGGAGAGATGGCGACGACAACACCGCAAGGGACGCGAAGTGTGAACCCAAGTTTGCCCTGCACGCCTTCGCCAGCATCCAGAGGCAATACCTCTCCCTCCAATCGTTTGGCTTCTTCACCGCTGAGTTCCAGAGTTTGTGCAGATCGATCAATCTCGGACCTCGCCTCAGCCAGTGTTTTTCCTTCCTCAGCGCTCAGTGTGGTCGCCAGTGACTCTTTGTCTTTGCGAAGCCGATCGGCCGCTTTGCGCAGAATGAGAAAGCGGTCGTACGCGGACAATGCCGCCATAGAATCGCTTCCTTTTGTCGCGGCTGCCAGAGCTTCTTCAATATCTGAAGCCGTGGCCTTGGGGACCGTATCGATCACTTGCTGGTCAAACGGGTTGAGCACCGGAATGGTTTCCGAGCGTTCGACCCACTGACCGGCCAAATAGAATTTCATTCCTGTCTTTCTACGAATCAAAAGGTTACCGCAATGTCACCTCACTCCATCCCCGAACGGCCGCCAGTTGTTCCGTAAGGATCAATGGTCAATCATTGCGTTGAGTGAGTCGTGTGTTCAGCACGTCTTTTTCAAGTCGGCTAATTGCCATGACGCTCAATTGTGTTCCAAAAGAGGGCGTTTAGTTTGAATCCTGTTCTAAATCCTGCCGCTCTCGATCGCCTTTGGGCGTTGCCTCTTGGAAATGAGGACTTCGCATCTTTGCAAAGGATGAAGGCAATCATCGACCTCGATTCAAGGACAATCATGCCCAAAGCGATGCAGAATTTCGGCGTATCTCAGTGTTGCCTGTAGCCCGAGGGACGTGAAATGGATGCCATGGACTCAATCAACCGCGACGCGGACCAACTTGATCAAACGGCCATCTCGATTCCAGTCTTGGACATAGAGATTGCCGTCCGCATCCCAGTATGAGCCGTGAGTTCCGCTGAAAACTCCCTCAACCCATTGGTCTTGAGGGATCCCGTAATTGGCACGTTTGGCCGGATCGGCGTTGTGACCAAGGACGGCCATGATCGTGTTGCTCTTGTCCAGAATGACCACTCGTCCATGGAGGTCAGGTACCGAGACAAAGTCTCCTTTGACCGCGGCAGAAGTCGGCATGCCGAGTCCCGTAATGATCTCCTCGATGAACTCTCCTTCGAGCGAGTAATGCAGCAGGCGGCCCTTCGGCTGGTGATTTCGGTCGCAAACCAGCAGGCGAGAAGGTTCGTATCGCGTGTCCAGCGTCATGCCATGTGCCGTATTGAACTGTTTCAGACCGTTGCCTTTTGCGCCGAAATGCATCAGGTATTTGCCAGCTTTGTCGTACTTGAAAATATGGTCGCTGGCATAGCCGTTCGACAGGAAAATATCCCCGTTTCCAGCAACGGTGATTGCGGTCGGGTTGAATTTGGTCAAATTTAATCCTGATTCCTCGGGGTACTCGAGTCGCAAGACCACCTCGCCATCATTGACGCGAAATTTGATACCCTCCGCGTTGTTGTTGCGGGCCCCGTAAATGTACTCGGTTCCATCTTCATCGCGGATCTCGATGTCATGGTACTGGGTGTAGTCTCCACCTTCGTAACTGTGGATCATTTTGCCGTCGGGCGAAAAGACAAAGATGCCGCGTTGGGCGCTCGTGTAGACATTTCCAGCTTTGTCGACGACGACACCACCGTGGGTGGGACCAATCAGGGATTTGCCATCTGCTCGAAGACCCCAGCCGGGGACCGTGTCAAATGTCATCAACCCGCACCCCATACGGACCGGTTGAGTTTCTCCAGCGAGGCCGGTCAAGGGAAGAATCATGAGTGCAAGGCTGGATAGTGTCGCGAGCGCAATTTTCATCAAATGGACTCCAACAAGGGGCTAGTTGAGCGAGGCACATCAGTATCAATTCGAGAGTCGCGAGATTCAACGCGCTGCCAGAAAAAAGTAAATCCCGGTCAGCAACTCGCGGTTGTGCGTTTCCATTCGTCTCGGACTTGTATCAACTGGGCCGTGATGCTGATGGCGATCTCTTCTGGCGTATTGTTGCCCAGGGGAAGGCCCATGGGACAATGGAAAGAGTCCAATTTTTCTTCTGCGATTCCCATCGCGGTCAGGTCGCGTTTCAAAACGCTGGCTTTCTGTTTGCTCCCAATCACACCCAGGAACGGGGGCGTTCTTGATTGAAGGATCTTGGCAAGCACCGGCAAATCCGTGGCGTGACCTCGACTCATCAAAACAAAAAACGTTCTCGGGTGCATCGACTCGACGGTGGTTTCGGGCTCATCGACACAATCTATGGAGAGTTTGACATGATCGGGCAGCTTGTCGAGCCATTCCGATCGCGCATCGATGCAAGTGACATGACAGTCAAGACGAAGCAGGGTTCTCACCAGTGCCTGAGAAACGTGGCCCGCACCGTAGACAGCGATTGGCCATTGAGTTCTGGCATGAACCTCGAAAAACAGCTTGACTTCACCTCCGCAAGTCATCCCAATGTCGGTTTGAAGATTCCAGGTGACCCACTGGCATTCCTGCTTGAGGTTGGTCAGCAACTCCTGAGCCCGAGTGACGGCTGCCGCCTCGATTTTGCCACCCCCCACGGTGCCCCACACGATTCCGCCAGTGGTCACGATCGCTTTAGCGCCTAGTACTTGAGGCGCACTGCCGCGGATGTCGATCAGCGTGACCACCGTGAACGGTTTGCCATCGCCAAGTTGTTTCTGGAGTGCATCGGCGTAGGCAGCAAGATCATGTGCCATCGAAGGATTCCAAGTGGAGCAAGAGAGTCAAAACGCGGAGCGGAAGGCGCCTGAGACCGTTAGATCTTATGCCATCCTGCCCGCTGCCGGAAGAAGTCGGCGTATGGGCCAATCCAAGCTTCTCTTGGATTGGCCTACAGAGAGAAGGCCGGAAGGTTGTGTCATGGATCAGGTCCTGGAAGCCTGGACGTCTAGCATGGTTCATGAGGTCGTCGTGGTTTTGCGTCGTGATGATCCATCCTTGTCGGACGTCTGTCGGAAGTGGCCCGTGCATCTGGTGCGGCCCGAGATTGCACCCGTCGACATGAAGGCCTCTCTCTCGTGTGGACTTGATTTTATTCGTACCAAGTGGACACCCGATCCTCTGGATCGGGTGTTATTTGCCCCGAGCGATTTACCCACGCTTTCCACCACGGTGATCGACGCAATGTGTAGGTGCGCCGCCGTTGAACAAAAAATCATCGTCCCTCATTTTGATGGAAAGCGAGGGCACCCAATTTCAATACCCTGGTGTCTGACGGAACAGACACAACACATCCCGGAAGATCGGGGACTGGATGAGTTGCTGGAGCGTGTGGGTTATCTTGAGCACCAGTTTCCCCGGCGTTTGAAACCCGAGGATATGGACACTCCGGAGGCCTACCAGGATGCACTTGATGCGTTTCGCCGCCCATCCGATCCCGCATGATTTTTTCGCCTGCCGACATTTTCTCGGAAGCGTTACTTGACGTTGGTCGAGAGCACTTTGGGTAACCCAAAGTAAAGTTGGTCAATCGGATGGAGAAGAGTGGTCACCGGGGGGCGGGCAACGCTAGACTGATGGTTGTTCTCCATGAAGCAGGCACTGATAATTCCGGAGCTGGATCACCTGCACAAAGACGTTCGCTGGAAACATCAATCCAAGGAACCCCGGATATGACGAAGAGGAACCCCGGATATGACGAAAATCACGGTCAACGGTAACGAGATTGACGTGGCGGAAATTTCAGAGGAAACCCCGCTGCTTTGGGTACTGAGAGATCACCTTGGTCTCACAGGAACCAAATATGGATGTGGGGTGTCCGAGTGTGGCGCCTGCACCGTCCATGTTGATGGGGACCCTGTGCAGAGCTGTGTAACGACGCTTAGTGAAGTGGAAGGCTCTGACATTACCACGATTGAAGGCTTAAGTGACGACGGAAGTCACCCGGTCCAAAAAGCGTGGAAGGAGCATAGCGTTCCGCAGTGCGGTTATTGCCAGGCTGGCCAGATCATGATGGCCGCAGCTCTTTTGGAATCCAACAAGGATCCTTCTGACGATGAGATCGATTCCCACATGTGGAACATTTGTCGGTGTGGTACCTACAATCGGATTCGAGAAGCGATCAAGGATGCAGCCAAGGAGGTCGACCAATGAGTTTGCCAAACAACGAGCCCACGGTGGTTGAACGAACCAGTCTTTCGCGACGCAGATTCCTGGCTGGCGCTTCCGCAGGTTCTCTGGTCCTGATGGGAAATTTTGCCAGTGGCCGAACGATCACGCTAGGCACCGAAAGCGAAGTCGAGCGATTCAATCCCGATTTTTTCGTCGCCATTGATTCCGACGGTACGGTCACGATTTTGGCCCATCGATCGGAAATGGGGACGGGGATTCGAACGGGCTTGCCTCGCGTGGTCGCGGATGAACTTGAGGCGGACTGGAACCGGGTGGTGATTGAGCAGGCTCCCGGAGACAAACGACTGGGCGACCAGAATACGGACGGTTCGAATAGCATCCGGTTTTTCTTTGACCGGATGCGTATGGCCGGTGCGGTGGCTCGAACGATGCTGGAGCGTGCAGCAGCGAAAAAATGGGGCGTTGATGCCACCGATTGTCGTGCAGAGCTTCATGTTGTGAAGCACACCAAATCGAACAGGACCTTGGAGTTTGGTGACCTTGTGGAACTTGCTTCCGACCTGGAGGTTCCCTCTCCTAAAGAAATCAAGTTCAAGCCTCGAAGCCAGTGGCGATATATCGGAACCGATTTCAAGATTGCAGATCTGGACGACATCGTGACTGGAAGAGCGGTATTCGGGATCGACGCTCGCATGGACAATCAACTCTATGCGGTCGTTGCGCGTCCACCGGTCGCTGGAGGAAAGGTCGTCTCCTTTGATGCCGCCGAGGCGAGGAAAGTACCGGGCGTCGTCGAGGTCATTGAGATTGCGGGCTACGATGGTGCTCCCAATTTTCTACCGCTGGGTGGAATTGCAGTTTGCGCGACCAGCACTTGGGCGGCGTGGCAGGGAAGGAATGCACTTTCGATTGAATGGGATCACGGTCCCAACGCCGATTACGATACGGACGTATACGCCCAAGAATTGACGCGTACGACCCAAAAGCCATGCAAAGTTTTGCGGCGGTCTGGGGATGCGAATGAAACCGTGGAGCAGTCTGCCAAAGTGGTGAAAGCCGACTATTCGGTTCCTCACCTGTCGCATGCTCCGATGGAAACCACGTGTGCCGTGGCGAACGTGACGACTGACGAAACTGGAAAGGTCACGGCTTGTCACGTGCTCGCTGCGACCCAGAATCCGCAAGCCGTCCAGCAGGCGGTTGGTCCTGTGATGGGGATGGCACCGGCGGATGTGCTCGTCAATGTGACCTTGCTTGGGTCCGGTTTTGGTCGCAAGAGCAAGCCTGATTATTGTGTTGAAGCCGCGGTATTGTCGCGCGAGACGGGACGGCCCGTCCATGTGACGTGGACTCGCGAAGATGACCTGAGGCATGATTACTTTCACGCCATCGCGGCCGTCCATGCGGAAGCGGCAATCGGGGAGGATGGGATGCCCACTGCGTGGATTCAGCGTGCGGCTTATCCAACGATTGGTTCAACATTCGTCGCCGGAGCCAGTGAGCCGGCAACTTGGGAAGCAGAGATGGGGCTTACAGACCTGCCCTACGATATACCGAATTTGAGTCTTGAGGTAGGGCAGGCCAAGGCCAAGACCCGAATTGGATGGCTTCGGTCGGTCTGTCACATTCAGCAGAACTTTGCCGTCAGTTCGTTTGCCGATGAGTTGGCGCACGAGGCGGGTCAAGATCCGCTTAAATATTTGATCGCTTTGCTGGGTAGAGATCGTCGAATCAATATGAAAGAGGCGGGACTTGGGAATCGAGGCGCGTCGCCCGAAGACTATCCCTACGATGTGGGACGTCTGAAAAATGTTCTCAAGCGGGTTGCCGATGCTGCGGATTGGGGGCGGCGGGGAACGCTGCCCAAGGGCAAAGGCTTGGGAATTGCGTGCTGCCGATCTTTCCTCGGGTATACCGGGCACGTTGTCGAAGTTGAGGTGACGCAGGATGGTGTCGTTCGGATTCCTCACGTTTGGGTCTCGATCGACTCGGGGACCGTGGTGAGTCCTGATCGTGTCAGGTCGCAAGTCGAGGGCGCAGCGATCATGGCCACCACCCAAGCCATGTATGGGAAGGTGAGTTTCAAGAAGGGACGAACCGTCGAAACCAACTACGATGGGTATCGAATGAGTCGGATGAGTGATTCGCCCCGAGAGATTCATGTTGACATCGTCGATTCGTCGGCCGCACCTGCGGGTGTGGGAGAGACGGGGGTGCCTTCATTCGCTCCAGCTTTGTGCAATGCCATCTTTGTCGCGACAGGCAAGAGAATTCGGGATCTTCCCATCAACGATCACGATTTGAAGTGGTCGTAGAGGCACGGGATAGGGCAGGCCTTGAAGACGTAGGTCGAGTAAGAGGGAGTCTTTGCTCTGATGACTACTTGGGCCTGATCCCACGCCACTCCTCATAGCGTTGAATGAGGCGAACCATCCGAGTGTGCAAGGAGCTTGTTAGGGATCCGTTGAGTTTCGGAAGCGGCGCATGTTTGGAGACTTCCAGGTCCCACAATTTCTGGGTGTCTGGGTGATGCCATGGATGCTCAGGCGCCTGCATCCATGGTTTCCTCGGCCCCAAGTAATGCATCATGGCGAGGTCTTGTGAGTAACGCGCCCAGTCGCCTTCGACTCGCACGCAGGAGGGTGTATTGAAACGCGGTGGGAGTTCACCCACCTGACTCGCGAACTCGGAGCGATTCAAAAAGGCGTTGACCACGCCTTGGTCCCCGAGGTCGTAGGTTTTTCCCTGACGGGCCAGGTTCAACAGTTGTTGAAAGGTTGATTCACCGAGGAGTGGTGCGTTGATCACAAGGACCCCGGTATTGAGTCGCCCTTGCCAGTCAGGGTGGGTGAGCCCAAGTGATTTTGATTCACGGGTGGCGTAAATGGCATGCGTGTTGAATGCGTTCGGAGACCAGAGATCGGATACGTCTTGAAATGCGAGGACGTCCGTGTCGATGTAGACCACTCGATCGTAGGGCTGACGAAATGCGTCCAGTTTGAAGTAGACGCTTTTGCCGAAGGCTTTCTGGATTGACTCAATGCCGTTGTAATCTGAGGTGTTGACCCGTTGCAATCGATCCGCTCCGGGAGGGACGGTCGTGAGATCTGGAGAGAGAACGACGACGGGTGGAAGTGGGTGGCTGTGACGTCGCAGCGACTGAATCAGGTGGTGGAACCCCACAAAGTAATTCGTCTCAAGGCGTTTGAGGCGTGGTTTGGCCAATACAGTAACGAGAGCGACATTCATAGATGATTCCTGCCTTCGTAGGGACAGGAGTTGGGCCAGTGAACACCGGGACTAGAGGCGTTTGGAGCGATGTCCGAGCGGCCACTAGAGTAGCGTCGTTCCCCTGATCCACTCCGAGATGGCTTCAATCTGAGGGGGATGAATCGCATGGGGATTCTCTGAGAAATCCCAGAATTTTACCTGACAATTCAAGCCGAGTTCTTCCATGGCGTTTCGAGCATAGTCCGCCCAATAACATGACACGTTATCGTCTTCCAACGCATGATGGAATCGAAATGGGGTCTTCGTCACGCTGGGATGCATCGCCTCGTCTAAAGTAAGATAACCGGCAATCGCAATGACCCCCCCCAATGTTTGAGGATACATCAGCCCGGCAGTGATGGCGGCGGCTCCTCCCTGGCTATGCCCGATCAGAAAAATCTGATTCGTCGGTGTGCCACCTTGGACGAATTGGTCGATCTGATCGTGAATCTTTTTGACGGATTTCTCCAGTCCGGAGGGCGACGCACGCTTCGGATCATCAAGAGCACGATGTGCGTCGTCAGGTGGTGTGAACCATGCAAAGGCAGAAGCGGTCCCTTTACCGACATCAAAAGGGCCTTCGAGCAGGATTGTTTCTTCGGGTGCGACCGAGCCATGCAGTTCATCGGCCAGAGGCTGCATCCCTTCGCGGTTGCTCCCTAGTCCATGCAGGAGGATCAACTTGCAAGGGCTAGGCATGATTTGCCTCCCATCATAAAGACATTCACCTGCGCGCCGTGACTTTCAAGGAAGTTGGCCCATCTCGCGAGCTCGACGAACTGCGTACAAGCTTAACAAATCTCCACCCCGAAGTCTTGCTGTTTCGCAGCGCACTCTCCACCAACCATTTTGAGTGACTCTGGTGAATTCTCTCAACTCCGCTTTGTCATGCGACTTGCTGCGGCGTCCCAGAGTCTCAGTCGAGCCTCCAATGCCTGAACCGCAGCTGCTTCTGCCTCAGCCCAATGCTCGTCGCTTTCACCACATACCGTGACAAGCAGCCTCTGTGCCATCGGGCCATGGTGCTCCTCATCGAGTTCGATGTGGCGATCCAAATAATACTGGAACGCCTCAAGGCGCCCTCCCGTCTTCACGTTCAATTGCTGGACCATCTGCCCGAAGAGCTGCGGTAGCAGATCTTCTCTGCCCATCGTAAAGCTGGCCGCGATACGAGGAAGACAACGGCTCGAAATTACCTCAAACGTGTGGCCAACGAAGTCTTCGACCGAGGGATCGACTTCGCATCGCTTCAGCGAATCCGCAAGTGGTTCGCCTTGGGACAGATATGTCACAAACGCATCGATACTCGAGGTGTTGGCTTCGCAATCCAGCATGGCTTGGCGGTAAAGCTCAAAGTGACTCGAGAATCCGCCGTGCTGGCACTCATCACTCTCTTCGGCCAGCGAAATTTCATTGATCAATCGGATGGATTCGGGATTCTCTTGCGGTACCCAGGGAACAGAACATCCACCTAGTTCTCGCTGAAGTGATTTGAGCAAGGACATGAAATCCCACACCGCGAAGACGTGGACCTCCATGAATTGACGCAAATTGCCGAGTTCGCTCAGTAAACCATAGATGGGGTGGTTTAAAAGCTGCCCTCGGAGCGGGGCGAGCTGTTGATCAAGCTGATGTAGGCGATTGTCAGTGTGGAGCATAGTTGGTCACGTTGAGTTAAGGTGGATACTCTCTTTATAGGCATCTTCGGTGACTTGAGAAGGCCAGCATTAATCCGACTGCCTCGCGTTATCGAGCTACAGTTAAATGACCGTTAATTGCGCATCGGTACAACGGTCGCTCCGACGTAAGCGAGGCGGCGAAAGCGATGATGTCACGAGCCTTAATCATCAAATTCTTCTCGAGCTTGGAAAACGACACACTCGACGTCTAAAAGCCAGACAAAACAAAGGATTCTTCATGAAGTCGCGAGGCAAACGAGTTTTGAAAAATAAAGGTGTCCTAGAGAAGAACTGTGTGATCTGCCAACGGCCTTTTCAGTGGCGCCGGAAATGGGCCCGTGATTGGGAGCATGTGAAATATTGCAGCGATGCGTGTCGAAAACGACGAAGGGTTGCTGTTCCGAATGAAACCCAAAAGCATTAAACGGCAAAATTTTTCCAGCTCTAAATCGACCTCGTGTTGGAATTTTTATGAAATAGGGCCGTCAGCCTTTGCAGGTGGGGGGCTCCACCAACGGCTCGAGCCGAACGCTTATTCAACCCGGCAGAGGGCCGTCTCGACTGGCCGTCCATCGAAAAATGACGTGGTCATTGACCATGAGTTATGGGGTTTCTCCCGGACATCCGTTGATCTCTGTTGCCACAAATTTTTGGTTCGTCTAATACTACCTGGGCGAAGAGGTTGAGTTGCTCTGAAAGACAGCTCCGCGACCTGTAACTTGCCGTGGCTTCGTTACCTATCGGGTATGCAACGCGATGGGCGAGCGAGATGGAAGTCACCGCTAAAACCGATTCACCCGGACCAGTTTTCACTTTTCGCTTGTTAGTTCGTGGTTTTTTGACGAAAGACCTGAGACCTTGCTCCACATTTTCATTTTTGGATCCACTTCCTGTTAAGCGGCACTGATTCGCGACGGGTTGCTCAGCAGTCCGATCGTAAGGTGTGGTTAGTGATCGCTCACGCTGGATTGTGAGAGAATGAATAGTGGTTTGCTCACCTGTTTCGCTGTGTCGGGAAGGAAGTTTGAGTGAATAATGTCAATGGAGTTTGGGAGGAAATCGTCGGCGATGTGGTGTCTCAGCCGGAGCGTCTTTACTCGTTGAGTCAGGATCTATCCGACGACCGACTCCGGCGTATTGCCGACCATATCTGCTTGGGGAATGAGCTTTACACCCCAACGCTTCGCAGACGACTCGAGAACTTGATGGGGCAGGACGGGACGGCATTGATTCGTAATGCGATCCGGCAAATTGAGTTCAGCCTTTACATTGAACTTGCGAGGCGAAGCCGGATGGACCGTCGCCGCGTCAAGGTTCTCGTTCGCGACCAGAAAGCCCCTCTCCGTGGTACGGGTTTCAGCTTGATTGATCGGGGCAACGGTCTATTTGCCCAAGATCGTGATCTAGCCGATGAACTCCACGCGGTGGTGTTCAATGGGTTTAGCTTTAATCTACCCGCCGCTGCCCCACGCCCCGTCCTCTGAAAATCGAGTACGAGAGCCGGTTGAACAGCCGACCCATGTTTTGGGTTCTGAGCAAGATCGCTGCAAAAGCTTGGATCGGGCGGGGACGACAGAGTCGTTGTCTGCTCTCTGCGTCGATCACACTGAGCTCTTGCTGGCGTTCTGGTCCCCGACCCCATGAATTTCCTGGTGGTTATATTCCCAGAAAAATCAATGCGATGATCAAGCCGATAACGGCTGCGATGCCCGTTGCAGTGCTCACGATAAACTGTTTGCGTTGTCGGGGCGTCATGCGAGTCCAAAAATTGGCATCGCGACGGTCGTAGCTGTACTTCAAAGAATTAGGCGAATTTGTGAGCGGGTCCTTTTTCAGGTCCAGAAAATCGCCGAAGAGGTCTTTTCCATCCGTGGGCAAGGATGGATTGCTTTCCTCGCTTTCATGAATCTTATCCTTGAGCCATGCCACCTGCTGCTTTGACCACTTATGAAGTTTCTCGTCGATGCCGCGTGTGAGTTCTCCCACCTCTTCGATCAAGCTCAACGCCGCGGTGTATTGCTTCGATTCACAAAGTTTGCGTGCGCATTCAATCTCCTCATCGATTTTGATCCGTTTGCTGCCCTCGGCTTTAGCGGCAACTTCAATGTCCTTCACATAACGGCCGATCGCATCCGAAAATTCTTTCATCGTTTGATAGCGATGCGCGACGTCCTTGTGCATCGCTTTCTCGCAGATCTTGACCACTCGCGGGTCGATATCCGGCCGTGTCGTTGAGAGTGGTACTGGTTCTTCAGTCAGAACTCGGCTGATCAGCGCGATTGTCGATCCCGTTCCTGGGTAAGGAATTTCCCCGCAAAGCAGTTCATAAAAAACGACTCCGAGAGAGTAGACATCTGACACTCTTCCGATCTTGTCAGTTTCTCCCTTGAGTTGCTCAGGGGCCATGTAGGCGGGTGACCCGAGGATCGCTCCATGCTGTGTGAGGCGGCTCTCTTCGTCACCATCTTCCTTTGGGTAAGCCAGCCCAAAATCCATGACAATCGGTTCACGCCGATTATCGAGCATGATATTGGATGGTTTGAGGTCACGATGGATCACGCCACTGCCATGGGCCTCTTCCATCGCCTTTGCCACTTTGCGGACGATCATGGCAGCAAGCTTTGGATCATTCTTGCGACTTGAATCGATGTATCGACTCAGCGTGTGACCCTGGATGTAGGCCATGGCGATGTAGTGCTGCCCGCTGACTTCACCGACATCGTAGACCTGGCATAAATTGGGGTGAGAAAGCTTTGCCGCCGACTTTGCTTCCCGGTAGAAACGGATCAGTGCGTTTTTCGATTGGCTCGAGCTGAACTCGGGGACCTTGATTGCAACCTTGCGATCCAGTTTTTCATCGAAAGCAAGGTAAACGGCTCCCATCCCTCCTCGACCGAGCAGGTCGAGGATTTTGAAGCGGCCTATCGCCTTCGGGATTTCCTTTCCGTCGCGGATGCCGTCAATCTGTGTATCACCCGATCGATCCGAGTTGGTTTTTCCGGCGGGACGACTGCCATCGCTCACGATGGTTTCATCGTGTTTTGCCTTTCGATCAGATGGCTCGTGCGATCCAGTCCCCACAGAACAACTCTCCTACCGTTGTAGCCGAAACCTTGTTTTTTAAAGCTATTCTCGCCGGCAGTGATGTTTTTCGAATCAAGTCATCCCAAGTGGCTTCTGTCTCAGGACGACTAATGAACGATCGATCTGCATTGTGGCAGGAAATTCAATTGTCACAAGACCTTGCGACGCTCAATATACGATAATGTGTCGCCACTCGAACTAGAAACAAGTTGCGGCAAAAAAAGGGGTTTCGGGACAAAAAAACGACCTAACTACCCACTTTACTGCCCATTTGCGGGGCGTCGCAAAGTTTGCAATTGGATCTGACGCAACCAGGACAGAACGCTGTGCCGCTCGCCCCCCGACGTTTTCAAGCGTATTGGTGGCATAGTAAAAACGGCGATTCACGTCATCGCCATGCGGTCACCCGAAGAGAACGGATGATTAGACTGTTGGGTACTCAAAAATCTCTCGGATGCATCATTTTTTTAAGACTGATGCAACCTTGGCCCATCAGGCCCAATCCGTTCGGCCGAAGCAACTGGCGAGGAAGTGGAGTATGCAGCAGCAATCCATCGGTAAAAACATGGCTTGAACTCCCGTATTGAGCTTGGTTGACCCGGAAAGAACCGCGGTCTGGCATTGTCCGTAACGTCGATTGACGCACGCGAATTCCGATGAGTCGAACAATCTAGGGGGCAAGCGTCGAGGCGTCTCAAAGTCGAGGGGGCGGTTTCGAAATGCGAAACTGTCGACCAAGTAGGCGGAAGAAAAAGTCGGGGTGACTGGATTCGAACCAGCGACCTCTGCGTCCCGAACGCAGCGCTCTAGCCAGGCTGAGCCACACCCCGCTTTGCCGACGTCAACACGCCTGGACGTGGCGGCGGACGCTATTGCATATCAGAGATCCAAGGCTCCTCGCCCGTGCGGGGTGGGGGCAGCGACCCTGATGCAGGAAAGCGACATATTTTGAGTTGAGGTTTGCAGGATGTCAACTCACCCAAGGGCTGTTTGGTCAGGCCTCAATTCCTATCGACTAAATACCCGTTGTTCGTGTCCGGCGAAACGAACTCGCTGCCGGAATAACAGCCATTCAAACGCGGGCGTCTTCGTCACCACAGCAATTTTCAAGGGCCCCTTTCGAATTGATGGGCATCTGGGGAATCCAAACGACTGTAAGTTTCCGCCAGTGGTGCATAAAACCGGTTGGCAGGTGGATTGATGGAGCAACACTACGTCAAGGAAATCCACCTTCAGGACGTCCATCACTTGTCTACCGGGAAGGCAAACCATGAAGAATCTTGCGCATCTTGCGTCGCTTGCAACCGCGATCGTCATCACTCTCTGCAGCAGTTTCTCTACGGCCTCCGCCAGCGATTGGGGCCAGTTTCGCGGCCCTGAAGGCAACGGCGTAAACACCAAAGCAAAACTCCCGGTGACTTGGGGTGAGGCGGACATACGATGGACCGCTGATATTCCCGGAGGTGGTTGGTCAGCCCCCATCCAGGCAGGAAACAAAATCTTCCTGACCACGGCAGTCTCAGAGGAAGTCGGCCGTCCCAAAGGATTCGGCCGCGGAGTCGCCTCGATGGGCAGTTTCTCGAGAGCAAAACCTCCAAGCGAGGCGGTGGCGTTCGAGATTCATTGCTTGAACCTTGAGGATGGTGCCTTGCTGTGGAAGCAAGTGGTCGAGAGTCGGAAACCGAAGCACAAAATTCATCCCTCCAACACCTACGCCACTGAAACCCCTGCGACCGACGGCCAACATGTTTATGTGTACTTTGCGTCGATCGGAGTGGTCGCTTGTTTTGACCTCGGCGGGAAAGAAGTCTGGAAACGGGAAATAGGTTCATTTCCTTCGGGTAATGGGTTTGGAACGGGCAGTTCTTTGGCTTTGGCCGATGGAATGGTCTATATCCAATGCGATAACGACGAATCTTCATTTTTGGTCGCCATGGATGCCAAAACTGGGAATGATGCTTGGCGTGTCGAGCGTGAGGGCCGAACCAGTTGGAGTACTCCGGTCCTCTGGAGTAACAAGACGCGGAAAGAACTGGTCGTCTGTGGATCAGGCTTCGTCACGAGTTACGAACCCAAGTCTGGTGAAGTTCTCTGGAATCTAACCGGCATGGGCGGATCCTTTACCTCGTCACCCGCAACCGACGCGAATCGCATCTACTTCGGCAATAGCGGACCTGGATCCCGAGGCCCACTGGTTGCGGTCAACGCTGGAGCTTCTGGAGACATTGACCTGCGAGCCGGGGACGCCGAGCAGGACGGACTCGCTTGGTCCGTTCGTTCCGCCGGACCGGGGATGGCGTCGCCCGTGGTGGTCAATGGCTATTTGTACGTCGTAAGCTCAGGCATTCTTGGTTGCTACGATGCGGAGACTGGCGATCGAGTTTACCGGGAACGCTTACCGGAAATGAGTAGTGCCGCGTCCTCATTGATCGGGACGGGCGATCATGTCTACATCCTTGGCGAACAAGGGAAGACGGCTGTGGTCAAAGTGGGGCAAGATTACGAACTGGTGGCTGAGAACCTCGTTGAGGGGCTTTTCTGGTCAACCCCCGCGGTTGTCGAGAACCAGTTACTCTTGAGAAGTGCGACACAGCTGTACTGCATCGGTCAATAACGGCGACCGTCTGCCCGCGATTTGAGTTTTCGAAAGGGCCTCGGCGTTGAGCTTGGGGCCCTTTGAATTTATGGGGCGTCTCGCCGGGCACTAAGCCGGTAGATATTCTGCCGCTCTGGTTTTCAGCTCTACCAGCCTTTGCTGAAAGGCTTCACGGCGATCTGCGTATTCAGAAACCGTTTTGGAGCCGTCAGATTTGACGTAGGCCATGATGATTTCTTCGGCTTCAACAAATGCTTCAGCCAGCGAGGCAACGCCCTCGGCAATATTCATAGGAATCGTTGCGACGCCATTGGCGTCTGCATGGAGCAAGTCGCCTTGTTGAACAACCAGCCCATCCATCGTTACGGGCAGGCCGACATGCATCAGATGGCAATAACCATGGGAACAGATGGTTCCTCCGGTAAAGACGGGAAAGCCAAGTTCTCTGACCTGTACGAAATCCCGGCCAGCTCCATTGGTGATCAAGCCGGTTGCACCGAAAGCTTGATACGTAGAACACATGACTTCGCCGAAAACGGCCGCGGCAACCGGGTGGTCGAGATCCTGAATCACGATCATCGCAGGACCCGGTAGGTTTTCAAAAGTCTCGAGTTGCTTTTCAATCCCTGCATACGCGGAGCCTGTGCCTCCAGGTGCACTCGCTCGAAAGGAAGCCGTGGTTGCGTATCCGACGGCCGGAGGCAAATCCGGGTAGCAGGACTGGATGCGCTGGCCAGCGAAACCGAGAGTCCGAGGCTGAATGCCGAAAAGTTCAATCACGTTGCAGACAGTTGGCGTGTCGAATTTCCTGAGCTGCTCAATGAATTTCACACTCACAGATCGATTTCCTCGCTGACGGTCAGGGGAGCATCACGAAGGACTTTGGGCTCGGCTCTCGCAGTTTTTCAACCGCGAATCGACTGGGCTCATCCCCACTTTCACAAGCCGATGTTTGTGGTCGACTAGATGTCGTAATACATGCAGAATTCATAGGGATGAGGACGCAGGCGAATGGAGTCAACGTCGTTGACCATTTTGTCATGGATCCACGTGGAGATGACGTCTGGGGTGAAGACGTCTCCGCGAAGCAGAAAATCGTGATCTTGCTTCAACGCCGCGAGCGACTCGGCCAGCGAGGCAGGGGTCTTTGGAATGTTGGCTAGTTGTTCCGGAGGCAGGTCATAGATGTTTTTGTCCATCGGATCGCCCGGATCGATCTTGTTTTGAATGCCATCGATGGCGGCCATCAGAATCGCTGAAAACGCGAGGTAGGGATTGCAGCTTGGGTCGGGGCACCGAAACTCAATTCGCTTCGAAGTAGGGCTCATGCTGTACATGGGAATCCGACACGCAGCGGAACGATTGCGCTGACTGTAAGCGAGGTTGACGGGTGCTTCGTAACCGGGCACGAGTCGTTTGTAGCTGTTGGTCGTTGGATTGGAGAATGCAAGTATTGACCTAGCGTGTTTGAGGATTCCCCCGAGTGCATGCAATGCAATTTCAGAAAGCCCCGCGTAACCTCCGCCTGCGAAGAGTGGCTGTTCGTCTTTCCACATCGATAAATGGACGTGCATGCCGGACCCGTTGTCGGCATACAGAGGCTTAGGCATGAACGTGGCCGTTTTGCCGTGTCTCCACGCAACATTCTTGACCACGTATTTGTAAACCAGAAGCTGGTCGGCCATGGTCAGCATGTCCTGAAATCGCAGGTCGATTTCACATTGACCTGCGGTTGCAACTTCATGGTGGTGACATTCCACTTCCAGGCCGCAGTCCACGAGGGTCTGCATCATCTCATTTCGAATATCCATCATGTGGTCGGTGGGCGGAACCGGAAAATAGCCCTTTTTGTGTCGGATCTTATAGCCCCGATTGGGGCCTTCATCACGACCGCGATTCCACTCACCTTCGATGCTGTCGAGGTGGTAAAACCCTGAATGCGAATTTTGGTCGAATCGGACGTCGTCAAAGACAAAGAACTCCGCTTCCGGCCCGAAGCAGGCGGTATCCGCAATACCTGTGCTTTTGAGATAGTTGGCCGCTTTGCGAGCGACGCTCCGGGGATCTCTGGAGTACTCTTCCCGAGTCAATGGATCAAAAATGTTGCAAATCAGAACGAGGGTGGGCAGCTCGCTGAACGGGTCCACAAATGCGGTGTCAGGTTGCGGCACGATCAACATGTCCGACTCATTGATCGCTTGCCATCCCCGGATGCTGGAACCATCGAACCCAAGCCCATCTTCGAACATCTCTTCGGTGAGGTGAGTCACGGGGATCGTCGTATGTTGTGAGAGTCCGGGAAAATCGGTGAAACGCAAATCCACGGCTTTCACATCTTTTTCGCGACACATCGCAAGGACTTCTTTAGGCGTCATGACGAATCCTTCGGAGTGGATTGAATGGTGCCACATGGGCGGTTCCGCCCAGTATGATCGATGGGACGTCTTTCGGGGTAGACGGGAAACCAATGTTTCGCCGCCAATTACGGGAAGGAAAAGGTATCCTGAACCTGAACTTCTCCTCGAGCAACCTTTCCTAGTTCGATCATCCACCCATCGATGAGTGTTGGGATATGGGCATTGGCATTCAGAGCAGCTTGGGCGTTGAAGCAAGTCTGGAGGCAGTTTGCGGCCAGTTCCGGATCTCGACACCAGCCCGCAGCATGCATGATTGGGGTGGGATCAGCGATCTCCGTTTCAGCAATATCCGCTGACCAGACCATAACGGCCTGATAAAACTCGATGGAGAGTTCCAAGACCCGGTGCAACCTTTTTCGACGGTCACTTGCCTCCGTACCGGCGCTCTCGATAAATTTTTGGAGGACGTGACAAAAATTGTCTCGTGTGACATCCTTGGCTTCGAGTTGTGCGAAGAGAGTGTCGCGAAAATCATGCAAATCTTGGTCGAGCCAATCCAACGCCGTTTTGACACTGCCGTTCGAATAGTTGGCGGCTTTTTCAAGGTCTTCGGGGGGATGGGTCAAATCGAGTGAATTGAGGACCTCAACCACTTGAAGCGTAGACAACGGCAAGAATCGAATCAGTTGGCATCTTGATCGGATGGTCGGGAGCTGCCTGAGTGGGCTTGTCGAAATCAAAATCAAGATGCTGCTGGCCGGTGGCTCCTCCAACGTTTTCAAGAGGCAGTTCGCGCCCTCTTCGTTCAAGAAGTCTGCGTCGTCGATAATCGCAACTTTACGTCCACCCAGTGTTGGCTTCATTGCGATGTCATGGCACAGTCCCTCGCGCATCCGATGGTCACGCTCTCCGATCAACAGATCGATGGGAATGTCCCGCTTGTCGGTCGGTTTTTCGATGATATGAAGGTCCGGGTGGGTGAACGCGTTGACTTGCTGGCAGGAAGGACAAACTCCACAAGGCTGAAGTTGTTCGGGGCGAGTCTCACCGCAAAAGACAGACTGAGCGAGGTGGTTGGCGAATCGACGCTTGCCGACGCCCTGAGGGCCAGTGAACAAAAAGCTGCTTGCAAGTCGACCGCGACCAAGAGCCGTTTTGAATTGTTCAAGAATCGCGTCGTGACCAATCAAGTTCATCGCCTGTCCCTCCCGGGCACTGACGATCTCGATTGGGTCATGATGGACTTGGCGACGTCGCAGATCTTGTGGTGGATCTGATCCACGGACAAATTTGCGTTGATCACCAACATCCGATCCGGTTCCTGCCGGGCCTGTTCAAGGAAGCCCTCGCGAACTTTGTCGAAGTACTCTTGGCCTCGAGCTTCGATTCGGTCGGCCGAGCCTTGCAGTCGCGACTGGGAAGTCGGGTAATCAAGATCCAGAATGAAAGTCATGTCCGGCACGAGGTTGCCGACTGCAATCTGGCCAGTCACCTTGATGTCTTCGGGCGCAAGGCCACCGCCATATCCCTGGTAGGCAACGGTGGCGGGAATGTAACGATCCGAGATGACCACTTTTCCTTCAAGAATCGCCGGGCTGATCACTTCGGAAACAAGTTGAGCTCTCGAGGCCATGTAGAGCAGCATCTCGGCCCGCATGTCCATGGGTTGCGTTGTGGGTTCCAAAAGGATGGAACGAATTCGCTCGCCCAACTCGGTGCCACCTGGATCACGGCAGACGAGACTCTCGATGCCACGTAGCGCGAGCCACGCGCGAAATTTTTCGATCTGAGTCGATTTTCCACCACCATCGATGCCGTCAAAACTAAAAAACATGGGACGCATTATTTGAAAAGGTGGAAGAGGCAGATTTCAAGCCCACCTGGGGCGAGCCTGATTGTAACGATTTTTGTGATGGCAGCGACCATGCTTGGCTCGAGGAACCTCTGAATTGCCTGAACCTAAAAAGCGGACTCACGGTCCAGTTTTACCGGTTCGATGCGACACACTTCTGGAGATTTCATTAAAGCGAATTTCCTCGAATTTTATCCTTTGCCTCTCAAGTTTCCTGATCTAACTTTGAGCGTCTCGTTGAGTTGCTAGATCCTCTGGAGCTCGCGAGTCCGCCATAGGATCCACCTTTCTGGATCAGGCGACGTTCCCAGATAAGGATTTCATGGCTGGAAGAGATCTGGCATGGTCCAATATCTCACCCTTGCGTTGTGTCTGGAGAAGTTTTCGATGAATCGCGCCCGAGTTCTTGGTTGCTGTGTCACCTTAATGCTGTTTGGGGGATTTGCCTCAAACGTTGAAGCAGGTCCTTTGTTGGATTGGCTGATGGGTAAGAACCGAGTCCCAGCGAATCCTCAAGTTGCGTACATGCCTGCGACGCAGTGTCAAAACTGCACGGTGACGTGTCAGAGGCAGGTGGTGAACTACGTGCCACAGACTTCCTATCGAACCAATTGGGTTCAGGTCCCCGTGACGAGTTACCGACCGGTTGCGACGACCGACCCTGTGTCCGGGTGTACGGTGACTTGCATGCGACCCTGCACGACCTATCGATGGCAGGCTCAACGCGTGCCCTTCACGTCCTACCGTCCTGTGGTTTCGACCGTAAATGTTCAAAGGCCTTTGAGTGCCATGCTTCAGGGGAATCCGTTGTTCCAAGGGAATCGGTTGCTCCAGGGGAATGCCGGTTGTGCGACTTGTCCCGTGCCCGGTACCGTTGCACCGACCACCGTTTCCGGTGTCCTGACGCCCGGCGGTTCCTACCTCAATAATCCCACCGCATCCTCCGCCTCTCCAAACACCACGCTACCTCTGACCCCGTCTCCCGGAATCCCCGTTCCCGCGTCCGGGGGCAACCAGATCAACTCTTCGATTCCTGCGAACAATCCACCCACGTTGGATCCGAACACCCTTCAGGGGAATCGCACGCTTCGCATCCCGCCGGCACCCACATACAGCAAAAGTATTCTGTCGAATCCCGGCGATGCCTCGACGACGAGCCCAACGACGGGAGTCCCCTCCGCTCCGCAGGGAGTCAACAGCCCAATCACTTCAGGGTCTTCAACGAAAGCGACGTTGGAAACGCCGCAGGGAATCCAGCCCATCAACGATCCAGCTCCCAGCCTCAGGTTGCAGCCGCCAGTAACGCCCGCGCCCGCCTTGTTGCCTCCGAATGATCAAACGGCTCTGTCCCCCATTCATTCCCGCTGGAATTACAACCCGGTTCGAATGGCCAGTTATGAGACGCAGGTGCCGAGCCGTGGAGGGCAAAGTCCATCGACACTCTCCGAGTCTCAACACGGTTGGAAGTCGTTGAATCGAAATTAAAAAACCATATTTTTGTTCTCCAACCAAGACGTATTCATGATGAGGCGGTTGCCTCCCAGACCCGGGAGGTGGCCGTTTTTTACGTTGATGTGATCATGCCTTTCGAAGTCAAAGGTCGGAGCCTCCGCATCCTCAGTGGTAGCTCCAAACCTTGCGCGCTGCTAAGGGCCACTCTTCGCACTTTGGTCGTCAGTGTCGCTAGACGGACGTGCATGCCTCGCTGTTACGAGTGACCTAATCGAAACCCGCGATGCACGCCGCATGTTGTGCATAACCGGAACTCTCCGCCAGAAACTAGATCATTCACGTCATCTTTACGAATGGTGTGTTTAGCACCACAATCATGGGCGTCAACAAAACGCACGCGTGGTCAACATAGCCTGAAGAATACTCTGCCACTTTCGCACGATTCGCGAGCCATTCATGCTTGATGGGTTGACGATCCTTCCGCCCTCCAGAGTCGTTTGGTGAGCGGAGATGCTGCAAGTGGCATTCGCTGGTTTGATTGCCACCTTGAAGGAGTTTCCGTGCGAACCCGCGCCAAGCTTTCGTCGATCGGTCAACTAATGTCTGGAGACCAGGATCAGCCATTTGATCTGCTTGGTCCTCACCTGATTGAAGAACAGGGCGAACGCGCTGTTGCGGTTCGAGCCTATTTGCCCGATGCCGATCAGGCATGGGTTGTCGATGGAGAACCAGGCCAACCACGTCCGATGCGACGGATTCATCCTTCAGGACTTTTCGAGGCAATCTGTCCGATCCACGAAGGTTCGGATTCTTTCCAATACCAGCTCCGTTTCGATCAATCCAATGGTGATTCGATGACGCTTCACGATCCCTACGCGTATCCATCGATGTTGACGGACGAGGATTTTCATCGCCTCGGCGAAGGACGCCATCTGAAGCTCTATGAGAAACTTGGAGCGCAGATCCGTACGGTCAANGGTGTTCGCGGTGTGAACTTTGCCGTTTGGGCACCCAATGCGCGNAGCGTCAGCGTAATTGGAGACTTCAATCAATGGGATGCTTTGCGGCATCCCATGCGAAAGCACGCTGCCATCGGTGTCTGGGAGTTGTTCGTGCCGGCTCTGGAACCCGGAACACGTTACAAGTATCGCGTCAATCAGGCTGATGGAGGCAGCGTCGAAAAGGCAGATCCATTTGCCTTTCAGGCAGAGGTTCCCCCCAACACCGCCAGTATCGTTTCGGATCTCAATGATTTTCAGTGGCAGGATCAAGCGTGGTTAGATCGCCGGGCCGCATCCGATTATTTGCAGGAACCCATCTCGATTTACGAGGTTCATCTTGGAAGTTGGCGTCAAGATGAGCAACGGCTTCATGGCTGGAAGAACTATCGTGACTTGGCCCATGAATTGGTGGAGTACTGCCAACAAATGGGCTTCACGCATCTGGAATTGATGCCGATCAACGAGCATCCTTTTACAGGAAGTTGGGGCTATCAGGCGACCGGCTATTTCGCCGCGACGAGCCGTTATGGTTCGCCAGAGGACTTCAAGTACTTTGTGGACTACTGTCATCAACATGGGATCGGGGTCATTCTCGATTGGGTCCCCGCTCATTTTCCAAAAGATGATCATGGTTTGAGGCGATTTGACGGAACGGCCCTCTATGAACATGAAGATCCACGGCAAGGGGAGCATCCCGATTGGGGAACCCTGATTTTCAACTACGGTCGCAACGAGATTAAGAACTTCTTAATTGCCAGCGCCCTGTTCTGGATGGATCAATATCACATCGATGGTGTCCGAGTCGATGCTGTGGCCTCGATGCTGTACTTGGACTACAGCCGCAAAGAAGGGGAGTGGATTCCCAACGTGCATGGTGGACGTGAAAATCTCGGCGCGATCGATTTTCTGAAGGAATTCAACGAGACCGTACACAGAGAGTACCCGGGTGTGCTGACGATTGCCGAAGAGTCGACGGCGTGGGAAGGCGTTTCACGTCCGACTTACGAAGGGGGACTCGGATTCAGCATCAAATGGAATATGGGTTGGATGAATGACTCGCTTCGGTATATGAGAAACGAGCCGATTCACCGACAGCATCATCATGACGGACTGACGTTCTCCATTGTCTATGCGTTCACCGAGAACTTCATGTTGCCACTTTCACATGATGAGGTGGTGCATGGCAAACGTTCACTTGTGGGGCAGATGCCAGGAGACCTCTGGCAAAAGTTTGCGAATCTCCGTCTGCTTTATGGATACATGTGGACGCACCCGGGAAAAAAGTTGCTTTTCATGGGTGGGGAGATTGGCCAGTGGGATGAATGGAATCACAACGAATCTCTGCAATGGAACCTGCTGCAATGGGAGCATCATGAAGGCCTGCAGCGTCTGGTCGCCGATTTGAATCGACTGTATGTCAAAGACCCGGCATTGCATGAGCTCGATTTTTCGAAAGAAGGTTTTGAGTGGGTCGATTGCCAGAATCGAGATGAGAGTGTCCTCGTTTTTCTGCGAAAATCCAAAAGGGGGGGCGAGCCCCTGATTGTCTGCTGCAACTTTACACCCGTGGTTCGACAGCATTATCAAATCGGTGTCGACCTCCCCGGACACTATGAGGAGATTCTTAATAGTGATGCCGGTTGCTACGCGGGGAGCAACGTCGGCAATCCACTTGGCATGGAGACCGAGGCAAAACCGGCTCAGGACCGACCGCACTCACTCAGTGTCACGCTGCCACCCCTATCGACCGTGATTCTCCAGCGGCGCCGTTAGCCGCAGTTCAGAAGCTTGAATGGGCTGCTCGAGGGGTAGGTCAAAGGGAGATAGGCTTTCGAGAACTTTTGGCGTTTTGCTCCCGCAATGCCTCGGGGAACCCTGTGGAACGGTACAAGTCGCCAGACGGGGCCGAAGTGGTTGAGTGTCGTTACGAAAAAGGCCCCGAAGTTTTCCGGGGCCTTTCATATCGATGGTGTAGGTTGGTGGAAGCTCCGTTAAAACTTCTTTACCTTCCAACGTACATTGCGACGTTTGAGGAGGTCCGCGACCCAGTCGTCCCGATATTCACCCATTGCTGTACCGATGACTCGGCGGTCATCAGGGGAGGGGGCAGTCGCATTCTTAACCGTCATTTCCGCGAGCGAGTTGTCCGTCACTTTGTCTACGACCCGGACGGCGAAAACATTTTCCCTTAGGGCATCGATCGGCTGACCCTCACCCTCAATTTCGAGCCCAAAAACCGTTCTCATGAACTCGTTGCCCAAGGTGTCGAGTTCTTTAAGTTCTTCGCCGTCCAAGTAATTCACAGTCGAAAGTGAGAGTTGTCCACCACCGGCTCCGAGGCTCCCTGCACCTACACTAAGCCAGCTGAATGGTTGGGATTCAAACGCCGTCTCTGAAAAATCAGATTCTTCCAGCTTGCTTTTCGCTTCTGCTCGAGCGAGATCCACGGCTTTATCCCATTTCCAGTACTCCTTAATGTCCTCGCTAGCCTCTTCAAGGGTTGGCACATGCTGGTTTTCTTTTTCTGAGATCCAGTAGATGTAGTCTCTAAGTAGGGTCGTTTTCGCTTGGTATTGCTTGGTCGAACGGAAGTTTTGGAAAAGGGTTTGCGCGACGGTCGGGAAATTCTGAAAATTGAACTGACTCCTTGGAATCTCAGAGAAGCTTTGTCCAAGTTCCGTCTCGTTGAATGTGGGAAAATCGACGGTGCCATCGGTTTCTGAGAATTTGATTCCATAGTCGGCCGCGATCTTCGCGAAATCGGGTGCGGCAGGCGCCGGTGACCCGGATTCTTCAATCTGTTCCGCTTGCCAGATTTCGTACTCGATGAAATATTCGTTGAGTGTCTCGGTGATCGACTCGAGGGCTGAGTTGCGTTTCTCACCGGCATCCTGACGGCGCAAGTCTTCGATGATATCGTCGCGGACATCTTCCAAGGTTTTGAACTTGGTTTCGACTTCCTCTGCTTCGCCGCTGGTTTCGTCCGAGGGCTGAGATTCCGTTTCCTCTTGGGATTCCGTGCCGGCCGCATCTTCAGTTTCGGATGGGCTTGCTTCACCTTCTTGATTCTCGGCTGGAGGGTCTCCCTCTTCTTCCTCTTGAACTCCCTCGGCTTCGACCTGCTCGTCGTCCTGAGGTGTTTCGTTCTGCTTTTCTGTTTCGTCCTGAATCAAACGGGTGCTTACGAACTGGGTGCTGCTCGACCTTGGTAACGAGGACTGCTCGTTCAAACCTGAAGTTTCTTCTTTCTCAGGTGGGGCATCTTCCTGAGTATCGCCCGTATCTTGATTCGGGCTTTCGTCTGCCGGCTTCGCATCACCCTCTGCCGGTTCGGCGCCGCCCTCGGCCGGTTCAGTTTCACCCTCGGGCGATTCCCCGTCTCCCTCGGTTTCCGCCGGTGGGGTGGTCTCCTCGTCGGACCCGCTATCGATCACCGAGAGGTCCTTCGCCTCCACTCGGCGGTTGTATTCTTCGACAATCCGCTCCTCGGTTATGGATTCGACATCGGGCAAAAACGAATCTTGATCCGTTTTAAACCACTGGATGACCGCCTGATCTGGAACTCGAAATCCGGGCGTGTTTTTCTGGAAGCTGGGGAACTGCACGGCACCTTGTTCGTAGAGTTTTCGAACTTCAGTGTTGCTCGGAGATTCCTCGACCTGTTCCAGAAAGGGCTCGACTTCGATTTTTACAAACTCGATCGTGACTTTGTTTGTGGTTCTCTCTTGGCTGGAGACGGCCGCAATGGGGGTCACAAATGGCACCGGCGGCCCTGCCATGCGGACCTGATTGACCTGTCCGCTTGGACTGCCCATTCCGCTGAACATGATGTCTTGCAAACGCAACGCGGCCAGTTCGACTTTCAAATGCTCTTTGAGGCGGGCCAGTGACAATTGCCCGCTCGTGCTCTCTTTGAGTAGCACCATATAGTCACCCTCGGTGAAACCATTGTCACCGCCAACACGGCGAAGAAAGTTGTCCACCACGACGTCATTGACGGTGACGCCCAATCGCCGAGCTTCGTCGGCCTGCAGCAAAATGTTGGCCACGTCTCGAATACCACTGTCCTGATCACTGGATACGGGGAGCAGCGAGGGGTCGGTTTCCGGCGTCGCATTCGCAGCAAGCGCCGTTTGGGCCAGCTGCGCGAGAAATCTTTGAGACAGAATATGAAGCCTCAGAAATGACTGCAGCTCATCCTGCGAGTAGCTCGCGCCGTCCCATTGCACCGAAATTGAGTCTTGAGGTTCCCGAGTGCCCGAATTGGAGTTGGGCATGGAGGTGAGCACACCCCCGAGGATGAAAGCGATCATGAGCAGAACGCCAAAGAAAACCAGCATCTGCTTTTGATATTTACGAAACGCCCTGAGTGGACTGGCCATTCTTTCGACTTCCTGTTTCGATTTTTTGACTCGAACCGCTACACCTGTGGCGGAAACCAATTCCTTGGAGGTACGCGAGTGATGCCTTCCGTAAGGCCGAGCATCGCGAAGACCATTCCGCGATTTTAGGGGCGTACCACCTAAATTCAATCCCAGATCAATAACGTAGGGCCAGATGGAGGGTCAGGGGGTTTGGGTAGTTCGTGAGGCTTTGGGGGTTGGCATGGGGCAATTCCCCGTTCGCCTGTTGATTTCTGTCACTGTTTACCGCTACGTTTGATCGGAAAACGAGGATCGTAACGGACGCGTTGACTATTTCGGTTGCGCGATCCGGACAAAACCGATTGTTGAAAATGACACTCGTGGACTGATATGAGGAGACACGAGTGGCATGGTCCATCGCCTTCGACTGCTTGGCTCGTTCGGTCAAACTAGCTTGCTGATCGAACCCTCCGGGCACCGTCCTGAGCCATGGGCCACCTGTTCACGAGGTTGGAATCGATGCCAGCAGGCATCCCTGCTCAAAACCCTGGATAATTCAAACGCAGATTTGCTTGCTAAGTTTTGCACTTCATTGACAACTGGAATGTCATGGCCAAGAACGCAACCGCACCCAGCGAAGGACACTCGCTCGTCATCGTCGAGTCGCCGGCGAAGGCCCGCACGATCAGCAAATTCTTGGGCAAGGGTTATACGGTGGAGGCCAGTATTGGCCATATCCGTGACTTGCCACAGGGCAAAAAAGAGATGCCCGCGGATTTGAAAGATGAGGAATGGGCCAAGTTGGGCGTCAATGTGAACGATCGCTTCACGCCCGTTTATGTGGTGCCGCAGGATAAGAAGTCCCACATCACGAAATTGAAGAAACTGCTGAAGGAATCCCAAAACCTTTATCTCGCGACCGATGAAGATCGCGAAGGGGAAGCCATCAGCTGGCACTTGCAGGAGGTTTTGAAGCCGAAAGTTCCGGTCCATCGTCTCGTCTTCCATGAGATCACCAACGAAGCGATCCTCGATGCGCTGGAAACTCCACGAGAAATTGACGACGGACTCGTCAAGGCACAGGAGACCCGCCGGATTCTTGACCGCCTTTATGGTTATGAAATTTCCGAGTTTTTATGGCGCAAGAAATTAGGTCGGTCGGCCGGGCGGGTCCAAAGCGTCGCGGTGAGATTGATTGTTCAGCGGGAATGGGAGCGTCGGGCGTTTCGCAGCGCGACGTACTGGGATCTGACAGCGCAATTCTCGACGTCCGATGGGCAGTCTTTCGACGCGACTTTGGTTTCGGTCGACGGTCGAAAAATCCCTAGCGGCAAGGATTTCGACTCCGCGACAGGGCAAATCAAAGATCCCGGCTTCATGTTGATGGACGAAACCGGGGCACAGCAACTCCTTCAAAAACTTAAGACCGGTACTTTTGCAGTCACAAAAATGCAGGTGAAGCCCTACACGCAAAAGCCTGCTGCTCCGTTTACGACCAGTACGATGCAGCAGGAGGCGAATCGAAAACTTGGGTTCACGGCCCGCAGGACCATGTCGGCCGCACAAAGCCTGTATGAAAATGGTTACATCACTTACATGCGTACCGACTCGACCAGTTTAGCCAAGGTTGCAGTCGATGCGGCTCGCGAGCTCGTCGGCGAGGAGTATGGCAAGGATTACTTGCCGGAGGAGCCTCGTACCTATCGCTCCACCGTCCGCAATGCCCAAGAGGCACACGAAGCAATTCGTCCCGCGGGCAATCCGTTTCGCCTGCCCGATTCGCTCAAAGGTGAGTTGGCGCCTGATCAATTCAAATTGTTCGAGTTGATTTGGAAACGGACGGTGGCGAGCCAAATGCAGAACGCCCGGGGGCGACGGGTCACGATTACGGTCGAAGGTGAAGGGTCCGTCTTTCAAGTCAGTGGTAAGACGATCGATTTCCCGGGGTTTCTTCGGGCCTACGTCGAAGGCGCAGACGATCCGAATGCGGAACTCGCGGACAAGGAAACCCTGTTGCCAGCCGTGGAGGAAGGTCAGGCGGTCAGCCTCAAGGAAGTTGAACCCAAGAGCCATACGACCCAGCCTCCCTCTCGTTTCAGTGAAGCGGCGCTGACGCGGGAACTGGAGCAACGCGGGATCGGACGTCCCAGTACCTATGCTTCAATTATCGAGACCATTCAAACTCGAAACTACGTGTTCAAGAAGGGCAACGCGTTGGTGCCGACTTGGAACGCGTTTTCAATGGTTCGTCTGATGGAGGAGCACTTTCCCTCGTTGGTGGACTATGAGTTCACCGCGAACATGGAGGGACTGCTGGATTCGATCAGTCGCCAGGAAGCAGGGAACATCGAGTATCTGGAGGAGTTTTACTTTGGCAAAGAAACGCCAGGGCTGAAAGGGCGTCTTGAAACCAAAATCAAGGAGGTGGATCCGCGAGCCATCAGTACTTTCCCGCTCGGGACTCCTGAGGAAGGAGAACACCTCGAAGTGGTGAACCTGAGGGTGGGGCAGTATGGGCCCTACTTGGAGCAAGGCGAGCGTAAGGCGAGCTTGCCTGAAGACCTTCCGCCGGATGAACTGACGCTCGAGTCAGCTTTGGAGTTGCTGAAAAAGGCTGAAACAGGTGACGAGCCTCTGGGCATTTGCCCCGACACCCACAAACCCGTTTTTGTCAAAAGTGGACGCTTCGGCCCCTATGTTCAACTTGGCTTGGCGGATGAAGGCGAGAAGCCCAAAAATGCGGGTTTGCTCAAGGGGATGAGTGTCGAAGACATCACGCTCGAAGTGGCCTTGAAATTGCTGTCTTTGCCGCGTCTAGTGGGCGAGCACCCAGACTCCAAGGAAGTAATTGAAGCGTTCAATGGTCGCTACGGTCCCTACATCAAGTGTGGTTCTGAAACACGCTCATTGCCGGATGATGTTTCGCCGCTCGATGTCCAGTTGGAGCAGTCCCTATTTCTCTTGTCGCAGCCCAAACGACGCGGCCGATCGGCTCCTAAAGAACCCATCAAGACGTTTGAAAGTTCACCGATCACCGAGCAGCCCATTCGTTTGCTCGAGGGGCGTTATGGACCTTACGTCACCGATGGCGAGACCAACGCGTCGTTGCCGAAGGGGACCGAGACGGAAACGGTAACTTTCGAACAAGCTCTGCAACTGCTGGCAGAAAGAGCGGCCAAGGGACCGTCACGGAAAAAGAAAAAGACCAAAAAGAAGGCGACCAAGAAGAAGGCGACCAAGAAGAAGGCGACCAAGAAGAAGGCGACCAAGAAGAAGGCGACCAAGAAGAAGTCGGCGAAGAAGAAAGCGACCAAAAAGAAGGCCGTCAGCGCGGAGTCCGTTGACGAGGGAGGCTGAAGTCGGCGAGCTTCCGTCTTTCATGGTGAGCCCTGAAATTCCTTGATTAGGAAATCGGCCGTCGTGTCCCACCGATCTGCTGCTGCTTCGAAGTCGACGTCCATCCAGCGAACCTGTTGTCCGTTCAGGCAACGCGAGTCGAATCGAATCGATTGATGCAACGGGATCTGCGAACTCGGGCCGGATGCCAGCCGGCTTTCCACCTCAGGCCGGAGTAACGCTTCAAGAAGTTTTTCACCTCCCGTGGGATTGGGACTGTTTTTTAAACAGCAGATTGTGTTCGGAATGAAGAGTGTTCCCAATCCATCGGGTTTCTGGTCGGGAAAAACGAGGGTGACGGGGCCCCCCTTCTCCAACTCAATCATGGCATCGTCGGTATCGGTCAAACCGAATCCAAACTCACCACTCGCGACGCCTTCCGCAACCTGCTTGTTTCCGGAGACCACCGTCGCCATTTGCGACAGGCGTCGATAGTAATTTTCGAATTTTCTCGAATCCCAAGTGTCTGCGAGGACAGCTGCGTGTGTCGCCGTCGTTCCGAAGAGAGGCTTGGCAATCGCTCGGGGGGTTGGCCAACGGGGGTCCACCAGGTCCATGATGGATTCGGGTCGCTGGCTGGGCTCTGGATATTGTTCCGTATTGATGATCAGAACGCGTGCCCTTGCGGCAAAACCATACCAATACCCTTCTGGATCTCGAAATGGAGTCGGATAGTCACCTGAGGGGATGACGATAGGGCGGAGCAGGCCCGCTTTCTTCAGGCGCAACGTATGAAGGATTTCGTTGTTCCAGAAGAGGTCACACTGAGGTCGATTCGCTTCGGCCTGAATTCTTGTGACGAGGCCGACGGTTTTTGTTGACTCAAGATCGTATTTGGGCAGGACCTTGAGCCCCAAACGTTCGGAGGATTGTTGTAAGATGGATTCGGAGAACTCACGATCCAAGGCCGCATAAACGACGACGTCGGACGCGGTCCTTGTCCAGCAGCCGACCAGATTCACCGACAAGAGGCAAGCAAACAGTAGGCCTCCGACGGCAGAACATTTTGCTTGAGTGCCGTTTGCATGCCAAGGTGGGAGCTGTTTTTGGCTGTTGTGTCGCATGGAATTCTGCATCCAATGATCCCAATGCTGAATGGAGTGGTGGTAACCCCGTCACGAGAGACCGCAGACGAGGGATGGGAGGATTTTTTATGAGCCGTGGCATTCAAAAATTAATGGCCCGAGGACTCTCGGGCCTCGTGCTTCTCATCATGGCGGGTTGTGGTGATTCTGGCAACGCGCCGTCAACTCCAGTGTCCGGGGGCGGTCGTGAAACCTCCTCGGTGGAGAAGCCGGATCCTTTCGCACCGGCGCCCCTCGAGATCCGCTCCAAACCCGTGGTGAGTGCCTCGAAAAATGACGCCCGCAATGAAGTGCCAAGCCAAGAGCAGGGTGTCGAAGGGGGTCCGACGGAAAAAGAGCCGATGGAACCCGCGTTGCCTCCGCGTACGCTCGGGGATCTTATTGCAGGCGATGATCGTCCTTTTGAATCGACACGAATGGAAATTGATCCTGAGCGGGTCAGGTCGCACGGGATTTTGGCCGTGCAGGGAACGCACCTGCACCTTTACTCTGACCTGCGGAATCAGGGATTGCTGCAGGAGTTGGTCGCCATCTTTGATGCGGCCGTCCCACTCTGGTGTGAGTTGCTGCACGTCGACCCGGCAAAAACACGCGACTGGTACGTGACAGGATTTTTGGTGCAAGATACGGACAAGATGCGTCAAGCCGGGCTGTTTCCCAATGACCTGCCTCCTTTCCCCAATGGCTTCAGTCGTGGATTTGAATTCTGGTTTTACGAGCAGCCGAGTGCGTTCTATCGTCGTTATCTGATGCTGCATGAGGGTACCCACGCTTTTATGCAGCAAATGCTGGGCGGACGAGGGGCTCCCTGGTACTCCGAAGGGATGGCCGAGTACCTCTCCGTTCATGAGTGGGATGGAGAGACGTTGAAGTTGAAACAAACCATCGACCAGAGAGAGGACGCACCCTTGTGGGGCCGAGTGAAATTGGTCAAGGATGCGTTTGCATCGGGGCAGGGTTTCATGCCAAAAGATATCATGATGATGGAGGACGAACAGTTTTTGCAGAACGTCTCTTATGGCTGGGCTTGGGCACTTTGTCATTTCCTTGACCGGCATCCCAAATGTCATGACGCATTCGTTGCTTTGGAATCCAATATCAAGGATCGTTCGCCCGCCTTTGCTCAACCTCTGGTCAGGGAATTGCAGGGGCAATGGCCAGAGGTTCAGGAGGATTGGCAGGTCTTCCTCTCTGAGATCGACTATGGATATGACTTGGAAAGTATGGCGGTGGACTACAAGCCTGTCGCCGATCTCAGTCCCGGCCGCCAACAGGTGAGTATTCGGGCAGATCGAGGTTGGCAGTCGACGGGCTTGCGGCTTCAGCCCGGCGATCGAATTGAAATATCCGCAACCGGCAGATTTTTGCTGCGTACGGGCGACGAGGAATGGCCGTCGGAGCCGGGGGGCATCTCGATCGATTATTATGCGGGACGTCCGCTCGGGCAGTTGATTGCGGCGGTATGTCCGGATAATCAACCCGACAATGTGTTGACCGCGTTGCTTTCACCAGTTTCCGTAGGCGAGCGGCAGGGGCTTCAGTCGGAACAGGGGGGCGTCCTTTTTTTAAGGCTTAACGATGCACCGAATCGACTGTCTGACAACGAGGGCGAGGCTCAGGTGACCATTGAGAAAAAATAGGTGCCCGTACGGCGGTTCAATGAGGGAGGCCTGCCATTGAGCGAGCAGGGGAGACAGCACGTTGATCCGCGCTTCGCGTTCACGCGTCGTCGTTTTTGTTACAAGGCGTTTCAGGTCAATCGACCACGAAGCGTCGGCGCACTCGCATCGCTCCTGTTTGCCGGATTTTGTTTGGTCACGCAGGCTGGGGGCGGCCAACTTCTCGAACAAACGGGAGCTGACCGCCAACTTCAACTGAATCAGGGAACTCGAGTTCCGGCGAGCCTGGTTGGCTGGAAGCCTGACGGAATTGAAATGAAAGTCGGTGAATCGCCGACCACTTTCGCAGTCGGCGGGTTTATCTCCTGGGGCAGCCTCACGGTGCTGCCACGAGAGTCACTGTTGTTGCTCGCGGATGGCTCCATGTTGGCGGGTCAGGTTTCTTTTCTGGATGCAGACAAACTGCGTCTGACATCACGCCTCTGGGGAGAAGTCGCCGTTCCAAGAAGGATCGTTTCAGGGTGGTTGGTCGCTCCACAGGCGGGAGGTCGTGGACGGGCATTGCAATGCGACCGACTTGCTGAACAAAGATCTCAGGATCGCGTCTGGCTCGTTAGTGGCGATTGGTTGGATGGAGACTTTCAGCATATCACATCGCCAGAAAAACCACCTCAGACCGTGGGAGTACAACTTACCAAAGCCGGCGAGACGCTTCAGGTTCCACTCGGGCGAATATGGGGGATCTCCTTCGGGAAGCCAGACGAATTCAAGTCTTCCAATCGGGGCTCGGCACCGTGGACATTGGCTTTCGAGGATGGTTCATTGCTCCGCGTTCGGTCGTGGGCTGTCAATAACGAACGATGGGAGGCAGAACTAATGTCCGGGTTGGAGATACCTTCCACGTCTATCCCCGCAGATCAGCTGATCCATCGGATCCGAGGCATTCGGACGACCCCCGCGACCGCAATTGATTTATTGGAGGCCACTCCATTGCAGGAAGGGCAGCAGGGGTGGCTTCAGGCGGATTGGCAATCCAAGGGGGGACGTCGCCCGGAGGGGGGAGCGTTTCAAGTCTCGGGCGAAGTTTTCCGCTTGGGTCGCGGCGTGCTGGGGGGGAGCACTCTGGTCTACGTTCACCCGCAAACAGCTGATGCCTTGCGCCTTAGGGTCGGAATGGACGATTCCAGCCCGGTCGAAGAAATCGGCATCAAAATCTTCATTGCAGATGCCAGCGGCAAATGGCAAGCCCAACCGATCTGGGAAACGAAGTTGGTTCGAGGGCGGCCGCCCGTCGGGCAAACGTTGCGTATCGATGCGGTCGAGGTCAGTCGTATTGCGATCAATACCCAAGCCTCCGAGGATCTTGGTCCCGCCGCCCGTGTCGATTGGCTCGAACTGTTGGCGATCCCCAACGGGGACTAGAGACACGGTTTCCCGGACTGCGGCTAGAGTCACTCCGCTTTCGAGTCGGCTCGCTTTGCAAGGCATTTTCGCCGGCTAGGTGGGAGGCCCTGATTCGTCGCTGGGTAATCCCGCCTCGTCACGGAATGATCCCCTCAGTCCTTGGGTTACGAGAGATTCATGCGGATTGATTGGCAAGTCCGGCAGGCTTTACCGGTTATTCCGCTGGGGCATCTCGACGAAAAACGGCCACGATGTCTTCGATAGGGACAACAAACAGTTGGTTGTCGGCTTCGAAATCCACGGGGATGGCGTTTTTAGGATGAAACAGGACCTTGTCGTACTGCTTCAATGGCACATCTTCGTCATTTTCAATCGCCGTCGAGATGGTGACGATTCTCCCCGTAATCGTGGGGATTTCTGCTGCATCGGGGAGGGCAATGCCTCCTTTGGTTTCCCGCTTTGGCTCGTCCTTCCGAACCAGGACACGATGTCCGATGGGTTCGACATATTCGAATTTTTGTCGTGTTTTCTTCGCCATAAAACGCCGTGCCTGTTAACTCTTCGGATTCCGGGCTCATCTGACGGCCCTGATACGTGAAAGAGGGTAACGATAAAAATCTCGATCGACAAGTTGAATCGGACTTGAAGAACCCCCGAATTCTGTCACAATACCCCGTTTCCCGAGACCAAAATTTCGCCATCTTGCATTGATCGGACAAGACGAGTGACAGATTTGTAGCGGGAAGCCAGTAAAATAAGTTTGGGTTCGACGAATCGACCAAGGACGCATACAGTGAGCGAAGTACTTTCGGTTGAAACAAGGGATGGACGCGGCACTGCGTTTTCACGCCGATTGAGGGCGGAAGGGAAAATTCCAGCAGTGCTTTACGGCGAAGGAAAAGATTCCATTTCTCTAACGCTGTGCGGCAAGCGGATTGCGAAGCTTTTGCGTGACGGCAAGGCCAAAGAGGTGGTTCAACTGGAAGGCGCCTCAAGCGAATCGGTGACGATCAAGGATATGCAGTTCGACACCTATGGCACCTCGGTTTTGCATGTCGATTTGGTTCGAGTTGCCGCTGGCTGATGAATCTGAGGACTTCGCGGGCAACCGATGCAAACACGGCACGGAGGTCGCGGTCCTTGGATGGCTGAGAGGGTGAGATCAAAAAACCTTCTCGGGATGATGTTTAATGAAGCTTGTGGTCGGCCTGGGGAATCCAGGCAAAAAGTACCTGAACACTCGTCATAACGTCGGATTTGACGTCTTGAGCGAGATGTTGAGGAGATTTCCGGGGGATCGACCCAAAGGTCGTTTTTCTGGGGAGACAGTGGATTTAGCAGTGTCAGGTCAAAAAGTACTTTTACTTTGGCCTCACACTTTTATGAACGTGAGCGGTACAAGCGTGTTGGCCGCCCGCGACTTTTATAAGATTGAAGATGAAGACCTGTTGGTCTTGTGTGACGACTTTCAGCTTCCCTTAGGGAAACTGCGTCTGCGGACTGGTGGGAGTTCCGGTGGCCAGAAGGGGTTGGATGACTGCCTTCGGCGGCTGGGTTCGCAAAATCTACCACGTTTGCGTCTGGGGATCGGCCCGGTGCCAGAGCGATGGAAGGTTGCGGATTTTGTCCTGGGAAAATTTGACGAATCAGATCAATCTCAGGTCCAGCAAATGGTGAGGCGATCCGCGGATGCGGTAGAAACTTGGATTTCGAGCGGAATCCAGGAGGCCATGAATCGCTTCAACGGTGACCTTTAAACGAAGGTTGCCTCGGCATTTGTGAGGCCTGTGATCGAGGGCTAGACTACGGAGCTAGTCGGCAATTACGGGAGATTCTGCCTTGGCTCAAACAGTTTATGAGTGCATGTTCATTTACGACTCCAATCGTTACGCCAAAGATCCTGGCGGGATCTCAAAATTGGCCGACGACTTGATCGCTAAGCACGGGGGTGAAATCCTGGTGAGTCGTCTATGGAATGAGCAACGATTGGCCTATCCAATTGATGGTCACAGAAAAGGTACTTACTGGTTGACTTATTTCTCGATGCCAGGTGCCAACCTGACGGAGTTCAATCGAGATTGCGAAATCTCAGAGGATATCCTTCGTCATCTGGCAGTCAAAATCGATGGTCGATTGGTCGAGACCTTGGTCGCTCACGCGTCCGGAACGGCCGTAGAAGCGCCGGCTGAGGGTGCTGAGGCTTCGAAGGAAGAGTCGGCCTCGGAAGATAAACCTGAAGCGACTGTAAGCTAGAAGATGGCCGGGCGTTTGGGTCTCGAGAGGACTGAGTTGCGTATTGCCCACCTCTGGACATTAGAGCGACAGCGAAAGCACAAGGGAGGATCTGAACCATGGCCAGCTATAATCGAGTCGTTTTGGTTGGAAATCTGACGCGCGACGTGGATTTGCGGTACACGCCAAGCCAGACGGCGGTGACGGATATCGGCCTCGCAGTCAACGACCGAGTGAAACGAAACAATGAGTGGGTGGACGAAACAACCTTTGTGGATGTCACCCTTTGGGGCCGTCAGGCCGAAGTTGCTAACGAATATCTTAGCAAGGGTGCTCCTGTCCTGATTGAGGGACGACTCAAGCTGGATACTTGGGAGCAGGAAGGGCAGAAACGCTCAAAACTGCGAGTGGTTGGCGAAAAGATGCAAATGCTGGGCAGTCGTTCTGGAGGGGGCTCCGGCGGCGGCCAAAGCGGCGGGGGATCGAGACCACAGTCTGGTGGGCAGATGCAACCGGGCGGGCAGGGCGACTACGCGGGTGCCGGATACGGCGATGTTCCCATGTCCGGCCCTGGAGATGATGACGTCCCCTTTTAGTCCAAGGTGAAGATTACGGTCGCAAAGGCCAACGGCGGAGGCAAATCGTCGTGGCCATGCGTTGGAACGGAATCCAATTCGCTCAGCGAGCCTGTTGGAACGAAACATAGAACTTTTTGAAGACGGCGAAGAAAGAGATGACCAAGCGGAGAACATCACGGCGATTGCCAAAGGGCCCAAACGGCGGTATCGAACTGCTGCTCATTCACAATGTGGCCGACTTGGGCAAGCAGGGTGAAGTGGTCGAGGTCCGACCCGGGTACGCTCGGAACTACCTTGTCCCTCAGGGATTGGCGACGGTAGCGACTGAGCATCATAAAAGGATGGTCGACAAGCATCGAGCCAAGTTGCTCGAGATCGAGAAAGATCGACTGAAAGGACTTCATTCGCTCGCGGATTCGCTCGGCAAGCAAAGCCTGACCATCGAAGCCAATGCGAACGACGAAGGTCATCTTTACGGTTCGGTGGGTGCTCCAGAGATCGTCGCTGCACTTAAGCAACAGGATTTCAACATCACCGCTGATCAAGTGAAACTTGAGGGTGTGCTGAAGGAGCTTGGGCTGTACACCGTGAAGGTGCAGCTTCACACGGAAATTCATGCTGAATTGAAGGTCTGGGTGGTTCCAACCATGGCTGATGAGCAGGCTGCGACGGAAAGCTAGAGGCAGGTTGTTGCCCTTGCTGAAAAATCTAAGAGAATGAGCCCGTGTGGTTCATTCTCTTTTTTTGTGGATAAAAACGAACTGAGGTTCCCCTCGGGCCCGGTTTTCCGAGAGAAGTCAGCGTTGATGTATTCGTCCGGATGGCGCGGTGACGTCTGTCGAGTTCCGTCCTTCCGCCGCAACATGTGTCTTTGAGTAAGGACAGACCCACTGTGATTTCTGACCGTGATGGCCTTCTGGATCGAGACCCGCCCATCAATCTGGAAGCGGAAATGAATGTGCTGGGGAGCATCTTGTTGCTCCCGGAAGTCTGTGATGATTTGGCTTTACGAGTGGTCCCTGAAGATTTCTGGGACCCCGCCAACGGGACGCTCTATCGGCATCTTTTCGAGATGTACAACACGGGACAGAAGATTGACGTGACTCTGTTGCGAGAGCGTTTGCGGAAGGCCGGCGAGTACGAGACGATTGGGGGAGCCGCCTACCTCGGTAAAGTGATCCACTCGGTGACCACTGCCGCCCACGCGGTGCACTATGCTGAGATTGTCCGGGAAAAATCCACGTTCAGGAATCTCATCTCTAAAGCCACTGAGATCGTCAAGGAGGTATATGACTGGGATGGCAATGCCAATGAGGCGATCAATGCGGCGGAGCAGAAGATCTTTGGAATCCAGGACGACCGGGGCTCCAATGCCTCTTTGAAAGGCGTCAAAGAAGTTTTGAATGTCGCCATGGAGAGGATTGATGCTCGGATGCGAGGTGAGCAATCTGATGGCGCCGTCGACTCAGGTTTCAGTGAATTGGATGGCATGACGGGGGGGCTGCGTGGCTCAGAGCTTCTGATTCTCGCCGCTCGACCGAGTATGGGTAAAACCGCTTTTGCCATGAACATTGCTGAGAACGTTGCGATGCGGGGCAACTCGCCTGTGCTGTTTGTCAGTCTGGAAATGTCGGCGATCGAGTTGATCGAACGTATGATGTGTTCGGTCGCGCGAGTGAACGGTCACCGTTTGCGTAATGGAACGATCTCCCAGGAAGATCGGAAAAAACTTGTCGAAAAAGCGGCCGAAATCAGTGAGAGCCCGCTTTATATCGACGATGCTCCCGGCCGGACGGTGGCGGAGATCGCAGCGGCGGCGAGACGAATCAAACGGATCGAGAAGAACAGTTCGGATCGTCCCTCGCCTTTGGGACTGATTGTCATCGACTACCTTCAGTTGGTTGAACCGGATAATCCTCGGGATCCGCGGCAGGAGCAGGTTGCCAAGATTGCACGGCGACTGAAGGGGCTTTCGCGAGAATTGGACGTGCCGGTCCTCTGTCTCGCACAGCTCAATCGCCAGGCGGAAGACTCTAAAGAGCACCGACCCCGGCTGAGTCATCTTCGGGAATCGGGGGCCATTGAGCAGGACGCGGATGTGGTCATGTTTGTCCACCGCGAAGAGTACTACTTGCGCGGCGAAGCTCAAAAAGAGGTTGCTGGTCAGGCAAATATCTTTATCGAAAAGCAGCGGAACGGTCCCACCGGGGACATCAATCTGGTATGGCGGAAAGAATTCACTCGATTTGAAGACCGTGCTCCAGAGAGGTTTGATGAACTCGACGAATTCAATCAGGGCTTCGAGTCATAGGGCATGCCGTGAACCCGTGACGGCGATTTGAGTGAGGGAGTGTTCGTAGAACAAGGAAACGCTAAAATCGGCGGTTTGCGTGACGATTCATTCTGCCCTGAATACGGTCGGTAACGATCGGCTGTCCGTTCTCGCTCCTGGCAAGCTCGCGGTTTTTGTCCCATCGATCCTGCGTTGGGCGTAAGCGATCCCAGGTCGCGGGATGCTTGGGTGACGACGATGGAAGCATGCTCTGAAACACCCTGTTCCCGGTCGCGTCAGCAAAGCGGCCTTGTCTTGTTGGTAATTCCTTTAAGTCTCCATGACTGAGGCAACGCGGCGAGAACTGGTGTGCTTGGTATTCGTATCCAATTGAAATAACTGAAGGAAAGTGCAATGAAAATTGCCGTTATCGGTGGAGATGGTACAGGTCCAGAAGTGACCCAGGAAGCGATCAAGGTTTTGGACGCGGTCTCCAAGCTCGAGGGTTTCACCTACGAGACGACCGATTTTGATTTCGGGGGCGAACGGTACTTGAAGACGGGTGACATCTTGCCCGACGGGGCCGTCGACGCGCTCAAGCAACACGATGCCATCTATCTCGGCGCCGTCGGCCATCCAGATGTTCCTCCGGGGGTTTTGGAGAAAGGTCTCTTGCTGGAACTCAGGTTCCAATTGGATCAATACATCAACCTGAGGCCGGTCAAGCTTTATCCCGGCGTCGAAACACCGCTTGCCGGAAAGACGCCTGAAGACATCGACTTTGTCGTCGTCCGCGAAAACACCGAAGACATGTACGCGGGTATCGGCGGCTTTTTGAAAAAAGGAACGGCTGATGAAGTGGCTTCACAGACTGCGATCTATACACGCAAAGGTTGTGAACGCTGCCTGAGATGGGCCTTTGAGTTTACCCAAAAACGGAATAATCCCAAGGGAAAACGATTGACTTTGGTCGCCAAGACCAACGTGCTCACTTTTGGTCATGATCTGTGGTGGAGAACCTATCAGGAAGTCGCGAAAGACTATCCTGATGTTGAAGCGGATTATAACCACGTCGATGCATGCTGCATGTGGATGGTCAAGAATCCCGAGTACTACGATGTGATCGTGACGACCAACATGTTTGGGGACATCATCACCGATCTTGGCGCCATGATTCAGGGCGGCATGGGGGTTGCGGCCGGCGGTAATATCAACCCTGACGAGGGCGGAACGAGCATGTTCGAGCCGATGGGTGGCAGTGCGCCAAAGTATACCGGTCAGAACGTGATCAACCCGATTGCTGCGATTAGTGCGATGGCCATGCTGCTGGAGCAGTCGGGACAACCATCAGCAGGTGGTCGAGTGCTACGGGCGGTCGAGCATGTGACCGGAACCAAGATGAAGAGTCAAGCGGCTGGACGCATGGGACATTCGACGACCGAGGTCGGTGACCTCGTGGTCGCAGCCTTGAACGAGGTTTGAAACGAACGTTGAATGATGAACGTAAGTGGGAGAGCCATCGACCGCAACACGTCGAATACGCTGTCCCCGAGTCGTTCCCCTTCTGGACTTGAAGCCCTTACGTTTTTGAGTCCATTCGCGGTTGAGCCATTATCAAGTTAGACCATTGTGGGAAAGTGCATCCGCACTGCTAACGATCGCTCAGGCGAAATGTGCTCTTGCTCTGAAGATCGGTAATATTTCCCGAACCTACCCTATTTCTGCTCCTAACGGACAAGCGAGAAAGAGACCATGATCAATAAGCTGTTTGATATGACCGGTCGATGTGCATTGGTGACCGGCGGAAGTAAGGGGATCGGTAAAGCGGTGGCTCGAGGATACGCCGAAGCGGGGGCCAACGTCGTGATTTCAGCCCGAACGGAAGCGGATCTCAAAGAGGCCGTGGGCGAAATCAGCGAAGGTTTGGATGTTCATGTTTCCTACTTCGTTGCGGATATGGGAGATCGAGCCCAGGTCAGGGCGTTGGCCAACTATGCGATCGAGACCCTTGGGAAGGTGGACATCCTCTTCAACAATGCTGGCAGCAACAAACCACAGCCTCTTGTGGAGACGACCGAAGACGTCTGGGATGAAATCCTGGAATTGAATTTCACGAGTTGCATGCTTCTGAGCCAGGAGCTGGCTCCGGGAATGATCGAACGCGGATGGGGGCGTATTGTTTACACTTCAAGTGTGATGGCGGTGGCGTCCAATCCGGGCCGAGGTCTTTATTCGGCGACGAAGGCTGCGTTGATTGCCATGTCGAAGGCTCAAGCCCTTGAACTTGGACCGCATGGTATTACGGTCAACTGTCTTGCTCCCGGGCCGATCGCGACGGACCTCCCCATGAGCCTCTTGAACGACGAGCAGAAAAAACGGTTTGCGGAAAGAACGGCCATGAAACGTTGGGGTGAAGTGGAAGATATGGTGGGGCCCGTGCTGCTGATGTCGAGTGATGCTGGCGCTTACGTCACGGGCACTTACATCCTTGCCGACGGAGGCCTGGTCTGCCGTACATTCGACTGACCCCTGGTATGTCGCCCTTTTCAAGATGTCTGTCCTGACTTGAACCCGGGTATTTTTCTCAGCGAAGCGAGGAGATGCATGTCGCAAGATGAGGTCGCGCGTCGCCTGAGTGCCGTTGGAGCCAAAGTGCGGCGTGGTAAACTTGGAAGCGTTTTGGCGGTCGACTTCTCAAAGAAAATCACGACTGACGTGACCGACGAGGTGCCTCCCGAGTCTTTTGGGCCTGGAGCGGAACTTCCTTCTTGGGTTGAGGATCTTGGGGAGTGCGTCAAGTGCCGAGAACTTGTTTTGGCAGGTCAGCCAATTGGCGATTCCGAAGTCCAATATCTTTTTGCACGCCTGCCCTCTCTGCAGGTGGTCGATCTGGATCGAACGTGGGTTACGGATGTGATTCTCGACTGGGCTGAATCGATGGAGAAGCTCAAGATTTTGTCGGTCTCAGGAACAACCATCACGAGTAATCGCGTTCAGGTCGCGAGAAAGAGACTGATTAAAACGCGGATCGTCCAACTGGATTAATCCCAAGGCGGTATACTGTAGGCCCGGAAGAGAAAAGGAATCGTTGCGATGGGGCTGGTCTCCGATGGAAGCACCCCTCATTGGCCGACGGGTTCGGGGCTCGATCGAAGCAATCCATGAGACAGGGTGCTTGCAGCAGATGACAGATTTGGCAAATGGGGATGAACTCGAGAGCGAAGACGATTTGAAAACGTTGAAATCACTGAGAGATGATTTCAGGCGAGTTCAGGAACAGATTGGTCGTGTTGTGATCGGGCAGGAAGATGTCATACACGAGTTGTTTGTGACACTCCTGGGCGATGGTCACGCCCTGCTCGTTGGAGTACCCGGCCTTGCCAAGACGTTGCTGATTCGCACTTTGGCACAGTCTCTTGAAATGTCGTTCAAGCGAATCCAGTTTACGCCGGACCTGATGCCCGCGGATGTGACAGGCACGGATGTGATCTTCGAGAATCAGACGGGGGGGGAACGAGAGTTTCGTTTTGTACCCGGCCCTGTCTTCGCGCATGTTGTGCTGGCCGACGAGGTCAATCGAACACCTCCGAAAACCCAAGCGTCGCTTCTAGAGGCGATGCAGGAAAATCAGGTCACGGTGGGCGGATCGGTCCATTCACTGCCGAGTCCGTTTTTTGTCTTGGCCACTCAAAATCCGATTGAGCAGGAGGGAACTTATCCTCTGCCTGAGGCTCAGCTGGACCGATTCATGTTGCAGATCATGATTGGTTACCCTAGCGAGACTGAGGAGTTGGAAATTGCCTTGACCACGACTTCAACCTGTCCTGAGGCGGTGGAGACTGTGATTGGTGTCGATGCCATGTTGGCGTATCAGGATCTGGTTCGTCGGCTTCCGGTTTCGCATGCTGTCGGGGAATACGCGGTCCGTCTGGCTCGTGCGACGCGGCCCGATTCGTCGAGCCCGCTCGACACGGTGAAACGTTATGTTCGTTGGGGGGCCGGTCCTAGGGCGAGTCAGCATCTGATCTTGGCCGCAAAAGCCCGAGCGGCTTTGAACGGTCAAAACCAGGTCCGACCCGAGGACATCGCGAGTGTCGCCCGGAGTGTTTTACGTCATCGTGTCCGACTCAACTTTGCCGCAGACGCCGACGGAATTGAGACCGACCGATTCATCGACGAACTGATATCGAGCACCCCGGTGGAAGGAAACGGAGCGACGCGTGGAGCCGACCAGCTATTCCGATCCGAAAACACTCGGTAGCCTGCAGCATCTTAAGCTCAGCACCCAGATGGTTTTGGACTCATTGAAAAAGGGCCAGCACCTTAATCCTCGCGCGGGATATTCCATCGAGTTTTCGCAGCACCGCGAGTATGCCGCGGGGGATGATCTGAGGCACCTTGATTGGAAAGCTTACGCTCGCACGGACCGGCTCTATGTGAAACAGTTTCAGGATGAAACCTCCCTGTGTTGCTACCTTGCGGTCGACAATAGTCTCAGCATGAGTTTTCAGGGGCCCACGGTCTCCTCCAGCAAATATCACCACGCAGCATTGCTGGCCAGTTGCATTTCGAGATTGGTCGTTCAGCAAGGTGATGCGGTCGGGTTATCTTTGTTGGGAGGGGAATCTTCTCGGTCTCTTTTGCCAAGCGATCAACCCAGTCAATGGAGTCGGGCGGTCCAATTCCTTGAGCAGGGGCAACCCAAGAAGTCCGATGGCGATTGGATGGTAGGACTGTCCTCTTTAGGGTTTGAAATGGGCAACCGGGGTGTGATCTTTCTGATAGGTGACTGGTTGGACGAGCTTGCTGGACTCGGGGAGATCTTGCAACGTTTCAGAGAGAGCTTGCATCTCGATGTCCGCGTGGTTCACATTCTGGATCCTGAAGAGCTGGAGCCAACCCTTCAGGGAAGAGTGCAACTCGAGGACCTCGAAAGAGGAGACCGACTCAGGGTCAACGCCGATCGAATCCGGCAGGCATATCTTCAGGAAATGGAGGACTATCTCCGCGACTTCAGAGCGATATGTCATCGATTTGGCGCGCGGTACGAACTTTTGAAGACAGATGATACGATAGCCAACGTCCTGCCCCGTCTTCTCGCTGCAGAGGGAAGTTAAGACTCGGATCACTGAGCGACCGAGATTGTTGCTTCTGAAACGACGCTCCTTCGTGACCTCAACGCGGGCAAAGTAAATGGCTCGCCCTCTGAGGGGCCCCGAGCCTCGTGACAGGAAACACGAATTTGAGGAAACAGCCGAAACAATGAGTAAATCGACGGATATTCGAATTTGCGAAGTGCAGACGCAACGTCAGCAGATCGACTACCGGACGCCCATCAAGTTCGGTGGGCGAGTGGTGCGGGATGTGACTGTTGTGGATGCAAAGGTGCTGGTTGAAGACCGGCAGGGGCGTCGAGCGACCGGGTATGGGTCCATGACGATGGGGAATGTTTGGGCGTGGCCCAGTCCCTCGCTGGATGCAACGGCAACGCTGTCGTCCATGCTGGAGTTTGTGGAGGTACTGAAGGAACGGGTGAATGGCATTGAGGAGATAGGAGATCCTTTGCAATTGACACTGCAGATGGCGGCGGAGTACCCCGATATCCGCAGAGTCATTGGTCGAGCCCTTGGAGATGAGAAAGCGATGCCACAGCTTGCGGCGTTGGTTGCAGCCAGCCCTGTTGAGGCAGCTATTCACGATGCATTTGGACGACTTCAGCAACGATCGGCCTTTGCTTGTCTTGGGACCGAATGGATCAATCAAGATCTTTCGCACTTCCTCAACGAGGACTTCGAGGGCGAATTCCTTTCGCAATACACCCGGTCCACGCCTCAAAGCGAGATGCCCCTTTATCATCTTGTTGGAGCGCTCGATCCCTTGACGACGGCGGATATTCTTGAGCCCGTGTTAGACGGGCTTCCACAGGCACTCGGCGAGTGGATTCAGGCGGATGGGCTTGATCACCTGAAGCTGAAGCTTGCCGGAGATGATCTCGACTGGGATGTAGAGCGAGTGGTCTCGATCGATCGAGTTGCAGCGGAAGCCCAATCAGAACGGCAATGTCAGCGTTGGGCCTATAGCTTGGACTTCAATGAAAAATGCCCCGATATCGGGTATGTCCTTGAATTCCTGGCTCGCCTGACCGAATTGCGTCCGGAGGCATATGAGCGAATCCAATACATTGAGCAACCGATGCATCGAGATATGAGTCAGGGTACTGGGGCAACGAGTGTCGCCGAAGCGGCCCGGCTCAAACCTGTTGTGATTGATGAGTCTTTGTTGGATTTTGAGAGTGTTTTGCGGGCTAAGGAGCTGGGGTATTCGGGCATCGCCTTGAAGGCGTGCAAAGGGCAAACCGAATCGCTTTTGATGGCGGCCGCCGCCCAGAAATACAAGATGTTTCTCTGCGTTCAGGATCTTACCTGTATCGGGCCATCATTTTTACATTCCGCCTCGCTCGCTGCCCATGTTCCGACGGTTGCTGCCATCGAGGGAAATGGAAGACAATATTGCCCCTGTGGCAACGCCGATTGGGAGCAGGATTACCCCGGGATGTTTTTGGTCGACGACGGCCGTGTGACAACGGCAGAATTGTCAGGAAACGGTTTGGGATTTGAGTGGGTCGAAACGGCCTGTTGGGATTGAACCCATCATGGGTGTCCGCATGGTGGGATGGATCATCCGCTGTCTCGAGGGCGGGTGAGTGGCTGCCGAAGCTGAATTGAAACGGATGGATTGATGGAACTCGCGATCGAATGTCATGACTTGGTGAAAACTTATCCCGGACGTCCACCCGTTGAGGCCGTTCGTGGGATTGATGTGGAAGTGCAGGTCGGGGAATGCTTCGGAGTCCTTGGACCGAACGGCGCGGGAAAAACCACAACCATCGAGGTTCTCGAAGGCTTACTGACACCGACGTCAGGAAGTGTCCAGGTTCTGGGGCGAGATTGGAAAACCAAGGCCGATGAGATTCGAGAACGAATCGGGATTTCGCTTCAGGAGACTCGGCTTTCCGACAAGCTTACCGTGTTGGAAACGTTAAGACTCTTTCGAAGTTTCTATCAGACCGCGATGACCGCTGAGGAGGCCATGGCTCAGGTCTCATTGGAGGCCAAAGCCGATACTTGGGTCAAACGGCTTTCCGGTGGACAACGTCAACGGCTTGCTGTCGCCACTGCTCTGGTCGGTGACCCTGAATTGATCTTTCTGGACGAGCCCACCACCGGGCTTGACCCACAATCGCGGCGTCAGCTTTGGGACATCATATGTGACTATCGCGAGCGTGGGCGAAGCGTCCTGCTGACGACGCATTACATGGATGAAGCGGAACGACTCTGCGATCGTGTGGCGATTGTCGACCAAGGTAAGATCATTGCTCTGGGCACACCCGACGAGTTGATCCGAAAGATCGGGGGCGAACATGTCGTCGAATTCTCAGTCAACGAACATCAAACCATGGGGATCGCTGCCGAAGAATTGCAGAAACTGCCTTCGGTCTCGGGGGTCCAAATGAACTCGGACCACGCGCTCCTGACGGTGAAGTCACCTCATGTCGCCATTCCCGCTCTGCTCAATCGTTTGCAGCAGGATCGACTCGAATTCAATCGGCTGACCACAAGGCATGCCAGCCTTGAGGATGTTTTTGTAAGTCTGACCGGCCGCTCTCTTGCGGATGAGGAGCAGGCGGGAGTGGGGTGAATCGTCCAATGCAACGAGAATTCCCCCCTGGAGCCAGGGCGGATCGCCAATTGCTAGCAAGATGAGAGGTTGGATTGTTCGAACAACATTGACGGCTTTTCGAGCATTCAAGATACTCTCCGTCGACGAATCACGAACGATCAGGTGAGGCGAGTATGGCGAACACAGGGCAGTTCAACCTTGAGGACTATTGCGTTCGTCTGGCGGAGTCCGCAAAAAAGGCTTCGGCGGAGCTGCGTAACCTGAGTGGAGAGACCAAGAATTCATGGTTACTGCGATCAGCGGCGGAGTTGCGGCAAGCGGTTGGTGCCATCATGACGGCGAATGCGAAGGATCTTGACCGGGCGCCTCAATTCGGTCTGACCACGGCACAGATCGATCGACTGAGATTGGACGAGAAACGCATCGAACAAATTGCGGTAGGGTTGGAAGAGATTGCCGGCCTCCCCGACCCTATTGGTGAGGTATTGGATTCGAGTCGCCGTCCGAACGGGTTGGATGTGTCGCGTGTTCGAGTCCCGCTGGGCGTGGTTTTTTTCGTCTACGAATCACGGCCAAATGTGACAGCGGATGCCGCGGCGATCTGCCTTAAAAGTGGCAATGCGGTCATCCTTCGAGGCGGTAAAGAAGCCTACTACTCGAGTCGCGCGATTGTCGATGTGCTCTTGAGCGTTGGGACGGATGTCGGGGTTCCAGAACACGCGGTTCAACTGGTTGACATTGCAGATCGTGAGGCCGTAGGTCATTTTCTGCAGCTGGACTCTTTCATTGATGTGGCGATACCACGAGGTGGGGAATCATTGATCCGACGTGTCGCCGAGCAGGCCAAGATGCCCGTGATCAAACACTACACGGGGAACTGCCATGTATACGTGGACGCGACCGCGGAACTGGAGATGGCCGTCAATATTTTGGTGAATTCCAAATGCCAGCGGCCCGGAGTTTGCAACGCGTGCGAGACCTTGCTGATCCATGCCGACGTGGCACGAGATTATCTCCCTGCACTGGGGCAAGCTTTGCAAAAAGAACAAGTGCTCCTTCGAGCTTGCGAAAAGTCTGCCCCTCATTTAGAGGGTTCCGAGGGTGCAACTGAAGACGATTTTGGGACTGAGTATCTTGATTTGATTTTAGCCGTCAAAGTGGTCGAAAATACTGATGCGGCGATCGAGCACATCAATCATTACGGGTCGGGCCATACGGATGCGATCGTGACTTCTGACCTGAGGACAGCGCGACACTTCGTTACTCAGATCGACTCTTCGGCTGTCATGGTCAATTCCAGTACGCGGTTCAATGATGGAAGTCAGTTTGGCTTGGGGGCTGAAATTGGGATCAGTACCGACAAGTTACATGCTCGTGGCCCATGTGGTCTGAGAGAGCTGACAACGTACAAGTACGTTTGCTTTGGGGACGGTTTAATTCGTGAAGGATGATTGAGGTCGTTCGATGAAGAAGGCTACCGACACGAGGAAGCCCATAACAATTTGGTGTTTTGTATGTGCAGGGTAGGCGTGCGTTGGACCACAGGTTTGTAGGAGTGAGTTGTGGACGAAGAGATCTTGGGTGAGGGGGAGGGCGAAAGCTTGCAAAATGAAGCTGACTCCACGGAGACGCCGCTGCAGGCCGCAAAACCGTCGGTGACCTCAACGAGCTCACGGAAACTGCAATTGCCGGAAAAGGTCGTTACCTACGACTTCAAACGTCCGGAACGTGTCGGTAAAGAGCAGATGCGTGCGTTGCAGACGCTGCATGAAGGCTTCAGTCGTAATTTCGCAGCGTCACTGTCGGGATTGATTCGAAGCATGGTGGACGTTCGACTGGTCGGTGTGGACCAGATGACTTACAGCGAATTCGTATTTGGCTTGGAGAATCCAACTTGCTTCAACGTATTGAGGGCCGCACCGCTTGAAGGCAATGTCATCCTCGATATCAATCCTTCGGTCATCTTTCCGCTGCTCGACCGGTTGCTTGGCGGCGGAAAAGAAAAGAGTCCCCAACTTCGCAGGCCATTGACAGAGCTTGAAATGCGACTCGTCAATAAAATGACCCGGTTGTTCCTCTCGGAACTGCATAAAGCTTGGGAAAATGTGGTCAAACTGACACTTAGTATCGAACGCGTGGAGAGCAACCCACATCTTGTCTCCATTGTCCCGCCGAACGAAGTCGTTGTGCTGATCAGCTTTGAGCTCTCTCTGGGAGAGCTGCGTGGCATGATGAATCTTTGCATTCCTTACAACTCGATCGAAAGGATCGCCGGGCGGCTTACGGCGAACACTTGGCAGGCATACGGCAAGCGTGCCGCGACCGATTTTTCGAGAAATCAACTTTCAAGACGACTCGCACAATCCGAAATGGAATTGAGTGTCACACTGGCAGAGTCTACAGTCACGATGTCTGAGCTTATCGGTCTTAAGGTCGGAGACATCATTACAACGGATCATGACATCGGAAGCCCTTTGGAAGTTATGCTGGGTGATCAGCGGAAGTTTGAGGCGCAGGCTGGAGCGCTTAAAGGCAAGAAGGCGATTCAGATTACGCAGGTCGTCGAGCCGCAGTCACCGGTGGAGGATCCGCTTGGTCATGGTACGCCTGACGGTGGGTCTACTTGATTGCGCGTAATAAAAAGGCTGCTCGCTTCGCTCCACTGGCAAGAAACTGATCGCTGGATTTGGACACCTCATCCAGTTTCGCAAGAATAGCGGGCTTTGGGTCACCAATCGCGGCCAACGCGAAACATGCTTCATAAGCGACGTCTGGATCTTCAGAGTCCAGCTTCTCGATCAACATGGGAATGGCGGGAGCTGCTGCCGTTTTCATCTTGCCAATGGCAACCACTGCTTCAAGTTCGTTTTGGAAATGACTCGCGATTTCAGTCAGTTGATCCAATGCTTTTTGGGGTTCACCACCGATGCGGAAGTAGGCCAGAGCAACGTCCACAGGGGCGTTAAATTTTGAATCCCCCATGTAGTTTTCAAGAGTGGGAAGTACGACGTTGGCGTCGCGACCGAGCCGACCAATCCCCTCAAGGACCCTTTCTCGAACAACAAAATGGGGGTGTTCGAGTGTGCGAGCCAAGCTCTCTGGGATCTTGAGTCCGGGTTGGATACCAATGTTCCCAAGCGCCATGGCTGCATGGCCTTTGACACTGAGGTTCCCTTCGTCGAGCAGTCGTAACAATTCAGGGCACGCGTCCTTCGCCTTGGGCCCAATGGCCGCCAGAGCGCGACAGGAAACCAGTTGCAACTGAAAATCTTCGCTGTCCAACTGTTCGATGATCTGAGGGACGGCGGCAGCCGCCTTCGGGCCGATGCCTTCGAAAACGTAAGTGTATGCCCAACGATCATTTTTGCTGGCCTCGCTCATTTTCGGGATTAAAATCTCGACTGCCGCGGACGACGACGGACCCAGTTGATGGAGTGCTTCGCAGATCCCCGAGCGCTGGTAGTTGTTTTCAGTTGAAATTTCTTCGAGGAGTTCAGGGACGACCAAAGGTCCCAATCCGGCTAAAGCTCGACTGTAATATTGAGCGACCGGCTCGCCATCCGAATTGATCGAAGTATCCTCGAGCATACCGATCAACTTCGGGGCGGCACTGATGGCTTGTGGACCTAATCTTCGGATCGCATTCGCGGCCTCCATTCTTGTGTCAGGGCTTTCGTCGTCGAGTCTCTCCAATATTTCTGGGAGTTGACTGACACGCGAATCCTGAGCGGTAATCGATAGGAGGGGCAAAGCGATCAAAGCGAACGCCATGAATGGTGCGTGAATCGAACGCTCGAACATGAAGCGTTTGGACGGCCAAAAACACGTATTCATCTTGGACACGCTCCAACAGAAGGTTACTTCTTGGGTTGAAAATCACCCAGGGGCTCCACGGAATGGTCTCAGTATTGTATCGCACATGTGGGTTGATGGTTCGTTTTTTGAAAACTCGCCTTGTTTTCATCACGTGGTCCAAGGTCTTTGCCAGAGGCAGAAGCCGCTCCGACGGCCTAGAGCCGTTCGAAACGTCATGCTCTCGCATAATTTTTGTTTGGGCTCTGCCCTGGAGCCGTCTCTGTAGCCAACCACTTTCGGGTCGGAACCACTGGGAGATCACTCGATTAAAACGAGTTGGTTTCTGAGCTTGATCACAAGCTTTGTCTTGGTAGCAATCCTTGAAAGCACCGCGTTCTCCTCCTTGGTATTCTTTGCCGCCAAGTCAAAGTAGGCGTCGCTGAAGCGTTGGATCCTCAGGGTGTCCGGCGGCAGTTGATCAAGGTCAATTTTGCCCACGTTGTTGGCGAGCCAAAAGTTTCCTCGTTTGTAAAGCGTGAAACCGCCCACCGTAACAACTTCACTCGTCACAACCGTGCGATCGCGATCAATATCTCGGTAAACAGCTCCACCGAATGCGGCGGAGGATAGGTTTGCGAGGGGCGCATCGGCCGTATCATCCGATGCGGCGCGGCCTTCATAGAGTGGAGTTCGTGCGGCTGCACCCGCGCGTTGGAAATCTGCTTTGCTTTGCCGCTGTGCCACACCGCTGATACCATCCACTTCAGCGAGGCGCTCGACGCGACGTTCGGCTTGCTCAAGTTGATCGCTTATCGCAATCCCCTGATCGGCTTGGTCATCCGCAAGGAACGAAGTGTACGGGGTCAAGATGCCGTGGCGGGTAGAAAGCATGACCAGTTCCTCGATGAGTTCGCGATTGGGTCCGTTGAGGTCCATTTCGTCGATGATCTCACCGATGCGTCGAGACGCCCAGATTCGCTCCACGAATTGGTGATTTTGAGCCACGCTCGGCTCTTGCAGATTAAGCGGAAATTCAAAAGATGCGGCTTCTGTATTCACTTTGCCCTGGATGCGGACCGTCACAGCGCCCGCTTGCGTATAACGTCCTGCCACGACCAACTGTTCCCCCTGAAACAGGTCGGGGAGTTCTCGAGGGTAAAGACGATTCACCAGATTGGCGGTGATAAGTCGATCTTCCGTCTTTAAAAACTCGATGGAGACATCGGTCAGGACGGGCGATGCAATGCGTCCGTAGAGTCGCCCGATATAACTCTCGATATTTTCATCCGGTCGAACGTATTCGCTTTGCCCGCGATTCGCGCGAGTAAGACGATCCAGAAGTCGGCTGTTGACGTCGTAGCCTACACCGAGGCTGAGAAGTCTGGCACGCGACTGATTGGTCTCACGTGTTTGCTCGACGATCTTCGCCTCTTGAGTAACGCCTGCGGTTGGCAGACCATCGGTCAGGAAAACGACATACTGGGGACGATCAGACTGTTGAAGCAAATCAAATGCGGCTTCCAATGCTCCCGAGATGTTCGTGCTGCCTCCGGCGTAAAGCCCCTCGATGTAACCCAGAGCCTGCTGGCGAGTCTCTTCATTGAAGGCTTGCAATCTGGGTTTAAAGATTTCAATGTCGGTTGAGTAGGAGACGATGTCAAAGCGATCGCCTTGACTCAGTTGATTGACGACGAAGCGAAGGGAATCTTTGACCTGGTCGATTTTTTTCCCTGTCATGCTCCCGCTGCGATCCACCACGAAGATGATGTCCTTGGGCAAGGCATCCTGGCGGTTCTGCTTGACCTCTGGACTAGCCAGCAACATGAAGTAGCCTTCGTCGTCATCTTTGGGCCAATGGGTCAAGAGGCTCGCTCCAATCGCTTGGTCACTTGTATCGAAGAGCAGGCGAAAATCGGAGGCGGGGAGGCATTGTTTTTGATGGACTTTGATCGTCGCGGTCCGTTTGCCCGCCCGAGTCACATCAAGTGGAAAGGTGGGAGAGTAAATGGTTTTAAGCTTCTCTGAAGATTCCAGCCGAATCTGGATGTTCAACTCTTCAATGGGCCGAGTGGTGTACTTGGCGGTCGCCAGCGGGATCAGGTAATCCGTCAGGCGGTGGTATTTTTTTAGAACTTGGCTGTACTTGATGGTGACGGTACGTGTTTCGCCTGCAGGGATTGGAAACACGCGGGTTTGATACAACCCTGCTCCGAGCCATTCGAGGAGAGCTGGGTCCTGACTTCTGCGGACATAGCTCTCGTAGATATCCCGCGCTTTGTCCTTGGGGAGCATTTTGCCCTGATACTCCTTGCCATTCACCAGTAGGGTCAGATCCTGAATGGCCGCTTCATCAGGAAGCGGGAAAACAAATTTTGCATCCAGAACACGGGTGCTTGGATTCAAGAACGTCTGAGTCACTTGCGTTTCGGCGACCTGATCCTTGATCGTGGCGTGGAAGGCCAAGTCTTTGATCGTGTAGGACTCTTGACGGCGATTCGGCTCAACCATGGGACGCGGCAGCGGGAGTGATCGGTCATCGATTTCGGTCAGGAGAATGCCCTGTCCCCAGGAGCCAGAGACACCCGCCATACTGAAGGTTAAAAAGGCGATGAAGGCGATGGCGAGTTGGAGCGTTCGTTGGCGTAGCATCGGATTTGCCTCAAATTTGGAGTAAGAGAAGCGAGCTCCGCTCGATTGGCTCCTGCCCAAAGTCCTCGTTGAGGGGGAGGAAGGAGCCTTTTGCTGGAGCACAGAAAGCCGAGCCTCACGTCTTGGCATGGTGACAATGACGAAATTACCTCCACTTAAGTTCCCAAGCTCCGACTTCAAGCGGCAGGTTTGGCCCCTGATTGCGCCTAGAACCGCATAAATCTACCCGAATTGGCGGTGTTTGCCGATGCAATACGTCGAATCGTTACAGGCCTCAAGTTCGTTTCGTGCGGATTGGTCCTTACAGGTCAAGCATTCTGATCACGGGAACCGTAAAAGCGTGGACAAATAGGGTGGATGGCTAAATGAAGGGCTATGGGGAGACGATAACGCTCTCAGGAGTTCAGTATTCGAGTAGCTGAACGCAAAGACAAACTGGTCGCAACGAGCCCGAGCGGGCGAGAAGACAAAACAAATCGCAGTTCGATTCATGTGATCAGTTCCGGTTGGTTCCTGTTTTTCCGATCCAAGGAGTTTGTTCAATGGTGAACAAAGTGTATTTTTCGGCGTTGGCTATCGGCCTTTTGACTTTGGCTGGTGGCACTAACGTCAAGGCGTTCGAGTTACTCGATCGCATGACGTTAGTTGGTTGTGGTAGTGAGCCTGTCTGTAGCGCAGATCCATGCTGTGCTCTTAAGGTTGGCAAAATGAAAATGTTGAAGGACAAACTTCACAGCATGTTCCACAAGAACGATTGCTGCGAAGAAGTTGTCTGCGAAGAGCCTTCCTGCGGTGTCGAACCGACCTGCGGTGTTGAAGAGCCTTCCTGCGGTGTTGAAGAGCCTTCCTGCGGTGTCGAGCCTTGTGGCATTCTCAAGGGAAAGAAGCTTCGTGGCCTGATGAGCCGCTTCAAAGCTTCTTGCTGCGAAGAGGTTGAAGAGCCTACCTGCGGTGTCGAGCCAACTTGCGGAGTTGAAGAACCAACTTGCGGAGTTGAAGAACCTTCCTGCGGAGTTGAAGAGCCTTCCTGCGGAAAGCGTTGCAGCATTTTCAAAGGAAAGCTTCGTGGTCTGATGAGCCGCTGCAAAGCTTCCTGCTGCGAAGAGGTTGAAGAGCCCACTTGCGGTGTCGAGCCCACTTGCGGTGTCGAGCCCACTTGCGGTGTCGAGCCTACTTGCGGTGCATAAGCGACTCCGAAGCTGCAAAGCTCGGTAGCTTGAAGAATTTATAAAGTGGGTGTGCTACTTACCACGTAGTGCACCCACTTTTTTTATTCAATAACCGCCTCAGGCGAGCCTGCTTGACATTATTCGTTGCCCAGCATCGGGCTGGATCCGAGGGCCGACTCGCGAATCACCAGACTTTCAGGGAGTTCAAACCCGAGTGATCCACTGAATCCGAATGCCGCTTGAGGCAATTCCAGCCGCCACGGACCTTCCCCTTCGAATTTTTCACTTGGCAGCTCGAATACAATCGAATCTTGCAGAGTTTCTTTGCCTCGGATGACTGCCCGCGGTACGTGCCCGTAAATCCCGGCAACGTCTTCGAACACGAGCATCGAATAAAGTTCCTGGCGACTGTTGGTCAGCTTCGCGCTGACCGTTGTCTCACCGACCACAAATTCATTTCCGTACCAACTCGTGTAGTCGAAGGGTTCTTCGGATTCATTTTCCAGTGAGATGTAGACCTGCATGATGTTTTGATCTTCGGAGGAGATGATCTCTTGCGTCCCCGCCTTCGCCAGCACAGGTCCGATTTCGATTCGCTCAACCTTCACTTTCAATCCACCGACGCGCAAGGCTTTGCCCGGGGCGGGGGCCCAACTTGAAGGGGGTTCATACTTGCCGCGAACGACTTGAACACTCACCGTATCTGTGACGGTTTCGGGGGTGAACCAATCCGGAAAAATAAAGCGGATCATCAGTGAGGCGACAACGAGAAGGCTGAACAGGCCCAGTGAAATCGTGCTCGCAACGATTCCGAGTTTGCCCACTCCTTTTTGAGGAGGGCGAATCGATCTCTGGTCGGACTCGTCCAGCTCAAGCTGGAAACCTGGTTTCGGACTTGGCGGAGGCGCCATCGGCTGCTTGCCGGCGTCAGGGTGCAGGTGAGGTGGAATGGGGCCTGACACGGATTGGATCGGGACGGCACCGTCCAAAAATTCTTGGCACTGAGGGCATTTAAGTTGGCCGAGGTCGGCGGCCGCCGGGACATTCAATTCGACGGAGCAGTGGGGGCAGGTGACAACCAGCGAGGGCGAATCCGACATAGGGACCTCTCGAAACCATGTTAAGATTTATCATGTTGGCTTTTCGAGGCTCGCGATCTGACGAGCATCTCAAGTCGTACCGCGTGGTGTTTCCGCTGGCATCGATCGCCGCGGTCAGGTCAGAAACCGCCAACGTTGGTACAAATGTTGGTGTGAAGCCTTGAACCTCATCCACGACGTCAGTTTAATCAACTGTGGTGAACGAAGGGGAGACCGTACCGGCTGCATTTGTAAAACACGGTCTCAAGGGGAGCACCAATCCGGCAGGTACTGCGAGTTTAAACGAATTTCAGAGATTGGAATGACCAAACCCAAGAAGGGAAAGAAAATCCGAGCCGAGTTTCGTAAGCGTTACGAAAGTCGCGCCAGAAAAACGGACTTCACGCGGGAGTATCGGGAGGAAGATACTTTCGACGAGGCGTTGACACAGGGTGAGCGGGTTTCTGGTAAAGGACGGCTGACGCGTCGCCGCACCATTGTCGGTGAAGTGGTGGAAAGTCAGGAAGAAACCGGCTTCGAAGTGCATCGGGATGTGGTAAGTGAACGTTGTTCTGAAGGTACGGTTTTGAGTGTTCACGGATTGGCATGTCAGGTCATGGTCCCAACGGGAAAAGTCCTGTCGTGCGCCATTCGGGGGATTTTGAAATCGCTAAGCACCGAGGTGCGGCATGTTGTTGTGGCTGGGGATCGGGTTCTGGTGCAGGCAACGGGGGCCGGCGAGGGTGTCATTGAGCGGGTTGAGCCAAGGTATGGCATCATCAGTCGTACGAGTCGTGGAAGGCAGCACATCCTTGTTGCGAATGTGGATCAATTGATCATCGTGTCCAGTGCGGCAGAACCGGGACTTAAACCCAACCTGATTGACCGAATGTTGGTGACGGCTGAAAAGGTGGGGGTCCAGCCTTTGATTTGCATCAACAAGATTGATCTGGTCGATTCGGCCGACCTGCAGCCCATTTTTGGGGTTTATGGACAAATGGGTTACCGTGTGTTGCCGATCTCTGCCAAAACAGGACAGGGGATTGCGGCTTTGAAGGGTTGGTTGAGGGGAAAAAAGTCCGTTGTGGCTGGTCAAAGTGGCGTTGGGAAATCTTCATTGCTCAATGCGATTGAGCCGGGCTTGAACTTGAGGGTCTCCCACGTCAGCGCTGAAAATCAGAAAGGACGCCATACAACCACGTCAACGCGGTTGATCGGTTTGAATGAGGGTGGTTTTTTCGTCGACACTCCCGGCATTCGGCAGTTTCAATTGTGGGATGTTATTCCCGAGGAAGTTTGCGGTTTCTTTCGCGATATCCGTCCGTACATCAACCGTTGTCGGTTCCCTGACTGTTCACACACCCATGAAGACGGCTGTGGAGTGAAGGACGGCGTCGCAGACAATCAAATCGACTTGCGTAGGTATGAAAGCTATATGCATCTGAGGAATGGTGATTTTGCTTAGGGACCTGCGTACGTGATCGTGGAGATTCGGGATTGTGGCAGGGCAGTTTGGCGACAAAAGGTGGCTCCGCCAGTCAAGTACTTCTGCGTCTTTTCCAAGCAATCAATGATCGCATCAAACTTTGGCGACAACAGAAAGACGATCAGCCATGTGGTTCATCGGGATATTTTTGCTTTTCGTCCTTGTGCCCATCGCCGAGTTGACACTGCTGCTTATGATCGCGGAGGCGACTCACTGGTGGTTGTCACTGCTCATCGTGATTGCCACGGGGTTAATTGGGGCGAGCCTCGCGAGACATCAGGGTGCAAATGCTTGGAGACGCCTTGCAGCGGACCTTCGCACCGGGAAATTGCCAACCGATTCGGGGTTGGACGCCGTCTTGATCTTGATTGCCGGGATTGTCTTGATCACCCCCGGGGTCTTGACCGATCTGGTTGGGATTTTCCTTCTTGTTCCCTTGACTAGGGGGTGGGCGCGAAAACGCATTAAAGAATGGGCCTCAAAGCGTTTTCGAGTGGAGACGCGGATGCAGAAAGCGAGTCATCATTCGCAAATTCTGGATTCTTATGTCGTCGAAAATGATCGTCCGTCCGAAGGCGACGGTTAGCCGTTTGGCGCCGATCAAACCCCTTTTTCCGCCAAAGACCAATTTGACAGGCGCTGGGGTATCGATTAGTATGGCGGCCGAATGTAGGTGCGTTCAAACGCGTGGGATTGCCGATAGTTTTTGAGTCTTACAAGTCCGTGCGATGCTTCCGTTTGAACCTGGCATTCTCCCACCCCCCATACCCTGCCGTAAAACGCCATTGCTGGCGAGTGAAATAATCTTTCCAGAATCGAAGACCTTACAGGGTTGAAACATCGATTCAGACGCCTTTAGTACGCAGATAGCCTTCGAAAACAGCCTACGGAGAGCCCCTCATGAAATGTTTTGGAAACCGACTGGGTCGTCGCGGATTTTTGACAGTGGGTGCTGTCGGCGGATTTACGCTTGCCGATTTCTTCCGGGTCAAAGCGGCTCATGGTGACATCAAGGATTACGAAAGTAAAGAAGGACCAGCGAAGTCCGTTATCTTTATTTTCATGCCGGGTGGAATGGCGCATCAGGAAACGTTTGACCCAAAGCCATACGCGCCTGTGGAGTATCGTGGTCCTCTCAACTCAATTGAGACCAACGTCACGGGGATACGCGTTGGCGAACTGCTTGGGCGAACCGCGAAAGTGGCAGACAAACTTGCCATCTGCCGTTCGATGACGCACGGAGAAGCGGCGCATGAGCGGGGAACACACAACATGTTCACTGGTTATCGACCGAGTCCCGCTCTGAAATACCCCAGTATGGGCAGCATTGTGACTCACGAATTTGGGCCTCGTAATAATCTTCCCCCATATGTCTGTATTCCAAATCAGCCGAATGAATTTGCAGGGACTGGCTATCTGAGTTCTTCATTTGCCGCATTTTCCCTGGGAGCGGATCCCGCCAATGGAAACTTTAAGGTTCGAGATCTGAACCTGCCGGGCGGTGTTGATTTTACCCGTTTCGAAAAACGTCGACAGATGCTGGATGTGGTTAATGATCACTTCCGAGCCAAAGAAGAGTCGGATTCGCTCGACGCCCTGGATTCTTTCTATCAGCGAGCGTACTCGATGATCAGTTCTGAAAAAGCGCGACTCGCGTTTGACATCAATAAAGAGCCGGACGCCATTCGGGATCGTTACGGCCGCAACACCGCGGGTGCTCGCATGCTGCTTGCTCGTCGCCTTGTGGAGTCCGGCGTTCGTTTCGTTACCCTGACCTACGGAGGTTGGGATATGCACGACAATATCGCTGGGGGAATGAAGAACCAGTTGCCCGCCTTTGATCAGGGATTTTCCACCTTGATTCAGGATCTCGAGGAGCGTGGCTTGCTCGATTCCACCATGGTCTGCATTGCATCTGAGTTCGGGAGAACTCCGAAAATCAACGGAACCGCGGGGCGAGATCACTGGCCGAAGGTGTTCAGTGTGGTGATGGCCGGCGGTGGTGTTAAGGGCGGCCAGGTCTACGGAAGTTCGAATGCGACTGCAAGTGAACCCGAAGAGGATCCACTGACGGTTGAGGACTGGGCGACCACGATTTATCACCAGATGGGTATCGTGGCAGATAAGGAGTTAATGGCTCCTGGCGATCGCCCCATCGAGATTGTCGATGGTGGCGAGGTTCGTGATGAACTTCTGGCCTAAGTTCGATGGGGTCAGCGAAACCTTTGGTTTCAAGTCTTCGCCCCGTCGAGTCAGACCAGATAGTGTGGTCTGCGGAAGGGGAAGTTTCTGAATGAGAAAGTCGTGGCCTGCCTAGGGCAGGTCACGCTTTACACGATCGAAGTTCTTTTTCATTGCTCGATGAAAATCAAGCTCGGAGGAATTCACCGTGCGTGTCCCTTCCAATTCGAATCGGCTCTTTTTTCTGATCGCCCTGAGCATTTTGCTTTGTTCAACGGCCGATTTATTAGCCTCCTCGCCTCAACTCAGTATCATCATGCCTCGCGGTATTCAGCGTGGGGTTGAGCACGAACTCACCTTCGTGGGGAATCGTTTGCAAGACACCGAAGAGGTGCTCTTCTATCAGGAAGGGGTTACTGCCATCGGCATTGAGGTGGTCGATGACAAAAATGTCAAAGTGAAGGTTCAGGTCTCGGCGGACTGTGAACTCGGTGAACACATTGCCCAACTGAGGACTCGGAGTGGGATCAGCGAGTTCCGGTCTTTTTTCGTTGGTGCGTTACCTGCGGTAGCCGAGGCGGAGCCGAACGGGGCCCTCGAAGAGGCCCAAGCCATTGAGAACAACGTGACGGTCACGGGGATCGTGACGAGTGAAGATGTCGATCTGTTCAAAGTTGCGATGGGTAAAGGCGAAAGGCTCGCGGTTGAAGTTGAGGCGTTGCGTCTAGGGACCACGCTATTCGACCCTTACATCGCGATTCTCGACTCCAAGCGATTTGAATTGGCCGCGGTGGATGACGCGCCGCTTGTCAAACAAGACGGTGTCTTGAGTATCGTTACCCCGGAAGCCGGGGATTATTTTGTGCTGGTTCGTGAAAGCTCTTATGGCGGGAACGGGAATTGTCGCTACCGGATGCACATTGGCTCATTTCCCCGTCCGACTGCCGTCTATCCGGCGGGAGGGCAGGTGGGCCAAACCACCAAAGTGACGTTCGTCGGAGATGCGACAGGAGATGCTCCCTTCGATGTTCAGGCACCCAGCGGGGTGACCGATGCGTTTGGTGTTTACGCGGAAGACGAAGGCGGAGTTTCACCTTCTTCGATCCCCTTCCGAGTCTCCGAGTTCGGCAACAGTCTTGAGCAGGAACCCAATAACGACTTCGCAAATGCGACGACGGTCGAATTGCCGAACGCGTTTAATGGGATCATTTCCGAACCGGGGGATATTGACGTCTTTCGTTTCATGGCCAAGAAGGGGCAGGTTTTTGACGTCGAGTGTTTCGCACGGAGGGCACGAACGGGACTCGATCCTGTGGTCAACATTTACTACGGCGATGGACGTGGAATCGCAGGCAATGACGATTCTCGAGGCCCCGATAGCTACATCCGTTTTACGGTACCTGTGGACGGAGAGTATCTGATCCGAGTCACGGACCACCTTCAACGAGGCCAACCCGACTATGTCTATCGTTTAGAGTTTCTACCCCTGAAAGCTTCGCTTTCGCTTTCGATTCCGCGAATCGATCGTTACTCTCAGACCCGTCAGACGGTCTACGTGCCGCGTGGAAACCGTTATGCCGTTTTAGTCAACGCGAGTCGAGCAAACTTCGGCGGTGAGATTACCTTGGAAGGCAATGAACTTCCTGCCGGAATGTCAATGGATTTCCGTCCGATGGCAGCCAACTTGAGTTCGATGCCCGTTGTTTTTGAGGCGACGGCGGATGCGGAAGTGGGTGGAAAGTTGATGAAGTTTGTCGGTCGCCACGTGGATGCGAATACGGGGATCACAGGCCATTTTCAAAACAATGCGGATTTCGTTTTGGGACCTCCCAACAATACCAATTACCTCACGGGCCACGTTGAGCAACTTGCGGTCGCGGTAATTGATGAGGTTCCGTTCAAATTGGAGATTGTTCAACCAGCATCTCCAATTGTGCGGAATGGAAGCAAAAGCCTTGTGGTGAAAGTTGACAGGAATGAGGGCTTTGCCGAAGCGATCGTCGTTCAATTCCCGTTTCGTTCTCCAGGTATTGGAGCGCCCAGTTCGATCACCATCAATGGGGATCAGTCCGAGGGAGTGTACACACTCAATGCCAATGCAAACGCCCAACTCGGTGACTGGCCTGTATACGCCATCGGTCGGGCGAATCACGGTGGCAACGCTTACGTTTCGTCACAATTGGCAACCTTGACGGTGGCCGAACCTCTAGTGACGGCTACTTCGAGTCGATCGTCGGCCGAACAGGGTCAGGAGGTTCAGGTGCCGGTCACTTTTGCGGTTGGTGAAACGTTGGAAGGTGAAGCGACTGCCGAGTTGATTGGCTTACCGCCGAAGGCCGTTGCGGAACCATTAAAAATCACAAAGGAAACGACGGAACTGTCGTTCCTGATCAAGACCGAAGCGGACGTTCCTGTTGGAAAGCACAAAACTCCGTTTATTCGAATGACTTGTATTGTAAACGGAGAACCCGTTGTCAGTTCGACAGGCGGTTTTGAACTGCAAATTGATAAGCCGCTTCCCATGGAAACGGCAAAACCTGCAGCACCGATGCCAAAGCCGGAGCCCCAGGCAGCCAAGCCTGAGGCCCCAAAGGCCAAACCGTTGACGCGGTTGGAGAAGTTGCGGCTCGAGGCGCAAAAACGTAAGGAAGCGGGTGAAGGAAATTAGGAGTCCTGCTGAGACCTTCGGGTGCCAGCGGTTCAAAAGTCTAATTCCGACACGATCCATTTGATAGCAGCGATTGGAGCTAGAGTTCGATGCGAGCGTTATCATACAAACAAGCCTCTTTTCGACAGGTTTTGGCTGTCGGAACGTTGGTGGTCGGGTCTTTCGTGTGTCTTTGCGAGAGTGCCTTCAAAGTTGCGAAAGGGCAGGAACCAGAAGCGTCAGAATTTGAACTGAGTGTCTTCCCGGAAGAGATATTCTTGACCACAGATCGAGACCTCCAGAGGGTGATCGCTCAGATTCGAAAACCCAATGGCCTCACGGACGATGTCACAGATGCGATGTTGGTCTCTGTTGCCAACGAGGGGGTGGCGAAGTGGCAAGAGGATCGATTGGTGCCGATCTCTGATGGTGAAACCACGGTCACGGTGAGTTACTCAGGCGTTTCGAAAACGCTTCCGGTGAAAGTCGAGCGATCGACCGAGCATCCCCCCGTTAGCTTCAAGATCGACGTGATGCCGGTCTTCATGAAAACAGGGTGCAATCAGGGAAGTTGTCACGGTGCAGCACGGGGAAAAGAAGGCTTTCGCCTCTCTCTTTTCGGATTTGATCCTGATGGAGATCACCACCGTCTCACAAGAGAAATGGTAGGCCGACGCGTTGATCTGGCTCTTCCTGAACGTAGCCTGTTGCTCGAAAAGGGAGTCGGTGCGGTCGCTCATGGCGGCGGACAGCGAATCCAGGTCGGTGATGAGTACTATGCGACTTTGCTTGAGTGGTTGAAAGACGGTGCGGTCAACGACCCCGGAGAAGTTCCTACAGTGGTGTCGGTCGAGCTATTTCCTAAGGGCGGGGTGCTTAACGGTGAAGGTTCCACGCAGAAGTTGATGGTTCGGGCGAAATACAGCGATGGGACTGATCGCGATGTGACCAGTCTTGCCTACTTCAGTTCAAATAATGACAACTCCGCGATGGTGAGTCAGGACGGTTTGATCACCGCGACGAATCGTGGCGAGGCGTTTGTGATGGCTCGATTCGATACCCACACGGTGGGTCGGCAGTACATCACATTGCCTAAGGACCTTCAATTCCAATGGAATGAGATTGTTGCCAACAACTACATTGACGAACTCTCCTATGAGAAGCTCAAGAAGCTGAGAATCAACCCGAGTGATCTATGTACGGATGAGGAATTTCTTCGTCGCGTGAGTATTGATATCTGCGGTGTGCTTCCTACTGAAGAAGAGTACTATGCGTTCATGTCGGACGATGATCCGAATAAGCGTGTGAAGCTGGTTGACGCGCTGCTGGACCGAAAAGAATTTGTGGAAATGTGGGTGATGAAATGGTCGGAGTTGCTTCAGATCAAATCATCCAATCAGGTTTCTTACAAGTCGATGCTTCTTTACTACAACTGGTTGCAGACACGGGTGGCCGACAATGTCCCCATCGATCAGATGGTTCGGGAGCTGATTTCGTCCAAGGGAGGAACGTTTGCCAACGCGGCAACCAACTACTTCCAAAGTGAGACGGACACGCTCAAAGTGGCCGAAAACATCGCCCAAGTCTTCATGGGGATGAGAATCCAGTGTGCACAGTGCCACAACCATCCTTTCGACCGTTGGACGATGGATGACTACTACAGTTTTGCAGCGTTCTTTTCCCAGATCGGTCGAAAACGAGGAGAAGACCCGAGAGAAACGATCGTGTTCAATTCGGGAAGTGGCGAGGTTCGTCATCTGGTGGGAAATCGGGTGATGACGCCGAAGTTTCTCGGCGGAGACGTTCCCGACCTTAAGGGTAAGGATCGACGAGAGGTGCTCGCCGGCTGGTTAGCATCGGCAGAGAATCCGTTCTTCGCCACCAACCTCTCCAATGTGGTTTGGGCCCACTTCTTCGGGCGGGGGATTATCAATGACGTGGATGACGTTCGCGTGAGCAATCCGGCGGTCAATGAAGAACTGCTACAGGCTTTGGCTGGGAAGTTCACCGAATACGAGTACGACTTCAAGCGGTTGGTGCGTGATATCTGCACGTCGAGAATGTACCAGCTAAGTACTGCCACGAATGACTCAAACGCGTCGGATACGACCAACTTTTCACACGCGAGTCTTCGACGGGTCAGGGCCGAGGTTTTGCTCGACATGATCACGCAGGTCACAACCACCAAAAACAAATTTACCGGTTTGCCGTTGGGCGCGAGAGCGGTTCAGATTGCAGACGGAAACACGTCAACTTACTTCCTGACGACTTTCGGGCGGGCGTCTCGCGAGACGGTTTGCTCGTGCGAAGTAAAAATGGAGCCGAACCTGTCTCAGGCGTTGCATTTGCTGAACGGGGATACGGTTCAATCGAAGGTCGAGCAGGGTGGTTTGGTGAAGGCGTTGCTCGCCGAAGGGAAAAGCGTTCCCGACATTGTTAAGTCACTTTACGTGCGAGTCTTGACCCGCGAACCCACGGAAAAAGAGATCAGCCAACTGGTTGAACTCGTCGCCAGTGAGGGGGATCAAGATAAGGCATTGAGGGATGCTTTTTGGGCCCTGTTGAATTCACGCGAATTCGTTTTTAACCACTAGACGAACATGCATGCCCCGGAAGAGGTTCTGGGCTGACCACTGAGGTTCGGAGAGATTTATGGATGCCACTAAAGTGTGCTTTCATCGGGTGACATGGACCCTTGTTTGCTTGATTTTCGTCCTGAGCGACAATGTTCTCGGACAGGAAAAGGTGACCTTTGAAGATCACATCAAGCCGATGTTTCGAACCCGTTGTGCGGCCTGTCATAACCCGGACAAAAAAAATGGGGACTTGGACGTCACGAACTACACCAGCCTGATGCTGGGTGGTGGTTCTGGTGAGGTCGTTTCCCCCGGGGATGTGGGTGGCAGCTATCTCTTTGCACTGGTCAATCATGATGATGAACCCGCCATGCCGCCGGATTCGCCTCGCATTCCAGATGAGGAGATTAGCCTTCTAAGCCAGTGGATTGAGCAAGGGGCCCTTGAAAACAAGTCGAGTAAGGCGCGGATGTCGAATAAGCCCAAGGTCGCCGCACTCGACGCTTCACCGTTGGAAAGGCCGGCTGTGGTGATCAGTCCGGCCCACCTTGAATTGCAACCCTCCAACGTGGTCAGCCGGGCGAATGCGGTTTTGACCATGCATACGAGTCCTTGGGCTTCGGTCATGGCCCTCGCTGGACCGGGGCAGGTGCAGTTGTACGACACAGCGACGCGGGAATTGACTGGTATCCTTGACTTTCCCGAAGGCATCATCAATGTCCTGAAGTTCAGTCGGAACGGATCTCTACTCATGGGAGCTGGCGGACGACCCGGTGCACAAGGCATCGTCGCCATCTGGGATCTCAGGTCAGGGCGTCGGTTGGCGACGCTTGACGAAGAGATCGATGCCATTTTGACGGCTGATTTGAGCCCAGATCAACAACAGGTCTTCGTAGGTGGTCCTCAGAAAATGGTTCGCGTGTACTCCACCGCGACGGAAGAACTGGCGTTTGAAGTTAAAAAACATACAGAGTGGTTGACGGCCGGTGAGTTCAGCCCAGATGGAGTGTTGTTGGCGACAGCCGATCGAAATGGCGGGATCCATGTCTGGGAAACGTTTACCGGGCGAGAGTATTTAACACTTCCAGGGCATGGGGCCGCGGTTACCGGTTTGTCTTGGCGAGGTGATTCGAATCTGCTCGCGTCTTGCAGCGAGGACGGAACCGTCAAGCTTTGGGAGATGGAGAACGGTGGGCAGGTCCGCAGTTGGAACGCCCACGGCGGTGGAACGCAGGCGGTGGAGTTCGCCCGCGATGGCCGACTCGTGACGACGGGGAGAGATCGGACGGGGAAACTGTGGGATCAGGCAGGTAAACAACTTGCAGCCTTCAGTGGTTTGGCCGACATCGGTACTTCAGTCACCCACTGCGATGAAACAAATCAGATTGTTGTCGGTGATTGGGCTGGCAACGCGATTGTGTTTTCCGCGGACGGGAAAGAAGTTGGACGTCTCGAGGTCACTCCTCCATCACTTGAGAGTCGACTGACGTTGGCCGAAAAAACGCTTGGTGAGGCGACAGCAAAACTTACGCCTGAGCAGGCGAAACAGAAGGAAATGGACACGCAGCTTGTCGCTGTTCGAACGAAACTGACTCAGAGCACGCAGGACATGTCGACCAAAGAGACAAACCTTAATGCGGCTGTTGCGGCTCAAGCGTCGGATGAAAAGATGCTTGCCGACAACATGACCATGGCAACGTCGTTATCGGAGTCGATTGCCGTCATTCAGAAAGTCCTCCCCTCATTGCAGTTGGCAGGAGATAAACTCGCCGAGGCCGCAAATTCGTCTGGAGGCGACCCTGAATTGAAACAGGTTGCCGCGGCAGCAGCAAAAGCTCTCGACGCTCGTAGAGCGACGCTCGCCAAGCACCAGAAATCTGCGGAAGTAAAGAAGGCCAACATTGCAGAGCTGACAAAAAAGATCCAAGAGCGAAAAGTGGCCATCAAGATGCTGGAGGTTGAGATCGCCAAGCTCGTTGCCAGCATGGCCGAAATGAACAAGTCTCAAGTGACCATGTCCGCTGAACTCGAAAAGCAAAACGAAGTCGTGGCGGTGGCAGAGAAGGCACATGCGGCAGCGCAGAGCGAAGTCAATCGCTGGAAGTCAGAGGTTCAATTCGTCGCCAAGATGGCAGAGTTTTCGGCCTTGAGTCAGAAAACCGAAGCCGAGTGGGAATCGAAGGCTGAAGCACTTTCTCAAGCCGAAACGGCGTTGGCCGAAGTTACGCAACTGCTGACCACAAAAACCTCCGAGATGGCCACCGCTGAGAGTCAGCATTCGGCTCAGGTTTCGAAACTTGGAGAACTGTCCGAGCAGGGCAACGGCATGCAGCAAACGATGACCAAAGCGGAAACGAATTCGAAGGCCATGACGGTCTCGGTTCAAAAAATGACTCAGGGCGTCGCAGCACTGGGTGATGCGGTGAAACACGCGTCCGCCGCGTTGGAACTTGCGGGTGAAGACAAGGAACTCGCAGCAGCCGTGAAACAACTGACGGAACTTCAGGTTGGGAAACAGCAGGCCTTGGAGGATGCTAAGACAAAGATCACGGAACTCAATCAGTCGATCACTTCGCTGAAAAAGCAATTGACTGAAAACGCCACGGCCCTGGAGGCGGGGAAGAAGGTGGCTGATGAGATGGTGGTAAAAATGAACGGAATCAAGAAGTCGTTGGCTGAAACGCAGAATAAAGTGTCGGCTCAACAGGCGGCGGTGGATGCTGCAACGACCGAAGTCGAAGCTCTCGAGAAGAAGCTTTTGGAGATCGATCAGCAACGCCAAGAGTTGCAGGGGATCTCTGCCTGATAGGCATCCACCTTCAGAGGGTATTCCAAAAGGGCCTTTCCGAGGCCCTTTTTTTATGCCTGCTTCTGCTTCAGAAACCCTAGCCAATTTCCTTTGAAGCCGGAACGTCTGGCCTCGTCTTCAGGTTCGATTCCCGCGAGGCGGTTGGCGAGTCCCTGCAGTGATTGAGTCACCAGCGCTTTGGGGGCGAGTTGGTTCAACGGAATGCCATTATTTCGGAATTGCACGATGGATGCGTAGTCGTTGGGGACCTGCCAATAAATGTCCCGATTCAACGTTTCCTTCGCTTTTTTGAGGCTGATCTGTCCGCTGTCGAGACCGACTCGATTGACCACGATTTCGACCTTTTCATCGAGGTTCATTTGTCGAAGGGAGTTCAAGATCCGGACGACGTTCCTCAATGAAGGCAGGTCAAGCTGGGTCACGAGTAGAACATGATCGGCCTGTTTCAAGGATTCAATGTCCAGTGGGGAATACGATTTCGACAGGTCGAGAACAATGTAGTTGAAGGCCGCCCGCATCAGACCGATGACCTGAGAGAACTCCTGGATGCCAACTGCGGGAATTTCGTCGAGGTGGACGGGGCGTGGAAGCAGGTAGACACCGGATTCATGCTTTGCGAGTGATTTTTTGAGGAAGGCCAAGTCCAGCCTTACGGCGTTTTGTACGAGGTCCAAGAGGGTATGCTCAGGCAGCATGTCGAGGAAGACGTCGGTCGCGCCCAAAGCCAGATCCAGATCGACAAGTGCGACGGAGGTCTCTTCGTGCTCTGCGAGCATCGTCGACAGGTTGACGCAAATGCTGGACGTACCCGTACCCCCGCTTGCGCCGCATATTGCAATGACTTTGCCTGTTCGCTTCTTGGATGCCGCTTCGCCATTACCCAACTGACGGTTTATGCGGTCAATGGCGGCCACCAGATCCGTTGCCTGAATGGGGGAATTGATGAACTCTCTGGCGCCTGCCCGAATGGCTGATAGAATCAGTTGCCCGTCGCTCGAGTCGCTGCTGACGATCAGCTTACATGAAGGGCACGCTTCGGAAACTGACTGGACGAGTGCAATTGCCTGCTCGGCGTTGGAATCCAGATTGATGATTCCAATGTCGGGGACCGATTGCTCGACCACATCCTGAAAGAACTCGTATCGCGAACACTCAGCCTCAAGCCACGCCGACTCAAGGCTCAACAACGTCTGTTTGAGATCTTCGCGAGTACGATCGCAGGGGTCAACAATGACTAGCTTGAGTGCGTCTGACATTGTGATTCGAACCAAGAGAAGAAGGACAGAAACCGACTCTGATCAACCTTAGCTCACGAACGCTTTCAAGATTGGGAACTATTTTGGAAGTGGAGCATAGCCGGCCGGAACAACAATCTGTTTTTGCGGCATCGGCGGTCTCATGTCGGTTTGTGAACTGGATAGTCGGATGGCAGCGCCTGTTCCTTTTGTACCGGGAAGCGACTCCATCGTAAGACCTCGATCGCTCACAAGAGACGAATCTGTTCGCTCATAGGGATACTGAGACAGTGAAGGATCAACGCTGGTGGGGGCGAGGGGTTCAGGCTTGGTTGGCAGGGCCGCGGGAGCCTGTTGCGTGGGAAGGGGTTGGATTGCTTCAGGGACACCATCCTCAAAGGGCAAAACCGGACCGAGTTCTTTGGGCGGATAACAACTGGGCACTTCGATGTAGCCCTTCATGTAGAACTCGGTATCTTTGGGCAGTACGGTAGCGCGACCAGGACCCTCTGGCATATCCACGGGATCGACGGAGCCCACAAATTCCGGCCGAATGATGACGACGAGATCAACTTCGTTGAAAGTCTCCACGGATCTTCTGAAGAGACCACCCACCCATGGCATGTCCATCAAGACAGGGATGCCTTTGACTTCAGTATCCGATCGATTCTGAATGATCCCAGCGATCGCAATGGTTCGACCTGCAGGAATCGTCACAGCGGTATTGACGCTCCGTGTTCGAAATCCGGGAGTGCCCGTTACGCTGTCTCGAAGATCGCCAGCAACATCACGAACCTGGGTCACCATCTCCAGACGGATCAGGCCGTCCGCTTGAACGATGGGCACACAATCCAGTGAGGTACCAAATTCTCGAAAGTCAATGGAGGTGGCGAAGCCATTTGAAATTGGGATCGGAATCTCTCCGCCCGAGAGCAGACTGGCCGCTCGGCCGCTGTCTGCAACAAGTTGGGTGTCGGCCAGGATTTTGGCCATGTTGTTCTGTTCCAGAAGGTCGAGAAGGACGGTGAATTGGTTGTTGGCATCAACGATACCTCCCACCACCGTGCTGCTTCCTGTCGATGCCCCCTCCGAAAAGAATGTTTGAAGGTCAAATCCTGCACCAGGATTGCTGATGATGAAGTCACCGTTCAATATGGCGGCCCAGTCGACACCGATCTGGCGAAGTTTGGTTCTTGAGACTTCGAAGACCTTGGCGTTGAGCAGAACTTTGTAGTTGCCGTCCACCTGCATTTGATTGATTGCAGTGGGGAAGTAGTCTCTCGCCACCTCCATGATCTGTTTAACCTGCTCGGTGCTCGAGGCATATCCGGTCAGTGCGACGGTGCTGTTGAGCGGGCGGACACGAATTTCGGACGAGGGGAACAGCGAATCGATCGCCTCACGCAGAGGTCGGGTATCCGCGACAACCACGACGTCGATGGGTTGGACTTCATTTTTGGCGTTATGGACGTAAATGCTTGCAACGCCCGGTCGGATCGCCTGCAGCATGATCTGATTCGGGGAGACGGGTTTTGCAGTCACTGTTCCGTCATTGATGATGACTTTGGGGATGTCGTACTTGAAGGTCAGAACCCGACTTGTACCGACCGACATCTCAAGTCGTTGGTAACCCTCACCTGCGTCTTGGTAGAAGGCAACTGATCTTGAGAATTGTTGGCCGATGGTCACGGTTGCAACAGCGCACAAGAAGGCGACTATGACGAGTGAAAGAGGGAGCCTCTGCATCAGAAGGCTGAGATACTTAAGCGACATCCTATAAGCCTTTCCGTGGCATGTTTGCTAGCAAAACATCCGTTTCACGGGGCGTTCGGGGCTAGTCCTCTAGGACGCTTCCTGCATCCTTATCTTGATCAACGATCGGCATTTCTTGCGTCGGAATCGAACAACTTGCGCGATCCCGCGGTGCAAATGACCTGTTGCTATCGTTTTGACGCTTAATTCGAGTTCGATCTTGAAGCCCTGACCGTGCTGGCCGGGATCGATGGGGTGGAGATTCTCGGTGATTGCTCTGTATCTGGCCACTCGTATCGTGTTTCAGAGCCATCGTTCTTCATCAGAATCATCACGTGCGAAGGTTTTTCAGGCTCGCGGCTTGCCGCAGCAACGCGTGCCCTATGGGCTTCCAGGTGCGCCTTTCGAGCCTCATCGACCATACTGGCGAAGCCCGTGGCGGCCTGAGAAAGGAGTTTACCAACGGCTTGGCTTTCCACGACCCTTTGAGTTGAGGGGACCGTGGCTGGTTCGGCAATCTCTTCTTCGACCGGTGGATCATCGACCAGGATGGGCTCATTGCCTTCGTCGTCGCTGCCCATGATGAATCGGATGGACCCTCGGCGTTCGTAGAGTGCAAGCCTCTCCGCTTGAATTTGATTCACCACAAGTTGGACGGTCGAAATCGCTTTCTGGGTCGACTCCGGGTCGGGAATTCGATCGGTTTTGTTCCCGACGGCGTAGACTTGGACATTCTTAAGAAACGTCTTTGCCTGATCTTCGCCATCGATCCTATGGATGCTGATGACGTCGATACGATCACCCGGGTTGAGTAGACCCACAAAGCTATTTTGAGTGTCCACTTTGACGGGGAACACTTTGTATCCTTCTGGGACAATCACATCGCTGATCTGGTGTTTGTCGAACAGAGCTGTGGCCATGATGGGCATGCCTCGATGAACACGGGCCATGATCTTTTTGCCCTGAGCCTCATCCCAACTCGAAACCACCCCTTCTGGAACCAGAGTTTCTGGGAAATACTCAATCCGTACATTCTCGGCAGTAAGTTCATCCTTGATGTTCAAGTCGCCATGTGCCACGAGAACCGGGAATTTCTTTTCATTGTTTGATTCTGCTGGGGCCTGAGAAAGGACCTGGAGCATCCCGATGGCGGCAACAGCGCCACAGCCCAGCGACATCAGGATCAAAATGAATGAACGAGAACGCATGATTCGTTACCCTCAGAGGTCAGGGGCGCGGAATTCGAGTCAATTAGCGCGCCCTAGTCTTTTTCGGTAATTCGGGACGAGGAGTTTCACCTTTCCGTTCCGCTTGAACCAAGTTTGTCGGATTTGAGGCGATGACAGAATTTTCCGATTAAATGGAATTTGACTACAGAAACATGCCCATCCATGAAAAGTAGCCAATCGTGCCAATGGCGATTGGGATGCCGTAAGGAAGAAGAAACATGCGAGATTTACGCTCCGCAGCAATCGTTGCTAGCGTTTCAGGATTCTTAATGGTGGTGATCTCGTGAAGAATGCCAAAAAACTGACCCGTGTGCCGGTGCCAGGAATGCTTGTAGGCCACCATGCCTAAAGCGATGAGCCCTCCGACGATTGCAGAGACGGCAAACGCATAAAAAGTATCGGTCATGTGAATCCAGGCCCCGACCCCGGCGAGTAGCTTCACGTCACCCGCACCCATGCCGCCGATCGAATAGGCAGGTAAAAGCAGGGCAAGCCCAACGGCGGTTCCCATCAAACTCCATCCAAGGCCAACCCACCACTGCGAGCCATCCAGTTGATAGGCGAGAGCGGTGTAGATCCATCCCATGGCGATCATGGGAAGTGTAATCCAGTTGGGAACTTTGAGTTGAATACCGTCGATGACGGCAGCAAGGACAAGGACCGCCGAGACTGTCCATATGGGCCAATTCGAAATAATGCCAGCCATGAATGCTTCGGGTGAAAACATGCTGAAGATCTCCGCCGGTGTTTTTGAGTTGTAGGATGGTCCTCGATCGGCATTGGAAAGGGGCCCGAGTCAAAGGGAATCATCCGTTGTGATGTCGAGAACGTTGTCTGTGAGGAAAAAGGACGAAGCTTTTCGCTTTGGGCTGCCTGATTGCACCAAATCACTTGCAAATCAGGTAAGGGCAGAGAAGTCTGCACGTCGCCAGCCCTTGAGAAGTGGGTGATCCGTTGAGGGTTCACGCCCGCACAAAAAAAGCCGACCCTCAACGGGCCGGCCTTTGAGTCGGCGACGGATCTGCATCAGGGGGTCAATCCAGTTGCACCGGAGTTGGCCGATTGAAGTTGGTTATTGATGTTCTCGAAAGTGCTGTTGGCCTGGTCACCGACTGCCTGGATGGCGGCCAGACAAACGATGATGATAAGGGCCAGCATCACCGCGTACTCGACCGCCGTTGGGCCATCTTCCGATCGAACGAACTGCTTGATTTTGCTGAAAAAACGTTTCATGATTGCCTCTCCTCAGAGAATGTGACCGAGCTCCAAAACGGAGCGTTTCCCAAAAGAACCCAGCTGTGATAGGGTTTGCAGGTCTTTCGTTGGTTACTGTCGCAGCGTCTGCCGAGTGGACTCAATCGGAGGTCACTTCAAGTAGGCAGTTGCCAGTGACGAATCTTCAACATCGCCTGGAACACAGGGTTACTTCGGTGTGTCGTGCAAGTTCTGTGTTTGTGGCGGCGTCGGCCGTGTTGGCCTGACATTCGAACCCTATGTCAGCTTGGGCCTGTGTCAAACAACTCGCTTTAGAATTTTCAGCGCCTTTCCAGATGTGCCTTTCGTGACGATCGGAAAGCAAATCCACCTGTGGTCGAACGTGTATGATTTGCCCCAAAATGGCCACAGGAGTGGTCCCGCGACCACACTTGTGCATCTCAAGGAACGCCGCAAATTGTCGTGTGAGATGCAGTCGCGTTTTCCCGCAAAAAGAAACAGATCTCCCCTCATTGCTTTTTGGCTTCTGAAGGGCGAAATTGCATGCACACGAATTATGGGTGGACCTCTGAGTTCTATCTCTACCTATCCCATGAACGTGCCTGACTCGCGTTATTCCTCTCCATGCAACGACTGACCAGGGAACGAAAAGAATGGTAAAGACAGCAAGCACCATGTTGCCGCTAGGGACAAAGGCGCCTGATTTTGAATTGACACATGTCGATGGTTCGCTGGTTCGGAGAAGTGCCTTTGCCGGTAAGCCGCTCCTCGTGATTTTCATGTGCAATCACTGTCCGTTCGTGAAGCATCTTGCGGATCATCTTTCAGCGATTGCCAAGAGCTGGCAGGAACTGGGGGTTGCGGTGGTCGGCATCTCTTCCAACGACGCTGAGGCTTACCCTGCGGATAACCCCGAGGCGATGAAAATCGAGGCCGCGGAACGGGGGTATGAATTCCCGTACCTTTTCGACGCTGACCAGTCGGTGGCGAAAGCTTATCGAGCTGCCTGCACACCCGATTTCTTTCTGTTCGATTCGCAGCATCAACTCGCCTATCGAGGTCAGTATGATGCGAGCCGGCCAGGGAATGAGATTGAAATCACCGGGGAAGATTTGGATCGTGCGGTGCGTCAGCTGGTTTCTGGGGAAACGTTGGATGACCAACAGATTCCGAGTATCGGCTGCAATATCAAATGGAAGCCGGACGCTGCCCCGGAGTACTTTGATCCCAACGGCACGGCTTGACCGTTCATGAGATCTGAAAGGTTTTTGCGGTTTTTGCGGTTCAAAGCCCGCCAAGGATGTTGTTTAAACATGACGCTTCCAACAATTAGTCTCAAGTGTCGCCAGCATCCTGCCAGAATCCTCGACCATTTCATTGAATTCCGTCGGTGCGCTCCTTTAGGATAGAAGGTAGAGGCCAAGTTACCCCATGTTACTAAGGCTATCGGTTTTTGAAGGGCGTTCAGGTCGTGAATCAATCATCGGGTGAAACGGGCGACGAGAAGCTGCACCATGGGAAGCTCCGCGGTGAGAATGACCATGATGTTTTCGCCCGAAGTCCGTCTGAAATTTCGCCCTCCAGTGATCTTCCGCATCGTGACGTCGACTTCCTTGAGGACGAGATCACCCTCGAGCAATGGGAGGCTGAGTGGGGACCTGAATCGACCGATTTGCCTCAGAAGCCCGGGATCCAATCCAAGGCACCGTCTGAGAGAGCAAAAGATGCGGAGTCTCCTGACGATGGGGAGTCGAAGCGCCCCGAGAGTTCGGACGGAACTGCTTCAGGTCGTTTGATGGGAGTCGTTGCTTCTGCAACTCTACTGCTTGTTGCTTGGGTGATTGGGCCCACACTTGTCGAGCGTTTCTACTACGCACGAACCAAGGGCGAGATGCTGGCCAAGTATGATATCGCCAAGTCCGCGCTCGAGGGAGCACCTCTTGCGCGGTTGTCTGTGGCCTCGCAGTGGGTCTCTCAAAAAGTGAAGCCAACGGTCGTACATATTCGGACGACGAGCCAGTCGGCAGATGGAAGTTTGGTTCCTGATTGGAGCTCACCCCTAAGCGAAGGTCAGGGATCGGGAGTTGTCGTCTCCACTGACGGCTTCATCTTGACCAATGAGCATGTCGTCCAAAACGCCGAAGAAATCATGGTCACCCTGTTTGATCGTCGTAATTATCGGGCAGATCTGGTCGGCGTGGATTCTGAAACGGACTTGGCCGTCCTGAGAATCGAAGCGCCAAATCTGATTGCAGCGGATTGGGGAGATAGTGACGCGCTGCAGGTCGGTTCTCTGGTATGGGCGTTGGGAAGCCCATTTGGATTGGAACAAACAACGACCCAGGGGATTGTCAGTGCCAAGCACCGACGCCAAGCGGAGAGGGTGTCCACCAAATTGCACCAAGATCTTCTGCAAAGTGATGTGGCAATCAATCCCGGGAACAGCGGCGGTCCTCTGGTTAACGAACGAGGGGAATTGATCGGCATCAATACCTCGATCGTAGGTGAGGCGTTTTGTGGAATCAGTTTCGCAGTGCCGAGCTCCGTTGCTCAGGAAGTCTTTGATCGTATTCGTGAAAATGGCTACGTGGACCGAAGTTTTCTCGGGGTCATGCCGTCTCTGATTCCCGGAGACTTGGTCTCCCAGTATCAAATTCCTGATGGCCTCGGAGCCTTCGTGCAATCGGTCACTCGCTCCACCGCCGCTGAGAGAGCGGGGATTCGTGAAGGGGATATCATTCTGTCGTGGAACGGCCAAGTGGTTGAAAACGACATCATTCTATTCCGCCTCGTTGGGTTGACCCCGCCCAACTCCATCGCCGCCGTCGAACTGCTTCGTGGGGGGCGGAAAATAAGGGTTGAAGTCAAGGTTGACTCGAGGAACCAGTGGGTCACCCCTTAAATTTTCAGGACGTGTTCAGCCATTTCCTTCAGACATGCAGGGAACTGAATCGAAACGTTGTCTGATGTTGACTCGCATGACGGGTGCAAGGTCGATTCCCGCCTCGCTCAGCGAACGTTGCGGGATCCAATCGTTACTGCGATTCACCGTCAAAACGGAGGGGTTGTTTGGCAATACCAACGGTGATGAAAACGAGTAAAAATCCTGCCATCAGTCCAATGTGTGCGAGCAGCATGGTTAACTCCTGACTGGCGAAAGCCTATATCAATGTCCGGGACGGCGTAAGGCACTTCATGTCCCTTTGCCAGAGCAGCGACCGTCACAAAGTTGTCCACTTTGAATTTCCCTGTGAACAACAGAGTGGAAATGCAACCGGCAGACCAAACGGTTAAAAAAATGGGGCAAAGTGGTTTATGCCTGAATTCTCAACGTTTTCTGACTTTCGTGAGCATGCGGGCCGCCTAGTTGGAGGGTCCAAGACGCTTCGCGTTGTATCAATTCGATAGCGCTTTGTCGTCCATTGTTGGTCTTTGTAGAATTCGAGGTATCTGAAGGGCTGCCCGAACCACCCCGTCTGAAAGTCACGACTAAAAGCCTTTTCTGTCTTGGAGTCGATCGCCGTGCTCCCGTTTGTCCCAATTCATTTTGAAATGACCTCTTCTTGTGACGTTTACACACTTACGACATAAACCCCCTCTGGAGCTTCATCAGCCGAGAGGCATGGTTTTGGCGCTACCTTCTTTGAGAAGTGGGATCAATCTCTCCCGAATCGTTCGTCTTGCAGGTTGTTTTGGGCTACAACGAATCATTGTCGAGGGGCCGATTCGTCTCGATAAGAAGATTGCCCGAGATGGTGCGGAGGCCGTGCAACTCGAGTCTCGAGGAAGCCTGCCTCCTGTCCTGAAAAAGATGAAGACGGAGGGATATCAGGTGGTGGGCCTGGAACAGACGGAGCATTCCGAATCACTTTACCAATTCGGGTTTGCTCAAAAAACGGTCTTGCTCATTGGGCATGAGCGGCACGGTCTCACCCCCGAATTGCTCGATATGGTCGATCGAGTCGCAGAAATTCCCGTGTATGGTATGCCCTACAGTCACAATGTCGCGACTGCAACGTCGGTTGCTGTCTATGAGTATTGTAGACAGTTCCCCAACGGATAAAGAAACGTCACCGCCGCTTGTTGGGACGATGACGTCCCGTGGGCTAACCTACTCTTTAGCGCCGACGTCGCCCGCGAAGACCTGAATCAGCTTGTTGGACGAGATTCGTTTTCGAACGGTTTCGTTGACTGCTTCCGGGTACAGACGCCCGATCGCTTTTTCGAGGTCCGCGTAGTAATCCAGAGTTCGCCCTGCAAACAGAGTGCTTCCAATCAGCCCCGTCAGCACCCGGTCATTCGAACGTTGGAGTTGTTGACCTTGCAGGTAACCTTGCTGAGCACGCTTCAACTCTTCTTCTGTAATCCCTTCCTCAATCCAACGATTCAGTTCTTCAGAAATCGCCTTCTCCAGTTTCGTTTGGTTGTTCGGATTGGTGATTGCGGAAATGGTGAGGCGGCCTCGGTCATCAATGGGGTGAGCCGAAAAACCGGAGCGAATGCCATAGGAGAGTCCCTCTTGCTGACGGACACGATCGCCAAGTCTTGAGGCGAGGCTTCCTCCGCCCAAGATGAAGTTGGCCATCACCAATGGAGCGAAATCGGCATCGCCATCTTTGATCGCAAGATTCAACCCCGCAAGGTAAACCGCGTTGGCTTTGTCGGGAGTTTCGATCGTGATTTCTCTGCCGGGCAGATCGACCTGAGCAGCTTCTGGGATCCGAGCGAATGCTGCTTCAGATTCCCAATTTTCAACCAATGTCTCAAGCGAAGGCATCACCGCACTGGTTTCAAAATCACCGACGATGACCACCTCACCGTGGACGCCGTTCATCAAGTCCTGATAGATGGAAACGGTATCGTCCAAGGTCACGGACTTGTATTTCTCGAGTTCTTCTTCCAGCGTTGGAACATAATGAATACTGTCTTCCGGGTAAGGAGACATCGCCCTTCTCAGAGCATTTCCTGCAAGTGCTTGAGGATCTGAAAGTTGAGATTCGAGATCGGCAACAATCTCCTGACGCAGTAACTCAAATTCTTCCTTGGCAAAGGTGGGTTCCCGAACCACTTTTCTGAGCAGTTCGATCACCTCCGGAAGAAACTCGCGTTTCGTTTGGACATTGAAAAGAGCAAGTCCACGCTGACCTGCGGCACTCATGGTTGCGCGAGCTCGGTTAAGTTCGTCCTGAATGTCCTGGTAGCTCAAGTAGGAGGCCCCCCGCATCATCGCATCAGCGACTAGCTCGCATGCGATGTCTTTACCCAGCAAAGTCGATTCTGAGCCGTACCGGAGGGTAAGCTGAAGATAGACCATCTCCCCCCGAGTCTTCTTGGGTAGAAGTCCGTACTTGAGGCCGGTCTTGAGTTCACCCCGTTGCACACGCTTTTCGATGTTGACGGGGTCCGGGTCGAAGACCTCCCCTTCTGCAACCAGCTCCCGGCCTTCGTATCCCTCAACCATGGCAGCCACATCGGGTGCAGGAGGAATCTCAATTCGCTCGGCCTTCTCCGTTGGAATGAATAATCCAACTGTTCGATTGTTCCTTTGGAGGTAGGCTTTCGCGACACGCTGGATATCTTCCACGGTCACTTTTTCAAGGCGGTCTCGATAGAGGAAAAAGAGTCTCCAGTCACCTTGGGCCGCCCAGTCGCTTAATGAAACCGCCAAACCCTGACTGTTGGCCAGTTCGCGTTCACGCCCCGCCAAAAGTTCTTCCTTTGCCCGATTGACGTCTTCCGCGCTGATTTCGCCTTCGCCATAGTTCTCAAGCGTTTCCAGCAGAGAAACCCGGGCGGTTTCGAGCGCTGTCGTTTCTTCGCCTGTTGGAGTCCCTTCAGGGACGATGGTTCCGAATAAAGCCAGGCCAGGATCATGAAAAGCAAACGCCGTACCCAGCACGGTGGCCGCTTTTTTTGATTCCACCAAAGCCTTGTAAAGCTTGCCGCCTGGCTCGCTGGTCATTAAGTTTTGGAGGACGCGAATCGCTGGGAAGTCCGGGTGAGAGCTGGCGGGGATGTGGTAAGCCGCAGCCACAAGGCTGACGTCTCCGACGCGCCGGAGGACGACCGTTCTTTCGCCGTCCTGCGCCGGTTCCTCCGTGTAGGTTTTGTCCAATTCACGATCGGGACGCTCAAGAGGTCCGAAGTGCTTGAGGATCAGTTCGAGGGCTCTGGCTCGGTCGAATTTACCCGCCACGATCAACATGGCATTATCGGGCTGGTAATGCTTGCGATAAAATGCTCGGAGATTGGTGATAGGAACTCGTTCAATATCGCTGCGATTGCCGATCGTTGATTTACCGTAATTGTGCCACTCGTAGGCAGCAGCCTGCATCCGTTGAAGCAGGATCCGCAGAGGGGAGTTTTCGCCGCTTTCGAATTCACTTCGGACCACCGTCATTTCCGACTCCAGGTCCTCACCCCGAATCAGACTATTCACCATCCGGTCGGCTTCGAGTCGCAACGCGAATTCAAGGTTTTCCTCTGACGCTGGCAACGTCTCGTAATAGTTCGTGCGGTCAACCCACGTAGTCCCGTTGAATTGGGCACCGAGATCCTGCAGCGATTTCGGAATGTTGGGATGCGAAGGCGTTCCCTTGAACAGCATGTGTTCCAGCAGGTGAGCCATTCCAGCTTCCCCGTAACCCTCGTGCCTTGATCCGACAAAGAGTGTCAAATTCACGGTGACGGTGGGTTTGGAATCATCCGGAAAAAGTAGGACTTTAAGTCCATTTTCAAGTTGGTATTCGGTGATCCCTTCAACCGATGTGATTGGATCAGGGGTTTGGCCGATGGACATGGAGGGCTTCAACAACAAGAGGAAACAGAATAGGAACCACGCCGTATTGGTGCGAGACAAGACTTCTTTGAGCAGCATCGGTCGCTTCCTTTACTCAATGGCTTCAAAAAGACGGCCGGATCACGCGAGTAGGTGCCTTGAGACGCTGGCGATGAGGAAACTCGCAAGCCAATGAACCTTGAGCGATCGTCCTATCATTTCCATGGCGATTCGATGAAGGCTGGTCCTGTAGGCAAGTTGATCGTCGATCACGTCGTCACAAGTTTAGCAAGTCGGAAAACGCGGAGTAAGTCGATTGAAAACGGATTTCGACTCGTGTGACGTCGTCTCGGAACCAACACGATTTTTTAAACTCGCTTTTGCAACCTTCCAAAAACCGCTAACCTTTCCAGAGCGGTGACAGCTTTCGTCGCCGTGATTCCCGAGCAGGTGAAGGTAGGGATGGGCAGCAAAACCTTTTTGAAAATGAGTGTCTCGATGAGTGCAAACTTTCTGCGGAAAAGGGACGAGAACACGGTGGCCACCGTCGATGAGGTCATCCGTGCACGCAGGACAGAGAAAATACTGGCGAATGACGACTTTGACTGGCAACCAAGTAAAGAGGATCTGTCGACGGGGGATCGAGCGGTAGAATCCGCACTGGATGTTGCGCGTTGGGCCCCGTTTCATTACCCTCGAGATCTGCAGCAACAGGTCGAACCCTGGACGGTTCGCTGGCTTCGCCGCGATGCCTGTCTTACTTTCGCCAGTAAAATGCCAGAATGGCATGGGCAGTTAGCCGCGGGGCACAAGTTTCCCAAGCTGTTTCGAGCATGTGGGAGCTGCGTCATCGTTTCGTGGTTGCCGAATACGGAGATGCATCCAGAAAAGAAACGCCTTCAAGTCAACGAGGAGCATCTGGCTGCAACCGCGGCTTTCGTTCAAAACTTTCTCATTGCGCTCGAAGCACGGAACTTGGGAAGTTACTGGGCGAGCGGTCCAGTGGTTCTGGAGGGAGGAATTCCAGATCGACTGGGATTGCAAGACAAGGAGAAGGTCACGGCAGTGGTCTTTGTTCACTACCGCGGGTCGACCCCTGATGTCGGGTTGGATCGTCTTGAAGGCAAGCTGCGGAAGTCACGAGATCCAGAAATGGGTTGGCTCAAGGCAGTCGAATTCGGCGAGTAGGCATTCATTTGCGGGCTTGATCCGCCGGGAGACTCATCGTGATGAAAACAGCGGAACCTCGAGTTGGGGTTATTTTGGCAGCCGCAGGTCGTAGCCAGCGTTTTGGAGATCCAACGGCCAAGAAGCCCTTCGTCGATCTTGCAGGGAAGGCTGTCTGGTTGTACTCGGCCGAGCAATTTCGCTCGCATCCGCAGGTGTCCAAGATCGTAATGGTGATTCACAACGAGGACAGGGCGTTCATCGAGCAAGAGTATGCAGGTGAGCTTGAAAGGCTTGCAGTCACGCTCGTCGAGGGAGGTCAGGAACGGGCCGACTCGGTTGAATGCGGGTTGCGGGCGATGGGGAACGATATCAAGTTCGTCGCCGTCCATGACGCGGCACGACCGTGTATCGACCAGAAGATGCTTACGGATGCCTTCACCGCAGCAATGCTTCACGGAGCCGCCGCCATCGGGATTCCCGTGACCTCGACTCTCAAAAAGGTGGGGGCGGACGGAAAAGTCTCAGAGACGGTGGATCGCCGAGGTATCTGGATGTCACAGACCCCTCAAGTGGCGAGTCGCGCCTGGTTGGTTGAGGCGTTTGGGTCCCGATCCGGGGAACAACCGACCGATGAAGCGCAACTGCTTGAGCAGGCGGGGCGTGATGTTTTCATGGTGGAGGGGTCACCGTTGAACCTGAAAATCACCGCCCTACCCGATTTGAAAATGGCGGAGTTCGCTCTGAAGGTCTTGTCGGGTTGACGTGAACTTGCCATCCTGCAGACTGTCGACATCAAGTCCGAGATGTGACTTTTATCGCGGATCCCCCCAAAGCTCCCAACGTTCAGGCTCACCCAAGATGAACCCAATTCCATTTGATATTTACGCAGACTTGAAATGGCGAGGTCTGATTTATCAGTCCACGGATGAGAAGATGCAGTCGTGGCTCAATGAGAAGCCAAGGACGGTTTATGTTGGCTTTGATCCCACGGCTGACAGCCTTCACATCGGGAGCCTGTTGCCACTGCAAACTCTCAGGCGTTTTCAGTTGGCGGGCCATCGCCCCGTTGCCATCATTGGTGGTGCGACGGGGATGATTGGTGATCCAAGCGGGAAAAGTGCGGAACGAAATCTGCTTTCCGAAGATCAGCTGCAAGCGAATATCGAGGGAATGAGGCAGCAGATGGCTGCGATGCTTGATTTCGACTGTGGTGAGAATTCAGCCATCCTTGTCAATAACTACGACTGGATGAAGTCGTTTTCGTATATCGACTTTCTCCGCGACGTTGGCAAAAATTTTCCCGTCAATGTGATGCTCGCGAAAGATTCCGTTAAAAGTCGGCTTGGGTCTGATGCCGGTATCAGTTACACGGAATTCAGTTACATGCTCTTGCAGGCCTATGACTTTGTGCATCTGCATCAAGAGTATGGGTGTGAGTTGCAACTTGGCGGAAGTGATCAGTGGGGCAACGTGACGGCGGGGATCGACCTGGGCCGACGGATGCTGTCCAAGCAACTGTATGGCCTGACTTTGCCCCTGTTGACCAAAGCGGATGGAAGCAAAATGGGCAAGACAGAAACGGGAACGGTTTGGCTGTCTAGCGATCGGACGAGTCCCTATGAACTCTATCAATATTGGATCAGGGTCGACGATGCGGATGTCTCGAAGTGCCTCAAATATTTGACAGATCTGGAGCGAGGCGAGATTGAAGAACTCGACGGTTTAAGGGAGGCCGCGGCTCATCAACGCGACAGTCAGAAAAGACTTGCTGAAGAAATCACCCGGCAAATTCATGGGGAAGAGGGACTCAAGGCGGCAAAGTACGCGACAGACGTTTTCTTTGGGGCAGAGATCAATGATTGCAGCGAACGTGATCTGAACGCGATCTTCTCGGATGTACCAAGCCAGCAGGTTTCGAAATCGCTCCTCGAAGGAGATGGACTTGCTGTCTACGATGCGTTCGTTCAGGCGGGTTTGTGCAAGTCGAAAGGGGAGGCTCGTCGTCTATTCGCTCAGGGTGGTCTCTATGTCAATAATCATCGTTGGGCAGACGAGGATGCCTGTATCAAGAAGGACCATTTGGTGACACCCACCACTTTGGTGCTTCGAAGCGGGAAGAAAAAGTATGCGTTGCTGAAGTTTGAGCTTGAATAGGTCGCGTCAGAACTCTGTGTTTCCGTCTTCAAGTTCCAATGACCAGCCAGCAGAGCGTACCTGATCCACGTGGGAGCAACTCTGTCTCAGTGGATTGATCATGAAGGTCAGGGGCTTAAGTCCAGGCATAAAAAAAGCCAGAGCTTGGGCTCTGGCTAATAATCTCATTGTTCACAGCGATTTACTCCCGCGGGCGAACTGCACCGGTCAGACCACTGTAGTCGCAACGATCTTCGTTGTGCCAAAGTGGGAGGCCGAGTTCAACGCGACGACGAAGTTCTTCAATTTTCTCAACGGAGCCGGCAGGGGCGTCTGTGGCGGAAAACTCGTCCGACCGATTGGGTTCGAAGTCTTCATCGTGTCCGTACTTCAGGATTGCTTCGAAGACATTCATCGAAATCTTGGACATTGCTTGTAACCTATTTCAAAAGTGGGTCAGTTTCGCGGTTTGATGTAAACCCGTGGGAATCAACGGTTGGATCACACCCCGTCCGTAGAGTGGGTTCTCTTGCCGCCCCGCGTGGATCTAAGTTGTCAAATGATCGAGTCGTGATATTATTTTCGACGCCGACCAAAGGTCAAGAAAAAAGTAATAATTTGAGTGGAAATATTCCCCTTAATGTTCTGTAGACGGTTTAGAGCCGGAGTATTTTACCCATCTTAAGACTCCATGATTCATTCGATGAACCCTTATTATCCCACCAAGCCCACCTATTTTGGGACTCAGACAGTCGGAAAATACGGTAAACCGTTCGTTGGTGGGGTGTTGTTCCATTGGCTTTTTTTAAGGGTGATAAATATCTCTTTATTTCTAATGGTAAATTCGAATCCCTTGGGGTGCGTTCTGTGGGTGGATGAGCCTTGTTTATCACGGAAAGGCACTTGACGAAACGCGGTAAGGAGTTCTCTTCGAAAACGCCAAGGGATGCGGTTAGGCGCTATGCAACGTCTTTCACTCTGGTTGAACCCATGTGAGAGAGGGAGCCAAAGCGTTTCAGCGCCAGTCTTTTGTTTGGAATCGATGGGAATCGACGGCGTGACAAGGGACGGCGTTATCGCGACGGCCCACTGAGAAGGGGCGATCGCAATGGGCAGAGGCTGCGTCTTGTTACGGAAACAGGAAAAGCAACGAAAGAGTGCTTCCCTACTTTTTGCCTTGAGCCCGCTTCTGTTGGAAGAAATGAGTCAAGATGGAACCGCATTCGCTCGACATCACACCCGAGGTGATCAACAATTGGTGGTTCATTCGAGGGTCGTTTCCGAGCGTGTAGAGCGACTGAACGGCCCCCGCCTTCGGGTCATGTGCGCCATAGACGAGCCGTTTCATGCGGCTCTGGAGAAGGGCGCCGCAGCACATGGGGCATGGCTCAAGAGTGACGTACAATGTGCATTTGTCGAGCCGCCAATCTCCAATGGCTTCTGCTGCCTGCGTGATGGCAATCATTTCCGCGTGGGCCGTCGGGTCACGGAGCATCTCACGCTGATTGTGGGCAGCGGCAATCATCTTTCCTTCGTGAACAATGATGGCTCCCACGGGTACCTCGTCTGCTTCGAACGCCTGCTGGGCAAGGTTCAGCGCCTGGCGAATATAGAATTCGTCCGCGGCCGTATCGTTAAAGGCTTCTTCGTTCAAATGAAATCCACTCTTGTCACGCGCGGGGGCCATTGTGTGTCCTGAAGAAAGAAAAAGATTTTGGAGGCTCTCATTATTTTGTCTCGGAGATGCGGCGCAGTTTGAGGTTTTTTAACGCCGCGCGAGTTTCGAACGAGCAGATACCCAGCGGACGATTTAACTCAACCTCAGGGCGTATCGAGAGTTCCCGCCCCTTGAGGTCTTGATCGACAACTTCTTTTCCGTCGATCCACGCTTGAATCTTGCCCTCAGTCACTCGCACCTTGAGTTTATACCACTGGTCCTTTTTAAAGCTCATGTACTTGGTCGTCCCGTTTTGAGAAGCATCATCGCCGTCGATACTCGAAAGTCCGACCACGCTGCCGGCCCACCCCCCCACAACAAAGGTGCAGCTTGCCTCCTCTACGGGGAATGTCAGAGCACAGAAAAAATCGATTCCCTGTCGTTTTTGAGCTTCCAATTCGATTTCATAGTCGATTTTTGGAAGCCCTTTGCCCGTGTAAGTGATGCCTGTCAGTGGACTACCAGGCTCGAGAATGATTGAGTGATCGTCGATCTTAACTTCGGCTTCGCCACCGTAATTCGCAGATTCCCAGCTGGTGAGCGACTTGCCATCAAAGAGAGGCACCCACTTGCCTTCGGGAAAGTTCTTTTCCTGACCCATGAGTGTCGCGGTGGTACTCAACGCGAGCACGATCGTCAGCAGTTCTGTCGACATGGCAAAAAAGAAATGGTGGCGCATCGCGGCGGCTCCAAAAATCAAAAGTAAACATCTTGTATCCGAATCTGCCACTTTTAAAGCGACGTGTTTCCTGTCGCAGGGCTCACGCTCCGGTATCCTAACATAACCCGCGAACTCTGGCACAATGCATGGGGTCCGTCTCCTTTAGTCTGAGAAAACGTGGGTCATGTTCAATTGACGATCAGGATAGGCCGGCGATTTCGCGGGTGTTGGCCCGGCTTCGAGGCGAAGGACAGCGGGGTGTCGGTTCTGAATGGCATCTGCTGTTTTTGCGTAAGCAATCGTCGCGACGACAGACCGAGTTTTGATCGGCGTTTGACGAGGTGAATCAGCCCGAGAAGAAGTTGCGGATACGCAAATTGCTTGAGCAACTCGCGACCGGTAATCGGCACCTCATCGAATCGTGGTTGCCGAGTCAAGTGCAACCGGAATCCTGTGGGTTTCGCAGACGTGAACTTCAGGAGGGCGGCGTGCCCTGAGCAAGGGTCTTGTAATAGTCGATCGACCGCTCAATGCCCTCTTGGAATAACACCTTGGGCTCATATCCGATGGCCTTTCGCGCCGCAGAAATATCGGCCATGCTATCCCGAATGTCACCCGCTCTTGCCGATTCATGGATCGGATGGATCGAGGTGTTTAGGGTCTGGTTCAGCGTTTTGATCAGTTGTAGGAGGCTGGTCGAAACACCATTCGCGATATTGAAGGTGCGTCCTGCGATTTCCGCTTTTGAAGCCGCGAGCAGATTGGCCTGAATGACATTTGCGACGTAGGTGAAGTCACGAGATTGTTCTCCGTCACCATAGACCACGGGGGAATCTCCCCGAAGCATTCGCGTCAGAAAGATGGGGATCACGGCCGAGTATGGACTGTCAGGGTCCTGTCTTGGCCCAAAGACGTTGAAGTATCGAAGGCCCACGGTTTCCAGGCCGTACGTATGATAAAACGCTTGGCAGTAGAGTTCACCGGTAAGTTTGGCAGCCGCGTAGGGGGACATGGGGCGCATGGCGTCATCTTCGCGTTTCGCCATCGTCGGCTGATCTCCATAGCAGCTGCTCGAGGCGGCGTAGATCACCCTTCTCACACCTGCCTTTCGGCTTGCATCCAGCATCACGAGCGTTCCGGTTGCGCAGGCGGCATGAGATTCCAGTGGGTGCTCGATACTCGCGGGGACTGAAGCGAGGGCCGCTTGATGGAAAACCACTTCGCATTCAGCAATGGCTTCCGCAACCAACTGAGGGTCCTGAGTATCACCCTTGAAGAATTGAATCGAGTCGATCACCGAATCTAGATGGCTCAGGTCTCCCGTGGCGAGATTGTCGAGGACGTTGACCTGATGACCCTGACCGATCAGGGCTTCTACAAGATGCGAGCCAATGAACCCAGCACCCCCCGTGACTAAGACTTTACCCAACGATGTCCTCCCTTCATTTCCTGGAGGACGATGCTCCCCACGAGCGGTGAGCCATAGTCTTGGAGTTGGGTCGCCAATTTCGAGCAAAGCTCCACGGAAGCATGGCTCAGATCGACCATGAGGACAGTGGCGTCGCAACTCTCTTTCAAGTAACGAATGAGTGCCTTGTTCGCCTGGTCCACCATCCAGATGGAAATGTCTCCTGTTTCAGAGTATTTTTCAAAGAGCCGATTGAAATCTTCGGGCAGCCGGTTCGCATAACGCTGAGCCAAAATGACGTCCGCTACCGAGAGTTGATTATCCTGACGGAATCGATAGCGGCGGGCAACCGGTTTCCATGAGGCTTCGATTTCATCGTTTGCGGGTTTTTGCGACCTGGCATCTGTGATCTTGCGGTGGTTCGTTGTCGAAATCACGGTCAATCGACCTGAGCGTTTAAGCTGATTCGTCAACGAGAACGACAGGGTGCGTGCTGCCGTGCGGAAACGCCTGATTTCCCCGGAAGTCACCAGCAGTAAGTGGCCGGGCGGTTGTGAGACGAATCGTTTGATCAACCGTTGGGCAATTTTCTCGACAGCATCGCAGTAGGGTGCTCGTCCCGAACTTGTCTTGCCCGAGTTGCTGTGCACCGCGTCGGTCCCCTGCTTTGCTGTTGCGGGGCTGTCGGTTCTTGTAGGATTGAATGTTGAACCCAAAGTTGAATTCGATAGGGCAGGTGGCGAAAGCGAGGGCAGGATTCGATTTTCTGGTGAGCTCTGGGGCAAATCGACGCGAGGTTGGTTATCTCGCATTTTGGGAGAATAAGGCTCGGTTTTCACAGGGTCTTCAAGTGAAGCCGTATCCCGCGAGTTTGCCCCGAAGACTTCAGGTTCCTTCACCGCCTCGTGTTCACTCACGGAGTGATGTTGATTCCCTGTTTCACGCGTTAGGGTCCCTTCTGCGGGAAAGTGCGATTTTACGATACGAGGTTTGGCGGTCGGGCCTTGAATCGACGCGATTACCGCCCCCGTCTTTTCCAGAGAATTGATTGCAGGGTCAGACGCCAGATCGTATTCGGCGGAATGATCTGAATCGGCAAGGGCGGGAGGTAATGTTTGCCGCGTTTGGGCGGCTGAAGAATCCTCGACCGCAGAGCTTGCCGAAGCCTCGGGGATATGGGACTCGCGATGAGGCTCATTACCCATGGACGAGGTCTCTATCGTCTCGGGTAGCGGCTGACGTTGTGGCTCCGGGGGGATATCTGTCAGCGGGTGAAGCGTGGGGCGGTTCATTCGCGCAGCCGAGCGGTTTCGACCTCGCGTCGCTTCCACAATTTCCCTCAACGATTTCATCGACATGGAACTCCGTCAGATATTGAGCCACAAGTTACGTATTGATCGTTCCACGGAGTCGATGCATCAGTTTCTGGTAATCTTCACGGAAAGCAATGCCCTCCGACTCCGCGGCGTTCGTCTCGTTCTTTCGCGTTTTCGAGCCGATCAGTCGGAGCGCATTGGCCGGGATTGGATTGTCAACGACGATCATGTCCTTGTCGTCATTTGAATCGGTGAGCGACTTCGCGGCCTGTTGATGGGTGGAGTGGACGGTTTCGTTTTCCGTCGCGAGTGGCTCGGCTTGTGGCAAGACGACCGTTTTTTCAGTGCTGCTCGAGGACTGAGTCACGTCGCGAATGGCCTCCGCCGTCGGGCAGGATCCCAAGGTCACCGTGGCATGATCCGATGCATGACTGATTTCACACTCATCGGACGGATGAGTCGAACAGGAGTTTTTGCAGCAACCTTCTGTCGCCTCTAACGTGTCACTTGTTTCTGTCGTCTCCGTCTCATTTAGCTGTTGTTGAGCGGAGCAAGAGGGCTCCTCATGAGTCGTGAGGCTGTCGGCCGAACCTTCGTTTTGCGATCGGTCAATCATGTCATCCAAAGCAGTCTCGGACTTTTGAGGCTCTTTATGAGCTTCAGCATCGGCCAGTTCGGTAGTGAGTTCGCTGGATAAACCTTCGATCGTCGCCGCGACCGTATCCTCAATGGATGCTTCGCCGAACTCGTATCCGTCGGGTGACTGACTCAAGAAGAATGAGATGTCCGACGGTAGCATTGGCAGTGCTCCGGTTGACTCAATCTCGTTGACGACCGCTTTGGTCGATGAATCCGCGGCGAGTTCCAAATCCTCGACGCTTTCAGCCTGATTCTCCGCTTGGCATGGCTCGGTCGCCGGTTTCGGGAGGCCGTATTCGGCAGCCATCATTTCTTTCTGTTCAGCGACGACTTCTTCCTCGATGAAATCATCACTTTCAAAGGGATGGGCGACTTGATTGGCGTCGCTCGCCGTGGCCGGCTGATTTTCGGTTTCGAGAGTAATTTCCGCTGGGGTTGTTGGCTCTTCCAATGAGTTTGCGATGGTGGTCTCGCCAGAGTAAACCTGCGTTGAGGAAAGACGCTCGAACTCGATCGACCCGATGGAAAGACCGTGTGTGGAAGAAAGTGTTGCGTGGGTTTCATGCGACATTGGCTCGGAGGAATCAGTCATTTCCGACAGCGGATCAACCAAGTCGTCTACTGACACCAGTGCGCCAAGATCGTTCAATTCTCCGTTATCCGCACAAGGCAAAGGGGGGAGATTCGATGATGAGGAGGAAAGCGAGTCTGTAGAAACTTCATCGCTTAGTTCGCCGAATTCGACAACCGTATTCGAATCTTTTCCAGTCGTTTTTGACTCTTGGTGGTTTACCTGCCATGGGGTTGGGAGTTGTTGCAGGTCGGACCAGGCCTCTCCAATAAGCTCATCCGTGAAGTCGGTGATGTTGCGGGCACTCGCCAAATAAAGAGTGTGATCGCAAAGCTGATTGATTAGTCTCGGGATGCCGTTCGTTGCTGCATAGACCGCGTCAATCGCGGCCTCCGAGAATGGACTCGTCCCCGTGTTGCCTGTCGCCCTGGTCCATTGAAGACCGATGAAGTTATGGGTGTCCTGCCGGTTTAGGCTTTGCAGGTAACAGCGGGCGGCGATCCTTTGAGTGAAGGCCTCCATTTTGGGGTGATTGAGCCGTTCATCGAGCCTCTGATTTCCCGCGAGCACCAGGTGGACTCTGGATTGGCCCTGACGCTGGATATTGGTCAGACCTCGAATCTCCTCCAAAAGTTTAAGCGGCATGGTTTGAGCTTCGTCGATGATCAGCAACACCCCGGAGGACGTTGACTTGGGCGATTTCAAGTGATCCAAAATGCCGAGACGGAGTTCGCCCTCTTCGCGATCGCGAAAATTCAGCCCAAGTTCAAAGAGAATGTTTTGCAACAGGGCCCTTCGTGTGCAGATTTGACTCGTGGCAAGAAGGACCATCTCAAATGGCGTGCCCAAACGACGTGCAAGTTCCACACAGAGCATTGACTTGCCTATTCCCGTGGGTCCGATGACCAAGGCGGGCCCTGCGGATCGCTGGACGCATTGATAAACGGCATCGATCGAGGCTTCCACCGACTCAGTGGGAACGTAGTTGTTCACGTCGGGGGCTGCGGCAAACGGGCGATGTTGGAATTGAAATGGATGTTGGGTCATGGCTCGATCAATCAACAAATAGTGAAACTGCGGTTTCGAGGATTTTAAAGGGAACGCAACGACCGAAACGCTTGAGCCACACCTTCGAAGGGATTTTCCAGAAGGAGTGGCAGTAAGCGGGGGTCTTGAAAAAGGCTTAAGACGACGAGGATCGTCATGATCAGAACGGTCAATTCAGCTGCAATTCTCAGTTTGCTTTCATGCCTTTTGAGTTTGGCCACAAACGATTCACGTTCTGTCGGCTCTGCGGGAATGACCCCGAGTACTTCAACGCCGAGCGTGGACTCGACATCGGCCGAAGACTGAAATGGCATCGGTCGAAAGGCGAGGGCGGTGGATAATCCACCGCCGACGATGATCGAAACAGAGCAAATAAAGATCCAGTGAGAGGAGGGAATCGAAGAAGGCGATCTCGGCTGTTGTCTGGCAAACTTGATAATTTGCAGGGAAGAAGGTGCGGAGCCAAGGGATAGACTGTCGATCCATTCTCGAATTTCGGTCGTCCGTTTTTCATCGGCTTTCAGTCGAGATTCAGCCTCGGCCTGCAGGTCAAAGATTTGACTGTTCGCATCCTGAGCTTGGTCGATCAGTCCGATAAATTCAGCTTGTTGTTCCGATGATCTGTCAACTTGATCGGGATTGGTTTTTTCAAGATAGAATTGATTTTCCTCGACTCGAACTCGGGTTGCTTTGACGTCGGATGTTTCTGGTGGTAGGGCAAGGCCAGATTCTCCGACGAGTTGTTGAAGTTGTTCGATTTGCCGTAGACGGGTCTCGAATTCTGATGGACTCCCAGGGCCGGTGTGTTGATTCGACGAGGCGAGGAGTTGCTCCTGACGCATTTCGATCTCCGCAAGCAAAAGTTCCCTGTCACGCGGTGGTTTTGTAGTCGGAGTGACCGTTTTCGCTGATGCAAGTTGGGTTGGAGAGCTGGTCGGTTTGGGGATCTGTTGTGTCGCGATCTGTTGGAGGACCTGAGCCTGAAGGCCCGATGCTCCCCTGAGTTCGCCCATCCACTGTCGTCGGTATCGCAGGGTATCTTCAATATTCTGTTGATGGAGCAGCCAATCACCTGCGAGTCGCTCAAAAATGATTTTACGATTCAGCTTTTCAGTCAGGCGTGTTGCCAATTGATTGAGCAGGATGGCGGCAAGGTCCCCTCGAAGTTCCGTTCCTGTCAGTTCTACTAAGCGGTAGTCGACCGTTGACCCACCTACTTCGTTAATCGTGACCTTGTGTTTGAGCCAGAACCCTAACTGTTCTTGCTCGGTCGGAAGCGTCTGTTTTATGCCCAGGCTTGACTCGAGTTGGGTAAAGGAGGCGGAGGAGAGTGACACGATGTCGTCGAGCACATCCTTTTTAAGACAGGCCTGGAAAGATTCTTCAAGCAGGTCCTTGAAGAGTCCCTCCTCGATTTCTTCCGGGGACAGAGTCACCTCAATGACGCATTGCACCCGTTCAATATGTGGCGTTTGAGGCCAAAGGTAGGCGAGGAGCGAAAACGCGGACAGACCGATCACGCAGCCGAAATAAAGACGGCTCGATTTTGGCGGCACATTGGCTGGCTGTCGCCATGAACTGGTGCGAGCGACCATTTCAAAACCTTGAGCTGCGTGAAACCATGGACGAAGAAATAGCGCAGTCCCATCCGTGTGAACGGAGAGGATTACGCTCTACCTCGGTTCATCGTCCTTGGGGCAGAATCCGCTTGAGCCGGATTTTCGGATTGTGCTGAATTGCACAATTACGCAGCCCAGTTGCCCCATGACCTTTCACTGAAGAAATCTCCATCGGGATTAACGGCCAAAAAAACAACGTCGTGCTGCGTTCGGATGGAAAAAGAAGCTTGATCTCTTTTCAGTGCTGAGACTGCCTCGTCAGGCGTCTTTTGGCAAAACCAGACCCTCGGAGATTACGCAGAGAAGCACGATTAACGAAAAAAGGACCAAGGCGTTCTATCCTTGGTCCTCGATCGTTAGATACCGAGTTAAACGGTCAAGTCGGGGTGATAGGATTCGAACCTACGACCCCCTGCTCCCAAAGCAGGTGCGCTAGCCAGACTGCGCTACACCCCGAGTTGGATCCAATGTTAGCGAGGCATGGTCCCTGTTGCAATCCCAGCCAAATACGCTTTCAACTCTCCCTTTCGTTTTTTGGGGGGACGGCTTGCCCGGTGAACTGTTTCCGTGGGTCAGCCTGCTCGCCTCAGGTTATGAACTTCGGAATCTTGGGTGAGAAAATCACGAATGCGGATGAACTCGTCATTATTGCTGAAATGAACCATGATTTTCCCTTTGCCACGCCGGGTTGCTTTGATCTCCACCGTCGTACCCAAGGCGCGCCGCAATTGTTGTTCGAGTGCTTTGATTTGGAGCGGCGTTGAACTTCGTTTTACCGTGGTCGATGCGGAGGTTTCGCCAAGGGAATCTTCGTCCGCGATTTGCTGGTGGACTCGCCGTTCGGTTTCTCGAACGCTCCAGCCTTCTTTGCGAATGGCGTTACACATTTGGATTTGACTCGACTCCACTCCAAGTGGGAGCAGTGCTCGCGCGTGTCCTGCAGAGATTGAACCCATACGCAGGGCGTCCTGAACAATTTCAGGGAGATCGAGTAGTCTCATCAAATTGGAGATGGTGGAGCGATCGATTTTCAATCGGCCTGCCAAGTCTTCCTGAGAGCAATCGTGCTCATCCAGATAGCGACGAAATGACATCGCCTTCTCAAGGGGATTCAGGTCCTTGCGTTGGAGATTTTCAACGATGGCTAATTCAGCGACCAGCCGATCATCGGCAACTCGCAGTCGCGCTGGAATACGATCCCATCCGGCAAGTTGAGCGGCTCGCCATCGACGCTCACCTGAAATGATCTGGTAACCCGTTTCAACTTCGCGGACGAGAATCGGCTGCAACATGTCATGTTCTTTGAGACTCTCCGAGAGACTCGCCAATTCTGCTTCGCTGAATTCCCGCCGGGGTTGAAAAGGATTGCGCTCGATTTCATGAACGTTCAAGAAGACCAGATCTTGAATATCAGGGACATCGCTCGTGGTGCTAGCACTCTCTTCATCCTCACTCGAGGGGAGCGCGGCGGTTCGCATTGGCAGGATCTTCGCGGGGCCTTCGTTGCCAGAAGCATCGGATTCAGGGCTTGCCGCACCCGGTGTTGGATTCAGCAGTGCCTCCAGCCCCCGACCCAATCTACGTTTTTTATTCTGATTCGTCGTCACGTTCCAGCACCTCCATGCACAATTCAATATAGGCTCGAGTCGCACGACACCTTGGGGCGTATTCCAACACGGATTGTCCGTGACTGGGTGCTTCCGCAGCGTTGATGTCTCGAGGAATGACAGTTTCAAAGACTACTTCACCAAAGAAGTCGCGCACTTCGGCATCAACTTCCAACGTTAATTCCAAAGTCGGGTCGTACATCGTCAGCAGGATGCCCCCAAAATCCAGTTGGCTGGTTTCGGAGTGCATGACATCTCGAATGACCTCGATCATTTGAGTGAGGCCTTCCATCGCAAAAAACTCGCACTGGATGGGCATCAATACTTCGGTGGATGCCATCAATGCGGTCTGAGTGAGGCGGCCTAGAGAGGGAGGGCAGTCGATCACGACCGTATCAAATGTTGCGTGGGTCGTCGCGAGTCTCGAGAGCAAGTGTCGACGATCGGTTTCGTCGCTTGCGGCCAGCCTCTGAACGTCATCGATATTACGACTTCCCGGCAGTACCGCCAGGGTGTCCGGATAGATCCCCACCTGAAGATCGCTGAGAGGTTCATCCATCAGCAGAGGGTGGTGATCTACCGCTTTAGCTCCGAGTGCCGATGTGGCGTTGCATTGCGGATCCAGGTCAACCAAAAGCGTTCGACGGTCGGATTTCGCCAGCGCATCGGCCAAATTGACGGCCGTCGTGGTCTTGCCGACACCTCCCTTTTGATTCGCAATGCATAAGACTCTGGCCAAGGCATGCCTCCCTGCTGCCTTCAAAACCCACACTTCGTTTTCGATAAAGGCCCAGGCGGCCCTTCGCATGGACCGGCCGACAAATCGTCATCCGTTCTCATACGGTGAGTAGGGCGGCTCGTCCCAAATCGATTTCGGAGTTTAGACGATGGAACGCGGTTGCAGGAATGGCAATTCGCGCGGAATGCTATCAGAACGAGGCGTGCGTTTCACGTGAAACCTTCGCTACTTTGCCTGTTTCACGTGAAACCTACCACCACACCTCGGAATCGAACCCGAATTCACCGTGCTTGACTCAGGAAAGCGGGTTGAGCACCAGGCCGCTGAGTAACTTCGGATAAAAGTAGGTGCTTTTTGCGGGCATTCTCTCGCCTTGCAAGCTTATGGCTCGAACATCGTTCACAGAAGCGGGCATGACGAGTGCTGCCAACTGGAAGGGCTCGTTGGAACCCGCCTGTCCAGTCGCGTCACGCCCGGCCGTGTCACCTTGGCGAATCCCCTCCACCACTTCTGGAATATCGTGCACGTATTTGGGAGTTGGAAGATCTGAATAGCCGAGCAGCTCACCCATGACCAACTGATGAAGGATGGAAACTCCGAGGCCGCACCATTGGGAACTTTGGCTCGTAGCAATTTCACTCAGCCGACTCTGGCCCGTCTCATTGATGCGTATCCTAAGCCAGCCGTTATCGACTGCAGAATAAAGTCCCAGCGTCGATTGCTTGTTTTCTATTTCGATTTCTTGCCAGAGTTCATTGGCGAACTCGACGCCTGAACCAACACGCTCTGTTTCGAAGCAGGAGGAGAGTTGGCTTTCCAGTGCGGTCAAAGATGTGGGTCGAATACCTCGAAACAAACGGTGAGTCGGCAAAACCACCATGCCTGGATCATTCATGCTTATAAACATCATGAGTACGTAGTTTGCTGGGTGTTCATCGCTGATCGATTCTGTAGCCAGTTTCTCATCTCGGTAATTGCAGGCGGTTTCATACCGATGATGCCCATCCGCGATGAAAACAGGTTTGGGACCGAGGCAGGAGGTGACTTCAGAAAGGATCTTGGTATCGGTGACGGTCCAGAGGTGGTGGACGACACCGAGGTGATCTGTCACTTCAAGCGGGGCTGTTCCGGCAATCGCGGTTTCGAGCTTCTCCTGAGCATCGTTGGTTTCATCCGGATAAATCCCGAAAATCTGGCTCAGATTGTGTTCGCAAGCACTGAAGAGTTTGAGGCGATCTGCTTTGGCTGCCGAGTGGGTTTCTTCATGAGGAAAGATATTCCCCTCCCCAAACTTCTCCAGCTTGCACCGAGCCATGAATCCGCGACGGGTGTAAGTCTGACCTGCGAATGTGAAGGTCTGATGGTAGACATAGATGGCGGGGTCCGCTTCTTCAAAGAGAACGCCCTGCTTCTTCCACGAATTCAGGAACTTCGCTGCGCGCGCGTAACGCGCATCTTGTTCGTCCCCGGGTTCATCTCGATTCAAAATGAGTCGAACGACATTTGCAGGATGTTTTTTATAGAGTTCATCCTGCATCTCTCGATCGATGATATCGTAAGGCGGGGCAATCACGTTTGCGAGCGATCCCACGTGACCGAGATCATAACGAATGCCTCTGAATGCCTGGATGTTGGCCATAACTCTCCCGTTCCGTCAAAATGCTAGCATTAATGAGGGTGAGGTTCCAAAAACAGTCGAGGCCGCAGCCCAAGGGGTGATCTGAGAAAGAGCCTAGAGCGTTGTTCGAGGAACTACTCAGGTCCCGCGGCGCATAAAAAAACTCCGCCATGTTATGGCGGAGCCTTTCGTGGATGTCAAAGGGGAGGGCAAGCCTCGCGATTTAGTACCGGTAATGGTCCGCCTTGTAGGGCCCATTGACTGGAATGCCGACATAATCGGCCTGAGCTTGAGTCATGGTCGTCATCTTCACGCCAAGTTTGCCGAGGTGAAGTCTCGCCACCTCTTCGTCGAGCGTTTTCGGAAGAACATGCACGCCGAGCTCGTATTGGTCCGGATCCTGCCAAAGAGCGAGTTGAGCGAGCACCTGGTTTGTGAACGACGCACTCATGACGAACGAAGGATGACCAGTTGCACAACCAAGATTAACAAGTCGACCTTCGGCCAAAATCAGGATGGCATGACCGTCCGCAAACGTATAACGGTCGACGGGCCCGCCTTCGTCCATATTTGACTTGATCACTTCCTTCGTCACGTCACTTTGGGATTCCAGCCAAGCCATGTCGATTTCAAGATCGAAGTGCCCGATGTTGCAGACAATAGCATCGTTCTTCATCACCTGCATGTGAGGGCCGGTGATGATGTCGCGGTTCCCCGTTGTGGTGACAAAGATGTCGCCTTCGGCGGCAGCATCTTCCATGGTGGTGACTTCGAACCCTTCCATTGCCGCTTGGAGTGCAATGATCGGATCGATCTCAGTGATCAGAACGCGAGCACCAAAGCCTCGCATTGAGTGGGCACAACCCTTTCCGACATCACCATAGCCGGCGACAACGACGACTTTACCCGCCACCATGATATCGGTGGCTCGTTTGATGCCGTCTGCCAAGCTTTCGCGGCAGCCGTAGAGGTTGTCAAATTTGGTTTTCGTGACCGAATCGTTGACGTTGATGGCGGGGATCTTCAGTTCGCCACTGGCGTGCATCTGGTACAGTCGGTGGACGCCCGTGGTGGTCTCCTCCGAAAGTCCGTTGATCCCTTCGAGTAGTTCGGGGAATCGGTTGTGAATCATCGCCGTCAGGTCGCCACCGTCGTCGAGGATCAAGTTGAGCGGCTTGCCGTCCGGAAAAAAGACTGTTTGCTCGATGCACCAATCAAACTCTTCCTCCGTCATGCCTTTCCAAGCGTAAACCGGGATTCCGGCTTCAGCCATGGCAGCCGCGGCGTGATCCTGCGTTGAGAAAATGTTGCAACTTGACCATGTGACTTCAGCACCAAGTTCGACCAGTGTCTCGATCAGAACAGCCGTCTGAATGGTCATATGCAGGCAGCCGGCGATACGGGCACCCTGGAGCGGCTTGGAGTCTCGGTACTTCTCTCGAAGGGCCATCAAGCCGGGCATTTCATTCTCGGCGAGCCGAATTTCTTTGCGCCCAAACTCAGCCAGTTCTAGATCTTTGACTTTGTAGGGAAGCCGGTTGGTGTCTACGTTCGCCACGAATGTTTCTCCTAAGTTGTTATCATCACCCACCAGAGTGGTCGAGCACTGATTCGTTTCAAAAATCAAATGCAAAATGTACGTGCAACATGTTAGTTTAATTTGAGTCAGTAAGACAACCGGCGGAATGCATGCAGGTTCACCGTCTAGTTAAATGTTGCTGGAAAATGGCTCGTTTGAGGGGGGGGCGGCGACCAGCCCCATCTCGCTTGCTCCGTGAATCGCCGGCATTCGTCAAAGCTCTTCATGCCAATATTGGTTTCGACTCCCCCTGCGACATCGACCGCCTCAGGATTCATGAGTCGAATGGCTTGGGAAACATTATCCGGTGTCAAACCACCGGCCAAAATGATGGGGATTCTTTCGAGCGGACCCGATTTTGTCCCCAGCTTGCTCCAGTCGAGGCGTTTGCCTGTTCCCCCGTATTGTTTACTCACTTGGGAATCGATCAAGATTCCGGCCGGTAGAAGTCCGGAAGCGGTTGCCTGCTGTGCGAATTGGAGTGCCACGTCCCAACGCGACTGCTTCAAACGGCAGGCTCGGATGATCCGATGGGCTCCAATACGTTCACAAAGCTGCGTGTAGTTGTCCCAGCTTTCATCTCCGTGCAACTGAACGTAGTCGAGCGGAGTTTCATTGACCAACTCCGAGATACGTTCCACTTTTTCGTTGACGAAGACGCCGACGAGTTTCACCGTAGGGGTTTTTGCTTCTTGAATTTTTCGAGCAATGGCTGCACCGATACCGCGAGAGCTCGTTGAGGAGAAGTTGACGCCGATGGCATCGATCCCTGTCGCACAAATCTTGGCAACCTGATCTGGCGCGGTGACACCACAGACTTTGACTCGGAATGGAATCAACCCGGTGTTCATGGTTAGCAAGCTCCTGCAAGTGGGCAACGGATTTTCAAGCAACCTTTTTAGGCTGGCAGCCATCAATGGGCCAACCTAGAAAAAAACCCCGAAGCTTCAACGACTTCGGGGTTTGTACGTCCGATCTACTTGGTGATCAGTCACTCTCCCGAACCACCGTCGCGGTGGCCTTAGAGGACTTGAGCACGATCTGCTTTGTTACCTGGAGCAGGAACGAAGTAATCTCCAGAATCGCTCGGGGATAACGGTGCGTCATCTTTCAATGACGTTAGGCTGTCGACATCACACAGCGACAGTTCCGAATTGATTCCGGCATCCCAACTGATTTCGGCACCCGTGTAGGAAGCCATCCGTCCCAAGATCGAGGTCATTGTGCTTTTGGCACCGTATTCGGCTTCGTTCGGAATGACACCGTTTCGCAGGTCACGGAACAAGTCATGGTGCTCTTCCTGATGGCCGCCTCGTTTGCCGTTGGACTGGAAGGTCTTCTCGCCAGCAAGGTTAAAAATCGATGCCCCGCTGATGTTGGACGAGCCCTTCGTACCGTGGGCGTGTTCGGACACGCTGTTCCAGCAATTCTTAATGTGTCGGCACTGGCTCAACAGGATGGTCCCATCGGCGTAGGTGTATTCGACCGAGTGGTGATCAAAGATTTGACCGTAATCCTTACCCTTTCGAACTTCGCGACCGCCCTGTGCTTGGGCCTTCACGGGGAAGCCATCTTTTAGCCAGTTGATGACATCCAGATTGTGAATGTGCTGTTCGACGATATGGTCGCCGCAAAGCCAATTGAAGTAATACCAGTTTCGCATTTGGTATTCGAGTTCGGTCTGTTGCGGCTGTCGAGGTCGAACCCAGACTCCACCACCGTTCCAGTAAGCACGGGCAAAAACAATATCTCCAATGGCACCGTCCTTAAGGCGACTGATGGTCTCGCGATAAGCGACTTCGTGGTGACGCTGCAATCCGACGGCCACCGCAAGATTCTTCTTTTTTGCAATTTCATTGGCGGCCAGTACTCGGCGAACACCCGGCCCGTCAACGGCAACTGGCTTTTCCATAAATATGTGCTTGCCCGCCTCAACGGCAGCTTCGAAATGCATCGGACGGAAGCCCGGAGGCGTGGCCAGAATGACCAGATCCGCATCGCTGTCCAAAACTTGCTTGTACGAATCGAGGCCAATGAAGCGACGCTCTTCTGGAACGTCACATTTGTCGGCATGCTGTGAGTTGATGGTGCGATAGGAAGACTGCAGGCGATCTGCGAAAACGTCACCCATGGCGACAATCTTGACGGGGCCACTGGTGGTGTTCAGCGCCTGAACCGCTGCTCCCGTTCCACGGCCACCACAACCGACAAGGCCAATCTTGATTTCATCTTGGCCATACGGGTGAGCCGCTCGGGCGAGATTAAGTTGTCCACCCACAAGCCCCGTAGTGACACCACCCGCAACGAGACTGGAGCCGGTTATGATGAAATCGCGCCGTGAATTGCTTTTTGATTTGCTGTTGCCTGCTGCCGTTGTGGCGTTGCTTTTTTCTTGCGTCATACAAATGATCTCCTCAAAGCGGGAAGGTTAGGGGCTTGTGCTGCCAGATCGCCGTGTGGCATCTCTCAATGCGACGTTAACTTTCAGCAAAACTGAGTTCCGTTATTACGTGCGCCACGGCCTCTTGGATCGGAATCTTTGTGCATTGTGTCTGACCCGTTCTCACGGATTAACCATCAAAGGATGTTGGCTATCGCGAATCAACAAACGTGACCCGCTCATAAACATCACCGGTTCGGTCGTCCGAACAGGATTCGAGCCGAGTGCGGCCTTTGAACTTATTGTTTAAAGTGTTTACGCTCGGATGCACTGGGTAGTCGCAGGTGACGATACTCGACCTGCGTGCCGTGAAAGCGAATTCTGGGGACCGTCAAGAATACTAATAACGGACGCCTTAATCAATCATGTGTGACGTCAATATTGCCCTCAGCACTCCTGAAGACGGGGGTTACATGGCTCAAGATCCTCGAAGTCGGACAAGGTGGTTGGGGGTAAGGCGTGTTCCCGTAGTGGTTCTCGTGTGCCTCTTCGGTTTTTTTTCAATGGGCAGGCTTCCATTGCTCGTCGCCCAAAGTACGCTCGGCGACCCACTCCCGGAGGTATTGAAAAACGAACAGGACGACTCGACGTTGCGTCGTTTTGAGGCACAAAAATTGGCGATGGGAGTTCTGTTTAAGTTGGTGGGTTACGCGGAAAGCGAAGAACAGGCAAGATTTGCGACTGCAGAGGCCTTCTCGAGGATCGATTTTTTAAATTCTGTCTTCAGCGACTATGACCCGTCAAGCGAAACATCGCGACTATCGAGGGATGCGAGTCCCGGGAATTGGCTGGGAGTCAGTTCGGATATGCACCGGGTTTTAAGTACTTCGCAAAAAATATCGAAAGCCTCGTCTGGGGCTTTCGATTTGACTGTGGGGCCGCTAAGTCACTTGTGGCGGAATGTTCGAAAAACGCAGTCACTTCCGGCCATCGACCTGCTTGAAGCGGCCCAACAAAAGGTCGACGCTCAAAGTGTGGAAGTTCACCCGTTTGCCCACCTGGTGCGATTTAAACGCGGGAACATCGACCTGGACTTTGGTGGGATTGCCAAGGGTTATGCTGCGGATCAAGCGTTGATAGTTCTTCGAGAAAACGGAGTTCGCTCCGCGTTAATCGATGCCAGCGGGGATGTCAGCTTTTCAGATCCGCCACCCGGCCGATCTTCGTGGGTGGTTGCGGTTGCCCCATTAGAGAAAAATGGTCCACCCGTCCACCGACTTTCGATGAAGCAAAATGCCGTGGCGACTTCGGGGGATGCGTGGCAGTTCGTGGAGATTGAGGGTGTCCGTTATTCGCACATCATTGACCCACGAACCGGTTGGGCGATCCGTGGGCGTCAGAGCGTCACCATCATCGGACCCGATGGCGCCAAAGCGGATGCTTGGGCAAGCGCCTTAAGCGTCATGGGGCATCAGGAGGGACTGACGCTCGTCGAAACTTTAAAAGGAATCGAAGCGCTCTACATCGTTGCGAACGAGGGAGCCGTTCAAACCTACCAATCGAGTGGTTTTGAGAGCTACTTGCACGAAGCTCCGGTCCAAGAAAGGGCTCCTTGACTGAAGCTCACAAGAGTACGTTTCAAACGCCGTGGGACATCCGCGTATCTTTTTTTCGTCGGTGCTCTGGTCCGTTTCGCCTGCAATTTAAAACTCAGGAATCGTCTGACTCTGAGAAATCATAGACTTCGACTCGGCCAAAATCGGAGAACTCGCCACTGCGGTTCAGTTTGCTGGGCTGGCCCTGAGTGCCGACCAGAAGGAGCTGGCCGGTGGCTTCGATGAAGGTGGCATCGGTGATTCGATAGCCCGTTTTTGCGGAAGTGAGCAAGTCTCCACTTTCGAGATCAAAGATGGCGACGTTCCAATTACCACCTCTCAAGCGACCTCCCATCGCGAACCAGCGGCCGTTGGGGTGAACCGCAAGGGCTTCCATCAGACCTTCCCCGGCCTGATCCGACTTCGTTTCCTTCACTTTGCGTGACGGCTGTTCCTGCCATGCGTATTCCTGCCATCGCTGTTTTCCGTTCCCTGCCATGGGGTCTCGCATCGGTCCCATGCCGGCGACAATGACACGGTCTCCGGAGGGGTGAAAGACGCTCGCGTGAATTCCACCGATATAGCAGTGGCTCTTGATGATTCCCCAACTGGTAAAGTCATCTGTCTTCCACGTCGCCAATTCCTGTTTTGTAGCAACATCCCAAACCTTGACCTCGCCCATCAGGTTCGCCGCGCAAAGTTTCTGGCTGTCCGGGCTAAAACTCACGGTGTGAACGCTCGGCTGAAGGCTGAGTTCCGCATGCAGTTGACCGTCGGCAACATCATAGATTTTGATGGACGGTTCGACTTCGCCCGCGGGTTCGTACTTGTAGCTACCCGCCAAGTATTGCCCTGTACACGAAGCGAGCCACTTGCGGTCGGGCGATCGGGCGAGATCCCAGCTCCAGAAGTCGTGTGCCTGAATCTTGCGGATCGGATCCTTCTTGTCGGAGTGCCACCAAAAGATCTGACCGTCATAGCCCGACGTGACGTATTGTTGGTCGTCAATCCACGCAACGCCACTTGCGTAACTCTCATGTTCACCAATTTTTGTGGGTTGCCCTTCGGCCGGATTGACGCGGTAAACTCCGTCAAAGCAACTCGCCAGAAGTGCGTCACCTGCCGGATTGATATCAGCGCCGAGCGCGGCGGTGGGTAGCTTAAACTGGTGGATACGGTTCAATTTCATTGCTTTAGGCCTGCCCCATGGAGCTGGATCGGTAAGAACCTCTAGTCGGTCATTCAGAGGCCACGGTTTCAATCAAAGGGCCGCTTGGGGTGTAAATGCCGCCGGCTGCATTTAAGTCGCGGCTGGATCTGAAGTGGTTCATATTAGCAAAACGCGAGCCTTTTGACGACGGAATCCATCAAGCGCGGATCGAGCGAGGCTGGTCGATCTCCTTGCTGAAGGAACCTGCGGTTTCCTTCAACTCCTAAAACGGTGTTAATGCTACTCGGGGTTAAGGGAATGTAAGCCCGCTTAACTTGACTTCACGGGTTCGGTTAACATTGGCAGGTGTCGAACCGACCCAGGCGCGAATTGACCCTCCGCAAAAAAAGAACTTCATGGATGCTGTCACACTCATCAATCGATTCGGCGACTCGGATCCTGAGTCGGACGAGGCATTGCGTAGTTGGGGATTGCGTGACACGGCGACCGCTCGAGCCAACCTCGACCGAATTCGTCGAGCGGGAGTCTCATCGGATCTGATGGTGCCTCTTGTGGTTCAGCTTGATCAGGAGTTGCGCAAGGTCGGTGATGCCGATATGGCCTTGAACAATTTTGAGCGTTTCACGTTGTCGTCCCGCAGTCCTCTCGCCTTGGCAGCGCTCATTGATCGAGACCATGCGGCTCTTCCCACCCTGCTGCAAATTTTTTCTTCAAGTCAGCATTTGTCTGACGTCCTCATCCGCGCACCAGAATCCTATGATTTGCTGAGGTTGACGCAGGGCCAGCCCGTTTCCCGGCACATGCTGGTGGACGACATTTCGAGCGAGTTGGACGCGATCCATGATCCCCGATCCGCGATGGCAGCTTTGAGGCATTTCAAGCAGCGTGAAACACTGAGGATTGCTTACGGAGATCTGGTAGGGCAACAGCGTCTTGATCTGGTGACTCGTCAAATCTCCTATGTCGCTGAGGCGATCTGTCATGCTGCAGTCAGCTTTGCTCGACGCCAACTCGAGCAGCGCTTCGGTCAGCCACTTGGTCCGGATGGGCGGGCGGCGGAATACTGCATTCTTGCATTGGGGAAATTGGGAGGTACCGAACTCAACTACTCCAGCGATATTGATCTCATCTGTTTTTACGACCATTCCGGGACAACGGTGGGTCCAAGGAGTATTTCTCACCAAGAGTTTTTTGAGCGTTTAACTCGCGATGTCATTCGACTGCTTACGGAAATGACGGAACTCGGCACGGTTTATCGTGTGGACATGAGGTTGAGACCCCATGGAAAGACAGGCTCACTCGTCCATTCGCTCGAGTCCATGTTGCGGTATTACGACCTGCAGGGCAGAACGTGGGAGCGCCAGGCTTATGTCAAGGCAAGGCCGATCGCCGGATCATTGGGTTTGGGGCGGAGATTTCTCGAAAAATTGCAACCCTGGATCTACCATAAATGTCTCTCCCACTCGGAGATCACTGAAATTCGCGCACTCAAGCGGCAAATCGAAAACCGAACGTCCAAGGCAGGAGGCAACGAACGAAATGTCAAGGAAGGTCGAGGCGGGATTCGCGACATTGAATTCGCCATTCAGTTTCTGCAGCTGCTTAACGGTGGTGAACTGGGATCCATCCGAACCGAAAACACGCTGACCGCCATCGCCCAGTTGGCCGAGTCCGGTTGTCTGACTTTGCAGGAACGTGGATTGCTCGAGGAGAGTTACGTTTTTTTGCGACGTGTCGAACATCGGTTGCAACTGCTGTTTGATCTCCAAACCCACGAACTGCCGCCGACGGACGAAGGATTGCAGAAACTTGCCCGGCGGCTCGGGTATCAGGGTTCAGGAGATGAAAGCTTGGTCGAGCAGTTTCGACGTGACTATCTTGAGAAGACGGAGATTAATCGCAAGATCCTCAACTTTTTACTTCACGATGCGTTTTCTCAAACTTCGGAAATCGCACCTGAAACCGATTTGATCTTGGATCCGGAACCGTCGGCTTCGCAAGTAGAAACGGTCCTCGGTCACTATCAATTTCGCGAAGTTCATCGTGCGTACGAACGACTCCGGGTTTTAAGCGTCGAGTCGATTCCCTATCTGTCACATCAGCGGTGTCGACACTTTTTTGCGTCGGTGCTCCCGAAGTTACTTCCGCTTGTCGGTGCGACTCCGGACCCAGATGCCACGCTGATCAGTTTGGAAAACGTCAGCGAGTCGATCGGGGGAAAGGGGTTGTTGTGGGAACTCTTCAGTTACCACCCGCCCTCAATGGATCTCTGCGTTCGTCTGTGCGCCGCGTGTCCCTATCTGGCGGAGATTCTAACCAGCCATCCCGGGATGATTGACGAGTTGCTGGATTCCCTCATGGTGAATCGACTTCCGTCCTACAACTCGCTTCGGACCGAACTTCGTGAACTCTGTTACGGGGCCGAAAATGTCTCCCCAATGCTCCATGCCTTCAAGCATGCTTACCACCTTTGTGTTGGGGTTCGCGACATTTTGGGCAAAGAGGACATTGTGCAGACTCATGCCACACTGAGTGTGATCGCTGAAGTCCTTCTACAGCAGATCGTGGAGATAGAGTATCACGACCTAGTGCACCGGTACGGTTCACCCGGGCCCTTGAAGTCGGCTGAGAACGGTGATCCGGATGGGGCAAATGTTTGTGAGTTGGTGGTCCTTGGAATGGGGAAACTTGGTGGGAGTGAGCCCAACTATCACAGCGATCTCGATTTGATTTTTCTTTACGAAGAGGATGGCCTTACAACCCATCCTGACCCGAAGTCGGCTACCACACATCAGCATTTTTTCAATCAACTGGCAGTCAGGGTCTTGAAGCGTTTGAATCATACGGGGCCCTACGGTCGTCTTTATGAAACAGACGCCAGACTCCGGCCTACAGGACAAAGTGGACCACTCGTCGTTTCGATCAAAGGATTTACCGAATATTTTCAATCTGGAGCCGGGCAACTCTGGGAACGACAGTCGCTATGCAAAGCTCGGCCCATCCATGGCTCGTCTCGGGCTGCAAAGAGGGTAATGACTGCAGTCCATTCAGCGATGTTCGTCGACCCCTGGCAGGTAAGTCACGCCCTGGAAGTTGAGGCGATGCGTGCGAGGATGGAGGCGACGGCAACGTTAGCGAATTTGAAACGAGGAATTGGGGGGACCGTTGATATTGAGTTTTGTGTCCAAATGCTGCAACTCCGTTACGGGCTGGAATTTCCTGAAGTTCTTCAGCCCGGAACACTCAAGGCCATCTCATCACTCGAGGAGGCTAAACTCCTGACATCGGAGGATGCGGAGTCCCTCCGTTCCGGATATCGATTGCTGCGTTCGGTGGAGTCTCGTTTAAGACTGTTGAATACCACGGCTCGACACGACCTGCCGGAAAAAGACGGCGAGCTCGATAAGCTCGCTTACATTTTACGCGTGGACGACGTGGGATCACTTCAGCGGGAATTGGCGTCATCACGACGCGAGAATCGGCGGGTGTTTCAAGCGACAGTTGCCCGACTTGTCGCAGAGTAATAACTTGCGGATGACTTGGAATGCGGACAGGGTCCTGGGCATGGCCTCCCTCGGCTTTCAGCCACACTACGCAACATTTGCAGGAGGCTTCGGTTGGGCTTCGTCGCAATGACCACCACTTCAGAATCGTGTCGGTCCTTCGAAGGTGATCGATCGTTTTCTTCCGAGAAATGCAACTTGGGGTGCAAATGCACTTCAGGCCTGTTCACGTTGCCGATTGCGAAATCTTACGCTCACGCGTTGAAGCACCGCTTTTTCCTCCGTGGTCAGGCTGTCGATTCCTGAACGATGAACTTTTTTGAGAATGTCGTCTGCAAGTTTTTCTTCATTCGCTTCATTTTCCCGAGCCTGTTCGACTCGTTCGAGTTGTCGCTCCTTCAGCCAGCGACTGAGGGACTCTTCATCCTCGAGTTCTACCTCACCGTCATCATCAAAAGACATGATTTCCATGAAACGTTCACTGTTTTCACTCAGGTAAACCTCTTCGTTTGAGCCGCCGATGCGGAATAAAGAATCGCGAACCGACTGGGAATCAGGGTTACCTTTCAATTGCGGCGGGAATGTCCGCGAAGCGAACATCAACACGACGGAAAAGAGAGAAAGGCCCAACCACGCCGGAAGGACTTCGGTGTCCGCTCCAGCCTGTGACACGATTGCTGCGGCAAACAGCATGACCGCGAAGACCTGGGTTATCAGGCTGCAATGCAAAAACAATTTTTGGTTCGGGCGAAGTGGCCACGCAGACTGCATTAACGAGAAGCAGATGAAGCCCCCATCAAAAAGAAATGCGGGCACCAGGTTGATCATCGCCATCAACCAGTTGGCAAAGATCACTAATCGTACAAAATCGTCCAGCGTGTTGTTATTGAGGAGAAGCCGCTCGGGAGCCAACAGGTTGAAGAATCCGGGGCTGATCGGTGCCTCTTTTCGAAATGCAATCAAGACGGCAGTCAAAAACGCGGCAACGAAAAGGTTTGCAGCCGGGCCCGCGAGATAAATGAAGACGCGTGACCAGCCTGGCCCATTGGAGGCCTCAAAGTCGCTTCCCCAGGGAAGTATCGTGGCCGAACGAATTTCCCCACCCAGATGCGCGGCAGCCAGAATGTGTCCGACCTCGTGAAGGACCAACGCGACGAGCCAAGCCATTCCAATTGCAAATGGAAGAGCGGCGGGGGAGACAACCTCGCCACCCGGGCCGTCAAACTGCCAGGCGAGAGAGATGCTCAAGACAGCGAACAACAAGACAAACATGTGGATGCGGATCGGAACACCGAACCATGTCCCAATCGAAAAGCTCCAGTCTGTTTGATCGCGCATTGTCGTTCCCACTACCCTTGTTCTACCCGGCGACCCTTCTGAGCGAGGCGGCGGTCCACATGCTGTCCCAACCAAAGTTGCTTTTCGAATCTTCAGACCGTTAAAACCATCGTATCGTCGAGTGCAACCGGGATCAATCTTGGAGTGGAGGTCTACCCTCAAGACACCCTTCATTCCGCCGCGGTGGAGTCGGAATCGCCAAGCTCTTCAACTAGCCATTGGACGGCTGCATCCTCTGTGACTATATGCCCGAGTAGTTGCTCCGTCCTCACTCGGTCCAGCCACGTGCGATAGTGAGGGCCGGGTTGTAATCCGAGTTTTCTCAGGTGTTCACCTGTGACGAGTGGTTCGGGGTCGAGTTGTTCGGTGGGCCACGAAAATCGCGTGCGACAGAACTTAATTCCGTCGTGGCTTTTGCCCATGGCAAAGGTCGTGGCTTCGGCAAAATCGAGGGTCGATTCCGCGTAGTCGGAA
>JAKVCA010000039.1 GCA_022448315.1 Pirellulaceae bacterium | reverse complement strand
CTGCTCTGCGCAGACGCAACCGGCGCCGTCACCGTGCCTGTCGCACCCTGCGAGGCCAACTCCGCCGATGGGATGATCCATGACCTGTCACGGCAGGGCCTGAGTGCCGAGTTGGCGCATCCCTATGCAGTGTACCAGATCTCTCACAGCAACGTGCAGCGGATCGTCTATCACGGCAGCGTCCAGGGGCAGGCACCCGCCGGGATGCGGTATTTTGACATTGGCGATCTGCCACTCGACCGCGTCAGCGATGACGCCGAACGCTCCATGCCAGTAACTGCAATTGCATTGCCCTCGGTAGAGCGCCTTGCGAGCCTGTTCGATCTCCTCTCCGGATCGACCTTCCTGTTCGGCTTGCAGGAGCAGTGAGCTGACGTGCATCATTCGCGCGTACATCTCACCGGACTCGGGGTACTTGGTCTTGAAGTTCCGCCAGAAACCGCCCTTCATGAAACGCTTGATCTGCTCGAATTTTTCATGCGTTTCAAGTTCGTGAATGATGGAATCGTACTTGAGTTGTTGGGGGACCGGCAGGGCCCATTCCGTCATCTCACGATAGCTGCCATCGGGAATGTAAATCTTGCCAACCGAATCCGTTTCCCTGTACGCGTCGGCAAGGGTTGTTGTCTTCAACCAGGCCTTTTCGGCCGTCAGTGCATCAAAGAACTCTCGTAACCACCCGTCATCGTAGACGTGAGCTTTGGTGTCCGGCCACGTTCCAAACTTTTCGCCATCGTCCCCAAAAACGGCCACCGAACCGGGATGTTGCTCTGCTTGTTGCCTGAGGAAATCAATCGTTTCGTGTGGGGGTCGGAATGGAATCAGATAGCGAAGGGGTTCACTGCCGGGAAAAACATTGACGGTGCGGCCATCATCTTCGGTAACAAAATGCCCCATCAACGCTTCGGCATCGAGTCCCGCATTTTTGAAGTGAAAGTCGTCGAGCAACGTGTATTGAATTTCGGATTTCGCCAAATCCCCCGCCAGGCTTTGTTCCCAAACCCTTTCAGGAATCCACATCCCCCGAACCTCGCCTCCGAGTCGATCTTCGAGCCATCTGGAGAAACTCGTGATCTGGCCGATTCGATCTCGTGAGGGGATCATCGTCAGTATCGGCTCATAGAACGCGCCGCCAATGATTTCTACTCTGCCGGCTGCAACCAGAGCCGCCAGTCGATCGAGGTACTCCGGATGTCGCTCGGCCAACCATTCGATCAGCGGACCGCTCGTGTGTAACGAAAGGTTGAGTGAATCGTACGGTTCAAAAACGTCCAGGAAAGGACGGTAGCTATCCTCGTAGGCTTGCTCAAAAACGTGGTCGAAGTTTCCGACAGGCTGATGATTGTGAAGAACAAGACAGAGTCGAATCGTAGGGGTCATGGTCCACTTCGCGTTGGAAATATGGGTGTGACGGTCGGGCGTTCCATGGCATCGATTCGCTGGCCCTGTGACTCCCGCACGGCCATTGAATCGGAAAATGCATGCCAGAAATATTGTGTCGATGATGTAAGGGACTCGCCGGTGACCTCGATGCAACAAGACGAAGAAATCTTATCGCTTTGCCACGAAAACAGAATCCCAAAAAACAGGAGTGACAGCGAGTTGATCGGCAATTTGAGAAAAAGGGTCGAGAGGAAATCGTGGAGATTTTCGGGAAACTCGCCTGACCTTGCCTATTCTTCCTGATTGTTACGAAGAGGGGGAGTTCTCCCTAAGACGATGCGCCGCAACCTCGGGAGGGACCTGATTGATCATGCAGCCTGTGGCCCACTCAAAGCCCGCCGTCTTGTTGATGCGGGGAAAGATCTCGGTATACCAGGTTCCGCGTTGCTCTCGCCAATCAGCCGTTTTGGGTGGGAGATGGACAATGGTATTGTAGGCGACCTGAGGCAAAACATTCTCCAGTCGCACAACCGCTTGTTGGATCAGTTCGGAAAGTTCATCGAGCAGGGAATCAGATAGGTCGAAAAAGCTGTCGGTTTCGTCGGGTGATTTTGGGGCAATCCAGACTTCATAGGGCTGGCGACTGGCGAAGGGGCAGAAGGCAGTCAGATGGTCTGTTTCTGCCACCGTCCTTTGGCCCGAATCCTGCTCCGTGGCTACGAGCTCATGGAGCAAAGACCTCCCCTGTTGGCGTCGGTAATCTGCCTGTCTTTGAGCTTGATGTTCGACCTGCGGAGGGACCAGGGTGGTCCCCATCAGTTGACAGTGAACATGTTGAATGGACGCGCCCGCGTCGAGGCGACAGTTCTGGAAAACGACCGCATGTTGGATGGATGGATCCTCGTACGCCTCAATAAGCCGTTTTTGAAAGGCAAGCAGGCTGAGTCGTCGTTCTGCGGGGGACAATTCTGAGAAACTCTCGACATGCCGAGGGGAAAGCACGATCAACTCGTGGCGGCCAAAGCCATGGAATGACTCGTAAGGGCCTAGGGATTGTCGAGGTTCATTGGGAGTCGAGGTTAGTGCCGGATATTTGTTTTCGAAGACCCTGACGCACCACGGAGAGGACTCTGAATCGGAGAACGTCAAAATTGATTTTGGAGTTTCTGACTCATTCCCTACACAAAACGGGCAGTTATGATTGGCCAGAGTGGAGTCATGCTGAACATAATCGCTGGGACGTGTTTCCCGATTACCTGCGATCAGAATCCACTGGTCAGTGAGAGGTTGATGGCGGTATTCAGACATTCATCCTGCCTGTCGATCAGAGAAGAAAGCCTTATCCCGCGTGTTCAGAGGCGGGAGTGGGTGAGTGGCTTTGAAGCCAGTTTGCGAGTTGTTCGCATTGTTCGTCAAGATCCACATTGTGGCTTTCGCCGGTGCTGAGATCTTTGATCTGGCAGCGTTGTCCTTCAAATTCTTGAGTACCGGCAATCAAGGCGTACTCAAAACCCTGTCGGTTGGCATACTTGAGTTGTTGTCCCAGCTTTTTAGGCTCTGGAAAGAGTTCCACGGCCAAGCCGCGGCGACGCAACGCCGTACAAATTTTCAGATAGTCGCTCAACCGATCTCGATCAAAAAAGGTGACAAGAAGTTTCGCTGGGGTCCGATGGCCTTGCAGAAGACCAAGTTCTTCCATCGCCGCAAGCAGGCGATCAAGTCCCAGTGAGGCTCCAACCCCCGGGAGTTCCTGTTTGGTGTACACGCCAGTCAGATTGTCGTAACGACCGCCGGAGCAGACGCTTCCGATCTGGGGAAGTGCGTTGAGGAAGGTCTCGTAGATGGTTCCCGTGTAGTAATCGAGTCCGCGGGCAATCGAAACATCGAGCACCAATGCGTCCTGAGCAACGCCTGCCGCCTGTGTCCCTTCGATCACGTGCCGCAGTGCCTCGATGCCTTCCAGTGTGGCTTCGTGACCGTCGGCCAGTTTTTCAAGCTGGTCGAGAATTTCCCCGTTGGTGCCGGTGACCTGAACCAGCGATAAAATCTTGGCCGCTTGCTCCGTCGTTGCCGTGCTCTGCCGGGTCATCTCTTCCATGACCGTCTCTGCATCCGTCTTCGCCAACTTGTCGAGCGCTCTGAGGATCGGGGTGGCTTGATCACGGAGTCCAAGTTGCTCAAGCAGTCCATTGAGCACTTGTCGGTTGTTGATACGAAGTGTGAAGTCCGAGATTCCAATCTGATTCAAGAGCTCGTGAATGACCACCGCGACTTCAATGTCGGTCACCAGGGACTGAGAGCCGATGGTGTCGAAGTCGCACTGCATGAATTCGCGATATCGTCCCCGGTGCGTGTTCTCGCCTCGCCACACTGGAGCGATGTGATAACGTTTGAAGGGTGTCCCAAGCTCATTGATATGTTGAGCACAGTATCGTGCCAGCGGAACGGTCAGATCGAATCGCATCCCGACTTGTCGGCCACCGGCGTCCTCAAAGCGATACATCTGACGATCCGTTTCGTCACTCCCTTTGCCCGTCAGGATCTCCAAGTACTCCAGTGCGGGAGTATCGATCGGCGCGTAGCCGAACGAGCGATAGACCTGCTTGGCCGTATCGATGATCTGCTCCCGCTGCATCATTGCCGCAGGTAAAAAATCGCGAAAACCTTTGAGTGTTCTGGGTGTGATTCGATCGGAAGACATTTGCCGTTCGCTGGGTAATTGAAGACGAAGTTACTGCAGAATGTTCAACGGGCGTGGGCGAGGGCTGCGAAAGTCTGGGCTTTCGGGTGAAGTAAATAACGCCTCTGCGTATTCGTGTACCTGTTCCGCGGTCTCAAAATAATGATCGTAAGTCCAGCTATCTTCGTATTCGCAACCGTCTGTCGTGTATTCCCGGCAGATCTGGGGACGAGTTTCATAGATGCCGCACCGATGGTCGTCTTGCAAATGTTTGCAGACCGTATGAACCAAGAGGTACCAGGTATCGTCCTCGACAAAAACGGATGCACGTTCGTGTAAAAGAAACCAACGGATAAACTCGTACTCTCGAAATGTCTCGGGTTCGTCAATCGGCAACGCAAAATAGCGACAGCACTTTGCTGTGCAGTATTCACACAAATTTGCGTCGCTGGGGATTTCGGACCGGCGAGGCTTGAGGGGCGTGATCATAGGGGTAAATCTCCCGGCAATTTCGGCGTCAACTGGATTGACGTCGTAGTGGCTGGCGGCGATGGGGGGCGTGCGACCGTAATTTCCATGGTGATATGACCCGATATTGTGTGCGACATCAGCGAAAGCGACAAGGCAACCCCGACCTTCCGACCCTAAATAACGTGCTAGAGTTGAATTTTGGACGTTTTGATTCCTAAGCTGGCACAAGAACGGTGCCGGGATAACCCAATCTGAGACCAAAGAAGCCTGTTTGGGCTGGGAAAGATATCGTCATGGAAATCATTGTGACCGCGTTGGGGCCCGATCATGTAGGGCTGGCGGATCCGATCATTCATCACATCACGCTTCTGGGTGCCAATATTTCTGAAATCCAGATGTACGATCATGACGAAGAAGCGGTATTTGCCATGCTCCTGCGGTTGCAACTGGAGGTGGAGTCGCTCGAGCCGCTTCGGACGCATTTGACAGAAATTGGCGAGTCAAAAGGGCTTTCAGTCCGAGTCTGGTCCCCTGACGAGCGAAAGCGATCCAGACTCGCGATCTGCACCACCTACCGGACCGAACCTGCTTTGGCATTGCTGAGGGCGATTCGAGATGGCCAAGTCCCTGCCGATTGTGCCGTCATGATTGGAAATCGTCCCGCCTGCCGTGGAATGGCCGAACAATTTGGGATTCCCTGGCATCAGATTGGTGATGAGCGAGGCAAGGCTGACAACGATCGAATGATTGAGATACTCGATGAGTACCAAGTGGATTACGTGGTGCTTGCTCGTTACATGCAGGTGCTGCCACCCGCAAGCTGTTGGAAGTACGCGGGGGGGAGGATCATCAATCTGCACCACGGTCTGCTGCCCGGCTTTCCGGGGATTCGGCCTTATCACGATGCCTATCAGTCCCGAATGCTGGTCTACGGCGCGACATGCCATTTTATCGTTCCCGAGCTCGACGCCGGCAATCAGATCATCGAGCAAACCTCGTTCAGCGTTCCTCCGGGCACCAGCCTTGAATCCACCATTCGGCTCGGGCAGGAGGACAACGAACCGCGGTGTCTTGTGGAAGGAGTTCGGCGGGTTGCAGCGAAAGAAGTGAAGCTGCATTTCCACCGCGTGGTCTGCTCCTGAGGCTCAGCACGAAAGGTATGGAGCGGGTCAAGAAGCGATCCAAACGGGCCAGCCTATCACGTGGCGTTTGGACGGCAACCAACGATTTCCGCTTTCGGGAACAAGCAAGAACTCAAAGGCATGGGGACCCTCAGGAAGTTGCACTTCGGCTTCGTACGTGCGTTGGCTGGCCCATGTCGGTTTCAAACGCTGTTTCGCAATCGCCAAGTCATCCTTCCTCAGCGTCTTTTCTGCGGGACTGGTCGACCGGGTCGGCGATAATTCAATCCACGGTCCAGCGGGCGGCGGAAGTTTCGCCTCGTCAAACGGGTCGCTGCTCCGGAAGCGGACATAGGTCCGGACTTTGCCCACTCGGATGAAACTGCTTAGCCGAACTTGAATTCGAGCAGGATCTTGAGCGCTGGGGATATCCGGGATCGTTCGAGCCTCAAATTGACCCGTGTTTCGCAGAATATCTGAAAAGATGTACCAACCTTCATAAAGGGAACAGACGGTTTCTTCCCGCGACGCTGAAGAATTCGTTGATGCCAATCTCTGATCGGATTCCCCTTGGGTGGTGAAACGCCCACTCAAACTCACTCCGCAAACGGCCAAACAGGCAACCGCGGGTTTCACAAACCAGTACATGACTCTTCCTCGAACGTCGCTATGGGGTTTCAGGGTCGGTCTGAACTTCGAGCCGGTGCTCCGCCAGTGCTGTTCGAACCCTTTGCACAAGACATGCCAATTCCATTTTTGACGCGGGTGGGCTCAAAGTAACGCTAACGACGCTCATGACACTTTTGTCAGCTGGTCACTCTGCAACCAATGAAGGGTGTCCGGGGAACGATTTTGATATTCGTCCAGCCCGGACCGATAACGTTCTTTGCATGACGCACACGTGGAATGACTGTGGTCTGCGGTGGCATGAATCTCTTCGAGGTTGGTGTCGCCGGGGATGAGTCTGTGGTGACGAAGGCATAATCTTGCTCGGCAAGTGTCACTCTTGGGGCTCGTATTTTCCCAATGGCCTAACAGTCAGGGTTCAAGGATGGGTTCATTAGTAAGGAGAATTTAACTGCCCTGGAGCCCTCACGAGATGGCTAATAAAACAATTAGAGTGGTGACCCGCGAAATCGACGGTAGCCTCAAGACCAAAGAGTACGACTCCTTTGATGCCTTGGAACTCGTTCACGAGCAAATCGGTATCGACGATTGCAGCACCGATTTGTCGTTGCGCGGGATGCCCGTTTTTCGTGGTCTCGTCGGACCGATTCCGGAAGGTCGGTCGGTGATGAGATACGAAGCGCCCGAAGTTTTCGAGCAGCTGACGAAGGAATGGGCCGCGGCCCCTGCCACAAAACGGAAGCGTCGTCGGAAAGTCAAGGACGAAACGACGACCGAGGCGGTCGGTTAATTGCGGCGATTGCTCCCTAGTGGAAGATCTCTACATTTGGTCCGTTCGGGAATTTATCCGGCAAACTACCTCTCACCGGTTCTCGTCCGGCGACCGCAATGAGAAGAGGGAGACGGTAGACCTCGGCCACGCCGAAAAAATCGGTCTTTTAGCCGAAAATAAAGAGCGACGGCGATGCGGTTACAAAACTGAGTCAGCTTGCCACATTTCGCGACGCAGTTTGCTTTCCTTGTGAGCAGTCGAGTCGCTAGCAAATAAGACGTTCCTTTGGGGACGTCTTTTTTTGTGCGCGGATGTGCGGATGGGTTTGTACTGCGTCTTCACTCGAAAATGACTCGACTCTCAACCAAGAGATATTTGCGTACTTCCGACTCCAAGATTCTCAAAGTGAAAGCACTTTTCAGCAAAATCGCGATGCTTCCGAATTCATCTTTGTCGCGGTTGCCAGATGGGTTAGCTTGAACAAATCGCGTCTCGGTGGCTTGGAATCAAGGAATGAATTCATGCCCCGCTTGAGACCAGCGAGAGGCGAGATCCAGATTGCATTCTCAATTCGTTGAGTGACTCCCAGGTGAATCATGGAGGATTCCAGCATGGGCATACTGCTGAAATCGATTTGCACACTGATGGTGCTCGCCCTGTTGATGGGGGCTGGGCCTCGAACGCAGAACTTTGTGGTCGATGCAGCAGATCCAGTATTCGCAGGTCGTGTTGCCGAGGCTGCTGAAGCCTACCGACGTTCGATCGCGCTTGAGTGGTTAGGGCGCGAGTTGCCCCCATGGCAACGTCCTTGTCCGATCCGAGTCGTCTTTGAGCCGCAGGCCCATGGCGCAACAAGTTTTCGTTTCAATGGGCCTAACGGTGAGTACGGTCAGCCATTCGATTGGCAGATGGAAGTCTATGGCACGCCCGAGAGAATTCTGGATTCGGTGTTGCCTCATGAAATTGCACACACCATCTTCGCATCACATTTCCAGCAGAGATTACCACGCTGGTTGGATGAGGGAGCCTGTTCCAGCGTTGAACATGTCAGCGAAACCCGCAAGCAGGAGCACAATTTGCTGGTCTTCCTGACAACTGGTAGAGGAATCCCATTCAACCAGATGTTTCAGATGATGGATTATCCGCGAGACATGCTCCCTCTTTACTCTCAGGGCTATTCGGTGGTTCGATTCCTGCTGGAGTTGGACAGCAAGCCTCATTTTGTGAATTTTGTTCGGCAAGGACTGCAGACACGCGACTGGGATGGGGCCGTGGAACGCTATTACGGATTCAACAATTTGAGTGATCTGCAGGTGACCTGGAATAAGTGGGTGGGCGAAGGGAGCCCAAAACTAGTTGTCGCCAACGAGTCGAAGTCCCAGTATGTCCCGCGACTTCGTCAGCAGCATGCACCGTTGGAGGAAAGCGAACTGGGCACTCGCCGACTGGGCCAAAGTATCAGTTTGGTTGCCGCCGAGAACTTTCTGTCTTCCCCTGCGGCGTCTCAAGGTGAGGCTCTAAAGTCGGGGCCTACGACGCGAGTTCTGGCTTCGGCAAGTTGGGAAGATGATCCCTATTTTTCCAGAAGTCGCTCCATCGTGAATGATGGGGGCGTGACCTCGACTTCCGAGGCGAACTCGCGGCGACGGTCCAACGCGCAGGATGGTGTGACCGGGACCGTGCTCCGCTAGATCGTGTGAGCAACTTTGAGGAGCGGTTAAGACGCTTCCTGCAATCGCGGTCTCGGAGACTCCCCGCGAGAGACTTTCTCGAGGTTAACCCCGGATTGCTCCGTATGAAAACACTTTGCGACGCCGTCATGTGTCACCATTCTCGAGTCCTCTGACCTGCGAGTCTTGTCGGGCAAACGAACCCCGGGTACGCCCTGCATCTTGCTTTGCATAGGATACCTACGTCTCACAGCGTCTCGAGGATGATTCGAGGTGAATGCGACGTGAATACGATTTGAACACAAAGCAAATCGGTGAGAGGGAGGATAAGGAGTCGGGGTGAACGTCTATTAGATTCTGAGCGGGTGCAGCGATGAATGATATTGAAACGGGTGATGAAGCTGAGCAATCGCCAGAGCCGACCTCATTGGTCGTCGACGAAGCGAACGGGCTTTGGAGACCCATGCTCCGCCTCGCTGCGCCGGTGATGGCGGAGGAAACTCTGTTGTTGCTGGTGGGCTACACCGACTGGTGGCTCACGGGGAACTTTCTCAGCGGCTCTGAGCCCAAAGCCGCAATGGCCCTGATGTCTTACATGATGTGGTTGATGCCAAGCCTGTTTTCGGCGATCGCAATCGGCGCCACGGCAGTCGTTGCGCGTCGCGTTGGGGAACGGCGACCGGGTGAAGGTAATCTCGCGGCGAATCAATCTCTTGTTCTGGGTTTGCTTATCGCGCTGGTTGGGACGGTGGTCGTCCTGGGACTGGTGGGGCCGCTTCCCAGGGCCATGCAACTCAGTGCTGGCTCTGCAGCATTGGCCTCCGAATATCTTGGGATTGTCAGTTGGGTGATTCCCCTGATCATGTGTGAGCAGGTGGTTGCGGCTTGCTTGAGGGGAGCCGGTGATACCGTCACGGGGTTTCTCGCCAAGTCCATTGTTGTGGTCATCAATTTGATTGTGAGTGCGGGCTTGGTTACCGGCTGGGGCCCCTTTCCTGAATTGGGTTGGAAGGGGCTGGCTTACGGTACGGCCTGTGGTCACGGTGTTGGCGGTCTGTTGCTTCTCGCGGTCTTCTGCTATGGCCGCTCTGGCCTTAAGCTTCGGACTGACCTGCTTCGCCCCCGAGGCAATGTGATTCGTCTGCTCCTGCGGATCGGTTTGCCGGGCGGCGCTGACATGGCCGCGATTCTGGGTTGTCAATTTGTCTTCGTGGCGGTCATCAATCGGATCGGAGATGAGGCGGCAGCCGCTCACGGACTGGCCGTACAGATTGAAGCTCTGGCGTACATGCCCGGTTCCGCGTTTCAGGTTGCTGCGGCGACGCTGGCAGGCCAGTTTCTGGGGGCGGACAAACCGAGGATGGCGCGTCAGAGTGCCCTATTGTGTCTGATCTGGGGCGGGATCGTGATGTCCGTGGGCGGCGTGGTGTATGCCGTTCAGGGAGAGTGGATTGCAGGTTGGTTCACTGGCCCCAACGCTGAAAGTACCCAGAAAACAACTGCAGCTCTTCTACGAATCGTTGCGATCGGCATGCCTCCTTTGGCCATCTGTATGATCGGGGCTGGAACGCTGCGTGGGGCGGGGGATACGCGATGGCCGTTGCTGACCACACTGATTGGTTTCTGCGTGGTTCGCCTGCCGCTGGCCATCATGTTGGGGTGGGGTACGAATCAGGCGACCGCGGGCTGGGACGTTTTTCCACTTTGGGGGTGGGGAGTTGTTGGAGCGTGGTATGCGATGGTAATCGACCTTTACGTTCGAAGTTCGCTGATCGCATTCCGACTTTTGCAGGGCGGATGGCAACGCATTCGGCTGCACTCCTGAGTTCGAATCTAGAATGTCCCCTACCCTGCTCTACGGCTTAAAGAATTTCAGGTGCGGGAGTGCTTCTCAAAGAAGGTCTGGACTACGGGGCGTTCGACCAGCTTTGGATTCACATGCGGTCGTTTTTCAAGGAGCAGTTTTTGACCTTGCTCGGGTGTCATGCCGTGCTCCTGGATGAGCCAGCATAGCACCACCGTGGCACTTCGTGCCCGCCCCGCTTTGCAATGAACGTAGACCGACTGGTCCTTGTCTGCATGCCCTTTGATGAACTCCACCGCTTTCTCCACATCTGCCAACTCCGGGTGCGTGAAGTCAACGGTCGGCATGCGATGCTGCTCAATGCCGGCGGATTCGTAGCCACGTTGAGGACCGGCGTACTCAAGGCACGTATTCACGACACCCCGGACACCTTCGTCTCGAAGCCGAGGGACGTCGCTGGGGAATGGCAACGCACCGATGATGACATGGTTGTCGACGCGGTCCCACCAACGCCTGACGCGGAGGTAGCGACCCAGCAACATGTTCCAGGCCAAGGTCGGGACGAATAACAACTGAGCCGAGAGTTTATTCATTTGTATTCACGAATGATGCGGAGTGGACGCCAGTCGTGAGCCCGCCATTCTGAGTTCTTTTTTAAGGGCCATCCCTTTCAATAGGATCGTGCCCCAACGTCAAAGTGCGGTACCACACGAATGGGCTTGCCATCAGTGGATTTTACTGCTCCCGACATCGTACCTTGCGTGTTGGCCTTCGACAGCCCCGTCTTCGGTTCGGGGCAGGGAAAAGCATCGCTGAACAAAGGGGTGATTAAGTTGGCCACACCGATTCGAGCCAACAGCGGATCGTATCGACGTCCGGAATATTTTCACTCTCGAGTCGTTTTGTCGTAGCCCCGATCGCTTCACCGGGACATGCCCAACATTGAATCGCCTGCTCAAGAGTGGACGAGTCGAAGGTGGCGAGTTCGACGTGCATGCCTGCGGCGAGCGCCAAGGTGGATGCGACCGTCAGGGCGAGACTGGAATCCATTTGGTTCCATCTGGACTCGAGCCGTGAGCGAATCAGGGATTGGGCGATTCGAAGGACCTCGGGTAGGGGGGGAACCGGGTCAAACAGTACCGCCTCAACTACCGTGCCGGTGCGATTGGGGATGGGCCACGCCGCTCCCCCGAATATCGGCAAGGTCGTCGCAATCTTGGCCGGCGAGGTATCGTTGCCGTCATTTAAAAGAGGGAACTGGGAGAGCCAGCGGCAAATCCCAGGGCCTCTCGCCTGCCACTGTTGCTTAAGCAGCCCTTCTCGTTGGCCAAGTTCGTTTTCTATCTCGACGAGAATCGACCTTTCTTTGGCAGCGGGGCAAAGTTCCTCTGGAAGGCCCACTTCACCATGGGCTTCGGGGGCGAGAATTTCAATTTTGGAGAGAGCGTCCCGAAGATCCGTGAACGGAATATCCGCCTGAGCTCCGGAAATTGAACTCGAGGCGGAGTCGTCTTCTCTCGCGGATCGAAGGCGATCGAGCCAAGGCGGGTTAGGATTGGAGCAGTGCTCCGGCTGGGAGCCTTGGTCATGGCGACGTTCCACCCCGATCCACCATCGGGCGACCGCGTAAGTCCAAAGCGGCGAGTTGCACCATTGAATGGGCGTTTCCGACAGCATCAGCGACGAACTCCGTCTATGAAAAGTGTTGCGGCAGACTCGGATCCGACTCGCGTCTCAACCTTTTTAAGTTTTGAGTGCAATTCGACCCAGAGAAGAACCGCCATTTGCAGTGCGATCTCAACCCCGGGTTCGGGAATCACGAAAAGCAACGGGGTTGAAGGATAGGTTATTCTCTTTTGGGAGATGATTTGTATACTTTCGCGTAACTGAGATGAGAGGGCTAAAACGACGTTCGGGCGCACCATGGTTTTCGTTAAAAAACCTCCTCGCGGCGAGACGCGTGAGGCCTCAGGTCGTTTCAGTGGAGTCTCGCGATCTTGTTGACGTTAATTTACCGCCGAGGATGGCGGCAGAGAAGCAACTCAGGGAACGCATGAGCGACTGGCCCGTCGGAGCATCGGGTCCAGCAGTTGCCAGTTGGTCGTTTCCTGAACGGTTGGTCCTTTAACTTGCTATGGTCTGACTATCGAAAGCGCGCCCATGCTGAAAAACGCGGCTTCTCCCGATTGGAATGCGGAGCGATCGGCGGAACTTTATCAGGTGGATCGATGGGGGCGAGGATATTTCGTCGTCGAACGCGACGGCCGCCTACAAGTCTGCCCGACTCGCGACACTGCGGTCAAAGTCGACTTGATGGAGGTTGTCGAGGAGGTCAAGCGTCGAGGATATGATGCTCCGGTTTTGATTCGCTTTCCACAAATTGCCCAACAGCGGCTTCATGAAATACGAGCCGCATTTTCGACAGCCATCGAGGAATCGGATTTTCAAGGGCGCTACACGTGCATCTACCCTTGTAAAGTGAATCAGCATTCCAGCGTGATTGAGGCGATGCAGGCTTCGCACGGCGAGGGCCGGGAGACATGTGGAGGCGCGGGCCTTGAAGCAGGAAGCAAAGCGGAATTATTGGCCATTTTGCCTATCGCGCGACCTGGCGTTCCCATTCTGTGCAATGGCTTCAAAGATGTGGCTTATATCGAGATGGCATTGCGAGCTCAACGATTAGGCTTGAATGTTCATATCATCATTGAGAAACCGACCGAATTTCAGCTGGCGATCGATGTAGGGCACCGTTTGGGGGTTGAGCCCAAATTGGGCGTACGGGTCAAGCTTGCGGCCCGAGGTTCCGGGCACTGGGAGGCGACTGGCGGGAACAAATCCAAATTCGGCTTGAGTGTGACCGAGTTGTTGTCCGGTATCCAGAGGCTGCGAGATTGTGGAATGGAGCAATGTGTACAATTGCTCCATTTTCATCTTGGGAGTCAGATCACCGATGTTCGCCGTTTGAAAGCGGCTGTCATCGAGGCAACGCGAATTTATGCGGATCTCAAAACGAGTGGGCTGCCGCTCAGTACGCTTGACGTCGGGGGTGGGTTGGGAATCGATTATTCGGGAATGCGGAACAACAGTGCTTCCAGCATGAACTACTCTCTGCAAGAGTATGCAAATGATGTCATTCATTCGATATGCATTGTCTGTCAGCAGGCCGGTGTGCCGACCCCCAATGTTTTTTCCGAAAGCGGCCGCGCTCTCGTGGCTCATCACGCTTTGATCGTCTTTCCGATCTTTGGAGCGACAAGCTTCCAGCCCGGCTACGAGCCGCCGAACTATCTGGACATGGAGCTCAATACCGCGGTGCAGCCACTTGTGGATTTGATGGATGCACTGAATGATCTGAACAGCGCGACGATGCGTGAACGTTATCATGTTGCCCAAGCGTCCATGGAGATGGCGATCTCGCTGTTCAACAGCGGCTACTTATCGCTTGCGGATCGTGCCATGGCGGAGACTCTCTATCGAGAGGTCTGTCGCAAGGTCAGCCGCTTGATGATGGATTTGGAGTACCTTCCGCTGGAGTTGGAGAATCTTCAGGTTCAGTTGGCCGAGATTTATTACGGTAATTTCTCTCTGTTCCGCTCGCTGCCCGATCACTGGGCTATCGGTCAGCTTTTTCCGGTCATGCCGATCCACAAACTGGACCAGAGACCGTCGACCAAAGCAGTCTTGAGTGACATTACCTGCGATTCCGATGGCAAAATAAGCCGATTCATCGGGACAAAAAATGAGCTTGCGACGCTTCCTCTTCATCCCCTTGATGGTTCTTCCTATTTCATTGGCGTCTTTCTCGCGGGCGCCTATCAGGAAATTTTGGGCTCCGATCATAACCTGATGGGAGATACTCATGTTGCGGAAGTGAGCGTCGGAGCCACCGGGGCGTTTGAAATCGAGTTGGATCCTGGAGATCAACTGTCTGATGTCCTCGGGAAATTTGGCCATCATTCCGCGTCGATCATGGCCAAGATGGAATCCCGGATTCACGACGCCAAGGCCAACGGGCAACTGACCAAGGAAGAGGCGAGTGAATTCAGTCAATTCTTTTCGGGCTGCTTTGATAGCTATTGTTATTTGGACCTCGGCAATCCGGCCTCCGAAACGGCTCAAAGGTTGAAGCCACTTACTGACGCTCAGCCTCAACTCGCCCCCAAGTCGAATTTGTTTCGCGGAGATACGGGTGATCCGAAACCCATGGAACTGGGGCCATGATCAAACGGGGGAATTCGTATCGGTTGGCAGACCTTTCGTCGACTTCGTCATCGGATTCTGCAACGATGAAGTTTTCAGGGTCTTCAATGATTCCTGGAGTCGCCGCAGGACGTCACCGCGATACCTCCCCGTTGTTCTGGTCTTGATCCGCAAACGATACGTTTGGATTTTGAAAAATGTCGCATCAAGATTATCCCGAAGCGGCCGTTTCTCCCGCCGACACTGAGGTTGCGGAGAAGAGTGACTTCAATCCGTTGGAGTTGAGTCGGCCGGATTCGAAACTCATGACTTATTATCTGCTGGTTTCGTTGTTGACGGGCCCGGGAATTGTGGTGACGATCTGGCCGCTGCTTTTCAAGTACCTGACGTTGGAGTACAAGTTCGATTCCTCGGGCGTGTCGATGCGTTGGGGGGTCCTGTTTCGCACCGAAATCTATTTGACCTATCGACGTGTGCAGGACATTCATCTAACCCGCAATCTGCTGCAGCGTTGGCTAGGATTAGCCACGGTCAGTATTCAAACGGCTTCAGGAAGTGCCGCACCCGAAATGAAGATCGAGGGAATTATCGAGGTCGAGCAGCTGCGAGACTATCTTTATTCCCAGATGCGGGGCGCGAAGACCGGCTCTTTGAGAGCAGAGCAAACGAAGGACTTTCCCGATACGGAATCTTCACCTGCGGAGGAGCCGGGACACTCCGATGAAACCTTGCAGCTACTGACCGAAATTCGTGACCAACTGCAAAGAATCGCCGAGGTTCGCCCTGCATCAGACTCATCCTTCAGCATGCCTGAGGAAATCGAGCAGAACGAGGAACCTGAGGATGGAGCTGAGGAGGTTTCACCATGAATGTGTCAGACATTCCAGAGCGGGCGACACAAACGGTCTACGGAGGAATCTGGAAATTCCTGTCGAGAGTTTTTCAAGTTCCCGAAACACCGCCCGAACTCCCACGACATGATGATGAGTTTTATCTCGCGATCAAGCCTGCCCGAGGACTGCTGAAGTACCTTCGTTTCCGATTGGGTTGGGGATTGGTTGCCGGTTTCATTTTTCTCGTCATGGGCACGGGGGGACTGATCGCTGCCGAACCCATTACCGGTCTTCTTGGTGTCCCGCTCGTTGTCTTCCTTGAATGCCTCGCGGGCGTGGTTGGTTTTGTCGCAATCCAACTTCGTTACGACACAACTTGGTATGTGTTGAACGAAAGGAGTATGCGTCTCCGCCGTGGCATATTCGTCATCAAAGAAACGACCATCACGTTTGAGAATATTCAGAACGTCAGTATCAAGCAGGGGCCGTTGCAGCGTTGGTTCAAAATATCGACCATTCTTGTCGAAACGGCGGGCGGCGGTGGAAAGAAGGCGGAATCCAGTGAGACCGCCTCGCATTCGGGGTTCATGGAAGGGGTCGAAGATGCAGATGGCATCCGAGATTTGATCATGGCTCGGATGGCTCAGTCTCGCAGGACGGGACTCGGTGACGATGAGCCGCTCGCTGACGCTCCTCACACCGGAGTCCGCCGCGGAAGTTCGTCAAACCTTCCGTTTGATTCTCGTCATCAGGAGCGTTTAATGGAGATCAGAGACCTGCTCTGTCGGCTCTGATTTACTGCGCTTCTTCGGAATCTTGTAGCCTCAAAATGCCCCGAGGGATCTGTTCCGACTCGGGTTCAAGATCTTGGCGTCCAGGGAGCGGCAACCAAAAGAGAATGTCCGAAGTCTGTCGAGTCAGTGGGACTTGAACTTGACTTCGGCTGACAAGTGCGCGGACCAGATCTTGAGGTTTCAACGGGAGTTTGCTGCCCTCGGCGAGAATCGGATAGCCGCCGGTGTCGGTGATCAGATAGCCACTGGGTTGGGTCGCTGCGAATTGGAAAGTGGAACCTTGAAGATGAAACCGAACATCGAGCGTTTGATAGGGCAACACGGAGTTGGTCACTTCGGCGACGGCAACCAGTCCGAGTTCACGCTGCAACGCTTTGAGAAATGGTTGACCAATTTGGCCATGGTTTGAATGCAGTCGCCCGACAAGTATCTCGAGTTGGTTGTCGATGATGGAAACTTCGTTCAACTCCAAATCGGCGGTCCCTGAAAGAATGCGAGGAAACTGGCGGGTTACCAGTTCTGACAGATCGACATGGCTCAATTTTCCTGCGAGAGAGGCATGGGTTTGCAGGTCATGTTGTTCGATCTGTGCCCGTCCCTGAAATTCGCAATCGCCACCGAGGACGCGAAGGCTGGGCCACCAGCTTTTGGCGATCTGGACTGGCAGGGTTTGATCGCCGGTGTCCAAGGTGAGGGTGCTCGAGAGGGATGTCGGGGATGAGCCGGATACGCTCGAGTCTGTGAGGGAAGGAATGGACCGGCGCTCGAAGGTGCAATGGATCGGGCTTTGATCAAGTGTTCCGGAAGGGAAGATTCGAGCGTTGATCTGTAGCCCTTCGGAACGCCGTTCAATCAGAATCTGTAGACGGTCGAAACTCAGCGACGTTGGGTTCTCGTTTGAATCAAGATGCAGGGTGACGTGTCGTGCGATGATTTCAAATGGTTTGTTGAGACGTTCTGCATGACGTAGCGCGGTTCGTTGAAGATCCCTCATCAGCCGATTCAGCTCGGTCCACTCGATCTCCGTATGGTCAATCGTGTAGACGGTTCGCTCGGAGAGTTCGGAGATCTGAATGTTTTTTGAGGTCGCAATCATTCCCAGCGTTGGATCAGAAAACTTCAGCTCCGAAAGCCGCGTTTGATTCGGTGTTTCCGGCTGGACATGGCCAATTTCTACCGACATGTCCAAAATGGCAGCAAGCTCCCGCTCCCAGTGGTCATGGCGACTCGGAAAAAGAATCCAGCTTGCGACCAGCAGTGTGGGAAGCATGCAAAACAGATAGAAACCCGAGCGGGCATACCGTCGCCGCTGCGCGTCGGAGCCATCCCACATCCATGAAAATTGCATGACTTACCCCCGGCGTTCCTTGCCGTCTGGATATCTATATGATCTGAAACCTCAGTGTTATCGCTTCAGGGCCATTTCGCGAAACAACTCCATGCGCGCTTGCATTTCTGCGAGACTATCGCCCCCGAGTTTGTCAACAACCGCGCATGCCACTTCAAATGCCACAACACATTCGATAATGATGCTAGCAGCCGAAACCGCACAGACATCGCTACGTTCATAGTTTGCCGTGTGAGGGGCCTTCGTGTCTAGATCGATTGATTCCAGCGGTTTCCTGAGTGTCGCGATCGGTTTCTTCGCTGCTCTGACGATGAGGGGTTGTCCGTTGGTCATACCTGCTTCGAGTCCACCGGCGTGATTGGACGGACGGTGAAATCCGAGGTCGGGCCCCTCACGGTCCGATTCGTCAAATTGGATGGGGTCATGGACCTTTGAGCCGGGTCGTCGAGCGGCTTCAAAGCCCAGTCCGATTTCGACGCCTTTAATGGCTTGGACAGCCATGACGGCTTGGGCAAGGCGACCGTCCAGTTTTCGATCCCATTGAGCATGGGTTCCGAAACCGAATGGGATTCCTTCCACTCGAACTTCCAGCACGCCCCCGAGTGTGTCTCCGTCGGTGGCCGTCTGATCGATCAATTCGATAAACTTGGGGTCATCTTCGGGGCGCAATGAGTAGATCTGGCTTTGGTCACGGCGTTGCCGCATTTCTTCAATGTTGGCTTCGACTGGAGCAATAGGCTGGCCGCCCAGCTCTGCCACGTACCCGACTGCCTGAATGCCAAACTGGGCTAGAAGCTGCTTGGCAAGACTTCCTGCCGCGACCCTCACGGCCGTTTCGCGGGCGCTCGCCCGTTCAAGAATGCCACGGACTGAACCGAGATATTTGATGGCACCTGTCAGGTCACCGTGTCCGGGACGGGGACGCTGCAACTCTTTGAGCCTTTCCAGCTTGTAGTCACGATTGATGACTTGCAATGCGATCGGACTTCCAAGTGTTGTTCCCTGCCAGACTCCCGTTAAAATCTCAACGCGATCGGTTTCCAGTTTTTGGCGACCGCCACGGCCATATCCCCCCTGTCTCAGGCGGAGGTCATGATCAATGGCATCCGTATCGATGGAGAGCCCTGCGGGAAATCCGTCGACAAGAGCCAACAGCGTTTTTCCGTGGGATTCACCCGCGGTCCAGTATCGCAACATGTCAGGGGGTCTTTTTCGAAGCTTGAATTTGGAAAGTTACCGCCGTGCGTGGGCCGATTGGCTTGCCAGTTGCCTCAGTTTGAGGTCACCACGTGAGGCGGACTGCGATAAAATAACTCGCGAATGATTTTAACACGACTTCAGTTTAGTAATCCTTAAGGCTTGCCGATAGACGGCGATTTAGCTTACTGCTGGGCGAGTTCAACCATGCGTGATCCTCAGGGGCGAAAAGCGATGTCATCGTTTTTTGAATTTATTAGGCGGCAGTGGTTTCTGGTCGCGCTGGTGCTGGCAGTATCAGTTGGCCTGCTCGCGAGTCGCCCCTTAATCACCTACGCCGAGGCTGGCTGGCTGAGAACCTTGTTGGTGATGGTCGTCATGTTCATCATGTCCCTCCCAATGAAGTTGCAGCAATTCGTGCAGGCCGTGCGACGTCCGCAGGCCGCAGGACTCGCCATCCTCATGAACTACCTGGCCATGCCGGTCATCGCATGGCCGCTCAGTTGGATTTACACGGCGGAGACCGGCGACGGTATTTTGGTCGCTGCGGTGACTCCCTGTACGCTGGCTTCGGCGGCGGTTTGGACGAGGCGGGCCGGAGGCGACGATGCGACGGCCCTGTTGGTGACGGTCGCGACCAATGCGGCCTGTTTTGCTGCGGCTCCCTTCTGGTTATGGCTCATGTTGGATCAGGGAGTTGCGACGATTGACGGCTGGGAGATGGCGGCGAGGCTGGCGTTGTTGGTGCTGGTTCCGCTTGGTTTGGCTCAGGGGTTACGCGTTCTTCGACCCATTGCCTCATGGGGGACTCAACACAAAAAGCAGCTCGGCATCTTCGCTCAAATTGGAATTCTGATGATGGTCACCCTGGGAGCGGCCAAGCTCGGTCCTCAACTCCAAGGCTCACTGAGTTCCAAAATCGGCGAGTGGATCCTGATGACTATGGGTGTCCTCGGACTTCATCTCGTGGTCCTGATGCTGGGTTGGGCTTTTTCAGGGGGGCTCGGTCTGGCACGCGGGCAGCGAATCGCCGTGGCAATTGCGGGAAGCCAAAAAACTTTGATGGTGGGGCTGCTTCTAGCCATCGACCTGGGTGTTTCCATTTTACCGATGGTTACATTTCACCTTGGGCAGCTCTTTGTGGATACATTAATTGCAGATCGATGGGCAAGGCAGGGTGCCTCCGTCGAAAAATGAATGGGTGATGATCGACCTCGTTTCAGAGTGTCTCGTATGGATTTTCCGACGTCCTATCAGGAGTCGAAAAAAATATTCGAAAGCATGCTTTGCAATTCGGAGCATGCCCGTTGGAGCTATCGCTGCCCAGAGGAAGGACCGGGAGGCGATTTGCTTACCGTTGACGTGGCTCGACTGGGGCCTGCCGGAGCCACTTCGCTCCTGGTAATTTCGACCGGGTTGCATGGCGTGGAGGGGCCTGTTGGGATGCCCATGCTGCAAATTGCGCATCAACAAATGGTGCGACGCCGATCAGACGCGGTTGGGCTGCTGATGATCCATGCCCTCAATCCCTTTGGTTTTGCTTGGTCCCGCAGGCAGGATCAGGAGGGGATTGATCTCAACCGAAACTTCTTGCTCAACGGCGAAAAGTATCAAGGCTCTGCCAGGGTGTACCAAAAGATGGACTTGTGGTTGAACCCACCGTCACCACCTCGTCGTGACGCTTTCACGATCCGGACGGTTGGTCGAGTGCTCAGGCATGGCTTCCGGGCGACAAAGCAGGCCATTGTGGAAGGGCAATACGATTTTCCACGGGGCCTTTTTTATGGAGGCTCACGAAATTCCTGGGTCATGAAATTGCTGGCATCGAATTGGCAAGGATGGGTAGGGGACGCCAAGCAGATTTTGCATCTTGATGCCCATTCCGGGCTCGGGCCTTGGGGGAAATTGCAGTTGTTGGGGGAGGCGCCGCAAACGTCAAGCGATCATCGGAAGTTGACGCATTGCTTTCCCAAACAGGCGAAGGATTTTTCCTTGGGAGCCCCGGTTCATTACCACGCTCGCGGGGGTTTGGGACGCTGGTGCGGTCAACAGTTGCCCACAAAGGACTACCGTTATTTCTGCGCGGAATTCGGCGCCTACGGTCCATTGAAAACCTTGGCCGCTTTAAGAGAGGAACAGCGACTCTGGGAATGGGGGCAGCATGAACGTCGTCGCCAGTCACGGTATCGAGAGGCGTTCCGTGAGATTTTTTGTCCGCAGTCTCCCCGCTGGCGGAAAGCGGTCGTGGATCAGTCGATCGAAGTCATCCATAACAGCTTGAAGTATTTGGGGGAGGAAGGGTCAGGGGAGGATGGACCCACCGTTTTCTAGAGCTTTCAGCATTTCGGTAAACGGGTCGGACTCGACAAGTTGCAAATCGACCCACGTGTCGCTCAGTAAATTTCCAGCTGCGGCGTTCTTAGCCGTCGATTCCTGGTAGCAACGAAAAAAGCAGCGAGTGACTTGCTCATCCTCGGAGTGGCTCTGATTCCACTTGTTCACGAGGTACTCTGTCAGGGGCTCGCGGAGCAGTGCGTAGTCCGGATGCAAGAAGTTGACATGCAATCGCCTCCAGCGATGGTCAATATACCTGGAATAAAGATCGTCGGGTTTGCCCATCGGGATCGGACGACCCGTGAAGAGCTCAACTTTTTCTCCGTTACTTAACTGACCTTCGTACATGAACCAATAATCCAGTGCCGGAGGGGTATCGAACATCTTGAATTCTTGGGCGAGCATCAGCGTTTGGCCGAAAGGGCGAATGCTGACAGGCATGACTCGGGCCAACTGCGGATCGTTGGGTTGTATTCTCCATATGTTCCAAAGCAGGATGTATACCAGAACGATGGCACAACTCCCCTGAGCGGCAAACGATCCAACTCCGGTCACAGCACGGATCCAACTCGACTTAGGTGGAAGGGCCGTCGCGGGTGTCGAATACTCGGGGACCATTTCGCGATGTCGTTCCGTCAACCCGATTATCTTTCGTAACCATCTTGAGTCCCAAAACTCCGACGGGAGTAACGCCAACCAGCAGGTGATCGAGATGGCCGAAAACAGGCCAACGGTCATTGTCAGGACAATTCCAAGATGAAAACCAAAGAATATCGTAACCAAGCCAGTCCTTATCCAAGCCGTTTTCCAAGGGATAAACAGTAGAAAAGGAGCCCCGAATTCCATCCATAGGGTGACATGGCACATGGTGCCTAAAAGGTCGGGGTATTCAAGCAGATATTTCCCCAATGGGCGGCAGACAATATTTAGGTTGAGGACGTTATGAATGGCTTCACCCTTGAGCCACGTGGGGTTCATTTTGGCCCAACCGGTAAACCAATACATGGTGCAGAGTTGGATGATGAAGGCAGCGCTTGCGACAGAAACCACAGAAGAAGCCGAGGCTTGAGTCGCTTTTTTGCGCCAACGATCGAAGGACCAGTGGCGACCAAGTGGCAGAAAGATGCCCCAGAACAACATCATTCGAAGAATCGTGTCCCCTGAATTCAGGACGATGGGGTTGCGTGCATGCAGCGAGATCAAAAGGAGCCAATTCAATACCGTCAGCAGGCGAGTCTTCCACCCAATAATCAGGAGGATTGCCAGCAATGCCTGTAAGCCGAATAGCATCTGCGCTACCCAGACATCGCCACTCAATAAGTGGAATGACCAGAATGGCCACGGCATGGTCGAAGGTATCGCATCTTCGACAGGAGGCTTCATTTGCCCGAGATAATCGTTGACTAAAGCTCGGGTTAGAAATCCGTCGTCCGTATAGAAATCCGTGAGATAAAGGGAGCGATCGTATAGATCGATCAAGATCAGGACGCCCACAACGATGCGGAAAATCGCCAAAGATCTTGTGTCCAATCCAAAAATCCGCTGCAGGAAAGTCGCGTTGGATTCGGCAGCAGAATGAAGTGAGGCGTCAGCCACCTCTAAGCCTCCTCGTGCCGATGGAGCGCACGACCGCATGGAATTCGGGACAAATAGAACGCTTGCTGTCGTAAAACTACCCCGCGTTCAAACACACGAAGCCAAACCGTTCCCTGATATGGAGTCAGGGGGATGTTGGCTGAGTTGCAAAACCAGGGCGATGAGGTTAACACGAGCGGCAAGAAAGACCTGTCGAGGATTCTTTTGGTCCGGGGGTCCTGTAAGACCCTAAGTTATTTTTGCTATCGGAACATGTTCTGTCGCAGATGATTTTTTTAACGTGTGCCCGGATGATGCAACAACCAGTTGCGGTCGGTCTGGTCGTTAGAGACGTTACAATTGAGACATTGGCACGTTGAAACGGCGCGGACGCGTCATCCCGTCGATTGTTGAACGGAGCAAGTGGCGGCGGGGATGTGGACCGCTTTCACTATTGACTGTGACGAACCAAACCGGGGCGGACGTCCAAGTCGAGGCTTTCGACATGACCGGCCCTCAGGCGCTCCAGAGCAATCGCGCCCATCACGGCGTTGTCGGTACAGAGTTCCGGGGCCGCGATCAGGCATTCGATGTTGTGGCTTTCGCACGCCTGTTCCAGTTGATGACGAAATGTCGTATTCGATGCGACTCCCCCGCCCACACAAAGGCGTGGAACCCCCGTTCTCTTGACTGCCTGAATGGCTTTTCCGACGAGGCAGTCTGCCACAGCTGCTTCAAAACTTGCGGCGATATCGGCCCGCTCACCTGGGCTCAGGTGGGACGCCGTGACCTCTTTTTGCCCGGGGCCTGCAATCATGTAGCGTACCGCCGTTTTGAGACCGCTGAAGCTGAATGCGATGCGGGTTTCCTTGAGGAGCGGACGTGGAAAGCGATAGGCTTTGGGATTGCCCGTCTTTGCAAGTTGAGAGAGTGCTGGCCCACCCGGATAAGGTAAGTCCAGCATGGAGGCGACTTTGTCGAAACATTCGCCGGCGGCATCATCGATCGTTCCCCCCATGTATTCGAATGAAAACGGATCCCTGCACTCGTAAAGATGGCTGTGGCCTCCGCTGACGATGAAGCCGACGCACGGGAAGATCGTTTCTTCCCTGGCAAATTGGCAGGCATAGACGTGGGCGTGCAAGTGATTGATGGCGATCAGTGGTAGGTTCAGTAACCACGAAAGTGTCTTCGCGGCAACTAGCCCGACCAGCAGTGAGCCCGCGAGTCCTGGTGTGGTTGCGACTCCGATCGCAGAAAGGTCCTTGAGTTCGACATTTGCCTTGGCCAAGGTCTCGTGGATGACCGGCAGAATTCGCTCCAGATGGGCCCGGGCGGCAATTTCCGGGACGACTCCATTGAATTTTTGGTGAAGCTCTTCCTGAGAGGCCACGGTCGATCCTAGAACGCCACGTTGCTCGTCGATGATGGCGGCCGCCGTTTCATCGCAGGTCGATTCCAAGGTCAAGATGAGCATGGTTCGCCAAAAGCTATGTGGTTTGTTACAAGCACTAGAGAAGTGCCAACAGCGATGCAACTTAAACACGACTTCGTCTTGGGTGTTCAGACCTTGCCGACGTGCAAGATTCTAAACGCTGACTCCAACACGATAAGGGGGGATCGCGTGAATTCAGGCGAATCCCGAGGGCATGGATTCGTGATGCAGAAGGGAGTTTCAGGTTCCAAGAGGAGGGAACCTCAGAGGTTGATCGTGTCCGGAACAGGATCGCACTCAACGGCAAGCACCGGGACAGGATGGCCTTTTTCACAGATGAACGTTCGATCCTGCCCGTAGCTTCGAGCCTCATGGACCGCTTGCTTCAAAGCAACAAGCAAATCCTCGGTTTCGAAGCTTGGAGAGTCCAGCGTAATGATCCATGAGGACGTGAGCTGGAAGTTGGATTCGCCCACGCGCAAATTGATGGCCCGCAAGCGTTGCCTTACCTCGTCCACCTGAGCCACAAAGTTGTCGAGCGAATAGGCATCGCCGCGAATGAGCCACTCACCTTGCGGCAACGGGACAGCAAGCCAATGACTCGGGAGGTAAGGATTCGCCTGCTCAAGCAATCGTTCACTCGCGATTCGGAAAAGCAGGTGACTGGTCCTCGGGTAAAGCTCGAGCGCCTGATCGATTCGACAACGGGCGACGAAATAGTTAGACAAGCCCGTTGGATTCAAGATGCGATCGGCCGCAAAGGCCTCAATCGATTGCATTTGATGGGACCGATCCCGTAGAAGTTGGGGCTCCCATTCCAGGGCAGGTCGCGATTCCGTAATCAGTTCTCGCATCAGGCTTCGTACTTGCCAAGTGATCCTCCTTAGGTCCTCGTACGAAGATTGGCACCACTCGGTCAGTTCTGAACGATCGGTCGCGTTCAGTTGTTCACGCGATGAAATCGAAGGCAAGGCGTTTTGGATACGAGAAAGTTCGTTGCATAGCCCGAAATGGAATGGGTTGAACGTCTCCTGCTGTGAGCCATTCAGAAGGTCGGCCCAGTGTTCCAGTTCGCCCATCGCTTTGTCGATATCCCGACCAAGATCAGTTTTGATTGCGTCAAGGTTTCTAGGCCAGTCACGCGGAGTCTCTGTCAATTCATCGGCAAGGAGACTGGCGTGGATACACTCGAATCCAATCTCCAAACTGTCGAGTTGATTGGTCGCCTTGATGTAGGCCGTCTGCAAAGGATCCTCGAGTACGGTTTTGGTTGAAGACAGTTTTCTAAGTTTTCTTTGCCCATCGTCTATTAGGCGTTGAAGGTCCAGATCAGATCGATATGGACATGGGGCCTCGACCGGAGCACTCACCGTTTGAGGATCGTTCAGAGCGAGGTCAATCTCATCCCAGCTTCGTGGACCCCATCCGAGATAGCTTGCGGATGCGAATCCGACAACAAGGTTGATGATGGCAATTGCGAGTATAAAAACGGTAAACGACATGAAATTTTGACGCCCCGTATTTCGGTGACTTGAGTAGGTAATCTGCTGGAGTCAGATGATACGTTCTGCATTCGGCCAAGACCGAACAGAGCTCGTCAAATGTAGGTTGCGATCTGCGACCAAGTGCATAGAACCAAGATCCTTTGTCTCAATTATTCACGTATGGATACTTGCCCTTTCGTTGCTGGCGAGGATGCTGCGGTGATGGCGTTGGGTGATGTTCCCTAAAGTGACCTGCTTGTGTCGATTGGAGCGTGTGTAAGGACGCGTCCTCGACAAAAAGTCTCTGTTTCTTCCTTGGATTCTGGATGGCGGCCGTGTCGATTGTTGGGCCCAGTCGGGTCTCTCAGTCGTTAATTTCGGGCTAAAACGGTTGTCGGTTTCTCCCCGAATGTTGAAGAGTGCTGTTTTCTGGTTGACCTTCATTGAAAGTGTCGGATGAGGGGGCGATCTGTCGTCAATTGCCATCGATTGGGACGATTGACAATCTCCCCCCCGCGCTTTGACTTGAGAGTTTCTCGACCTATCTCTAGAGGGTCGGATGTCGACTTTGGTGAATCATGATTTCATCTGAGAAAATGGACGGGAGACTGCGATGTCGATCTTCATCAATTTGCTGGCCTGCGTCTTTACCGGGGGAATTGGAACAGCGATCGGTTGGTTTATCCAACGCCGTATCCATCGAAATAATACCAAGGCTCGACCTACTTCATCCGAATCCAAGGGTTTCGAAGCCCTGAATCTTGAAAAACACGATGTTGAGTCGTTGATGTCAACCCTGAAGGATACCTACGAGGGTATCGCCTTCGATGTCGAGACACACAGTGAGTCGGTTCAAGAAGCCAGTACTCGTTTGCGAGAGCAGGGTGCGGGTACCTCCGATGCGATCATGAAGATCATGAAAAGCATGCTGCAGGCGAACTCCAAGCTGCAATCGCAGTTGGAAGTCGCGGAGGATAAGCTTTTCGATCAGGCTCGGCAGATACAATCCCACGTGATCGAGGCCAATACTGACGCCTTGACGCTCGTGAGCAATCGAAGGGCCTTTGACAATGAAATGATCCTCGCCCAAGAGCAGTACGCGACCGACGGAAAGCCGGTTTCGGTCATGATGGTGGACGTCGATCATTTTAAAAAATTCAACGACAATTATGGTCATCACGCAGGCGACGAGGTGCTCAAGTCCGTCGCCAGAACCTTAAGGCGTAAGGTGAAACGGAACGGTCATATATGCCGCTACGGCGGAGAAGAATTCGCCGTCATTTTCCACGGACAAACGACCGAAGTCTGTTTGGAGTGGGCCGAGCAGGCTCGCGCCGAGTTGGCGCGGACTCAAATCCACTACGAAGACGAGGTGCTGACCATCACGGCAAGTGGAGGCCTTGCGGAGATTAACGAACACGATGGTGTCGCGGGAATGGTTCGGCGAGCGGATGATGCACTATATGCTGCCAAAGAAGATGGGCGGAATTGTGGATTCTGGAATGATGGAAATCATAATTACCGAATTCCTACTTTGGATGCGGATACCTCGACGGACATGCGCACAGGGCACGTTCAGCCGGCTTGGTCTGCTGAACTCAACGATGCCAGTGCGTTTTGTGATGAAATCGGCCGTCGACTGTCCGAGTGGAAACGAGGCGGATCAGGACTCGCGTTAAGCGTCCTTAAAGTCGACAACTGGGTCGATGTTTTCACTACCCACGGGGAACCCACCGCAGACCTTGTGCTTCAAGCCACTTCCCAGTTCCTCAAAGCATCCGTCCGAGACATGGATAACGTTGCGATGTTGGGAGAGGGGCAATTCGCCATGCTGTTTCCAAGTGCACGACTTGAGAACACGTCCAAGATCGGGGAACGATTACGGTCGGCCATTTCACGATGTGAAGTCCCCGGTGAACATGGCAAGGTGAATTTTACCGTGTCGGTCGGGATCTCCGAGGCAAGGGGCGATGATGCCGAGGGCGATTTCCTTGCTCGTGCCCAAGAGGCGATGAGTCTGGCAGGATCATTGGGAGGCAACCTCTGTTACGCCCATGACGGCGAGAAGAGCTTCCGGGTGACGATGCAAAATACGCCGGTACGAAGGAAAAACCTTGTTTGAGCCGTTGGAATGTGGGGCAAGTGCGTCTCAGTCCATGAGGCGCACCCACTTGTCTTCCGGAAGGTTGCACGTGTGAATCTCAATGTCCTGTCGGGTGCGGCCGGGTGTGATCATGATCATGGCGATTTCCGTATTGGCCTCACAAAACTTTTTCGACTCTTCAGGACCCATGACGTAGAGGGCCGTTGCCAACGCATCCGCTTCAGCAGCGGTTGGCGCGATCACGGTGGATGAGTAGACCCCCTCTGCAGGTTTCCCTGTTCGTGGATCAAAGATGTGGCCGTAACGTTTGCCCTGATGGTAAAAGTGTTGACGGCTTGTCCCTGATGTTCCCAATGCTTCGTTGTCGAGCCGAACTTCGAGCAGGCGTTTGCCTGGCCAAACGGGGTGCAGGACTCCTACCTTCCAGCCGGCTGAACACTGTTGATCTTCTGGCTCCCGATTCGGATGGCGATTTCCTCGGGCAACGACACTGCTGAGGCCTCCGTGAAATAGGTAGTCCCCCAGACCGTTCCAGCTTAGTCGCTCGACACAAAGGTCGATCGCGTACCCTTTCCCAATTCCACCAAGGTTGATGTCGACACCCGGTTTGCGGTAGCTCACCGTCCGGTTTGATTCATCCAGATCCACCCATTGTGTGCCGACGGTCTCAATCGCATGTCGGAGCTTCTGTTCGTCAGGCATCTCCCCACTTTGACGAAAGAATCCCCATGCCTTCGTCAGTGGTCCTGAAGTCATGTCAAATGCCCCACCCGTTCGCTCAGAAAGTTGCGTGCCAAGGCGAAGAAGACTGAAAAGGTCTTCGTCCACCGGTACCGGACGGTCCGACGCACAGCGATTCACAAGGCTCATGGATGAATGTTCGCGATAAACGGACCACCGATCTTCCAGTTCTTCAAGGTAATCAAGAGCCTCTAGCGCCCATTCGGGGCCCTCTGGAATGGTGTCTTGGGGAAGAAGGACTTGAAAGTCGCATGCCATCGCACGGTGTGAAAATTCAAGGAGAAAGTGGTCCGCCGTCACTCGGCCATTCTCGGCGGGCGGGGGCGGCGCGGACGCTTCGAGGATCTCATCCGCTTTCTCCCGCGCTGCGGAAATTGCGGAGCGACCGAGGATAAAATCACGGCGATGGCGGGATGGTTTACTCATACTTCCAGTATATGAGGGATCGAGGCGACGAGGATCGTAGATTCTGTGTCGATTTTTGGGATGGGATTTGCAAAAGCCTTAAGCTTCTCGAGATGACGGCCGCAAACGAATCGACGAAAAAACGAATCTGGCTTAGAATCAAAAGGGCAGTCGGTTAGACTCAGCCCAATCGGAGTCTTCGGCCACGGGCCGCAGCCGATCTACCCAATTTGAGCGAGATCGCCATTCGCCTTATTGGGGAGTTCGATAACAGCCACGACCGACATGGCCTCCTGCTGCCGTGTTATCTGCAAAACTTAGGCAGCGGATATTACTGGGCAAGTTGTATCGAGGAATAGAAATCATGACGACATCTCGGTTTTTCCAGTTTGTTGCATTCATTGCTGCGGGGTCGATGGTTGCATGGGGAGTCGCACAGGAGAATGGCAAACAACCGGTTAAGCGGGCGAAACGCCCGACCTTTTCCTCCCGGGAAGTCGATTCCACTTACTTCAAAAACCTCTTCAAGGAGGCACTCGTCGGCGAACGTCCTGTTCTGGGCACTCAGGTGGCAACCGCCAATGATGCGACGGGGGGAGGAGAAGCAACGGCTTCAGGCAACGGTCGGGATTGGTCGTCAATCATCGCGCCTGAGACGATCGAAAACGAAATCAAATCCCTCAAGTTGCAGATGGACCAGACCGTGACAACTCCCGTCAAGTTCGCCGGGGGGGGGTATCAGGACGCGCGACGACAATTCTCAGAGTTGGCCATGTTGTTCGCGATTATCAATGAGCACAATGTGGATGTCCGATGGAAAGCCGATTCTGCTTCGCTTCGAGATGCGTTTGCAAGATCTGCGGCGAATTCAAAGACGGGTTCGCAGCAGACTTATCAGGAGGCTAAGCAGAGAAAGCAGGACCTGTCCGATATCGTAGGCGGCAACTCGTTCGTCGGGACACAGGCGACCGAGCAGGAGAATGACTGGGCAAATATCTGTGACCGCTCGCCATTGATGGAGCGATTGGACGAGGCGATTGGACTTGTAAAACCCGCGATTGCGAATGAAGCCGTTTTTCAGTCTGAAGTGGATCTGCTTCGGCAGGAAGCGAGCTTGATCGCGGCGATGGCTGAGGTCCTGTCTCTCGAGGGTATGGATGATGCAATCGAGGAAGATTACACGCAGTATGCGTTTGAGATGCGAGATGGTGCCATCGAAATTGTCGAAGCGGCCAAGTTGCAGAATTATGATAAGGCCGTTGCCGGTGTGGGAGTCATCACGAAAGCGTGTTCCAACTGCCACGACGAGTGGCAATAGCATACGGCCTCAGTCGGGCAGGAAGGTCAGGCATCGGATGGTTCAGGGAATGGAAGTGGCTGTTGGATTTAGAACGAGTGGTACCTGATGAGCTCCAATCACTCGCTTCATTGCTCTTCGATTCGCAGTCCGCGGGCCTCGGTGACCGATGCCTCGCTTCAGCGTGAGTCGTTTGCAACTCATCCTGATCGGTATGGAGTTTTCGCTTGGTGGCCCGACGATCGTGGTTACGGTGGGGAAGATGAGTATTGGCTCCACCCGTATGACCATGTCATGGCCAGTGACTTCCTGCCCAGTGATCGGGTTTGGCAGCGGTTTCGTGGCGAAGGCATGTATGATCTTTATTGCCAAGGCCGCATTCTTTTCCGCGCCCAACCCAGGATGTGGGTTGAAGTGGAATACGAAGGCTACTGGGTTGGTGATTTTGTCGAAGTCTTGTCACAGCAAGGTGAAAGAGATCCGTTTGTTGCGGAGATCAGTGAGGTTCGCTGGAATCGCCAGACTCGGGAGTTTGAGTATTTGCTCAGCCGTGCCGGGCATCAAATGTTTCAGCGGTTCTCCAGTCAGGAATTTCGTACGGCGTCATCTCTGGAAAACAAAGAGCAAGCCTCCTGGCGTCACCCAAAATTGGTCAGCCGAGATGAAATCCAACTGACACCTGAAGATGGGGATGATTCATGGGTTGATCTCGAGCCCCTTTAATCGCGATCCATCAGCCGGCAGGTTCGGGTGAAAGTGTGATTAACTTTCGGAGGTCCGCGTCAAAATTTTGAGTGCACAATTGGCTCCCCAGCGATGTTTGATGGCCATTTTGATCGTGAGTAGTGCGAGTGACTCAAGGTGGGAGGCCATGGAAAGGTCGCCCACATCGACTGCTTCAAACCCGACCTCTTCAATCAGGGATTGGACCGTGGTGTTTGCGTCCTCATGATTGCCGCAAAATAACATGGTCGGTTTCGCTTCAGGATAGCTCGGGTCCGCCAGCGTTCCTGAGCTCGCGCAATTGAAGGCTTTCACGACCGAGGCATGGGGTAGTCGATCTTGAAGGATCTCTGCGGTCGATGATCCCGCCGGAACCACCAGGCCAGATAAATCGGGGCTCAGGGGGTTCAGGCAGTCAATCAAGATGGGGCAATTCTCCTGCGGAAGTTTCGGGGTGAGCTCCTGGGCGGCCTGCCAAGGCATCGCAAGAACGAGCGCTTCCGCGTGGGCAATACAGTGGTCATGCGATAACGTCTTTACCGATTGCCCGAACAGCTCAGATAACTGCTCTTCCTTGTGCGACAGATCTTGCCGCGTTCCAAATGTTACTTCGTGTCCCGCTGCGAGCCACCTTTGACCGAGGGCCTGACCGACTCGACCTGTTCCAAGAATACCTAGCTTCAACGCATCACCCTTTCGCTGTTGATCCCACTTAGAATTCCATTTTCCGGCTGCTTAAGGATTCGGTCAACGGGTCAAGTTCCGCAACCGACAATTTGAAAGCGGGGTGGTCGATCCAGACTTTTCCGCAGCGATCGCAGTTTTACCGTGGCGTTCACCTTTCAACGCCCGATCGTTGGGCCGGAATGAACTTGCATAAATTTTCTGTGCATAAGACGCAATGAGTTGCGATGCTGAGAGTCAAATCATGACGCAAGTTCAGGAATTGCGATACAACATTGGAATAAGACAGTGGGTATCGTCTGCCTCAACTGAGCGATCATTCTGAGGGAAGCATTTTGTTGCGTAGCGCAGAACTTGAAACGGAGTTGGATGCGCTTGAAAAACGCGTCTTATCCCCGAAGAAGCAACTTGTGCGGATTCCAGTTGGAATGTTGCCTGTCGGTGGCGAAAAGGAACGGATCCCATGGAAGAGTAATGCCCATGAGGTTCTGTTTCAATGGGATAAATCGAGTGTTTGCCATGATCTGCAAACGGAACGCTCGGTCGTATTCGGAGGTGTCGTTTCGATAGGCGGATTCGATAAGCAGGACATGAAGACAAAGGTTCGCATAAAGTTGGAATTCGTGTTTTTCAAACGAATGCTGGTATAGTGTTCGATTATGACCGATTCTTCCCAAAATCCATATGCGACACCACCGCGAGCCGCAGCTGCCGATGTTCAGACCTATCAGGGATTTTCGGGCCGTGGACTTCCATCCACTGTCCAGCAGGTGATGGTCGTCTCCATCTTGCAGATTGTGGTTGGTGCGCTCGAATTGCTAGTTTCAGCCATTTTGGCGGTTTACACGGGTATTTTGGGAGCGATGAGTACTGGGGCCATTGAAATGCCGGAAGGGGAAGAAGAGGCCTTATTCGTTTTCGGCATCATCTCGGCAGTCATGTTATTTTTTGGGTCGGCCATCTTTATTGCCGCCGTGCTCCGCATCTGGTCGGGAATTGCCGGCTTCAAATTCAAACGACGCAAGATGGCGATCTTTGCATCCGTTTTGGGAATGACCTCGGCGCTGACCATGTACTGTTCCGTTTTTTCAATTGGCATGCTCATCTACGGTTTAATCATTTACTTTGATCGGAATGTCAAGCGTGCTTATGAAATGGCCGAGCAGGGCATGACCCCGGATCAGATTCGAGACCCCAGAAACTGGTAATGAAGCAACGAGCATGCCTGATACGAACCCGATTGAACATGTTCTGGCGACCGCAGCAGGCAATTTCAGAATTCGTTGCTGTTGGAGCGGAGATCGTTTCGCGCATCAATTTGAACTGAGCCATCTTGGGGAGTGGGTTGAACTCCTGAAGAGTGTCGAGGGCGATGGTGAAACCCCTTGGCCACCCAGTGCACCCATCCAGGAACTTCATCGCCAAGATTGGCAGCAGAATGACTGCTTGCTGGGTGTGGGTAAAGCTGGCCATGGTCATTGGTCTTTGAGCCTCGAACCGCTTTCTGACCAGTCAGGGTTCCGATTTGACTTTGCGTGCCGTGCTTCATTCTCTGGTACGGGCGAATTCCTCGCTAATACTTACATGGGCGAGAAACTTGTGGGGTCGACGTCCGTGCCCAACCGCGAAGCATCCGCCTCTGTCACGACGCTAGTGTCTACGGAGGCCCCGGGGTACTATCTCGAGATCCAAGTGATTGCGGGGGCAAGTTTCGAGCCATCCCAGACGAGTTCCGAATGGGTCGTAAAGGCCCCAGCCCCGACGGAGGAAGGGGCTCAGACGGTTCGTTGGATTTACGAGTGCCGCCTCCACCAAGAGCTCTAAAAAATGTTAGTTCTCGGGTAAGCCCAGCAGGCGATCGACCGCGTAGCCAATGTTCTCCTCTCGCATGAGCGATTCGCCAACCAGCATCGCATTGACCCCATGCTCTTGGAGATAGAGTGCATCTTCGCGAGAGTGGATTCCGCTTTCTCCGACAAGCAGAATATTCTCCGGGATCTGGTCTCTGAGTCTTACGGTATGCCCAAGATCGACCTCAAAGGTTCGAAGGTCCCGATTGTTGACACCAATGAGTGGAGTTCCGGTTGCCAAGACGGCGGGAAGATTGTCCGGATCATAAAGTTCAATCAATGCGACCATGCCAAGTTGCTGCGCAAGATCAGAGAAATGGGCAAGCTCGGTGGCTGTGAGGATCTCGGCAATTAGCAGGACCGCGTCCGCGCCCGCTGCGCGGGCCTCGTAAATCTGGTAGGTGTCGAGAATGAATTCTTTCCGGAGAAGCGGCGTATCGACGATGGCTCGAATCTGTTGAAGGTAACTCAGGCTGCCTTGAAAAAAGGTTTCGTCAGTTAAAATGCTGATGCAACTCGCGCCATGGGCCGTGTAGGTTTTTGCGATACTTGGTGGATCGAAATCCTCTCGGATGAGACCCTTGGAAGGACTCGCTTTTTTGATTTCAGCGATTAAACCGATGCCTTGAGAAGCCTGTAAGGCCCCTAGGAAATCTTTGGGCGAAGGGGCATCTGCAGCGGATTGCTGTACAGAGGCAAGCGGGGTTCGCGCGCGGGACTCGGCAATTTCCTTCCGTTTTTTGGCGACAATTTTGTCAAGGATGTTTGCCACTTCCACCATTCTCCGGTTACGCCTCTGCGAAGGCGAGGTCTGCAGCGATCTGCGAAATTCAGAACGATGAGCGTTCGAGATTCTGCACGCCTCACTTGGACGCCAGAATACTTAACGGGCTATCCATCGGCAATTGCCCCTACCCTTTGGCACTCGACCTTCCACCGTGTGGCCCACTGACATGAGCATAGCTCGCTAGCAATCCTTCCTCCAAACCCATCTTGTCGGTCTCCATCAAAATCTGTAGTTTGCCCAAGACGGGGAGAGTGTCTGCATAGACGCAGCAACGACTGCTCTCCACTCAAGTGTCATCTCCGATAGGAAAGGCGAATATGTCCCGCTTACCAGGCCCATTTGAATCACCAATGCAAGATCCGTTCGCCACGCCGAGTGGAACCAGCAAGGCCCAAGCCTATTCCTACAGCGACTACCAACGTCAGCGGCAAATGACTCTCGGGGATTTACTGCTCGAGAATCGAATCGTTTTCCTGCAGGGTGAAATCCATACGGGTAATGCGAATGAAGTGGTCATGAAACTGCTTTATCTGCAAAGTGAGAATCGCCGAAAAGACGTGCATTTTTACATCAACTCCCCGGGAGGGGACGTTGTTGCCACGCTTGCGATTTACGACGTCATGCAGATTCTTTCCTGTCCCGTGGCGACTTACTGCGTCGGTCAGGCAGCGAGTGGTGCGGCCGTACTTCTTGCCGGTGGCACCAAGGGGAAACGCTTTGCTCTATCCCATTCGCGGGTGATGATGCACCAGCCTTATGGTGGGGTGGGAGGTCAGGTCAGTGACATTGAAATTCAAGCTGACGAGATTTTGCGAAACCGCGAAGTCCTGAATGAGGTTTTGGCCCGACATACTGGTAAGCCGATCGAGCAAATTGCGAAAGATACCGACCGCGATTTCTTTCTGACGGCGAGCGAGGCCAAAGAGTATGGCGTGGTTGATGAAATCACCGAGAAGCCCGAAGTCGAAGAAGAAGATTAGACAACCGTGATTGTGCGGAGATGCGACTCCGTTGGAAACCGAATCAAATATTTCAATATGGATCGCAGTCATGAGTGACTGCGGCTTGGGAGTAAATTTAAAATGACATTGATTCCCTATGTCATCGACAACTCGGGACGCGGCGAGCGGGCCTACGATATTTACAGTCGTCTTCTGAAAGACCGCATCATCTTTCTAGGGACTCAAGTGACCGCTGACTTGGCGAACTCCCTGGTCGCTCAAATGCTCTATCTGCAAAGCGAAGATCCAAAGTCAGACATCCACCTCTACATCAATTCCCCGGGTGGAAGTGTCGTCGCAGGATTGGCGATTTACGACACCATGCAATTCATCACATGCGATGTCGCAACCTATTGCATGGGGCACGCGGCATCGATGGGCGCCCTTCTGCTGACGGCCGGAACCGCCGGCAAGCGATATGCGTTGCCTAATGCCAACATTATGATTCATCAACCTTTGGCTGGGATGGAAGGTACGGCTGAAGAGATCATGATTCACGTGAAGGAACTGAAAAAGACGAAGCATCGATTGAATGAGATCATGCTCAACCATACCGGGCATTCCTTGGAGAAAATTGAAGAGGATACTGACCGGGACAACTTCATGACCGCTGAAGAAGCGCAGTCATACAACCTCATTGATCAGGTCATTACGCACATGCCTGGTGGTGGTAAAGGCGAATAATTACAGCGGGGACAGCTGCTTGGCGACCCTTTCATCATGAGTGAGAAGTTTCACTGCCTGATGAACTTGAGTCTCCAGTTGGCAGTCCCCAGCCAGCGCAACATTTACGTCGGTGGATCAAGGATGATCAAAACCGGAATCTACTTTTTGCTTTGCCTCTCTGTCGTGGCGAGTACGACTGGCTGTTTGGGCCGACGCATGGCCGCCCAGTCGACAGTGGACGCCATGCGGGCCGAGCAGATGGAACTTGTGGATCGCTATTACCGTCTCGAAAGCAATTACCGCAAAGCCGAACGCGAATTGGAGCGGCTAAGAAAAATTCATGGCGTTGAGGCTTCGGGCGACGAAGGAACTTCGGAGTCAACGGGCGAGCCAGATTCCACGATTTCGTCGAACGACTCTCAAGCTTCTCCCCAAGGCCGTTCCTCCAGTGCCGATAAGACGCTGCGGTATGAGGATCCAGCGGATGAGTTTGTCGCCATCGAGCAGGCCGCCAAATTGAGGCAACTAGCGAGGGATGAGGGCGACGCACGCGAGCTTCTTTCGGTTCAGGAGATCTCGGATTCCAGTCAGCTCGACCTTCTCACCACCGAGGTTGATGCGGAGATTCGCGACTGGAGAGTCACGCACGTGGTCGTTAATCCCCTTTTGACCAAGGGCCGCAACATCGATGGTCATTATGGAGACGATGGTCTTACCTTAGTGATCGAACCCCGCAACGCTGATGACGACTACGTCCCCGCGGCCGGACCTCTGACGATCAGTGTGATCGATCCTGAAGAGAGTGGTGAGGAACAACGGATCGGGCTCTGGAACCTCACGTCAGAAGAGGTGGAACCTCGTGTCTACTATCCAGGAGAGTCGGGTCAAGGGATTCAACTGACCTTGCCGTGGCAAGTTCATTCTCCGCGGCATCGAAAATTGCTCATCTTTGTACGTTATGAGACGTCGGACGGGGAGCTGTTGGAGACATCGGGCGAAGTTCGCATCCTGCTCCCGCAAGCGGGTATCTCGAGTTGGCAAACAAGGCAGACGCCGATCATGCAGGTGGATCACCAGGAGGATGTCGAGCCCGCTTCAGAGGTGAGGCAGGCTTCCGCGCTGGAACCTGCACCTCCAGTCCGCGAAGGGTCCAGAATTCCGCCCTCACGCCTCGCTCGCCCTCGGTGGTCGCCCTACCGCTAGGCCAACGTTCATGGCTCGCTTGGCTGCACCGGGTTGAGGGTTAATCGCAAGAGCTTCGTCTCAAAGGATTACTGATCCGGCTTTCTGGCGATGAGCCAGTAATAGGGCATGCGGATGAACGGCACGTAAGGAACCTTTCCTCGATTTTCACTCAGTTCCTCCGTTTGGAAGTGGCTTTCCAAAAACGGAAGGTGATCTGGAGAAGGGAAGACACTGTCCCCTGCAAACCAGACGGGCCAGAATGAACGAGTGAACCAAGAATGTTTGACGTGGCGATCGAGCGGATACTTTCTTGACACGTAAAAATCGACCACGCCGATAACGCCACCTGGTTTCAAGAGTCTCAACGCGTTTTCGAGAGCCGCAAACCAGTCCGGGATCATAGTGAGCGAGTACGAGAAAGTAATCACGTCGACCTGTCCCTCGGGCGGTGAAAATCGCGTGGCGTCGCCTTCTACGGCGTGGCAGTTGGTCCAGCCCTGCGCATCAAACCTTTTCTGGGCAACATCGAGTAATGAATTCGAAAGATCGACGAGATAGACTTTTTTGAGCTTGGGAATCTGGTCGGCGACCTGAGCAATGTTGAACCCGGTTCCTCCTCCCATATCCATCCAGACGCCATTTTCGGGCCATGGAATCGACGAGAGCATTTCTTCACGTCCGTTTAGCAATCGACGTCTAAAGTCATCATAGCCGTCGGCTTGTCCGCCATAGAAGTTCTCCATGCGTTCGGCGTGGCTCTTGCCGCGGACCGGCTTTAATGCAAGGTGGTAAAGAATCTTGAGGTCAGAAAATAAGCGCATGAAATGGCCTTAACGGGGCGTCAGATAAACAGAAAATGGAGAGAGAAAATTGCACCTGCCGGGCGAGGTTTGTCGCGATGAGTGCCACGCGGGCGATCGATCATGATAACAGAAAAACGCCAATTCACATCCGGTCGTCTGGAAACCGTCGACTTACTTATAAGCCTGCTGTTCCAGCCATCGCGCGCAGGATCGATACGCTTCAACTTGATGATCAGGAATTGGGTCTGCGTGGTCGATTCCTTGAGCGATCAGTATTTTTTTAGGGCCGCAGTAGGCCGAGGAGATGGGCCTCTGCAATTCCAATGGAACCAGTTGGTCCCGCTCGCTGTGAATGAAGACTGCGGGCGCGGAACACTGTGAAGCCGTGGCGATCAGGTCCAGATTCGGGGGAAATGCGGACCCCAGCCACCTGCCAAGCCAAGTCGCTCGGTAAGCTCGGCTCCGATGTTGCACGACGAGGGGGATGGGAGGGGGATTTCGCAGGACGAGCCCTGAAACCGGGTAGAGGGTCGCGAGTTTCAAGGCCGCAAGATTACCGAGGCTGTTCGCCACAAGAATCACTTTCGGGATGGATTTCGATTCCAGATGATCCCGAATCGCTTCGACCATCCGTTCGATGTGATGCAGAGAGGCACGTCCCTTGGCGCCTCCATAACCCGGTGGATTGACGGCCCAGAGTTCTGTTTTGGGAGTCAACCAGAATTGTGCGGGTTGCGCAGTGGCTCTCTCTGCTCTGCCTCCAGTTCCAGGGAACTTGATCATCAGCAGTTCCGGAGACTGGTCGTCACTCACTTCTCCATTGACGTGGAGATCTTTCCAGAGCTCGACGTCTCCACAGGAGGTCGGCAGGACTTCTCGGATACGTGATTCAGGATCAATGGCATCCGTGCTCGGAGCCATGACCAATCGATCAAGGAGCCAGCGGCGCATCTTGTCATCCTTAACGAAGTGGTGGCGCGTTTCACCGTTCGACTCGCACTGGCAGCTCAAGCCTCGTCCGGCAGCGGACTCGCACCACTTGGTGGTTTACCTTGGCCGGACCGAACATAGCTCGCCCGGTCTTGCGCGTACTGGTCAGCCGTGGGAAGATCGTCGGCCTGTTGATTTTCACTTGCCTCAAAGAGCCGTACAAGGAAAGGGCGACACCAACCACAACCTGTACCCGCTCCGTAGCACTCGCTGAGTTGACTTGCTCTGCGAACTCGATTGACTTTGAGAAAGTTAACGACCTTTCGCTTGGTCACGTGAAAGCAAAGGCAGAGTTTGTCGTCGAGTTCCATGATGTCCCTCAAGGAGTGTGAAGAAGGTGGCGAGCGGTGCCCCGAGATTCATTCCGACTTTTTGCCCGAAAGAGGTTGCACGTTTTCCCGAACCCAGATGTTTCTGAATCGGATTGGGTTCCCATGATTTTGAAGATGGATGGGTAACTTGTCGGCGTGAGCCGAGTAGGCCGCAGGGGAATCCCACGAGGTGCTTCCCTGAATCTCAAAGTGGTGGTGGACCAAAATGCCATTGTGCAAAACGGTAATGAACGCCGGCTGGACAAGTTTGCCCTGATCATCGAACTCGGGTGCTTCGAAAATCAAATCGTAAGTTTGCCATTCCCCCGGCTTTCTCGACGCGTTTACCGTTGGCGGTTGTTGTTTGTAGATCGCCGCACACTGCCCATCAAAGTAGGTCGGGTTATCGAAGGAGTCCAGAATTTGGACCTCGTAACGGCCCATCAAATAGACTCCACTATTGCCTCGCCCCTGCCCTTTCCCTTTGACGATCTTGGGTGTTGCAAACTCGATGTGCAATTGGCAATCTCCAAAGGACTGTTTGGTTAGAATGCCTGAACCTTGGACCGTGGCGATTCCATCTTCGATTTTCCAGCGCTCACCGCCCTGCCATTGAGAGAGGTCGGTCCCGTCAAACAGCACAACTGCATCTGACGGAGGCTGATTCGAGGAGCCAGGATCGACTTCGGGGGGCGAAGGCCAGACGATACCACTCTTGTATTCGTCTGGACGCAGATTGCCGACGACCCAGTTGGCAGTCAGGATCGTTCCCAGAAATGTGGCCATGCTGACGTAAGCGATTGTTTTCATGGACTCGATCCTATCCAGTTGAAAAAAGCCAACGGGGCCGGCGACGTAGAGGTGCGCGAGGACTATTTGATTTCAAGCATTCGTTTCAACGCGATCTGTGACCACCTTGAAGTTTCGGCGTCGACCTCGATCACATTGACGGGCTGGCCATCCACAAGATTTTCCAGTGACCAACACAGGTGCGCAAGATCAATTCGGTACATGGTCGCGCACATGCAGAGAACAGGGGAAAGAAAGTGGATTTCCTGTTCTGGGTGCTCTTTCTTTAATCGGTTGACCAGATGGAGTTCCGTTCCGATTGCCCACTTTGTACCCGCCGGTGCCTTCTTCACCACATCAATGATCTTGCCGGTTGACCCTGAAATATCGGCGAGGTCGTTGACCTCCTGAGGAACTTCAGGGTGGACCAGAATTTGGATGTCAGGAATCTGTTCTCGGAAATTCGCAACATGTTCAGGGCGAAACATCTGGTGGACGCTGCAATGACCCTTCCAGAGGATCACGCGGCTTGCCTCCAAGGTTTCGATCGAGTTTCCTCCTCGTTCATCTGCGTATGGATCCCACACTGGCATCTCGGCGTTGGTGATTCCCATTTTGAGCGACGTATTTCTTCCGAGGTGTTGATCTGGAAAGAAAAGGACGCGACGTTTTTGCTTGAAGGCCCATTCCAGAACGGCTGGAGCATTACTCGACGTGCAGACCACGCCCCCGTGCTTGCCACAAAACGCTTTGAGGCTTGCCGCAGAATTGATGTAGGTCACCGGGGTGATGTCTTCAGTATCGATGACTTCGCCTAGCTCCTCCCACGCATCTTCGACCTGTTGAATGGCCGCCATGTCGGCCATGGAGCAGCCTGCGGAAAGGTCGGGGAGAATGACAGTAACGCGTTGGCCGTTTCTCTCGGCGATTTTCTCCGGGCGATTGGCGAGGATGTCTGCGGTTTCGGCCATGAAATGGACGCCGCAGAAAACAATGTAACGACACGTCGAGTTGTCGGCGGCGAGTTGGCTGAGTTGGTAACTGTCCCCCCGCAAATCCGCATGCTCGATCACTTCATCCTGTTGATAATGGTGACCCAAAATCAGCAGTTGATCTCCCAATACATTTCTCGCCGCCTCGATACGAGTCTGTAGCTCTTGGTTTTCAAGTGCTTTGTAGGGAGCGAGTTCATGTTTGGGTGGGGGTTGCAATGTCAGATTCATCGCTTTGCATCTCGATTTGCGTTCATGGATTCATCGAATCTTGTTTCCTGACGAGCGTCGCACCTGCCTACAAAAGCGTCCACGACCCCGTTGGGTCCCACCGGATCTCATCCGGCCCCACAGTATAGCAGATCTCCAGTTTACGCCGAGGCTCGAATTACGGGAGTGTCGAAAGCCCCACGACGTTCTGCGATTCATGCCCCAGTCGCCGTAGATTATCGGTCACCGTTTCTCCCTCAGGCACCTTGTTTTCTGGTTTTCATCCCGTCGACCCTCCATAGGTGATATGGCTATGATGAGGGCGTCGTTTTCGGATGTACGCGGCGACCGGTGCTCAGACTTCGAATCATGCGGATTCATGAGGGCGGTTTTTCGTCACCTCGTCGGGTCGATCGGGAACAAATGAAAAACGTGGCTGGCCCCGATCAAGGAACAGTATCAAGGAAACGTGAGCAAGGAACGGCAGTGCAACATGATCGTGATCGTCGATAATTACGATTCGTTTACATACAATCTCGTCCAGAGGATTGGGGAAATTGACTCCACCTTGGATGTTCGGGTTTTTCGTAACGATAAGACCACGGCTGAGCAAATCGCAGAGTTGAATCCAAGCCATCTGATTCTCTCGCCCGGGCCATGTACGCCGAATGAAGCTGGAATTTCCATGAATTGTGTGACCCATTTTTCCGGTAGGGTGCCGCTACTTGGCGTCTGTCTGGGGCATCAATCGATCGGGCAAGCGACGGGTGCAAAAATTGTCCGCGCCAAGCAACTGATGCACGGCAAGACCGACCGGATCATTCACAACAGTTCTGGAATTTTTGAGGGCCTGCCTAACCCGCTGGTGGCCACTCGGTACCACTCCCTCGTTATTGAGCCCGAAACGCTTCATGAAGACTTTGAGGTCACCGCTTGGGCCGACGCGCCGGATGGCGGGAGGGAAATCATGGGCATCCAGCATCGAACGCTGCCTGTTTATGGGCTGCAGTTCCACCCCGAAAGTTTTCTGACAGAGCAAGGACATCAGCTTTTGAGTCAGTTTCTTCAAGTTCGGCCGGTTCGTTCATGATTGAGTTAAGGGAAGCGCTCACTTTACTGGATGGTGAGATTCGGCGATTGCCCAAGGAGACGGTCGAGCTTTCGTTCGCCCATCAACGTTACCTCGCCGACGATGCTACTTCCGATGTGGACGTGCCGCCTCATCGTAAGTCTCTGGTCGATGGATACGCGGTCTGTTCTGCCGATTTCGACGGGAAGGACATCTCGTTGGAAGTGATTGACGAAGTGGTCGCTGGCGGTTGGCCAAGAACAGGAATCGGTCGGGGACAGGCGATACGGATCATGACCGGAGCGGCCGTGCCCACGGGAGCGGACGCGGTGGTCATGGTGGAGCAGACGGTGACCACCGACGATGGCCGTGTGATTTTGCGAGGCGATGAAGTTAAGCCGATGCAGAATCTCATGGAAAAAGCGACCATCATGCATCAGGGGCAGGTGGTTGTTCCCTCGGGCCAATGGCTCGATGCTGCCACGATTGGTCTGCTTGCCGAAATCGGCCATGGTCAGGTCGCGGTTTCCAAAAGGCCGACGGTTTCGTTGGTGACCACCGGCAATGAGCTGGTCGCTCCCTCGGAGAAGCCTGGGCCTGGGCAAATTCGAAATAGCAATGCGCCGATGCTTGCCACCTCAGTTCATGAAGCAGGGGCGAGGTTGATCGGTCAACGACATGCGGTGGATGAACCCGATTCTCTTCGCGAGGCCATCGCCGACGGATTGAGTGGCGATGTTCTAGTGCTAAGCGGAGGCGTTTCCGCGGGTGTTCTGGATCTGGTGCCCGGAGAATTGAAACAGCAGGGGGTCCAGAAGATCTTTCATCGGGTCTCCTTAAAACCGGGCAAGCCGATCTGGTTCGGTGTTCTTGATACGGGTTCGCATCGATGTCTTGTCTTCGGTCTGCCAGGGAATCCCGTGAGTAGCCTCGTCTGTTTTCATCTCTTTGTGCGGAGGGCGATCCACGGGTTGATGGGAGGCAGCAGCGAATTCCCCGCCTGCGAGAGCTATCCGCTCGCAACAGCGTTCCACCACCGTGGCAATCGACCCACCTGGTGGCCGGCACGAGTGATACGGACAGAGGGAGGTTTGAGTCAGGTGGAGCCGCTCGAGTGGAGAGGATCTGGTGACTTGCGGGCACTTGCATTTGCAGAAGGTTGGATCGGGTTTTCACCTGGAACGAAGTCTCACGAGGCTGGGACTCAAGTCGATTTTATCCGGCGTTGATTGCTGCCGTCTACGAGTTGTGAGGCAAGCCGAAATTCTGATGATTTGTCACTTTGCAAATTGATCAGTAAACACGAGGTCCAGTCGCCAAAAGGCGTTAACGAAAACACGACTGCCCAAAGACAACGGCCAAATGGAGTGCAAGGTGAATGCGACAAATGGAGTAGTATCGGATACCGAGAACGTCGAAGTCGACTCGGCGGATCGTGACCTGTCCGCCGAAGCTAACGATCGAAACGTTGCAAATGCTCGTAGGCAAGCATGGTCTGTTTTCGGTTGGGCGATGCTCGCCGGCCTTATGATCTGGGCCTCATTGCCCCCCCTGTGGTTCTGGCCACTCGCCATCGGGGGCGTCGTTCCATTGGTCATGCTGGTGCAACGAAAGGAATGGTCGGTTGCTCGCCCTTATCGCCAGATCTGGCTTGCGTCTTTGATTCATTGCTTGATGGTTTACCACTTCATTCGATTATCACATTGGATGGCGTTCCTGGGGTGGTTCGCGCTCAGTTTCTACCTGTCGTTTTACCTGCCGTTGTTCGTGGCGACCGCACGGGTGCTCGTGCATCGTTGGAGATGGAGCCCGCTGATTGCCGTCCCCGTGGTCTGGTTGGGGCTTGAATGGATTCGAGGCCATTTGTTGACTGGGTTCACCTTGGGGCAACTGGCTCACGCGCTCACCTATCAGACCACGGTGATCCAGATTGCTGACCTTGTGGGCGACTACGGCGTATCCGCCTTGATTGCATTTTGGGGCGCCTGTATCGCTTGTGGGCTCGGGCTCGGCATGGACCGCCCCGCTTCAGGACGTCGCAAAGGGTTATCGCTCGGCCTTTTAGCATTTTCTCTGTTGGGAACTCTTGGTTACGGTGCTTGGCGGTTGGGAACCCCAGTCTCTGATTCGACACCGACGGCCAATGTTGCGATCATTCAAGGCTCCATCGATACGATTTTTCCAACATCAGTTGAGGAAGATCGCGCTTATTGGACTTCGATTGAAACGCAGTACCGGGAACGCACTCGGAATTTATTGAAAGAAACCGGGGCGATCGATTTGATCCTTTGGCCGGAATCGAAATTCACCCGACTTCACGTTTTCCCGAAGCAGGGCATCCCGCTTGCTCCAACCGAGCAACTCGCATTGGAGCAGCGGCAGGTGGAGTATGAAGCTTTCGCGCTCCAGACACAGGGTTTGCTTGAACAGGAAGAGGTCGTGGACTGGGTCCAGAATCGTGCTTCCACCTCTCCCATTGATCTGAGGGAGTTTCGAGAGTGGTCAGCGGAGAAACGCGAGCGTTTCACGCCGATGCTCGTGGGATGTCAGGCAACGACGCACGATATGACGAATTTCTACAATGCCGCAGTTTTTCTCGATGAAAAAGATGAGGTCGGATCGCATTACTTTAAAATGCATCTCGTCATGTTTGGCGAGTACATCCCGGGCGCTTCGGCATTCCCGTTCTTGTACCAGTTGGGACCGGTTGCAGGAGGTTTGACACCCGGAGAGCAGCCGATGGTGATTCAGGCAGGGGGGCTGAAATTCGCCCCAAACATCTGTTTTGAATCGACCATTCCCCGCGTCATTCGCGCTCAGGTGCGTGACCTGATTCAGGCTGGAGATGAGCCAGACGTTCTCGTGAACTTGACCGACGATGGTTGGTTTTGGGGGTCGTCTGCATTGGATTGCCATTTTGCAACCCACGTTTTTCGAGCGATCGAGAATCGGAAGCCCGTGGTGGTCGCTGCCAATACGGGATTCTCTGCCGTCGTGACCGGCCGCGGTGAAGTTGCCATGCGCGGGCCGAGACGATCCGAAGCGACACTGCTGGCCAAGATTCAGGGCGAGTCACTTCAAAGCCCTTATTTCTGGTTGGGTGATTGGCCCGCATTTCTGTGCGCGATGGTAGTCGTCGGTGTGATGGTGATTGGAGGTTGGCTTCATCGGCGTGACCGCCGCAAGGCGGCCGGATGAAAAAGTTTGGCGGGATCTGGTTTTTGTGACGTCGGTTTGGGAATGCTGACGACTCAGCGAGGGGATCGCACGGCGCCGAATGGCTGCCATGGGTTGGGAATTTTGGGTGTTTTTCGCCGAAGATTTGACACCGGGTCTTGGAACGCAAACACTGGTGAGTCCATCGCTGCCGCGATCGGATCCGTTTGATGCGGCAATCGAGAACCAAGACGATTGTCAGACCCCATTCGCGGAAGCTTGCCACCGGTTCATCGCACCACTTTACGGGACAACCTCAAGCGGTTGACGTCGGTGATGCTGGTTGATCGCATGCATTTCGTGATGTTCCCGCTTTAAAGGAAAACTGTCCCATGTTTCATCCCGGCTTTGCCTCATGCGAGCGATCCGTAG